>NZ_JBHZGI010000004.1:0-386929 GCF_051900535.1 Frateuria sp. GZRe12
ACACAAGTCACCTGCGCACACTGTCAAAGATCAATCACTTGCGACTCTTTCTTTAGAATCGCCCCGAGACGTTTCGTCCCGGGTGAGCCGCCCATTCTACATTCCTTTCTCGGTCCGTCAACACCCTGTGAGAAGAAATTTCATCGCAAGGGAGGGGAGAACTCTTCGCGAGGGCGGCCTCGTCGAAGGGGCGAGAATCATAGCGCCGCAGGATGATCCTGTGAAGGGGGCGTGGACCTTTTTTTGGCTCTGTTGGGGTGCGGTTCAAACGCTACACTCCGGAGCTCACTCTCGACGGATCTGAGCGATGAAACGATTGTCCCTTGTGTTCCTGCTGGTGTCCGCTGCCGGCTGCGTGGGCGCCATGCCGAAGACATCGACGCCAGCGGTGGAACTGCATGGGCATCACTTCACCACCGAACTCGCAACCAACGAAGCCAGCCGCGAACACGGCCTGATGATGCGCACGGAGCTGGCGCCCGACCACAGCATGCTGTTCGTCTTCCCGGACACGCAGCCACGCTGGTTCTGGATGAAGAACACGCTCATCCCGCTGGACATCCTGTACTTCGATGCCGACCGCAAGCTGGTATCGATGCAGCTGGACGTGCCGCCGTGCGAGGTCGACCCCTGCCCAAGTTATCCGAGCGATACGCCAGCGCGCTATGTGCTCGAGCTGCCTGCGGGGACGGCGCGACGCATCGGTGTGGAGTCAGGCGACGAACTGAAGGTCGAAGGCGACATCGGCCCGGTGCGCTGATCGGCGCCCCGCTGGCAGGGCAGTCCCACCTGATAGGGGATTAGCCGCGACGGGTCGAGCCGCTCCAGCACGGCCCAGTCGTCCTCGAACGGAATGAACTGTTTCATGGATGTCTCCTGTGCCTGGTACGGAGACATGAAAGCAGACGGCCCGGTCCGCACGATGACGGAACCGGGCCGTTTGATGACAGGCGCGAGGCGCGCGTCAGTCGATCTCGACCATCTCGAAGTCGTCCTTGGTCGCGCCGCAATCAGGGCACGTCCAGGTGTCGGGCACGTCTTCCCAGCGCGTGCCGGGCTCGATGCCTTCCTCGGGCACGCCTAGCGCCTCGTCGTAGATGAAGCCGCACACCACGCACATCCATTTGCGCGTCGCGGGGGGTTGGGCGTCGGTGCTCATCGGATCGTGTCTTCGTCTGCAGTTGAATGGGTCATTCTCGCAACTCCCCCGCCCGAGCGAAAGCGCGGCGACCTGAAAGAAGGACTTCCATGCCCCATCTCCCTTTGAATGGCTTGTACGCGATCACGGATGGTCCGCGTAGCGACCTGATGCAGGCCGCCCGGGAAGCGCTTGCCGGCGGCGTACGGCTGCTGCAGTACCGCGACCTTGGCGATGACCACGCGCGCCGCCATGCCGAAGCCCATGCGCTCAAGCGCCTGTGCGACGAGCAGGGCGTGCCGCTGCTTATCAACGGCGACGCCACGCTGGCGCAGGCGGTCGGCGCCGCTGGCGTACATCTGGGCGAGACTGCCGAAGACTTGGCCAGCGCGCGCGAACGGCTCGGTGGACAGGCGATCATCGGCGTGTCGTGCTTCGATTCGCTCGAACGAGCACGAGGGATGGTCTCGGCAGGCGCCAACTACGTTTCCTTCGGCGCTTTTTTCCCGTCGTCGACGTTGCCGCATGCGCGCATGGCGCCACTGGAATTGCTGAGGCAGAGCGCCGCACTGGGCGTGCCGCGGGTGGCGATCGGCGGCATCACGCCCGAGAATGGCGCGGCCCTGGTCGAGGCCGGCGCCGACTACCTCGCGGCCATCTCGGCCGTGTTCGGTGCCACCGACGTGCGCGCGGCCGCGCGCCGCCTGGCCGACCTCTACCGTTCCCCTTCCAGCGAGTCCCATCCATGACCACCAACCATGAACTTTTCCAGCGTGCGCAGCGGCTGATGCCCGGCGGGGTCAACTCGCCGGTGCGCGCGTTCAAATCGGTCGGCGGCGAGCCCTTCTTCACCGCGCGCGCCGACGGGGCTTACCTGTGGGACGTGGAAGGCACGCGCTACATCGACTACGTGGGCTCGTGGGGCCCGATGATCGTCGGTCACAACCACGCGCACGTACGCGGAGCCGTCGAGCGCGCCGTGCGCGATGGCCTGTCGTTCGGCACGCCTTCCCCGGCCGAGGTGACCATGGCCGAGACGATCACGCGCCTGGTGCCTTCGGTGGAAATGGTGCGCATGGTCAACTCTGGCACCGAGGCGACGATGTCGGCCGTCCGGGTGGCGCGCGGTGCGACCGGGCGCAACAAGATCGTGAAGTTCGAAGGCTGCTACCACGGCCATGGCGACAGCTTTCTCGTCAAGGCCGGCTCCGGCGCACTGACCTTCGGCGTGCCAACCTCGCCTGGCGTGCCCAAGGTGGCCGCCGACCTGACGCTCACCCTGCCCTACAACGACCTGCCGGCGGCCGAAGCCCTGTTCGCCGAACAGGGGGCCGACATCGCCGGCCTGATCATCGAACCGGTCGCCGGCAACATGAATTGCATCCCGCCGACGGAAGGCTATCTCAAGGGCCTGCGCGACCTGTGCACGCGCCACGGCGCGCTGCTGATCTTCGACGAGGTGATGACCGGCTTCCGCGTGGCGTTGGGTGGTGCGCAGGCGCACTACGACGTGACGCCGGACCTCACCACCTTCGGCAAGGTGATCGGCGGCGGCATGCCTGTCGGCGCCTACGGCGGCCGGCGCGATCTGATGGAACAGGTTGCGCCAGCCGGCCCCATCTACCAGGCCGGCACGCTCTCGGGCAATCCGGTCGCCATGGCGGCAGGCCTGGCGATGCTGGAACTGATTCAGGCCCCGGGCTTCTACGACGCACTCGCCGCACGCACGCGGCTGCTCTGCGACGGCCTGCAGGCGGTGGCGGACGCCGAAGGGGTGCCATTCACCACCAACCGGGTTGGCGGCATGTTCGGGCTGTTCTTCACGGGCGACAGGGTGACAAGCTACGCACAGGCCACGGCGGCCGACACGGCGCTGTTCAACCGGTTCTTCCATGGCATGTTGAAGCGCGGCGTTTACCTGGCGCCGAGCGCGTTCGAGGCGGGGTTCCTGTCCAGCGCGCACAGCGAGCAGGACATTGCCGACACGCTTGAGGCCGCCCGCGGCGCGCTGCGCGAGGCCAGGCAACAGGCGTGAGTGCAGCCATCCGTTGCGATCGCGACGTCGATGCGGACACCTGGGTCGATGCACGCCACACGGCGACCCGGGTCCGGCCACCCATGCTTGAACTGGCCGGCCGGCTCCGCGATCGCGGCGTCGCGGTGGCCTTGCTGAGCAACAACAGCATGCTTATGGCCGAACGCTGGCCAGATATCGTGCCGGGCCTGTTCCCGCTGTTCGAAGGCCGATTCTTCTGTTCGGCCCGGCTGCAGGCGGCGAAACCTTCGCCCGCCACCTACATGCGGTGCCTCCAAGCGCTGGCGATGCCACCCGCGGCCACGCTGTTCGTCGACGACAGCGAGGTGAACGTGGCCGGCGCCCGCAAGGCCGGCCTGGTTGCGCACCGCTTCACGGATCTGCCGCAGTTGCGCCGGACGCTGGTGACCTACGGCCTGGCCTGAGGCCGCCTACCAGCTGCCGGTGTTGGGCATCGACGACCACGGCTCCTGCGGCGGCAGGTGACCGTCCTGCAGCAACTCGATCGAGATCAGGTCGGGCGAGCGCACGAACGCCATGTGCCCGTCGCGCGGCGGGCGATGGATCATGTAGCCCATGTCCATCAGGCGCTGGCAGGTGGCGTAGATATCCTCCACCCGGAAGGCAAGGTGGCCGAAGTTGCGTGCCGAGCCATAGTCTTCCTGCGAGCCCCAGTTGAAAGTGAGCTCTAGCTCCGCCTCGGGGCTGTCCGGCGCGGCAAGGAACACCAAGGTGTATTTGCCTTCCGGAACCTCTTTGCGGCGCGCCTCGCGCAAACCGAGGCCTTCGCAGTAGAAGCGCAGTGACGCATCCAGGTCGCGCACGCGGACCATCGTGTGCAGATACTTCATGGCGTTTCTCCGGCAGGGGCGGCGAGGAAGTCGGTGCATGCGGCGCGCAGGCGTGCGAGACCTTCCGCCAGCTCCTCGTCGGTGATGGTCAATGGCGGCAGCAGGCGCAGCACGTCGGGCCCGGCCTGCAACAACAGCACGCCGTGTGCAGCGGCGACGTCGAGGATGGCGCCGGCCTTGCCGCGATGCGGCCCAGCCAGTGCCGCGCCCAGCATCAGGCCGCGCCCGCGCACTTCCTCGAAAAGACCCAGGTCGGCATCGATGGCCGCCAGGCCGGCACGCAGTTCGTTGGCCTGGCGCTCCACGTTGAGCAGCACCGCGGGCGAACCGAGCTTGGCCAGCGCCACGCGCGCCACGGCCGCGGCCAATGGATTGCCGCCGAACGTGGAACCGTGCGCGCCGACCTGCATGGTCTGGGCGACCTTCGGACCGGCCAGCATGGCGCCGATGGGAAAGCCCGCACCAAGCGCCTTGGCCAGGGTCACGATGTCCGGCATCACGTCGTCCTGCACATGCGCGAACAGGGTGCCGGTGCGGCCCATGCCGCACTGGATCTCATCCAGCACCAACAACGCGCCATGCCGATCGCACTGTTCGCGTACCTGCCTGAGGAAGCCGGGCGCCGCCGGTCGCACGCCGCCCTCGCCCTGCACGGGCTCCACCATTACCGCCGCCACGTCGTCGTGCGCGAAGGCGGCCTCGAGTGCTCCAACATCGTTGAACTCGATGTAGCGGAACCCACCCGGCAACGGCTCGTAGCCTTCCTGGTATTTCGGCTGCGCAGTGGCCGTCACGGTGGCCAGGGTGCGGCCATGGAAAGAGCCACGGAAAGTGACGATGGTGCGCCGCCCGGCATCGCGCCCCTGCGCGGCCGCCCAACGGCGGACCAGCTTGATCGCAGCCTCGTTCGCTTCGGCACCCGAGTTGCACAGGAACACGCGCTCGGCAAAGCCGGATGCCTCGACCAGTTCCTGCGCGAGCTTCAGCGGCGGCTCGGTATAGAACACGTTGCTGCTGTGCCACAGCTTGTGCGCCTGTGCAGTCAGCGCGGCGAGCAGGTCCGGATCCTGGTGGCCCAGGCTGTTGACCGCGATGCCCGCGCCGAAATCGAGATAGTCGCGCCCCTGCGTATCCCACAGCCGCGCGCCGCGACCATGGTCGAGCACGAGCTCGCGCGGACGGTACACCGGCAACCAGTAGCGCCGGGCCAGGTCGATCAGGGGAGCGTCTTGCGGGGACATGGCCTCTCCGGCGGCGCACGGGCGCCTTCGCAACATGCGTGGGAATGCGACCGGGGTGTCGCTCGCACATGCTAGCACCGCGACACTGCCCGCCCGAACGCCTCCAGCTGTAACAGGCGAACAAGGTGTATCGCTTCTGTTACATCCCACGCCAGGCGCGATCCCATGCGGATTGAGCCGGTCGGAAGGGCTCGGCCGCGCAGCCGGCTGTAACAACCCGCGCGGGGATCGTTCGCCCGCATCGGCTCGGAAACCGCGTCCTGGCGCGGCTTGGCAGCTTTCGGAAGCATTGGCACGGCGCTTGCCACCAAGGCTCTCACCGAAGGAACGAGCCGTGCCATGGAATCCGCAGTCGCCCCGCCCCACCGCCTTCTCGCGCTCCGGCCGCTCGCGGCCATGATCGCGTTGCTTGGGATGCCGTTCGCCGGTCATGCGGCGGATGCGCACCGGGCGGTCGACGCCAGGCCGGGCGACATCGTGTTGTTGCGCACTGTCTCCACGCGGCCGGCCGCGCGGCCGGCACCGCCGGGGATGGCGCTGATGGTCTCGCCCTCGCCGCAGCCCGAGATCCTCGCCTCGCTCGGCGGCGGCGAACTTTCCGACGACGACATCGCGAGATTGGGCGCCACGCCCCCGACCTCCGCTCAACTACGGTCGATTGTGAGCCAGGCGCTCGACGGCATGCTCGTCGGCGGCAGCGGCGGCAACACCGTTGCTGGCACCGGCGTGAGCAATACCGTCGCGGCGCCGCTCGGCGCGGTCGGCAACGCGACCCGCGGCATCGGTGACCAGGTGCAGGGCGCGCTGGCGCAAATGCCCTTCGGCCACGGGCATTGATCGCCATGCGCCGCGCGACCGTTCTCACCCTCCTCGCCGCGCTGGCTCTGCTGAGCACCGGCGTCAGCGCCGGCGATGACGACTACGCCGCCATGCTCGGCTACCTCACCAGCAGCCGCCTGGATGGTCATGTCCTGCAGGGTGCCGACGGCAGCGTCGCGGTGAACCTGGCGGCGGGCGACCTCAACAGCCAGGCGAACCTGCGCGCCTTCGCCACCGGACCGGACGCGCAGGCATGGATCGACTCGCGCCAGCGGACGCTCGGCAACCACGCCAGTGCCCCGCTGGAAGCGCAGGCCACCATCGCCGGGAACGTCCTTGCCGGCGCGCACGGACTCGTATCGATCAACCAGGCCAGCGGCACCGCGAACACGCAGCTCAATGCGGTCGCCGCGGCGCTGGCCACCAAGGGCATACGCGAAACGACGGACGGCTCCCTGTCCGCCGCCGTTTCGGCGTCGGCAGGAGTGCAGCCGGGAACGGAAACCGGCGTACCGGGCGAAGGCACGCGCAGCGTGTCGGTCGCCGCGGGCGCCATGCAGGGTTTCCGTGGCGTGCTGCAGCTCAACCAGACCGCGGGATCGGGCAACGCCACGGGCAACGTCCTGTCGTTGTCCGTGTCGGAGCTTCCGCGGTGACCACCATAAGAATCGGAGTGAGGACACCATGAACGCATCCAAGAAAACCCTGATCGCCCTGGCCGTCGCCACGCTGTTCGGCAGCCCGATGGCCTTCGCGAACGACCACGACCATCACCACTCGCCATTCGATTCGGCGGCGGTCGCCACGGTCGACAACAACCAGTCGGTGACCGGCAACGTCACCGCCAACAACAAGGTGAAGAACACCAGCTCCATCGATGACCGCACGGCCGCCCAGGCCTCGGGCAACATTGGCATGAACGTGGCCTCCGGCGACAACAACGCCCAGGACAATGCCGCCGCGCTCGCCGCGACGGACGCCGACTTCGCTTTCGGCCTGGCCGATTCCGAAATCGACGTTGGCCAGTCCGGCACGGGCAACGTCACCGTGAACGAGGGCGTCAAGAACGATGCCTACGTCACCGACAACGCCTTCCGCTGGGCCTCGGGCAACATCGGCGTCAACGTCGCCTCGGGCAACAACAACCAGCAGAAGAACGCACTGGCCGCCTCGGTCGCGACGACCAAGTTCGCCCATGCCGGCGTGAGCGTCGACCAGGCTTCCTCGGGCAACATCGTCAGCAACGCCGGTCGCGTGGAGAAGTACTACGACACCACCACCGTGCACATGAGCGGCACCGTGCAGGGTTACTCGCTGGGGCTGGGCGTGGGCGGGTACCAGGGCCAGACCAGCGGGACCTCCTATGGCGTCGAGGGCGGCCTGTGGACCGTCGGTCCGTTTCCGGCCGGTTTCTACGGCGGCCTGACCGCGAGCGAGTCGCAAGGCCAGGAGCAAGGCCAGCTGGGCTTCGTCGAAGTTTCCGCCAGCGATCTGCTGGCCGACCTGTGCGGCACCGTGCAGACCGCGCGCTACGTGGTGGTCAACGCCACCAACGACGCCAGCCTGTCGGGCAATGCCTTCCAGCATGCCACCGGCAACATCGGCGTGAACGTGGCCTCCGGCACCGGCAACCTGCAGGCCAACAGCCTGTCGCTGGCCGTGGCGCAGCCCAGCCCGTAACACCTTTGGCCAAGGCAGGCCAACGAGGGCGGTACCCGGCTGTCCGCAGCCGGGTTCCTATGGAACCCCCCGGCCCGGCCCCTGCGGGCCGGGGGGACTTCCTCCCAGCGGTGATACCCATGCGACGTACGATCCACACCTTCCTGCTCTGCAGCCTCGCGCTTGGCGCGCTGGCCTCCGCGCGCGCCGGCGAGGTGCGCTTCGGTGGCGTGCTGCCCAACGGCGGCCTGTACATGCATCCGGTGGAAAGCATGCAGGAGGCGCGCTACCGCAACTTGGTGCGGCAGGAAACCGACTACAGCTGCGGCGCCGCCGCGCTGGCCACGATCCTGCGCTACGCCTATCACCTGGACGTAGACGAGGCGATGGTGATCCAGGGCATGCTGGGTCTATCCGACGAGAACCTCGTCAAGCAGCGCGGCTTTTCGCTGCTGGACATCAAGCACTACGTGGAAGCGCTGGGCATGCGCGGACGCGGCTATCGCGTAGACGAATCGCGCCTGCACAGCCTGCGCGTGCCCGGTCTGGTGCTGATGGACGTGCACGGCTTCCGCCATTTCGTGGTGCTCAAACAGGTCCAGGGCGACACGGTGGAATTGGCCGACCCGATGCTCGGCAACCGCAGCATTTCCATCGCCGAATTCCTCCAGGCCTGGCCGTCCCGGGCCGTGTTCGTGGTAATCGGCAACGACTTCGATCGCAACACGGTGCTGCTGCAACCGGAGGGCAAGGCCAGCGCACGCGCCCTGTATGCCCGGCAAGGGCCCGTCACCGATGCCGAACTGCTCGACTTCGGCTTCAGCAGCGCCGATCTGTTTTGAGAGAGACAAAGCCATGTTTCGCCGTACCTTCCCCCTTCTCGTCACCGCGCTGCTGATGGCCACCGCGCTGGGCGCGCGCGCGGCCGACAACGCACCCGGCGCCGGCCTGCACGAACTGCCCGATACCGAGCTCAATGCCATGCGTGGCCGTTACACCGTCGACGACCACACCGTTGCCTGGTTCGGCGTGACCATGATTTCGACCTGGCAGACCGCCAGCGGCCAACTGCTGCAGGGGACGCTGGCGTTCGGCATGGATTTCAGCAACGGAAAAAGCCAACCCACGCTCACCTTCACGCCTAGCGTGACACTAACCAAGGCCAATGCCCCGGTGCCGATGCCCGCCACTGGCACCCGCAGCGTCGACGGCAGCGGGCTGGCCAACGTCGGTGGCCTGCTGCAAAGCGTGCAGGTGGCCGGCGACGGCAACCTCGCCAGCAACGTGGCCCGCCTGACCATCCGCGACGGCAGCGCGCCCACCGCCACGGGTACGGGCACCGGAACCGGCGGCGCCACCATGAGCGACGGCGACGCAAGCGTATCGGTCGGCTTCGACGGTCAGTCCGCCGGTGTGCAGCTGTCCATCGACGGTGAGGGCACGGTGCAGCAATGGATCCGCAACGGCAGCCTCGGCCAGAGCGTGCAGCTCGCCGCGGACGGCCAGAGCGTGAGCAACCGGCTGGAGATCGACCTGGTCCGCCAGGTGTCATCGGCCAACACGCCGCTTGCGCTGAACGTGGCGCAGGCGATCGGCCTCACCCGAGGCATCGCAGGGAACTGAAGCGCGCGCCACCGCCCGGCACGCCTTCGGTCCAGGGGAGCAACACACCATGCACAAGACCTTGTTAGCCACCGCCGTGGCCTGCGGGCTGCTGATCGGCCTGCCCTTCGACCTTGCCGCCCAGGCGGCGCCCATGCCGCAGGACGAAGCCCAGGTGCAGACCTTGCTGGCCCAGCTGCAGGCGCTCAAGGCCAGCTACGCGCAGCAGGTGCGCCAGCTGCGTGAGCTGGACATGCAGGTGCAGGCGCTGCAGGCAAAACTGGCGGGCAAGACCGCGCCACCCTCGCTGCCTGCACCGGGCGGCACGCCACCGCCGGACCAGGTGGCGCGCGCAACGACGCCGCCCGCCGACGAGGGCAGCCGGGCCGGCAGTGCCGCGCAGGCCGAAGCCGCGCGCCAGGAAGCGCCCACGCGCAGCCTGAAAGATGCGCTGCAACAGGAGCACGCGCTGTTCGACCGCAAGTTCACCCTGGAAAACAGCGTCAGCTACGCCCGCTACGACCGCAGCCAGATCACGCTCAACGGCTTCCTGGCCCTGGACGCCATTTTCCTGGGCAACATCGCCATCGAGGACGTCAAGTCCGACTCGCTCACCTACAACCTGGCCGCTCGTTATGGCGCCAGCCCGCGCCTGACATTGAACCTGGACGTGCCCTACCTCTACCGCAAGACGGTCTACCAGAAGGGCGGCGCAGGCGGCTCGGCGGCGGCGGTCGCGGAGGAGGACACTACGGGCGCGGGGCTGGGCGACATCGGCCTGAGCGCCAACTACAAGCTGTTCGACGAAACGGGCTCGCGGCCCGACACGGTACTGACCCTTGGCATCACCGCGCCGACCGGGCAATCGCCCTACGGCATCGACTGGAAGGTGCTGCAGCGCAACGACGATCAGTACATCAGCTTCGCCGTGCCCGACAAGCAGCCGACCGGCAACGGCGTGTGGCAGGCGAACCTCGGACTGTCGGCGGTCAAGACCATGGATCCGGCGATCGTGTTCGCCAACCTCGGCTACATCTATTCGAAATCGCGCGACTTCGACGACATCAATACCGATCCGGAAACGCAGAACCCGGGCACGGTCAAGCTCGGCAACGCCTATTACTTCGGCGCCGGCGTGGCCTTCGCGTTCAACGAGCGCACCAGCCTGAGCCTGTCCTTTGCCGACAAGCTCAGCGCCAAGGCCTCGCTGCGTTACAAGGGCTCGCCCTGGTCGAAGGTGATCGGTTCGGACGCCCATGCCGCCACCTTCAACATGGGCGTGACCCATGCACTGAGCCAGCACACCACGCTGGTTACCCTGCTGGGCATCGGCCTGACGCCGGACGCACCGGACTTCAGCCTGAGCTTCAAGGTTCCCTACATGTTCTAGCCGCGGCAGATCGGGGTCGGGCGACCCCGGTCAAGGCTGCTCAAGGCACGGCCTGCGCCAGCTCGTCCAGCGCCAGGCCGTGTTTCTTGCACAGGCGGTAGACGGTGACCCGGGCGATGCCCAGCCGCCGAGCGCATTCGCTGACGTTGAAGCGAGTCTCGCGCAGGCACGCGACCAGCGCATCGCGCTCGGCCGACACGCGCACGCGTTCCAGCGCGGCCGGCGCGTGGCCCGGACGCACGGGCAAATCCAGGTCGTGCACGCTGATCAGCGAGTCCTCGGCGACCACGGCGGCCCGTTGCACCCGGTTGACCAGCTCGCGCACGTTGCCCGGCCAATGGAATGCGCGCAGCGCGCGGCGTGCGGCCGCGCTGAAGGCAAGTGCGCGGCAGTCGTGGTGCTCGCGGAAGGCGTCCAGGGAATGCTGCGCCAGCAGTTCCATGTCGCCTCCGCGTTCGCGCAGCGCCGGCATCTGCACGCGCAGCACGTTGAGCCGGTAGTAGAGATCCTGGCGGAAACGGCCGGACGCGACCGCCTTTTCCATGTCCACGTGGGTGGCCGCCAGCACGCGCACGTCCGCCTGCAGGCTCTGGCTGCTGCCGACCCGCACGATGGTGCCCTCCTGCAGGAACCGCAGCAGACTGGTCTGCGCGTCCAGCGGAAGGTCGCCGATCTCGTCCAGGAAAACGGTGCCGCCGCTGGCGCTTTCGATGTGACCGACGCGGCGGGTGGTGGCGCCAGTGAACGCGCCGCGTTCGTGGCCGAACAGTTCCGACTGCACCAGGTTGCCCGGCAGTGCACCGCAATTGATCGCCACGAAAGGCTTTGCGGCGCGCGGCGACAACTGGTGGATGACGCGCGCGGCCACCTCCTTGCCCGTGCCGGTTTCGCCGGTGATCAATACCGGCAGGTCCACCGGCGCGTACTTGCGCAAGCCGATCCGTAATGCCCGCATCGCGTCGCTGGTGCCGACGAGCCCGGGCATGTCCGGTTCGCTGCGAGCGGGTATCCCGCCCACCGCCACGCGATCGAGCGCCTCGCGCAAGCGCGGGAAGTCGATGGGGCTGGTGAACACCGCCGTGCAGTCGCGCAGGATCGATGTCACGCGCGGCTCGTGCGCGGGCGTCTCGGGCGAAACCAGCGCGATCCAGGGCACGCCCGGATGCTCGGCGACCATGACCTCCATCGCTCCAAGCGTGTCCAGGTCTCCCTGGCGAAGGTCGGCCAGTGCGACCACGACATCGCCGTTGCGGGCGCCCACGCCGCTGGCCTGTACGTCGGCCACGCGCACCGGCCAGCCTGAACGAGCCAGTCCATTGCGTTCGGCGCCGTCGGGCCGTCCGAACCAGACGACACAGCGCCTGGGTAATGCCAATGCCGCGGTCATCGCCACCTCCGCCCCTGAACGGATGTCCTGTGTCGATCAGCCGGTGATTACCGACTGCGATGCCGCCCCGTCCGGGGGCGGCGGACTGTGATGAATATCACAAAACCGGGTGGAGGACCTAACGACAACTTCCGTGAAGAAGAAGTCAATCCAGAAAGAGATCCGGCAAGAGGGGCGCGCCCGGCTGCACGGCGTAGCGGTCGAAATCGACCATTCCCTGCGCCCGGAGCACGTCCTCGTCGAGGACGAAATGGCCGCTGTAGTCCCGCGCCGGGCGGGTCAGGACGGCATGGGCCGCGTCGGCCACGATCTCGGGCCGGCGGCACTGTTCCGGCCGCACGCCCTCGATCATGCCGATCGCCGCCGTGGCGACCACCGTCCGCGGCCACAAGGCATTGACCGCGATGCCCAGCGGCGCGAATTCGGCGCTCATGCCCAGCACACACAGGCTCATGCCCATCTTGGCGATGGTGTAGGCCGTGTGTGGGGCGAACCATTTGGGATCCAGGCTGGGCGGCGGCGCCAGCATCAGCACGTGCGGATTGGCCGCGCGCTTCAGGAACGGCAGGCAGGCCTGGGTGACCAGGAAGGTACCGCGCGTATTGACCTGGTGCATGAGGTCGAACCGCTTCATCGGCGTGCCTTCCACGCCGGCCAGCCAGATCGCGCTGGCGTTGTTGACCAGGATGTCGATGCTGCCGAAGCATTCGGCCGCCTGTGCCACGGCGTCCCTGACCTGGTCCTCCTCGCGGATGTCCACCTTGAGCGCCAGCGCCTTGCCGCCCGCCTCTTCCACGGCGGCCGCGGCGGTATGGATGGTTCCGGGCAGCCTCGGGTTGGGCACGCCGCTCTTGGCAGCGATGACGATGTTGGCGCCATCCCGCGCCGCACGCAGGGCGATCGCCAGGCCGATGCCGCGCGAGGCACCGGTGATGAACAGGGTTTTGCCGGCCAGCGTGGCGTCCATAGCGATGCATGCTTCCCGAGGGGGAAGGCAGGATACTCCGCCGGCAACGCCGGTCCCGGATGACAACCATCACTGGACGCGCGTGCCACAGGCCTCCACAGTGCGATGGCCTCCACCGGAACTGCCGCCGATGGCCACGCTGTTGCCCTTTCCCGCCCCTCCCGCGGTTGCCGCCGCCACGGCCGCGCCGGTCCTGCGCGTGCACGATCTGCGCAAGGCCTTCGAAGGTCGCGAGGTATTGCGCGGGGTGGACTGGCAAGTGCCGGCCGGGCGCGTGATCGGCCTGCTCGGCCGCAACGGCGCCGGCAAGACCACCCTGTTGCGTTGCCTGCTCGGGCTGGCGCCGATCGACGCGGGCATGATCGAACTGTTCGGCGCGCCGATGACCGAGCCGGGCGGCGAGCGGCTGCACAGGGTCGGCTTCGTGCCACAGAACTTCGAGCTGTTCCCGTGGATGAAGGTGCGCGCGTATCTCGACTTCACCGCCGCTTTCTACGCGCGCTGGAACAACGCGCTGGCGCAGCGCCTGCTGCAGGAGTGGGAGCTGGACTCCAAACAGAAGATCGGCCGGCTCTCGCAGGGGCAACGGCAGAAGCTCGCCATCGTGCGGGCGATCGCGCCGGAACCCGATCTGCTGGTGCTGGACGAGCCGGTCGCGAGCCTCGATCCGCAGGCGCGGCGCGCCTTCATGGCCGAACTGCTCGCGCTGATGCGCGGGCCGGGCAAGACGGTGATCTTTTCCACCCACATCACCGCCGACCTGGAGCGGGCCGAGGCTGACATCGCGTTGCTGCGCGACGGCCATATCCAGTTCACTCGCCCGCTGGCCGAACTCAAGGCGCGGCTCTCCCACGCCGTCCTCAGTCGCCCGGCCGGCTGGGCGACGGCGCCTGCGTTGACCGGCGTGATCAAGTCGCGCATCGCCGGCGCCAGCCTGCACCTGCTGTTGGAAGACGTGCCGGCCGAGCGACTGCACCTGCTTGCCAAGGACGAGGACGCCAGCCTGCGCATCGAGATGCCCACGCTGGAGGACCTGTTCGTGGAACTGGCATGAAGGCGATCGTCCAGCTGTGGCTGCTGCCGAGCCGGCAGATGCCGCTGCTGGGCGTGCTCGCGCATCTCTTGTGGCTGGCGGCGCTGGGCTGCCTGGTGTGGATGACGCCGCACACGGACGGCGCGGCACTGGCTGCCGGACTGCTCGCGATGGGCAGCTGGTTCTGGCACCTGGGGCTGGCCACCACGCTGCGCAGCGCGTGCCAGCCGGAGACCTTCCTGCTGCCGGCGTTCCGCCGCCATCTGGCGGCCTTCGGGCTGCTCGACGCCGTGGCCTGGGTCGGCCTGCCCGCGCTGCTGGCGCTGGCCTTGGACGTGCCGCACATGCTGCTCGGAGGCGCGTTGCTGTTGCTCGCCGGGGCGATGGGTTTCGCGATGGGCGTGGAACGGTGGGTGAGCCTGCTGTTCTGGCCATTGCTGGTGCTCGCCGGCTGGATGCCGGGGCTGGCCGGCGCGATCGTGCACGACGCGTGGCGCTCCCCGCTCACCTTGCCGTTGTTGTTGCTCCTGGCCGTGTTGCTTCTGAGGCTTGCGCTGCATCCCATGCTCCGGGTGACCGACCGGCCGCCGGACAGCTCGCCGCTGGAGGGACTCAGCCTCGGGCGCAACGCCGGCGCCGAAACGACGCCCCGGCGCAGCGCGCTGGGCCGGCGCTTCGAGGGCTGGTTCGACGCGATCGCGCAACGGGCGATGGAGCGCTCGTTGGTCCGTTACCGCGAACAGCCGTCCGCGGCACGGCGGCGCACGCTCGTACGCCGGCTGCTGCTGCCGCACGACAACGTGGCGGCGATCGGGCTGCGCATCGCGATCATGGCGGTATTCGCCACGCTGTACGTGGTGGTCGCGCTGCACCGGAAGCATTTCAACGCCACCGTGGTGGGTGCCTACGCCGTGCTGATCGCGCTGGCGCGCTTCCCACAGATCGGCCGCGGCATGGTCCGCATGCGTCCCAATCTGGCCGACCTGTACCTGACGCTGGCCCCGGTCACGCGCGTCGAGTATCAGCGGGCGATCGTCGATGCCCTGGCGGTGCTGGTTCCGGTCGGCACCGTCACCGCCCTGGCGTACACCGCGCTGGGCATCGTGCTGACCCATGCCGCGCAGCCGGGGTTGATGCTGATGGTGACGTTGATCATCGCCACCAGTGGGGGCCTGGTCGCGCTGGCGGTGCACCTGATCGGACCGCGGAACGCGATTGGCCAGCACCTGGTCAACGCGGTCGTGCTGCTCGGCACCATGGCAACGTATTGGGCTGGCGTCTGGCTGATCGACGCGCTGGGCTACATCTTCGGCGGCGGGCTACTGACGCTGTTGACGCTGGGCTTCGGGCTCGGCGTGTGGTTTGCAGCGCAGCGCGAGTACCAGCGGCGCGAGCCCTGCTTCGACGCACCGCTGGCGTGATGGCTTGCTCCCGGTCCTGTGGAGAGGGTCCGGCAACGGTTGCCCTGGGACTGAACGGCGCGGCTCGCACCACTTCCCCGCAAGCATTGCCCCCAGCAGCCTCCCCGGAAAGACTGGGAACAAGCTAGTTCAGCACGTCGACGAAGCGGCGCGGCGCGTTCTCGAAACCGCCGTTGGACATGAACACGACGTGGTCGCCCGGACGCGCCTGCGCACGCAGGGCCTCGACCAGGGCATCCACCGTCGGCGCGGTCCGGCCGCGGCCCTGCAGCGCCTCGGTCACGCGCGCGGCATCCCACGGCAGCTCCGGGCGGTGCAGGAACACCACTGCGTCCGCATCCGCCAGCGAGGGCGCCAGGCCCGCCGCGTGCGCGCCCAGCCGCATGGAATTGGAGCGCGGCTCCAGCGCGACCAGGATGCGCGCCTTGCCGACCTTGGCGCGCAGGCCGGCCAGCGTGGTCGCGATCGCGGTCGGGTGATGGGCGAAGTCGTCGTAGACCCGCACGCCACCGGCTTCGCCGACCAGTTCCATTCGTCGCTTGACGCTCCGGAAACTGGCGAACGCGGGCAGAAGCGCACGCGCGTCGACGCCGGACGCGCTGGCGGCGGCCAGCGCGGCGAGCGCATTGAGCACGCTGTGGTTGCCCAGCAGCGACCAGCGTACCTCGCCGATCATCTCGCCGCGGTACTGCACGGCGAATACCGAACCATCCGCCTCGACCAGCCGCGCCTGCCAGTCGCCCTGGCCGATGCCGAAAGTCTCCACGGGCGTCCAGCAGCCCATCGCCAGCACTTCGGCGAGGTTCGTGTCGTGTGCGTTGACGACCAGCCGCCCGTTGCCCGGCACGGTGCGCACCAGGTGGTGGAACTGGCGCTGGATCGCGGCCAAATCCGGGAAAATGTCCGCGTGGTCATATTCGAGGTTGTTGAGGATGGCGATGCGCGGGCGGTAGTGCACGAACTTCGAGCGTTTGTCGAAGAAGGCGGTGTCGTATTCGTCTGCCTCGATCACGAACGGCGCGGCCTGGTCGCCCAGCCTTGCCGAGACGCCGAAGTTGCCAGGCACGCCGCCGATCAGGAAGCCGGGCGCCAGCCCTGCCTGATCCTTGGATGCGTGGTCCAGCAGGTGGGCCAGCAGGCTGGTGGTGGTGGTCTTGCCGTGCGTGCCGGCCACCGCCAGCACCTCGCGACCGGCCAGCACGGTCTCGCCCAGCCATTGGGGGCCCGACACGTAGCGCAGGCGCGCATTGAGCATGTGCTCGACCGCCGGGTTGCCGCGGGTCATCGCGTTGCCGACCACGACCAGGTCGGGCGCGGGTGTGAGGTGCGCGGCAATATAGCCGTCCATCAGGCGGATACCGAGGGCTTCGAGCTGAGTGCTCATCGGCGGATAGACAGCGGCATCGGAGCCTTCCACGGTCAGGCCGAGCTCGCGGCCGAGCGCGGCGACGCCGCCCATGAAGGTGCCGCAAATGCCGAGGATGTGCAGACGCATGTGTTTCGAAACCCCTCCCTCTCGCCGGATTGGGCTCCCCTCTCCCGCCGGGAGAGGGCTGGGGGTGAGGGTGTCGGGCTTGCGGGGAGTGGGCTTTCAATACGGCGGCAGGCTATCGCTCCGCGCGGCCCTCACTCCGGTCCTGGGCCCGTGCTTGATCAGAAAAGGGCCAGCGGGAGCAGATTGCGTCAGCCGTTGGCCGCGGCCGACTCGCTTTCCAGCGCGCGCTTGATGCGCGCGGTCACTTCGTCGAGTTCGCCAACGCCGTCGACCACCTGCAGCTTGCCGCGCTTGGCGTAGAAATCGGCCACCGGCGCGGTCTGTTCGGCATAGACGCCCAGGCGTTTACGTACGGTGTCGGGATTGTCGTCAGCGCGGTTCTCGGCCTGAAAGCGGATCTGGCAGCGGCCGACGATCGCCTCGCTGGGCACCTCGAGCTTGACCACCGCATCCAGCGGCTGGCCGATGCGGGAGAGCAGATGGTCCAACGCGTCGGCCTGGGCGAGGTTGCGCGGGTAGCCGTCGAGGATGAACCCGTTGCGCGCATCGTCCTGTGCCAGGCGCTCTTCCAGCATGTCCAGCAGGATGTCGTCGGACACCAGCTGACCCGCATCCATCACCGCCTTGGCCTTGAGACCCAGCGGCGTGCCCGCGGCCACCGCGGCGCGCAGCATGTCGCCGGTGGAGATGTGCGGTACGTTGAGGTCGGCCTTCAGCCGCGCGGCCTGCGTGCCTTTGCCCGAACCGGGTGCACCGAGTAGGACGAGTCGCATAATGCTCCAGGGCGTGTGGTCCGCACGCACGCTGCGGCGGTTCGTCAGATTTCACCCAAGGGGCGTCAAAGTACCGTCTGGACCCGGTAGCGTCAAACCGAGCCAAGGCCGGATGCGCGCCAAGTCGCTGTTTCGCAAGGGCACATGCCCGTGCCTGCCAAGGAGATCGCCATGAGTCCTGCTTCCCGTTCCGGTCGCCTGCTCTACGCCCAGTCCGGCGGGGTCACCGCGGTGATCAACGCCACCGCCGCCGGCGTCATCGAGGCGGCGCGTGCGCAGGGCGTGCCGGTGTACGCGGCGCGCAACGGCATCCTGGGCGCGCTGCGCGAGGACCTCATCGATACGACGAAGGAATCGAAATCCGCGATCGCCGCGCTGCGCCACACGCCCGGCGGCGCTTTCGGCTCCTGCCGCTACAAGCTCAAGTCACTGGAGGACAACCGCGCCGAATACGAACGCCTGATCGAGGTGCTGCGCGCGCACGACATCCGCTGGTTCCTCTACAACGGCGGCAACGACTCGGCCGATACGGCGCTGAAGATCTCGCAGCTCGGCAAGGCGATGGGCTACGACATCCGCTGCATCGGCGTGCCCAAGACGGTGGACAACGACCTGGCGGTGACCGATTGCTGCCCGGGTTTCGGCTCGGTGGCCAAGTACACCGCCGTGTCGGTGCTGGAGGCCAGCCTGGACGTGGCTTCGATGGCCGACACCTCGACCAAGGTCTTCGTGCTGGAGGTGATGGGCCGCCACGCCGGCTGGATCGCGGCCGCCGCGGGCCTGGCCGGCGAAGGTCCGGACGCGCCGCCGCACGTGATCCTGTTCCCGGAAAACGTGTTCGAGGAGGCCGCGTTCCTGGCCAAGGTCAAGGACACGGTCGAGCGCGTGGGCTGGTGCACGGTGGTCGCCTCCGAGGGCGTGCGCGACGCGGCCGGGCGATTTCTCGCCGAGGGCGGCACCCGCGACGCCTTTGGCCACGCCCAGCTGGGCGGCGCGGCCTCGGTGCTGGCGCAGCTGGTCAAGGACAAGCTCAAGTACAAGGTGCACTGGGCTCTCCCCGATTACCTGCAGCGCTCGGCGCGGCATCTCGCCTCGGCCACCGATGCGCTGCAGGCTTATGCCGTCGGCCGCGCCGCGGTGGAGTTCGCGCTGGGCGGAATGAACGCGGTGATGCCGGTGATCGTGCGCACCTCTGAGTCGCCCTATCGCTGGAAGATCGAGCCGGCGGAATTGAAGAAGATCGCCAACCGCGAAAAGAAGCTGCCCAAAGGGTTCATCCGCCGCGACGGCTTCGGCATCACCACCGCCGCGCGCCGTTACCTGTCCCCGCTGATCCGCGGCGAGGCCCCGCCGCCCTACGGCAAGGACGGCCTGCCCGCCTACGCCACCCTGCGCAACGTGGCGGTAGCCAGGCGCCTGCCTGCCTTTCCCTGAGGCGACTGGCGCCGGTTTTCTTGCTGAGCGTCACGTGAAGGCCCTGTGGAGGCGGCTACCATGCGTTCAGTCGCAGCTTCCTACGCTGCGGATCACCCGGGCCACCGAGCCCGGCAAGGGAGAAATACGATGAAATTCCTGCTGAGCGCCCTGTTCGCCCTGCCCCTGCTTGCCGCCAGCGGCGCGGCGCTGGCCGACCACGATCACGGGCACGGCCGTGGAAATGACCACGGGCACCGCGACAACGGCTGGCACGGTCGTGGCCACCACCATTGGGAACGCGGCCACCGCTACGACGGTCCGGTCGTGATCATCCGCGACTACGAGCGCGTCCGCCTGCGTCCCCCGCCGCGGGGCTACCACTGGGTGCGCGACGACAACAACGACTACGTGCTGGTCGCCATCGCCACCGGCATCATCCTGGACTACGTGCTCAACTGAGCTTTCTGAAGTCCTGACGCGGCCGGGGCGTTTCGCCCCGGCCGCGTGCGTTTCCGGCGCCCGCTGCGGCGCACAACGATCAATCACATCTCCCCTGCCTATACTCGCCGAGGCCGCTGTCGAAGCGGCCTGGGGCGAGCTGCCCGTGAGGCAACCCGCCTGTCGCGGTATCCACTCACCTGGGGAGGCACCGAATGCAGATGCAGGACGGTATGTGGTTGTGGATCGCGCTGGGGTGCGCGGTCCTCGCGATTCTCTATGGCTTGGTCTCGGTACGCTGGGTTCTCGGCCGCTCGGCCGGCAACGAACGCATGCAGGCGATCGCCGCAGCCATCCAGGAAGGCGCGCGCGCCTACCTCAATCGCCAGTACGGCACCATCGCGCTGGCGGGCATCGTCCTGCTGGTCCTCATCGGCTTCTTTCTCAGCTGGTACACCGCGATCGGCTTCCTGATCGGCGCGGTGCTTTCCGGTGCCACCGGCTACATCGGCATGAACGTCTCGGTGCGCGCCAACGTGCGCACCGCGGAGGCCGCGCGAAGCGGCATGCGCGCTGCGATGGACGTGGCGTTCCGCGGCGGTGCGATCACCGGCATGCTGGTGGTCGGCCTGGCGCTGCTGGGCGTCACTGGCTACTGGCTGACCCTCAACCACCTGGGCGTGCCCGATCCGCTGCATCCGCTGGTCGGCTTGGCCTTTGGCAGCTCGCTGATCTCGATCTTCGCGCGCCTGGGCGGAGGCATCTTCACCAAGGGCGCGGACGTCGGCGCGGACCTGGTCGGCAAGGTCGAGGCGGGCATTCCCGAGGACGATCCGCGCAACCCGGCGGTGATCGCCGACAACGTGGGCGACAACGTCGGCGACTGCGCCGGCATGGCCGCCGACCTGTTCGAAACCTACGCGGTGACGGTAATCGCCACCATGCTCCTGGGCGGCCTGATGTTCACCGCCGACCCGCACGCGGTGCTCTACCCGCTGGTGCTGGGCGGCGTGTCGATCATCGCCTCGATCATCGCCACCTTCTTCGTCAAGGTGCGCGAGGGCGGTTCCATCATGGGCGCGCTGTACAAGGGCGTGATCGTCTCGGCCGTGCTTTCGGCGGTGGGTTTCTGGTTCGTCACCCGTGAGCTCCTGCCCCAAGGCCTGCCGACGGTCGACGGTCGCATCGACAGCATGTCGATCTTCTGGTGCGCGCTGATCGGGCTGGTGCTGACCGGCCTGATCGTGTGGATCACCGAGTACTACACCGGCACGCAGTACAAGCCGGTGCGGCACATCGCGCAGGCATCCACCACCGGCCACGGCACCAACATCATCGCGGGCCTGGGCGTGTCGATGAAGGCCACCGCCTGGCCGGTGATCGTCGTCTGCCTCGCGATCTGGGGCGCCTTCCACATGGCTGGCCTGTACGGCATCGCCATCGCCGCCACTTCGATGCTGTCGATGGCCGGCATGATCGTGGCGCTGGACGCCTACGGCCCGATCACCGACAACGCCGGCGGCATCGCCGAGATGGCCGACCTGCCGCCGGAAGTGCGCGGCATCACCGATCCGCTGGACGCCGTGGGCAACACCACCAAGGCGGTTACCAAGGGCTATGCGATCGGTTCGGCCGCGCTGGCTGCCCTGGTGCTGTTCGCCGACTACACGCACAACCTGGCGGTGAACAACGCGGGCCAGACCTTCGCCTTCGACCTGTCCGACCACATGGTGATCATCGGTCTGCTGATCGGCGGCCTGATCCCCTACCTGTTCAGCGCCATGGCGATGGAAGCGGTCGGCCGCGCCGCCGGTGCGGTGGTCGAGGAAGTGCGCCGCCAGTTCCGCGACATCCCCGGCATCATGCAGGGCACCGGCAAGCCCGACTACTCGCGCGCGGTGGACATGCTGACCCGCTCGGCGATCCGCGAAATGATCGTGCCCTCGCTGCTGCCGGTGGCGGTGCCGATCGTGATCGGCCTGCTGCTCGGGCCCAAGGCGCTCGGTGGCGTGCTGATCGGCACCATCGTCACCGGCCTGTTCGTGGCCATCTCCATGACCACCGGCGGCGGCGCCTGGGACAACGCCAAGAAGTACATCGAGGACGGCAACCACGGTGGCAAGGGCTCCGAAGCGCACAAGGCGGCGGTCACCGGCGACACCGTGGGCGATCCCTACAAGGACACCGCCGGCCCCGCGGTCAATCCGCTGATCAAGATCATCAACATCGTGGCGCTTTTGTTGATCCCGTTGCTGTAGATCGCCTCAAGCCAACCCTCTTCCCGCCGGGGAGAGGGGCCACGCTTGCGATAGACCCACGACCGAAGGCCCTTCACGGGCCTTCGCTTTTGTTGGACGCACGGGCCTCTCCTCTGACGCCAAGAGGGAGCCCAGCGCTCGCGCTGGCTGCCCTCACAGCACTGCGCCACCCCACCGGCCACACTCACCCGTTGCATAGGGGAAGACACCGACATGACCCACACACGCTGGCTCGCCCTCGCGCTGGGCCTCACACTGGCAGGCATGACACACGCACAGACCTCCGCGCCGATCGGCGCACACGCCACCGACGACGCTTACCTCTGGCTCGAGGACATCGATGGCGTCCGCGCCATGGACTGGGTCAAGCAGCAGGCCGCGGCCACCGTCGCCGACTACGCCCAGTCATCCGAATTCAAGCGGCTCGATGCCCGCCTGCTCGAAGTGCTCGACTCGAACGAGCGGATTCCGTTCGTGGAGAAGCTGGGCGGGCACTACTACAACTTCTGGCGCGACAAGTCCCACCCCAAGGGCCTGTGGCGGCGCACGACGCTGGCCGAATACCGCAAGGCGGAGCCAGCCTGGGAGACGGTGCTGGATCTGGATGCGCTGGCCGCGGCCGAGCACGAGAACTGGGTCTGGCATGGCGCGCAGTGCCTGAAGCCGGACTATCGCCGCTGCCTGCTTTCGCTCTCGCGCGGTGGCGCGGATGCCGACGTCGTGCGCGAGTTCGACCTCCACGACAAGGCGTTCGTCGAGGGCGGCTTCGCATTGCCCGAAGCCAAGAGCCAGGTGGCCTGGGCCGACCAGGACCACATCTTCGTGGGTACGGACTTCGGTCCCGGTTCGATGACCGAGTCGAGCTACCCGCGCATCGCCAAACTGTGGGCCCGCGGCACGCCGCTGGCCGAGGCGAAGACGATCTACGAGGGCAAGCCCGAGGATCTCGCCGTCAGTGCCTACCGCGACCTGGCCCCCGGCTACGAGCGCAGCTTCGTGCAGCGCGCGCTGGCCTTCTACGACAGCGAGAGCTACCTGCTGGGCAAGGACGGCAAGCTCACACGTATCGACGTGCCCACCGACGCCGAAACCAGCGTCGAGCGCGAGTGGCTGCTGATCGAGCCACGCAGCGACTGGGCTGTCGGCGGCCACACCTACAAGGCCGGCTCGCTGCTGGCGGCGAACTTCGATGACTTCATGGCGGGCAAGCGCGACATCAGCGTGCTGTTCGAGCCGACCGATACCACTGCGCTGGACGGCTATTCCTGGACGCGCCACCACCTGATTCTCAACGTGATGGATGACGTGGTGAACCGGCTCGAAGTGCTCACCCCGCAACCGGGCGCATGGAAGCGCCAGCCGTTGGGGGGCGCACCGGCGCTGTCCTCGATCGATGCTGGCGGCATCGACGCGGACGAAAGCGACGACTACTTCCTCACCGTCACCGGCTTCCTGCAGCCGACCACGCTGTATTACGGCACGCTCGGCGACGGCGATGCCGAGGCGATCAAGCATAGCCCGGCCTTCTTCGACGGCTCGAAGTACCAGGTGAGCCAGCATTTCGTGCAGTCGAAAGACGGTACCCGGGTTCCGTACTTCGAGATCGCGCCGAAGGAGCTGAAGTTCGACGGCAGCCATCCCACGCTGCAATACGGTTACGGGGGCTTCGAGATCTCGTTGCAGCCGAGCTACAGCGGCAGCATCGGCCGCGCCTGGCTGGAGCACGGCGGCGTCTACGTGATCGCCAACATCCGCGGCGGCGGCGAATACGGCCCGCGCTGGCACAAGGCCGCGCTCAAGGGCCATCGCCTGCGTGCCTACGAGGACTTCGCGGCGGTGTCGGAAGACCTGATCCGGCGCAAGGTCACCTCGCCGAAACACCTGGCCGCGATGGGCGGCAGCAACGGCGGTCTGCTGATGGGCAACATGCTCACGCTCTATCCGCAGCTCTATGGCGCGATCGTCAGCCAGGTCGCCCTGCTGGACATGAAGCGGTACACGCACCTGTCCGCCGGTGCGTCCTGGATGGCCGAGTACGGCGATCCGGACAAGCCCGCCGAATGGGCCTGGATCAGGACCTTCTCGCCGTACCAGAACGCCGAGCCGGGCAAGCAGTACCCACCGGTGCTGTTCACCACCTCCACCCGCGATGACCGCGTGGGCCCCGCACACGCGCGCAAGATGGCTGCGAAGATGCAGGCGATGGGTTACGACGCGGACTTCTACGAGAACATCGAGGGCGGCCACGGCGGCGCGGCGGACAACAAGCAGTCGGCCTTCATGCACGCGCTCGAGTACACCTGGTTGTGGCAGCACGTAAAATGACGGCCCCGGCGGCGGCCACCCGGCCGCCGCAGCCATCTGCACCCGACGCATGAGAGCTTCTTCCGGCAGCATCAGTCCCCAGTTGCGCGAATGGATCCTGGCCACCGCGCGGGCGGGCCACGGCGTGCCGGAAGTGCTCAGGCTGCTCAAGGACGCCGGCTACCCGCCGGCGCAATGCCGCAGCGCGGTGGCGGAGGTGCTGAAGATCCCGCTGAGCTCGATCAACGCCAACGTTCCCAACGGTCGGCGCACCCGCGCGCCGGCCGCACCGGGGCTGTCCGTCGACGGCCGCGAGGTCCGCGTGAGCGTCGGCATGGAGGCGCCGATCGTGCGCGTACTGGACGGCCTGCTCGATGCCGGCGAATGCGCCGCGCTGATCGACTCGGCGCGACCCAGGCTGGATCGCGCGATGACCGTGGCCGATGACGGCAAGCACCAGGTGGACGAGCGGCGCACCAGCGCCGGGATGTTCTTCAAGCTCGGAGAAACGCCCCTGGTGCGCGACATCGAAGCACGCCTGGCCGGGCTGCTCGACCTTCCGGTCGAGCACGGCGAGGGCCTTCAGGTGCTGCATTACCTGCCCGGCCAGGAATACGAGCCGCATTACGACTGGTTCGACCCCACCCAGCCAGGCTACGCGGCGGTGACCGCGCGGGGTGGCCAGCGCATCGCGAGCGTGGTGATGTACCTCAACACGCCCGAGGAAGGCGGCGGCACCGCGTTCCCGAACGTCGGGCTCACGGTCACCGCGCTGACCGGTTCGGCCGTTTATTTCGCCTACGAAGGCGGCGACACCAGTTCACTGCATGCCGGCCTGCCGGTGATCCGCGGAGAGAAATGGATCGCCACCAAGTGGCTGCGCGAACGGCCTCTGCGATAAGCCCGCCCCAAACCCCAGGCTCGATCCCGAGCATGGCCTCAATGGCCGCTCGCTAAACAGCCGCCGCCGTCTTCGCTGCATTGCAGCAGCGTTTGCCGTATCCTTTCGCGCCTCGCTTTTTCGTTCCCCACGAAGGATTCCCATGGGTCTGCATCACGTCCCCGCCGGCCGCAACGTGCCGGACGAAATCAACGTCGTCATCGAAATCCCGAAGGACGCCGAACCGGTCAAGTACGAGGTGGAGAAGGAAAGCGGGGCGATCTTCGTCGACCGCATCCTGTCCACCCCGATGCGCTATCCGTGCAACTACGGCTACGTGCCGGGCACGCTCGGTGGCGACGGCGACCCGCTCGACGCGCTGGTGATCCTGCCGCTGCCGCTGATCCCGGGCTCGGTGATCCGCTGCATCCCGGTCGGCATGCTCAAGATGTCCGACGAGGCCGGCAGCGACGAGAAGCTGATCGTGCTTCCGGCGCCGAAGATCTTCCCCGGCTACGCGCACATCAGCGACATCAAGGGCGTCTCGCCGCACTGGCTCGAGCGCATCGGCCACTTCTTCGAGCACTACAAAGACCTGGAGAAGGGCAAGTGGGTGAAGGTCGATGGCTGGGTCGGCGCCGATGAGGCAAAGGCCGAGATCCTCGCGGGCGTCGAGCGCTACAACGCCGCGAAGTAAACCGCTCTGCCCGAGGCGCGCCGCCAACGATGGCGGCGCGCCTTTTCATGTCCCGCGCGACGGGACACGCTCCCACGGCGGCACCTCGCCCAGGTGCTCGGCCAGGAAATCCACGAACGCGCGCACCCGCGGCGGCACCAGCCGGCGTTGCGGCATCACCGCCCAGATCGCGCTTTCCGGCAGGGAGTAATCGGGCAGCACCGCTTCCAGGCGACCGCTACGAAGCGCCTCGTGCACATGCCAGTGCGAATGCAGCGCGATGCCCTGCCCGGCCAGCGCGGCATCGCGGACCAGTTCGCCCAGCGTGCTTTCGAAGCGCCCCTGCACGCGAACCACGTGTTCCTGGCCCTGCGCGTCGGTCAGCCGCCAGGTGTCCTGCCGTCCGTTGCGACCGGCCAGCAGCACGCATTCGTGATCGGCCAGTTCCACCGGCGTGCGGGGCCGACCGTGTCGAGCCAGGTACGCGGGCGAGGCGCACAGCAGGCGGCGGTTGGAGGCGAGCCTGCGCGCAATCAGGCTGGAATCGTCCAGCGCGCCGATGCGGATCGCCAGGTCGTAACCGGCGCCCACCAGGTCCTGCATCTCGTCGCTCAGGTGCGCGGACAGACGCAGCTTCGGATGGCGCGCCAGGAATTCCGGCAACAGTGGCGAGAGGTACTGGCGGCCGAACGCGGCCGGCAGGGTCATGCGCAACGTACCCGAAACGCTCACGGCGCTCTGGCGCAGGTCGGTGGTCAACGCGTCCAGGTCCTCCACCAGCGCGCGCCCCTGCTCGGCCAGCAGCCGGCCTTCCGGCGTGGGGTGCAGGCGGCGGGTGGTCCGCTGCAATAACCGCACGCCGAGTCCGCATTCCAGGCGTTTCAGGCGCTGGCTGGCGACCGCCACCGAAAGGCCGAGGCTGCGTGCGGCAGCGCTGATCGAACCGAGGTCGAGCACGCGCAGGAACAGGGTCAGGTCGTCCAGTCGATCCACGATATTCAATCATTAGTTGAAAGCGATTCGCCATCGTGCTGCTTTCTGTCGAAAGTGCAAGCGCCTAGCCTGCGCACTCGCTGCCGTGGTGGCCAAAGACCCGGCACCCGATTTCGGTCTCAGCCGCAGGAGCCTTCATGCCATTCACCCACGTTGCCATCCCCGCCGGGACGCCACCCGCCCACAAGGCCGCCATCGCCCGCGGCGTGCACGAAGCGATGGTCGCGGCCCTCGGTATTCCCGACGACGATTTCTTCCAGCTGATCTGCGAATACCAGCCTGGCGATTTCCTGTTCGACCGCGGCTTCTTGGGCGTACAGCGCTCCGATCGCGTGGTCGTCGTCCGGATCACGCTGCGGCGGGGACGCAGCGATGCGATGAAGCGCGACCTCTACGCCCGTCTCGCCGCCAGCCTCGGGCGGGACGCGGAGATCCGCCCGCAGGACGTGTTCGTCTACCTCGTCGAGAACGACTTTTCCGACTGGTCGGTCGGCGGCGGGCGGATGAGCATGGAGATTGCCGTGCAGCGGGAGGCCGACGCATGAACGGAAGCATGGAATACCGCGCCCTGGGCGCGTCGGGCTTCATGGTTCCCTCGCTGGGTTTCGGCGCCGGCACCTTCGGCGGCAAGGGCCCGCTGTTCTCCGCGTGGGGCGCCACCGACGCCACCGAAGCGCGCCGCCTGGTGGACATCTGCCTGGAGGCCGGCGCCAACCTCTTCGACACCGCGGACGTCTATTCCGACGGCGCCTCCGAAGAGATCCTCGGCGCCGCGCTGAAGGGTCGGCGCGGGCGGGCGATCATATCGACCAAGCTGACGCTGCGCGCAGGCGCCGGACCGAACGACGTCGGCGCCTCGCGCCACCATCTGGTCGGCGGCGTGGAACGCTCGCTGAAGCGGCTCGGCACCGACTACATCGACCTCCTGCAATTGCACCACTTCGACGCGATGACTCCGGTCGAGAGCGTCATGGCAACGCTGGACGACCTGGTGCGCGCCGGCAAGGTGCGTTATCTCGGCGCTTCCAACTTCTCCGGCTGGCAACTGATGAAGTCGCAGGCCGCCGCCGACCGGCATGGCCGTGCGCGTTTCGTCGCCAACCAGGCTTATTACTCGCTGGTCGGCCGCGACTACGAGTGGGAGCTGATGCCGCTGGGGCGGGATCAGGGCCTGGGCGCGGTGGTTTGGAGCCCGCTGGGCTGGGGCCGGCTCACCGGGAAGGTCCGCCGCGGCCAGCCGCTCCCGGCCGGCAGCCGGCTGCACGACACCGCGCAGTACGCGCCGCCGGTGGACGAGCAGCGGCTCTACCGCGTCGTCGATGCGCTGGAGTCGATCGCCGCGGAGACCGGCCGCAGCGTGCCGCAGGTAGCGATCCGCTGGTTGTTGCAACGTCCGACCGTATCCACCGTGCTGATCGGCGCGCGCAACGAGGCGCAGTTGAGGGACAACCTGGGCGCAGTCGGCTGGTCGCTGGACGACTCGCAGATGGCCCGCCTCGACACCTCCAGCGCGGTGATGCCGCCCTACCCCTACTACCCGTACTGGAACGGCATGTTCGCCGAGCGCAATCCACCGCCGGTGCCCGCCGTGTTGCCGGTCTCCGGAGATGCCGCATGAAAGCGGTCGCCCTGACCCGCTACCTGCCGCTCGACGAGCCGGATGCGCTCCGGGACGTGGAGTTGCCCAGGCCCGTGCATGGCGGGCACGACTTGCTGGTGCGCGTGGAGGCGGTGTCGGCCAACCCGGTCGACGCGAAGCTGCGCGCGCCCCGGCCCGGGATCGAGTCCCCGCCCCGCGTGCTCGGCTTCGATGCGGCCGGCACCGTGGAAGCAGTGGGCGACCGTACGCAGGGATTCGTGCAGGGCGATCGCGTGTACTACGCCGGCGATGCCACCCGGCCCGGCAGCAACGCGCAATGGCAGGCAGTCGATGCGCGCATCGTGGCCCATGCACCCCGTACGCTGGATGCCGCGCAGGCGGCCGCGCTGCCGCTGGTCTCGCTGACCGCCTGGGAACTGTTGTTCCAGCGCATGCCTTTCGACAGCGAGCAAGGCGGCCGTGGCCGCACGCTGCTGGTGATCGCGGGTGCGGGCGGGGTCGGTTCGATGGCCATCCAGCTTGCGCGGCGGGCAGGCTTCCGCGTGATCGCCACCACCTCGCGGCCGGAAACGACGGCGTGGTGCCGCGAGCTTGGTGCGACCGCGACGATCGATCACCGTCAGCCGCTGGCACCCCAGCTCGCCGCGCTTGGTCACCCTCGCATCGACGCCGCGATCAACCTTGCCGACACCGACCGTTACTGGGAAACCCTTGGCGAGTTGCTCGCGCCGCAGGGGCATGTCGGGCTGATCGTGGAGCCGCAGGGACCGGTGTCGCTCGGTGGTGCGTACAAGGCCAAGTCGATCGGCATTCACTGGGAATCGATGTTCACCCGCTCGCGCGCCGGCACGTCGGACTTGGCCGAACAGGGCCGCATCCTCGCGCGCGTGGCGGAACTGGTCGATGCCGGCGAACTGCGCGGCATCGCGCGGGAGACGCTATCGCCCATCAATGCGGCGAACCTGCGCGAAGCGCACCGTCGCATCGAGTCCGGCAGCAGCATCGGCAAGCTGGTGCTCGCCGGCTGGTAAATCAGTGTTGCCAGCCGGAACCGGCGTTCGAGGATGGTTTAGCCGCAGGCTGGGGTTGCGCCGGTCGCGCCGGCTCACCCTTCTCGCCCAGTTGCGCCAGCAGGGTGGCCATGTCCTCGGCGTGCTCTTCCTCCTGCGCCAGCACCTCTTCCATGATGCGGCGAGTGGTCGGATCGTCCGCGCCGATGTACTCGATGATCGCGCGATAGGTGTCGATCGCGATGCGTTCGGCGACCAGGTCCTCCTTGATCATGTCCACCAGGTCGGCGCCTTCGGCGTAGTCCGCGTGGGCTCGGCTGAGCAGGCCATCGGGATTGAAGTTCGGCCTGCCGTCCAGCTGCGTGATGCGCTCGGCGATGCGGTCGGCGTGTTCCTGCTCCTGCTGCGCGTGCTCGCGGAACTCGGCCTTGACCGCCTGGGAGTGGATCCCCGATGCCATGAAGTAGTGGTACTTGTAGCGCAGCGTGCAGACGATCTCGGTGGCCAGCGCCTCGTTGAGCAGCTTGATCACGGTCTCGCGGTCGGCGGTGTAGCCGGCGGTGATCGCACCCTGGTCGATGTGCTCGCGGGCGCGTTTGCGGATGGCCTCGATGTCGGTCAGGAACGGCTTGCTTGCCATGTCGGTCCCTCGGTGGTGGGTACCGGCGCAAGCTAGTGGAGGCGGCGCGAAACGTCAGTGAAGCGCGGCCCGCCGCATATCTCGCAGAGAGGGTTCGGCCAACCGTGGTGCGGGCAAGTTCGATGGTGGGGCGAAGCCCACGCTGCGCTCAGCCGGTGCGCTCAGCGCGGCAGGTAGGCGCGCAGGAACATCTTCACGCCGGAGCGCGCGGTCGCCTCGATCTCGGCGGCGTAGCTGTCCGGGCATTCGCAGCAGCCGAACATCTGCCGCATCATCAAATTGCCCTTGATCAGCGTGAGGAACTGCACGCAGGCGCGCGGCACGTCGTCGATCTGGAGCTTGCCGGCGTCAACCGCCTGCTGCAGCAGGCGTTCCATCAGGCCATGCGTGCGCGTGGCGCCCTCTTCCCACATCAGTCGGCCGTAGCGGGGATTACCCTGGCGGCAGTCGGAGAGGATCGCGCGGAAGGTGCCGACGGTCTCGGCATTGCAGTCGAGCCTCGCGTGGGTCAGCGCGACGCGCAGCAGCGTGTCGGCGATGTCTTCGTGCGGATCGAAATGGTAGGTCTCTTCCGGCAGGAGGTCGTTCACGCGGGCGCGAATGACTTCGCGGAAGAGATTGTCCTTGTCGCCGAAGTGGCTGTAGACGGTGAGCTTGGACACACCCGCCTCGGCCGCAACGGCGTCCATGCTGGTACCGGCGAAGGCATTGCGGATGAACAACGCCTTGGCCGCCTCCAGGATCGCCGCGCGCTTCTCCATGTCCTTCGGACGACCGGGGCCGGGAGTCTTGGCGTGGGCGGGACAATTCATGGTGACACCTTGGGCGGGAACAGCTTCACAAGAACGAGCAGGAACTTTATTATACGGATCGGTTTACTTATTTCCAGTTTCCTTGGAAGCGGTCCTGCGTTGAACCGCTCTTTCGTCCTTGTGCGCAGTGTACCGCCATGCAGGGCGCGTGCCGGGCGGTGGGCAACGACGCGCTTGCCTGGATACAGGTGGCCAGTGTCCGCGGACACCGCGCCGGGCATGACTTCCGTCAATCCGGCGCGGTGACTTCCGGCACTTCGGGCACCCGCCACAAGGCCGCACGCTAAACATCACTGTCGCGGCGGCCTCCGAACGCTTATCCTTTTGATCTTTTTGATTCTTGCGGACGTTAGACCATGGCGATGAATTTCGAACAGGCACGGCAGAACATGGTCGAGAACCAGGTGCGCCCCTGGGACGTGCTCGATGCACGCGTGCTCGATGCGCTGGCGCAGGTGCGACGCGAGGATTTCGTGGCGCCGGAGCACCGCCAGCTGGCGTTCGCCGACCTGTGCCTGCCGATCGGCCATGGCCAGGTGATGATGAAACCGGTGATCGAGGGTCGCGTGCTGCAGGCGCTCGACCTGAGGCCCACCGACCGCGTGCTTGAGATCGGCTCCGGTTCGGGTTTCCTGACCGCCTGCATCGCCATGCTCGCCGAGCACGTGACGAGCGTCGACGTGCATGGCGATTTCACCACGGCCGCACGGTCGCGTCTGGACACGGCCGGCATTGCCAATGCCACCCTGGTGACCGCCGACGCGGTGCAGGACTGGCAGCCGCAGGACAGGTTCGACGCCATCGTGATTACCGGCGCCGTGTGGCAGATCCCGCAGCGTTTCCTGGGCTGGCTCAAGCCGGGCGGCCGCCTGCTGGCGATCCGCGGCGAGTCGCCCGTGCAGCAGGCCGTCCTGCTGACCCAGGCCGGCGCCGGCGGCTTCCGCGAGGAGTACCTGTTCGAGACCGACCTGCCGTACCTGGCTCACGCCGAGCCGCCGCGCCGTTTCGTTTTCTGACTTCCTATCGATTGCATGAGGCAACCCCGATGCGCTTGAAGCTGCTGACCCTCGCCCTGGCCCTGTCGGCGATCTCGCTGCCCGGTCACGGCGAGGACCTGATGGACGCCTACCGCCAAGCGCGCGCCAATGACCCGGTGCTCTCCCAGGCCGAGGCGCAGCGCCTTTCGGTGGGCGAGAACGTGACGCAGACGCGCGCCCTGCTGTTGCCGCAGCTGTCCGGCCGCGCCACCTTCAGCCAGTCCAGCGGCGCCAATGCGCAGACCGTCACCGAGGGCGGCGCGCCAATCAACGCCGGCCACCTGCGCAGCCGCGACGAATCGCTGGAACTGAGCCAGACCATCCTGGACCTCAGCAAGATCGCCGATCTGCACGCGGCCGAGTCCCAGGCCGATTCGCAGACCGCCCAATACGATGCCGCGCAGCAGGAACTGCTGGTGCGCGTCACCGCCGCCTACTTCGGCGTGCTGACCAGCCAGGACGAGCTGGCCTACGCCAAGGCCAACGAGGACGCCTTCCGGCAGTCCTACGAACAGGCCGAGCAGCGCTTCAACGTGGGCCTGTCGGCGGTCACCGACGTGTACCAGGCCAAGTCGTATTACGAGCTGGCCAAGGCGCAGACGGTTGCCGCCAACAACGCGCTGAACGATGCGCGCGAGGCATTGGCGCAGATCACCGGCAAGCCGGTGGGCGACCTGAAGCAACTGCGCGACGACCTGCCGATGGTGCCGCCCAAGCCGGCTGATCCGAACGCCTGGGTGCAGCAGGCGCAGAAGAGCAATCCCAACGTGATCGCCCAGCAGTACAACGTCGAAGCGGCCTCGCACTCGGTCAACTCCGCCCGTGCCGGCCACCTGCCGACGATCAACGCATCGGTCAGCCGCGGCACGTCGTCCAACTGGCTTGAGAACATGGGCGGCGCCTTCGCCGATCGCAACGGCCGCTATGGCACCACCGTGGGCATCACGCTCAACGTGCCGATCTTCTCCGGTTTCGCCACGCAGTCGCGCGTGCGCCAGTCGATCTACCAGCGCGATGCCGCCGAGGATTCGCTGGAAGCCCAGCGCCGCCAGGTCACCCGCGACACGCTCAACTTCTACCGCTCGGTGATCGCCGGCATCAGCCAGGTGGAGGCCAACAAGGCCTCGGTCGAATCCGGCCAGAAGGCGCTGGAAGCCACCCGCGCCGGCTTCGACGTCGGCACGCAGACCATGCTCAACGTGCTCAACGCGATCCAGACCCTCACCCAGGCCGAGAGCAGCTACTCGCAGTCGCGCCACGCGCTGATCCTTGACCAGCTGCAGCTCAAGCAGGCCGCCGGCACGATCGACGTGAAGGACATCGAGGCAGTCAACTCGCTGCTCCAGTAACGCCCATCCCTGCAGGAGCCCGCGCGTGAGCTCCTGCAGGGATCATTCCTCCAGCACGCGATCGACCAGTTCCATGACCCGCCCCACGGCGCCCCGCTCGCTGTCGAACACGCGACGCGCCTGACGCCCCATCCGCTCGCGCTGGCGTTCGTCACGCAACAGGTCGAGCACGGCGTGGCCCAGCTGGTCCACGTGTTCGACGCGGCTGGCACCGCCCTCGCGGATCAGAGTGAGGGTGATCTCCTCGAAATTGAACGTATGTGGACCGACCAGCACCGGCCGCGCCAGCGCCGCCGGTTCCAGCACGTTGTGCCCGCCGATCGGCACCAGGCTGCCGCCGACGAAGGCCAGGTCCGCGGCCGCGTAGAACGGCATCAGTTGTCCCATCGCATCGATCACGAACACCTGGTGCGGACCGGGCACCTGCTCGACGCTGCGCGTGGCGACGGTGAAACCCAGGCTGCGCGCCGAGTGTTCCACCAGCTTGAAACGCTCCGGGTGCCGCGGCGCGATCAGCAGCAAGGCGTCGGGCAGCCGGCGCAACACGTCCAGGTGCGCTTCCAGCACCGCCAGTTCCTCGCCCTCGTGCGTGCTGGCGGCGATCCATACCGGACGACGCGAGCCCCATTGCGCGCGCAGCGCAGCGCCCTTGTCCACCGCGCCGTCGGGCACCGGCATGTCGAACTTCAAATTGCCGCTGACCACCAGTTGCGCAGGGTCGGCGCCCAGCAGGCGGTAGCGCGCGGCGTCGGTGCGCGACTGGGCCGCGATCTGTCGGACCGTGCGCAGCGCCGAACGCACCAGCGAGCGCAGCGGCCGGTAGCCACGCATCGAACGCTCGGACAACCGCGCGTTGACGATCATGAGCGGAATGCCGCGACGGCGGCAGGCGAAATAGAGATTCGGCCAGATCTCCGTTTCCACGATCAACGCCAGTCGCGGACGCACCCGCTTCAGGAAGCGATGGACCGCGAAGGGCAGGTCGTAGGGCAGGTAGACATGGAACACGCTGTCGCCGAACAACTGGTGCACGCGCGCCGAACCCGTCGGCGTGACCGTGGTGACCACGAGCGGCGCGTCGGGATAATCGCGCCTGAGCGCCTTGATCAGCGGTTCGGCCGCGTTGACCTCGCCGACCGACACTGCGTGCACCCACAGGCTTCCGCTGAACTGCGGCCGCTGGAACAGGCCGAAACGCTCGGGCCAGCGCCGGTGGTAATTGCCGTAGCGCGCGCCACGGATCATCAGGCGCAGCACGATCAGCGGCGTCGCCAGGTACATTACGAAGGTGTAGAGGTAGCGCAACGGAAGGCCAGGCCGGAGGGACGGTGGGAATTATAGGGCCCTGCCTGCACCCGCTCCCCCGAGGAGAGCGGGCTTGGACGCTACAATCCTCCGGATGCCCGGCATGCCCCGCCCCTCCTTCGATCGCGCCCTGCTCGCCCCGCGCCACTGGCCGGCCTGGCTGGGCGTGGGGGTGATCTGGCTGATCGCGCGTTTGCCCTATCCGCTGCTGCTGCGGCTGGGTCGCCTGCTCGGCGCGCTGATCCGCCACGTGCCCTCGCGCCGCCGCCGCGTCGCCGAGGCCAACGTCGCGTTGTGCTTCCCCGAGCTGGACGCCCGCGCGCAGGCGGCACTGGTCGATGCGCACCTGACCGACATCGGCCTGATGCTGGTGGAGTTCGCGCTCGGCTGGATGGGATCCGATCGCGCGGTCGCACGCATCCCCACGCGCATCGAAGGCCTGGAGTACCTGGAGGCCGCGCACGCGCAGGACCAGGGCGTGCTGCTCGTAGGCGGGCATTTTTCGCATCTGGAGTTGTGCGCGCGGCTGATCTCCCGACGCATCCCGATCGCCGGCATGTACCGGCGCATGGATTCGGCCGTGTTCGAATGGACCGTGCTGCGCGCGCGGCTGCACTACGCGGCGGGCATGTTCGAGAAGGACGACATCCGCGGCACGGTGAAGTACCTGCGCGGCGGCGGCACGCTCTGGTATGCCCCGGACCAGGACATGCGCAGCAAGGACAGCGTGTTCGTGCCGTTCTTCGGCGTGCCCGCCGCGACCATCACCGCGACCCACCATCTTGCGCGGATGGGCCAGGCGCAGGTGATCCCGTTTTTCCACCACCGCCTGCCCGCGGGCGGCTATGCCATGCGGCTGGGCGCGCCGCTGCCGATGGACGGCGACGCAGCCACCGATACCGCGCGGGTCAACGCCAGCATCGAGCAGATGGTGCGCGAGGCGCCCGCGCAGTACCTGTGGGTGCACAAGCGCTTCAAGACCCGACCGCCCGGCGCACCGGCGGTCTACCGCTGACGCGGGTGGCGCAGCGCCCCGGGCGCGTTGCGCACGCGTGCCTCGTGCAGCTTGGCGTACTTGAGGAAGGCGTAGAAGGCGTGCACCCGCGCCGCGATGAAGCCCGCCCAGCCGGCGCGCCAGTGACCGCGCAGCAGGTAGAAGCGCAGGAAGGCGATCGTCGGATAGGCGACCAGGCGCCAACCCAGCCAGGTGCGACGCCGGCGCGCTTCGTCGGCCGCCTGCAACGTGGAGTAGCGGTTGGCCTTGTCCACGCGTCCGGCGATATCCGGTTCGCCGAAATGGTCGAGCACCACGTCGAGCTTGCCGACCGGCCCGTTCACCTGGACCGCTTCGTGCACGCTGTGCCCACTCATGTGCGCGCGCTCGCGATCGAACAGCCGCACGTAGTGATTCAGCCTCGCGCGCGGCGACTGCCAGCGCCAGAACACCCATTCGCGCCGCCACAGCTGGTACCCGGCGCAGGCCGGAGCCTCCAGCGCGCGCAGCATGGGCGCGGCGGCATCCGGCGGCAACGCCTCGTCCGAGTCCAGCAGCAGCACCCAGCGGTGCCGGGCCAGGTCGATCGCGGCCTGCTTCTGCGCGCTGTAGCCGGCGAACGCCTGTTCGTGCAGGCGCGCGCCGTGGCGCCGCGCGATCGCCGCGGTGGCGTCGGTGGAACCCGAATCGAGTACGACGATGTCCTGGGCCCACTTCACCGATTCCAGGCAGGCATCCAGCGTGTCCGCGCTGTTGAAGGTGGTGACGACCACCGATAACGGCTCACGCATCACCATCCTCCATGACGACATCCTCGATCACGTACAGCGCTGCGCACCAAAGCCCGAGCAGCCAGGCGAACAACAGTCCCCACCACGCCGAGTAGAAGGCCAGGTGGGTGTTGAGCGGGAACAGCATCACGGCCAGCGCGACCGTGGCGGGGAACGCCCGCGCGCGTGCCTCCGCGCCCTGCCGTCGCCATGCACGAAGCGCCCAGAAGGCCGCGGCCAGCCAGAGCACCAGCCCGCTCGCGCCAGTCTCGCTCAGCACCTCCAGCACCAGCTGGTGCGCGTGGCAGGCGCCCTCGCCCACGCCACAGGCCTCATCGACCAGAAAGTGGTCGTTGGCCGGCGCATAGTCGGGATAGGCGTAGCGGAAGCCGCGCACGCCCACGCCGTTCCAGGGATGGTCCGCGACCATCCGCACGCTGGCGCGCCAGATCGCCGGCCGGCCCGTGAGCGCCTCGTCCAGCCCCTGGGGTTCGTCCGCGAACACCGCCAGGGTCTGTTCCATGCGGCCCTGGAAGCGACTGGACGTGCGCCAGGCCACCGTGCCGGCCAGCGCCACCAGCACCGCGCCCAGCGCGCACCAGAGCGCGAATCGGTACGCCGAGCCGGCCTCGCGCCAGGCAAATGCGAGCGCGACCAGGCCGTAGCAGAGCCAGCCTGCGCGCGAGCCGGCCAGCAGCACCGGCCCCAGCACCAGCAGGAAAGCCAGCATCAGGCCCGTGCGTCCCCAGCGCTCGCGCGCCGCCCACAGCGCGAACGGTGCGAGCACCGCCAGCGTCGGCCCGAGCTTGAGGTTGTCCGCGCCGAAGATGCCCGACACGCGCTCGGCATCGGCTGGGCCGCCCAGGCTGAAGCCGGTGAGCGCCTGCAGCCAGGCGTCGGCCACCCACACGGCGACAACGGTGGCGACTGCGAAGAACAGCGTGCGCAGCCTGGCATCACGGCGGATCGCGAAGCAGGCGTACAACCCCAGCGGTACGTAACGCAGCAGGCCGGCCGTGGCGCCCCAGCTCTTGCCCGGCGCCACCGCATCGAACGAGGACAGCAGCGCCGCGCCGACGTAGCAGGCCAGCAACACCAGCAGCAGGCGCGCACCGGCGTGCCCGTCCAGCGCCCGCGGATGGCGCACGAACAAGAGGATGGTGCCGATCAGGCACAGCAAGGTCCCCAGTTCCGAACTTCGCCCGACCGGCAGCAACGCGATCACCAGCCAGAACGGCAGCAGGGGCGAACGCAGGGCGGCGGCTATCGGTCGGATCGTGGGCATCCGCCGATTGTATGGGACGGCGGCGGCTTCACCGCTGAGGTTGCCGGATCGTCCGCGGGGCGGCCGAAACGGCGGCGGTCGGTCAGCCTGCCACTTCCCCGTACAGCGCCAGCACCGCCTGCTGCATGTCCGACAGCCGGTAGCTCTGCAGCATCGGGATCGGCGGCGCCACGCGCAGCAATTCCGCGGCGCGTTCTACCAGCTTCTGGCGGTCGCCCAGCGGCACGCGGCCCGCCGGATACAGCTCGGCCAGCAGTTCGCCGACGCCACCGTGGGCGTAGCCAAGCACGGGGCGGCACAGCGAGAGCGCCTCGACCACGGTGCGCCCGAACGACTCGGGTTTGGTCGACAGCTGCAGGATCAGCGCGGACACCGCGTAGATGTCGCGCACGTCGTTGCGGGGCGCCGTCAACACCACCTGCGCCTCGACGCCGCGCTCGCGGATCAGCTGCCGGAGTTCTTCCACGTAGGCCTCGCGGCCCGGCTCGATCACGCCCAGCAGCAACAGGCGCGCCTCGATGCCGCGGCGCTTGAGCTCGGCCATCAGCTCGATCGCCTCGTGATGGCCCTTCAGGCGCGTGCCGCGCCCGGGCAGGGTCAGCAGGGGCGCGCCGGCCAGCTGCGGGTACTCGGCGAAGAAGGTCTTTTGCCAGGCGTCGTCCGGCCGGTGGCCGTAAGGAAACGCCTCCGGATCGATGCCGCGCGGTATCACTTTCACGCGCGCCGGATCCAGCCACGGGTAGTGGCTCAGGGCGTAGTCGCGCATCGTCTGCGAGACGGCGATGACCCGCTCGCCGCGCAGCAGGATCGAGCTGTAGCGGCCGGGCGAGTTGAGCCCGTGCACGGTGGTGACGAAATGCGGACGCGGGTTCATCCCGCGCAAGGCCCACCAGCCCATCCAGCCGGGCAGGCGCGAGCGGGCATGCACGATGTCGGGCCTCAGTTCGCGCAGCCGACGACGCAGCGCGCCCAGGTGCAACAGCGTGCGCGGCGACTTGGTGCCGATATCCAGGGTGATGTGCTCGCTGCCCTCGGCTTCCAGCTGCGCCACCAGGCGGCCCCCGGAGGAGATCACGATCGAGCGGTGCCCCGCTTCCACCAGCGCCCGGCCCACCTCCAGCGTCGAACGCTCCGCCCCGCCCGTATGCAACGCCGGGATCAGCTGGACGACAACCAGGCGCCGGGTGGGGGTGACGACGGCAGACATGAGGGGTTGTTGGGTGGCCTTCATCCACCTGGGCAAGCAGCGATCGTGCCGAATGCCGCCGTTCAGGAACCGGCCGGCGGCCCTGGTTCAGTCGCGCAGGACGTAATGCGCGCCACAGTAAGGACAGACGGACTCCCCGCCATCCTCGACGATCGGCAGGTACACCTTCGGATGCGAGTTCCACAGGGACATCGCCGGCATCGGGCAGGACAGCGGCAGGTCGTTGCGCGTCACTTCGTAACGATTTTCGGCATTCGCCGGGATCGGCGCGGCCTCGGGCAGGGGGCGCGACATGGCAGGCTCCAGGAAGGGGACGTCGAGCCGCCCATGGTAGCAGGGGCAAACCCCGGCAACGCGCGGGCGACCACCGCGCCGGCGCTGCACTGGACTTCGTCGCGCCGTTGCCATCAACTGTGCGCCGGCGTCGCCCGAAGGGGCGGGCGACGCATCGAAGGGGGACGACCGTGGATGGGACGTGGCCGGGCGCCGCGACCCTGACGATGGCCATCCGTCGCCGCATTCATACGTCGCAAGGGGAATTACCATGGATTTTGGAAAAGCCATCGCGCGCGCAAAGGCCATCCTGGCCTCGCCCAGGACCGAATGGCCGGTCGCGGCCGCCGAACCGGCCAGCATCGGCAGCCTGTACACCACCTACATCGTCTGGATCGCCGCATTGCCGGCGATCGCCGGCTTCATCAAGAGCAGCCTGATCGGCACCGGGTTCATGGGCGTGCACGTACGCACGCCAATTGGCGCGGGCATCGGCGGCATGGTGCTGCAATACCTGTTGTCGCTGGCCCTCGCCTACGTCATGGCGCTGGTGATCAATGCCCTGGCCGGCACCTTCAATGGCCAGAAGGACATGGTGCAGGCGCTCAAGACGGTCGCCTATTCCTGGACCGCCTCATGGGTCGCGGGCATCGCGGTGATCATTCCGTGGCTCGGCTGGCTGATCGCGATCGCCGGCGCAATCTACGGCATCTACCTGCTCTACCTGGGCTTGCCCTTCACCATGAAGTGCCCGCCCGAAAAGGCCGGCGGCTACACGGCGCTGGCCGTGATCGTCGCCATCGTGCTGAGCTGGATCGTCGGGCTGATCGTGGCGGGCGTGATCGGCACCGCTGCCTACACCGGCGCGGCCATGACCGGCACCCACCTGGGCAGCACCAGCGACAACGTCACCGTCGATCCGGACAGCGCGCTCGGCAAGCTCGCCGCCATGGGCGAGCGCGCCGAACAGGCGAGCAAGGAAATGGACGCGGCGCAGAAGTCCGGCGACACCGCCGCCCAGCAGGCCGCCATGAACAAGATGATGGGTGCGGCCATGGGCAACGACGGCGACGTGCAGGCGCTGTCCACCGAGCAGGTCAAGGCCTTCCTGCCCGAGACCCTGCTCGGCCTCAAGCGCACCAGCAGCTCGGCCCAGCGCAGCAACGCGATGGGCATGCAGGTCACCGAGGCGCACGCCGAGTACGGCGACGGCAACGGTCGCACGCTCACGCTGGAAGTCACCGACACGGGCACCGCCAAGGGCCTGATGGCGATGGCCGGCGCGATGGCCCCGGAGGAAGAGCGCAGCACCGACCACGGCTACGAGAAGACCTATACCGCCGACGGCCGCCTTACCCACGAAGCGTGGGATACCGAATCCAAGAGCGGCGAGTACAGCGTGGTGGTCGGCCAGCGCTTCACGGTCAAGGCCAACGGCAATGCCGGCAGCATCGATGAACTGAAGCAGGCCGTGGCCAGCGTCGACCTGAGCAAGCTCGAGGCAATGCGCGAGGAAGGCGTAACCCGGCACTGAAGGCAGGATGGACTCCAGCCCATCATCCGGAGCCAGCGTGGCGGGCTGAAGCCCACCCTGCGAAAAAAGAAGCCCGCGCCATCACGCGCGGGCTTCTTTTTTTGGATCGGATGAAGGCGCCGTTACTTGGCCGCCGAACCCTCGGTCGTGATGCGGAGGCTGATCTCGTCGCTGACGTTGGGCACGTACGCCGATACGCCGAAATCCGAACGCTTGAGCGTGCCGGTCGCATCGAAGCCGATCGACGGATCGCCACTCATCGGATGCTTGCCGATCCTGTTGAGCGTGGCATCGAGCACCACCGGCTTGGTCACGCCATGCACGGTGAGGTTGCCGGTGATGCGGAAATGGTCCTTGCCCAGCGGCTCGGCCTTCGTGCTCTTGTAGGTCACGGTCGGGTACTTGGCCACGTCGAGGAAATCAGGCTTGGCCAGGTGCTTGTCAAGCGCCGGCACGTGCGTGTCCAGCCCGGCCATCGGCAAGGTCACCTCCACGCTGGCCTGCTCCGGATGATCCGGATCGAACACCAGCGTGCCCTGCCCCAGGCCCAGTTCGGCGGTCGGGTGGGAGAAACCGAAATGGCTCCAGCTGAACAGCACCATCGTGTGGTGCGGATCCAGCTGGTACGTGACCGGTGCGGCCTGGGCGAGCGCCGCGGCGCCGAACAGGCCGGCGAAAAGTACAGCTTTGAACGTGCGCATGCGTAACTCCCGTGGGGTTTCAGACGATCCGGCAGGCTTCGTCGAACGCGAAGCGGTCTTCGCGCGGACGCAGCACGGCGGGGTTGCCGTAGCCGATGTTGATCAGGAAATTCGAGCGGACCTGCGTGCCGGCGAAAAAGGTCTCGTCCACCAGCGCGTTGTTGAAGCCGGACATCGGGCCGCAATCGAGCCCCAACGCGCGTGCGGCCATGATGAGGTAGGCGCCCTGCAGGCTTGAGTTGCGGAACGCCGTCGCCTCGATCGCGGCCGGCTTGCCGGCGAACCAGTCGATCGCGTCCGGCGATTCCTTGTAGAGCCGCGGCAGGTGCTCGTAGAAGGCATGGTCCGCCGCCACGATCACGGTGACCGGCGCGGCCATGCTCTGGTCGCGGTTGCCCCGGTCCAGCGCAGGCTCGAGCCTGGCCTTGGCTTCCGGCGAGCGCACGAACACGAAGCGCGCGGGCGAGGCATTCGCGCTGGTCGGCGCGAGCCTGGCGAGGTCGTAGATCGCATGCAGCTGCGCGTCGCTGACCGGCTTGTCCAGCCACGCCTCGGCCGAACGGCGGTAGGTGCGCGCGGCGCGGAACAACTGGTCGAGGGCGGCCTCGGAAAGCACTTCGCTCATGGGTATCCTTTGCGTTCTTGGCGCGCCATCCGGCGCGGGCGATCCACAAGTGTAAGCCCAAGGGCGTGGATGGTCGGGTGAGGAACGGGGAACCCAGCGTGCAGAATCCGACAACAATCGAGCGAGCGGCGATCGCGTGAGCGCAGTGCGCGAGGAATGCTGGGTCATCACCGACGCCGCCGCCGGCAACCAGCGCCAGGCGCTGGCCCTGGCCGAGCGCCTGGGCCTGCCGGTCCGGCCTTGGGTGATCGAGCCGCGCGGACCGTGGGCCTGGCTGGCGCCGCGGCTGGTGATGGGCGCCGAACTTGCGCTGCCATCCGCCGAGCGGGCGCGCCTGGCACCGCCGTGGCCGCGCGTGGCGGTCGGCTGCGGGCGCGCCGCGGCGCTGTTCACGCGCGTGCTTCGTACCTGGTCCGGCGGGCTTTGCCGCACCGTGCAGATCCTCGATCCGCGGATCGGCCCGAAACACTGGGACATCGTCATCGCGCCGCGCCATGACGGCATCGCCGGACCGAACGTGCTCACGCCATCGGGTTCGCTCAACCCCATCGATGACGAATGGCTGGCCGACGCACGCGACGCCTGGCCGCGCCTGGCCGAACTGCCCGGGCCACGCGTGGGCGTACTACTGGGTGGTCCACGCCACGGCATCGCGCTGGACGAGGCCTGGACCCGCGCCTTCATCGGCGGCCTGCGTACGGTGCATGAGCGTGATGGCGGCAGCCTGCTCGTCCTCGCCTCCCGGCGCACGCCGCACACCCTTGCGGCGGCGCTGCGCAAGGCGTTCGATGGCGTCCCGGGCCTGTACTGGTACGGCGCGGCCGACGGCCCCAATCCCTATCCGGGCGTCCTGGCCTGGGCCGATCGCCTGGTGGTCACGCCCGATTCGGTCAACATGCTCTCCGAAGCCTGCGCCGTCGGCTGTCCGGTGCACACCTTCGCGCCCACACCACTGCCGGACAAGCTCGCCCGTTTCCACCAGGCACTGCGCGACGGCGGGCTGCTGCACGACCTCCAGGCCGATGCGCCGACGCGCCAGCCACCGTTGCGCGAAACCGAGCGCATCGCCGCGACCGTGCGACGGCGGCTTGGGTTGCGCTGAGCCACATCATCGGGCTCCTACTCCCGATCCTCTGCTGGAGAAATGGGAAGACCGTTCGCAGCAAGCCCACGCCGCCCGCACTTGCACTTGGCACTTGCACTTGGCACTTGCCCTGGCTCCTCCGAAAAGTGCGCGCGGCAAGCGCGCTGCTCTTCCGGGTCCCCTATGGCGCCGCCGGCGGATGGCGGATCAGCCCGCAGGGTGGCCGGCAGGACGCCGGCCAGTTTTTCGTCGGGACAAAAGTCCCGTCGAAAAACCCCGCCGTCCGCACGCGTACCCGAAGGGCGCGCCATCGGGGTGCCCTTCTCTTTGGTTACTTTCTCTTGGGCAAGCAAGAGAAAGTGACTCGGGCGCCGGAGGCGTCCGAAAGCTCTTGCTCTGAAACCTCAAGGCGAACCCCGGCCCTCGCCCCTTCTCCGGGAAGAGGGAGCAGAGATCAGGCGAAGTCGAAACCCAGCGTCGCAGTCACGTTGCGCACCTCGGCGCACATAGCCTCCAGCGCCGGCTCGCGCGGCGCGATGCGGGGCCGCAGATCGAGCGTGCAGGTCAGCGCCCGCTGCAACAGGTCGGCATGCACGCGCGCAAGCGTCTGCGCCTGGCCGTCATCGAGCAGGCCGACACGCCGACACGCATCGATCAGCGATGCATTGGCCGTGTTTGCCAGCAACTGCGGGCACGCCGCCGCATGCGCGAGCACCAGCCCCTGCAACGCGAACTCGATGTCCAGCAGGGCGCCATGCCCCTGCTTGAGATCCAGCCGCGCCTCGTCCGAACGATCCCGCTCCGCCCGCCAGCGCTGGCGCATCTGGCTCACCTCCGCCAGCACCGCACCGCGCTCGCGCGGCACCGCGAGCACCTCGCGTCGAACCTCGCCCAACGCATGGCCCAGGCCCGCGTCGCCCGCCACCGCGCGTGCGCGCAACAAGGCCTGGTGCTCCCAGGTCCACGCACGGCTGCGCTGGTAGGCATCGAAGGCCTCCAGGCTGCTCACCAGCAGGCCTTTCGAACCGTCGGGCCGCAGCCGCGTGTCGACTTCGTACAGGCGCCCGGCGCGAGTCAGCAGGGATAACCAGTTCATTACGCGCTGCGCAAGGCGCTGGTACCAGCGCGACCCGTCGATGGGGCGCGCGCCATCGCTGGTGAGTTGCGCGCGCGCGCCGTCGAACACGAACACCAGGTCCAGGTCCGAGGCAAATCCCAGCTCGTCGCCACCGAGGCTGCCGTAGCCGAAGACGGCAAAGCCCGAGCCCTCCCCCGGCAACCGCCCATGCTGCGCGGCCAGTTCGCGCTCGGCCAGCGCGGTGACCGCCTCGACCACCGAGGCGGCCAGCGCGGCCAGCCGCCGCGAGGTGGCCACGGCGTCAGCGCGCCCATCGTTGAAGGCCAGGCCCAGGCGAAAGGCGATGCTCGCCTTGAACTCGTTGATGCGCTCCAGCTCCGCTTCCGCCTCGCGCTCGTCCAGCGTACCGAGCACGCGGCTGATCTCGGCGCTGATGTCGGCGCGCTTGAGCGGCAACTGGTCGATGCGCGGATCGAGCACGTCGTCCAGCAATAACGGCTGGGCGATCACCCGTTCGGCCAGGAACGCGCTGTCGGCGAACAGCCGCGCCAGGCGCGCGCGTGCGGCCGGTTGTTCCTCCAGCAGGGCGAGGTAGGCCGAGCGGCGCGCCACTGCCTGCACCAGCCGGCACAGCCGCAGCAGGCACGGCAACGGCGCGGCGCTGGCGCGGGCGGCGGCGATCAGGTGTGGCATCAAATGATCGAGGCGCTCGCGCGAGCGCTGCGACATGGCGCGCACCGAAGCGGCCTGCGGCAGCTTGGCCAGGGCCTCGGCCGCCTCGATGCCGGGCAAGAAGCCGGCCGCCTCCAGTGCGCCCGGCTCCGGCGTGCCGTGGCAGGCCTGCTGCCACAGCGTGGTGTCAGCAACCGCCACGCGGGCGGCGCGTCCGCCGGCGGGCATCAACACGCTGGCGAAGTCTTCGCTGACGACGGCGCGGTGATGCGCCAGTTCGATCTCCAGCGCTTCCCAGTGCTCGTGGCCCAGGCCACGGGCGAGACGCTCGCGGCTCAGGGCGTCCTCGGGCAGGTCGTGGGTCTGCGCGTCACGCAGCATCTGCACGCGATTCTCGACCTGGCGCAGGCAACGGTAGGCCTGGCGCAACGCCTTGGCGCGCGCCGCGCCGATGTGCCCGCGCGCCTCGCAGGCAGCCAGCGCCGGCAACAGGCCACGCACGCGCAAGGACGGTTCGCGGCCGCCACGGATCAGTTGCTCCAACTGCACGATGAACTCGATCTCGCGTATCCCGCCGGGACCGAGCTTGAGGTTGTCGGCCAGGTCCTTGCGCGCCACCTCGGCGTCGATCAACGCCTTCATCTCGCGCAGACCGGCAAAAGCGGTGTAGTCGAGATACTTGCGGTAGACGAACGGGCGCAGCAGTTCCTGCAGCTGCTTGCCCGCCGCGCGGTCGCCGGCCACCGGGCGCGCCTTGATCCAGGCATAGCGCTCCCAGTCGCGGCCTTCGCTCTGGTAGTACTGCTCCATCGCGGCGAACGACAGCGCCAGGCGCCCGGCGTTGCCGAACGGACGCAGGCGCAGGTCCACCCGCGCGCAGATGCCATCGTCGGTAGGTTCGTTGAGCAGGCGCACCAGGTGGCGGCCCAGCCGCACGAAGTATTCGCTGTTGTCGAGCGAACGCGCGCCATCGCTGTGGCCGGCCTGCGGGTAGGTCAGCACCAGATCGATGTCGGAGGAGAAGTTGAGCTCGGCCCCGCCGAGCTTGCCGAAGCCGATCACCACCAGCCGCTGCAGCCCGCCGTCCTCGCCGCGCGCGTGACCGTAGCGCGCGGCCAGCGCGCGCTCGGACCAGCCCAGCGCGGCGCCCAGCAGCGCCTCGTACAGCACGCTGGTGGCCGAGAGCGTCTCGGCCAGGTCGTCCAGGTCGTTGACGTCGCGGAACACCAGCCGCAAGGCCTCGGCGTGCCGGAACCGGCGCAGCGCGGCGAGCGTGGCGACCTCGTCCTCCGGCAGGACCAGCGTGCCGATGCGGGTGCCGGCGTCGCCGGCCGAACGCAGGCGATCCAGGCCGGCCGGCGCCAGCAGTTGTGGTTGCCGTCGCCATACCTCGAAGGCGAAGTCGCTGGCCGCCAGCGTGCGGCGGATCCGCTCGGCCACGCCGGCATCGTCGTGCAGCGCGACGCCGGCCGCGCGGCAGCGGGCGGCCAGTTCGGCGTAGCGGTCGTCGACCAGGGCGCGCAGCGCGGGGCTTTCGGGGACGCTCATCCGGCCATTGTGCCGTAGCGCGGGGCCGCATGAACCGGCAGCAACCACCCGCGGGACGGCGAACGCATAGTTCATTTCCGCGCGATTACAGTCACCATCCCGTAACACAACGCCAGCGGACCATCCCTTTCATGATCCTCCTCGACCACCCCGCCACGCACTGGCGCGCGCTTGCCGCGCGTGTCCTTGCCGTGGTGCTGATGAGCCTGGCGTTCGTATTGCTGACCGGCCTGATGGATGGCGGCGTGGGCGTGACGCCGCTGCGCATGTTCGACCAGCCGCGCTACCTCCTGGCCAACGCACTTCCCGGGCTGCTGGCGTCGTGGGCGCTACTGGCGTTCACCCGGCGGCTGGTGTTTTCGTTCGGGCTGGTGTTCCTGTTCGAGGCGCTGCTCTATCAGATCAACGCACTGAAAGTCGCCAACCTGGGCAACCCGCTGATGCCGGCGGATTTCCTGATGGTCGACCAGCTCAGCAAGGGCGGCGCGCACCTGCTGGTCGGCTACCTGCCCCACAGCCCGTGGCCGTACCTGGGGCTGCTCGCGGGCATCGTCCTGATCGTGGCGATGTGGCGCCTGGAACCGCCGCTGTTCCCGCGCCGCAACTACGGCAAGCGCTTGCTCGGCGGTGCCGTCGCGGTCGTGCTGCTGGGCAGCCTGCTCGGCGGCGTGACCACGTGGGGCAAGCTCTACAACCAGCGCGTGCTGTGGCTGGAACCCTGGTCGCCCACGGTGACGGCCAACCATTCGGGCCTGGTCAGCTCGCTGCTGCTGTTCCACCAGCAGTACGGGCACGGCGGGCACAAGGCCGATCCGGATGCCGCCAAGGCGCTGATCGCGCAGACCCAAAAGGCGCTGCAAGCGCGCCTCGGTGCCGCATCGCCCAGCGGCGAGCGACCCGACATCGTGGTGGTGCAGAGCGAGTCGTTCTTCGATCCGAGCATCATGCGCGGCTATCAGGACAGTCACTTCACGCCCAACCTCGACCGGCTGGAAAAGCGTGGCGTCAGCGGTCCGCTGCACGTGCCGACCTTCGGCGGCGGCACGATCCGCACCGAGTTCGAGGTGCTCTCCGGTCTGTCGCTGCGCTACTTCGACGAGTTGCAGTTCCCCTACCTGACGCTCGAGCAGAAGGTGGTGCCCAGCGTGGTGCGCACGCTGCGCGCGCATGGCTACAGCACCACCGCGATCCACGGCAACGACCCGGCGTTCTGGAACCGCGCCGCGGCCTTCCGCAAGATCGGCTTCGACAACTTCGTCTCGCAGTCCGCGTTCCCGAAGGATTCGCCCAACGACGGCAAGTACATGGCCGACAGCGCGATGACCGACGAGATCATGCGCCAGCTCAAGGACTCAGGCCCGCCGCAGTTCCTGTTCGCGATCAGCATCGAGGCGCATGGTCCCTACGACGTGCCGCCGACGGACGTCGCCGCGCGTGATGCCATCCCGGTCCCGCCCGGCATCAGCGGTCGCGACAAGCAGGAGCTGCAGACCTACCTCTATCACGCCGAACACGCCGACGCGGAGTTGGGCCGGCTGGCAAAGCTGCTGGCCAGGCGCGACCGCCCGACGCTGCTGCTGTTCTACGGCGACCACCTGCCGGCGCTGACCAACAGCTACAACGTCACCGGCTTCGTCGATGGCGGCGACATGCTGAGCGAACCCGGCGTCTGGCTGCTGCTCGACCCGCGCAATCCGGAACCGGCCAGGCGCGAGAGCCTGGCCGCCTGGATGCTGCCGGGCAAGCTGCTGGACGCGGCCGGCATCCACGGCGATCCGTACTTCGCGCTGAGCCAGGTGCTGGCCCCGCAGCTGGCCGAACTCACCCGCGCGCCGGGTGCGCCGCAGCCGGAGATGACCGCCGAGCAGAAAGTGGTCGACCGCGACATGGCCAGCGTCGCGATGCTGCGCCTGAAGGGCAAGCTGGATGCGCTGATGCCGCAGCAACTGGCCGCGGCGAGCCATCCGCTGCCACACCCGCAAGCGCCATCACCCACAGGCGCCTACGGCGCGCGCCCTTGAGCGCCGTGGGATGTCCAGACGTCCACCGCGCGTTCACTACGCATCGACAGCGGAGCATTCAGCCATCTGTCCGGTCGCTTAAGCGGGCGCAGGCGTATTCAGATTGAGGTCGGGAAAGCCTGCCTAGGGTCGTGGCTACCACGGAGAACATTCCGCGGTTTTCCCACACTGGAGGCATCTCATGCATAAGACTCTGCTTGCTGCTTTGATCGGTGCCAGCGTGTTCGCCGTCCTGCCTGCCCTGGCGCAGGTCGATCTCGGTGCCGCCGGCAGGGCCGGCGCGGGCGTGAGCGCCGGCGCCAGCGGAGCCGTGCGTGGCGCGCCCGGCCAGCTTGGCGCCCAGCCGGGCCAGACCCTGCAGCGTGCCGACCGTGACGCGCGCCATGCCACGCGTCGCGCGACGGAGCGCACCGACCGCACGCTCGACCGCCACGGCAGGGCCGAGGTCGACACGTCCGCCAACGGCTCGACGGGCGTTCGCGCAGGCGATCAACGCGCAGACGCCAACGCCGGCATCCGCGCAGGAGCCACCGTCGATGCCGGCGCGACGGCCAACCGGGCTGAAGGTACGGCGCGAGGCGTAGGCGACCAGGTCAGTGACAGTGCCCATGCGGCCATCGACAGCACCAGCCGGACGGCGGGTTCCGTCGGCGACGCCGCAAGCACCGCGACCGGAGCTTCGGTAGGTGCCGACGCCAAGGTGCGCGCCAAGGCGGATGCCCACGGTCATTGATGGCCCTCGCAGGGTCGGCTCCAACCGGCGCCCGTCCATGGGGACCGCGGGATTGGAGCCGCCCTGCCGTTCCAACGACCTCGACCGTCCCGTTCAGCCATCTGTCTGGCCGCTTAAGCGTCATCAGGCCAGTTCGGAACGCGCTGGGCAAACCGCTCTAGTGTCGCCCTGACCGCGAGATCCGCGGCAAGACTTCGATGGAGGATCCCATGCAAAAGACCCTGCTTGCCGCTTTCATCGGCGCCAGCGTGTTCGCCGTCCCTGCCTTTGCGCAGGTCATCCCGGGCGGGGCTGCCCAGACGACAGCTCATGGTTCGACCCAGGCCGGCGCCACCGCACCGGGCATGAACCCGAATGCGGGTGCCGGCTTGGGTGCCACCGCGCCAACGACCGGCGCCTCGGGCACGCAACCGCTCGGCCTGGGAGGCCTGCTCAAGCAAACGCAGGCGGCCGATGCGACGGTCGACACGCCCACCGAAGGGGCCGGCCCGACCGGTGACCTCAACGCAAAGGCCCGCGAGAAACTGCGCGCCGCGCGCGGACATTGACCCCGGGCGGGCAATCCCGCTTGCCGGGATTGCCCGCTCAGGCGAGCGCATCCTCCACCGCGACGAAGCCGCCGGTCTGGCGCTCCCACAAACGCGCGTACAGACCACCCTGCGCGATCAACTGGGCGTGCGTGCCGCTCTCCACGATGCGGCCCTTGTCCAGCACGACCAGGCGGTCCATTCGCGCGATCGTCGACAGACGGTGCGCGATGGCAATCACTGTCTTGCCCTGCATGAGCAGATCCAGGCTCTCCTGGATCGCCGCCTCGGCCTCGGAGTCCAACGCGCTCGTGGCCTCGTCCAGGATCAGGATCGGCGCATCCTTAAGCAGCACGCGCGCGATCGCGATGCGCTGGCGCTGGCCGCCGGACAGCTTCACGCCGCGCTCGCCCACGTAGGCATCGTAGCCGCGGCGTCCTTCACCATCGGACAGCGTCGGGATGAACTCGTCCGCGCGCGCCTTGCGCACCGCCTCGGCGATCCGGGCTTCGCTGGCGTCGGGCCGGCCGTAGAGCAGGTTGTCACGGATCGAGCGATGCAGCAGCGAGGTGTCCTGGGTGACCACGCCGACCTGCGAGCGCAGGCTTTCCTGGGTGACGCGGGCGATGTCCTGGCCGTCGACGAGGATGCGTCCACCCTCCAGGTCGTACAGCCGCAGCAGCACGTTCACCAGCGTCGACTTGCCCGCGCCGGAAGGCCCGACCAGGCCGATCTTCTCACCGGCGCGCACGGCGAGGTCGAGACCCGAGATGACGCCGCCAGCCTTGCCGTAGTGGAAGTGGATATCCTCGAAGCGCACCTCGCCGCGCGTGACGTCCAGCGGCATCGCGCCCGGCGCATCCTGCACCGCGCGCGGCTGCGCGATGGTCGCCATGCCGTCCTGCACCGTGCCGATGTTCTCGAAGATGCCGTTGACCACCCACATGATCCAGCCGGACATGTTGTTGATGCGAATCACCAGTCCGGTGGAGAGTGCGATCGCGCCGACGGTCACCTTCCCATGGCTCCATAACCACAGCGCCAGGCCCGAGGTGCCCACGATCAGGAAGCCGTTGAGCGTGGTGATGGTGGCGTCCATCGCGGTGGTCTGGCGCGTCATGGCGCGCGTCTTGTCGACCTGCTCGCGCAGTGCGTCGGCGACATAGGCCTCCTCGCGCCGCGTGTGCGCGAACAGCTTGAGCGTGAGCACGTTGCTGTAGCCGTCGACGATGCGCCCCATCAGCTTCGAGCGCGCTTCCGAGGCCTTCCACGAACGCTGCCGCGTGCGCGGGATGAAGAACGCCAGCGTGGCGATGTAGAGCAGCAGCCACAGCACCAGCGGCGCCGCCAGCCAGACATCGGCCTGGGCGAACATCACGATGGCGCTGCCGGTGTAGATCGCCACGTACCAGATCGCATCGACGATCTGCACCGCCGATTCGCGCAACGAACTGCCGGTCTGCATGATGCGGTTGGCGATGCGCCCGGCGAAGTCGTTCTGGAAGAACGCCAGGCTCTGGCGGATCACGTAGCGGTGGTTCTGCCAGCGGATGCGGGCGGTCACGTTGGGCACGATCGCCTGGTTGACCAGCAGGTCGTGCATGGCGTTGAACAGCGGGCGCGCGATGAGCGCCACGAACGCCATCCAGGCCAGTTCCCGCCTGTGCTGGCGGAAGAACGCCACGCCTTCGGCCGCCTTGGCCATGTCCACCAGCCTGCCGATGAAGGCGAACAGCGAGACTTCGATGATCGAGACGAAGAAACCCACCACCAGCACCGCGGCGAACATCGGCCACACCTGGCGCAGGTAGAAGAGGTAGAAGCGCCCGGGCGTCGCGGGCGGCATGACGTCGACCGGCTCCTTGAACGGGTCGATCAGGGATTCGAACCAGCGGAAGAGCATGGGGAGACTGCCGCCTTTGGGGGAAAGACCATTGTGGACCAGCCACCGGCACGGTTGCAGTGAACGCCCATTCTCGCGGCCATCCCCGCCAGCCCCGCCCCTCAACCCGACCCTCTCCCGGACAGGAGAGGGAGCCAGGCGCGTGCCACCCGCACAACTCGCGCGTACCCTCTCTTGCCCCGGCTCCCGAGCGCCCGTCGGTAAAGCGGCGGCAGCTCCACTATGAGCAAGAGACCGACCCGGCAGGGCGTGATGGCGCCTGGCTCTTATCTCACCCCGGGCTGCGCAAGGGCGTTTCTTTTGGTTACTTTTCCTTGGGCCCGCAAAGAAAAGTGACCCGCCGACAGGCGATCGGAAGCCCGCGGCAGGCGAGCCCAGTCGCGGAGGGCCCACCACTGGCCCACCCAAAAAGTTGACGCCCCCGGCCGCGCACAGGTGCGCTCCCATGGCCCCGCGGCAAAAAAAGAAAACCCCGCACGAGGCGGGGTTCTCTCAAGTACTGCAGTGCAAGCCGGACTTAGAAGTCCATGCCGCCCATGCCGCCCATGCCGCCGCCCATGCCACCGGCAGCGCCGTGGCCTTCGTCCTTCTTCGGCAGCTCGGCCACGATCGCCTCGGTGGTGATCGCCAGGCCGGCAACCGACGAAGCGTGCTGCAGCGCGGTGCGGGTCACCTTGGTCGGATCCAGGATGCCCATGCCGACCATGTCGCCGAACTCGCCGGTGGCCGCGTTGTAGCCGAAGTTGCCCGAGCCGTCCTTGACCTTGTTGAGGATCACGGAGGGCTCTTCGCCGGCGTTGGCGACGATCGCGCGCAGCGGCGCTTCCAGCGCGCGGCGGGTGATCGCGATGCCGAGGTTCTGGTCCTCGTTGTCACCCTTGAGGCCTTCGACGGCCTTGAGCGCACGGATCAGGGCGACGCCGCCGCCCGGCACCACGCCTTCCTCGACGGCCGCACGGGTGGCGTGCAGGGCGTCTTCGACGCGGGCCTTCTTCTCCTTCATCTCGACCTCGGTGGCGGCACCGACCTTGATGACGGCCACGCCGCCGGCCAGCTTGGCCACGCGCTCCTGCAGCTTCTCGCGGTCGTAGTCGGAGGAAGTCTCCTCGATCTGCGCCTTGATCTGGCCGATGCGCGACTGGATGCGCTCGGCTTCGCCGGCGCCGTCGATGATCGTGGTGTTTTCCTTGGTGATCACCACGCGCTTGGCGCGGCCCAGGTCGTTGATCGTGGCCTTCTCCAGCTGCAGGCCCACTTCCTCGGAAATCACCTGGCCGTTGGTCAGGATCGCGATGTCTTCCAGGATCGCCTTGCGACGGTCACCGAAGCCCGGCGCCTTGACGGCGGCGACCTTGACGATGCCGCGGATGGTGTTGACCACCAGCGTGGCCAGCGCCTCGCCCTCGACTTCCTCGGCGACGATCAGCAGCGGCTTGCCGGCCTTGGCGACGGCCTCCAGCACGGGCAGCAGCTCGCGGACGTTCGACACCTTCTTGTCGTGGATCAGGATGTACGGATCGTCCAACTCGACCTGCTGGCTGGCCTGGTTGTTGATGAAGTACGGCGACAGATAGCCGCGGTCGAACTGCATGCCCTCGACCACGTCCAGCTCGTTCTCCAGGCCCGAGCCTTCCTCGACGGTGATCACGCCTTCCTTGCCGACCTTCTTCATCGCGGTGGCGATGATGTCGCCGATGTTGGAATCGGAGTTGGCCGAGATGGTGCCAACCTGCGCGATCGCCTTGTCGTCGGCGGTCGGGTTGGAGAGCTTCTTCAGTTCGCCCACGGCCGCGACCACGGCCTTGTCGATGCCGCGCTTGAGGTCCATCGGGTTCATGCCGGCGGCGACGGCCTTGAGGCCTTCCTGGATGAACGCCTGGGCCAGCACGGTGGCGGTGGTGGTGCCGTCACCGGCGACGTCGGAGGTCTTGGAGGCGGCTTCCTTGACGATCTGCGCGCCGAGGTTCTCGTACTTGTCGGCCAGTTCGATCTCCTTGGCGACGGACACGCCGTCCTTGGTGATCGTCGGGGCGCCGAAGCTCTTCTCGAGCACGACGTTGCGGCCCTTGGGGCCCAGCGTGACCTTGACCGCGTTGGCCAGGGTGTTCACGCCCTTCAAGATGCGCGAGCGGGCGTCTTCGCCGAAGCGGACTTCTTTGGCTGCCATGTGTCTTTATCCTTCGAATTCGATGGGTGGATTGCGGAGAGTCGGGCGGGAGAGGCTGATCAGCCTTCGATCACCGCGACGATGTCGTCTTCCTTCAGGAAGACCAGCTCTTCGCCGTCGATCTTGATTTCCTGGCCGGCGTACTTGCCGAACAGCACGGTGTCGCCTTCCTTCAGGCTCATCGGACGAACGTTGCCGTCCTCGAGGATGCGGCCGGTGCCGGCGGCAATGACCTTGCCGCGGGTCGGCTTCTCGGTGGCGCTGTCGGGGATGACGATGCCGCCGGCGGAGACGCGCTCCTCTTCCAGGCGCTTGACGATGACGCGATCGTGCAGCGGACGCAGTTTGCTCATGGATGGGACTCCACAGTTCGGGTTGAAAGAAGGTGAGGATCACCGGGGTGCTGTTAGCACTCGGTGATGGTGAGTGCCAATTCTAGCGACGCAATCCGCCCCTGCAAGAGGGTGAAGCGCGAATGGCACTGCACGTGGGGTGGTGCGGACGGGGTTTCAAGGGTTGCCCGCTCATCGGTCGGGAGCGCTACAGGCTTTCGGCAAAAGGGAGGGATGCGGTGCCGTGCCTCGATCCATTTCCGCGCAGGAGAGGGGCTACCATCTCGCGCCATGCCCGGCACCTCCGTCCTGCTCTGCTACTGCACCTGTCCCGACGCCGACAGCGCCCGGCGCATCGCCGAGGCGCTGGTGGCCGAGCGTCTGGCCGCCTGCGTGAACCGCCTGCCCGGCATCGCCTCGACCTACCGCTGGCAGGGCGAGGTCACCACCGACAGCGAGCAGCTTCTGCTGATCAAGACGACGGACGCGCGCTTCGACGCCCTGCGCACGCGCCTGCTGGCGCTGCATCCATACGACCTGCCCGAACTCATCGCCGTGCCCATCGCGCACGCCCATGCTCCGTACCTGGACTGGATCCGCGACGCCACTGACGAAGCGGCGCAAGACTGCTGACAGCCCTTGTCAGTGGTATCCCGGCAAACTTGGCTCCCCCCCGTTCCCCGCTCCCTGCTCCCCGAGATGAAAAAGACCGATCTCGCCGTCCTGCTGTCGCTGGGCGCCCTGTGGGGCGGCTCGTTCCTGTTCATGCGCATGGGAGCGGGCGCCTTCGGCGCGCTGCCGCTGGCGGGCCTGCGCGCCATCGGCGCAGCGCTGTGCTTCCTGCCGCTGCTGGCCTCGCGTCGGCGGCTGGCCGAATGGCGCGCCCATTGGTGGCCGATCGCCGTGGTTGGCCTGACCAACTCGGCGCTGCCCTTCCTGCTGTTCACCTTCGCCACGCGCAGCCTGCCGGCCGGATTGGCTTCGATCATCGACGGCATGACGCCGATGTTCGCCGCATTGATCGGCTGGCTGTGGCTGGGCCAGCGGCTGGATGCCTGGCGCGGGGCCGGGCTCGTGGCCGGTTTTGCCGGCATCCTCTGGCTGGCCCAGGGCAGCCTGGCGTTGGCGCCGGGCGCGGGGCTCGCGCTGCTTGCCTGCGTCGCGGCCACCGTGCTGTACGGCTACGCGGTGCACTACACGCACCTGCGCCTGGCCGGCGTCACACCGCTGGTGGTGACGGTCGGCAGCCACATGGTCGCCGCGCTCGCGCTGCTGCCGACGACGGTGCTGGCCTGGCCGGACAAGGCGCCGCCGATGCAGGCGTGGCTGGCGGCCGCGGGACTGGCCGTGCTGTGCACCGCGCTGGCCTACGTGCTGTTCTTCTGGGTGCTGGCCCGGGTCGGCGCCGTGCGGATCATGGTGATCCCCTACCTGATTCCCGCCTTCGGCGTGTTGTGGGGCGCGCTGCTGCTGGACGAACCGGTGACTGCCCGCATGCTCGGCGGCTGTGCGGTGATCCTGCTGGGCACCGCGCTCACCACCGGACTGGTGCGTCCGCGCCGCCCGCTTTCGCCGCTGGCGGTCGAGGAGACATAAGGCCGCAACGCCGGCAGGCCCGGGGCGCGATGGGTCCATAATGGATCTCCTTCCCCGTGCCGCTGGAGACGCGATGCGCCCGATGACCGGCCGCCTGGCCGCCCGCTTGCCGCTGTTGCTGGTGCTGTTCTGCCTGGCCGCGCTGGCGCGTCCGTCGTTCGCACAGGAAGAGGACGGCCTGCTGCCCGTCACCCAGGCCTACCGGCTCTCCACCGACGCCTCCACCCCGGGGGTGCTCAAGCTGCACTGGGACATCGCGCCGGACTATTACCTCTACCGCGGCCGCATGAAGTTCAAGCCCGCCGATGGGATGACCCTGGGCGCACCGACGTTCCCGGACGGCGAAAGGCACCACGACGAATACCTGGGCGACGTGGAGATCTATCACCACGCGATCGATGCCAGCGTGCCGTACACGCTCGCGCCAGGCAGCACGCGGCTGCGGCTGGGTGTGCAGTTCCAGGGTTGCCACGAGGTCGATCCGAAGATCTGCTACCCCCCGCATACCGAGCAACTGGACCTGCCGCTGCCGATGGCCACCGCCGCCAGCGGCGGCGGATCGCTCGGCGCCGCGCTGCAAAGCCTGGGCGCAACCCATGGCTCCGCGGGCAGCGATGCCCCGTTGCCGGCCGAGCAGGCCTTCAGGCTTGAGGCACTGGCACAGGATCCGCACCACCTGCTGCTGCGCTGGACCATGCCACCCGGCTACTACCTCTACCGCGACCAGACCCGGCTGCAGCTGCGTGACGGCCAGGGCCTGACGCTCACCCCGCAGTGGCCGGCCGGCACCCGTAAGGATGATCCGCACTTCGGCAGCGTCACCGTCTACTTCAACGAGCTGGAGCTGCCGGTCACCGTCGCAGGTGACGTCGGCGGCCGCACGCGGCTGGCGCTGGAAGCCAGCTTCCAGGGCTGCCAGGACGGCGGGCTGTGCTATCCGATGATGACGCGCGCGCTGGACGTCGACCTCGGCGGCGCGCGACCCGCGACCGGCATGCCCACGGTCATCGCACCCGAGGCTCCGCCGGCTACCGCCGGGCAAGGCCCACTGCAAACCAGCCTGTGGCTTGCGCTGCTGCTTGCACTTGGCGGCGGCCTGGTGCTCAACCTGATGCCTTGCGTGCTGCCGGTGCTGTCGATCAAGGCGGTCGGCCTGCTGGAGAGCGGCGAGAGCCCGGCCCGCGCGCGGGCCCACGCGATCGCCTACACCGCCGGCGTGCTGCTGAGCTTCGTGGCACTGGGCCTGGGCATCCTCGCCCTGCGCTCGGCAGGCCATGCGCTGGGCTGGGGCACGCAGCTTCAGCAGCCGCTGCTGGTCGGCATGCTGGCGTTGGTGATGCTGGTGGTGGGCCTGTCGATGTCCGGGCTGGTGCAATTCGGCGCGTCGCTGGGCAATACCGGCGCCGGGCTCGCCTCGCGCAGCGGCATGGCAGGCGACTTCTTCACGGGCGTGCTGGCCGTGGTGGTGGCCAGCCCCTGCACGGCGCCGTTCATGGGCAGCGCGCTGGCGTTTGCCTTCGCCGCGCCGGCCGCATACGCACTGCTGGTGTTCGTGGCGCTCGGTCTCGGCCTGGCGCTGCCGTTCCTGGCGGTCGGTTTCGTGCCGGCACTCGCGCGGCGGCTGCCACGGCCGGGCCGCTGGATGGAAACGCTCAAGCAGCTGCTGGCCTTCCCGATGTATCTCACCGCCGCCTGGCTGGCGTGGGTGCTCGCCAACCAGCGCGGCGCCGACGCGGTAGGCCTGCTGCTGGTCGCGGCGGTGTTCCTGGCGCTGACCCTGTGGTGGTTCGAGCGCAGCCGCGGCCGCGCCGGCCTGGTGCGCGCGCCGGTGCTGCTGGCGCTGCTGGCCACCGCGGCGCCGCTGTACGTACTGGCACAGCTGCCGCCGCCGGTGCGCGCGGCACAGGCCGACACCGGCACGGTCGCCTACAGCCCGGAGAAGCTGGCCGAACTGCGTGCCGCCGGCACCCCGGTGTTCGTCGACATGACCGCCGACTGGTGCGTCACCTGCAAGGCCAACGAGCACACGGTGCTGGACACCTCCGCCTTCCGCGCGCTGCTGGAGCGGACCGGCGCGGTCTACATGAAGGGCGACTGGACCGACGTCAACCCCACCATTGCCGCTTTCCTGGAGCACTACCACTCGCCGGGCGTGCCCCTGTACGTGGTGTTCCCGCGCGGTGGCGGCGAGGGACGCAAGCTGCCGACGGTGCTCACTTCCGGGCTGGTCGAACAAGCCCTGACCGAGGCGGCGCGCTAGGAGCCTGCTCATGACCTCCAAGTACCCCGCGTTGTCATCGAGTGGTCGTCAGGTGGTAGTGCGTGGCGCCGGCCTGCCTGGCTGGCAGGCCAAGCCACGCGCTGCCGCATGGCGGCCATTCGATGGCAACCCATCCGGGCCGGAACTGTTTGCCCACAGGCCGGCGTCATCACTCAGTCGTGGACGGACGTCCACTCCTTCGTTCTTCCTTGGCCTGCGCGCAAACAGTTCCCGGCGCGGGGCACTTGGAGATCATGAGCAGGCTCCCCGATGACCCGCGCGAGCTGGCTGATCCTCGCCCTGGCGGTGCTCGCCGCCGCAGCCGGCGGCTGGCTGCAGCACGCTTCGCGCGAACGGCGCGGGTCGGACTTGGTCGGTCAGCCGGCGCCGGTCGTGCACCTGCCCGACCTGGACGGGCGCACGCACACCCTCGCCGACTTCGCCGGTCGCCGCGTGCTGGTCAATTTCTGGGCCAGCTGGTGCGGCCCGTGCCTGAAAGAGATGCCGGCGCTGGCCGCGGCGCAGGCGCGCTTTGGCGGCGATCATCCGGCCGTGGTGGGCATCGCCATGGATACGCCGGAGAACGTGAGCGCCTACCTGAAGGCGTACCCGGTCAACTACCCGATCCTGATCGGCCGACTGGAGGACCCCGACACCGCGCGCCAGCTGGGCGATCACGCCAGCGTGCTGCCTTACAGCGTGCTGCTCGATGCCGACGGCACGGTGCTGGCCAGCCATGCCGGCGTGCTGGATACGGCGACGCTTGAGCGCTGGTTGGGCAAGCAAGACCCGTAGGACCGCACGCCGTGCGCGCCCGGGCGCTCGACGCATCGGTAACCCGCGGTCGCGCATGGATGCGCGCTCCTGCAACGGCTGGCGTACATACGCCTACGCACGGTTCGTGCGCCAGTTCTCCGTCAAACATCGCCGATCTGCGCCGAACTGGACAACATAAGTCGGGGCGCGCACACTTCGCTCCCTCGCCGGACCGCTCCGGCTGGCTGCCAAGGTGTCGCGTGGCGAAACTGCTGGTCCTGCATGGGCCCAACCTCAACCTGCTGGGCTCGCGCGAGCCGGAGGTCTACGGGCGTGACACGCTCGTGGACATCGACGCGCGGCTCGTGGCGCAGGCGCAGGCGGCCGGGCACCAGCTGTCGAGCTTCCAGTCCAACGCCGAGCACGCCCTGGTCGAACGCGTCCAGCAGGCGCGTGGCGAGGGCATCGACTGGATCCTGATCAACCCGGCCGCGTTCACCCACACCAGCATTGCCCTGCGGGACGCCCTGGCGGCGGTGGCGATCCCGTTCATCGAGGTGCACCTGTCCAACGTGCACGCGCGCGAACCGTTTCGCCGTCACTCCTACCTGTCCGACCTGGCGGTGGGCGTGATCTGCGGCTTCGGCGCGAACAGCTATGCGCTGGCGCTCGAGGCCGCCCTGCAGCGGCTCGCGCCGGCCTGATTTTCCCTTTCAAAGACCCGACCGGCCGCCCGCGCGGCCCCGAACAAGAAGGCACTCCCATGGATCTGCGCAAGATCAAGAAGCTGATCGACCTGCTCGAGGAATCCAACCTCGCGGAACTGGAAATCAAGGAAGGCGAGGAAGTGGTCCGCCTCTCGCGCGTGCCGACCGGCGGCATGGCGGTCGCCGCCCCGGTGGCGTTGCAGGCGGCACCGGTCGCCGCTCCCGCGCCGGTCGCCGTACCCGTTGCCGCCGACGCCGCGCCCGCCGCCAACGCCCTGCCCGACGGTCATGTCGTGAAGGCGCCGATGGTCGGCACCTTCTATGCCTCGGCCACGCCGGGCGCCGCCGCTTTCGTCAAGGTCGGCCAGCAGGTCAAGGCCGGCGAGACGCTGGGCATCATCGAAGCGATGAAGATGTTCAACCAGATCGAGGCCGACGTCTCCGGCACCGTGCAGGCGATCCTCATCGAGAACGGTCAGCCGGTCGAATTCGACCAGCCGATGTTCGTGATTGCCTGATCCGGCGGGACTCATCCGATGCTAGAAAAAGTCGTTATTGCCAACCGCGGCGAGATCGCGCTGCGCGTGTTGCGCGCGTGCCACAGCCTCGGCATCAAGACGGTTGCGGTGCATTCCACCGCCGATCGCAATCTCAAGCACGTGGGCCTGGCCGACGAGGCGATCTGCATCGGCCCGGCGCCCTCGGTCGACAGCTACCTCAACATCCCGCGCATCATCGCGGCAGCCGAGATCACCGACGCCCAAGCGATCCATCCCGGCTACGGCTTCCTCTCCGAGCGCGCCGATTTCGCCGAGCAGGTGGAGCAGTCCGGCTTCATCTTCATCGGCCCGACCGCCGACGTTATCCGCCTGATGGGGGACAAGGTCGAGGCGATCCGCGCGATGAAGGCCGCTGGCGTGCCTTGCGTGCCGGGCTCCGGCGGCCCGCTGGGCGACGACATCGAGACCAACCTCAAGATCGCCCGCGAGATCGGCTACCCGGTGATCATCAAGGCCGCCGGCGGCGGCGGCGGCCGCGGCATGCGCGTGGTGCGCACCGAGGCGCACCTGGCCAACGCCATCACCATGACCAAGTCCGAGGCCAAGGCGGCCTTCGGCAACGATCAGGTGTACATGGAGAAGTTCCTGGAGAACCCGCGCCACGTGGAGATCCAGGTACTCGCCGACGGCCAGGGCAACGCGATCCACCTGGGCGAGCGCGACTGCTCGATGCAGCGTCGTCACCAGAAGGTGGTCGAGGAAGCGCCGGCGCCGGGCATCACGCCGGAAGTGCGCGCGCAGATCGGCAAGGTCTGCGTGGACGCCTGCATCCGCATCGGCTACCGCGGCGCCGGCACCTTCGAGTTCCTCTACGAGAACGGCCGGTTCTATTTCATCGAGATGAACACCCGCATCCAGGTGGAGCACCCGGTGACCGAGCTGATCACCGGCATCGACCTGGTGCGCGAGCAGTTGCTGATCGCCGGCGGCGAGAAGCTCTCGATCAGGCAGGAAGACGTGCAGATCCGCGGCCATGCCATCGAGTGCCGCATCAACGCCGAGGACCCGGACACCTTCATGCCCAGCCCCGGCACGGTCAAGCGCTTCGAGGCACCCGGCGGCCCGGGCGTGCGCGTGGATACGCACCTGTACGACGGCTACCGCATCCCGCCCAACTACGATTCGATGATCGGCAAGCTGATCGTCTACGGCCCCGACCGCGAGACCGCGATCTGCCGCATGCGCCTGGCCCTGGCCGAGACCGTGATCGAGGGCGTCAAGTGCAACGTCCCGCTGCAGCAGCGCATCATGGCCGACGCCGGCTTCCAGCACGGCGGCCAGAACATCCATTACCTGGAAAAGCGCATGGCCGAGCAGAAGGAACAGAAGGCCAGCGGCGAGTAAGCCAACCTCGCCAGCAGTACGCGGCGAACAGGCGGCGTCATTCCGGCGGCATCGGAATGGCGCCGCGCTCGTTTTGACACACCCCTGCAAGAACTCCCCATGCCCTTCCTCGAACTCGCCCTCACCCTCCGCGCCGAACAGCAACCGCGCGTGGAGGAAGCCCTGGAAGACCTCGGCGCCCTGTCGATCACCCTGCGCGATGCCGACGCCGAGACGCCCGACGAACAGGCGATCTTCGAGCCGGGCGTGGGCGAGCTTCCGTTGTGGCCCACGCTCACGCTGGACGCGCTGTTCGAGGCCGGCACCGACCGCCGCGGGCTGGTCGAGGCGCTGGGCGAACTGTTGCCCTGGCTCGAACCGGACCAGCTCGCCTTTCGCGACGTCGGCGACCAGGACTGGGAACGCGCCTGGATGGACCAGTTCAAGCCGATGCCGTTCGGCCGACGGCTGTGGATCTACCCGTGGAACATCGAGCCGCCCGCCGACCCGGAGATCGTGGTCGTGCGCCTGGACCCCGGCTTGGCCTTCGGCAGCGGCACCCACCCGACCACCGCGCTGTGCCTGGAATGGCTCGACCACCTCGACCTGGCCGGCAAGCAGGCCACCGACTACGGCTGCGGCTCGGGCATTCTCGCCATTGCCGCGCTCAAACTCGGCGCCGCCGGCGCGACCGGTGTCGACAATGATCCGCAGGCGCTGACCGCTTCCAACGACAACGCCGAACGCAATGGCGTGGCCGATCGGCTCGCCGTCTTCCTGCCCGGCGAGGAACCGAAGGCGCCGGCCGACGTCTTCGTCGCCAACATCCTGGCCGGCCCGCTCGCCGAGCTCGCCCCGACGTTCGCCGCCGCCTGCAAGAGCGGCGCGCCCTTTGCCATCTCCGGCATCCTGGCCGGTCAGCAGGACGAGCTGCTGGCGCGCTACGCCGAATGGTTCGACGACCTGCGCGTGGACGCGCGCGAGGACTGGATCCGCATCAGCGGCCACCGTCGCCACACCTGATCCTTTCCCCGCGGCGAGGGGGAGGTTAGGCAGGGAACAACGCGTCAGCCGGGCCATTGCTCCTTATCGCATCGTGCAACGTGCGCTTGCGCTCCGACAAACGCCGGCTTTCCCTTTACTCTTGCCGGCATGTACACCCAGTGCCCCGACTGCCGCACGGTCTTCTCGCTCGACGCGAGCGTGCTGGCGCATGCGCGCGGGGCGGTGATATGCGGCAATTGCGAAACCCTGTTCGACGCGCTGGACACGCTCGCCGACCAGTTGCCGCCCGAACCCTTCCGGCAGCTCCCGGGCACCACCCGCTCCGAAGAAGCACCCAAGCTCGACGTGGCGATCTACCGTCCGCGCGAAGACGTGCCCGTCGCCGCCGTCGAACCGGCGCCGGCGGCGCCCGCGTTCACCCCGCGCTTCGTCAACGAACGGCGCGCCCCGCGCCAGCGCCCGCGACGCTGGCCATGGCTGCTCACCTGCATGCTGCTGGCGCTGTTGCTGGCGGCGCAGGTGGCCTGGGCCAAGCGCGACGTGCTGATCGCAAACCCGTCCATCGGTGCGTGGTTGCGCCAGGCCTGTACCTCGCTGGGCTGCCAGCTGCCGCTGGTTCGCGACGTGCATCGCCTGCACCTGGTCGCACGCGACGTGCAGGCGCATCCCAGCGTGCCCGGCGCGTTGATGATCAGCGCCAACGTCCGCAACGACGCACCGTTCGCGCAGCCCTACCCGGTGGTTTCGCTGACGCTCTCCGACGCCGATGGACACCGCGTGGCGATGCGCCGCCTGCACCCGTCCGAATACCTGGACGATGACGCGGTGCTGCGCGCCGGCCTGGCGCCTGGCGCCAGTGCAGCGCTGTTGATCGAAGTCGCCGACCCCGGCAATCGCGCGGTCGCATTCGAATTCGGTTTCGAATGAAACGAAAAGTCGCGGGCGCCAGCACTTAAAATTATCGGCCGTCGCCGGTACACTCGCCCCCTCGCGCATGCGGTCATCGCATGCCAAGCGCGCCATGCCGGCGAGATCCACCACCACCCTTGCAGCGGCCACGCAGCCGCCGCGTCGCTCGTGAGGTACTGCCTGTGAACGCCGTCCGATTGCCTGTCAACGAGGCCATCCGGGAGCCCCAGTCGTCGCAGAGCGCGCTGGGCGAGTGCGTCAGCCGTACCGTGCGCCGCTACCTGGCCGACATTGGCGACACCGAATGCGACGAAGGCCTGCACGCACTGGTGATCCGTGAAGTCGAAGGACCGCTGCTGCGCGAAGTGCTGGCGTTCCATGACGGCAACCAGAGCCGCGCCGCGGCCGTGCTGGGCATCAACCGCGCCACGCTGCGCAAGAAGCTCTCCGCGCACGGCCTGCTGTAATCCCTTGTTCCCCCGTGGGAGCCCGCATGTGGGCGTCGCCGTTAGGGGAATCGCGAAAAGGTATCGCCCGCAATCGGGTTTCCATGCAAACCCGTTCGCGTGCGTTTGGACGTTTGGCCGTCCAAAACGACATGCCCTCCCGCCCGCGTTATAATCGACGGCTTCCCCCACCCTGGAAGCCGCCATGCCCGCCGTCACCCCGATCCGCCGCGCCCTGCTCAGCGTCTCCGACAAGACCGGGCTGATCGAACTCGGCCGGCGCCTTGCCGCCAAGGGCGTGCAACTGCTTTCCACCGGCGGCAGCGCCAAGGCGCTGCGCGAAGCCGGTATCGCGGTGACCGACGTCAGCGAGCTGACCAGCTTCCCCGAGATCATGGACGGCCGCGTCAAGACGCTGCATCCGAAGGTGCATGGCGGCCTGCTCGGCCGGCGCGGAACCGACGACGCGGTGATGGCCGAACTCGGCATCGCGCCGATCGATCTGCTGGTGCTCAACCTCTATCCGTTCGAGCAGACCGTCGCCAAGCCCGGCTGCACGCTGGAGCAGGCGATCGAGAACATCGACATCGGCGGCCCGGCGATGCTGCGTTCGGCGGCGAAGAACTGGGCAGACGTTGCCGTTCTGACCGCGCCGGAACAATACGAGGAGGCGCTCGCCGAGATCGAGCGCGACGGCGGCCTTTCACGCGCCAGCCGCTTCAAGCTGGCGGTGGCCGCGTTCAACCGCGTGTCCGACTATGACGGCGCGATCAGCGACTATCTCTCGTCCCTCAAGCTCAACGAAGCGCACGACGCGATCGCCGGCCACGAAGCCTTCGGGGGCCAGGCCAACGGCCGCTTCGTCAAGCTCATGGACCTGCGCTATGGCGAGAATCCGCACCAGAGCGCCGCGTTCTATCGCGACCTGTATCCGGCGCCGGGTACGCTCGCGACCTTCCGCCAGTTGCAGGGCAAGGAACTGTCGTTCAACAACATCGCCGACGCCGACGCGGCGTGGGAATGCGTGCGCAGCTTCGTCAAGCCGGCCTGCGTGATCGTCAAGCACGCCAACCCGTGCGGCGTGGCGGTGAGCCTGGACGGCATCGGCACGGCTTACGACCTTGCGTTCCAGACCGATCCGACCTCGGCTTTCGGCGGCATCATCGCGTTCAACCGCGAGGTCGACGGTGCCACCGCGCGCGCCATCGTCGAGCGCCAGTTCGTCGAGGTGGTGCTGGCGCCGGGTTATGCCGACGAGGCACTGAAGGCGTTCGCGAAAAAGGGCAACGTGCGTGTGCTGGAAATCCCGGCGCCGGCCGACGGCGACCTGCGCGCTCCGCACCCGGGCATGAACGTCAAGCGCGTGGGCTCGGGCCTGCTGATCCAGACCGCCGACACCGGGATGATCGGCGCGGCCGACCTCAAGGTCGTCACGAAGCGTGCGCCCACGCCCGAGCAGATCGACGACCTGATCTTCGCCTGGAAGGTGGCCAAGTTCGTCAAGTCCAACGCGATCGTCTACGCGAAGAACCGGCAGACCATCGGCATCGGCGCCGGCCAGATGAGCCGTGTGTACAGCGCGAAGATCGCCGGCATCAAGGCGGCCGACGAGAAGCTCGAAGTGCGCGGATCGGTGATGGCCTCGGACGCCTTCTTCCCGTTCCGCGACGGCATCGATGCGGCGGCCGAGGCGGGCATCGCGGCGGTCATCCAGCCCGGCGGCTCGATGCGCGATGCCGAGGTCATCGCCGCGGCGGACGAGCACGACATGGCGATGGTGTTCACCGGCGTGCGGCACTTCCGCCATTGAGTTTTGGAACCCCTCTCCCGCCGGGACAGGGGTTCGTGGCGAGGGTCCGGGCGAACGCGTTCCGCGGCGAGATCGAACCCTCATCCGTCGCTGCGCGTCGCCTTCTCACGGACGAAGAGGAAACTACACGAAGCGCTGCACCAACCGCCGCCACTCCTGCTCCGGAGCATCGTTGCAGAACGGCAGCCCGGCCCGCCCATACCAGTAGCGGGCATTGTCCAGATCGCCTTCGAGCCGGTGCACGTGCGCGTGGATCGCGGCGGCGCCGGAGTCATCCAGCAGCTGCACCAGATGGTGCGCACGCTCGGGCTCGCCGTGGCCCAGCCACCACAGCGGCTGCAGATGGTCGGACAGGCCGGCGGGCGGCATGCCGCCGGCGAGCGACGCTTCGAACCGGGCCTGGTCCATACGGGTGCCGATTGTGCGCCCTCACGGCGCCTTGTGGTATCGATTGCGAGGCTTGGCCTATACGCGGAGGCCAAGCGATGACCTACGAGCTTTACTACTGGACCGGCATCCAGGGGCGCGGCGAGTTCGTCCGCCTCGCACTGGAAGATGCCGGCGCGGACTACATCGACGTCGCCCGCCATCGCGGCGATGCGGTGATGGATCCCTTCCTCAGCGGCGAGAGCACCGAGGACGCACTGCCCTTCGCCCCACCCTTCCTCCGCGCCGGTCACCTGCTGATCGCGCAGACCGCCGCCATCCTGGCCTACCTGGGCCAGCACCTGCGGCTGGTGCCCGAGGGCGAGGCGCGGCGCATCCACGCCAACCAGCTGCAGCTGACCATCGCCGACCTGGTGGCGGAGATCCACGACAGCCACCATCCCATCGCCGCCAGCCTCTACTACGAGGACCAGCGGCAGGAAGCGAAACGCCGCGCCGCCGACCTGCGCAAGCACCGGCTGCCGAAGTACCTGGGCTATTTCGAGCAGGTGCTGGCGCGCTCGGATGGCCGCCACGCGCTGGGCGAGCACTCCTACGTCGACCTGTCGCTGTTCCAGCTGATGGCCGGCCTGGACTACGCATTCCCCAACACCATGCGCGGCCTGCGCAAGGATCTGCCGCGACTGTGCGCGCTGGCCGAAGAGATTGCGCAACGCCCGCGCATCGCCGCCTACCTCGCTTCGCCGCGACGCCTGCCGTTCAACGACCAGGGCATCTTCCGCCATTACCCCGAGCTGGACGGTTAGCCCGAGAATCCCCTTGCAGGAGCGGCCATCGCGATGTTCAGAACAACGCGATGACAACGGCACCGGCGACGATCAGCCCCCCGCCGACCAGCATCGGCGCGCTCGGCTTCTCGCCCAGGAACACCAGCCCGAGCACGATCACCATCGCCACGCTGAGCTTGTCGATCGGCGCGACCTTGCTCACCGGTCCGAGCTGCAGTGCGCGGTAGTAGCAAAGCCACGACAGACCGGTGGCCACGCCGGAGAGGACCAGGAACATCCAGCTGTGCCACGGCAGTCCCGCCGGGCGAGCCCACTCGCCGCGCAGGCTAAGGATGCCGGCGGTGACGGCGAGGATCACCAGCGTGCGGATGAAGGTGGCCAGGTTGGAGTTGATCCCGGCCACGCCAAGCTTGCCGAACAGCGCGGTGAGCGCCGCGAAGAACGCCGAGCCCAGCGCGAACAGCAGCCAGCTCTGGCGCGGGTCCATGGCCGGATCAGTCACCCGTGGAGGACGCCGGCGCGGGCTTGGACTTGCCCCACTCCAGGATCTTGTACATCACCGGGCGCGTCGGCTTCTGGCCGTGCTCGTCGACCAGCCGGCCGCTCGGGTCGACCATGTAGGTCTGCGCGATGCCGTTCGGCGGCGTGACCACCACCATGTAGAGCTGGCCGCTGCGGCGGTATTCCTGCACCACGTTCTCACCCTGCTGATGCACGCTGACCTCGGGCATCGGCTCGCCCGAGCGGATCGGCGCGGGTTTGCGCGGCAGCAGCGAGGTATTGGCCGGCGCCGGCGTCGCAGCCGGCTTCTGGGCCGGCGCCGGCGCGGTCGCCTTGACGCCCGGATCGTTCATCCCCGGCGGCGGCGGCACGTTCACCGGCGGCGGGGTGGACTGGGCAAAAGCAGGCGCGGCCAGGAGCGCGGGGACGAAAACGAGCGCGGCGGAGAGCTTCATGGCTTCGGGTCCGGGGATGTGTGCCGCGAGCATAGCAGCGGCCCTGGCGCGGCCCGGTGAACCGCGACCTCATGGCACGCGTGCGAGAATGGTCCGATGGCACAGCTCATCCTGATCGACGGCTCCTCCTACCTCTACCGCGCCTTCCATGCGCTGCCGCCGCTGACCAACGCGCGCGGCGAACCGACCGGAGCGCTGTTCGGCGTGGTCAACATGCTGCGCGCGACGCTGAAAGCGCAGCCGGAGTACCTGGCCTTCGTCTGCGACGCGCCCGGGCGCACGTTCCGCGACGAGATCTACGCCGAGTACAAGGCCAACCGCGCGGCGATGCCCGACGACCTGCGCGCGCAGGTCGAGCCGATGATGGCGATCGTCGGCGCGCTCGGTTTCCCGATCCTGTGCGTGCCCGGCGTGGAGGCCGACGACGTGATCGGCACGCTGGCGCTGGCGGCCGCGGCGCAGGGCATCGACGTGACGATCTCCACCGGCGACAAGGACCTGGCCCAGCTGGTCGGCCCGCACGTCAAGCTGATCAACACGATGACCAGCACCACGCTGGACATCACCGGCGTCACCGACAAGTTCGGCGTGCCGCCGGAACGCATCGTCGACTTCCTCTCGCTCACCGGCGACAGCATCGACAACGTACCTGGCGTGACCAAGTGCGGCCCCAAGACCGCAGCCAAGTGGCTGGCCGAGTACGGCACGCTGGACGGCGTGATCGCCAACGCCGACAAAATCGGGGGCAAGATCGGTGAATACCTGCGCGAAGCGCTGCCCAAGCTGCCGCTTTCGCGCGAGCTGGTCACCATCCGCACCGACCTTGAACTCGAGCACGGCCCGACCGATCTCACCTTGCGAGAGCGCGAAACCTCCACGTTGCGCGAGCTCTTCACCCGCTACGAATTCAAGGCGGCGCTCAGGGAACTGGACGCCGAAACGCTCGGCGAACCGGGTCCCGCGCCGGCCGCGGCGGCCGCTTCCGCACCAGCCACGCCGCCGCCTGCTGCCGCGAAGCCCGGCGACTACGAGCTGGTCACCTCGCCGGAGCGCTTCGAGCACTGGCTGCAGCAGCTGCGCGACGCGCCGCTGATCGCCTTCGACACCGAAACCAGCGACATCGACGCCATGCGCGCCGAGCTGATCGGCCTGTCCTTCGCGGTGGAGTCCGGCAAGGCCTGCTACATCCCGGTCGCGCACGATTACCCCGGCGCGCCATGGCAACTGGATCGCGAACAGGTGCTGCATGCGGTCAAGCCGCTGTTCGAGGATCCCTCGCGGCCGAAGCTGGGCCAGCACGCGAAGTACGACATCAACGTGCTGTCGCACTACGGCATCAGCGTGCAGGGCCTGCAGCACGATTCGATGCTGGCCTCCTATATCTGGAACGCCACCGCCACGCGCCACGACATGGATTCGCTGGCCAGCCGCTACCTCAACTACCAGACCATCCGGTACGAAGACGTCGCCGGCAAGGGCGCCAAGCAGATCCCGTTCTCGCAGGTCGACCTGGACACCGCCTGCCGCTACGCCGCCGAGGACGCCGACATCACCCTGCGGCTGCACGAGGCGCTGCAGCCGATGCTCGACTCCGTGCCGGCGCTCAAGCGTGTCTACGAGGAGATCGAGGTGCCGCTCGCACCCATCCTCGCCGGGATGGAACGCAAGGGCGTGCTGATCGACATCGACGAACTGCGCAAGCAGAGCCAGGAGCTGGGCAAGCGCATGCACGAGCTGCAGCAGCAGGCCTACGCCGAGGCCGGCTGCGCGTTCAGCCTGGACTCGCCGAAGCAGCTGCAGGCGATCCTGTTCGACCAGCTGGGCTTGCGCGCGAAGCTCAAGACGCCCAAGCGCCAGCCCTCGACCAACGAGGAGGCGCTGGAGGCGATCGCCGACGACCACGCGCTGCCGCGACTGATCCTGGACTACCGCGGCCTGGCCAAGCTGCGTTCCACCTATACCGACAAGCTGGCGCAGATGGTCAACCCGCGCACCGGCCGCGTGCACACCTGTTACCACCAGGCCGCGGTGGCGACCGGGCGCATTTCCTCCTCCGATCCGAACCTGCAGAACATCCCGGTGCGCACCGACGAGGGCCGGCGCATCCGCGCGGCCTTCATCGCGCCGCCGGGCTGGCTGGTGATGGCGGCCGACTACTCGCAGATCGAGCTGCGCATCATGGCGCACCTGTCTGGCGACGAAGCGTTGCTGCGCGCCTTCAAGAGCGGCGGCGACGTGCACCGCGCTACCGCCGCCGAAGTGTTCGGCGTGGCGCCCGAGGACATCACGCTCAACCAGCGCCGCGCCGCCAAGGCGATCAACTTCGGCCTGATGTACGGCATGAGCGCATTCGGCCTGGCGCGGCAGCTGGGCATCGACCGCGGCGAGGCGAGCGACTACATGGCGCGCTACTTCTCGCGCTTCGCCGGCGTGCGCGCCTTCATGGACGCCACCCGCGAGCAGGCCCATCGGGACGGCTACGTGGAAACCATCTTCGGGCGGCGGCTCTACTTGGAGAACCTCAAGGCCCGCAACCAGGCGCTGCGTTCCGGCGCCGAGCGGGCGGCGGTGAACGCGCCGATGCAGGGCAGCGCGGCAGACATCATCAAGCGCGCGATGATCGCCATGGGTTCCTATCTCCGCGATCGCACCGACGCGCACATGCTCATGCAGGTGCACGACGAACTGGTCTTCGAGGTGCAGGAAGATGCCGTCGACACGATGCGCCAGGCGGTGATCGAGCGGATGTCCGGCGCCGCCGAGCTGGCCGTGCCGCTGGTCGTGGACGTTGGCGTCGGGTCGAACTGGGAGCAGGCGCACTAGCAACCTGCTTTCGAGTCCTCTGCGTCCGGGGAGAGGGTTGGCTGAGGACCGGGGCTCGCGTGACAGTTAAAAATGCGTCTGGCCGAATCTGCTCCTCCCCAACGGCAGCGGAGCAGGATCTTGCGAATGAACGAACCCTGACCTGTTCCGGTCCTCGCCGGCGGGCTCCTTGAAACTTTCCTACCCCGGACGCATCCAATGTTCCGGATGCACGCAACGGCATCCACCGACCCGTCCACCTCCCTGAGCGGGTCATCCGGATGCGAACCTCTCCCCTGGGCTTCGCATCCAACCCCGGCCCCGAAGGTTCCCCCTAGCCTTCGGGGCTTTTTTTCGCCCGTTCACGGCCGAGCCCGCTAAGATCGGCCGAACTCAAACGAGGAGGCGGCTCATGCGTGCAGGACTCATCATCGTCGGCATCATCCTGTTGGTCGCGGGCATCTGGGTGACCCTTGGCAACGGCAGCTATTCGCAGACCGATACCGTGGCCCAGCTGGGGCCGGCCAAGATCTCGGCCACGCACGAGAAGGCGGTGCCGCAGTGGGTGGGCATCGCGGGCATCGTGGTCGGCGGTTTGCTAACCATCGGCGGTTTCGTCAAGAAGGGATGATCCCCTGCCGCGCCGCGTTCGCGCGGCGCACTTGACCGGCGCCGGTACAATGGGTCGATGGATGTTTCGTACCTGATCGACTCGTTGAACGACGCGCAGCGCGAAGCCGTCTGCGCCCCGCCCGGCCACTACCTGGTGCTGGCCGGCGCCGGCTCCGGCAAGACCCGCGTGCTGACCCACCGCATCGGCTGGCTGACCCAGGTCGAGCGCGTGCCGCCGTGGGCCATCCTGGCGGTCACGTTCACCAACAAGGCCGCCGGCGAGATGCGCGCGCGGCTGGATTCGCTGATCCCCGGCGGCACCACCGGCCTCACCGTCGGCACCTTCCATGGCATCGCCCACCGCCTGTTGCGCCGGCATTGGCGCGAGGCCGGTCTGCCGGAAGGTTTCCAGATCCTCGATGCCGATGACCAGCAGCGGCTGGTCAAACGCGTCGTCGCGGGCCTTGGACTGGACGAGGCAAAGTTCCCGCCGCGCCAAGCGACCTGGCAGATCAACGGCTGGAAAGACGAGGGCAAGCGCCCGGACACCATCGAACACGGCAACCACCCGGTCACCCGCACGCTGGTGCCGATCTACCAGGCTTATGAAGATGCCTGCCGACGCGCCGGCCTGGTCGACTTTGCCGAACTGCTGCTGCGCGCGCACGAGCTGTGGCTGAAGAACCCCGCCGTGCTGGAGCATTACCAGCAGCGCTGGCGCCACCTGCTGATTGACGAGTTCCAGGACACCAACGCGCTGCAGTACGCATGGATCCGCGTGCTGGCCGGCAACGTCGGCAAGGTGTTCGCCGTCGGCGACGACGACCAGTCGATCTATGGCTGGCGCGGCGCGAAGGTGGAGAACATGCAGCAGTTCCTGCGTGACTTCCCCGGCGCGCGCACGATCAAGCTGGAGCAGAACTACCGCTCGACCGCCACGATCCTGAAGGCTGCCAACAGCGTGATCGCGCGCAACGGCGGCCGGCTGGGCAAGCAGTTGTGGACCGCGGGGGAGGACGGCGAGCGCATTGCGCTCTATGCCGCCTACAACGAACAGGACGAGGCGCGCTTCGTGATCGAGCGCATCCGCGAATACGTCAACGAGCACGGCAGCGCGAAGGACTGCGCGATCCTGTACCGCTCCAACGCGCAGTCGCGCAACTTCGAGGAACAGCTCAGCCAGCGCAGCATTCCCTACCGCGTCTACGGCGGCCTGCGCTTCTTTGAGCGCGCCGAGATCAAGGACGCTCTCGCCTACCTGCGCCTGACCGCCAACCGGCACGACGACGCTGCCTTCGAGCGCGCAGTGAACACTCCGCCGCGCGGCATCGGCGACCGCACGCTGGACGTGCTGCGCCGCCGCGCGCGGGCCGAGGGCAGCTCGATGTGGGAAGCGGCGCTGGGCGAGTTGACCGACGGGCGCGAGCTGGCTGGCCGCGCGAAGAACGCGGTGAAAGCCTTCCTGGCGCTGATCGACCAGATGGCCAAGGCCTTCGCTCCCTCTCCCCTCCGGGGAGAGGGCTGGGGTGAGGGGTCGGGCTTGCCGGAAGTCGCCGCTCCGAACGGCCCCTCACCCAACCCTCTCCCCGGAGGGGAGGCAGATCAAAGCGGCCTCACCCTCGCCGAGCAGATGGACCATGCCATCACCCACACCGGCCTGCGCGATCACTACGAAAAGGACAGCCGCGGCAACGGCGAAGCGCGCGTTGAAAACCTGGACGAGCTGGTCAACGTCGCCAGCCGCTTCGCCATGACTCCCGAAGACGTCGAGGCAGGCCTCACCGAACTGTCCGCCTTCCTCTCCCACGCCGCGCTCGAGGCCGGCGAAGGCCAGGGCGAAGCCTGGGACGACTGCGTGCAGTTGATGACGCTGCATTCGGCCAAGGGCCTGGAGTTCCCGCTGGTGTTCCTGGTCGGCATGGAGGAAGGCCTGTTTCCCAGCCAGCGTTCGACCGAGGACGAGAGCCGGCTGGAGGAGGAACGCCGCCTCGCCTACGTCGGCATCACCCGCGCACGCGAACGGCTGGTGGTCACCCACGCCGAATCGCGCCGCATGCACGGCACCGAGATGCTCGCCCGTCCCTCGCGCTTCCTGGCCGAGATGCCGCCGGATCTGGTCGATGAAGTGCGCCCGCGCGTGCAGGTCAGCCGGCCGATGTACGCCGGCCGCTACACCGAGCCCGCCTCGCTGCAGGAAGACCTGCCGGTCAAGCTCGGCCAGCGCGTCAGCCACCCGAGCTTCGGCGAGGGCGTGGTGGTCAGCGCCGAAGGCAGCGGTGCGCACACGCGGCTGCAGGTCAACTTCGCCGGCAGCGGCAGCAAGTGGCTGGTCGCCGCCTACGCCAACCTCACGCCGTTGTAGCCGCAAGTGTCCTTGCAGGAGCGCACCTGTGCGTGCCCACCCTCGCGGTGAAGCGCAGGCGCAGGCGCACGGCGCGCGCGCTTTGTTGGGCTCAACGCCGCAGCCGCGCGACGGCTGCCGCGGCGTCCACCTGCAGTCCTCCGGGCGTGTGCTTGCTGCTGTCGAGCAGGATCCGGTGCACCGCCTGCGCGCTCAGCCGTGGATCGAGGGAAAGCAGCAACGCGACGATGCCGCTCACGTGCGCGGCGGCCATCGAGGAGCCTGAGCTGAAGTCGTAGCCCCCGCCCGGTTCGGTGCTGAGGATGTCGTGTCCTGGCGCACCGAGCACGCCGGCCGGCGCGGGCGTGTCGGCGGTGACGCGCACCACCAGCACGCCGGGTGTGCCGTCGGGAAAGCCGCCCAGGTTGCCGCTCGGCGGCAGTGCCGCCACCACGATGCGTCCTTCTTCCAGCAATTGCCCGAGCAATTGCCCCAGCAACGGATCGGCCGGGCCGCCCAGGCTCAGGTTGATGACGCGGGTATCGGTGTCGATGATCGCCGCCAGCGCCTTGGCCAAAGTGAAGGAGTTGCAGCGCGCGCCGCGGGCGTCCGCGCCGGCGTACCAGCAGGCCTTGTACACGCTGATCGCCGCATCGGGCGCGATGCCAACGATGCCCTGCCGATTGTTGGCGGTCGCCGCGATGATCCCGGCCACCTCGGTGCCGTGGCGGTCCTCGCGAAAGGCCCGCGCGTCGTCGTTGACCAGGTTCTGCGTGGCGACCACGCGCCCCTCGAGGTCCGGATGGGCAACGTCCACGCCGGTGTCGACCACGGCGACGCGCGTGTCCTGCCCCTGGCTCGCGCTGTGCGCGAGCGCGGCGTCCGTCTCGACGAAGCCGCGCTGCAGGTCCGCATAGGGATCGTTGTAGCGCTGCGGCTGCGCGGACTGGTCCGCATAGGTGTCGTACTCGTGCAGCGGTTCGGCCAGTGCCACGCGCCCGTCTTTCGCCAGCGCCTGCAGCATCGCCTCGCGGGTGGTGCCCGGCGGCGGCTGCAGCACGATGCAGTAGAGCTTGAGCGCCCTGATCGGCCAGCCGGCGACTTCCGTCCAGCCGTAATGCTGCTGGAGGTCGGTCAGCATGGCCGAGGCGCGCCGCCCGGCGCCGTAATGCGCCGGCGCCGCGTAGCCGAGCAGGCTCGAACCGGCATGCATCGGCGGCGGATCGAGCGGATTGGCCACGGCCAGGACGATGTCGCGCCCGCTGTCCATCGAGGCGACGCCAGTCGTCGTGGCGACATCGCCCTGCGCGCGCGCCACGCGCCTCGTCGACGCACAGCCGGCCAGGCCGAGCGCGAGTGCGGCCAGCACGAACACACCGGCGTTGCGCAATGTCATGGCCGGGCGTCGGCGGGCTCGGCCAGGCGGATGCCGCGTGCTGCGCGCAGGCGCTCGAGCGTGTCCTGCGCCGAGCCACGGGCCGCCACTACCGTGTAGGCGCCGACATCGTTGGGCCCGTCGACCACCTTCAGGTCCAGGCCGCGCAGCAGCGCGTCCCAGTCGGCCAGTTTCATGCCGGCATCGGGCACCACGTGGATCGAACCCCGCGCCACCGGCGCGATGTCCTGGCTCAGCGTGCGGTAGACCGGCACCGGGTTTTCCGACCAAAGCTTCGCGCCGAGGATGCCGATGCCGACCGCCTGCACCAGCACCGCCGCGACCAGCGCCCGGCTCAGCCAGGGGCTGGCGCGCGCGGGCCGCGAAACCTCCGCCGGTTCGGGCTGGTCCAGCCGCGCCATCAGGCGATCGAGCCCCGCGTTGGGGTCGAGCCCGACCTCGGCCGGCAGCGTCAGCGCCAGCCGCAGCCGGCTCTGCTGTTCGAATTCGGTGCGGCAGGCCTCGCAGTGTGCGAGGTGATCGGCCAGCCACTCATTGTCTTGCGGTGTCGCGTTGCCCTGCAAAACCCAGGGCATGGCCTCCCAGGCACGGGCGCACCTGTTCGGAAAGGTCATGGCATGTTCTCTTGATGCGTGATCGATTCGCCCGCCAGCGCCGGCAGCACGTTGCGCAGTTTCACCCGCGCATAGAAAAGACGCGCCTTCACCGTCCCCACCGGGCATTGCATGATGACCGCCACGTCGTCGAGGCTGTGGCCCACGCCGTAGACCAGCTCGACCACCACGCGCTGGTCGACCGACAGACGTTCCAGGCCCTTGGCGAGCCAGTCGCGCAATTCGCGGTCATCGCCGGGGTCGTGCGCGGAGGCGCGCTCGTCGCGCACCGGGTCGTCCTCGATCGGCTCATCGCCGTGCTGGCGCAGGGCCTTCAGCCCGCAGCGGTAGGCGATGCCCATGATCCAGGTCGACACGCGCGAGTCGCCGCGAAAGCCGGCGGCTTTCTGCCAGGCGATCCAGAAGCAGTCGTTGATGACTTCCTCGATCACGTCCGGCCGTCGGGTCAGCCGCGACAGGAAGCGGCACAGCCGGCCGTGGTAACTGCGATAGAGCACCGCCAGTGCGCCGCGATCGCCCGCGGCCATGCGCTGGAGCAGCATGCGGTCGGTGTCGTCGTCGTGGGTGTCGGTGTCGTTCATGGGACGGCTCAGGCTCCGGTGCGAAGGCGGCCATTTGCCCGGTAGGTGCCCATGCGGGCGGAAAAGGTTGCTCCAGGGATGTCAGAACGACCAGGACACCGTGGCCATCCAGGGCGACAGGCCGCCGGTGCCGCGCCGGGCGCGGGGTGCATCGTCGGTGGCGATGCGGTCGAGCTCGACACGCCAGCGGTCCCCGCTCCACGCCAGTCCGGCCTGGCCGTAACGGTAATACGCCGAGCCTTCGCCGTAGTAGCGGTAATAGCCGTAGCCCCGCTGGAACCGCGCCACGCCGGCCCCCGCCAGCAGCGAGACATGGCGTGTCAGTGGCCAGCGCAGGTTGGCCTCGGCCACCGGGTTGGTGCGTGCGTCGGGGCTGCCGACCGGGCGCCGCGCGGCCAGGTTGAGGGTGAGGATGTCGCGGTAGATCCACGCCAGGTCGGCCTCCGCCCGCCGATAGCCGCGCGCGCGTTCGCGCCGGGGGGCGTCGTAGTAGAGGGCACTCGCCTGCATCTGCCAGTTGGTCGACAAGGGCCAGGAATACGCCACGTGCAGCAAGCTTTCGGCCAGCCGCGTCGAACGCAGCTCGCTGGCCGCCGCCACGCCGAAGGACCAGCCGCTCGGCGCATCCCAGCGCAGCTCGCCCTGCAGGACCGGCCGGGTGGAGGTGAGCGGCAGGCCGCGATCGACCAGTTGCGAGGTCAGCGCCACCGTGCCGCCGAACGGGGCGGCCTGGGCATGCAGCGGAGCGCGAGGGAGCGCCAGCGCAAGTGCAGCGAGACCGACCGGCAACACACGGCCCGGCCGCGAAAACGCAACGAGCCGGCCCTGGCCCCGGTCAGTGCACCGTGCCCAGGAAGCGGATGAGATCGTCGCGCTGCTCGGCGTCATCCAGGCCATCGTATTTCATTTTCGTACCCGGATTGGCCTGCTTCGCCGGCTGCGAGAGGTACCACTGCAGCTTGTCCGGCGTCCATGTCCAGTCCGCGCGTTCGAGCGCGTCCGAATAGCGGTAGTCCGGCAGCGCGCCGGCATGGCGCCCGACGATGCCGGCCAGGCTGGGCCCTTTCTTGTTGCGTCCCGCGCGGATGCTGTGGCATTCGCTGCATTCGGAACGGAACACGTCCCTGCCCGCGTCGGCGTCGCCGGCGAGCACCGGCCGCGGGCCCGCGAGCGGGCCCAGCAGCAGCCAACCCACGGCGATGAGCGGCAGGCGGCGCCGCTGGAACAGCTTGGTCACGTTGCACTCCCGATGTTTCGCTTGCGCTCGCCCGTGGCATGCCGCGCTAGAACATGACGCTGGCGGAAACGAAGAACGCGTCCAGGTCCGACGCGTCCGTGCCCGGCGTACCCGGCGGCGCGCCGAAAATGTTGGAACGGCGGCCATTGAACCGGGTGAAGCGGAACCAGCTGACCGCCAGCTTGAGGTTGGCGGCGGTGGTCCAGGCGTCGTCCTTGCCCCACGGCGTCCAGTACAGGCTGAACAGGTTGCTGGTCGTGGCCGGGTCGCCCGGCGGTCCATAACGCACCGGATCGCGCGAGCCGGTGCTCATCAGATGGGTGGCGCTGATGCCATAGCTTTGCCGGAAGGTGTACGTGGCCGTCAGCACCTGGTCGTGCGCCGTGGCATGCGAGGGCGCGCCGGGAACCGCCACCGCACCGCCGTAATGGCGCCGCTCCAGGATGTTCGCGTAGTTCAGCTGGACGATGTGCTCGCGGTTGCCCAGGTACTGCCAGGTCAGGTCGTAGCCGAGATCGGTGATGTCGTCCGCCAATGCGCTGCGCGGCCGGCGTCGCTGGGTGTTCAACGCCACCACGCCGGCAGAGAAGAACTGTCGCTTCAGATCCTTCATCCACGCCAGGCGGAAGTAACCGGTGCCGCTCAGCCGGCCCGGATCGCCCGAGCGCGAGTAGCCCAGGTCGTCCTGCTGCGAGACCGCCAGCGAGCGGTAGCTGCCGATCTCGGCGTACCACTGCGCGTCGTAGAAACCGTAGACGCCTCCCCCGATCACGCGATGGGCAAGCGAACCCGGGCTGGACGGATTGAGCAGCGTCCCGGTGACGCCGGGCGGGCCCAGGTAGGCCGGCGCCGGGAGCGCACCGACCGGGTCGTCGAAGCCCGGGTTGTTGTTCAGGCTCACGCCCAGCACCAGGTCGCGCCCGTCCAGTTCGAGGTCGTGCGCCACGTAACGCAGGTCGACGTTGCTCAGCCTGGTGTCGTAGCCGCCATCACTCTGGTGGTCGGCCTCGATCTTGACGAAACCGCCCACGTGCTCGGTCAGCCGGCCGGCAAGGTAAAGGTCTGCCTCGGTGAGGTTGGTCGAGCTGTCGCCGCGTCTGGGGTCGCTGTACTGGGCGATCAGCTGTCCGGCGAGCGGCACCTTCGTACCCTCGCCGTCAGTCTCGGTGAAGCCATTGATCTTGAAGCGCATGCCGTAGGGCGTGAGTGCCGGGCCGTAGGCGGCCGCATGGCAGTCCGCGCAGGCCGAGCCGGTCTGCCGCGCGAACGCCGCGGTCGCCTGCACCGACGTGCTGGCCGAAAGCAGCAACAGCACCACGAGCCAACCCGCGAGAGCCGGTGCGCGCCGCTGTGTCGGTCGATCGGAATGGAACGGCATGGATACTCCTTGTTTGCGGAACAGGCGAAGGTCGTGCTGCCGATCAACGGCGTTTCGGCCACATGCCGCGAAGCACCGCATCGCGCAGCACGAAGTGGTGCCAGAGCGCGGCCGACACGTGCAGCAGCGCCAGCGCGAGCAGGACCCAGGCCGCGTCCTGGTGCCACGCCAGCAACTGGTCGGCCAGGTCGAAATCGGGTGCCACCAGGCGCGGCAGGGGCAGCCCGAGGAAATGCACCCGCTTGCCCTGCGCATCGCTGAGCAGCCAGCCGAGCAGGGGCAGGGCCAGCACCGCGGCATACAGCGACGCGTGGGTGAGCCCGGCTGCGGCGCGCATGGATTCGCTGGAGCGGGCGAGTTCCGGCAACGGTCCCAACCAGAAGCGCAGCACGATACGCACGGCGAAAAGGCCAAGCACGCAGAGGCCAAGGTGGCGATGGACGTCCAGCAGTCCATTGCGCAAGGGACGGGCGTCGACCTGGGTGCGGGCCAGGATCACGGCCGCCGCCAGCACGAGGCACAGCACGGTGAGCCAGTGCAGTCCCACCAGTGCGCGCGGCCGGGCCGGCGTCGGAACTGTCGTGTCGGGCCCGGTCTGGATCGGGCCCGCGATACCACCACCGTCGATGCCGGCCTTGTCGTCTGCCGCTGCCATGCGCCCTGTTTCGTGTTGCGGTTTGTCGTGAAAGGCCAGTCGCGGCAACACCGCGAGGCGGGAGGTTTCAGGCGAATGAGTGCGCGGCCACGCGCGAAAGGTTGTCGCGCTCGCTTATCGCGGCAGGCAGAACCTCAGCGCGCGAAGTCCACGAAAGAGCGGCCGCCCTGCTCCCTCTCCCCTCCGGGGAGAGGGCTGGGGTGAGGGCCGCTCTTGCGACAAACCTTCCACGAAGCATGGGCTGCCCGCGATGCAGGGACGCACGAGCCAGCTTCCCCGCGAGCCCCGCCCCTCACCCACTTCCCTCCCCGGACCCAACCTTCCACCAACCGGCCGGCACTTAAGCGAGGTGAGTCGTCCACGACGCATCCGTTGGCCGAAGGACATGGACATCAAGCGCATCCAGTTGCAGTCGCACGGGGACCACCGGGGCATGCTCATTGCCCTGGAGCCGGAGCGGAACGTGCCGTTCCCGATCCGCCGCGTGTACTACCTGTTCGCCACCCGCCAGAACGTGCATCGCGGGCGCCACGCACACCGCCACCTCAACCAGTTGGCGATCACCGTGCGCGGCTCGGTGAAATTCATGCTCGACGACGGCAGCGGCCCGACCGAAGTGGTGCTGGACGATCCCTCGCAGGGGCTGCTGCTCGGGCGCATGGTCTGGCGCGAGCTGTACGACTTCAGCGACGACTGCGTGCTGATGGTGCTGGCCGACCAGCCCTACGACCCGGACGACTACATCACCGACTACGACCTCTTCCTCAAAGAGGTCAACGCCGAGCTCTACCCGGCGGGGCTGGTGGCATGTCTCGACCGCTAGTCCTCGTCGGCGCCGGCGAGTTCGCGCAGATCGCCTGCGAATACTTCCAGCACGACAGCGACTACGACGTGCTGGCCTTCAGCGTGGAGCGCGATTACCTCGTGCAGCCGCAGCTGGCCGACCGCCCGGTACTGCCCTGGGAAACGCTGGAACAGCACTACCCGCCCGGCGAGGTGGAACTGTTCGTGGCGATCCCGGCCAGCCAGCTCAACCGGTTGCGCCGGCGTTTCTACCTGGAAGCCAAACACCGCGGCTATAAGCTGGCGACCTACGTCAGCTCGCACGCCTTCGTCTGGCGCAACGCCGAGGTCGGCGAGAACTGCTTCATCTTCGAGAACAACGTGATCCAGCCGTTCGTGCGCGTGGGCGACGACTGCGTGCTGTGGAGCGGCAACCACGTAGGCCACCGCACGGTGATCGAGGACCACGTGTTCGTGTCCTCCCACGCGGTGATCTCCGGCTACTGCCGCATCGGCGAAGGCAGCTTCATCGGCGTCAACGCGACCTTCAACGACGGCGTGAAGGTCGCCCCCTACAACGTCATCGGCGCGGGCGCGCTGGTCACCCGCGATACCGAACCGGGACGGGTCTACGTCGGCTCGCCGGCGAAGGCGATGCCCAACCGCGCCAGCTTCGGCGTGAGCCTGTAGCCATGTTCGCCTGGCAGAAGAAGGGGCTGGTGTTCGACACCGCGCGGCGCAGCATGGGCGCCTGGATGCGCCACTCCGCGCTGACGCCGACGCCGGTCGCGCTCGATGACGAACGCATCCGCGTCTACGCCGGCTTCCGAGACCTCGAGGGCGTCAGCCGCATCGGCTACGTCGACCTGCGCGCGGACGATCCGACCCGGGTGATCGGTGTCAGCCGCGAGCCGGTGCTGGACATCGGCCGCGGCGGCTGCTTCGACGACAACGGCATGATCCTGGGCGACGTCGTGCACGGCCCGGGCGGGCTGCACCTGTTCTACGTCGGCTTCCAGCGCGTGGCGCGGGCCAAGTTCCTGGCCTTCACCGGACTGGCGCTGTCCAGCGACGGCGGCGAGCACTTCCGCCGCGTACAGGAGACGCCGATCCTCGACCGCGCACCCGGCCGCAGCACGATCGCCGCCGTGCACTCGGCGCACTACGACCAAGGGCGCTGGCGGCTCTGGTATGCGGCCGGCGACGACTGGGAGCAGATCGACGGCAAGCCCTTCCCGCGCTACCACATCCGCTGCGCGGAAGCGGCCAGCCTCGACGCGATCCCGCGCGCCGACCACGCCTGCCTGCTGCCGCGCGGCAGCGAATACCGCATCGGCCGTCCGCGGGTGTACCGCCTGGACGGCCGCTACGTCATGTATTTCACCCGCGGCAACCGCAGCGGCGACTACTTCCCCGGCGTGGCGGCAAGCGGGGACGGCCTGACGTGGGCGCGCCACGACGAAAGCCTGGGCCTTGCACTGTCGGAGCACGGCTGGGACTCGCGCACCCTCTGCTACCCGGCGCTGCTGTTCCAGCGCGACCGCGTGCTGATGTTTTACAACGGCAACGACATGGGCGTGGACGGCTTCGGCGTGGCCGAGGCACGCCTGCATGTGCGTGCAGGTGCCGCCCATGTTCAGGCTTAGGCCCTACGCGCCCTCCGACGCGGCGGCATGGGACGCGCTGGTGGCGCGCTCGCGCACCGGCAATCTGCTGCACCGGCGCGGCTACATGGACTACCACGCGGAGCGCTTCACCGACTGCTCGCTCATCGTCGAGCGCGACGGCGAACCGGTCGCCGTTTTTCCCGCCAGTCGCAACGGCCGGGTGGTCACCAGCCACGGCGGCCTCACCTACGCCGGCCTGCTGTCGACCGCCGCGCTGCGCGCCGAGCCGACGCTGGCGGTGTTCACGCAGATGGCCGCGCATTTCCGCGCCGCCGGCATGCGCCGCGTGCTCTACAAGGCGGTGCCGTCGATCTTCCACGCCTATCCCGCCGAGGAGGATCTGTACGCCCTGCATCGCCTGGGCGCCCACCTGGTGCGGCGCGACCTCTCCTCGGTGATCGCGCTGCGCGAGGGCTACCGCTTCTCCGCCGAGCGGCGGCGCGACATCCGCCACGCGCGCGAGGCCGGCGTGCGGATGGAAGCCGGCGGCGACCTGGCTGCGTTCCACGCACTGCTCACCGAGGTGCTGAAGCGGCACGAGGCAACCCCGACGCACAGCCTGGACGAACTGCGCCTGCTGCAGTCGCGCTTCCCGCGGCAGATCCTGCTGTACACCGCACACGTCGGCAGCGAGCTGCAAGCCGGCGCGCTGGTCTACGACTTCGGCCGCGTAGTGCACACGCAATACCTGGCCGCCTCCGAGGCGGGCCGGCACAGCTGTGCGCTCAGCCTGCTGCTGGGCGAACTGATCGGCAACGTCTACGCCGACCGCCACTGCTTCAGCTTCGGCATCTCCACCGAGCAGGAAGGCCGCGTCCTCAACGGCGGCCTGGTGACGCAGAAGGAGCGCTTCGGCGCGCGCGCCGTGGTGCATGACTTCTACGAGTGGCCGCTGTGATGGAAATGCCGCGCATCGACGTGCCGTTCCTGAGCCTCAAGGCGGTCAACGCCCGCCACGCCGACGAGCTGAAGGCTGCGGCCGCGCGCGTGATCGACTCGGGCTGGTACGTGCTGGGCGAGGAGCTGGCCGCGTTCGAGCGCGAGTTCGCCGCCTGGTGCGGCGTGCGCCACGCGATCGGCGTGGGCAACGGGCTGGATGCGCTGGCGCTGCTGCTGCGCGGCTACATCGAGCTGGGCCGGCTGGCCGAGGGCGACGAGGTGATCGTGCCCGGCAACACCTTCATCGCCAGCTTCCTGGCGATCACCGGCAACCGGCTGGCGGCGATCCCGGTGGAACCGGACCCGGCCAGCTTCAACCTCGATCCGGCGTGCGTGGAAGCGGCGATCGGTCCGCGCACGCGGGCGATCATGGCGGTGCACCTGTACGGCCAACTCGCCGACATGCCGGCGCTGCGCGCGCTCACCGAGCGGCACCATCTGCTGCTGATCGAGGACGCCGCGCAGGCGCATGGCGCCGCGCTTGACGGCCGCCGTGCCGGCGCCCTCGGCGATGCGGCCGGCTTCAGTTTTTTCCCCACCAAGAACCTGGGCGCACTGGGCGACGCCGGCGCCGTCACCACCGATGACAACGCCCTCGCGCACTGCGTGCGGGCGCTGCGCAACTACGGCTCCGAGGAGAAGTACCGGCACCGCCTGCGCGGCACCAACTCGCGGCTGGACGAACTGCAGGCCGCGCTGCTGCGGGTGAAGCTCCGGTACGTCGACGAAGACACCCGCCTGCGCCGGCAGGTCGCGCGGCGCTATCTCGACGGCATCCGCCATCCGGGCATCGCCCTGCCGTTCGTGGCGCGCGACGACGCCCACGCCTGGCACCTGTTTGTGGTGCGCTGCCGCCATCGCGACGCGCTGCAGCGCCACCTGCTCGCCTGCGGCATCCAGACCCAGGCGCACTATCCGGTGCCGCCGCATCGGCAACCGGCCTATGCCGGACTGCTCGACGTCCACCTGCCGCTGACCGAGCGCCTGCACGAGGAAGTGCTCAGCCTACCGCTCGGCCCGACGCTGGTCGATGCCGATGTCGAACGCGTGATCGCCGCGGTCAACGCGTTCCGGAGCCCGGCATGAACATCGCGCGGGCCAGCCTGTATTCCACCGCCGCCACCGCGGCGCGGCTGGTCGCGGCGCTGGTGGTGGTCAAGCTGGTCGCATCGTTCGCAGGGCCCGAGGGAATCGGCAAGCTGGGCCAGTTCATGAGCCTGATGTCGCTGCTGGCCGTGCTCGCCGGCGGCGGCATCAGCGCCGGGCTGGTGAAGTACGTGGCCGAGTACCGCGAGGACCCGGCCAGACTCTCGCGGCTGCTCGCCTCGGCGCTGTGGTACGCGCTGTGCACCTCCTGCCTGATCGGCTGCCTGGCCCTGCTGTGCAGCCGGCCGCTGGCGCTGTGGCTGCTGGACGACGCGCGCTACCAGGGCCTGATCCGCACGCTGGCCGTGGCGCAGCTGGGCATCGCGCTGGTCAACTACCTGTTGGCCGTGATCAACGGCTTCATGGACGTGCGACGCCTCGCGCTGGTGCAGGTCGCGGGCTCGGCGATCAGCATCACCGTGGCGCTGGTGCTGTCGGCGTGGCTGCACCTGTACGGCGCGCTGCTGGCGCTGATCCTGGGCCAGGTGCTGTGGCTGGCGATCGGGCTGCCGGTGTTCCGGCGCAGCCCGTACTTCCGACCCGGCATGTGGAAGGCGCGCTTCGACGGCGAGATGACCGCGCGGCTGGCGACCTTCTCGATCATGACGCTGAGCTCGGCGGTGCTTTCGCCGCTGGTCAACATCGCGGTGCGCTCCCACCTGGCCGCGCAGTTCGGCTGGGTGGACACCGGCTACTGGCAGGCGGTGACGCGGGTATCGGACGCCTACCTGCTGTTCCTCACCGCGGCGATCAACATCTACTACCTGCCCAAGCTCGCCGCCACCCATGAGCGCGACGCGCTGGCACGCGAGCTGGTCCAGGGCTGGCGCTTCCTGCTGCCGGTCGTGGTCGCGCTGGCGTTGGCGATCTGGCTCGCGCGCGGCTGGATCACCCGCTTCCTGTTCACCAGCGATTTTTCGCTGGCCAACACGCTGTACGGGCCGCAGCTGATCGGCGACGTGATCAAGATCGCCTCGTTCGTGCCCTCCTACGTGATGCTGGCCAAGGCGATGACGCGAGTGTTCGTCGCGTCCGAATGCGTGTTCGCGCTGACCTACCTGGTGCTGGTGCACCTGCTCACCGCGCGCTTCGGGCTGGTCGGCGCGGTGTACGCCTTCACCGCCAACTACGCGCTGTACCTGGGCTTCACCCTGGTGGTGGCGCGGCGCTACCTGGAGCGCCTATGAGCGCGCCGCTGGTCTCGGTCCTGATCCCCGCGTTCAACCACGAGCGCTTCGTGCAGCGCTGCCTGGACAGCGTGCTGGAAGACCCGTGGCCGGACAAGGAACTGGTGATCATCGACGACGGCTCGACCGACGGCACCGGCGAGCGCATAGCGACCTGGGTGTCCCAGCACGCGCGCGAGATCCCGGTGCGCTTCCTGCGTCGCCCGAACAGGGGCGTGGCCGCCACGCTCAACGAACTGGCCGCGCTGGCACAGGGCGAGTTCCTGCGGCTGGGCGCCAGCGACGACTATTTCCTGCCCGGCGGGCTGGAAGCGCAGGTGCGCTACCTGCAGGCCCACCCGGGCAAGCAGGCCGTGGTCGGCGACTCGATCGTCATCGACCAGCACGACCGGTGCCTGCACGAAAGCGGCATGTGCGGACTGCACCGCGCCGACAAGCGGCTCTACCGCACCGATGCCGGCATCCGTCGCGCGGTGATCGGCCAGTGGGCGGTCGGCGGCGCGGTGGTGCTGCTGCGTCGGGACGCGCTGCAACGCTTCGGTGGCTGGACCGAGGGCCTGCGCATCGACGACTGGGATTTCTTCCTGCGCCTGGCCGCGCGCGACGCGCTGGGCTTCATCGACGTGCGCGTGTGCGCCTACCGCATGCACGAGGCCAACCTGAGCAAGACCCGGCATGTCGCCACGCGCGTGTCCAACCTGGTCGAATCGCGCCACGTCGCGCTGCGCCACGCGCGCTTGTTCGAGGGCGCGGACCGCATCCTGCTCAAAGCCCAGGCGCACTACATCGGCGCCAAGATCGCGTTCCTGCGTCGGCGGCCCGTTGCGCTCGCCTGGCACATGGCCGCCTACCTCGCCCTGGCCGCGTTCGCCCGTACCGGCCTGCCCGCGTCACCGACCCTCGCGAGGCACGCATGACACTGCTGCGCTTCCCTTCCCTCTGGCTCGCGTTGCCGCTGCTGTTCGCCTGCGCGGTGACGCTGCTTACCTACGACCTGCCCGAAGGCTACGGCGAGGGCATCACGCTCCTGGCCAGCTGCGCCGGCGCGGTGCTACTGCTGGACCTCATGGTGGGCAACCGGCTGCCGCCGCTGGCGCGCTTCCGCCTGCGCGAATACGCCGGCACGCGCGAGGGGTTCGTCGCGCTGGCCTTCGCGCTCGCCGTGCTGGCGTTCTGCCTGCTGGACCTGCTGCTGTTCCCGGTCGCGCTGGTGGACGATCCGCACGCCTACGCCACGATGGAAGGCGGCCGCGAGCACATCCGGCACATCTCGGACATGTGCTGGGTGCTGCCGCCGGTGGGCCTGCTGTGCGCGCGCAAGCGCTGGCTGCGCCGGTCGCTGGTGGTCGCGGGCCTGGTCTTCCCGATCCTGGTGATCGACCGCAACCGCCTGCTCAACGGCCTGTTCGCGCTGGCGCTGGTGATCGTGCTGCGGCGGGACGAACACGCGCCGCTGCCGTGGAAGCGCATCGTGCTGATCGTGCTGGCCGGCGCCACCGTGTTCTCGGTGCTGGGCATGCTGCGTTCCGGTCCCCTCGAGGGCCTGACGCTGCCTTTCGGCGACCTCTATCGCGCCTCGCCGCAGGGCATCAAGTGGCTGCTGCTCTACATCAGCGCCGGGCCGTACAACTTCGGCGCGATCGAGGCGAAGCACTACCTCGACGCCAGCTTCCTGCTCCACCAGACGGTGCCGCTGAGCGGCTCGGTGGCGACCGCCGGCACGTCCATTCCGCTGGATTCGCCGACGGTCAACGTCGGCACGGAGTTCTTCCCGTTCCTGATGGCCTGGGGCCCCGCCGGCGCCGCGGCGGCGGTGTTCGCGCTGTACCTGTGGCTGCAGTGGAGCGTGCGCCGGCTGTGGCCGAACGTGTCGCTGTTCGGGCTGCTGGTCTTCCTGCGCATGGCCTACGTCTGCCTGATGGCGCCGTTCGCGCCGCAGGCGTTCATCTGGACCAACGTCGACTTCATCGCGCTGTGCCTGCTGCTGCAGCTGTTCGCCGCGTGGCTGCCGGTGCGCGCCCCCACGCTTTCGACCCACCCGACCTGAGTGCATGCCCATGGAACACGACGAGATCTACCTGATCGACCTGTGGCGGATCCTGCGCCGCGAATGGCGCTGGTTCGTCGCCGTGGCGGTGGTGGTGGTGGCCGCCGCGGTGTTCTTCGCGCAGACGGCGCGCCCGCGCTGGGAGGCGACGGCCTGGATCCGCCCCGGCCAGCTTGGGGAGGCACCAGGGGGGCTGGACCCGCGCATCGAGCCGTTCCAGCGGGTGATCGAGCGCATGGACACGCGCGAGTTCCAGGACGCGGTGCTGCAAGACCTTGGCCTGTCGCCGCGGTCGGCCGAGGCGCACCTGTACCGGGGCAGTTTCGATCTCGAACCCTCGCCCTACGCCGGGTTGCTCAAGCTGACCCTGCGCGGCTATTCGCAGCAGCAGGCGCAGCGCTTCGTGCGGGTCACGTTCGAGCACCTGCAACGGGTGCACGAGGGGTTGATGGCCGAGCCGCTGGAGCTGGCGCAGGCCCGGCTGAAACAGGCCGAGGCACAGCTGCGCGATGCGACCGCCGAGCGCGACCGGCTGCGGCAGGCCCTCGAAGGATCGCGCGAGCGCCAGGACCTGATGCTCGCCAGCATGGTGCTGAACAGCAGCAACCAGGAGGTGCGCCAGCTGCAGCAGACCGTCGGCGACCTGAAGGCGCGGTTGACCGCCAGCTACTCCTACCAGACCACACTGGCATGGCCGATCTACACGCCCGACCACCCGGTGTATCCCAACCGCGTGCTGATCTGGGGCGCCGGGCTGGTGCTCGGCTTTGGCCTGGGACTCGTGGCGGCAGTGGCGCGCAATGCGGCGCGGCAGGCGCGGGTCGCGGGCGGCGCTTCGACGCCGGCGCTGGGCGCCTACGCTCAGGGCGAGCGAGGGGTGGGGAACCGCTAGCGATCCGGCCCCGCTCGGCGCTGCAAAAAAGGTCCGTTCGCGCTGGGCGTAGCCCGCAGCGCGAAGTCGAGGCGACCCTCAAATCCCACCCTGAAGTTCCCTCTCCCAAAGGGCGATGAGGGTCGGGCCGAGCGCGGCATCCGGCGCCACCGACCCCCCTCCCCAAGTTCTTTCCCGAAGGGAGAAGGCTCAACTCCCCATTCAACCCCACCCCCTACACCCGGCACTCACACCTCGAGCCATGGAACGCAGGCGGCATCCGCATGGCGCCACGCGAGGACAGCATGAACCACCCACTCCCGCTCGCTCCGCCCGACGCATCGCACGGTGCGATCAACGAGGCACAACTGCTCGACACCCAGCGCGCCTTCGACAGCGTGGCGCCCGACTACGACGGCCCGCGCGGCAACAACGAGCTGATCCAGCGCATGCGCGTGCAACTGTGGGACACCGTGCAGCGCGAACTCCCCATCGGCTCGCGCCTGCTCGACCTCGGCTGCGGCACCGGCCTGGACGCGATCGAATTCGCCCGCCGCGGCTACGGCGTGCTGGCCACCGACTGGGCGCCGCAGATGGTCGAACGCACCCGCGCGCGCGCCGCCGCCAGCGGCCTGGCCAGCCAGGTCGCCACCGCCCACCTCGGCGTGCAGCAGCTCGACCGCCTCAGCGGCGAGTTCGACGGCATCTACTCCAACTTCGGCCCGCTCAACTGCGCCCCCGACCTCGCCGCCGTCGCCACCGAATGCGCCCGCCTGCTCCGCCCGGGCGGCAAGCTGGTGTTCTCCGTGATCGGCCGGCTCTGCCCCTGGGAGCTGGGCCACTACGCGATCCGCGGGCGCTTCCGCCGCGCTGCCGTGCGCTGGGCGCGCAAGCCGATGGCGGTGGGCATGAACCGCCACGTCATCTGGACCCGCTATTACCTGCCGCGCGAATTCCACCGCGCCTTCGCCTCACACTTCGCGCTCTCCTCCTACCGCGCGCTCAGCCTGTTCCTGCCGCCGCCCTACCTGGTGGAGTTCTATCGCCGCCACACGAAAGGCTGCGAACGACTTGGCCGCCTAGACGACCGCTTCGGCGGCTGGCCCTTGCTGCGCGACATGGGCGATCACTTCCTGATCGTGATGCAGCGCCGCTGAAGCCATGGACATGCACGCCCGCCCCGACACGCTCCTGCTCGCCGCCGGCTGGTGGAGCGGCAGCGGCGTGGCGCGCGGCGCGCTGGCGATCCACCGCGACAGGATGGCGCCGGCCGCGTGGACGACCGCGCTGCGCATCGACCTGCGCGATCACCTGGTCTTTCCCGCCCTGATCAACGCGCACGACCACCTGCACGTCAACGCCGTGCCGCCCCTTCGCACCGGCGCGCCCTTCCCCAACAGCTACGCCTGGATCGAGGCCTTCCAGGCGCACTTCGCCGAGCCGTCGGTGGTCGCCGCGCTGGCCCGGCCCAAGGCGCTGCGCCTGCGCCACGGCGCGCTGAAGAACCTGCTCGCCGGCACGACCTGCGTGGTCCACCACGACCCCTGGCACCCGTCACTCGACGAGCCGGACTTCCCGGTCGCCCTGCTGCGCGACTTCGAATGGAGCTACGCGCTCGCCGGCCCCAGCTACGGCCCGCCGGTGCGCGCGAGCTTCGCCGCCACGCCGCCGCAGCGGCCCTGGATGATCCACCTGGCCGAAGGCACCGACGCCACCGCCCGCGCGGAACTGGCCGAACTGGACCGCCTCGGCTGCCTCGCCGCCAACAGCGTGCTGGTGCATGGCGTGGGCCTGGGTCCGCGCGATATCGAGCGCGTCATCGCCAGCGGCGCCGCGGTGGTGTGGTGCCCAGGCAGCAACCGCGCCCTGCTCGGGCGCACGCTCGATCCGCGCCGGCTGTGCCACGCCGGCCGCCTGCTGCTGGGCAGCGATTCGCGCCTGAGCGGCGAGCGCGACCTGCTGGACGAACTGCGCCTCGCGCTCGACCGCTACGGCCTCACGCCCACGCAACTGCTCGGCCTGGTCACGCGCGACGCCGCGCGCATCCTGCGCCTTGCCGGCCGCGGCCGCCTGTCGCCCGGCGCGCATGCGGACCTGCTCGTGGTCGAGGACCGCGGCGGCGATCCGACGCGTAGCCTGCTCGGCCTCGCGCGCAGCGACCTCCGCGCGATCGTGCGCGACGGTCTCCCGCGCATCGCCGATCCGGACTTCGCCGATTGGTTCGCCGCCTTCGGCATCGACACCGTGCCGGTCACGCTGGACGGCCGCCCCAAGCTTATCGACCGCCGCCTGGCCGACGACGCGCTGCTCGCGCTCGAACCGGGCCTGGCCGCCGACGCCATGGCCGGCGCGCTGTTCCTCGCCGCCGCGGGAGCGCACGGATGACCCTGCCCCCCGTGCTCGATCCGCTGGCCGCCTACGACCTGTGGGCGCCCGACTATCCCGCCCACGCGCACAACCCGGTGATGCAGGCCGAAGAGCGCGCGATGCTCGAACTGATGCCGACCGACCTCACCGGCCTCACCGTGCTCGACGCCGGCTGCGGCAGCGGCCGCTACATGCGCCACGCGCTGCACCGCGGCGCCGCCCGCGTGACCGGCGTCGATCTCTCCCCGGCGATGCTGCACCGCGCCGCCGCGGCGCCGTATGGCGGCGCTGCGCTGCCGGTGGCCCAGGCCCGCCTCACCGCCCTGCCGCTGCCCGACGCGATGGCCGATATCACTGTCTGCGGCCTGGTCATCGGCCACCTCGAAGCCCTCGGCCCCGCGTTGGCCGAACTGCGCCGCGTGACCCGCCCCGGCGGCGCGCTGCTGATCAGCGACATCCATCCGATCGGCCCCGCGCTCGGCTGGCTGCGCGACTTCAAGGCCGGCGGCCAGCGCTACGCCGTGCGCCACACGCAACACCTCTACAGCCATTGGCACGCCGCCTGCGCCGCGCTGGACCTGGGCATCGACGAAGTGCGCGAACCCATGCTCGATCCCACGCTCATCCCCGACGGCGCGCACTTCGACCGCGTCGCGCTGGAGGTGCCGGTGGCGCTGGTGTTCCGCCTTCGCCGCCCCGCCTTTCGAACGGTGACCGCGCCATGACCCGCCGACCCCGCACGCTGCTGATCAACCCCACCATCGCCTCGCGCCACAGCGCGCGCTTCCCGCTCGCGCTGCTGAACCTGGCCGCGGCGCTGGACCGCCACGGCGAAAGCCGGATCATCGACGGCAACATCGACCGCGACACCGTCGCCGAGGTGCTGCGCGTGCTCGACCACGAATCGTTCGATGCGGTGGGCATGACCGTGATGGGCGGCCCGCACGTGCCCGAAGCGATCCGGTTGTCCAAGGCGATCCGTGAGCACTCGCCCGGCCTGCCGATCGTCTGGGGCAGCTACTTCCCCACGCTATTCACCGACGCGGCGCTCAATGCGCCCTACGTCGACTACGCGGTGCGCGGCCAGGGCGAGGACACGCTGGTCGAGCTGGTCCGCGCGCTGACCGGCGAAGGGCCGCCGCTGTCCGCCATCGCCGGCCTCTCGTGGAAAGACGGCGAGCGCATCGTGCACAACCCGGCGCGCCCGTTCTCGCGCGGCAACCCGCCGCCGCTGCTGCCCTACCAAAAGCTCGGCGACCCGCGCAAATACCTTTCGCGCACCTTCCTGGGCCATCGCACCGTCGCGCACCAGGCCGCGCTCGGCTGCCGCTACCACTGCACCTTCTGCGGCGTGGCGGCGATGTTCGGCGGCGCCACCGCGCTACCCACCGCGGCGCGGCTGGAGCGCGAGCTCGGTTACCTGAAGCACGAAGTCGGTGCGGACTCGGTGCAGTTCTTCGACCATAACTTCTTCGACCGCGAGGCGGAGATGGTGCCGCTGCTCGAAGTGCTGGCGCGGCTGGAACTGCCGTGGTGGTGCTTCGCCCGCGCCGACGCGTTGATCAACCTGTCCGAGGAAAGCTGGAAGCTGGTGCGCAGGAGCCGCCTGCGCATGGCCTACATCGGCGCCGAGTCGCCCGACGGGCAGATGCTCAAGGAAATCCGCAAGGGCACGCGTCCCGACCAGACGCTCGAGGTCGCGGAGGTCTGCCGCCGCCACGGCGTGATCCCCGAGTTCTCCTTCATGGTCGCGCCGCCCACGCATACCGAGGCCGAGACCGAGCAGACCTTCGACTTCATCCGCCAGTTGAAGCGCGTGAACCCGGCCTGCGAGATCGTCATCTACATCTACACGCCGCTGCCCGAGAGCTCGATGCACGCGAAGGACCGCGGCCGCCACCGCGCCACGCCGCTGTTCGACCTGCATGGCGAGCCGGTGGTGTTTCCCGCCACGCCCGAGGAGTGGGCGCAGCCGCAGTGGGTGAACTACGCCTGCCACGCCGATGCGCCGTGGCTGGATGCGCGCCTGCGCCGGCGCATCGACGATTTCGTGACCGTGCTGCGCTGCCGCTATCCCACCGTGCAGGACATGCGCGCCCCACACTGGGCCAAGCAGGCGCTGAGCGCGATGGCCGGGTGGCGCTACCGCATCGGCCACTACGACCGCCCGTGGGAGCTGCGCCTGGCCAACCGCTTCGTGCAGTTGCGCCTGCCGCAGGTGCAGGGGTTGTAGCGATGACCCCGCACGTGGCGCAGGTCAGCTTCCTGCCCGCGCCGGCGGGGCTTGCCGGCGCGCAGGTGCTGGAGCGCTGGCCGTCGCTGGCCGACATCGCCGAGGCGGCGGCCAGCGCCGGCACGCGCATCTCGGTGATCCAGGCGGCCGCGCACGCGGAGCGGCTGACCCGCCACGGCGTGGACTACCACTTCGTCGACGTGCGCGGCACGCGCCGGCGCGAGCGCGGCCGGCGCGTGGCGACCCTGCTCGCCGCGCTCGGCGTGGAGCTTGCGCACGTGCACAGCCTGGGCTTCCCGGAAGAGTCCCACGCGCTGGCGCAACATCTGCCGCGCGTGCCGCTGCTGTTCCAGGACCACGCCGACCGCGCGCCCCGACGCTGGTGGCGTCGCTGGCAATGGCGCCAGCGCTACCGCGCGATGGCCGGCGTGGCGTTCACCGCACCGGAACTGGCCTGGCCGTTCGCCGCCGCCGGCGTGCTGCAGCCGTCCACGCGACTGTTCGCGATCCCCGAATCGAGCAGCCGCTTCCAGCCCGGCGATCGCGAACGCGCGCGCATCGAAACCGGCCTGTACGGTCATCCGGCGGTGCTGTGGGTGGGCCACCTGCAGCCTGGCAAGGATCCGCTCACCGCCCTCGACGGCATCGCGCTCGCCGCGCAGAAACTGCCGGGGCTGCAGCTGTGGTGCGCCTACGGCCACGCGCCGCTGATCGCGAAGCTGCAAGCGCGCATCGAACGCGACCCGTGGCTTGCCGGCCGCGTGCACCTGCTGGGCAAGGTTCCGCACACGCGCATCCAGACCCTGATGCAGGCCGCCGACCTGTTCCTCTCCGCCAGCCATGCCGAGAGCTGCGGCTTCGCCGCGCTGGAGGCGATGGCCTGCGGCACCGTGCCTGTGCTCAGCGACATTCCCTCCTTCCGCGCGCTCACCGGCGACGGCAAGGTCGGCCGGCTGTGGCGCTGCGGCGATGCCCGCGCGCTGGCCCGGGCACTGGTCGCCGCCGCACTCGAGCGCATGCCGCCCGAACCGGTACGCGCCCACTTCGATGCCACGCTCTCCTTCGCCGCGGTCGGCCAACGCTGGCGCGAGGCCTACCTGCAGCTCCTGCAGAGCCGCCGCGACGCCTACGCCGACGCCCTGGAGAACCGGCCCGGGAGTCTCGCGTGAAACTCGCCCTCGTCGTGCCCGGTGGCGTCGACCGCAGCGGCGAAAGCCGCGTCATCCCCGCCCTGCTGGCCCTCATCAAGCGGCTGGCGCAGGCACACGAGGTGCACGTCTTCGCGCTGCGCCAGGAAGCGGCCCCCGCCACCTGGCCACTGGCCGGCGCCACCGTTCACAACATCGGCGACGGCTGGCAACGCTGGCGCGCCTTCCGCACCATCGCCGCCGAACACCGCCGCGCCCCGTTCGACCGCGTCCACGCCATCTTCTCCGGCCGCTGCGGACAGGTCGCCGCAGCCGCCGGCCTGTGGCTGCACTGCCCGACCCTCGTCCACGTCGCCGGCGGCGAACTCGTCGCCCTGCGCGACATCCACTACGGCGGCCGCCTGAACTGGCGCGGCCGCCTGAGCGAAGCGATCGTCCTGCGCTGCGCCGACCAGGTCACCGCCGCCAGCGCCCCGGCGATCGACTCGCTCCGCACGCTGGGCATCCAGGCCCAACGCGTTCCCCTCGGCGTCGACCTCACCACCTGGCCCCCGCAATCCCCCCGCCGCCGCGGCCCCGGCCCCGCCCGCCTGCTCCACGTCGCCAGCCTCAACCGCGTCAAGGACCAGCCCACCCTGCTGCGCGCGCTGGCGGAGCTGGCCAAGCGCGGCGTCGACTTCCGCATGGACATCGTCGGCGTCGACACGCTCGATGGCGAAATGCAGCGCCTCGCCACCCAATTGGGCCTGGACGAGCACGTCCGCTTCCTCGGCTTCCGCACGCAGCGCGAACTGCATCCGCTCATGAGCGCCGCGCATCTGCTCGTCATGTCCTCGCGCCACGAAACCGGACCACTCGTGTTTCTTGAAGCCGCGATCGCCGGAGTACCTACTGCCGGCACCGTCGTGGGCCACCTCGCCGAATGGGCACCCGCCGCCGCTCTCGCCACTCCGATCGGCGACGGCATGGCCCTCGCCGATGCGATTAAACGCCTGTTGGACTACGAAGACCTGCGGCTGCAACTAGCCTGGTCCGCACAACGCCGCGCCATGCGCGAGGACGCCGATCACACGGCGAGAGCGTTCGAAGCCTTGTACTTATCACTCCATGAAGTGCCCGCGACACCAGCCAGGCTGCCTTAGGCGCCAACGCAGAACGCGGCACCGATCCTGCGCCCGCGCGCGCTCCATACGATTTATTTCTCCACATCCGGGGTGTATCGGATAGCCCCCGTTTCCCTCGATTTGCAACGGCCGATCTACCCGGCCGCACCGCACCGCGGGGCCACTAAACAATTGAGACGAGGCCCATTTCACGGGTTGACGCAAGCGTCTCCGACGGGAGACGATCGGCGATATGCCCCAATTTGGGACCTACCAAGCGTTAGGCTCACAAGGGAATTGCGATATGAATGGGATCGACAAGGCCAAAACCGGAATTGAGATCGTCGGTGAAGCCATTCGACTGGCAGGCGACGAGCCAAATGTGAGAGCGTCAGCCGGGGAACTGGGGAAAACAGCCCTCACTCTGACCAAGACGATCAACAACGCTCTCTTGCCGCTAGCAGCTGTGAACTTCGCTTTTGACAAAGCCCGAAAGTACTTTGCTGAGCGATTTGAGCAAGACCTGAAAGAGAAGGCGGATAAAATCCCACCGGAAAGCATTGTTGAACCTAAAGCTTCGGTAGCCGGGCCCGCACTTCAGGCCTTAGCGTTCGCTCATGAGGAACCCACGCTTCGAGACCTGTTTCTTGAACTTCTCGCCGGTTCGATGGATAAAAATCGAGAGAAGCTGGCTCATCCTGCTTTCGTTGAGATCTTGAAGCAACTAGAGTCAGAAGAAGCACGCCTCATCAAGTCCGTACTGCCATCCGATATTCTTCCGATCGCCTCGATTGCCCGCGTGCACAAGAATAATGGAGGCCAAGTTGTGCTTGTGCGCCACATTCTTAACATGCGTAATCAACTTACTAAGGCGCCATCGATCGTTGAAAACCTATCAACGATGATCGATAACTGGATTAGGCTTGGACTTGTAGTTGTCGACTACCAATCCCATTTAACCGATGAGTCTAAATACGGCTGGCTATCCGACCGACCTGAGATGAAGGCTCGGACTCCGGAACCAGATGAATCAGAGTTCAAACTAGACTGGCTCAAAGGCATCATGTTCCCCACAGACCTTGGCAAACAGTTCGCTAAAGCCGTGGCGATCATCAAGTGATGTCGAACAACTCGTTCAGGGCGGACTGCTTCGCCGCTGCTTAACTTAGCGTTATGCGTACAGAGGGGAGATTTCATGTGGTATCACGCAATCGGCTACTACGGAACCAAGCGCCGATACTGGTGGAATCGAAAAAGAGATGATTTGATACAAGACATCATTGTCCCGTTTATTTCCAAGCAAGTTCGCGTCCTTACACGCGAAGGAACACCCTCTCTTTTCAATTTTGGCTCGGCTGATTACATTACCATTGTCAGAACCGAGGACAAGTTGTCTGCAAAAAAAGGAGCTATGCCGGCATCTCTAACAAACTCCCAATTCGTTGCTCAGCACTGCGCAACTAAGGAGTTTATAAAGGACATGCAGGTGCTCTCTTCTTCACCGCGCATCAAATCCCTTCTCGAGCAAGCAGCCGCTCCTCTCAAAACGCAGATCTTTGTGATCATGCAATTCGGTAACGACGAACTAGATTCAGCATACACGGGCGTAATCAAGCCTGTCGGCGAATCTTTCGGGTTTAACGTCTTGCGCGTCGACGAGATTCAAGATGGCGGCAGCATAAATCAACAAATGCTAGAAGAACTTTCCTCTAGCGCCATAGTACTGGCTGACCTCAGTGGAGAGCGCCCCAACTGTTACTACGAAGCGGGATTCGCTCATGCCATTGGAAAGGAGATTATTTTCTCCATCAAACATGGTTCAGCAATTCACTTTGACCTTGCGGGCAATCGCTTCATTACTTGGCGCACCGAGGCGGAGTATCGAAAAAAGCTAAAGGAACGCCTAGAGTCAATAACAGCCAAGGGCGGGGCTTGAACGTATGACAATTCGTTCAAGCCAAAGCCGCTTCACGGCTCGGCTTAATTCAGGCGTTAGATCCCACAATGGATTCCGTGGCAACGGAGACAAAGATGGAGCGGGTCGCCTCCTGCAGTTGTGGTCAGCTCACGGCTCGCGTTGTGGGTGAGCCGGTCCGTGTCTCGATCTGCCATTGCCTGGCATGCCAGCGCCGCACCGGCAGTCCATTCAGCGAACAGGCGCGGTTTCCTCGCGCGAACGTCGCGCCCATTGGCGTGTCTTCCGAATACGTACAGGCGGGAGATGAAGGCCCGGGCGCTCGTTTCCATTTCTGCCCCAGGTGTGGCGCAACGGTGTTCTACGAGCCGCTCGGTCTGCCTGACTACGTGAGCATTCCGGTTGGTGCGTTCGCAGATCCTGGCTTCGCCGCTCCCACAGTTTCCGTGTACGAAGGGCGCAAGCACGGTTGGGTGATTCCACCGGCGGCGGCGGAGCACTTTCCGTGAGCCCGTCGAGTCCCGCCGCGGTGGGCCCCGGAAACGGGGTAGGGTTCATTTCCAGCGTCTGATTTAGTCGATCATCTCCGTCCGAGCCGATGCCTAAGCCAACACTCCCGCTCCTCTTGCTCGCGCTGGCTTTCACACACGCGCAGGCGCGCCCCGCCGTCTGGCAACCCTCTCCCGGCCACATGCAGGTGCCGATCTGGCCCGGCACGGTGCCGGATGCGCTGCCCCACCCGAAGCCGGAGGCAGTGGCCGCGGACTGGGCCAAGGTCACCAACGTCAGCCATCCGACGATGACCATGTACGCCCCCAAGGGCCACAACACCGGCGTGGCCGTGGTGGTGTTTCCTGGTGGCGGTTACCAGATGCTGGCGATGGATCTGGAGGGGACGGAGATCTGCGACTGGCTGACCTCGCGCGGGATCACCTGCGTGCTGCTGAAGTACCGCGTGCCCGATTCGGGTCCAACTTGGAAGGACGGCCACCGCTACTACCCGAAGGTGCAGACGGCGCTGCAGGACGCGCAGCGTACGCTGGGGCTGGTGCGCCAGCACGCGGCGCAGTGGCATGTCGATTCGCACAAGGTGGGCGTGATGGGCTTTTCCGCCGGCGGGCATCTGGTGGCCGCGGTCAGCACGCATTTCGAGCGGCGCACGTATCCGCCGGTGGATGCGGCCGACCGGCTTAGCTCCCGTCCTGACTTCGCCATCGCTCTCTACCCCGGCCACCTGTGGGCGCATGAGGATGAAGACCACGCCACGCGCGACGAGACGGACCTGAAGCTGCGTCCGGACATCCACGTCACCGCCGACACGCCGCCGACGTTCCTGCTGCAGGCCGAGGACGATCACGTGGACGGCGTGGAGCAGTCGCTGGCCTATTACGTCGCGCTGCAGAAGGCCGGCGTGCCCACGGAGCTGCACCTGTACGCGCAGGGCGGCCACGCTTTCGGCCTGCGCCCCAGCAAGCTGCCGATCCGCCATTGGCCCGAGCTCGTCGAGCAGTGGCTGCATACGATCGGCGTGCTCGGCTCCGCGGACGGTGGCTAAGCGATAGAGACGCGGGTTTCAGTTTCCAACGCCAACCAACCCAGGCACGGGCTGCCCATGTACCCAGCCGAATTCGCGGAAACCTACAGTCGTAGCGAGCGCATCCGCTTCGCCCTGATCGGCATCGTCGTGGGCGCGCTCGCTCTTGGCGCCTGGAAGCTGTGGGCGCTCCCATGGATCGCCGGGTTCGCGGACACGGCACCGTGCCGTACCGTCTTGGGCATCAACGGCGCCACCGCCTTGTGGTTCGGTCTGTTCGTCGGCCTGCCGATGCTGTTTGCGATCGTCCTGGCCATCGAGCCTGGTCGCCATGGCCTGGCGATCCTGCGCGATGGCCAGTACCCGCCGCGCGGCGCGAAGGCCCTCCGGCCGATCCGCATCCGGCGCGGTACGACCGCGAGATGGATCGGCTACCTGCACGTCCTGGCGTGCGTGCCTTTCATCGCGATAGCCCTCTGGGGATACGGGCAGGCCGCGGCCCTTTCCGGCATGAAAGGTACGATCCAGTGCCCGGGCCAGCCCCACGCGATCGCCGCGGCGCCCGGTGACCGTGGCTGAGTGGTTGTACGTCCTGGGTTCGGCGGCTCAGCGCGGCATGCGCTCCGATCCGCTCGCGGCATGGCCCAGCGGACAGCCGGCCGTCGGGGCGCCCTGACCGCGCGCGAATCGCCACGGCACCAGCATGGGCACGTCGCGCTGGTAGGCGCGGTAGGTGTCGCCGTACTGGGCCACCAGGTCGCGCTCCTCGAGAAACTTCACCGCGACCAGGATGTAGCCGGTGGTCATCAGGGCGAACAACAGGTGGCCGGCGCTCATGTCCGGCGTGGACCAGAACGCGATCAGGAAGCCGAGCATCAGCGGGTGGCGCACGATGCGGTAGTAGGCGCGGGTGACGAACGGTGCGTCGCTTTCCGGCCCTCGGTGGCGGGCGTAGAACCACACCTGGCGCAGGCCGAACAGGTCGAAATGGTTGATGACGAAGGTGCCGGTGAGCACCAGCATCCAGCCGAGCGCGGCCAGGGCGTAGAGCACCCAGCGCGCCGGTTCGCTGTCCACCTGCCAGATCGAAAGCGGCAGCGTGCGCCACTGCCAGAACAACACGACCAACGCGAGGCTGCTGGCGAGCACGTAGGTGCTGCGCTCGATCGGCGCGGGGACGTAGCGCGTCCACCAGCGCTTGAACGCGGGGCGCGCCATGCCGCTGTGCTGCACGGCGAACAGGCCAAGCAGGACAAGGTCGATCGCCAGCGCAACGGCGGTCGGACCGGTCGGGCCGTCGTCGATGGTGCGCGGCACGCCAAGGCCGCTGACGAAGCCGATCGCGTAGAGGAAGCTGAGCAGGAAGATCGTGTAGGCGACGGCGCCGTAGAGCAGTGCGAGCAGGCGGGACATGGCGAGCCTCGTGGTGGTTGCAGGGCCAGATGGATTCCCGCTTTCGCGGGAATGACGTCCGGCCAGGTGGGCGTTGGCGGTATCGCTTTTCACAGCGCGGACAGGAAGGCCACCAGATCGCGCTTCTGCTGCGCGCTCATGTGGATCTTGAAGCGGGTGTCGTAGAAGTCGACGACGTCGTTGAGGGTGGCGGCCGAGCCGTTGTGGAAGTACGGCGCGCGCGCCGCCAGGCCGCGCAGGATCGGGCCCTTGAACTTGCCGATGTCGGCCCATTTGCCGGTGATCATGGCCAGGCCCGGGTCGGTGGTCTGCATGCTCTTGCCGGTGGCGATGTTGGTGAGCGTGTACAGCGGCAGGTCGGGCGTGCGCCGGCTGGCGTCGGCGATGCCGATGTTCACCGGCAGCGCGACCGAGTGGTTGCCGATGTTCGGCGCGTTGTGGCAACTGCTGCAGCTGCCGCGGATGACGGACTTGCCGGTGGCGTCGTTCAATCCCGCCACGCCGCTGATGTTGATGCGCATCGAGTTGAACAGCTTCTCGCCGCGGGCGATGGCCGCACGGGCGCGGCCGCGACGATCGCGGTTGAACTGGTTGGAGTCGTCCCAGCTGTCGAACAGGCGCATGGCGTTCTCGTCGAAAGCATCGCCGGTCGGGTCGTTGCCGAGCGTGTCGTTGATGCCGATCCAGAAACGCTGCAGCGCGAGAATGGCCGGCCCGCCCAGCGCATCGGACTCGTTGAGGCGGCCAGCGGCGTTGTCCTCCACCTGCGCGGTGACCAGGTGCAGTTCGAACTCGACGATGCTGTCGATGATCGCGTCGGACGGCGCACGCGCGGCCTGCTCGTGGCCGAGGATGGCGTTGCGCGCCTGCTGGGCCAGGCTGCTGCGCAGGTCCTGCATGTTGATGCCCGCGTCCATCGGCGGGTTGAACGGGGTGAAGGTCTCGCGCGCGTCCCACATGACGGCGGTCAGCCAGATCAGGTTGGTCGAGGGCAGCGGGCGTCGGAACAGCGACAGCTCATGCGCGCTGGCGTAGCCGTAGGGATCGTCGACCGCGCTCAAGCGGAACTGGGCGTTGTCCGGGATCGGCCTGCCGATGCGGATCAGGCCGCGGTTGAGCAGCATGGCGTAGGCGCTGCGGCGGGCTTCCACGGACGAGACGTCGGCCAGTGGCGAGACCGCGCCGTCGACCAGCGCGAAGATCGGATCCATGCCGCTGGTGCGGGCGAAGCGTTGCCGCAGCTCCTGCGGCGTGACCGACCAGCCCTGCGCCTGGCGGTGGCAGGAATCGCAGCTGCGACCGTTGCTGCCGAAGCCCTGGAAGAACGCGTTGTCGTGGTCGATGCGGCCGGTGGGCGTGGTGGTCTGCATCGAGCCGGACGCATCGGATGTCACCAGCGGATTGCCGCGCGAGGCGTCGACCTGCTGGGCATGGATGGCGCCGGTGCCGAGCAGGAGCGCGGCGAGCGTGATGGCCAGTCGCCGGATAGCGGTGGCGCGGAAGATGCGGTGATCGGACATGCGAGGTTCCCCGTGGCAGCGGTGCGTCCTTCGGACTTCGGCTTCGACCTGCAAGGTCGTGGCACGGACGGGGAACACTGGCCGGGGGCGAAGTGCGACATGGGGGTTGGCGCGGCGCGGCACGGGCGGCGCGAATCCGCAAGGAGACGAACAGGAGAGCGCGCGATCGTTGGACACGCGTCACCCGCCGGGAACCGGGCCCCTCGTTGCAGGAGCGCAATTGGCCGCGACGCCCCGCCGGGGTCAGTTCGACAGCACGCCGCAGGAACCGATCGAGCGGCGCAGCAGCGCCTCGGCATCGGCCAGCTCCGGATGCGTGGCAAGGCCGTTGGCTTCGACGGTCGCCTGTGCACCACGGACCTGCGCCGCGGCATGTGCACAGTCGCCTCCACGCGCCGCGGCGACGGCAAGCCACAGCTGCGCGGCGAGCCGGCGCGGATGGGCCGGCGGCAGCTCATGGCTGGCACGCGGGATCGCCGCAGCGAGCCTTGATCTCGCCTTGTCCGGCTCGCCCTTCGCGAGTTCGACCTGCGCCAGCAGGGTCTGCGCCCACAGCAGCTGCGGATCGTTGCGGGAGGCGACTGCGGCGAGGTCGCGGTCGACCGTCGCCTGAAGCGCGTCCGGACATTGCGGACCGGGCGATTGGCGGCAGGCCAGCAACAATCGCGCCTCGGCGATCAGCGGCGGCACCCGGTACGTGCGCGTGCGCAGGCCGGCGATGGCGTCGGGCAGCCGTTCGCGCGCCCGCGCCGGCTGGCCTTCGAGCAGATCGATGCCGGCCAGTTCGCTGTCCACGCGGCCGATCCGCATGCGGTTGGCCGGATCGGTGCCGTACAGGCGGCGTGCTTCGCCGAAGAGCTTGCGCGCGCCGGCGAGATCGCCCGCTTCCACCGTGCCGAAGGCGGTGGCTTCCAGCGAATCGCCGTGCAACGCGCTCTGCGCGCCGAAGCCGCCGGCCGACCACGCCTGTGCCTGCCGGCAGCGCGACTGCGCGCTGGCGAAATCCCCCCGCAATCCTTCCAGCACGCAGGCTTTTTGCGCGGCGTAGACCTGGGTGAGCTGCGGCTTGATGCCGTTGCGCGCGTACATCGCCAGCGCCTGGTCGAACAACGCGTGCGCCTGCGTCCAGTGGCCGGCGCGGTACGCGGACGAGGCCAGGCCTGCCAGCGCCAGCGTGGTTTCGTTGCTGGACGCACCGAAGTGCGCCAGGTCGAACTGCCAGGTCTTGCGCCACATCGCCATCGCTTCGTCGTAGCGCTCCAGCCCTTCCAGCGCGGAGGCGACGTCGTTGTAGCCGATACCGACGCGCGCATCGTCCGGTCCCCAGGTGGCGATCCGTTCGGCCAGTGCTTCGCGGGCGAGGGCCAGCGAGGTCTCGCCATGCCCTTCGCTGTTCTCGACCGCGCCCAGCGGTCCGAGCAGGTCGATCAGCGCCTCGCCGTGGATGCCCTGGGCCCGCATGCGCTGGTGGGCCAGCCGCAGGTCGGCCGCGCCCGCCGCGAAGTCCTCCATGCGCACCTCGGCGTAGCCGCGCGCGGTGAGCGCGTGGATGGCCTCGATGTCGGACGGCGCCAGCGCCCGCTCGGACAGCGCAACGGCCCGGTTCGCGAGCTTGCGCGACTGCGCGGTGTTGCCCAGGTTCTCGTACAGGCGCGAAAACATCGCCAGCAGGTCCACGCGGCCGCCGTCGTCCATCTCGGGCGAGTTGTCCAATTTCGCCACGCCATGCGCCACCAGCTCGTCCAGGCTGGGTTGCCGGGAGGCGGCGACACCGTAGCGGATCGGCGCGAACAGGCTCTCGACGAACGCCCGCACCATGTTGGCGCGCTCGGCCTGGCGTCGCGCGACCTGCGCCTGCCATAGCGCCAGCGACAGCGACACCAGGATGGCCAGCACGAACGTCGCGGTGATCACCACGCCACCGCGATGCCGCGCCGCGAACTTGCCCGCGCGATACCAGCGCGAGGGCGGGTGCGCCTGCACCGGCTCGCTGTCGAGGTGTCGCGCGATGTCTTCGGCCAACGCGCCGGCGGAGGCGTAGCGCCGCTCCGGCTCCGGGCAGGCGGCTTTCAGCACGATGTTGTCGAGGTCGCCGCGCAGCTTGCGCCGGATCGGCGCGACCGTCGCCGCCGACCGCGCCAGGCCGTAGGCCGTGGCGAGGGTCGGCGTGGCGGTGTGCGAGGGTGGCGTGGTGGCATCGCCGGTGGCGCGCCGGTGGCCGCTGATCAGTTCCTCCAGCAGGATGCCCAGCGCGTAGACGTCGGTGGCGGTGGTGATCGGCTGCTGGGCGAACTGTTCCGGCGCGGCGTAGGCCGGGGTGAGCGCGCGGTGCTGGGTGCGCGTGGCGCTGTCGAAGTCCTCGTCGAGCAGCCTGGCGATGCCGAAGTCCAGCAGCTTCACGTCGCCCTCGGGCGTGACCAGCACGTTGGAAGGCTTGAGGTCGCGATGCACGATCAACGCGCGATGGGCGGTCTCGACCGCGCGGCAGACCATCAGGAACAGCACCAGCCGCTGGCGCAGGGAGAGCCCGCGCTCGCGCGCGTAGTCGGTGATCGGCTGGCCGTCGACCAGTTCCAGCGCGATGTAGGCCTGGCCGCTCTCCGTCACGCCGCCCTCGATCAGCCGCGCGATACCCGGATGGCGCAGGCGTGCCAGCGCCTCGCGCTCGCGGCGGAACTGGCGCTGCGCCTCGACGGTGTAGAGCCCGCGTGCGAGCAGCTTGACCGCCACTTCCTGGCGCACGCCCTCGCTGTCGCGGAAGGCGCGGAACACGGTGGAGGAACCGCCTTCGCCGAGCACCTCGACCAGTTCGAACGGGCCGATCGTGCTGCCGGCGGGGAGCGCGTCGCTGACGCTGGTTTCCCCGATCGCCTGCGCGGCGCGGGCGGCGTCACCGGTGGCGAGCAGTTCGCCCTCGGTGGCGTCGGCGGCGAGCATGCGTTCGAGCTGCGCGCGCAGGTCCAGGTCGGGGCAGCGCTCGGTGAGCAGGCGCGCACGTGCGGGCGCCGCCAGCGGCAGGGCCGCTTCGAACAGCTCGCGCAACGACGGTATGGATGCCATGACGCCTCTCCTCGCCCTGCCTCTTCCATAAACCCCGGATGGATGCGGTTTGCGACCATGTTGCCCGGGTGATGCGCGGAATTTCGCGCAAGGCCCTAACCCTTTCCCCTGCCCTTTCCCGCGAAGAGGACTTGCGTGCGCGCTAGTCCATGCGGGCCTTGATAAAGGCGCGCGCGAAGCGCCAGTCGCGGTCGATGGTGCGCCGGCACAGACCCAGCGTTTCGCCCACCTGTTCCAGGCTGAGGCCGGCGAAGAAGCGCAGTTCGACCACCTGCGCGGCGCGCGCGTCGGCCAATTCGAGTTCGTCCAGCGCGGCGTCCAGCGCGAGTGCCTGTTCGGCGGTGTCGAGCGCGAGTTTCAGCGACTGGTCGTCCAGCGTGACGCGCTGCCACTGCCCGCCGGCGCACAGGCGCAGGCGGTCGCGGGCGCGGTTGATCAGCAGGTGCCGCATGGCGCGCGCGGCGTAGCTGAAGAACTGCGCTGGATGGTCGAACTGCAGGCCTTCGCGCTGGCCCATGCGCAGGTACAACTCGTGCACCAGCTCGGTGGTGTCCAGCGTGGCATTGCGACGGCTGGCCAGCTGTTTGGCGGCCATCGCCTTCAGGCGCGCGTAGACCGTGACGAACAACGCCTCGGCCGACTGGTCGAGCGGCATGGGTTCGGTCATCGCGAAGCACCCCGCTGGGCAGGTCTTCAACGGGGGGATGGTACGCCTGCGCGGGATGGGTGGAACGGATCGCAGCGATCCGTCGGGTACTTGCCCGTTCTCCCCCGCGGGCAGAGGGCTGGGGTGAGGGGCCACTCTTGCGAAAGGCCGCCTACAGGGACGGTCGCTCTGGTTACTTCCCCGCAAGCCCCGGCCCCTCACCCAAACCCTCTTTCCGGAGGGGAGACCACTTCAACTTTCGGCGGAGCGCGACTCCAGCGCCGCCCGCACCACGTACAACGTATCCATCCGCGGCACCGGGCGGGTCAGCCAGGCAAGAATGCGCCGTCGTTGCGACGAAACGACCCAGCTTTGCCCCTGCAGCCACAGTTGCGTGCGCACCATGTCCGCCCGCTCGCGCCGCGCCTCGTCGGTGGGCCTGAGCCGGTTGTGCAGGTAGCGCGCGACCTCGCCGGGCGAGCGGCACCATTCCATGCCGGCCAGGCCGTGCAGCCACAGGTCCGAGCAGGAGACCGCACTCAGCGTCCAGCGGCTGGAGACCGCGCGCAGCAGCGGCGGGCAGTCGCGCTCGAGCCGTTCGAGCACGGCGTCCGGCACCGCATGGCGGTAATAGCGCGCCACCAGGCGCAGCGGCGGCAGCGCCCACCACGGCGGTTCGTGCGCGTGCCACAGCACGTCCCAGTCGCGCAGGGTCATGCGCGTGGCCAGCAGCGAGATGTCGTTGAGGTGCAGCAGGCGCAGGCTGCGGCCGCAGAGGTTGCCGGCCGCGTGCAGCAGCAGGTGGCCCATCAGCGCCGCGTGCGACGGGTAAGCGTTGAGCCCGGGTTGCGCGTCGCGCGGATACACCGTGGCGGTGAGGTCGACGGTGGCCAGCGGCAGGCGCTCGTGGATGTGCGTGTGCAGCTCGATGTTGACCGGGGTGTCACGGTGCTCGCCCAGCGCATTCACCGGCGCCTGTGCGACCGGCTTGAACACCTGGTGCTTCCACTGGGTGAAGGAGCTCTCGTAGCCAAGTTCCTGGAGCAGGCCGGCCGCGCGTTGCGCGTCGCCCGGATGGACGAGCAGGTCGATGTCCGCCATCGGCCGTTCGCCCGCCGCGTACAGGCCCAGCGCGTGCAGGGCCGCGCCCTTCAGCGGCACCAGCGGCACGCCGGCCGCGCGGGCGGCGGCGTCCAGCCGGTGCAGCAGGTCGACGATGCGCTGGTGGCGCAGCGCCACGTGTTCGTGCTGGTCGGCGAGGAAGCGCTTCCACGGCGCGTGCTGCCAGCTGGGACGGCGGTCGAGCAGCGGTGAGACGCCGTGCGCGGCGGCCGCGGCCATGGCCAGGCGCCATTCCAGCGCGGTCCAGTCGGGCGTGCCGCCGCCGGGCAACGCCAGTTCGGCGGCGAGCGCTTCGGTGGCGCGGCGCAGGCCGGCGCGGATGGTGCGTAGCGGCGGCAGGTGGTCAGGCATGGCTGAAAGAGGCCGTGGCCGCGGGGCAGGCCTGTTCGGTGCGGTGCGCCTGCTCGCTGGCGATCAACGCGTTCCAGCGCGCGTCCAGCGCGGCGCGGGCCAGCCCGTGGTGTTCGGTGGACAGCTGCGATGCCGACTGCTGCAGCTCCACTTGCGCGTGCAGCAAGTCGCGCACGTGGCGGTAGAAGTCCGAGTCGTAGGCACCGCGGAACATCATCGCCAGGTCGTTGCTTTCCTCCCAGTGCGTCTTGCGGCCGAGCTGGGCTTTGACCTTTTCGTAGAACTTGGTGCCGGGCAGCGGATAGGACACGCTGACGCCGATGTCGTCCGGCGCGGCGCGCGCGATCAGTTCGCGCGTGGCGAGCAGGTCTTCCAGTTCCTCGCCGAGATAGCCCAGCTGGACGAAGAAGCCGACGCGGATGCCGTGGCGCCCGAGCCGTTCGCGGGCGCCGATCAGGTCGGCCACGTGGGTGCCCTTGCTCATGGCGTCGAGCACGCGCTGGCTGCCGCTTTCGGCGCCGATCCACACCTCGACGCAGCCGGCCTGCGCCAGCGCATCGGCCATCGCCTCGCTGCACAGGTCGGCGCGCGCCTGGATGGTGAACGGCACCGGGCCGGCGCTCGCGTGCAGGTGTTCAGCGAAGGCCTGCACCCAATCGACGTAGAAGCCGAAGATGTCGTCGGCCATCCAGATGTGGTCGGGCGCGAACGTGTGCTTCAGGTGCGCCATTTCGGCGGCCACGTCCAGTGCGTCGCGCTGGCGGTAGTGGTTGCCCCAGATCGGCTTGGCGCACCAGTTGCAGCGGAACGGGCAGCCGCGCGAGGCGGCCATGTTGAGGCTGAAGTAGCCGTGCCGCTCCTTCCAGAACGCGCGGTAGCGCTCGATGTCGATCAGGTCCCATGCCGGATGGCCGACCAGCCGCGCGTCCGGCGGCTGGATGCCGATGCGCTGCAGTTGCGTCTGGCCGTCCGCGCGGAAGGCGACACCGGCCAGGCCGGCGGTCCAGTCGCGATGGTCGATGGCGCGGTCGCGGTCGAGCCGCTCGACCAGCGCCGACAACGCGCCGACGCCCTCGCCCAGCAGCACCACGTCGGCGCCGGCGGCGAGAAAGGCATCGGGCTGATCGGAGGCGTCCGAGCCGGCCACGATCACGCGGGCGCCGCTGGCATGCGCCTCGCGGATCATCTGGCAGGCCGCCTCGCGCATGCGGCTCAAGCACATCTTGGTGAGGAAGTTGAAGTTGTCCTCGTACAGCACCACCAGCTCTGGCGCGGCGGCGTGCAGGGCGTCGGCGTAGGCCTCCACGCCGTCGGCGAGCATGGTGTCGAACAGCGTGACCTCGTGCCCGTGCTGGCGCAGGAACGCGGCGACCTGGATCGTCGCCAACGGGGGATAGGGCTTGCCACGTTCCCACTGCTTGCGGTCGTACTGCAGGTAGTAGGAGTGGCTGACCTGGATCTTGAGCATGGATGTCGGCCCGGCCGTTGGCGAAGGAGGCCGCGCGGGGCGGCCGTCGGCGTGCATGCGGGTATGTGCCGGACGGGGGGATCGAGGTTGCGTAGCCTTGGCGGTCTCTCCCGGTCAGGGAGCTGATGCGTGCGGCGTGGGCGCGCGAAGACATGACAGGCGCGCGATCTGAAGCCCTCTACCCTCTGGGGAGGCAGATTCGTCGCAAGAACGACCCCTCACCCCAGCCCTCTCCCCGAAGGAGAGAGGGGCCATTTGCGGCGAGCAAAACCTCTACCTCCCGCAAGCGCACTCACGCCGGCATGACCCCGCCCTCCTCCCCTGCCACCGTCGCCGATCCGTTCGGCGAGCGCACCGCCTGCGGTTTCGGGCTGCAGCGCAGGGTGCTGGGTGGACGCTTCCACTTCGCCAGCGACAACGAAGCATTGTTGAAGCTGGTCGAGGTCGCCTATGGCGGGCTTCCCGCGTACGAGCTGCCGCGCGCGGAGGACTTCCACATCGAGCTGCGCCTGCTGCCCGCCCGCACCCGGTACCGCCGCGAGCCACCGCCGGTGCGGCATCAGGCGGGCGCGGGGCTCCTGTGCGGCGTGATGGACGAGTACAACTATGCCGTGCTCGACCCGCGTGGCCGTCGTGCGCTGGTGGCCGCTTCGCAGGCGATGCTCCGGCGGCCTTATCACCTGCGCTACGAGCTTATCGAGTTCGCCGTGTTTACCCTGGCCACGCGCGGCATGGGCCTGGTGCCGCTGCATGGCGCGTGCGTGGGACATGGCGGGCGCGGCCTGCTGTTGCTGGGTGACAGCGGCGCGGGCAAGTCCACGCTGGCGCTGCACAGCCTGTTGCACGGTCTGGATTTCCTCGCCGAGGACGCCGTGTTCGTGCAGCCGCACACCCTGCTCGCCACCGGCGTACCCAATTTCCTGCACCTGCGCCCGGACGCGCTCGAGTTGCTTCCCGAGGGCGCCATGCGCGATTGGTTGCAACGCTCGCCACGGATCCGCCGGCGCAGCGGCGTGGAGAAGATCGAGGCCGATCTTCGCCACGGTGCGGGCCGGCTGGCGGGCAAACCGCTGGAACTGGCCGGCGCGGTGATGGTGACCGGGGAGCGTGCCGACGGCGAGTTGCTGACGCCCGTGGATACCGACGCCGCCGCGGCCTGGCTGGTGGCCAACCAGCCCTACGCGGCGGGCCAGCCGGGCTGGCAGGCGTTCGCGCGGGCGCTGGTGGGCCGTGGCGTGTACCGGCTGCGGCGCGGACGCGATCCGCGGGCATCGGTCGAGGCACTGCGGCGGCTGCTTGATACCGGCGCACACCCCGTCTCCCGCGAGGAAGTGCGCGGGAGCGGGCCAACTTTTCCCGAAACCGCCTGCACTCAGGAAAGATGAGCACGATCCCCGGCAAAGACGCGACCCTGGACCGCCGCGAAGGCCTGACGGCGCCCTGGTACCAGCGCGTCACGACGATGCTGTTGCGTGCGCTGCCGGCCTCGCGCTTCTGGCGCGCCTTCGCGCTCACGCTCGGCCGCCGGGATGCGCTGCAGATAGCGAGCTACGTGGCGCTGTCGCTCGGCGCGGCGCTGGCCGGCAGCATCGCGGCGATCTGCCTGGTGCCACTGGTACAGCCGGGTTCGTCGTCGCCGTTCGTCGGCTACGACAGCGTGCCGATGCAGGCGCTCGCCTTTGCCGTGGCCACCGGCAGTTTCGCGCTGATGCGCTGGCAGGTCGCGCGGCTGGGCGCCGACCTGGTCAGCCGCTGCGGCATGAACCTGCGGCGGATGGTGCACGCGCGCCTGGTCGATGCGCCGCTGGGCGAACTGGCCGATGCGAGCTCGGCCGAGATCGCCAACGTGCTGACCTACAACATCGAGATCCTGGTGCAGGGCTTCAGTGCGCTGCTGCAATTGGCGGTGATCGGACTCACCACCGCGGTGAGCCTGGCGTTCGTGTTCTGGGTATCGCCGGCGCTGCTGTTCATCACGCCGGTGCTGGTGGCGCTCGGGCTGTTCGCCGCGCGCGCCTACGGCCGCGAGCAGTCGGCGGTGAGCCGGCAGTACGTGGCCGACATGACGCGGCTGTTCTGGCTCAGCGAGGATTTTCCAAGGCGCCTGCGCTATGTGCGCTCGTTCGAGCGGCAGAGCGCGGAAAAGGCGGGCTACGGTGCGATCTCCGCGCGACTGGGCCTTGGCTACCGGCGCCAGATGGAGCTGGTCGCCGCCGGTCGGCTGATGCTGGAACTGGCCGCCGCCGCGGGGATCGCCGGCATGTTCGTGCTCGCCCATCGCTGGCACGGCATCGACAGTGCGTCGCTGATCGCGGTGAGCCTGCTGCTCGGTCGCCTGCTGCCGTACCTGGTGTCGACCCGGCAAAGCTGCCAGCAATTGCGTTCGGCCTCGCCGGCGCTGGAGCTGTGGCAACGCCACATGCGGCACCGGCACGACGCACTGCCGGCGGTGCCCGCGCGTGCGCTGGCGGTCGGCGACGTGCTGGCCATCGGCCAGTTGCGCCTGCGCGCGCCGCTGGAGGCGCTGTGCGTGCGCCATCTGGTGCTCTCGCCCGGCGAGCTGACGCTGATCTCGGGCGACTCCGGCATCGGCAAGAGCAGCCTGGTCGACGTGCTGGCCGGCATGCTCCTGCCATCCGAATTCACCGCATCGATCGGCGATCACCCGATCGACTTCGACGGCTACCGCGCGCTGGTGCGCAATGGCGCCTACGTCAGCCAGAGCGTGCGCCCGTGGCAGCACACGGTGCGCGACTGCCTGGCCTGGGCGGCACCGGCGGCGAGCGACGACACCATGCTCGGCGTGCTGGAGGATGTCGGCCTCGGCCGCTGGCTGGCCGCGTCGCGCGAGGGCCTGGATGCGCCGCTCTACGGCAGTTCCAGCCGTCTGTCCGGCGGCGAACTGCAGCGACTGATGCTGGCCCAGGTGATCCTGCGCCAGCCGCTGCTGGCGGTGCTGGACGAGGCCACCGGCGCGCTGGATGCCGCGTCGGAGCTGGCCGTGCTGGCCGCGCTCAAGCGGCACTTGCCGCGCTCGATCCTGGTGGTGGTGTCGCATCGCGAAGGCGTGGCGGCGATGGCCGACCAGCATCTGCTGATCGGCAGGGATCTGATGGCGGGCGTGACACGTCCTGCGAGTCCATCGTCATCGCGCGCTGCTGCTCCCTCTCCGGGCCGGGGAGAGGGCTGGGGTGAGGGGTCGCCCTAGCGACGGACTCCCCATTGCGTTCACGTTTCCCGCGGCGTCCAAGGCGCCGATTGCCTTTCCCCGCAAGCCCCGCCCCTCACCCAAACCCTCTCCCCGGAGGGGAGAGGGCTTCAGATCGCGGGGAACATCAGCTCGACGGGAAAGCCGACGGCTACTTCCGCAGCCGCGGCACGCCGTGCTCGTCGCGCTCTTCCACCGCCAGCGAGCGCGTGTCCGGGTGCGACAGGCGGCTGTCGCGCGGCAGGTCGAGGGTGGGCTCGCCGCGGGTGAGGGCCAGCGCGTTGCGGTAGCAGCGCTGGGCGAGCGGGACATCCCCCTGGCCGATGCAGGCGTCGCCCATCGCTTCCCAGGCGCCAGGGCTGGGGGCGATGGCGAGGGAGCGTTCGAGGTAGGTGCGTGCCTTGCCCCACAGTTGCTGGCGCAGGCACATGCGGCCGAGCGCGAGCAGCAGGCCGGGGTCGTTGGGGTGGGCCTCGAGCCAGCCTTCGGCACGGCGAAGGCGGGCGTCGAGGTCGTCACCGTCGAGCGTGCCCCAGGTTTCAGCCAGTTGCGGCGACCACTCGCGGCGCAGGGCGGACTCCAGTTCGTCCATCGCCGGCAGCGCCAGGCCGAAGGCGGCGGCGCGGCGGGCGTAGGCGTCGATCACCGCGGGCGCGCGGCGCTGGCCCTTGGGCAGTTGCGACCACAGTCCATTGAGCGCCTGGCCGTCGGGAGTGGCGAGGATGGCCGCCACCAGTACCTGCGTTTCCAGCGCGGCATAGCGGGGTGTGCCAAGCGCGCCGCTTTTCTGCAGCGGCTCCAGCGCAGCCAGCGCGCGGCGGGGTTCGCCGGCGGCGAGCGCGGCGAGGGCGAGTTCGTGCCAGCCCCCGGGGGTGAGGCTGCCACTGTCGGCCTCGGGATTGAGGAGGGCGAGGGCTTCGGCCGGCTTGCCGTCGCGGCGCAGTACGCGCGCACGCACCACGCGCGCCGCCTGCGGCGCTGCCTGGCCGGCACGGTTGAGGGTTTCCAGCGCGCGCGCGGCTTCACCGCGACGGGAGGCCGCTTCGGCGGAGGCGAGCAGGGCCGGACCGCGCAGCGCGTCCAGCCGGGCGGCCCGCTCCAGGTCGCGCTCGGCTTCGCCGTGGCGACCTTCCATCAGCGCGACCAGGCCGCTGCCCAGCCGCTGTCGGCTGACGCGGCGGTGCCGCCGCGACATCGCGCCGAACGGCCAGCGCGCCAACCGCCACAGCCCGGCGAGGATGGCCCAGGCCAGCAACACGATGACCAGCGCGGCCACCACGGTGGTTTCCACGCGCCAGCCGCGCAGGCGCACCAGCACGTAGCCGGGATCTTCGGACACCCAGTGCCAGCCGAACGCGGCCAGCGCCGCGACCACGATCAGCAGCAACAGCCAGCGCCAGAGCTTCACGGCCGGCGCTCCGTGCTGGATGCGCGTGCCGGCGCGTCGACCGCCTTCAGGGCATGCACGGCGCGCAGGTTGCGCAGTTCGGCCAGCGCGGCACCCAGTTGCACCGGCGCGACGGGTTTGATGCTCCCGGCGAGACTCGCCAGTTGGGCCTGCACGTGCGCGACGGCTGTATCGCCGGTATCGAACTGCGCCGCCACGCTGGCCTGGGCACGGGCAATGGCCGCGTGCGCGGCATCGACGTCGGCGGCGAGCAGCGCGGCCTGCGCCTGGGCGAGGTCGAGCGCAGCCAGTTCACGGGCGAAGCGGGCATCGGCCACCGCCAGCGGCGCGCCGTTGTCGCGCTGCACGTTGACCACGCTGCCGAGTGCGTGGCGAATGCGCGCCCACGCGCCGGGATTGGCCGCCTCCGCGGTGGCGTCCTCGCGCTTGAGCGGGAGTGTCTGGAGCGCACCGCGCAATTGCTGCAGGACATCGACCGCCTGGGTGCGCGGCACGCTCTGCTCCAGCGCCTCGCGCTCGGCGGCAAGGCTCTGGCGCACGCCGGAGAACGCGCCATCGTTCACCGCGGCCAGCGCCTGGTCGGCCAGCCCGTAGGCGGCCGCCGCGCCCTGCGCGTCATGGAACAGCACGTAGCGTTGCTGGCCCATGCGCAGCAGCGTCTCGGTTTCATCGAGCAGCATTGCGTCGTGGCCGGAAAGGCTCTTCTCCGACAGCTTGGCGACCGCGTCCTCGAGGTTGCGCACGCGCTCGGACTGGCCCAGCAGTTCCTCGCGCAGGCCGCGGTTGACCTGCTCGGCGTCGCCCAGTCGCTGGCGCAGCGAGGAGCGCTCGTCGCCAAGCGTCGCGAGCGTGTTTTCGAGGTGGCCCACGCGCTGGTCGAGGTTGTCGCTCGCGCTGCCCTGCATCTGCTGCCACTGGCGCCAGGCCACGTAGCCGGCCAGGCCCAGCGCGAGCAGGGCGATCAGCAGCGCGAGGGCGAGCGTGCCGCCACGGCGCGGGGCCGGCCTGGATGCGGGGCGCGGGACGGGGGCGGCGGCCGGAACCGGCGCGTCGGGACGATCGGAAGCGAGGTCGTCTTGGCTCATGCGCGCCATGCTAGCAGCCCGCATGGCGCGGTTCGCATGGTGGGTGTGAAGCCTGCGGCACCCTCCCGCGGGAGCGCACCGGTGCGCGATCACCATGCCTCCCGGCCGCGTACCGGCGCGCTTTTATAAGGGGCCCGCGTGGCATGCATCGCGGTCGCACCCTGAGCCGCTGCTACGAGGTCGCGGCGGCGAGGAGGTCGGCAGGAAGGGCTGACGCGGCGCGGCGCACGTGGCGAAAGCCGGCCGCGCGGGCCGCGGCTTCCAGGCGCTCGCTGCTGGCCACGGCGACGGCGCTGCACAGGCGTGCCCATGCTTCCGGCGGCAGGCCGTCATGCAGGTTGACCAGCGCCTGCGCGCTGGAGAGCAGCACGCGGGCGTTGGCGCGCAATTGCCGCACGGCATCGACATGACGGCGGTCCAGCCGTGGCGCCGTGCGGCGGTAGACCCCTACCTCGCGCAGGCGCGCGCCGCCATCGACCAGGCGTTGCTGCAGCAGGCCGCGGCCGCCGGGGGCGCCGACCAGCGCCACGCCCCGTCCCCGCACGTCGTGCAGCGCGGGCAGGCCGAGCAGGCCTTCGCTGTCCTGCTGCCGCGTGGGCGCCTGCACGATAAGGCCATGGCGGCGCAACGCGGCCGCGGTGCCCTGCCCGACCGCCAGCACCGTGGCGCGGGTGCGCAGCGGCATCAGCGCGGCGGCGAAGCGCACCGCGGCGGGGCTGGTGAACAGCAGCAGGTCGTCCTCGCGCAGGGCCTCGCGCAGTGTCGCGCGCGCATCCGCGTCGCCTGCGCGCAAGGCCAGGCCCGGCAGCAACAGCGGCACGCCGCCGCGGGCACGCACCTGGCGCGCGAAGGCCGAGGCGGTGCCGGCGGGGCGGGTGATGACAATCACGCGTCCGTCGAGATCGCCGGAGATCGAAGCGTGTGGCACCGCGCAGTCCGTGCAGCCGAGACAGGTGGGCAGTGTAAGCCGCTCGCTACACTTGGCGCTTTTCCCGCCCAAGTTTCGCGCCGTGATTGCCGACTCCCGACTGCTCGCCGACGACCTGCTCCGCTTCATCCGCGACAGGATCCCGCTCGCCCGCGCCATGGACCTGCGCCTGCATCACTACGACCAGGACGGCCTGGCGCTGTCCGCGCCGTTGGCGCCGAACGTCAACGACAAGGGTTGCGCCTTCGGTGGCAGCCTCGCCAGCGTGATGACGCTGGCCGGCTGGGCACTGGTGGAGCTGGAGTTGCAGCGGCGTGGCGAAGACTGCGACGTGTTCGTGGGCGACTCGCACGTGCGCTACCTGGAACCGGTGTGGACGGACTTCCGCGCCGAGGCGCGGCTGGCCGAGGGCGCCGATTTCACGACTTTCTTCGCCACGCTGGCCGAGCGCGGCAAGGCGCGCATCGACGTGCGCTGCGAGGTGCCCGGCAGCGGCGAGCGCCCGGCCGCCACGTTGCAGGCGCGCTTCGTCGCCAAGCGGCGGGCTGGGGCACAATGAAGGCCTGTTTCCGGAGGGAATCGCCCATGCGTCGCTACCTGTTTCCGCTGATCGCACTCGTCGCGATGCTGTGTGCCGGCTGCGCCACCGACCAGCGCAACCAGGCGCTGATCACCACGCTCAACGGCTATGCCAACACGCTGCGCTGGGCCGATTTCCAGAGTGCGCAGCAGTTCGTCGATCCGAAAGTGCGCGAGGCCAATCCGCTGACCTCGCTGGACCTGGCGCGCTTCCAGCAGGTGCGCGTGACCGGCTACGACGAGGGCGCAGGACCGGTGCCCGATGGCGAGAACCGGGTACGGCAGGTGGTGCAGATCAGCCTGGTCAACCTGAACACGCAGTCCGAGCGGACGGTGATCGATCGGCAGAGCTGGCGCTATGACCCGCAGACGAAGCGCTGGTGGTTGATGAGCGGGTTGCCGGACATCACGCGGGACTAGCGCTTTGCTCCCTCTCCCCGGAGGGAAAGGGCTTCAGAGCGCGCCACCTTTGCGCCCGTCGCCCCCCTCCCGGATAATCGCCGGTTTGCGCATCCGGCCAGGCCCGCCATGAACGATTTCCTGCACAAGCTTCCCACCTTCGTGGGCAACCACCTCGCGCTGTCGGCGCTGTTCGTGGTGATCCTGATCGCGCTGGTGGCGATGGAGTTCGGCCGCTTGCTGCGCAAGTACAAGGAGCTCACCCCCGGTGGGCTCACCCTGCTGATCAACCGCGAGAGCCCGCTGCTGGTGGATCTTTCCTCGCGCGCGGACTACGAAAAGATGCACGTGCCCGGCGCGCGCCACGTGTTGCCCAGCCAGTTCGACCCCGAGCACAAGGACCTGGCCAAGGCCAAGGACCTGCCGGTGGTGGTGATGGACAAGGACGGCCGCGGCTCGGACAGGGCCGCGCAGCGGCTGGTCAAGGCCGGCTTCACCAAGGTGTACACGCTCGGTGGCGGCGTGCTGGCCTGGCAGCAGGCGCAATTGCCGGTCGCCAAGGGCAACCGCTGAGCCGATCCTGCGGGAGCGCTTATCCGCCGATGCCGGCGCGGCCGGCAAGGATCTGCGCGAGCACGTCCGGGGCATATTCGAACGAGTCGAAGTAGAGCCGTTCGTCCGGCAGGCCGGCCTCGGTGAACATCTGCCGGCCGGCGTCGATCATCGCCGGCGGACCGCTCATGTAGACCTCGTGGCCGGACAGGTCTGGCTGGTCCTCCAGCACCGCCTCGTGCACCAGGCCGGCGCGCAGGCCCGCGGCGGCAGCCTGCTCCGGATCGGACAACACCGCGTGGAAGGCGAGGTTGGGTGTCTCGCGCGCCCAGCGCTCGGCCAGCTCGCGCAGATAGAGGTCGCCCGCGCTGCGCGCGCCCCAGTACAGCGCCATCGGCCGGCGCGTGCCCAGCGCCAGGAAGTGCTCGACGATCGCCTTGACCGGCGCGAAGCCGGTGCCGCCGGCCATGAACACCATCGGCCGCTCCGAATCCTCGCGCGGCACGAAGGTGCCCAGCGGCCCCTCGATGTGCAGCCGCGCGCCGATCGCAAGCCCCTCGTGCACCCACGAGGTGAAGCCGCCGCCGGCGACGTGGCGCACGTGCAGCTCGATGCTGGCGTCCTCCTTCGGCCCGCTGGCGATCGAGAACGGCCGGCGCCTGCCCTCCTCAAGCAGCACGTCCAGGTACTGGCCCGGCAGCCAGTTGAGCGGCACTTCTCCTGCCGCGGGCTGGAGCACCAGGCCGGTGACGTCCGGGGCCAGCGGCTGCTTGCCGATCACCTCCACGGCGAGGCGGCGGCGCGCGACGTCCTCCACCGATGTGACCTCGCGCGCCCCGATCGTCAGATCGCTCGCGGGCACCGCCTGGCACAGCAGGATCGCGTGGCGCGCCATCGCGCTGCCGCTCAACGCGACCGGCGGATTGCGCGGGTAGCCGCACTGGCCGGCCAGCAGCGTCGCCTTGCAGCTGCCGCAGACGCCGGCGCGGCACGAATAGGGCAGCGCGATGCCGGCGCGCTGCGCCGCTTCGAGCACGGTCTCGCCCGGCGCCGCGGTGAAGGTGCGTCCGGAATGCTGGAGGGTGATGGTGAACACCTGCGCATTGTCGCCGCGCGGGCCGTGGACGGACAATGCACGCTTTCCCTTCAGGCGGTCCGACCCATGGCGATCTGGAAGCAGGCACCCGATCTCGAGCGCATCAACGCGTGGAGCGACAACACGCTGATGCAGGTGCTCGGCATCCGCTTCACCGCGATCGGCGAGGACTGGCTCGCAGGCACCATGCCGGTGGATGCGCGCACGCACCAGCCGTTCGGGCTGTTGCACGGCGGCGCTTCGGTGGCGTTGGCCGAGACCCTGGGCAGCACCGGGGCGCTGCTCACGCTCGACCCGGAGCTTGAGGTGGCGGTGGGGCTGGACATCAACGCCAACCACGTGCGGGGCGTGCGCTCCGGCGTCGTCACGGGCACCGCCAAGGCGCTGCACCTGGGGCGCTCGACGCAGGTGTGGGAGATCCGCATCGAGAACGAGGACGACTCGCTGGTCTGCATCTCGCGGTTGACCATGGCGGTCGTGCCGCGGCGGGCGGTGGTGCGATGAGCTTGCTTTTCGCTCCCTCTCCCCGTCGGGGAGAGGGTTGGGGTGAGGGGGCGCTCTTGCGAAAGGCTCTCGCAAGTGCGTGCTGCTGCTTGCAGGCTACGAACAATCCTTCCCGCGAGCCCCGGCCCCTCACCCCGGCCCTCTCCCCAGAGGGGAGAGGGAGCAAGGCACGCGCATGAGCGACGCCCCGTACGCCAATCTCACCCCCGACCTCGTCCTCGACGCGGTCGGCGCCTGCGGACTGTGGCCGGACGGCCGCCTGCTCGCGCTCAACAGCTACGAGAACCGCGTCTGGCAGGTCGGCATCGAGGATGCCGCGCCGGTGATCGCCAAGTTCTACCGGCCCGGCCGCTGGAGCGACGAGGCGATCGCCGAGGAACACGCCTTCGCCTGCGAGCTGGCGGCGGATGAAGTGCCGATGGTCGCGCCCCTCGCGTTCGGCGGACGCACCCTGCTCGAGCACACCGGTTACCGCTACGCCCTCTACCCGCGCCGCGGCGGCCGCGCGCCGTCGCTCGAATCGGCCGAGCAACTGGAGTGGCTGGGACGCCTGATCGCCCGGCTGCATGCGGTCGGCTCGCGGGCGCCGTTCCGGCATCGCGAACGCGTCGACCGTGCCACGCTGATCGAGCGCCCGGCGCAGGCGGTGCTGGCCTCGCCGCTGCTGCCGCCCCACCTCGCCGATGCCTTCCGCGGCGCCATCCGTCGCCTCGACGACGCGGTGGCCGTGCGTCTGGAAGCGGTCGGTCCGGTGCGCCCGTTGCGACTGCACGGCGACTGTCATCCGGGCAACCTGCTATGGACCGATGCCGGCCCGCACTTCGTCGATCTGGACGACGCGCGCACGGGGCCCGCGGTGCAGGACCTGTGGATGCTCGCGCACGATGACACCGCGATGGACGCGCTGCTCGGCGGCTACACCTCGATGCGCGACTTCGACTACGCCGAGCTCGCACTGGTCCCCGCCCTGCGCGCCATGCGCCAGGTCCACCACGCCGGCTGGATCGCCCAGCGCTGGGCGGACCCGGCCTTCCCCGCCGCCTTCCCGTTCGCGGCCGAGCCGCGCTGGTGGGAGCAGCACGTCACCGACCTGCACGAACTGGTCGACGCCCTGGCCTGAAGTCGCAGACGGCGCGCCGCAAACGCGGCACACTCCGCGCTCCCGTCTACCGGAAACTTTGAATGCGCAGCTTCCTCTTCCGCCTGATCGGCGTTCTCGAAATCGCCGGCGGCCTGTACGGCGCCGCGGGCGCGCTGCGCCGCCTGCTGGTGATGGGCTCGACCTACGACACGCTGCACGCGCTGCTGGCGCTGATCGCCTTCGGTTTCGTGCTGCTGGCCGGCGTGTGGCTGGTCGAAGGAAGCGATCGCGGCGTGGCGTTTTCGCGCGTGGCGCAGCTGCTGCAGGTGCCGCTGATCGCCACGCCGGTGTTCAGCTATGCGCTGCATGCGGGGGCGTACCTCAACATCCACACCACCTTCCACCTGGCGCGTCCGTGGCTGGACTGGAGCTTCGGCACGCAGGGCTTCGTGCTCGCGGTGGCCGGGCCGCCGGTGTCGCGCATCGGCGTGAACCTGCTCGCGGTGGCGTCGTGGCTGGTACTGAAGCTGCGCTAGCGATGGCGCTGTAGGAGCTCACCCTGTGCGCGACCGCCATGTCCGTTGTCACGGCGTACATGGGCATGGCGGTCGCGCACCGGTGCGCTCCTGCAAGTTGTATGCGGCAGCGCCGGGTATCATGGCGCGATGAATATTCCCGCCCCGCCCGATCCCGCCGCGCCACCGCGCATCCGCCTCAAATCCGACCGCGCGCCGGGTCACCCGTGGGTGTGGTCGGCGCAGGTGTACAAGCCCGAGCAGCGCCTGCCGCCGGGCAGCGTGGTCGAGGTGGTGGACAGCAAGGACCGTTTCGTCGGCCGCGGCTTCTGGAACGGCCATGCACGCATCGCGCTGCGGCTGCTCACGAACGATCCGGCCGACGCGATCGACGCGGCATGGATCGCCGCACGCATCGCGCGCGCCGTGCAACTGCGCCGCGAGCTGTTGCAACTGGACCGCGCCAGCGACGCCTGGCGCGTCGTGCACAGCGAGGGTGACGGTTTGTCCGGCCTGGTGGTCGACCGCTATGCCGACATCCTGGTGATCGAGTATTTCGCCGCCGGCATGTGGAAGTTCCGCGAGGCGATCCACGCCGCGCTGCTCGAGCACTTCCCCGGCGCGCGGCTGTACTGGTTCGCCGAGAGCCACGTGCAGAAGCAGGAATCCTTCGACTGCCGCAGCCCCGAGCCGCCGGCGCCGGTCCAGGTGCACGAGCACGGGCTGGCCTTCCACGCCGCGCCCGGGCTGGGCCACAAGACCGGCTTCTTCGCCGACCAGCGCGAGAACCGCCGCCGCTTCGCCGAATTCGCACGCGGCCGGCGCGTGCTCGACCTGTGCTGCAACTCCGGCGGCTTCGCCGTGCATGCGATGGCCGCGGGCGCGCGCGAGGCGGTCGGCGTGGACATGGATGCGGGGATCCTGGAGATCGCCCGCGCCAATGCCGCGGCCAACGGCCTGGCCATCGACTTCCAGCAGGCCGACATTTTCGACTGGCTGCGCGAGGCCGCCGCGCGTGGCGAGCAATACGACGCGGTGATCCTGGACCCGGCCAAGCTCACGCGCGACCGCAACAAGGTTTTTGACGCGCTGAAGAAGTACTTCGCCATGAACCGCCTGGCGCTGGACGTGATCCCGCCCGGCGGCCTGCTGTTGACCTGCTCGTGCACCGGCCTGGTCGCCGAGGCGGACTTCCTGGAGATGCTGCGTCGCGTGGCGCTCAACGCCGGCCGCGAGATCCAGGTGCTGCAGGTCGCCGGCGCCGGCGCCGATCATCCCGTGCGCGCCGACGTGCCCGAAGGGCGTTACCTCAAGGCGGTGTTCTGCCGGGTGGAGTGATTTCCGCTACACGGTGGGTGGGCTGCGGCCCGCCGCCGCGTCGCCGCAGCCCTGAGCGTGGGCTGAAACCCGCCTTGGGAAACGCGTCAGGCGGGTTCCGGCGCGTGATCGGACGAGCGCCGCACCACGGGTCGGGCGCTCTTGTCGAACACCAGCGTGCTGTGTTGCTGGGTTCGCATGGCCTGGGCCTCGCGCGGGTCGACATCCAGCGCCAGGGCTTCCTCGACCAGCGTCACCGCCGCCGGGCCTTGCCGACGCCGGGTGCTGTGCGCGAAGCGGGCCTGGTTGTAATAGGCCCAGCTGGCGAACACCACGGCACAGACCAGTGCGTAGCCGAGGATCGACAGCAGGTCGGAGGTCTGGTTGGCGTAAGCCTCGGCCGACAGCTCCACCCACGCGGTACGCAGGCCGGCCAGCCACGCCACCAGCGTGATCACCGGCAGCCACAGGTAGAGCCAGAGCATCCATGCCACAAGCGTGACGAAGGAGGAGAGCGCCCGCTGCGCCGGCGTGCGCTGGCGCTCGTTCTGGATCACGAAGCCTTCGGCTTTCATCGCAGTCCCCGGTCCGGGCTGACCCACACCGCGCGCACGCCGCGGCGCTTGAGCAGCGCCTTGGGGAACGCGACCACCGTGGTCAGCGTGTTGATCACCCAGTAGGCGATCGGATACCAGATCATCCAGTAGTAGTTGCGCCCGATACGCGCCTCGTAGCGCCGGTCGATCACCAGGCTGAGCAGGAACTGGGTCAGGCAGGTCAGGCCCAGGATGACGCCGTGCCAGCGCGGCAACAGGCTGGGTACCGCCAGTTCGGGCGGCACCGGCATGAACTTGCCCAGCGCCCACAACGCGACCACCGCCAGCATCAGGTAAGCCCACACCAGGCTGAGCACGTACTCCATCGCGACCGGCCACATGCGCCGGCGACGCCAATTGAACAGGCCGCCGGCATAGCGCAGCAGCACCTCGCTGCCGCCCTGCGCCCAGCGCAGGCGCTGGCGCCACAGACCATGCAGGGTTTCCGGCGTGAGCAGCCAGCACAGTGCGTTCGGCTCGTAGCGCACGTCCCAGTGGCGCATCTGCAGGCGCCAGCTCACGTCGATGTCCTCGGTGACCATGTCGACGTTCCAGTAGCCGACGTCAAGCAGCGCGCGTTTGCGGAACGCGGCGATCACGCCCGAGACGGTGAAGATGCGTCCGTACACGCGCTGGGCGCGCTTGATCAGGCCGATGATCGAGGAGAACTCGCCGACCTGCAGCTTGCCCAGCAACGTCGAGCGGTTGCGGATGCGCGGGTTGCCGGTGACCGCGCCCACGCGCGCGCTTTCTAGCAGGTGGCGCATCATCCAGTGGGCGGCGTGCTCGTCCAGCAGGGTGTCGCCGTCGATGCACACCAGGAACTCGTGGCGCGCGGCGAGCGCCGCCATGCGCAGCCCCATCGCCTTGCCCTGGTTGCTGGCGAAGTGGATCACCCGCAACTGCGGCACTTCCCCGGCGAGGGCGTCGAGCTGCGCGCCGGTGTCGTCGGTGGAACCGTCGTTGACCGCAATGATTTCGAACTCGGGCCAGCGCTGGCGCGCCAGCTGCTCGATCGTCTCGCGGATGTGCGTGCCCTCGTTGTGGCAGGGCACCAGGATGCTGATCGGCGGCTGTGCGGGCAGCGGCTGGGGTTCGGTGCGCGGCGGCTGCCGGCGCTCCCAGCGCAGGTAGTAGATGATGCTGCCGCTCATCCACAACATCGACATGATGAGCGGGTAGTAGAAAGCGAAGTCGAGCAGCACCGACAGGGCGTGATGCGTCGTGTCCACGATCAGCGCTCCTTGTACGGGTAGGTGGCCGAGGAGATGCCCGGGCGGATGCGCTCGAGCTGCGGATGGTCGGCAGGGAAGTCGTCCGGGTAGTAGCCCAGGTGCAGCGCGCCGTGGACCTGCAGCAGGCGCATGCGCGCGAGCAACGTGGCGGCGTCGATCGGCTGGCGCGTGCGCCAGTCCTGGGCGGCCAGCTCGAACACGGTCTTCTCGCGCGCGCCCGGCACGGCGGCGACGGCGGCGGCGAGGCGCTCGAACCAGGCCCGGGAAGGCTTGGCCACGTCGAGCTGGGGCATCGCCATCAGGCCCACTTCGTCATAGCCGGCCACTAACGCCGGCAGCGACTGCGCGAACCAGGCCTCGGCCTTGCCGTCGAGCACCGGCGCGGCGAACAGGTTGCGCGCCGTGCGCAGCTGCGGCCGCCAGCGCCGCGCGCGCTCGATCAGCTCGTGCGTGTAGTCGACCAGCCATGCCGTGCGCGCGGCGCCCGCCGGCGGCGCGTCGTGCAGCCGGTCGGTGTCGCGCAACAAGGCATCGTCGGAGAACAGCAGGCCGTCGAACTTGGCGTGGCTGGCCAGATCCTCGTAGAGATCGCCGATCCATGCGCGCACGACCGGCTGCGAAGGATCCAGCCGCGCCACGTCCTTGCCGTCGCCGGCAAGCGCCAGCGACGCCACCGGATCGCCCGCCCGCGGGCGGAACGCCAGCGCCGGCATCCAGGCGTAGACGTGCACGCCGGCGCGGGTCTGCAACTGCCAGGCCACGCGCGAGAACAGGTCCGCGCGCATCGGCAGGTGGCGGTTCGGGAAGTACAGCGCGTCGGCCACGCCGTCGCCGTCCGGATCGGCATAGGCCTGCAGCCAGACCTGGTCGACGTCCATGCGCTTGATGCGGTCGAGCAGCTGCGACAGGTTGCGTTCGCGCTGCGCCGGATCCGGGTCGTAGACGTAGTCGAGGTCGACCTGCACCACGCGGCGCGGCTCGACGTCATGCGTCGGCATCAACTGCCAGGCCAGGTCCGCCACGCCCGGATCACCACCCAGCAGCAGGCGCGGCAGGGTGCGGTCACGGGCGGGGTCGGGCACGGCGTCGGAGAGCGTCAGCGACATCGCCATGCCGAGCGTCGCGGCGATTTCACGCGCGGGACGATTGAAAGCGCCGTAGGGCCAGACGATCGCGTGCGGCGACTGGCCGGTGTGTTCGCGGATCAGCGCCGCGCTGCGCGCGAGGTCCTCGGTGATGCGTTCGCGCCACGCCGCCTCGGTTTCGTAGCTGCCGGCAGCCGGGTCGTAGCGGCGCGTCACCGCCGAAGGCAGCAGGTTGCCCTGCGGGTTGCCGACGATGCCCTCGTGCAGCGCGTCACTATGCGAGGCGATCTCGACCAGGCCCGAGCGTTGCATCTCGCGCACCTGCGCCCAGGTCACGAAGCAGGAGGCGTCGCAGTCACGGCCGTTGTAGTCCAGCCGGTCGCCGGGCGCCGTTTCGATCCAGCCGGTCACCAGCGCCAGCAGCGCGGGGTAGCGGTAAGCCTGCAGCAGCGGATAGACCCGCGTGTAGAAGCTTTCCAGCCCATCGTCGAAGGTCAGCAGGAACGCCTTGTCCGGCAGCGCCGGACCGCCCTGCGCGGCGGACCGCACCTGGGCGGGGCTGACCGCGGTCCAGCCGTTAGCGTGGAGGTACTCCAGGTGCCCGACCAGGTGATCCAGGCTGGTCGCGTCCGGGTCGGTGGTCGGCCCCTGCGCGGGATCGTGGATGTCGTGGTAGCTCAGGATGACCAGGCGGCCGGCATGCGCGGGGACAGCCAGCAGGAGCAACAGGGCGAGCATCAGGTAACGCATGTCACTCCCCCCAATGCAGGGTCAGTTCGAGCGTGGCGCGCGTCTCGCGGCGGCCGTCGTAGGGCTGGCTGTGCCAGCCCAGCCGCCAGCCGAAGCCGAGCCCCTCGTGCGGTTGCCAGGCCTGCCCATAGCCGACGTCGGCGACCCAGCCGGCGGACTGGCCCTGTTGCGCGTAGCTGCCGACGGCGAGGTCGACCAGCTGGTGCCAGGTACGCCCATAACGCTCGGCCAGCACGTGGTCCAGGTGCGCGGTGACGGTGGCGGCACCGTCGCGGCGCGGATTGAAGTAGGCGGTGTCGTCCCGCGTGTTGTGCGAGGCGTACAGGTCCGCGCCCAGGTCCAGTTGCAGGCGCGGACGGGTCAGCACGCGCCCGGTGACGCCCACGTCCGCCGCGCGGCGGCGGTTGCCGTCGCTGAAGTTGGCCGCCTGCACGCCCAGCCGCGCGGCGAGCAGCTCGTTCGCGCGCCACTGGACCGTGCTGTCCAGCGTGCTGCCGTGGACGCCGTAGTAGCGGGCGCGCAGCGGGATGTCGGCGCCGGAGCTGCTGGCGTCGGTGCTCCACGCCCAGTGATCGCTGATCGCCCAGTCGAAACCCGCTTCCACCGCGGTCGGGTCGTCGCCGGTGCCGCGCGTGGGCAGCGCCTGCAGGTAGGCCTGCACGCCGCGCCACTGGCCGCGCACGCCCAGCCCGGCGTCCGTGCGGTGGGCGTCGCCCTCGGGCAGCGAGGCCTGCGCGTGGCGGGCGATGGCGTAGATGCGCCAATGATCGGCCAGCAACGGCGAGGCGAGCGTGGCGAGGGTGTCCTGGTCGCGGTCGCCGTAGTCCGGCGTATTGCCACGGCCAAAGGTCTGCGCGGCGTCGAACTGCCAGCCGCGCTGGCGATCCCAGGCGCGGCGCGCGCGCTGTACCTGTGCGTCGCGCGGGTAATGCGCCTCGAGGTTTTCGAGGCCGGGTTCGACGCTGTCGAAATCGCCCAGGTCACGGCGGGTTTCCAGCTGGCCGAGGCGCACGCCGATGTCCTGCGGATCCAGCCCGCGGGCGATCGCCAGGTCCGCCCCGGCGCGGCGCGGCCAGCCGCGGCTGCGTTCGTTGTTGCCCAGTTCGCGCCGCCAGTTCGCGCTGGCCGGCGCTTCGTGCACGCCCGCGGCCAGGCGTGCGTTGGCGTCGGCCAGCAGGCCGGCGTAGCCGCGCAGCAACGCGGCGTTGAGGTCGTCCTCGCTGCGGTGCGGGTTGGCCGCCGGCCCGGATTGGCCCGGCTTGCGCAGCCACACCGGCTGCGCCGCGGCGGCGCTGTCGATGGTCTGCTCCGCCTTCGCGTATTGGCCAGCTTCGCTGTAGGCGTACATCAGCACGATCGCCGGATCGGATTCGCCTTCGGGAATGGTCTCCGGGGTCGCCGGACCCGCGCGCCCGAGCAGGCGCGCGGCTTCTTCCGGCCGCTGGCGGTCGAGCATGGCCTCGGCCAGCGGACGCAGTACGTAGGCCGGCAAGGTGTCGCGTTCGGCGGGGCCCATCGCGTCGTAGGCGCCAACCGCTTCGGCACTGCGACCGGCGGCCTGCAGGGCGACCAGGCGGTCGAGGCGGGCGCGGTGGACAACGGACGGATCATTGCCGTGGCGGGCGATCACCGCGTCGAGCTGGCGCACCGCTGCATCGGCCGCGGCGTACGGGTCGGCGTCGGGCGGGACCGGATCGCGCACGGCGCGGCGGGCGCGCTGGGCCGCCACGTCGGCATCCAGCCGGGCCAGGAGCACGGGATCCGCCGGCAGGCGCTGCGCCAGCTCGCGCGCGCGGCTGACCGCGCCGGCATCGGCCAGGATCAGCACCTGTCGGCGCAGCAGCGCCTCGTCGCCGGGGTGGTCGCGCAGTGCGTCCTCGCACAGCGCCAGCGCGCGGATCCAATGGCCTGCCTGGCGCAACTGGTCGATGTTCGCGACGGCGGCACCCGTGGCGCTCCCGCCTGCGATGGCGGGAGCGGCCGCCAGCGCCGTCCACACTGCGGCGGCGAGCGCGACACGCAGGCCGCCCACCGGAATGGGGCCTCGAATGGGCATTGCCGTTTTTCCCCCTGCTCCTGTCCGGCGCCGGCCTCACTGGCCGCTAACCGAAGGCGGATCGATCTGTTGGCGCGCTTTTGTGAACTCTATCACGCTAGTGCGATTTCCCAGCGTGTATTTGGCCATCCAGACTTCTGCTGCCCGGGAGACCGGCCGGATGCGTGCCCGGCCCGCGGCTCAACCGTCGTGGGGGATGCGTCCGCGCAGCGATGGGGGCTCCCAGGGCCCGGCCTGCGCGATGAGCTCGCGCGCGGCATCGACCTGGCCCCACACGTTCCACAGCAGCACCCCGCGCACGCGCCCGCCGTCCAGGTAATAGACCACACCCTTGCGATGCGGCTCGCTCCAGTCCTCGACCAGGTGCAGGCGCGCGTCGAGCAGGCCGACCGCCTCGTAGCCGAGGTCGAACAGGTCCGAGTAAAAATACGGCAGGGTCGCGTAGTCGCCGCCGGCGTCGGCCATCGCGCGGCCGGCATGCGTGCCCATCTCGACGGCGGCGTTCTCGTGCTCCACGCGCAGCCGGCGCCCGAGCGACGGGTTGTAGAAATTGGCCATGTCGCCGGCCGCCCAGATGTACGGATCGCTGGTGCGCAATTGCGCATCGACGACCACGCCGTCGTCGACCGTGAGGCCTGCCTGCGTGGCCAGCGCGATGTCCGGCGTCACGCCCAGGCCCGCGACGACCGCATCCACGCGCAGGCGCCGGCCATCGGACAGCACCAGTTCGACACCGTCCTCGCCCGCGCTGCCCTCGACTACCCTGGCCCCCGACAGCAGCTGCACCCCATGCTCGCGGTAGTAGTCGTCCAGGAACGCCGCCAGCGTCGGCGGATACCTGCCGCCGCCGATCGAGGCGCCCGGAAAAATCATCGTGACCTTGCAACCGGCGCCACTGAGCGAGGCGGCCAGCTCGCTGCCGATGAAGCCACCACCGGCCACCGCGATGTGTGCACCGGCCACGGCGAGACGGCGCAGGCGCCGGTAGTCGTCGGCCGTGCGAAAGGCAACGACCCGGTCGCCTGCAAAGGGCAATTGCCGCGGCGTGGCGCCGGTGGCCAGCAGCAGACGGTCATAGCGGTAGTGGTCGCCGTGGTCGTCGCTCGCGCGGCGGCTGGCCGGATCGATCGCCTGCACGTGGCGCCCCAGATGCAGCTGCGCGCCGGTGGCTGCGGTGCCCAGGTCGATCGATTCGAGCGATTTGTCGCCCTTCCACAGCGCCTTGGACAACGGTGGCCGCTCGTAAGGCGGCGAGGTTTCCGCACTGACCAGGCCGATGCTCGCCGAGGCGTCAGCGGCGCGGATCGCCTTGGCCGCCGCATCGCCGGCCATGCCGCCACCGATGATCAGGTAGTCGTACGCGTGCTCCATCGTGCGTCCCCGTGGCCCGTCGTCTTCCCATCATGCGCCCGTTGCGGCGGCGCGGGCAGAGCCATGGTGCAAAGCCCGCGTGCACACCGCCTTGATCGATGCGCCCGCCACACTGCGGCAGATGAACACGCGCCCCAGCGAACCCGATCCGGCCCTGCGCGCCGAGGTGCGTGCGGCTGGCCTGGTCTACGTCAGCGATGCGCAGCCGGGCATCCGCCGGCTGCGCCGGGGCAAGGGCTTCGGCTACCGCGACGCCGACGGCCAGCCGGTCACCGACCGGGCCGAACTGGCGCGCATCCGTGCGCTGGCCATCCCGCCGGCCTACGAGGACGTGTGGATCTGCGCCAATCCCGACGGCCACCTGCAGGCGACCGGCCGCGACGCACGCGGTCGCAAGCAGTACCGCTACCACCCGAACTGGCGCGAATTGCGCGATCACGGCAAGTTCGACCGCATCCTCGCCTTCGGTGCCGCGTTGCCGCGGCTGCGCCGGCGCGCCCGCAAGGACCTCGCGCTGGCCGGCCTTCCGCGCGAGAAGGTGCTGGCGCTGCTGGTGCGGCTGCTGGACGAGACACTGATCCGTGTCGGCAACGAGAGCTACGCGCGCGACAACAAGAGCTACGGCCTGACCACCCTGCGCTCGCGCCACGTGCGCGTGGCGCGTGGCCGGCTTCGCTTCTGTTTCCATGGCAAGAGCGGCCAGGAGCACGAGATCGAACTGGACGACCGGCGCCTGACGCGGATCGTCCGCCGCGTGCAGCAGCTGCCCGGTCAGCGGCTGTTCCAGTACATGGACGACGCGGGCGAACGCCAGCCGGTCGATTCGGGCATGGTCAACGATTACCTGCACGACGCCTGCGGCGAAGCCTTCAGCGCCAAGGATTTCCGCACATGGGGCGGCACCGCCCACGCCGCCGGCGTACTGGCCTGCACGCCGCTGCCAGAAAAGGGCGGCGAGCGTGCCCGACGCCATGCGCTGGTGGAGGCGATCAAGCAGGTGGCCGAGATCCTGGGCAACACGCCGACGGTCTGCCGCAAGTCCTACATCCATCCGGAGGTGTTCGAGGGCTGGCGCGACGGCAGCCTGCACCGTGCGATCAGCGAGGCCTGCGCGGCAAAGCCGCGCGAACTGGAAAAGGCGACCCTGCGCTTCCTGCGGCAGCGGTTGAAGCCGAAGCGTCGCGGCAGTTGAGACGGGTGCGCGTAAACTTGGCTCCGTAGCTTGCCGGAACCTGCCATGCCCCTCGCCGACGTACTCTTCGCCCTCTTGCTTCTGGTCGCCCTCGCCATCCTTGCGTTGCAGGTGGTGCTGTTGCGCCGCGGCCGTACCGATGACGGCCTCGCCATCCGCCTGGACGCGCTCAGGAGCGACGGCGAGCGCCTCGAACGCGTGCTGCGCGAAGAGCAGCGCGCCGGGCGCGAGGAACTGCAGCAGGGCTTCGACCGCTTCCGCGGCCACGTCGCGGAGCAGCTGGCCGACGTGTCCCGCCAGCAGGCCGAGCGCATCGATGGGTTCGGCCAGCGCCTGGAAGGCCTCACCGTGCGCACCGACGCCGGCCTGCAGGGGCTGGCGCAGCGGCTCACCGAGGACGCCCGCAAGAGCCGCGAGGAAGTGGGCCTTACCCTGGCCCGCGCCAGCGAACAGCAACGCCAGCAGCTGGCCGCGCTCACCGCCGACAACGAAAAGCGCATGGGCGAGGTGCGCTCGACGCTGGAGGTCAAGCTCAAGGCGCTGCAGGACGACAACGCCGCCAAGCTCGAGCAGATGCGCGCCACCGTCGACGAGAAACTGCAGAGCACGCTGGAAACACGCCTCGGGCAGTCCTTCCAGCTGGTATCGGAGCGGCTCGAAGCCGTCCAGCGCGGCCTGGGCGAGATGCAGAGCCTGGCCAGCGGCGTCGGCGACCTCAAGCGCGTGCTGAGCAACGTAAAGACCCGCGGCATCCTGGGCGAAGTGCAGCTCGGTGCGCTGCTTGAACAATTGATGACGCCGGAACAGTACGAGTCGAACGTGGCGACCGTGCCGGACAGCAAGGAACGGGTCGAGTTCGCCATTCGCATGCCGGGCCAGCAGGACGGCGGCGTGCTCTACCTTCCGATCGACGCCAAATTTCCTGTCGAGGACTACCAGCGCCTGCTCGATGCCCAGGAAGCGGCGGATGTCGAGGCGGCGGCCGTGGCCGGTCGCGCGCTGGAAATGCGCGTGCGCGAGGAGGCCAAGCGCATCAAGTCCAAATACGTCGCCGCCCCGCATACCACCGATTTCGCCGTTCTGTTCCTGCCCACCGAGGGCCTGTATGCCGAGGTGATCCGCCGTCCCGGGCTGTTCGAGATGCTGCAACGGGAGCACCGTGTGGTGGTCGCCGGTCCGACGACACTGAGCGCGCTGCTCAACAGCTTGCAGATGGGTTTCCGCACGCTGGCGATCGCCCAGCGCAGCTCCGAGGTCTGGAGCATCCTCGGAGCCGTCAAGACGGAATTCGGCAAGTTCGGCGGCATCCTCGAATCGGCGGTCAAGCAGGTGGACACCGTCCGCAACACCTTGCAGAAGGCCTCCGGCAAGACCACGACCATCACGCGCAAGCTACGCGGCGTGGAGACGCTCTCGGGCGAAGTCACCCAGCAGTTGCTTGGCCTGGCGCCCGAACTGGACGACGTCGAGGAAGATGCGGTCTGACACGGTCGGCGCCCTCTTCCCGATGGCGGGCTCCAGGGCGCAGGCAGGCTTTACACATGGTCAGCCGGCATCGCATGGCAGCGGACGTTAAACTGTCTCGTCCGCAAGCCAAGGCAACCGCATGAGCGTTCCGAGCAATCCCAACGACGTCACCCAGGCCCAGGCCGAGGAAGCGGTCCGCACGCTGCTGCGCTGGGCCGGCGACGACCCCACGCGCGAAGGCCTGCTGGACACGCCGCGCCGCGTGGTCAAGGCCTACCGCGACTGGTTCTCCGGTTATTCCGACGATCCGTCCGAGTTCCTCAAGCGCACCTTCAAGGAGGTCGAGGGCTACGACGAGATGGTGGTGCTGCGCGACATCGAGTTCGAGAGCCACTGCGAGCACCACATGGCGCCGATCATCGGCCGCGCCCACGTGGGCTACCTGCCGACCAACCGCGTGGTCGGCATCAGCAAGCTCGCCCGCGTGGTGGAGGGCTACGCGCGCCGCTTCCAGGTGCAGGAAAAGCTCACCGCGCAGATCGCCAACTGCATACAGGAACACCTCAAGCCCGCCGGTGTGGCGGTGGTGATCGACGCCAGCCACGAATGCATGACCACCCGCGGCGTGCACAAGCGCGGCGTGTCGATGGTCACCAGCCAGATGCTCGGCGCCTTCCGCGACGACGCGCGCACCCGCGCGGAGTTCCTGCAGTTCATCGGGATCCACGGCGCGCGCTGATGCGGTGGGCAGCCCTGGCCATGCTGCTGGCGCCGCTCGCGGCGCAGGCGCAGGAGACGCCGGGCGACTACCTGCGCCTGTTCGATGCCGATGGCGATGGGCGCATCGCGGTGCAGGAGTACGTCGACTACCTGGCGAGCGGCTTCCGCGCGATGGACACCAACGGCGACGGGGTGCTCGATGCGAGCGAGCTGCCACCCGGGCCGCGCCGCATGCCGCGCACGCTGGCCGCGTTCCAGGCCGACCTGCGCGCGCAATTCCACCGCTCGGACCGCAACCACGACGGCTTCCTCAGCGCGCGTGAACTGGCGCAACCGCCCGGGTAGCGCACGGCAGAACCCGTCCCCAAGCCCCTGCCTTGAAGGCACGTTGCGGCGGAGCGATTGCGCCCCCCCCTTTCCGGTAGGGTCAGGGATGGGTTTTCCCGCCCTCCCGAACCCTGCATCCACCGCATCCCATCGTTGCCGCGCACGCAGCAATCGGGCCGCACCGATGCGCTATCGTGCGCGCTTCACTCGCCGGCGACCCGCGCATGGATTCGAACCACACCGCACTGAGCGACACGCGCCGCCGCGCGGCGGTGGCCTTCATCTTCGTCACTGTGCTGCTGGACATGCTGGCGTTCGGCATCGTCATTCCGGTGCTGCCGCACCTGATCGAGCAGCTGGCCGGCGGTGGCATCGCCAGGGCCGCCTGGTGGGTGGGCGTGTTCTCCACCGTGTTCGCGGTGGTGCAGTTCGGCTTCTCGCCGGTGCAGGGCGCGTTGTCCGACCGGTTCGGGCGACGGCCGGTCATCCTGATCTCCAACCTGGGTCTGGCCATCGACTTCGTGGTGCTGGCGCTCGCGCCCACGCTGTGGCTGCTGTTCGTCAGCCGCGCGCTGCTGGGCATGACCGCGGCGAGCTTCACCACCGCCAACGCCTACATCGCCGACATCACGCCGAAGGAAAAGCGCGCGGCCGCCTACGGCGTGCTGGGTGGCGCGTTCGGGCTCGGATTCATCGTGGGGCCGGGGCTGGGCGGCTTCCTCGGCGACATTTCGCTGCGACTGCCGTTCTGGGTCGCCGGCGGACTGGCGCTGTGCAATTTCCTGTACGGCCTCTTCATCCTGCCCGAGTCGCTGCCGAAGGAACGGCGCACGCCGCGCTTCGAGTTCCACAGCGCGCATCCGTTGGGCTCGCTCAAGCTGCTGCGTCGCCATCCGCAGGTCCTCGGGCTGGGCGTGGTGATGTTCCTTGTCTACCTCGCCCACTACGTGCTGCAGACCACGTTCGTGCTGTACGCGGACTACCGCTACGGCTGGGGCCCGCAGGCGGTGGGCTTCGTACTGATGCTGGTGGGCGCCTGCGACGGTTCGGTGCAGGCGTTCCTCACCGGCAGGCTGACCCCGCGCTTCGGCGAGCGGCGGGTGCTGCTGGCGGGCCTGGCCTGCGGCATCGGCGCGTTCCTGCTGATGGGCGTGGCGCAACAGGGCTGGCTGTTCCTCGCCGGCATTCCGCTGATGGCGCTGTGGAGCCTGTCCGGGCCGCCGATCCAGGCGATCATGACGCATCAGGTCGATCCGTCCGAGCAAGGGCGGCTGCAGGGCGCGATCACCAGCCTGGGCAGCTTCGCCGGCATTTTCGGGCCGTATTTGTTCGCGCAGGTGTTCGCCTTCTCGATCGCACCTACCTCGCCGCTGCACTTGCCCGGCCTGGCGTTCGTGCTGTCGGCGCTGCTGCTGGTCGCCGGGGCCATCATCGCCGCGCGCGTGACCGCGCATACCGCGCCGCTGGCGCGTGCCGCCGATGCCCATTCCCCTGACGCGGCAGGCGCCCCGGGCGCGCTGCCACACGATCCCACCCACTGACGCAGGAGTTTTCCATGACGCTTTCGATGTACCAGGCCTCCGTTCCCGTGTTCGTGCGCGCGCTGTCCAACCTTGCCCACGTGCTGAAGAAGGGCGAGGCGCATGCCAAGGCCAAGGGCGTGACCGACGAGGTGCTGCTGAACACCCGCCTGATCCCCGACATGCTGCCGCTGGTCAAGCAGGTGCAGATCGCCTGCGACATGGCAGCACGCGGCACCGCCCGGCTGGCCGGCGTGGAACCGGCCTCGTTCGAGGACAACGAGACCACGCTAGAGCAGATCCACGCGCGCATCGGTCGCGTGATCGACTACGTGCAGGGCTTCGACGCAGTCAAGATCGACGGCAGCGAAGGCCGCGAGATCCACCTGAAGATGCGCAACGGCGAGATGGACTTCAAAGGCCAGGATTACCTGTTCGGCTTCATCCTGCCGAACCTCTACTTCCACTGCACCACCACCTACGTGATCCTGCGCGAGGCGGGCGCGGAGCTGGGCAAGACCGACTTCATCGCCGGCGCGCAGCAGTAAGTTTCCACCAGGCGCGACGGCACGCCGTCGCGCCTGGCTGAACGAAGGCGATGCGCCAATTTTCCGGCATGTCGCGAAGCGTGATCGTGTTCACACTCATCATCGGCCCGTGGCGCGAGCCCTGCTTATCCCTGCGCGAGTTTCCACCCTCGAGCAGATCATGGACAGTTTCTACGAATGCATCATTTGCGGCGGCCCGCAGCACGGGCTGGTCTACAAGCGCCCGCTGAACTCCCGCCATTCCACGCCGCTGGCGGTGGTCACCGACGATGGCCAGCTGTGCACGCCCGCGGCGCGCAAGTTCGGCTCGCGCGTGGTGTTGCTGCATCCGCAGGCCACCGGCGAGCAGTTCCGGACCATTCTCGCGGCGTAAGTGGCGTGTTGCGTCACTACCACCCGGCGACGCGACGCCGCCGGTTTGAACGGCTGATGGCACCGGCTGCCGCCCCGCGTCACTCGCGCTCGCCTTGTTCCCACGCACCCGACGCACGGACAATACGCGGCCCGGCGTAAACCCGACCGCATCCGGTCGCGCCCGCCGCCATTCGTGCGAGTCCCATGCTGCGACTGACCGACCTCAAGCTCCCGCTCGACCACGCGCCCGAGGCGCTGGCGAAGGCGGTGCTCGCGCGCCTGGATCTCCCCGCTTCGGCGCTGCGCGGCATCGACGTGTTCCGGCGCGGCTACGACGCGCGCAAGCGTGGCGCCATCGCGCTGGTCTACACGCTGGACGTCGACGTGGCCGACGAGGCGGCGGTGCTGGCGCGCTTCGCCGGCGACCGCCACGTGCAGCCCACGCCGGACACCCGCTACCACCCGGTCGCGCAGGCCCCGGCACGGCTGGAGCACCGGCCGATCGTGGTCGGCTTCGGCCCGTGCGGCATCTTCGCCGCGCTGATCCTGGCGGAGATGGGCTTCCGCCCGATCGTGCTCGACCGCGGCAAGGCGGTGCGCGAGCGCACGAAGGACACCTGGGACTTGTGGCGCAAGCGCAACCTGCATCCGGAATCGAACGTACAGTTCGGCGAGGGCGGTGCCGGCACCTTCTCCGACGGCAAGCTGTACAGCCAGATTTCCGACCCGCACCACCACGGGCGCAAGGTGCTGGTCGAGTTCGTCAAGGCCGGCGCGCCGGAGGAAATCCTTTACGTCAGCAAGCCGCACATCGGCACCTTCCGCCTGGTCACGATGGTGGAAACCATGCGCGGTACGATCCAGTCGCTCGGCGGCGAGATCCGCTTCGACCAGCGCGTGGAAGACCTCCTGGTCGAGACCGCCGCCGACGGCACGCGCCAGGTGCGCGGCGTGCGGCTGGCCGATGGCGGCGAGTTGCGCTCGGACCACGTCGTGCTGGCGGTGGGCCACAGCGCGCGCGACACCTTCGAGATGTTGCATGCGCGCGGCGTGTACCTGGAGGCCAAGCCGTTCTCGATCGGATTCCGCATCGAGCATCCGCAGTCGGTGATCGACCGCGCGCGCTTCGGTCCGCAGGCCGGTCATCCGATCCTCGGCGCGGCCGACTACAAGCTGGTTCACCACGGCAACAAAGCCGGACAAAGCGGGCGCTCGGTCTACAGCTTCTGCATGTGTCCGGGCGGCACCGTGGTGGCAGCGACCTCGGAAGCCGGACGCGTCGTCACCAACGGCATGAGCCAGTACTCGCGCAACGAGCGCAACGCCAACGCGGCGATCGTCTGCGGCATCACGCCGGAGGATTTCGCGCCTTACGGGGAGGGACCGCTGGCGGGCATCGCGCTGCAGCGGCACTGGGAGTCGCACGCGTTCGCCATGGGCGGCGGCGACTACAGCGCGCCGGCGCAGCGCGTGGGCGATTTCCTGGCCGGCCGGCCCACGCGCGAACTGGGCGAGGTGCTGCCCTCCTACAAGCCCGGCGTGCAACTGACCGACCTCGCCACCGCGCTGCCCGACTACGCCATCGGCGCGATCCGCGAGGCACTGCCGATGTTCGAACGGCAGATCCGGGGCTTTGCCATGCACGACGCGATGCTGACCGGCGTGGAAACGCGCACGTCCTCGCCGGTGCGGGTCAAGCGCAACGACGATGACTACCAGAGCCTCAACACGCGCGGGCTGTTTCCGGCCGGCGAGGGCGCGGGGTACGCGGGCGGGATCCTGTCGGCCGCGGTGGACGGCATCCGCGTGGCCGAGGCGGTGGCGCTTGCGATCACCGGATCGGGCCCCCGCGCGACCTGAAGCCACCGCCCCGAAGGGGAGAGAAAGCAGAAGCGTGGGCGCAAACTCAGTCGGCGCAGCCTTGCCCGAGCCACTTCCCGATCGGCGCCGGGTGCCCGAGCAGGTAGCCCTGTCCCAGTTCGCAACCCATGCCCAGCAGCGCCTCGCGCTGCATCGGCGTCTCGATGCCTTCGGCGATCACCTGGATGTCGAGTGCGCGCGCCAGCGCGAGGATCGCGGCGACCACGGTGGTCGCGGTGGTGTGCTCCTCCTCGCCCAGCGCATGCACGAAAGCGCGGTCGATCTTGAGCATGCGCAACGGCAGCGAATGCAGGTAGCTCAGCGAGGAATAGCCGGTGCCGAAGTCGTCCAGCGCCGCGCCCACGCCGATCGCGCGCAGGCGCTCGAGCATCGTGCGGACCTGCTCGGGGTTGTCCAGCAGCGAGCCCTCGGTCACCTCCACGATCAGCCGCCACGGCGGCAGCCCGGTGCGTTCGAGCAGGCGCACCAGGCGTGCGTCGAAGTCGCGGTGGCGCAGGTGCAGTGCCGACACGTTGAAGGTCAGGAAGGTGTCCTTGTCCTCCAGCTTGAGGAACCGCTCGCAGCCGCGCTCGAACAGCCGCCAGTCGATCGATTCGATGTGCCCGCTGTCATGCGCCACCTTGAGGAAATCGGCCGGACCGAGCACGCCGAGCTTCGGATGGTTCCAGCGCAGCAGCGCCTCGTAGCCGACCACCGCGCCATCCTCCAGCCGGCAGAACGGCTGCAGGTACGGCTCGAACTCGTCACGCTGCAACGCCTGGCGCAATTCGCCTTCCATGGTCAGCACGTCGATGACGTTCTTGGCCAGCGTCTCGTCGAACAGTTCGTAGCGCTTGCGGCCCTGGTCCTTGGCGCGGTACAGGGCGATATCCGCGTCGCGCAACACTTCGTCGGCGGTGACGTAGGTGCTGTCGCCGATGGCGATGCCCATGCTGGCCGAGGGCGCCAGCTCGCGCCCGGCGATCTGCATCGGCACGCCCAGCGCATCGAGCACGCGCTGGGCCACCGCCACCGCCGCGGCGGGAATGTCGATGTCCTCCAGCAGGATCGCGAATTCGTCGCCGGAGAGCCGCGCGACCACGTCGGGCTCGCGCACGCAGTCGTGCAGGCGGCGCGCGATCTCCTTGAGGAACGCATCGCCGGCCAGGTGGCCCAGGCTGTCGTTGATGACCTTGAAACGGTCCACGTCCAGGTACAGCAACGCGCAGCGGCGGCCCGGCTCGCGTTGCAGGATGGCCAGCACGCGTTCGAGCCGGTCGCGCAGGAAACCGCGGTTGGGCAGTCCGGTGAGCGCGTCGTGCATCACCTCGTGCTTGAGCTGGCTCTGCACGCGCTCGCGCTCGGTGATCTCCTGGCGCAGTTCGGAGGTGCGCTCGGCCACGCGCTGTTCCAGTTCGGCGTAGGCGCGCTGCAGCGAGACCGCGGCACGGCGGCGGTGGATGCTGTTGGCGATCTGCAGCGCGGCGAAGGTGAGCAGCTCCTGGTCGGCCTGGTCGTAGTCGATCGACGCCGTATAGCTTTGCACCGCGACCAGGCCGATCGCCTCCTCGTCGACGCGCAGCGGCACGCCCAGCCAGCACACCGCCGGGCGTCCCACGCGAACCAGGTCGACTTCATCCCGACGCGCGAGCTCCAGCGTGTCCTCGTGGAAGGCCAGCAACGGCTGCCCCTTGCGCAGCACGTATTCGGACAGGCCGCGGCCCAGCGGACGTTCCTGCGCCTTGCGCACGCCGGCGTCGACGTAATAGGGAAACACCAGTTTCTTGCGATCGTCCGAGAGCAGCGCGATGAAGAAGTTTTCCGCGTTGATCAGCTCGCCGACCACGGCATGCGTGCGTTCGTAGAACTCGTTCTCGTCGATGTCGGCGGTGGCCAGCTGCGCGAGGTGGAACAGCGCTGCCTGCAGCCGTTCGGCACGCTGGCGCTCGAGCACCTCCTGCTGCAGTCCGCGGTTGGCCTCGGCCAGCTCCTGCGTGCGCAGGCGCACGCGCTCCTCCAGTTCGTCCTTGCTCTGCTTGCGCTCAAGCGCCGTGAGCACATGGCTGCCGACGAACTCCAGCAGCGTGCGGTCTTCGTCGGAGAAGCCGATGCCGGCCTGGTAGCTCTGCACCACCAGCGCGCCGTGCACCTGGCCCTCGCGCAGCATCGGCACGCCGAGCCAGTCGACCGCCTCCGGACCGGACGGCGCGAAGGTGCCGGTCACCTGCCGGCTGATCTGGTCCAGGCTGCCCATCAGCGCCTTGCCGCCGGTAAGCAGGTGCCAGGTCAACGAGTTGCGCATGCTTTCCAGCGACACGTCGTGGCTGGTGTCCGGCGCGTCGGTGTCCTCGGCGTCGGCGTAGTAGAGGAACCGCATCGTGCCGTGCTGCGGGTCGCTGCGCACGATGAAGAAGTTCTCCGCGTACATCAGCGTACTGACGATGCCGTGGAGACGCTTGAGCATCTCGGGCATGTCCAGGTCCGAGCCGGCCAGGTCGGAGATGGCGAACAGCGCGCGCTGCAGTACTTCCGAGCGCACCAGTTGCTTGTGCGAGTCCTCCAGGTCGGCCAGCTTCAGCGCGCGCTGCAGGTAGGGTCCGGCCAGCTCCAGGAAAGGCTCGAGCAGGCCGAGCAGCGACTCGGTCGGCTGGGCGCGTTCCAGTTCGAGCATCAGGAACGCGCGCTCCTGGGGCAGCAGGCGCAGCAGCAGCTCCTGTCCCTCGCGTACCGGCGCCCGCCCGTTCGATGCCAGCAGCGCCCGGGCGCGGCCAATGCGCCCGTAATCGGGCAGCCGGCCGCTGCTGCTGTAGGCCCGCGGCAGGCCGCTGCCGGCCCAGGCCACGACGGCGTGGCGACACCCGGCCAGGTGCTGCGCGAAGGCGGCGACGACGGTGGCGACTTCGGCGGGCGTGGTCGCCTCCACCAGCCGGACCAGCCAGGCGGACTCGCCGCCCTGCGAGGGCTCGAGCGGCGTGGGGCGTGGGAAATTCATGCGCACGCCCCACGCCGCGTGGGCCGGTCGCCATCGCCACCGGCCCGTTCGTGCGCCCCTGCCTTGCAACAGCGCCAGTTCATGGGAATGCCGTAACGCCCCCGGTTCCTGCCCATACTCGATGCATACCACAAGATCGACCGGCGCGAACCTATCTTGAGCGGCGTGCATGCGGCGCATCGCGACGGCGGGGGTTGCCCGCGCGGGCTAGAATCACGCAATGCTCACCGATGCCACCAAGGACGCGATCCGCGCCGCCTACGCGCGCCTGAAGGAAGGCCTTCCCGGCTTCCGCCCGCGCGCCGCCCAGGGCCGGATGATTGCCGAGGTGGCCAAGGCGCTGGCGACAGAGGGCGGCGCGGCCGTGGTCGAGGCCCCGACCGGCACCGGCAAGTCGATGGCCTACCTGATCGCCGGCATGGAAGTGGCGCGCGCGCAGAAGAAGAAACTGCTGATCGCGACCGCGACCGTGGCTCTGCAGGAGCAGTTGGTCGAACGCGACATCCCGCTCTATCTCAAGCTCGATGGCAGCGAAGCGAAAGTGGCGCTCGCCAAGGGCCGTGGCCGTTACCTGTGCCCGCGCAACCTGGCGATGGCGCGCCAGAGCATGGGCGCGGAGGCCAGCCAGCTGGGCCTGGGCTTCGATGCAGACCTGGCGCTGTGGTCCAAGCCGCCGGCCGAGCGCGACAAGCAGGCGCTGTCCAAGCTCGCCGGCGCCTTCGAGCGCGGCGAGTGGAGCGGCGACATGGATGCCGCACCGGAGCCGGTCGGTGACTTCCTCAAGCCGATGCTCACCACCAGCGCCGGCGGCTGTACCGGGCGCAAGTGCATCCACTTCCTGCAGTGCCCGTTCTTCGCCGCGCGCCGCGCGGTGGCCGATGCCGACCTGATCGTCGCCAACCAGGACCTCGTGCTCGCCGACCTCACCATGCCCGGCGAGGACGAAGGCTGGGGCGGCGTGATCCTGCCCAAGCCGGCCGAGACGCTGTACGTCTTCGACGAGGCGCATCACGTGCCGGCCAAGGCGATCGACCGCGGCGCGGCCGAAGTCTACCTGGGCGCCAGCGTGCGCCAGTTGAGCCGCCTGGCGCGGCAGGTGCACGCGGCTTATTCGCTGACCGACAAGGAATCGCTGGGCAAGCTCACGCTCGACGCCGGCGATGCGAAGCTGCAGGAGCTGAGCGACGGCCTGGAGGAACTGGAGAAGGCGATCCGCCTGGCCTGGCTGCCCGACCCGGCCGAAAGCGAACCGATGTACCGCGGCTCGCTCGGCCAGTTGCCCGCGGACTGGGTGCTGCACGCGCAGGCACTGCACGCGCAGACGGCCGAGATCCAGCGCTGGCTGACCGCCGTGCGCCGCGCCGTGGTGGAAATGACCGACGGCGGCCCGACCCAGGAAGCGCTCTCGCGCGAGCTGGGCATGGCACTCGAACGGCTGGACCGGCTGGAGCGCACCTGGCGCGCGTGGGCCGGCGACGATGCGGAGAACGCGCCGCCACTGGCGCGCTGGGTGACGCTCGCCGGCGACCAGCAGCTGGTCTGTCATGCCTCCTCCGTTTCCGCCGGTGGCCTGCTGCGGCATGTGCTGTGGAACAACGCCAGCGGCGTGGTGCTGACCTCGGCCACGCTGAGCGCGGGTGGCAACTTCCGCGGTTTCGCCGATGCCACCGGGCTGCCGGACGACGCGGTGACCCTGAGCCTGCCATCGCCATTCGACCTGGCCGCGCAGGCGCGCCTGGAAGTGCCGGCGATCGACGTGTTGCCCGACGCGCGCGAGGCGCACGCGCAGGCGATCTGCGACTGGCTGGCCGCTCATCTGGACTGGAACGCCGGCAACCTGGTGCTGTTCACCTCGCGCGCCAAGCTCGATCGCGTGCTGCAACGGCTGCCGATCGACAAGGTGCGCAAGGTGCGTGCGCAAGGGTCGCTCGGCAAGGCGCAGCTGATCGCCGAGCACATCGCGGACGTCGAGGCGGGCAAGGGCAGCACGCTGTTCGGACTGGCCTCCTTCGGCGAGGGCCTGGACCTGCCCGGCAAGCTGTGCGAGACGGTGGTGATCACGCAGCTGCCGTTCGCCGTGCCGACCGACCCTGTCGGCGCCACCTATGCCGAGTGGCTGGAATCGCGCGGGCGCAATCCGTTCCTGGAAGTGAGCATCCCGGAAGCCACGCGGCTGCTCACGCAGTATTGCGGTCGCCTGATCCGAAGCGAGACCGACCGCGGCCGCATCGTCCTGCTGGACCGGCGCGTGGTCACCAAGCGTTACGGCGCGGGCATGCTGCGCGCGCTGCCGCCGTTCCAGCGGGTGATCGAGCGCGTCGCGTAGGGTGGACTTTAGCCCATCGGGAAGAATCTTCTGCTGGCGCGAGCGCGGCCCGTCGCAGGCGTAGTGATCCTTTTCGCCAGATGGCTTCGATTTCGCTCCGTCACGCTCAAAGCGGACGGCCTTGTTCGAAACCATCCGTGGCGAACGTAGGCGCGCGGCGTCGGCGTCGAAGCACCGCCCGCAAGCTCGCGTCCGGCGCTGGGCGGACGCCCGCCCTACAATGCCGCGATGCCCATCCTCCGCCTGCACGACTGCCCCGCGCGTCCCTGGAAGAACGGCCTTGGCCGCACCCGCGAACTTGCCGTGGAACCGCCCGCCGCCGGCATGGACGACTTCCTCTGGCGGGTGAGCGTGGCCGAGGTCGACAGCGCCGCGCCGTTCTCCGCCTTCGCCGGTGTCGACCGCACCATCGTGCTGCTGGAGGGCGCGGGCTTCGCCATGGCGCTGGACGATGGACGTACGCATGCGCTGACCGAACCGTTCGCACCCTTCGGTTTCCCCGGGGAGGCGCGGGTGACGGTGGCGCTGGCCGGCGGCGCCACCCGCGACTTCAACCTGATGGTGCGACGCGGCCGCGTGCGCGGTCGCGTCGCGATATGGCGCCGGGCCGATGACGTCCGGGTGCTGGCGGAAACGGTGCTGCTTTACTGCGCGCGAGGGCGGCTCGAACTGGACGACGACGTGCTGCAACCTGGCGATGCCTGGTTGCGTTCGGCCACGATTCCGGCGCATTCGCACTTGGCGCCCGGGGGCGTGGTACTGGCGGTGAACGTGTCGCCCGTCGGTTGAGCGGCGCACCGTGCGGTGATGCCTTCGTCACGACAGCACGCCACGGCGCGCCTATGATCGTTCCCCGAACCCGGGGAGAAGCGCGATGCAGCTGATGATCTACGGCCTGTTCGTCTTTCTTGGCATCCACGTGGTGCCGCTGGTCTTTCCGCGCTGGCGCCGTCGGCAGATCGACCGGTTCGGCGAACGGACCTGGAAAGGCGTGTTCGCGCTGGTGGCGCTGGCCGGCCTGGTACTGACCTGCATCGGTTTCGGCCAGGCCAGGCGGCTGCCGCTGGCGCTGTACACGCCACCGCCGTCGATGGATCACCTCAATGCGCTGTTCACCCTGGTCGCCTTCGTGCTGGTCGCGGCCGCGTACGTGCCGCGCAACCACATCAAGGCGGCACTGGGCCACCCGATGCTGCTGGGCGTGGTGGTCTGGGCCTCGGGCCATCTGCTGGCCACCGGCCTGCTGCATGACGTCGTGCTGTTCGGCGCGTTCCTGTCCTGGGCGCTGCCGATGGCCGTCTGGTTGCGCCAGCGCGATCGCCTCGAGGGTGTCGACTATTCTGCCGGTACGCTGCGCGGCGATGCGGTCGCGGTGGTGATCGGCGCGGTCGCATGGGTCGTGTTCGCGTTCTGGCTGCACCGCTGGCTGATCGGCGTCGATCCGATGGCCGGCATGCACTGACGGGTGCCGCCAGTCATCTACGCACCGGCGATCGACCGCGCTAGAGTGCCCCTCTTCCCGCCACCACCCGAGGTCCGGTCATGGTCGGTTTCCTGCTCTGGTTGCTGCTGCTGGTGTTCTGCTGGCCTTTGGCGCTGCTGGCGCTCGTGTTGTGGCCGATCGTGTGGTTGATCTCGCTGCCGTTCCGGCTGGTGGGCATCACCCTGCACGCGGTGTTCGCTTTCCTCGGCGCGCTGCTGATGCTTCCCGCCCGCGTGCTGCGCGGTCGCCCCGCCTGACATGGACAAGCCGTTCGCACCGGCCTGCGAACGCAACCGCGAACCGATCCTGGATGTCCTGCGTGAAGCTTTCGCGCAGTGCACGCGCGTGCTGGAGATCGGCAGCGGCACCGGCCAGCACGCAGTGCACTTTGCCGCCGCCATGCCGTGGTTGAGCTGGCAGTGTTCCGACCGCGTCGACAACCTGCCCGGCATTCGCGCCTGGCTCGACGAGGCCGCGTTGCCGAACACGCCCGCGCCGATCGAGCTGGACGTGGCGGGCGGCTGGCCGTCCGCACGCTACGACGCCGTGTTCAGCGCCAACACGCTGCACATCATGGGCTGGGCCGAGGTTGTGCGTTTCTTCGCACACCTGCCAGGCGTCACCACCGACGACGCCGTGCTGGCGATCTACGGACCATTCAACCAGGACGGGCGCTACACCAGCGAGAGCAATGCCGCCTTCGACCGCTCGCTCAAGCTGCGCGACCCGCGCATGGGCCTGCGTGACGCCGCCGCGGTCGATGCCCTGGCGCAGGCCGCGGGTTTCGCGTTGCGGGAAGACCGCGCGATGCCCGCCAACAACCGTTGCCGCGTGTGGCGCCGGCAAAACGGCGCCGCGCACGATCCCGTGACGGGCGGTTGATGGCGCGCGCTTGACGCGGGGTTGATCGCCGCGCGTGCTTCATGGGCGGGCCTTCGTCGTCCGGGGAGCCCATGCAACAACACACAGGCAGGCGATCGTCGCCACGTCCAGCGCGCGCCGCCGTCACTGCGGCACGTGGCGTCGAGGCGGTGCCGTGGGTGGACCTGGAGCGCTTCATCGGACGTTGGTACGGCGTGGCCTGGCTGCCGCTACCGTTCCAGCGCCGCTGCATGGCTGAACTCACGCTGGAATACGCACCGCGCGACGACGGCCTGGTCGCGGTGGTCAGCGCCTGCCGTGACCAGGACGGCAGGCTGAGCGAAACCCATGGCGTGCTGCGCCAGCCCGAGCCGCTGCGCGAACCGGCCAGGATGCAATTGCGCTTCGCCCCGGCATGGCTGGAACGGCTGGACTTCGTGTGGCACGAGCATTGGGTGATCGGCCTCGACCGCGATTATCGCTGGGCGGTGGTAGGCGAACCACGGCGGCGCTACTTGTGGATCCTCGGCCGCGAACCGCGCATGGACTACCAACTGGCCGAAGAGCTCAAGGCGATGTCGCGTCGCATGGGCTACGAACTGGCTCCACTGCTCGTCTCGCGTCAGCGGTCCGACTGAACCGCCGGCGCGCGTTGCATTTTTTTCTCCAGACGTCAGGATGACCGGAACGTTCTTCCGGTGGACTTCTGCGAAACGTGCGCGCCGTCGACACTCTCACCCCGTGCCCTTGCGGCAACGCCGCCGGTTACGCGCACTGTTGCGGGCCGCTGCACGAAGGCACGCCCGCACCGACCGCCGAGGCACTGATGCGCTCGCGCTACAGCGCCTACGTGCTCAAGCGCGAGGATTACCTGCTGGCCACCTGGCATCCGAGCACGCGCCCGGCGCACCTCAAGCTCGCCGCCCAGCAGCCGGCGCCGAGCTGGCTCGGGTTGTCGGTCAGGCGCCACGACGATGGCGGACTCGAGGCCGTGGTCGAGTTCGTCGCCCGCCTTCGCTATGGCGGCGGGCGCGCGCAACGCCTGCACGAGGTGAGCCGGTTCCTGCGCGAGGACGGGCGCTGGTATTACGTGGACGGCGAGATCCTCGCCTAGGCAGCGCGACGTCGCGGGTTCCTGCTGCGTGCGACAACCTTGCAGGAGCGCACCTGCTAGGTGTTACGGCGGATTCAAAACCCCGCGACGCCCGCCGCATGAAGCCGCGCGGCGAGCCGCCCCACTTCCGGATGACGGAAGAACGCCTGCAACCGCGCGGCTCGACCCGGACCTACGCCCGGTACCTTCTCCCATGCCGCTGCATCCCGCGCCGCCAGCGCGGGCCAATCGGTCAACACGGCATCGCCCGCCGGCGGCACGCCCAGCGCGCGCAGCCAGGCGTCGAAGCCGGCCGCGTGCGTGCCCTCGAACGCCTGCGCCAGATGGGCGGCACGCGCGGTGCCGATGCCCGGCACGGCGGCCAGTTGCGCGGGCGTGAGCGAAAGCCAGTCGATCAGGCCATGCACCAGCCCCGCGTCGACCAGCGCCTGCCAGGTCGTCTCGCCCATGCCGTCGATGCGTAGGCCTTGCGGCCCGCCGAGCCATACCAGCCGGGCCAGGAACTGGCGTTCGCAACCGGCGCCCGGGTGCCAGCAATCCAGCCCGTCGCGCGTGGTATCCGGGGGCACGGCGACGGCGGCGCGTTCGCGGGTGCGCCATACGACGCCGTCGAAGCGGGGGATGGTCAATCCGGCGAGCGAGAGCGCGACCTGGTCGCCCGGTCGCGCGTCAAGTTTGCGCCAACGGTCCAGCGATCCGACGCTGACCCGCCGCACCGTGCGGTCGTCCAGCACCACCGGCTCCAGTTCCAGCACCACGGCGATACGGCCGCGCCGGCCACGGCGGAAATCCACCGCGCGCACCGTCGCCAGTGCCTTGGCAGGTGGGTATTTCCAGGCGACCGCCCAGTCCGGCGGCGCCGGCTGCCAGTCCGTGCCGCGCGGTCGGTGGCCCTGGCGCAGCACGGTACCGTCGGTCGCAAAGGGCAGCGCCTGCTGGTACCAGCGCTCGCGCCAGCGACGGACTTGCGCGAGGCTGGCTACCGGCTGCGTCAGTGCCGCGCTGGCGCCCAAACCCATCGCTTCCAGTCCGGCCAGGCGCGCGCGCATGTCGGCCGGTCCACTGGGCCAGTCCCACACGAACAGCCCGATGTGCGCCGCGGCGTCGGCGTCCAGCGGCTCGCGCGCAAGCGCGCCGGCTACGTCCGCACGCGCTCGCACACCGCCGTCCGTGGCCTGCCGGTGCCCAGGCAGGCGCCAGACCAGTTCGCCCTGGAGCACCACGCGCGGCGGCGCGCGAGGAAGGCGTTTCGGAACAGCCGCGATCCGTCCGACGGCGGCGGTCCAGTCCGATCCGTGCAGGCCGTCGCCACGGCTGACCGCCTGGCGCAGCCGCCCGTCGACATACAGCAGCGTGACGGCTAGGCCATCGGCCTTCGGTTGTACCCACAGGTCGTGGTTGCCGCGCTCACGCATCCATGCCTGCACGGCAACGGCGTCGGGGAGCTTGGCCAGGCCTGTCTGGGCGATGGGCGCGCGCACCGGCCCGGTCGCATCGGCCAGGTGGGCCAGCGCCGGTGGCGCCTGTCCGGGAAAGCAGGCGCGCCAGTTTTCGTAGCGGGCGAGCGCCTGGTCGTAGATCGTATCGTCGACCGGCGAGCGGCCTGCGGTGCGGTAGGCGTGGTTCCAGTGGTCGAGCTGGTCGTGCAAGGCATGCAGCTCGCGCGCGGCGCGCGGCGCGTCCCAGGCTGGGCAGGCGCCCAGGCACGGCCTGACCAGCAGGCAGGCGGCCAATGCCCACCAGCGCCATCCATGTCGCATTGACGGTTCCTTCGTGTGTGGTGAGTCCGACACGGTAGCGGTGCGCCAGTAGTCGGCGCAGTGGCGAGGGGCCGTTCCGTCGCGTAGGACGCGCCCGATCGGCAGGTGGGCGATGCCGCAGGGAGCGGTGAGGGTTCGGGCGAGCCCCGGCCCCTCACCAACCTTTTTTTCTGAGGGGAGAGGGCTTCAGATCGCGCGGGGCTGATGCCCGTAAGGCCGCGGCGCGACCTTCCTGGAAAGGCTCACCAGGCCACGTCGCTTTGGCCGTCCGGACGTCCGTCCGGTCCGAACCGCCGCTCGATGATCCGTCCGGAACCTGCGTGGCCGATCAGCACCACCGTGCTGGCGCGGGTGCCATACGCGGGACCGCGGATGAAGGCGGCCGAGAGCGAGCGTTCGCGCTCGCGGCCGATGCCCGTGTCGGGCAGTTGCTCATCGGACGCCGGTCGTTCGTCCGCCAAGGCTGCAAACAGCGGCGCGACGTCCTCCTTGCCTTCGTCCAGCCAGGCCTGCAGCCGCGCCATCAACTGGCGCGTCTTCGGCCAGGGCGTGTTGAAGTCGGCGTTGGACAGTCCATGCAGGCCCGGCGTCACCGCCTGCACGCGCGGCGCGGGCCGGTTGCCTAGATAGAAGCCGGCGTGCGCGTCGAAGGTGAGCAGGTTGAACGGGCGATAGCCGGCCGCCATTCCGCCCAATGCGCGCGCGTGCGCGGTGGCGTCGGGCTGGCCACGCAACCAGTCGGTCACCAGCAGGCCACGCGAGAGCCCGACCTGCGGCAACCGCGGGTCGCGCACATTGGTGACCACGCCGCAACGCCCGCCCGTGCTCACGCCGAGCCAGGTGCCGCCCGCCTCCAGGTCGCGCCCGGCGATCACCGGCATGTCGTCCCAGCGGGCCAGCGGAGCGCTCGGGCGTGCGTGGTATTCGTCGCGATTGCCCGCCAGCACCAGCCGCCAGCGTGGGTGGACATTCCAGGCGAAGGCGATCAGGCACATGGGACGCTCGCTCGATGACAGGAAACCCATTGTCACCCGATGAAAAAAGACGCGCCGGAAAACCGGCGCGCCCTGTAATGCCCGCATGCGGCCTTACATCTTGTACTTCACGCCCACCGTGTAGAACCGCCCGACCATGCCCATCTGCGACCACGTGGGGTTGTAGTTGATGCCCGCGTAGTTGGCCGGATCGAACGGCGCGCGACGATCGAACGCGTTCAGGACCGACGCGTAGACCGAGAAGTGGTCATTGAAGTCGTAGCTCCCGGTGAGGTCGAACTGCGTCCATGCACCGACGTGGCAGCTCGGCGGGAACGGATCGCCGTTGTCGTCGGTCGAGATGCAGCCCTCGCCCGCATCCGGCGACTCCATGCTGATGCCGCTGGTGTAGTACAGCGTGCCGGTGATCGTGGCCGGCCCGAACATGAAGCTGTTCGACCAGGTCGCGCGGTCACGCGGCGTACCGGCGCCCGAGGACACCGCATACACGCCGTGGGTGCCGACGAAACGCTGCACCGTACCGTCCTGCAAGGTGAGGTTCCATTCGAAGATGCGCGTGGCGCTGAACTCGCTGCGCAGCTTGAGGTTGCCGCCGAAGTCGAAGTTGCCCACCAGGTCCAGGTCCACGCCCTTGGTCTGCAGCGCGTTCTGGTTGACGTAGGGCGCCTGCACCACCACCGGCTTGGGCAGCAGCGTCGGATGCTCCGGGTCGGGCACGTCGGGGATGATTGCCGAGCCCGGGGGCAGCGGCTGGCCCGCGAAGTAGGCGTCCAGCACCGCCTGCGGGTCGAACTGCCCGATCACGCCCGTCTTCTTGATGTCGTAGTAGTCCACCGAAGCGCTGAACTGCTCGGTGGGCTGCCACAGCACGCCGAAGGTCCAGCTCTTGGATTTCTCCGGCTGGATGTCGGGATTGCCGATGGTGTCGAAGGCCAGGCCGTACGGACGGGTGTAGGCGTCGCTGCCATGGGCCGCCACGTAGTCGTCGGGCAGGTTGTAGGTGGCGAAGCCTTCCGATTCGCTCGAACCGTTCTCGGCGAAGCTCGGTGCGCGGAAGCCCTTGGACCAGGTGCCGCGGATCGCCAGCGATTCGATCGGCTTCCACTTGAAGCCAACCTTCGGCGAGAAGTTGCTGCCGAAGTCGGAGTACTTGTCGAAGCGGCCGGACACATCCACTTCCAGCGATTCCAGGAAGGGCGCATCCAGTTCGACGTAGACGCCCTTCACCGTGCGCTTGCCGAACGTGTGAGCCACGCCCAGGCCTTGTGCCGACAGGCCCGGATTGAGGTCGGGATCGGACTGTTTCTCGCGCCGCAGGTCGATGCCGGTGGCCAGGCCCAGCGAGCCGCCGGGCAGGTCGGCCAGCAGGCGCGTGAGGTGGAAGTCCAGCGACTGCAGGTCCGTGGTCGACTTCTTGTGCAGCACCGGCGCGAGCTGGGCCAGCAGCTCGGGCGAGTTCTGCGTCGGGTCGATGAAGTTGTAGGTGCCGTTGTTGACGGCACTGATCAGCGCGGCGTAGTTGAGGAAGCCGTAGTTGTTGACGTCCAGCGAGCTGTGATTGAGCACCAGCGCGCTGTCGTAGTTCCACTCGCCCCAGATGCCGTGGATGCCGCCGACCAGTCGCACGTTGTCGTTGACGGTCTTCGCCCCGCCGGGGATATCGCCGAAGGCGTAGGTGATCAACGCGGGCTGATTGGGGAACGGGTTGTTCGGGTTGTCCGAACCGTCGGGCAGCGTCGCCGGCAGCACGATCGAACGCGTGTTCACCGGCGTGCCAGCGCGGATCTGCGGCGGCGTGGCGGCGGCCTCCACCTTGTTGTGGTAGTAGCTGCCGCTGACGTAGGCCTCGCTGTTGTCGCCCACCTTCACGGTCAACCGGCCGTAGACGCCGGCGCGCTCCTGCTTGGGCGCCAGGTCGATGTAGTCGGCGATCTGGTTCTGTTCGCAACCGCTGCCCAGTTCGTTGGTCACGAGCCTCGAGCCCGGCCCGCACGGGCGCAGTGGCTGCCATAGCGCACCGTCGACCGCGGTCCCGGTCTGTTGGCCCCCGGGGCCGGGAACGCCCGGGACCGCCGGCTGCACCATGCCCCAGATCGAGCCGGTGTTGAAACCGGGCTGGCCCCAGTTGAGGTCGCTGCCGCCGCCGGGGCTGAGGTCCGTGGTGTTGTAGGGATAATCGCGGTCGCGCGCCCAGATGCGGTCGTCCTTCTGCGCCTCGATGCCGCCGTAGGCATTCCAGCCGTTCTTCTGCAGGTCGCCACCACCGAACAGCAGGGTGATGCGCCGGGTGGTGCCGCCGCCGCGCTCGGACGTGCCGATCTCGGCGGTGCCCTCCAGTCCCTTGTAGTTCTGCTTGAGGATGATGTTGACCACGCCGGCGATGGCGTCGGCGCCGTACAGCGAGGACGCGCCGTCCTTCAATACGTCGATGCGCTCGATCGCGTTGACCGGGATCGTGTTGAGGTCGACGAAGGTGCGCTGGCCGTCATCGGCCAGCGGGTAGTTGGTCGAGCGGCGGCCGTCGACCAGCACCAGCGTCGAGTTGACGGTCAGGCCACGCAGGGCGACACCGGCCGAACCGGCGGCAAAGCCCGCGGTGAAGGCGGTCGGGATCGAGCCGCTGTTGTCGGCCGAGATCGCACGCACCACGTCGCTGACGGTCTTCAGGCCGCTGCGCTCGATCTGCGCCGCGGTGATCACGGTGACCGGCGAAGGAGTTTCCACATCGATGCGCGGGATCGCCGAACCGGTGACGGTGATCGTCTGCAGTTGCTGTGCTTGTTGCGGGCTGGCCTGCTGCTGGTCCTGCGGCGGTGGCGCGGGGACGGGCGTGTCGGCAGGCGGGGTGGTCTGTGCGTAAACGGAACCCAGGGGCGTCAGCAGCAAAGCCAACGCCGTAGCGAGCTTGTTCGCTTTCATGACTCAATCCTCGGTTGTGGGGGTGCGCAATGCGCCCGAGGACTGGTGGTGTGTTGCGCACCGCCAGCACTGCAGGCGAGGGGAATTGCGCAGCGGCAGTCTTCCACTTTCCCGTGGCGCTTACAAGCGTTTAACCCGGCCTATCGGTTTTCGACACAAGTGGCCTCCGTTGGCACGCCGTATGCCTGTATGGACGGCCATTTGCAGGCTTCCAGGCGGCTGTGTGCACGGACGTCCATACCGCCAGACGCTCACAGCTCCAGGCGCAGTCCAAGCGACATGCTGCGGCCCGGCGCCGGTTCGTAATAGCGGCCATTGCCGTCGTTGACGATCACGGAGCCGACGATGCGCCGGTCGAACACGTTGTCCACCCGCGCACTCAGGTGCAGCCGCGTGCGTCCCAGCGCCACGCCGAAGCCGAGGTCGACGCCCGTGCGCAGGTAGCCCGGCGCCATGGCGCTGTTGCGGTCGTCCACCGGCACCGCGCCTGCGCCGTCGAGTTCGATGCCGCCACGCCAGCCGAGCTCGCCGCCGTGCTCCAGGCGCAGCGAGCCGTAGCGCCGCGGCACGCCCGGAATGCGCGTACCCGCCGGCACCGGCAGGTCGGGTTCGAGGCAGGGCGTGCCGGCACAGGCGAGGAAGCTGCTGCGGAAGCGCGCGTCCAGCCAGGTCATGCCCAGCCGCAGCCGCCAGCCCGCGCCAAGATCGCCATCGACCGCCAGCTCCGCGCCCTGCCTGCGGCTGCGGCCCACGTTGCGGTAGGTCGCGCGGCCATCGTGGTTGCTGGCCACCGCCAGTTCGTCGCGGCTGTCCGCGCGGAACAGCGCAAATTCGATGGCCGGCCCAGCGTGGGGCTGCCACTTCAGGCCCAGCTCCTCGTTGCGGCTGCGCACCGGCGCCAGGCCGAACGCCAGTCCCGCGCCGCCATCGCGCCGGTAGCCCAGTTCATTGAACGTAGGCGTCTCGAAGCCCGCGCCGTAGCTGGCGTACAGCCGCAGCTGCGCACTGGGCCGGTAGACCACGCCCGCCACCGGCGTGATGGCGCGATAGCGCACCTGGCCGCTGTCGTCCGGATTGGTGGCGATCACGTAACGGTCGCGCGCATGGAAGGCCACTGCGCTGTGGCGCGCGCCGAGCAGCAGCGACCAGTGTTCGGCGACATGCCAGTACAGCTGCGCGTACTGGTCGAATGCCTGCACGCGGTCGCGCTCGTCGCGGCGGAGCGTACCCGCCACGCCGAGGGTGTCGCCGACGAAGTTTTCGTAGCCACGCCGGTGCTGGTCCTGCCCGTCCCAGCTCGCGCCCAGCACCCATTCCAGCGGCCGACCCAGTGCCTGGCCACGGTGGGTCCAGCGCGCGTCGACGCCGCCGTAGCCGCCGGCCAGGTCGATCACGCCGCCGGCGCTGAGCGGGCTTTGCTGCGCGGCGGCTGGAATCGACAGGACCTGCGTCACGGCGCGCTGCCCCGCATAACCCATCAGGCGCACGCCATTGCTCGCGCCCTCGGCGCTCCAGATCGCACCCAACTGTTGCTGTTGCACGCGCTTGCGCGTGTCGAAGGCGAGCGCCGCGTCCACCGCCTGGTGTGGATCGGCGTGCCACTGCGCGCGGGTGAGGCCCAGCGGATCCTGCGCCTGCGGTTGCGCCAGCGTGTTGAGCACCAGGGTCAGCGTGCGGCCGGCGCCCAGGTCGAACCCCAGCCGCGCATTACCGGAGGTGCGTTGCGCGCGGCTGTGCGCGCGGTAGCCGTCGGTACGGAAGTGGCCCAGCGCCACGTTGTAGTCGAACGGCGCGGAGACGCCGCGCGCCTGGGCGCCCAGGCGCAGGCTGGCGTCGGCGCCCGCCCAGGCTTCCAGCGCGCGCACCGGCACCTGCCCGCCCTCGGCGCTCCACACCTGCACCACGCCGCCGGAGGAGTTGCCGTACAGCGCCGAGAACGGCCCGCGCAGCACCTCCACGCGATCGGCCGCGGCCAGCGCGATGTGCGATAGCTGGCCTTGCCCGTCCGGCATCGTCGCGGGTATGCCGTCGACGTACAGCCGCACGCCGCGCACACCGAAGCTGGCGCGCGCGCCGAAACCCCGGATGGAGAGTTGTTCGTCCTGCGCGTAGTTCTGCCGGTCGCGCGCCAGCACGCCGGGCACGCCGACCAGCGCCTCGGAGAGGTTCACGCCCGGCTTGCCGCTGGCGCCGGTGGCCACCGGCACGCGGGACAAGGCGGCGGGCAGATCGAACGGCGGGATGTCCAGCCGCATCGCCTGCACCGGCACCGGCGGCAGCTCGGTCACCGTCTGCGCCGCCAATGCCCACGACCAACTGGCGCCTGCGAGCGCGATCCATGTCCGTCGTTTGCTCATCGCACCGCCTGTCCGCTGACGAACGGCCATGGTAGCGGCCGCCCGTGCAGGCGCTGTCGCCGCGCGGGACGTAGGCGGGAACCGCAGGTGCCCCATCGCGGCCGCCCTACGACGCGTCCGCTTCGGGGATAATCGGTCCCCATGCGCCGACCCGCCCTTCGTGCCCTCGTCCTCCTGTTGACCGTCGTTGCCCTGGCCGCCGTCGTGCCCGCGATGGCGCGGCAATCCTCTCTCCACAAGCAGGCACAGGCCAAGCAGCAACTGGCCGAGCTGCGCAGCCGGATGGAAGCCCTCGCCCGGGAACAGGCGCAGACCGCCGCGCGCCGCGACAGCGCCAACGCCGAACTCGCCCGCCAGGCCGACGCATTGGCCGATGCCGCCCGCGCCCTGCGCGAAGCCGACACCGCGCTGGCCGCCAAGCAGCAGGAACTGGACCAGCTCCAGCAGCAGCGCGCCGAACTCGAACAGCGCCTGGCCGGCCAGCGCGCGGCCATCGCCGACCTGCTCCGCGCCACCTACACGCTTGGCCGCGGCACCGACCTGCGACTGCTGCTGGGCGACCAGGATCTCGCGCAGATCGCGCGCACGCTCGCCTATTCGAAATATTTCCAGCAGGACCGTGCCGCGCGCGTCGCCGCCTTGATGGGCGAGCTCAGCCATCTGCAAGAACTGGAGGCGCAGATCACGGCCGAACAGCAGGCCCTGGCCGCCACCCGCGCCGAACGCGCGGAAAAGGCCCGGACCTTGACCAGCCAGCGCTCCGCGCAGCAGAAGCTGGTGGCCCAGGCCAACGCCAAATACAAGGACGAGACCCAGCGCCTGGCGGCGATGAAGCAGAACGCGCAATCGCTGGACCACCTGGTCGACAAGCTGCAGCGCGCCATCGACGACGCCGCGCGCGAGGCCGCCCGCAGCGATCGCGCAAGCCCCGCCGCACCCAGCCGCGCCGGCGGCAAGGCCGACATCCGCGGCAACCTGCCCTGGCCGGCGACCGGCCCGGTGGTGAGCTACGGCAACGGCGTGCTGATCAAGGCCGACGGCGGCAGCGAAGTGCATGCCGTGGCGCGCGGCCGCGTGGTCTATGCGGCGTTCCTGCGCGGCTACGGGCTGCTGGTCATCCTCAACCATGGCGATGGCTGGCTGAGCATGTACGGCAACAACGAAAGCTTGCTGCACAGCGTCGGCGACCAGGTCGAGGTGGGCGAGGCGATCGGCACCGCCAGTCCGACCACCGGCGTCAACACCGGCGTGTATTTCGAACTGCGTCACAAGAACAAGCCGGTCGACCCGCGCGGCTGGCTGGCCAAGCGGCGTTGACGCCCTTCTTTCCAAGCCACAGGCTAGTTTTGGAACGACCGCGCGATCGCGCGGTCGAAATCCGCCGGATACCCAGGAGTCTTCGCATGCACCCCATCCCCCGTGCCCTGGCCTGCGCCGTGACCGCCGCACTGGCGTTCGCGCCGCTGCACGCACAGCAGGCCCCGGCCGCCGCGGCGAGCACCGCGGTGCCCGCCAGGGCCGCCAGCGCGCCCGATCCGGTCGACCTGGACGACGTGCGCAACTTCAGCCGCGTCTATGAGGTGATCCGCCAAGCTTACGTCGAACGCGTCGACAACAAGACGCTGATGAAGGCGGCGATCAGCGGCATGCTGAGCGGGTTGGACCCGCACAGCGAATACCTGGACAAGCAGGGCCTGCAGCAGCTTTCCGAGGACACCACCGGCCAGTACAGCGGCCTGGGCATCGAAGTGCTGGAAGTGGACGGCACGCTGCGCATCATCGCGCCGATCGACGACACCCCGGCCGCGCGCGCCGGGATCAAGCCCGGCGACACCATCGTCAAGATCGACGGCAAGGCGGTCGATCCGGACAACGTGGACGACATGTTCAAGCGGTTGCGCGGCGAGCCCGGCAGCAAGGTCACGCTCTCCATCCTGCACGAGAACAGCGACCAGCCCGTCGACATGCCGCTGGTGCGCGAGCAGATCTCGGTGACCAGCGTGAAGCTGCGCGAGCTGCAGCCCGGCTACGCCTACATCCGCATCAGCCAGTTCCAGGAAGACACCGCCGACGACCTGGAGCGCAAGTTCGCCGATTACGTGGCCAAGCACGGGCAGCCCAAGGGCGCGGTGCTCGACCTGCGCTCCAACCCCGGCGGGTTGCTCACCTCGGCGGTGGCGATCGGCGACGACTTCCTCGACGCGGGCGCCATCGTCAGCACGCGCGGACGGCTGGCCGATGCCAACATGAAATTCGACGCGCACCCGGGCGACCTGCTGCAGGGCGCGCCGATGGTGCTGCTGGCCGACAACGGCACCGCTTCGGCGGCAGAGATCGTCGCCGGCGCGCTTAAGGACAACCATCGCGCGTTGATCGTGGGCCGGCGCACGTTCGGCAAGGGCGTGGTGCAGACCGTGCTGCCGCTGGATGCCGACCACGCGGTCAAGCTCACCACGGCGCGCTACTACACGCCCAACGGCACCTCGATCCAGGCCGAAGGCATCAAGCCGGACATCGCGCTGGCCGAGCTCACCGTCAACCAGGCCGACAGCGAGCCGGAGCTGATCAGTTCGGAAGCCGACCTCAAGCACCACCTGGCCAACGAGAACACCGCCGCCGCGCAGGACATCGACAACGACGGCAGCGCGGACAATGCCAAGCTCGCTACCCAGGACTACACGCTGGCGCAGGCATTGAACATCCTCAAGGGACTGGCGCTGGGGCATCGCCCCGGCACCGCGCAGTAATGCTTTAGCTCCCTCTCCCCTGCGGGGAGAGGAGCCCTAGTCCGAGGCCTCGCGCGGCTTGACCAGCCAGCGCACCGCCAGCACGCCCAACTCGTAAAGCAGGCACATCGGCACGGCCAGCATGATCATCGAGGTGATGTCCGGCGGCGTGATCACCGCGGCGATCGCGAAAGCGCCCACGATGGTGTAGCGGCGTACGGCGCGCAGCTTGGCCACGTCGACCACACCCACCGCGGCCAGGATCACCACCGCGACCGGCACCTCGAAGCACAGGCCGAAGGCGAAGAACATCAGCATCACGAAATCGAGGTAATGCGTGATGTCGGTCATCATCTCCACGCCCACCGGCGTCACCGCGGTGAGGAAGCGGAACGCCGCCGGCAGCACCAGGAAATAGGCGAACGCGCAACCGACGTAGAACAGCACCAGCGCTGCCAGCAGCAACGGTCGCGCGAGCCGTTTCTCGTGCTTGTACAGGCCGGGGCTCACGAACGCCCACAGCTGATAGAGGATCACCGGCATGCTGATGAACAGCGCGGTGTCGAAGGCCAGCTTCAAGGGCGTGATGAAGGGACTGGCCACCTCGGTGGCGATCAGGTGGGCGCCCCGCGGCAGGTGCGCCACCAGCGGCGCGGCCAGCAGCGTGTAGAGCCGGTTGGCGAACGGAATCAGTGCCAGCAGCACGATCAACACCATCGCGACGGCCTTGAGCAGGCGCGAGCGAAGTTCGATCAGATGCGAAAACAGGCCCTGCTGCAGGTCGACCTGCGGCTCGGGCTCAGGCGATGCCATGCGGATGTTCCTTCACCGGGGCGTGCTCGGGGTCATCGGCGAACAGGTCGCCAGTGCGCGTGTCGCGCTCGGTGGGCGGCTCGTCGGCCGGGTCTGCGGGTTCGCCGGGCAGCCGGGCGTGTGCGGGCTCCGGATCGGCCTCGGTGGTCGGGGTCGGGGTCGGGGCCAGTGCGGCCTTCACCGAACCGACCGCCTCGCGCACCTCGCGCGCGGTCGCGTTCATCTGCGTCTGCGCGGCCTCGGCGCGCGCCGCAGCCTCGCGCGCTGTGCGCTTGATTTCCTCGATCTCGAGCTCGCGCTCGACTTCGGTGCGCACGCTGTCCCAGGTATTGCGCACACGGCGAATCAGCGCGCCGGCGGTGCGCGCCGCGCCAGGGAGCTTCTCCGGGCCGAGCACGAGCAGCGCAATAAGCGCCAGCAGCAGCATCTTGCCGAAGCTGATCTCGATCATCGCCGCGCCACCGCGCGCTTACTTGGTTTCGCTGGTGTCGCGCGCCTTGCTGGCGGTGGCGTCCGAGGCCGGCGGGTCGGCGCGCAGCTGCTCCTGCGCCTTGCGCTTGGCCTCTTCCTCATCGTCCTCGCCCTGCATGGCCTTCTTGAAGCCGCGCACGGCGTTGCCCAGATCCGGGCCCATCTTCGCCAGCTTGCCGGTGCCGAAGATCACCAGCACCACGACGAGCAGGATGATCCAATGCCAAAAACTGTCCAGACCCATGACTTCAAACCTCTGACGGACTGTGCCGAAAACCGTTGGGGTTGCCAGCTGGTATGCCGGCAACAGGATCAACGCGCAGTGTACTCCTCGAGCTGGTCGCGGAAGTCCACGACCGGGCCCGGCACGTTGGCGACGCCGCCTTCGAAGATGCGCCGCGGCGTGATGCCGGAGCCGTACACCGCCTCGTTGGCGTCGTAGTCGATGCGCAGCACCGAGCCGTCCAGCGCCACCCCGGCGAACAGGCCGCGCGAACGCGAGTAGGAATAGATCTCCGCCTTCATCTGCGCATCGGTGGCGGCGCTGGCGGTGCGGCCCACCGGGCCGGCCGCGGCGGCAGCATCGGCGCCGAGGGTGAACTTGCCGTTGACGATCGAGTCCACGCCGCGCTGCGTGCGGAACACCAGCACCACGTCGGTCGAGGACACGCCCGCCTGGAAGCCCACGCTGCCGCCGGTCAGGGTGATGAAGCTGGGATTGGACCAGGTACCGTCCCCGCTGCGTACCGAGATCAGTCCCTCGCCGCGGCGGCCGCCGAAGATGAAGCCGGCCTTGACCATGTCGGGGATCACCGCGATCGCCTTGGCGTTGCCCAGCAGGTCGTTCGGGATCGCCTTGTCCGGCGCCTGCATGATCTCGTGCAGCACGCGCACCGCATTCTGCGCGCGCACCAGCGGCGGGTCCTCCGCGCGGGCGGCCATCGCCGGCAGCAGCAGGGTCAATGCGATCAGCGAGCTACGACGCAATGCCTTGAACATGGAGAACTCCTTGCGCAGGGGGGAACGAGGGGTGTGGCGCGCCGGGGGCGCGTCCGGCGGCTTGTGGCAGACTCCACCGCCTGCACGCCGCCGATGCCTTCGATGCCACAGCGCGACCACTATACCGGCCCTTCAGACCACGCCCCTGACCGAAACGTTCAGCCGGGCGCGACCGGCGTGCTGCTGGTCAACCTCGGCACGCCGGAGGCGCCGACGGCACGTGCGCTCAGGCCCTATTTGGCCGAGTTCCTCTCCGACCGCCGGGTGATCGACTACCCGCGCTGGCTCTGGTGGCCGATCCTCCGGGTGATCCTGGCAATCCGCCCGCGCCGCTCCGCGCATGCCTATGCGCGGATCTGGACCGAGGCCGGCTCGCCGCTGCGCGTGCTGAGCGAATCGCTGGCCAACGCGTTGCAGGCGGAGCTCGGCGGCCAGGCGCGTGTCGCGCTGGCGATGCGCTACGGCGTGCCGTCCGTGGCAACCAGGATCGCCGAGCTGCAGGCTGCCGGGGTGCGCCGGCTGCTGGTGCTGCCGCTGTATCCACAGTATTCGGCCACCTCCACCGGCTCGGTAATCGACGCGGTGGCCGACGCGCTCAAGCAACTGCGCTGGCCGCCGGAACTGCGGGTGGTCAACGACTACCACGACGACCCGGCGCACATCGACGCGCTGGCCACGCGCATCGAGCGCTGGTGGGAAACCAACGGCCGCGGCGAGAAGCTGCTGCTGTCCTTCCACGGCATTCCCGAACGCTACGTGCGCCTTGGCGATCCCTACCTCACCCAGTGCCGTGCCACCGCGTCGCGGCTGCGCGCGCGACTGGGCCTGGACGAAACGCAGCTGCTGCTGAGCTTCCAGTCGCGCGTGGGCCGCGAGCCGTGGCTGCAGCCCTACACCGACGCCACCGTGCGCCAGCTCGCCGCAGACGGCATCAAGCGCCTGGACGTGGCCTGCCCCGGGTTCGCCGTGGACTGCCTGGAGACGCTGGAGGAAATCGCCATGCAGAACCGCGATTTCTTCCTGGCCGCCGGTGGGCAGGAGTTGCGCTACATCCCCGCGCTCAACGACTCACCCGAACAGGTTGCGAGCCTGGCCGCGCTCATCCGACGCCACGTGCAGGGTTGGCCGGGTTTCGCTTCGTAGCGTCCGGCGGGCGAAAGAGCATACCCAAAACACATCCGGAGCCCGCCCCCAGAACGAACGGGCGACGCGTCACCCGTGCGTCTGCTGCAAGCCGAGCCAGTGTTCGATACGCACCAGCACGCCGGCCATCGGCGTGCGCAGCAGCAACGCACCCAGCGCCAGGCCCAGAGCATCGGCGGCCAGGTCCCACACGCTCGCATCCTCGGGATTGTGCGGCCATTGCGCCAGTTCGATCAGCAAGCCGAACAGCAGGCAGGCGGCCGCCACGCCCAGGCGCGGGCGCGGCCGGTGGTAGAGGTTGCCCCACCAGCCCATCAGGGCTGCAAACGCGAGCATGTGCAGCAGCTTGTCGCCCGCGGGCAGGGCCAGCGCCATGGCCGTGAGATGGCGCGTCGCCGGCAGCAGGGCGATGGCCGCCACGGCGACCATCAGCAGCACGCCAAGCACGACCCAGCCGCGATGCCAGCGCAGGGGCGCCACCTCCCGCATCAGTGCGTTCACAGCCGTCCGCCCTGGTCTGCGGCGAGCAGCTCGGCGGCCAGCGGCAGGGCGGGCAATCCGCGCGCGAACAGCATGGCCTGGAAGCGCTCGCCCATCTGCTCGGGCATGGTCAGCCGGCGCACTTGTTGCGCCAGGCGATGGCGGGCGAAGTCGTCGCCGGCCTGTGCGTGCGCATGCTCGAAGACCGACTGCAGGCCGCTGGCCAGCAGGAATTGTGCCTGCGGCAGGTACGCCGCCACGCCGAAGCCGGCGCTGTTGCCGGCCTCGGCCAGCGCGGTGAAATCGACCGATGCGGTCAGATCATTCAGGCCCGGGAAATGGAACGGATCGCCGTGCGCGTGGTGGCGGTAGTGCGCCATCAGCGTGCCGTCGCTGCGTTCGGGCAGGTAATACTCGCGGCGCACGTAACCGTAGTCGACGAACAGCATCAGCCCCATCTCCAGCGTGCCGGCGACCGCCTGCACCCAGTACGGCAGTTGCGGCAGCACTTCGGAGCGGTAGCCGTCCTCGAAGGGGCGCCCCAGGTCGCGTTCCAGGTGGCGCACGGCGCCGGCGACCAGCGCGTCGGCCGGACGGTCGGTCCGCATCAGCCGGCCCTCGCCATCCAGCGCGACGTGTTCCTCGTAGACCTCGCCGGCGCGCAGGGTGAAGCGGGTGGTCGGCAGCGCATCGACCACCTCGTTGGCGAACAGCACGCCGCGCCACGGTTCCTCGGGCGGGCGGTCGAGCCACGCCACGCGGGCATTGAGTTCCGCCGGCAGCGCGGCGGCGAGGCGTTCGCGCTGGCGCTCGCGCAGGTCGGCGCTGGGTTCCAGGATCAGGTAGCGACGCGGCGGCGTGCAGGCCTCGGCGAAAGCGCGCAGCAAGGCTTCGGCGAAGGCGCCGCTGCCGCCACCGAGCTCCAGGAAATCGGCCTGGTCGCCCAGCATCGCCAGTACCGGTTGCACCGCGTTGGCGACGCAGCGCGCGAACAGGTGGCCCAGTTCCGGCGCGGTGACGAAATCGCCCGCCTCGCCGAACTTGGTCTTGCCGGCGCTGTAGTAACCCAGGCCCGGCGCGTAGAGGCAGCGTTCCATGTACTGGGCGAACGGCATCGGCCCGTGCGAGACGATCTGCTCGCGCAGGAGCTGCAACAGGCGGTCGGAGTGCGCGCGCTCGTCGGCGCCGGGATCGGGGAGTCGTGAAGCCATGCGGTCAGGTGCTTGGGTTAAACCGGCAGGGTAGCCGATGCCGTGTCAGTCCAGCGGCAACGCACGTCGGATGGGCGGTCAGAAATCCTTCTGCAGGCTCAGATACACGGCGCGCCGCGGCGCGAACTGCGGCGCGCCCACGCCGATACCGCTGCCGTCGCGCAACTCGTAGCTGCGATCGAGTGCGTTGATCAGCGCCAGCCGGGTGTTGAGGTCACCGAAACGCCCCACCGTGAAGTCGCGCGCCACGCTGAGGTTGAGCTGGAAGTACGCCGGCAGGTGATCGCCGTTGGGCACCGCGCCGTCACGCCGCAGGCCGCTGCCGAACAGGTAGTCCGCGCCGACCTGCGTGCGCTCGCCGAGCGCGTAGCTGATGCCGCCGGAGGAGGCCAGCGTCTGGTCGTGGTCGAGGTGGACGTAATGCTGGGCGATGTAGGCCAGGTCGGCCGGATCGAAGTTGTACTGGCTGGTGATGATGCCCTTGCCCACCGCCCGGCTGGCCGCGAGGTTGAAGTAGGCCGAGACCGGTCCGGCGCTGTAGTCGGCGGTGAATTCGACGCCCTTGACCCGGCCCTTGGCGAGATTGAACGTCGAATAGACCAGCGCCGAGCCGAACTGGCCTTCGTCCTGCAAGCGGTCGACCTTGCGGTAGTAGGCATCCACGCCGAGCGTCCACGGCCCAAGCACCTGCTGCACGCCGGCGTCGAAATAGTCCGAGCGCTCGGCCAGCGGCGTGTTGTTGCCCAGGTCCGGCACCGCGTTGGTGGTGCCGTCGAAGCGGGCAATGTTCTCGCTGGTGATCATCTCGGTGGCCGGCGGCGTGAAGTAGCGCGCGTAGCCGGTGTGCACCACCGTGTCGTCGGTGGCCTGCCAGGCCAGTCCGACGCGTGGGCTGAGCTGGCTCTCGGTACGCTCCAGCCGGTAGCGGTCGCCGCGCAGGCCCAGGTTGAGGGTCCAGGCCTCGCCCAGGCGCCATTCGTCCTGCACGTAGGCGGACCACGTCTTGGCCGTGAGACGATTCGCGTCGAGGATTTCGATCGGCGTGGTGCTGATCTGCCCGCCCTCGGCGTCCGCAGGAAACACCCGGGCGTCGTTGCCGCTGCCGGCGCGTTCGAAGCTGCCGTAGAGGCCGTAGCGCAAGGTATGGACATCGCCCAGCGGCGTGGCGAAGTCCGCTTGCAACGTGCTGGCGCGGTTGCTCCGGGTGACCGCCGAGGCCACGCCGTTGAACATCAGCTCGCCGGCACGGTCCGGCGTGTAGGCCACATCGGTGTAACGCTGGCCGAGCGATACCTGGTAGCCGGTCTGGCCGAGCTTGCCTTGCAACGCGAGCACGCCGAAGCGCGTGTTCTCGCGTTGGCGCGCCTCGAGCAGGGAGGAGTCGAACGTCGTGCGGTCGAGATAGCCGAACTGCGGCCGCTGGCCGGGCACGTTGGGGATTTCGAAGCGGTTGTTGGCGGTACCGAACAGGAAGCTCAACCGCGTGTCGGCGTCGATCAGGTAGCTGACGTCGCCGAAGCTCTTGAGCTGGTTCGTGTGGTCGTGGATCGGTTTGCGGCTGGGGGCCGGGTTCTCGATGCCGGCGTCGCTCTCCAGGTGGTTCGCGGTGAAGAAGGCACTCCAGCGGTCGCTGCTGCCCCACAGCGCGACATACGGGTTGAGCGTGCCGAACGAGCCGCCGGTGACGCCCACGCTTCCGCCGTTGCCGAGCTGGTGGCCGCTCCTGGTGGTGATGTCGACCACCGCCGCGGTGCGCAGCCCGTACTGCGCCGGCAGCGCGCCGTCGAGCAGCTTCATGCTCTGGATCGTTCGCGCATCCAGCGTCTGGCCGAAGCCGGAGATCGACTCGGGAATGATGACCCCGTTGATGCGGTACTGCAGGTTGCCGTGGTCGCCGCGCACGTGCAGGCCGCCGTAGGAGTCCTGCACCACGCCCGGCGCCTGCAGCAGCACCTGGTTGACCGGCGTGGCCGCGCCAAGCGGCAATTGCGCGATGGCCTGCTGGTCGAACACGTACTGGCTGGAGCCGGTATCGGGCGAGAGCGCATTGCGCGACAGGTCCAGCGCCGCACTGACATCGACCGTGCCGAGCTCGCGAACCTGCTGCGGGGCCGGCGGCGCCCCGGCATCGCCGCTCGTGATGTCGCCCGGCGTGGTGGCGGCGAAGGAGGGGCTCAGGGCGCAGGCGAGGCTCAGGGCAAGCAGCGTACGGGGCATCGGCAGTGTTCCGGTGAAGTTGGCGAGTGATGTTATAATGTAACATTTATTGCATCATCCGCCCCGGGCCGGAGGTCATGCCTCATCGCCGCATGCACCATTCACGACCGCTCACCCACACTGGACCTCCCGCCTGCAGGAGTACCCATGGCCGACTCGCCGACCCAGGTTCCCGCCGTGCCCGCGCCGATCGAGCACGGCCGCATTACCGCGGCGATCCTCGATTTCGCCAGCCAGATTCCCGCTAGCCACGTCCACCGGGGCCTGCACCCGGAGGCGAAGGCGCGCGAACTGGCCGCCCAGGCCTCGCGCAAGGCGGCGCTCACGGCCGGCTCGCTGGCCCTGCCGCCGGGGCCGCTCGGCTGGCTGACGGTGTTGCCCGAACTCGTGGCGATCTGGCGCATCCAGGCACAGATGGTCAGCGACATCGCGGCGGCCTTCGGCCAGCACGCCAGCCTGGGCCGCGAGCAGATGCTGTGGTGCCTGTTCCGCCACACCGCGGCGCAGGCGTTCCGCGACCTGGTGGTGCGCATGGGCGACCGGCTGCTGTTCCGCCAGCTTTCGGCCACGCTGGCCGAGCGCGTGGCCAGACGGATCGGCGTGAGCCTGTCCCAGCGCGCGGTCGGCGCCGGCATCTCGCGCTGGTTGCCGGTGATCGGCGCCGCGGGCGTGGGCGCCTACGCCTGGTACGACACCCGCAGCGTGGCGCGTACGGCGATCGACCTGTTCGGCAGCGGCACCCTGGTACGCACCGAGCCGTTGGCGGTGCCGGATGACGGGACCGGGCCGGACGATGTCATCGAACCGGACGTCCCGCCATCGCCGTGACGCCCGGCTCCCTTTGCGGCAAGCTCGCCACATGAGCATCCAGCACCCCCGCCCCGTCGCACTGGTCACCGGTGGTGCCCGCCGCGTCGGCGCCACGATCGCCCGTGCGCTGCACGCGGCCGGTTACGACCTCGCCCTGCACTACCGCCACTCCGCCGACGAGGCTGCCGGGCTGCTGCGGGAACTGGAACGCGCGCGCACCGGCAGCACGCTGGCGGTACAGGCCGACCTTGCCGCGGTCGAGCGCCTGCCTGCGCTGGTGGAACAGGTGCTGGGGCGCTTCGGGCAGCTCGACGCGCTGGTCAACAACGCTTCGGCGTTCTTTCCCACGCCGGTGGGCAGCGCCACGGCAGCGCAGTGGGACGAACTGTTCGCGTCCAACGCACGGGCGCCGTTTTTCCTTGCCCAGGCCGCGTGGCCGGCGTTGCGGGAGTCGCGCGGGGCAATCGTCAACCTGGTGGACATCTATGCCGAGCGCGCGCTGGCCGACCACCCGATCTACGTCATGGCCAAGGCCGCGCTGGCCGCGATGACCCGCACCCTGGCGCAGGACATGGCGCCCGAGGTGCGCGTCAACGGCGTGGCCCCTGGCGCGGTGCTCTGGCCGTCCGAAGGCAAGGACTACGACGACCGCACCGCGATGCTCTCGCGCACGCCGCTCCAGCGCGCTGGCGCGCCGGAGGACGTCGCCTCCGCCGTGCTCTGGCTGCTGCGGGACGCGCCCTTCGTCACCGGACAGATCATCCGCGTCGATGGCGGCCGCACGCTGACGGTGTAGGTACCGTTTTTGGCAGGAGTCCGACGGTAGGCTCCTGCGAGGGGCAAGCGCCTTACTTCTTCGGGCGGAAGGCGCCCTGCAGCAGCGCCGGCTCGAAGCCCGCACCGCTCTCGCCGACTTCGGCATAGCGGTACAGCGCCGCCGCGTAGATGCCCTGCAGCGAAGCCTGCACCAGGCTCAGCAGCACCAGCGCGACCGCCACCACGACCACGGCCACCACCACCGCCGGCATCGAATGCAGTGCGAAGGCGCCGCCGACCAGCAGCGCGCCGACCAGCACGGCGAGGAAAGTCATCAGCCCGAACGCGGCGCCCAGGCCCACGGTGCCGATCAGATTCTCGCCCCAGGTGCGCTTGAGCAGTTCCACGCTGCGCTTGACCGCGTCGACCGGACCGACCGACTGGCTCGCCAGCACCGGCACCACCAGGAAGGTCGCCACCGTCCAGGCCAGGCCGAGCAGTCCGGCCACCAGCCGACCGACCAGGCCCAGTCGCTCCTGCAGCGCGCGCAGGAACAGGCCCACCGTGGCGGCGATCAGCGCATAGCCCAGGATGCTGGCCCAGCGCGAGCCGGCCAGCGCCAGTCCATTGGACAGGCTGGTCGGTTCGCCGCGCAGGTGGCGCAACGCGCTGCCGGCCAGCGCGGTGTTGAAGAACACGATGACGAAGTATTGCACCAGGTAGAAAGCGAACATCAGCAACCAGGTCGCCGCCGACCAGTGGTCGCGATCGAGCGTGCGGCCGTCGCTGGCGATCGCCGCCAGCGCCACCGGCACCAGGAAACTCGCCGCCACCACCAGCGAGCACAGCCCCGACAGCAGGGGAAAGGCCAGCAGGGCCTTGTCCGACCGCAACACCGCGGCGCTCGCCTTCATCAATGCCCAACTGCGCGCAAACTTGCCGGCCATGCATTTCCCCCTTCGATCCGTGAATATTGGGCGCCTTTCTAGCACCGGCTCCACGCGCGCAACAGTGGCTCCAAGCCTGCAGAAGCAACCTTGGAGGCCACCGCGCCCGGCCGGCCGCGCCCAAGGGCGCTCCTACAGGCGAGTCGGCGCGAGCGGTTCGCTTTGCTGCGGGAACGCCGCCCACAGGTCGGCCATGCTGCGTCCGTCCAACGGATGGAGCAGGTCGGGCGCGATGTCCGCCAGGGGCTTGAGCACGAAGGCGTGGCGCAGTTCCTTGCGCGGGATCTGCAGGTGACCGGGACCTTCGAGCACGCGCTGGTCATAGAGCACGATGTCCACGTCCAGCGTGCGGTCGGAATAGCGCGGCACGTCGCGACGGCGGCCGTGGCGATCCTCCAACGCGTGCAGCCAGTCGTTCAGCACCTCGGGTTCCAGCTCGGTGTCCAGCGCCACCGCGAGATTGATGAAATCGTTGCCCTCGAAGCCCACCGCACGGCTGCGGTAGGCCGGCGACACGTCGATCGCGCCGAAGCGCGCGCGCAGTTCGTCCAGCGCGGCATGCAGGTGACGCTCCGGTTCGAGATTGGAACCCAGGCTTAGATAGGCGCGTCCCATCGCTTCGGCTGCCTACTGCGGTCGCGTACCGCGCTCGATGCGCACGCCGACCGAATGGGCGCCGCGGACGGCGCCGGGCTTGGACAGCTTCAGGCGCACCCACGCCACGCCGAACTCCTCGCGGATGGTCGCCGCGCAGCGCTCGGCCAGTGTCTCGACCAGGCCGAAGCTGGAGCTGCCGACGTAATCGATCAGCCGCTTGGAGACGTCCTTGTAGTTGAGCGTGTGCGCGATGTCGTCGCTGGCGGCGGGGATGGTGTTGTCGAACGCCATCTCGATGTCGAACGCGAGCGTCTGGCGCACACGCCGCTCCCAGTCGTAGATGCCGATCACCGCGTCGATGCGCAGGTCTTCGATGAAAACGATGTCCATCGCGCCAGTCTAGGGCATCGCTTTTCGTCCTACACCGGCTGCAGGCTTTCCAGATCCCAGCGCGGCGATACACGGACCGACTCGTCCTGGCCCTGGCCCGCCGCCAGCCGGATGGCGCCCGCCAGGGCGATCATGGCGCCGTTGTCGGTGCAGAACTGCAGCCGCGGGAAGTAGGTGCGGAAACCGTCCTTCTCGCCGGCGGCCGCCAGCGTTTCACGCAGGCGCCTGTTGGCGCCGACGCCGCCGGCGATCACCAGCCGGTGCGTGCCGGTGGCTTCCAGCGCGCGGCGGCACTTGATCACCAGCGTGTCGACGATGGCTTCCTCGAAACCGCGCGCGACGTCGGCGCGGGTCTGATCGGACTGGTCGGACTGCTTCCAGGCCAGCAGCACCTGGGTCTTCAGGCCCGAGAAGCTGAAATCCAGCCCGGGCCGATCGGTCATCGGGCGCGAGAAGCGGAACGCGCCGGGGTGGCCCTGTTCGGCCAGCTTTGCCAGCGCCGGACCGCCCGGATACGGCAGGCCCATCAGCTTGGCGGTCTTGTCGAAGGCTTCGCCGGCGGCATCGTCCAGGGTGTCGCCAAGCAGGCGGTACTGTCCGATCGCGCGCACCTCGACCAGCATCGAATGGCCGCCGGAGACCAGCAGCGCCACGAACGGCGGCTCGGGCGGGTCGGGCTCGAGCAGCGGCGCCAGCAGGTGGCCTTCCATGTGGTGCACGCCGATCGCCGGCACGTCCAGCGCCCAGGCCATCGCACGGGCCGCCGCCGCGCCGACCAGCAGCGCGCCGACCAGGCCGGGGCCGGCGGTGTAGGCCACACCGCCGAGGTCGGCGGGGGTCATGCCGGCCTGTGCCAGCGCCTCGCGCACCAGTGGCAGCAGCTTGCGCACGTGGTCGCGGCTGGCCAGTTCGGGCACCACGCCGCCGTAGTCGGCATGCAGTTTGATCTGGCTGTAGAGCGCGTGCGCCAGCAGGCCGCGGCCGGGGGCCTCGGGCTCCCAGCGCAGCAGCGCCACGCCGGTCTCGTCGCAGGAAGTTTCCACGCCGAGGACGGGCTTGTTGGACGGGTTTGAAAGTTGGCTGGTGTGCACGCTATACTTCGCGGCTCGCCCTATTCCACAGGCGCGCCAGGTTGGCGGGCCAGTTTACCACCCGGAGTTTTCATGCCCAGCGTAAAAGTTCGCGAGAACGAGCCGTTCGAGCTTGCCCTGCGCCGTTTCAAGCGTACCTGCGAAAAGGCCGGCGTCCTCGCCGAAACCCGCAAGCGCGAGTTCTACGAGAAGCCGACCCAGGAGCGCAAGCGCAAGCGTGCCGCCGCGGTGAAGCGCCACCTGCGCCGTCTCTCGCGCGACGTTTCGCGCAAGACCCGGATGTACTGATCCGCCTGCCGCTGCGTAGCGCGCGGCACGGTGGTTCTTTCATCCCCAAGGCCGGTGTTGCCCTCCACGGCGACACCGGCCTTTCGCGTTTCCGGAGATAGCCCATGAGCCTCAAGCAGCGCATCACCGACGACATGAAGGCCGCCATGCGCGGCGGCGAAAAGGATCGCCTGGCGGTGATCCGCCTGATCCTGGCCGCGATCAAGCAGCGCGAGGTGGACGAGCGCATCGAGCTGGACGAGACGCAGACCCTCGCCGTGCTGGAAAAGATGCTCAAGCAGCGGCGTGACTCGATCGTGCAGTACGACGCCGCCGGTCGCGTGGATCTTGCGGACGTCGAGCGCGCCGAGATGGTGGTGATCGAAGCTTATCTTCCGGCCAAGCTGTCCGAGGCCGAGATCGACGCACTCATCGACGCGGCCATCACGCAGACCGGCGCCAGTTCCCAGCGCGAGATGGGCAAGGTGGTCGGCCTGGTCAAGGAGCGCGCCGCCGGCCGCGCCGACATGGCGCAAGTGTCCTCGCGCATCAAGGCGCGACTGGGCGGCTGAGGCCTCCCCCGATTCCTTGCCCATTCGGAAAGCCGGAGCAAGGGAGCATCACGCCGCACGGAGCGAGCTGATGCGCACCCTTCACGCCGCTTCCCCTACAACGTTGCGGCGTCGCCGGATCGGAGGCTCCCGCCCCCGGCCGCGCGGCAAGGGAGAAGCCGCATGCTGAAGTGGGCCATCATTTTCGCCATCATCTCGCTGATCGCCGGCTGGCTCGGTTTCGGCGGGATTTCCGGCATCGCCGCGACGATCGCCAAGATCCTGTTCGTGATCTTCGTGATCCTGTTCATCATCGCCCTGCTGGCGGTGATCGGGGTGTTCCACATCCTGTAGCGGGGCGAAAGCCATCGCGCGTTGCGCGCACGAAGGCGGGCCCGACGGCCCGCCTTCGCGCATTGCCGCAGGCGCCCCGGAACACGGGCACAAGCCCTAGACTAGCCGCCTATGCGCGGCCGTATTCCTGACAGCTTCATCGACGAACTGCTCGCCCGCGTCGACATCGTCGACGTGATCGAGCGGCGCGTGCCGTTGAAGAAGGCCGGGCGCGAGTGGACCGCCTGCTGCCCGTTCCACAACGAGCGCACGCCCTCGTTCTACGTCAGTCCCGCCAAGCAGTTCTTCCATTGCTTCGGCTGTGGCGCGCACGGCAGCGCGGTCAAGTTCCTGATGGACTACGAGCGGCTGGAATTCCCCGACGCGGTGGAGGAACTGGCGCAGGCGGTCGGCCTGACCGTGCCGCGCGAGGGCGGCCGCGAAGCCGCACCGCGCGAGGACAAGACCGACCTCTACGCACTGCTCGACAATGCAGCGCGCTGGTACGAAACCGAGCTGCCCAGGAACGCCGAGGCGCAGGCCTATTGCCGCAAGCGCGGGCTGGACGCCGACACCATCGCGCGCTTCCGCCTGGGCTGGGCGCCGGCCGGCTACGACGGCCTGATCAAGGCGCTGGGCGGGAGCGACCGTCGCATGCAGTTGCTCACCGAAGCGGGCATGGTCGCCACCGGCGAGCGGGGCCATCGCTACGACCGCTTCCGCGAGCGGCTGATGTTCCCCATCCTCGACCGCCGCGGTCGCGTGATCGCCTTCGGCGGACGGGTGTTGAGCGGTTCTTCGAGCGCGAGTCCTTCGCGCGAAGATCAAGAAGCGGGCATCCCTGCCCGCACTCCTGAAAAAAGCTCCCCCAAATACCTCAACTCGCCCGAAACGCCGCTGTTCCACAAAGGCCGCGAGCTGTTCGCGCTGTGGCAGGTCAAGCAGGCCAACAGCCAGCTCGCGCGCATCGTGGTGGTCGAGGGCTACATGGACGTGATCGCGCTGCACCAGGCGGGCCTGCCGATCGCGGTGGCCACGCTGGGCACCGCGACCACGCCGGAGCACACCGAGGTGCTGTTCCGCGCCGCGCCCGACGTGGTGTTCTGCTTCGATGGCGACCGGGCCGGCCGCGCCGCGGCGTGGAAGGCGCTGGATGCGGCGCTGCCCCGGCTGCGCGATGGCCGCCAGGCGTACTTCCTGTTCCTGCCCGACGGCGAAGACCCGGACTCGCTGGTCCGCAAGGAAGGCAAGGAAGGTTTCGAGAAGCGCCTGAAGGAGGCCACGCCGCTGTCGGATTATTTCTTCGGCGAACTCGCGCACGACGTGGACACCGCCAGCCTCGACGGCCGCGCGCGGCTGGCCGAGCGCGCGCGCCCGCTGATCGCCAGGCTTCCCGACGGCGCCTTCCGCGACCTGATGGCGCAGGAACTGGAAAAGCGCACCGGCGCGCGCGCCAACGTGCCCGCCGAATCGGCTTCGCGCCGCGCGGTGCAGCGTCCGGTGGCCGTGCAGCGCTCGCTGGTACGCAGCGCCATCGCGCTGCTGCTGGCGCAACCGGGACTGGCCGACCTGGTCGAACCGCCTTACCGCTTCCTGCGCCTGGACAAGCCAGGCGTCGGACTGCTGGCAGAGCTGATCGACCTGTGCCGCGCCCGCCCGGGCATCAATCCGGCGATGCTGGTGGAGCACTTTGCCGAACGCCCCGAGTATCCGGCGCTGCAGAAGCTGATGGCGGCGATGGTGGTCGGCGAACTGGAGACCCAGCGCGAGGAGTTCCTCGACGCGTTGCGGCGCATGGACGAGCAGGCCACCGCGCTGCGCCGCGAGGCGCTCACCGCCCGGCACCGCGACGGCACGCTGACCAGCGCCGAGAAAGCCGAACTGCGCGAACTGCTGGCGGCACGCCGCCCCTCCCCGACGCAGGGCTGATCGATGCGGCATGTTTCCTGGCGCGTGCGCCATTCCCGATCGGCGCGCGCGCCCGCCAGGACCAACGATGCCGCTGCTTGAACGGCTGATCCTGCTGTTTGCCGAAAGCGGCTACCTGGCGGTGTTCGCCGCGCTGCTGCTGTGCGGCGCCGGCGCGCCGCTGCCGGAAGACATCACGCTGGTTGCCGGCGGCGTAATCGCCGGCCTGGGTTTCGCCAACGTGCACGTGATGGCGCTGGTTTCGCTGGTCGGCGTACTGGCCGGCGACGCGGCGATGTTCCTGCTCGGCCATCGGCACGGCGCGCGCATCATGCAGTGGCCGCTGGTGGCGCGCCTGCTCACGCCCGAGCGCTACTGCCGCGTGCAGGAAAAGTTCGCCCGCTACGGCAACCGCCTCTTGTTCCTCGCGCGCTTCCTGCCCGGCATGCGCACGGCGGTCTACGTGACCGCGGGTGCCACGCACCGCGTGTCGTTCCTGCGCTTCTTCCTGCTCGACGGGCTGGCCGCGCTGATCAGCGTGCCGGTGTGGGTGTACCTGGGCTACTTCGGCGCCAACAACCGCGAGTGGCTCGCGATGTGGATCGGGCGCGGGCAGCACGGGCTCTGGATCGTCGGCGCGCTGGTGCTGCTGGCCGGGCTGGTCCTGTGGTGGCGCCGTCGGCGGCGCACGCGCTGCGGCATGGGCAACTGATCCGGGCCCGCTACAATCCAACGCTGCGTTCGCCGCCTTCGCACCCATGCCCCCTGCCCTGCTGCGCCGCCTGCTGCCCGACCGCTTCACCCTCGCCCTGCTCGCCGCCGTCGCCCTGGCCACGGTGCTGCCGTGTCGTGGCGAGGCGGCCGTTTGGCTGGACCGGATCACCGACGCGGCGATCATGCTGTTGTTCTTCCTGCATGGCGCGAAGCTTTCGCGCGCGGCGATCCTTCGCGGCGTGACGCACTGGCGGCTGCATCTGGCGGTGTTCGCCAGCACCTTCGTGCTGTTTCCGCTGCTGGGCTTTCTGCTGGCGCCGCTGGCGCGCGCGCTGTTGACGCCGTCGCTGGCGCTTGGCGTGCTGTTCGTCTGCACGCTGCCGTCGACGGTGCAGTCCTCGATCGCGTTCACCTCGATCGCCGGTGGCAACGTGCCCGCCGCGGTGGTGAGCGCTTCGCTGTCGAGCCTGATCGGCATCGTGCTGACGCCGCTGCTGGTCGAGCTGCTGCTGGCCACGCACGGCGGGCACGCGCCCGGCGCCGCGGGGGTGTGGCAGATCGTCAGGCTGTTGCTGCTGCCGTTTGCCATCGGGCACCTGCTGCGGCCGTGGATCGGGCACTGGATCGACCGCCATCGCCCGCTGCTGGGGTTCACCGACCGCGGCACGATCCTGCTGGTGGTCTACGCCGCCTTCGGCGAGGCGGTGGTCGACGGCCTGTGGCGCGCCACTGCGCCGCTGGCCGTGCTGGCCACCCTCGGCGTGGGCGCGCTGCTGCTCGCGCTGGCGCTGCTGTGCACCAGCGCGGCTGGCAGGTTGTTCGGCTTCGCCCGTGCCGACCGCATCACATTGGTGTTCTGCGGCTCGAAGAAGAGCCTGGCCAGCGGCGTGCCGATGGCCAAGATCCTGTTCGCCTCCCAGGCCGGCGGATTGGGGGCACTGCTGTTGCCGCTGATGATCTTCCACCAGTTGCAGCTGATGGTGTGCGCGGTGCTGGCGCGTCGTTACGCAAAGGCGCCGCCGACGCTGTAGGGGCCCACTCGGCGATGTTCCCGCTGCGCCGATCCGCAGAAGGACATCGCCCGCAAGTGGGCCCCGACAGGTTTGCCCTTACTGGGTCTTGACCGCCACGTCGTCCACCACGAACGAAGTCTGCAGACTGCCGTCCTCGACACCGTAGAAGTTCACCTGCACCGTTTGTCCCTTGTAGCCGCTCAAACTGAGGGTGTGGTGCTGGTAGCCGCTGGCGGCGTCCGTGTTGGAGTAGGTGGCCAGCGTGACGTACTTGCCGGTGGAGGTGATCACCTGCACTTGCAGCGTGTCGTAGGCGGTACCGGTGCCCTCGGCGCTGTCGATGTGCAGGTAGAAGTCCAGCGTGGCACTGCTCACCGTCGAGGGGATGCTTACCTGCTGCCGCACGTAGTCGGTGTGGCTGCTGCCGTAGCCGTCCAGCCACGCCTTCCAGCTGCCGGCGTGGGCTGCCTCGCTACTGTCGCTGGTGATCACGCCGCTGGTCTGCGTCCAGGCGGTGGCGCCGCTCTCGAAGCCGCCGTTGCTCAGCAACTGGCTGCTGCCACCGCCGCTGCCGTTGGCGACGCTGAAGCCCACGCCCGAACTGCTGCCGACGTTGCCGGCCGCGTCGTAGGCCTTGGCGACGAGCGTGTGCGAACCGTCGGTGAGCGTGGTGGAGTCGAGGCTGGCCTGGTAGGGCGAGCTGCTGTCGGTGGCCTTGAGCGCGCCATCGACGTAGAACTCCACGCGGCTGACCCCGACGTTGTCGCTCGCCGTCGCCGCCAGCGTGATCGTGCCCGCGCTGCCGCTTTCCGAGGCGCTGACCGTCGGCGGCGTGGTATCGCCGCCACCGCCGCCGCTGCCCTGGCTCACCCAGACCGGCGCCGACCACAATCGGTTGCCGTCGGCCTGCGTGATCTTGGCGTAGTAGAAATGCTCGCCCGCGGCCGGCGTGATCGTGGTGGTCGCGGTTTCGGACAACGACGTCACGGTGCCGTTGCTGCCGGGCACACCCTGGAACACCTGCACGCGCTGCACGCTGTCGCCGGACGTGCTGGCGTAGTTGACGGTGAGCGTGAGCGGGCCTGAATTGCTGAAGCGCTCGCCCATGACATGCCCGTTGGCGGTGAGCACGATCTGGTCGGTCTTGTCCTCCGTCGCGAACACGCGGCGTGCGCGCAGCGCATCGAGGAAGCTGGTCAGGCTGAGCGCCGTGCCGCTCGGGATCAGCACGCCGGTGCGGTTGGTGTAGCTCGCGCCCCAGTTGGCGCAGTGGTTGTCCTGGTCGGAACTCGGCGCCACGTGGTAGCCGCGTTCGAGGATGGTGTTGAAGGCGGTCTCGTAGTTCGGCCGCGAGGTTTCGGTCTCGCTGGTATTGGCCGAGAAGGCCGAGCTGTTGAGCACCTCGGCCAGGACCATCACCGTGTCGCCGTCGGCGGTGTAGCCGAAGTTGGTGCCGTTGACCACGAACTGCCCACTGGAGGCCGGGTGGTTGAACTGGCCGATCCAGCCATGCTGGCGCATCAGCGTGTACAGCGAGGCGTAGTCGCCCTTGGCGATGTAGTAGTCGCCGATCACCTGGCCGGCGCTGTTTTTCTCCCACTCGATCAGGCCGTCGGCGTTGAGGATGTTCATGTGGCCGCCGTTGCTGATCACGCCCCACTCCTGGCCGTACACGGCGAGGAAGCTCGGGTGCGCGGCACGGAACGAGCTTGCCGCCTGCAGGCCCGAGGCGAACAGGTTCCTGGCCGTGGCCGGATCGGCCGAGGTGTTGGTGCCGGTGGAACCGTCGAACATGTGGTTGTGCTCGGAGGTCATCAGCATGTCGAGCCCGCGGTTCATCGCGTACTGGTACGCGTCGGTCGGGCCGTAGGCGCTGCTCTGCGGCGCCTGTTCGCTGTCGCAGGTGGCCAGGTCGCCGCCACCGTCGCTGTGGTTGGTCTGGCTGTGCAGGTTGCCGTAGTAGATCGTGTACGGCAGCGATCCGGCGCCGACCGACTGTGCCTGCAGCGTCTCGTCATGGCGCGGCAGCGCATGGAAGGACGGCACGCGGGCGGACGACACGTCGCCCACCTGGATGTCGTAGCGCTGCTCCTCGATGCGGTCGGGTGCGCGATCGGCGGCCAGGGCCAGCGCGTGGCCAGGCAGGCCGGTTCCCAGTTGCCGGATGTTGGCCTCGTCGAGCGCGATCGCGCGCAGGCGCATCGTGTAATAGCCGGCTGGCAAGGCTTGGCCATGGTCGCCCTTGCCATCCCAATGCACGCGGGCCGTGGCCGTGCGCGCGTGCAGCGTGCTGTGGCCGTCCCAGGCGCGCAGCACGCGCCCATCATGGTCCAGCAGCGCGACTTCCCAGGCGACCGGCGTGCCGGGCGTGGCGCCCGGATAGGCGAAGTGCAGCGTCACCGGCCGCCCGGCGACCGCCTGGAACGGAACCTGCAGCGACGCCTCGAATTCCTGGTGGTCGGGCAACGCCGTACCGGCCCACGCGACCGGCAGGCCGCAGCATCCCAGGCCCGCCAGCATCAGCGCGCGAGCCATCAAAATTCTTGCTTGCATATGAACCCCTACACGTTGGCAAGGATTCCCCCGACAGGTTTTATAGCTGTCGGCCGCTGGTGGCGGTATCGGCAAAATTCGTAGGAAAAATTCCCCGAAAGGTCAGAGCCAGCGACCGTAGCGCCGCATGTACACCCGCTTCACCAACTGCGTCAGCACGGCATAGCAAAGCAGCGTCAAGGCCAGCCAACCGAAGTACGCCAGGGGCAATCCGGTCATCCCGAGCTTGGCCCCCAGTCGACTGTAGGGAATGAAAAGCCCGATCGCGCCGATGGCCACCGTCAGCGCAAGCACGGGGGCGGCCGCGATGCTCTGCACGAACGGAATCCGCCGCGTGCGGATCATGTGCACGATCAACGTTTGCGAGAGCAACCCCTCCACGAACCAGCCGGACTGGAAGAGCGCCTGGTGCGCCACGTCGTTCGCCCCGAACAGGTGCCACAGCAGCCAGAACGTGGTGAGGTCGAAGATCGAGCTGACCGGTCCGACCCACGCCATGAAGCGGCCGATGTCGCTGGCGTCCCACTGGCGCGGGGACTTCAGGTATTCCTCGTCCATGCGGTCGAACGGGATCGCCAGCTGCGAGATGTCGTAGAGCAGGTTCTGCACCAGCAGCTGTAGCGGCAGCATCGGCAGGAACGGCAGGAAGGCGCTGGCCACCAGCACGCTGAACACGTTGCCGAAGTTCGAGCTGGCGGTCATCTTGATGTACTTCATGACGTTGCCGAAGGTGATGCGGCCCTCGATGACGCCCTCCTCCAGCACCATCAGGTTCTTTTCCAGGAGGATGATGTCGGCCGACTCCTTGGCGATGTCGGTCGCGCTGTCCACCGAGATGCCCACGTCCGCCTCGCGCAGCGCCGGCGCATCGTTGATCCCGTCGCCAAGGAAGCCGACGGTGTGGCCCTGGCGCTGCAGCGACTTGACCACGCGCGCCTTCTGCAGCGGGGACATCTTGGCAAACACGGTGGTGCGCGCGACCAGCGCGTCGAGCGCGGGCTCGTCCAGCGGTTCGATGTCGCGGCCTTGCGCCGAATGCACCACTTCCAGGCCGACCTCACGGCAGATCTTGCGCGTTACCGCCTCGTTGTCGCCGGTGATCACCTTCACCGCCACACCGTGTTCGCGCAGCGCCGCGATCGCCGTGGCGGCGGAGTCCTTGGGTGGGTCGAGGAAGGCGAGGCAACCGATCGCGGTCAGGCCCGCCTCGTCGGCCAGGCCATAGGCGCGCCCGCTCGGGCCCTGCCGCTTGATCGCCACCACCAGCACGCGCAGGCCGTCCTCGTTGAGGCGGCGGGTCATCGCGCGGATTTCCGCGCGCCGGGCGTCGTCCAGCGTGGTGTCGATGCCGTCCAGCCGTGCGGCGGTGCAGATGGCGAGCATTTCCTCGACCGCACCCTTGCACACCAGCAGGTGCTGTCCGTCGTCGCCGGCGAGCACCACCGACATGCGCCGGCGCTGGAAGTCGAACGGGATCTCATCGACCAGACGGAAGCGTGCGGCCATCGGCTCGAGGTTGCGGTGGGCCAGCACGGCCTTGTCCATCAGGTTCTTCAGGCCCGTCTGGAAACGGCTGTTGAGATAGCCGTATTCCAGCGCCTCGTCCGACGCTTCGCCGTCCAGGTCCAGGTGGCGTTCGAGCACGATCCGGTCGAGCGTCAGCGTGCCGGTCTTGTCGGTGCACAGCACGTCCATCGCGCCGAAGTTCTGGATCGCGTTGAGGCGCTTGACCACCACCTTGCGACGGGACATCGCCATCGCGCCCTTGCCCAGGTTCGCGGTGACGATCAGCGGCAGCATCTCGGGCGTGAGGCCGACCGCCACCGACAGCGCGAACAGGAACGCCTGCAGCCAGTCGTGCTTGTCCAGCCCGTTGATGGCGAACACCACCGGCACCATCACCGCCATGAAGCGGATCAGGAGCCAGCTGACCGAGCGCACGCCGCGGTCGAAACTTGTCTGCACGCGCTGTCCGGACAACGTGTGCGCCAGCGAGCCCAGGTAACTGCGCGAACCGGTCGCCACTGCCACGGCGATCGCGGTGCCGCTGACCACGTTGGTGCCCATGTAGCAGACCGTGGGCAGGTCCAGCGGATCTTTCGCGTCACCCTCGGCCAGGTCGCGCGCCGTCGGCGCCGCTTTTTCAACCGGCAGCGATTCGCCGGTGAGGATCGCCTGGCTGATGAACAGATCCTTGGCCGAGAGCAGGCGAAGGTCGGCCGGCACCATGTCGCCCGCGCCCAAATGCACGATGTCGCCGGCGACCAGTTCGCCGACCGGTACCTCGATGCGCTCGCTATGGCCGTCAGCCGCGCGGCGGGTGACGCTGGCGGTGTTGCGCACCATCGCCTTGAGCCGCTCGGCGGCGCGCGAGGAACGGTATTCCTGGGTGAAGCTGAGAAGTACGCTGATGCCGACCATCACGGCGATGATCAGCGGTCCGGTGAGGTCCTCGCGGTCGGTCGCCAGTTGCACGATGGCCAGCAGCACAAGCACCGCGATGAACGGGTTGCGGCAGGCGCGCAGCAACTGGCGCGACCAGTGCGGCGGCTTCTCGTGCGAGACCTCGTTGGCGCCGTCGCGGTGCAGGCGGGCGGCGATGCGTTCGGCGTCCAGGCCCGACGTGCCGGTGTCGAGCCGGGCCAGCAGTTCGTCGTTGCGCAGCCGCGCGTAGTCGACCGCCATCACGCGTGCCGGCGCCGCGCCTCTGCCGGTTGCCCGGGCGGCCGCGCTGTGGAGGGTCTGCCTGATCATCTGTCCGCTTCCGTCTTTCGCCTCGTCGAACGACGCTTGCCTTCGATCAGGCGCGCGCCGGCTACCGCAGGTCCGGTCGTCTGGGCGGCCGGACGGGACGAGGTCCTGGCGGGGGCCAGCCCTTGCGCGACGGACGCAGGCTCATCCGTTGACCGCGCACGGCAGCGGGGCCGGCTGGGCCACCACCACGGGATTGCGACGTTCGGCCAGGCCCGCATCGGCGAGCGGCGCGGGAACGGTGACGGCGTAGACCGGCCGCGCCGCGCGGCGGCGGTCGACGGCAAGGCGGCGCCACAGGCGCAGCCACGGAAGATCGCGAAGGAGGTTCATGACCCATCTCCTCGTACGGTGCCGACGGCACCGCGGGAGTGGGCCGGGCGTTTCCTAGTCGAGGAAAGCGCCGGCCGACCGCAGGCGGTCGCCGCAGGCGTTCAGCTTGTGATGCGACGCCGGCATCCGAAGCACGCGGATGTCGACGTTGCGACTAGGGTAGACGTCCATATGCCTTGGAAGGTCTTGGGGAATGCCGCGGCGCGGCGCGCCGGAGGGCGCGCGCATTCTGGTGTCCGCACGCTCGTCTGTCAATGGACCACGGGCTCCCCTGCTTTTTCCCATTGGCCGCGACGCGTGCGATCAGGCATGCTGCGCACCCTCCTCCGCCGGATCGGCCAGTGACGGCAACGGCTTCCCCTTCGTTCGACCATCTGCATGGGCGGGCCCGGGCCGCGCTGCGCCAGCACGACTTCGCGGGCCTGTACGCCCTGGCCGCGCAGATGCTCAAGCTCGAGCCGGCGAGCACCGAGGCGCATTACCTGGCCGGTGTCGGCGCGCTGGAGCTGCGCCAGGTCGGCGTGGCACTGGAGCACCTGCACCGCGCGGCGAGCAGCGAGCCGCGGCGGGCCGACTATGCCGTGCAGTTCGCCCGTGCGCTGGTGCGCGCCCATCGCCAGGGTGATGCGCTGCAGGTAGCCCTTGCCGCCAACGCGTTGGCTCCCCGCGATCCACTCCTGCTCGATGCGCTGGGCACGGTGTTCACGCAATGCCATGCGCACGAACGAGCGGCCAGCCTGTATCGCCGTGCGGCCGCGCTGGCGCCGGACAACCCGGTCTGCCAGTTCAACCTGGCCATGTCGCTGGTCTATGCCGGCCGCGCCGTGGATGCCGAGCGCGCGCTGGAAGCGTGCCTGGCGCTGGCGCCGCGGCACTGGGTGGCGCACGGCGCGCTGTCGCGCGTGCGGCGCCAGGATGCCGGATGCAACCATATCGAGCGGCTGTCCGCGCTGTTGGCCGGACATGGCGCCGAACCGGCCGCGGCCTACCAGCTCAACATGGCGCTGGGCAAGGAACACGAGGACCTCGGCAATCACGCGCAGGCCTTCGAACACTTCAGCCGCGGCAAGCAGGCGATCCGCGCGAGCCTGCCCTACGCGCCGGCACGGGACGCGTCGATCGTCCAGTCGCTCATCGACGCCTTTCCCGCAGCATCAGCTTCCCAGGGCGGCTGCCCGAGCGACGAGCCGATCTTCGTCATGGGCATGCCACGCAGCGGCACCACGCTGGTGGAGCGGATCATCGCCAGCCACCCGGAAGTGCACGCCGCCGGCGAACTGGAAAACTTCAGCATCTGGCTGCGTCGCCTCGCCGGGACCACGGCCCCGGTGCCGCTCGATCCCGACGTGGTGGCGCGCGCCACACAGTTGGACTGGAACCGGCTGGGCGAGCTCTACCTGGCCAGTACGCGGCCGGCGACGGCGCTCAAGCCGCGTTTCATCGACAAGTTCCCGCACAATTTCCTCTACGCCGGCTTCATTGCGCAGGCACTGCCGAACGCCAGGCTCGTCTGCCTGCGTCGCCACCCGCTGGACACGTGCCTGGGGAATTTCCGCGAGCCGTTCGCCGAGGGTTCGTTCTTCCACGGCTACGCATTCGACCTGCTCGACATCGGCCGCTACTACGCGCTGTTCGACCGCTTGATGGCGCACTGGCGGCACGTGCTGCCCGGACGCATCCTGGAGATCGATTACGAGGCCCTGGTCGACGCGCCGGAGGCCACCACGCGGCAACTGCTCGCACATTGCGACCTGCCGTGGAACGACGCCTGCCTGCACTTCGAACGCAACCGCGCGGCCAGTTCGACCGCCAGCGCACTGCAGGTGCGCGATCCCATCCACAAGGCCGGGGTGGGCCGCTGGAAGCAGTACTCGACCGAATTGACCGGACTGCGCGAGCTGCTGCAGGCCAACGGCATCGCCTGCGGAGAGTAAGGCCTCAGCGAGCCGCGGACGCCAGTGTCGGTACCGCCGTGGCAGCGGCCGACTGCAGCACCAGCCCGGGCCGCTGCGGCGGCGCGATCCAGTGGTCGGCCAGCAGGAAGGCGAACAGCGCCATCAGGTACACGATCGAGTACTTGAACACGCGCATGGCGAAGAACTCGTCCGGCGGGTTGAGCAGGCGGATCGCGTAGTAGAGGAATCCACCGCCGAGCACCAGCGCGCCGCCGAGATACACCGCGCCGCTGAAGCCGGTCAGCGCCGGCAGCAGGGTCACCAGCACCAGCAACACGGTGTAGAACAGCACGTGCCAGCGGGTGTAGGCCACGCCGTGGGTCACCGGCAGCATGGGGATCTGCGCGCGCGCGTAGTCGTCGCGGCGGAAGATCGCCAATGCCCAGAAGTGCGGCGGCGTCCATACGAAGATGATCAGGCACAACTGCAGCGCGAAGGCGTGCAGCTGACCGGTCACCGCGGTCCAGCCGAGCACCGGCGGGATCGCGCCGGCGAGGCCGCCGATCACGATGTTCTGCGGCGTGGCGCGCTTCAGATACGCGGTATAGACCAGGGCATAGCCGATCAGCCCGCCGAAGGTCAGCCACGCGGTCAGCGGGTTGACCAGCAACGCGAGCACCAGCATCGAGGCGATCCCCAGCAGCACCGCGAACACCAGCACCTGTCGCGGCTTGAGCTGGCCGGTAGCGAGCGGGCGGCGCTGCGTGCGCGCCATCAGCTTGTCGATGCGCTCGTCGATCAGGTGGTTGAACGCCGCGGCGGAACCGGAAGCCATCCAGATGCCCAGCGTGCCGAACACCAAGGCGCGCCACGGCGGAATGCCCGGCACCGCCAGGAACATGCCGATCACGGCGCAGAACACCAGCAGCGCAACGACGCGCGGCTTGGTCAGTTGAAAGTACTGGGACAGGTGCAGGGTCACGTGGAAACTTCGCGGTGTGGTTGGGCCAGGCGGTCAGGGCGTGCGCTGTGCAAGCTCGTCCGCGGCCGTGTCGGAGTAGTCGGCAAACTCCGAATAGGACAGCCGGTGGTCGCCATCGGAATCGAACTTGTCGAAGCGCGCGCGCAATGCGGGCAGGCTCTTCAGTTCGGAACGCGTCAGGCGCAGATCCTTGTCTTGGTCGAGGCTGAGAAACAGGTCGGTCAGTTGCTGCGGCGACAAGGTCGGGCGGGCGTCGTCGCGGCGCTTGAGCTCCTGCTGGACCGAAACCATGTCCTGGCCACTGGCGTGTATCTGGCTGCGCCGTTCCACGGCCCCGGTGCTTACACCCTTTTCCGGCCGTTCCTGCGCCAGCGTGTTGGCAGACGCCAGAATTGCTCCCGCGCCAAAGGCAAAACCAAGCAACCGCGCCGAAGATTTCGCCATGCCCGGACTCCCTGTTGTCAATGTGGGTGGGTCGACCCGATGGCCGGGAGCGGCTGCGTCCGCGCCAGCGTGGCCAGCAGGGTGAACAACAGCAACGCGGCGACACCGTTGTGGAGGGTCGCCACCGGCAAGGGTAGCCCGAAATGTACGTTGCTGATGCCCAGCAGCACCTGTGCCACAAGCACCACGCCGATCGCCGCGCCGGCCAGGCGCAGGCCGCGTTTGGCCGCGCGGTGGCCCAGCCACATCAGGTAGACGAACACCACCAGCGCGCCGAAGCGGTGCGCGACCTGGATCGCACTGCGCGCGGCCATGTCCAGGATGCCGCCCTCGTAGTTCACGCCGATGCCGCGCCACAGCACGAAGCCTTGCTTGAAATCGGTCGGTGGCATCCATTGGCCCAGGCACTTGGGGAAGGCGTCCGCGCCAGTGCCGCACGCGAGGGCGGCGTAGTTGGACGAAGTCCAGCCACCCAGCGCGATCTGGCAGGCCAGCAGCACGATGCCAAGCACGACCCAGCGCCGCAACGTCGCGTGGCGCTCGTCGGGCGCGCCGACGCCCGCGAAACGCAGCGCCGCGTAGGCCAGCAACGCGAACGTCGTGATGCCGCCGAGCAGGTGTCCCATCACCACGATCGGCTTGAGCAGCAGGGTGACGGTCCACATGCCCAGCATCGCCTGGAAGATGATCACCGCCAGCGCCAGCACCGCGATCCGCCACGCGCCGGGGCTGCGCAGCCGGGTCGCGGCGGCAAGCGGCAGGCCGATCGCCACCACCGCCAGCAGCGAGGACCAGGCATGCTCGCCGCGCATGTACAGGGTGACACCGCCAGCGGCGAAGACCGCGCCCAGGATCACCGCCGCACGCGCCCAGCGCGGACGCCAGGCGGCCATCAGCGCCAGCACGAGCACCAGCACGCCCAGCGTGCCGGCAAGGAAGCGGTGGACCTGTTCGCGCCAGGCCTTGTTCGCCTCGTAGGGGCGGTCCGGGAACGCCGCGTCGGCGCGCGCCACCGCCTGCTCGTGGTGCGGCCAGGTCACCTGGCCGTAGCAGGTCGGCCAGTCCGGGCAGGACAGGCCCGCGTTCGACAGGCGTACGAAGGCGCCGAACATGACCACACCGAAGGCGAATACCGCGGCGCACAGCGCGAGCCAGCGCATGATGCGCCGCGCCCGGGACGACGCCAACGGCGTTTCGCTCGCGGCCTGCATGCGGCCGCCACCCTCACCGTTCATTTGATCACCTTGTGCATGTCGCGAAGCAGGCCGGTGCCGTCGAAGCCGGCCGGGTAGTACGCCAGTGCGGTGCCGTTGGACTCGACCAGCAGCGCGCTCACGCTGTCGGACGCCTGCGGGCGAAAGGCGTCGAGCTTGCCTTCGGCATCGCGCCCCAGCGTCCAGTAGGCCTTCATGGCCGCGAGCCGACCCGCGTCGGCCGGTGGCTCACCGACGTAAAGGAGGCGCAGGCGCTTCTGGTTGCGATTGAGCGTGACCCATGCTTTGGCCATGCCTGTCAGCGTGTCGAAGCAGCGCGCGGCGCAGCCGGGGCCGGCCAGCGCGACCAGGGTCATGCGCGGCTCGGCCGGGTCGCGCCAGGCGTAGTTGCCCGCGTCGGCAAGCGTCACGCGCAGGTGTTCGTCGACAAAGTTGCGTTGCGGTTCGATCGGCTGGCCATAGCCCTTGCCGCTGGGCTGCCAGCCGGTGAAGGTCAGCACGCCGGCGGCAATGATCGGCAGCGCGAAGACCGCCATGATCGCCAACAGTTTCAGGCGGCTGGCCTTGAGGGTCGGAGGCGTGGGTGTGTTCATGGGTTGTCCGTGCGTCGGGGGCGGCGCTTGCGGTGCAGGACCAGGAAGATCACTACCACCGCGACCGCAAAGCTGAACCACTGGAAGGCGTAGGCCCGATGCCGCTCCGGCGGCATCGAGGAAAAGTCGAAGGCGTGCTCGCGCTGGTAGGCGGCCGTCGGGTCCGCGTCGAGCGCGAGCACCCGCGGGTACAGCGGACGACCCAAGTCCCTGGCCACCTGGCCGAGCTCGAGATAGATGGTCGTCTTGGGCCAATGCGCCTGGCCAGCCAGCGCATCGCCGCCCAGCTCCAGGCCCACGCCCGGCGGTGGCAGGTAAAGCCCGTGCAAGCTGACCTGGCCAGCCGGCAGCGGCGGCACCTGCTCATGGGTGCCGGGCAGAAAGCCCAGGTCCACCAACAGCAGGCGCGACTGTCCCGGCAACGCCAGCGGCACGTAGACCTCCACTCCGCCGCGCGCATCGTGGTGGGGGTTGTCCAACAGGTATGCGCGGTCTGCCAGCCAGTTGCCACGTACCGCCACCCGCGGGAACGCGTCGGCCGGGGGTGCGGCCGCGACCTGCCCGAAAGGCACCGGGAGGGCGGTGGCCGCGGCGGCATAACGCCGCACCAGGCTGTCCTTGTAGGCCGCGCGATCGAGTTGCCACACGCCCAGGCGCACGAACAGCGCCGCGGCGGCCACGGTCAGCAGCACGCTCCACCAGGCCGGCCTGCGCCAACGTGTCACGCAGAGGCCTCGTCGGCGGTGGCTATACTGCCGGCTGGGAAGTCGTTCGGACCGCTCACGTGGAAACCATCTACAAAGTCGCGCTGGTGATCATGTTCCTGATCGTGGTGTTCAACCTCGGCCAGGCGCTGTACTACATGATGACCGACAAGGACGGCAGCAAGCGCACCGCCTGGGCGTTGACCCGGCGCATCGGCCTGTCGATCGTGCTGATCGCCATGATCATGCTGGGCATCTGGATGGGCTGGCTGCAGCCCCATGGCGTCGGCCGTTGATTGTAGCGGTCCCGGGCCCGCGTAGCCTGCAAGCGCGACATTTAGCGCACGCCCGCCGTCCTTGAATCCAAACAAAAAGCCCGCCATCCGGCGGGCTTTTTTTCGTGCGGCGGCTCGCCGTCGCAGGGTGGGCTTCGACCGCGGGCCGAGACCCGTCCTGCGGTCTCGTCTCAGAGGATGTAGACGAACATGAACAGGCCCAGCCACACCACGTCCACGAAGTGCCAGTACCACGCGACCGCCTCGAAGCCGAAGTGGTGATCGGGGCTGAAGTGACCCTTGAGCACGCGCAGCCAGATGATCGCCAGCATGATCGTGCCCAGCGTCACGTGCAGGCCGTGGAAGCCGGTCAGCATGAAGAAGGTCGAGCCGTACACGCCGGTGTGCAGCGTGAGGTTGAGCTCCTTGTAGGCCTCGATGTACTCGTGCGCCTGGGCGTACACGAAGGTGGCGCCCAGCAGGACGGTCAGCCCCAGAAACACCAGAATCCTGCCGCGGTGGCCGGCCTTCAGCGCATGGTGCGCGATGGTCACGGTGACGCTGGAGGTGAGCAGGATCAGGGTGTTGAGCAGCGGCAGGCCCCACGGCGCCACCGTCTGGAAGTTACCGCCGATGTTGCCCGGGCCGTTGCCGCCGCCGGCGCCCCAGGCTGCGGCGTAATCGCTCCACAGGAACTGATGGGTGAGCACGCCGTGGCCTTCGCCACCGAGCCACGGCACCGAGAACATGCGGGTGTAGAACAGCGCGCCGAAGAACGCGGCGAAGAACATCACCTCGGAGAAGATGAACCACATCATGCCCATGCGGAACGAGCGATCCACTTGGGCGTCGTACTTGCCAGACAGCGATTCATGGATTACCGAACGGAACCAGCCGAAGAACATCAGCAGGATCCCGATGAAACCGATGGCGATGACCGTCTTGCCGAAGCCCGCTTCGCCCGGCGGTGCGTTCAGCCAGTGCGCGGCACCGAACACGGTGAGGAACATGACCACCGCGGCCACGATCGGCCAATGGCTCTTGGCCGGTACGAAATACGCTTGCTGCTGACCCATGAGTGATCCCCGTGGATATCTCTTTGTTTGCTTCCATCCCCGCCATGTTGCGCGGGGAACTGCTTGCCGGACCGCCATGACGGATCCGGGGAATACCTGTGCTAGCCGATCTTCACCATGCTCAGGATCGACAGCAGGAACAGCACCACCGCGATCGTGCCGGTGATCCAGAGGGTGCGCCGTACGCCCTTTCGGCGTGCCAGTTCCCCGTCTTCCGTCTGCCCGCTCATCGTCCTGGGCCCTTCGGGCGCACCGACCGGGGTCGGCGCAACCGCTGCCTCAATCATCCACGTGACCGTGGGCCAGTTCGTCGTCGTGGATCACCGGCGGCAGCGCGAAGGTGTGGTGCGGAGCCGGCGACGGCACCGTCCACTCCAGGCCACGAGCGCCTTCCCACACGCGGTCGGCGGCCTTCTTCTTGGAGAAGAACGCGCAATGCACGATCACGCCCAGGAAGATCAGCTGCGAGGCGCCGAACAGGAAGCCGCCGATCGAGCTGACCATGTTGAAGTCGGCGAAGGCCACGTTGTAGTCCGGGATGCGGCGCGGCATGCCGGCCAGGCCTAGGAAGTGCTGCGGGAAGAACAGCACGTTGACGAACACCACCGAGCACCAGAAATGCACCTTGCCCCAGAACTCGCTGTACATGCGGCCGGTCCACTTGGGCAGCCAGTAGTACGTGGCCGCCATGATGGCGAAGGCCGCGCCCGTCACCAGCACGTAGTGGAAGTGCGCCACCACGAAGTAGGTGTCGTGGTACTGGAAGTCCGCCGGCACCAGCGCCAGCATCAAGCCGGAGAAGCCGCCGATGGTGAACAGGATGATGAACGCGATGGCGAACAGCATCGGCGTCTCGAACGTCAGCGAGCCGCCCCACATCGTGCTCACCCAGTTGAACACCTTGATGCCGGTGGGCACCGAGATGAGCATGGTGGCGTACATGAAGAAGATCTCGGCGCCCAGCGGCAGGCCGACCGCGAACATGTGGTGCGCCCACACGATGAACGACAGGAAGGCGATCGCCGCGATCGCGAACACCATCGCCTTGTAGCCGAAGATCGGCTTGCGCGAGAAGGTCGGCACGATCTCCGAGATGATCCCGAACGCCGGCAGGATCATGATGTACACCTCGGGATGGCCGAAGAACCAGAACACGTGCTGGTACAGCACCGGGTCGCCGCCGCCGGCGGCGTTGAAGAAGCTGGTGCCGAAGTACTTGTCGGTCAGCAGCATGGTCACCGCACCGGCCAGCACCGGCATCACGGCGATCAGCAGGAACGCGGTGATCAGCCAGCTCCACACGAACACCGGCATCTTGAGCAGATCCATGCCCGGGGCGCGCATGTTGAGGATGGTCGCGATGATGTTGATCGCGCCCATGATCGAGCTGATGCCCATCAGGTGGATCGCGAACACCACGTAGGCGACCGAATCGCTCTGCAGCGACAGCGGCGGATACATGGTCCAGCCGCCGGCCGGGCCACCGCCGGGCATGAACAGCGTGGACAGCATCAGCGCGAAGGCGAACGGCAGGATCCAGAACGAGAGGTTGTTCATGCGCGGCAGCGCCATGTCCGGCGCGCCGACCATCAATGGGATCATCCAGTTACCCAGGCCCACGAAGGCCGGCATGATCGCGCCGAAGATCATCACCAGCGCATGCATGGTGGTCATCTCGTTGAAGAAGTACGGCTGCACCAGTTGCATGCCCGGCTTGAACAGCTCCGCGCGGATAACCATCGCGAAGCTGCCGCCGATGAAGAACATCAGCAGCGAGAAGACCAGGTACAGCGTGCCGATGTCCTTGTGGTTCGTGGACATGAACCAGCGCGTGAAGAAGTTCGACGGCGCGCCGTGGTGCTCGTCGTGGTGATCGTGGGTGGCTGCGTGGGCCATGGCCTTGCACCTCTACCTAATGCGAATGCTTGAAAGCGGAAAAGCGGGCGATCAGCCCTGCTTGCCCGGCGTCTTGGCTGCCGGGGCGGCCGTGGTCGAAGCGGATGCCGGCGCGGCGGCGGTCGACGCCGGCGCCGGAACGGCCGGCGTCGCGGGCGCGGCCGGCGGCGCCTTGCCGGCGGCCTCCTGCTGCGCCAGCCACTGGGCGAACTCGGCCTTGGAAACCGCCTTCACCACGATCGGCATGAAGCCGTGGTCCTGGCCGCAGAGCTCCGCGCACTGGCCGCGGTAGGTGCCCGGCACCTTGATGTTGGTCCAGGCGGCGTTGACGATGCCCGGGATGGCGTCGATCTTCCAGCCCAGCGCCGGCACCCACCAGGAGTGGATCACGTCGCCGGCGGTGATCACGAAGCGCACCTTGGTGTCGACCGGCAGCACCAGCGGCTTGTCGACGTTGAGCAGGTAGGTGTTCTCGTCACCGACCTTGACCGACTTCGGATCCAGGCCCGAGTCCAGCTGGCGGGTCTCGTTGCTCTGCTCGTCGAGCTTGGACATGAAGCCGACGCCGTCGATCGCCTTGCCCTGGTAGTCGACATAGTCGTAGCGCCACTTCCACTGGTAGCCAGTCACCTTGACGGTCAACTGCGAACCGGTGGTGTCGGCGAAGGACACGAGACCGCCGGTCGACATCCATGCCAGCACGATCAGGATGATCACCGGAATGGTGGTCCACACCACTTCGAGCATGGTGTTGTGCGACCACTTCTCGGCCACCGCACCGCGCGATTTGCGGAAGCGGAACATGGCGACGAACATCGCGCCGAACACCAGCACGCCGATCACCGTGCACACGCCGAGCGCGACGTTGTTGAGGAAGTAGGCCTCGGGCGACCACTCGCTGACGCCGCGCGTCATGTTGAGCTGGCCCGGCTGGGGGTTGGCCCATACCGCGCTGCTGAACAGCGCACAGGCCGCTGCCGCCCATGCCTTGATCCTGATGCCGCCAGATGTCATGTCTTGCACCTTTGTTGACCCTACCCGCGCTGCCGGCCTTGCATGTCCGCCAGCAGCACCTTGAGTTTTCTCGACAACTCGACGCGTTCCTCTTCGGCGAGGAACGAGCCGATCTCCATCTCGCGTCCATGCGACCCCAGCAGCAGACGCCCGTGCCCGTTGCCGGGCGCCAGTCGCACGCGCACCCAGTAGGACTGGAAGCACGCGCGGCGCCGCCCGGGCAGCGAGCGCACCTCCAGCGACTCCTCGTCGAGGCGGATGCGTTCGCTGCGGTCGCCCGCGCGCCAGGCCTGCCTCAATGCAAAGGCCATCGCGCAGGACTCGATCAGGGCAAACAGCGGAGCAAACACATTCCCCTGCCACGCGCCCAGTCCGGCCGTCGTCAGCGCCAGGGCCGCCAGCACCATGATCAGGCGACGCAGCCCGCGTCGGCTGAGTGCGCGATTGGGCCGAAGCCACATCGTCACGCACGGCAGGCCGGCGCCAGCGGGTCGAAGCACGATCATGGGAATCCGGCGTGCCTGGAACTGCGGAATGATAGGCCGCTGAATGACTGCGAGGCAAGAATGTCGCACCCGGCTGACCTGGATCACGCCATGAGAGACCGGCAGCCGGGGGCGGGAAGCGGTCATCCAGCGCTCGCGCGTGTGCGGCTGCGCGCTCGCTGCGGTGTGTATCCCGTCTGCGCGCCACGGCATGGGATCGGCCTAGCGTCTCGCCACCGCGCAGCCGCGGCCGTCGATGCGCCCGCGCACGGATGCGTGCGCCTGTGTGCGGGGCGTACAATTGCGGGCTTCGCCGCCGCCCCGGGCGGCCACCAGCCGCAGATCCCCACGTGACGCAATCCATCCTGAGCCCCGAAATCCCCGCGGTCGCCGAGCCTGCGCGCGCCCGCATCACCGCCGCCTGGCTGCGCGACGAGACCGAAGCGGTGCTCGACCTGCTCGACCAGGCCGACCTGCCGCCGGAGGAGCGTGAGGCGGTGGTCGACCGCGCCGCCGCGCTGGTCACGCGCGTGCGGGCGCGGGCCAAGGACCAGAGCATGGTCGAGGCGTTCATGCGCCAGTACGACCTGTCCAGCGAGGAGGGCGTGCTGTTGATGTGCGTGGCCGAGGCCCTGCTGCGCATCCCCGACCAGAGCACCGCCGACAAGCTGATCCGCGACAAGCTCGGCGACGCCGACTGGCGCAAGCACCTGGGCCAGAGCGAGTCGGCGCTGGTCAACGCCTCCACCTGGGGCCTGCTCCTGACCGGCCGGCTGGTCAACCTGGCCCAGACTACCCGCGACGATTTCACCGGCTCGCTGCGCCGGCTGGTCGCACGACTTGGCGAGCCGGCGATCCGCGCCGCGGTGCGCCAGGCCATGCGTCTGATGGGCCACCAGTTCGTGATGGGCCGCACCATCGACGAGGCGCTGGACCGCGCCAAGAAGAAGGAAAACGCGGCCTACCGCTATTCGTTCGACATGCTGGGCGAAGCCGCGCTGACCGCCGCCGACGCCGAGCGCTACCAGCAGGCCTACCGCGACGCCATCGCCGCGATCGGCCGCCGCGGGCCGCACCCCAACCACACCGACGCACCGTCGATCTCGGTCAAGCTCTCAGCGCTCTACCCTCGCTACGAGTCCGGCCAGCGCGAGCGCGCGCGCAAAGCGCTGGTCGCGCGGCTGCTGGAGCTCTCGCAGCTGTCGATGAAGGCCGGTATCGCGCTCTCGGTCGACGCCGAGGAAGCCGACCGCCTGGAGCTCTCGCTGGACATCATCGGCGAGGTGTTCGCGCACCCGTCGCTGGAAGGCTGGAATGGCTTAGGGATCGTGGTGCAGGCCTACTCCAAGCGCACCCCCTTCGTGATCGACTGGCTCGTCGAGACGGCGCTGACCCACGGCCGGCGCTGGTACGTTCGCCTGGTCAAGGGCGCCTACTGGGATGCCGAGGTCAAGCGTGCGCAGGAAGGTGGCCTGGCCGGCTATCCGGTGTACACGCGCAAGCCGAACACCGACGTCTCCTACATCGCCTGCGCGCGGCGCCTGTTCAACGCCGGCCCGACGCTGATCTACCCGCAGTTCGCCACGCACAACGCGCACACGATCGCCGCGGTACACCACCTCTCGCAGGGCCGGCCGTTCGAGTACCAGCGACTGCACGGCATGGGCGCGGACCTGTATGCCGAAGTGATCGGCGCGAACGGGCTCGGCGCGCCGTGCCGCGTGTACGCGCCGGTCGGCACGCACGAGGACCTGCTGCCGTACCTGGTGCGTCGCCTGCTCGAAAACGGCGCCAACACCAGCTTCGTCAATCGCGTGGTGGACGAGGACGTGCCGGCGCGCGAACTGGTCGCCGACCCCTGCCAGACGGTGCGCTCGTTCGAGTCGATCCCGCACCCGCGCATCCCGCTGCCGGCCAACCTCTACGGTGAACTACGGAAGAATTCCATGGGCGTGAACTTTGCCAACGACAACGAACTGAAGGCCTTGGCTGACGAGGCCAGCGCCCACCAGGGTCCGTGGACCGCGGGTCCACTGGTGCCCGGCGCGACCAGCCAGGGCCCGACCGTCGAGGTCACCGACCCGACCGACCGCCGCCGCAAGCTCGGCACCTACGTGGCCGCCGACGAGGCCACCGTGCAGAAGGCGCTGGCCAACGCGCACGCCGCGCAGGACCGCTGGAGCAACTTCCCGGTCGCCAACCGGGCGGCCATGCTCGAGTACGCCGCCGAGCAGCTCGAGGCTCGCCGCGGCGAGTTCATTGCCCTGTGCGTGCGCGAAGCAGGCAAGAGCCTGCCCGACGCGATCGCCGAGATCCGCGAAGCGGCCGACTTCCTGCGCTACTACGCGACCATGGCCAAGCGCCTGTTCGGCGAGCCGATCGCCCTGCCCGGCCCCACCGGCGAAACGAACCAGCTGTTCCTCGAAGGCCGCGGCGTATTCGTCGGCATCAGTCCGTGGAATTTCCCGCTGGCGATCTTCATCGGCCAGGTGAGCGCCGCGCTCGCCGCCGGCAACACGGTGATCGCCAAGCCGGCCGAGCAGACCAGCCTGATCGGCTACGTCGCCACGCAGCTGTTGCACGACGCCGGCATCCCGAAGGACGTACTGCAGTTCGTCCCCGGCGACGGCCCGACCGTCGGCGCCGCGCTGACCCGCGATCCGCGCGTGGCCGGCGTGGTGTTCACCGGCTCGACCGAAACCGCCTGGGCGATCAACCGCGCGCTGGCCGCGCGCAAGGCGCAGATCGCCATCCTGATCGCCGAGACTGGCGGCCAGAACGCGATGATCGCCGACTCCTCCGCGCTGCCCGAGCAGATCGTCAAGGACGTGATGGCCTCGGCCTTCCAGTCCGCCGGCCAGCGCTGCTCGGCCGCGCGCGTGCTGTACGTGCAGGAGGACATTGCCGACAAGGTGATCACCATGCTCACCGGTGCGATGGCCGAGCTGAAGGTCGGCGATCCTGGCCTGCTCTCCACCGACGTCGGCCCGGTCATCGACGAGGACGCCAAGGCGATCCTGGTCGCCCACGCCGAACGCATGGACAAGGAAGCGAAGAAGATCGCCGAAGCGCCGATGGACCCGGCCGCGACCTCGCACGGCACCTTCTTCGCGCCGTGTGCCTACGAAATCCCGACGCTGTCGATCCTCGATCGCGAGATCTTCGGCCCGGTGCTGCACGTGCTGCGCTGGAAGGGCAGCGAACTGCCGCAGGTGATCGAGAAGATCAACGAAACCGGCTACGGCCTGACCCTGGGCGTGCACAGCCGCATCGACGCCACCATCGACTACATCGCGCGGCATACCCGCGTAGGTAACTGCTACGTCAACCGCAACCAGATCGGCGCTGTGGTCGGCGTGCAGCCGTTCGGCGGCGAAGGCCTGTCCGGCACCGGCCCCAAGGCCGGCGGCCCGCACTACCTGCTGCGCTTCGCCAGCGAGCGCACGCTGACGATCAACACCACGGCCGCCGGCGGCAATGCCTCGTTGCTGACCATCGGCGAGTGAGCGCCGGTCAGGGATGGTGGCTTGCGGTGGAAACCCACCCTCGCCACCCCCCTAGTCCTGCATACCGCGCGCTCCAAAAAAAATAGTTCCGCGACGTGCAGTTGGCCTGGACGTGCGACCATGAGTCCCTGCCTCATCAAGCGCACGCCATGGCCGACTCCGCCGAGCTGACCGCCGTCCTGCACCGCCTGCGTGCCGCGCAGGCGCGCGATCCCTTGCCTTCCTGGCAGGTGCGCGCCGATCGGCTGCAACGCCTGGCCCGCATGCTGCGCGAGCAACGCACGGCATTCGCCACGGCGATCGATGCGGACTTCGGCCAGCGACCGGTCGAGGAGACCGAGCTGCTGGAGCTGTTCCCCTCGCTTTCGGCCATCCGGCATGCGTTTCGCCACGGCAAGCGCTGGATGCGCCCGCGCCGCGCGCCGACGGCGCTGGCGTTCGTGCCCGGGCACAACCGCCTGCTGCCGCAGCCGCGTGGCGTGGTCGGCATCGTGGTGCCGTGGAATTACCCGCTGTTCCTGGCGGTCGGTCCTCTGGTCGACGCGCTGGTGGCGGGCAACCGCGCCATGATCAAGATGAGCGAGTTCACGCCGCGCTTTGCGGCGCTGTTCGCCGAACAGGTCGCCGCGTATTTCGCCGACGACGAGGTCGTCGTGGTCACCGGCGACGCGGCGGTGGCGCAAGCCTTCAGCGGCCTGGCCTTCGACCATCTGCTGTTTACCGGCTCGACCGCCGTCGGCCATCACGTGATGCGGACCGCTTCGGCGCATCTGACGCCGGTGACGCTGGAGCTCGGCGGCAAGTCGCCGGCCATCATCGGGCCGGGGGCCGACATGGCCCAGGCGGTCGAACGCATCCTGGTGGGCAAGCTGGTCAATGCCGGCCAGACCTGCATCGCGCCGGATTACGTATTGTTGCCCGCTGCGCGGGTGGAGGAATTCGTCAGCACGGCGCGCATCACGATGGCGCGGCTGTACCCCGAGCTGGCCAGCAATCGGCAGTACACCAGCCTCATCTCCGATCGCCACTTCGAGCGCATGGCGGCGCTCCGCAATGAGGCGGCGAATGCCGGCGCGCGGATCGAGCCGCTGGACGGCGCACCGGCCGATCCGGCGCGCCGCCTGTTCCCACCGCAACTGCTGCTCGACGTGCCCGACGACGCGAAGGTGATGCACGAGGAGATCTTCGGCCCATTGCTGCCGCTGGTCGCATGCGACTCGGTCGCGCAGGCGGTCGACTACGTCAACGCCCGCCCGCACCCGCTGGCGCTGTACCTGTTCGAGCGCGACCGCCCGACCATCGATGCGGTGCTGGCCCGCACCCAGGCCGGCGGCGTCACCGTCAACGACACGCTCTACCACATCGCCCAGCACGGGCTGCCGTTCGGCGGCGTCGGTGCGTCGGGCATGGGCGGCTACCACGGCAAGGCGGGATTTGACACGTTTTCGCACCTCAAGCCGGTGTTCGCGCAGTCGCGCTGGAACGGTGCGGGGCTGCTGCGCCCGCCCTACGGTCCCCGCTTCCGGCGACTGCTGGAGCTGCTGCTGCGGCACGGCTGACATTCTTCGCAGGAGCCCACATGCACGTGCCGCCTACGGCACAGTGGCGACACTGCGGGCAGGCCACCTGCAGGAGCCCTCCATGACCAAGCCGAATGTTCCCAACGACCAGCGCAGCCCGGGCCGGGCCAGCGCGAATGCGGGCCCGCAAAGCGGCCCCGGCGGCGTCGGCGGCGAGCCCAAGGGCACCCGCGTGGACGCCCGCTCGCAGGACCGCGGAGCACAAGCGGAACCGGCAGGCCACAAGCCACGCCCGGAGCACTCCCCGGACAAGGCGCAACCCGGTTACCGCGCGCGGCCCGCTGGGCAGAGCGGTCTCGGCGAGCAGGATGACCACGCCTCGACGATCCGCGAGCCGCAGGGCGACGGCAACTACATCGCCACCGATCGCGGCGACAAACCGCTGCGCAACGGCTGACCATCCGCCGAACGATGCGCAAAAAAAACCTCCCCGCTCGCGCGGGGAGGTTTCGGTACTTCAAGCGATCAGAACTTGTACTGCGCCGACAGGCTCAGCAGGTTGCCGTAGTCGTCGAAGTTGCCGGTCAACCTGTCGCCCGTGGCGCTCACCGAGTCGATGTGCGCCTGGTTCACGAAGATGTGCGCGTACGAAGCGTTGATCTCGAAGTGCTCACTGGCCTTGTAGCCGATACCCACCGCGGCGAACTTGCGGGTGGAGTCGGGCACGCGGGCGTCGCGGGTGGCGGTGTAGGTCGGCGTGGTGTCGACCGAGATGCCCGCACGCAGGGTCAGCTTGTCGTTGACGTAGTAGTCGCCGCCGATCGCCGCATACCAGGTGTTGCGCCAGTTGAAGGTCTCGACGCTGTCCGGCTGCGCCGGGTTGCCGTACTGCACGCGCAGTTCCTTGAACACGTCCCACTTGGTCCAGTTCAGATCGACACCCAGGCCAAACTTCTCACCCTGGTGCCAGTAGCTGAAGCCGGCGCTGGCAGGCGTGGTGAAGTCGGCGGTGCCGGTGGTGTGGGTGAAAGGCACACCGCCGGCGGCGGCCAGCAGCGGAGCGACCTGCGGGCTGGACAGCAGCGCGGTCACGTTGGCCGGCACGGTGAAGTTGCCGGTGCCCTCGAGCTTGTGGGCGATCTTGGAGCGGTAATTGAGGGCGAGCTTGTCGTTCGGGGTCAGCTTCCAGTACGCGCCCACCTGCCAGCCGTAACCCCAGTCGTCGCCCTTGACGCGGGCCAGGCCGTCCGAGCCCGGCGGCACCACCGTGCCGACCAGCTGCATGTACGCCGGCACCTGTGCCGCCGGGATCAGCCCGCCGGCCGCGCCCTGCTGGATCAGGCCCAGAGCGACGCCGTTGAAATTGATTGCCGAAGTCAGTTCGGCCGAGGTCTTCTGCGCGATGACGCTGGCGCCCAGCGAGAACTGATCGTTGACGTCGAACGAACCGGACAGTGTGGCGTCAAGGGACTCGAACCGGGACTTGACCGCGTTGTAGCGACCCTTCCAGTTCTGGCCATATTCGGTCTGGAAACCGAACGGTACCGACAGGCCGAAGCCCAGATGCACGCGATCGGACACCTTGCTGGCAATGAACAGCGCGGGGATCGGCAGCGTCGTACCCGCATCGCCGCCGTCACCGCCGCTGATCGGGCGACCCATCGCGTCCGTAGCGGTGCCCTTGAAGCGGGCGCTGAAGTTGATCGCGGTGACGTCGGCCTGCAGGTAGGTGCCGTCCAGGTCGGTCATCGCGGCGGGGTTGTTGACCACCACCGAGGCGTCGCCGCCGGCCGTCGCCGAACCGGCATAGGCGCGGCCCATGCCCTTGGCACTGTTCTCCTTCAGCTGGAAGGCACTGGCATCGGCCGCCTGCGGCAACGCCAGCGCACCGGCGACGGCAAAGCTCAGCGCGGCCAGCGCCAAAGGCCGGGCGCGGCCCGGGATGGAACGAAAAGACATAGGCATCGCTTGCTCCTGCTTATCTTAAGACGCGGCTCGGGGTGGCAACGGAGACCGTCACGGCTGTTTTCATACGCGCGTTTGAGGCCCCCGCGCGACACTCTGCCCAGCCACCCTCGGGCTTGCAAGTGCGACCGCAGCATTGGCGGTGCACGCTGCTACCCTTCGCGTCCCCCGCCCCACGCCATCGCCGTCGGAGTCGTCCCATGCATTGTTTCGTCTACGCCAGCCAGCGCAAATCCGATACCTACGTGTGGCTCGCCGCACGCGACGAGTTCGGCGTGGTGCCCGAGTCGCTGTCGATGATGCTCGGTGACCTGCGCTTCGTGCTCGAAGTGCAATTGGACGAGCAGCGCCGCCTGCCGAACGAAGACAGCGAGGTCGTGCTCGAACACCTGCGCACCCAGGGCTGGCACCTGCAGTTGCCGCCGCAGGAGACGCTCGCGGTCGCCAACCAGTTGCAGCGCAGTACGCCGGACGATCGCGACGAATGATTTGTGGTGTCGGGGTTAACGTGCCGTTACCGTCTGCGGCGCCCACGCTTCCTATACTCGCGCCATGAACGAGCCCCGATCGCGCCACCGCCCGCCGTCCCTGCTCAAGGGTATGGCCTGGTTCCTGCCTGGATGGATTGCCGTGGCGATCGCCGCGCTCGGGGCGCACCCGCTGGCGCTGATCCCGTTGCTGCTGGCCAATGCACTGACGATGGCGGCGGTATGCCACGCGATCGGTTTCGATCCGGAGCCCCGCTTCGGCCGCACCGTGCTGCGTCGGGGCGCCGCGCACCTGGTGATGTTCACCGGCTACGTGGCGCTGGTGTTCCTGCTGATCGCCTGGCCGATGCTGGAGTTGCGCCAGCAACCGACGCTGGGCGGCGCACTGTTGCTGGCCGCTGCACTGGTGGTGGCGCTGGTGTCGCTGTGGCGCGTGTGGCCCGCGTTCGGCCTGGTATTCGTGTGGGACGACGCCTATCCCGCGCAGAGTGATGGCTCGTGGATCTTCACCGCGACCGCCCGCAGCCTTGCGTTCGGCCGTCACTTGGCGCGCGAGGAACGTTTCTTCAGCCATTTCCTGCCGGCGGCATTCGCGCTGCTGGTGCTCGCCTATGGCGCCATCGCGCTGACCGGGCTGTATGGCGTGCTGCCCTCGGAATTACGCACCGCGGCGCTGGTCGTCTACGGGCTGGCGGTGTTGCCGCTGGGTTGCCTGGTGATCGCCAACCGCACCTTGCGCGCGTTGCTGTGCGAGCGCACGCGCCCGCGCCGCCGCGCCGAAGACGCTCCGCTGCCGGCCGATTTCCTCGCTTCTCCGGCCCCGCGCCCGGCCATGCTGAGCGAGGAAGAGCGCACTGCCGGCGCGCCCGCGCAGGGTCCCGCGCTGCTCGCGGCCGCGCGCGACGGCGACATCGAGCGCGCACTCGCCCTGCTCGAGGCCGGCGCCGATCCCGACAGCGCGCCGGCGCCGGGCGAGCGCGACCAGCGTCCGGTACTCACCCTGGCCGCCTTGCTGCCGGACACGCGACTGTTGCGCGCACTGATCGCCAAGGGCGCCGACGTCAATCGCGCCAGCGGCGGCCTGACCGCCCTCCTCGCGGCCACCCGCGACAGCTGGCACGGTCGCGCCGAGGCGGTCATGACCCTGCTCGCCAACGGCGCCAGCCCGCTGGCCGCCGACGGCGAGGGCAATACCGCATTGCACGGTGCCGCGCTGAGCGGAGAACCGATCGTCGCCGCGATGTTGCTCGATGCCGCCGCGCCGGTGAACGCGCTAAACCGCGCCGGCGTCAGTCCGCTTGCCGCGGCCTGCCGCGCGGCCAACTGGCCGCTCGCCAAATACCTGCTCGAGCACGGCGCCAAGCCCGCTCCCGCCGACGGCGAGCCCGCGCTGGTCGCCGCCGCCGGTATCGCCGACGACGATCCCACCGGCGTCAAGCTGTTGCTCAAGCATCGCGCGAACGTCAACGCCACCGACGCCCACGACCGCAGTGCGCTGATGACCGCTGCGGCCGAAGGGCACCTGCAGATCGCCCGCGCCCTGCTCGTCGCCGGCGCCAACCCGAACCTGGTCGATCGCCATGGCGCCACCGCGCTGATGGAAGCGGCGCGCTGCGGCGCCAGCGAGCTGGTGCAGGCGTTGGCCGACGCGCACGCGGACGCCCGCGCCAGTGACAACCACGGTCGCGACGCGCTCACCCTCGCCTGCCAGTCGCCCCGCGCGCAGGCCGCGACCGTGCGCGCGCTGCTCGCGCTCGGCGCCGAGCCCAGGCGTGCCGGCAGCGATGGCCGCAGCGCGCTGGACCATGCCGCGGCCGCCGGTCGCTGGGACCTGGTCGCGTTGCTCGACCCGGAATCGCCGCTGCCCGCCAGCCTCGGCGGCGACACGCCGGACGACGACGACACGCCGGCGCGATTGCTCGAAGCTTTGCGCCAAGGTCAGTGGGCGGTCATCGCGACGTTCGCCGAGCGCGCGCGCCAGTGGCCGCAACCCCAGCTCGCGCAACTCTACCTGGATCTCGCAACGCCCGGCCTCGGCGCGGCGCGACGCTGGCTGCTCGAACACGGGCTCGCGGCCGAAGCATTTTTGCCCGCGGCGACGATCGAGCCCGGGCACGCACCGCACCTGCCTGGCCAGCGCCTGTTCGATGCATTGCTGGTCCAACTGCCCGCCTCCACCGAAGCGGTCGACGGCCTGCTCGAGGCCGGCGCCACGCCCGCCGGCGCCCATCTGCTCGCGCAGGCGCTGGTTGCCCTGGGCGACAGCGCCCTGGGCGCGGCACTGCCGCTCAGGCTGCTCGAGGGCGGCGCCGACGCCTTCGGGCCCGATGCACGCGAGCGCACGCCGCTGCACCTGGCGGCGATCCACCGGCACGGCGCACTCCTCGAAGCCCTGCTGGCACGCGGCTGCGATCCCAACGCACGCGATGGTTCCGGCCGCACGCCGCTGTTTGCCGCGATCGAACATGGCGAGAGCGGGTTGGCGCTGGTGCGCGCGCTGATCGCCCACGGCGCCGATGCCGAAGCCACCGACGCCAACGGCGAAACGCCACTTGGCCTTGCGCTGGAGCACGGCGCCATCCAGCACTGGCTGGACTGGGGCGACTGGACGCGCCCGCGCCGCGCGCTGACCGCCACGGACCTTCCCGCCGCCACCCGCACGGGCGTGCTGACCGCGGTCGAGCGCCTGCTCGAGCTGGGCTTCGACGTCGATACCCGCGACGCGCAGGGCGCCACCGCGCTGCTGCATGCCTGTGGTGCCGGCCACCGTGAGATCGCCCTCTGCCTGCTCGACGCCGGCGCGGATGCCACGCTGGCGGCCGGCACGGGCGTCACGCCGCTCGCGGCGGCGGTGGGTGCGCGCCGCGATGCACTGGTGGGTGTGCTCCTGGAGCATGGCGTGCAGGTGGACCAGCGCCTGCCCGGCGAGACCACCGCGCTGATGGTCGCCGCTGCGCTGGGCTATCCGGAACTCGTCGAGCACCTGCTCGCCGCCGGCGCCGACATACACGCGGTGGACATGCGCGGACGCACCGCGCTGCACGCCGCCGCGCAGTTCGGCTTCGAGCACAACGACAGCCTGCGCGCGCGGCGTCTGTTCGACGTGCTGTTCAAGCACGACGCCGACGTCAACCGCGCCGACAACGAAGGCAAGACACCGTTGCTGCTGCTGCTCGGCGCACAGTTCAAGCCGGGCTCCGCCTGCGACGCCACCCACCTGGCGGCCCTGCTGCCGGTGCTGCTGGACGCCGGCGCGCAGTTGGAACATGCCGACCAGCGTGGCGTCACCGCGTTGCACGCCTGTGCCATGCACGCACTGCTGCCGGCCGCGCGCGTGCTGCTGGCCCGCGGCGCCGACCGCCAGGCCACCGACGCCTTCGGCCGCACCCCGGCCGACGTGGCCCGCCACCTGGGCCTGGTCGATATCGCCCACGAGCTGGCCGCGCGCAGCAACGCGGTGCCCAGCGTCCGGCAGATGCTGCGCCAGCCGGCGCAACCGGCGGAGTAATCACGCTGACGCGATCTGAAGGCCCCTCCCCGCCGGAGAGAGGGTTTGGGTGAGGGGCGGGGCGCGCGGTAAAGCCGGACCGATGCCGAAAAATAGCGCTCTGTGTCGTCAGCGTCCCCGTGCCCTTACAGGGGTGGCGACGACGACTCCGGTCGTTCCCGCTCCGCGTCCGCCTCGAACAACTGCTCCAGGTCCGCCAGTGCCTCGCGCGTGGTCTGCACGATGCGCGCGTCGTCGTCGTACACCAGATACTGCCGCTTGAGCAGCTCGGCATCCTGCTGGCGAAAACGTTCCACCCGCGCCGCAGCCACGTCCCGGGACATGCCCAGCGCCTCCAGCGTCATCTGCGTCATCTGCAGGCTGGAGCAGAGCGTCTCGCGCACCGGGTCGTCGATCCCCAGATCCATCAGCCGCCACACGTGCTGGCGGTTGCGCGCGCGCGCGATGACCCTCAGGTGCGGATACTGCCGGCGCACCAGCCGCGCCACGCGCAGGCTCGATTCGGGATCGTCGCTGGCCAACACGAACACCTCGGCCTTGTCCGCCTGCGCCGCGCGCAGCAGTTCCGGTCGCGCCGGGTCGCCGTAGAAGATGTCGTTCCAGCCGCCGAAGCGCTGCACCAGGTCGATCTGCTCGACCGAGTGGTCGAGCGCCACGAAGCGGATGCCCTGCGCGCGCAGCACGCGCGCCACGATCTGGCCCATGCGCCCGTAGCCGGCGATGATCACCTTGGGCGTCTCGGTCTCGATGGTGTCGTACTCGCGCACCGCCTTCTTCGGCCGCGCCCCGAGCAGCCGCCCGGTGAGCGCGACCAGCAGCGGCGTCAGCGCCATCGACAGCGTGATCGCCAGCACCAGCCGGTTGTGCAGCGTGCCATCGAGGATGCGCTGCCCAGCGGCGATGTTCAGCACCACGAAGGCGAACTCGCCGCCGCTGGCCAGCAATACCGCCAGGCGCAGCGACTCGCCGCGGTCGAGCCCGCCGACCAGCCGTCCCAGCGGCCACAGCAGCACGCCCTTGACCAGCAGCAGGCCGGCGACCAGCGCCAGCACGCGCAGCGGCTCGCCGAGCAACAGCGACAGATCCATCGACATGCCCACGCTGATGAAGAACAGCCCCAGCAACAGGCCCTTGAACGGCTCCAGGTGGGATTCCAGCTCGTGGCGATATTCCGAATCGGCCAGCAGCACGCCAGCCAGGAACGCCCCCAGCGTGGAAGAGACGCCCACCCGTTCCATCAGCCATGCCGTGCCCATGACCACCAGCAGCGCGGTGGCGGTGGACACCTCAACCGCATCGGCCTTGGCGACGAAGCGGAATACCGGCCGCAACAGGTAGCGTCCGCCGACCACCACCGCCACGATCGCAGCCACCGTGCGCAGCACGCCCGCCGAGTCCATGCCGTGCCCGCCCGAGGCCGCCAGCAGCGGCACCGCGGCGATCAGCGGGATCGCCGCCAGGTCCTGGAACAGCAGGATCGCGAACGCCTGGCGCCCGTAGGCCCAACCGGCCTCCTTGCGCTCGGCCAGGATCTGCAGGCCGAACGCGGTGGACGACAGCGCCAGGCTGCCGCCCACGATCACCGCCGCCCGGCCGCTCAGGCCGAACCAGGCGAAGCCGATCGCACCGATCGCGATGCCGCAGGCCAGCACCTGCATCAGGCCGGTGCCGAACACCGCGCGCCGCATCACCCACAGGCGTTGCGGCGAGAGCTCCAGGCCGATCACGAACAGCATCAGCACCACGCCGAACTCGGAGATGGTCGCCACGCCGGCGGTGTCGGCGACCAGTCCCAGCAGTTGCGGGCCGATCACCACGCCGGCGAGCAGGTAGCCCAGCACCGAACCCAGGCGGAAGCGCTTGGTCAGCGGCACGGCGATCACCGTCGCCAGCAGGAACACCAGCGCGGTTTCGAGGTAATGATGGCTTTCCATCCGCGCGACGCCTTGGTGGGGATGCCTCCGATTATTCCACGCCGCACCCGCCACGACCGCCGCGTCGTTGAGCACGCAACCGTGGGATGATCGCGCGATGACTTCCTTCAAGCTCGCGATCGCCGGCCTGTTGCTGCCTGGCCTGGCCTTGGCTTCGTCCGTCCCGGTGCAGGGCTACACGGTCGTGCACGCCTTCCCGCACGATCCGTCGGCCTATACCGAAGGGCTGGTCTATCTGGACGGCTATCTCTACGAGGCCACGGGGACCGTCGGCGCGTCCTCGGTGCGCAAGGTGGACCTCGCCAGCGGCAAGGTGCTCCAGCAGACGCCCACGCCGTGGCCGGATTACGGCGAGGGGATCGTGGCGTGGAGGAACCAGCTCATCCAGCTGAGCTGGCAGGACCACGAAGGCTTCGTGTACGACCTGGCCACGCTGGCCCCGCGCGCGAAGTTCGCGTACCCGGGCGAAGGCTGGAGCCTGACCACCGACGGCACCCACCTGCTGATGAGCGACGGTACGCCGACCATCCGCATCCTCGATCCGGACTCGTTGCAGCAGATCGGCCACATCGATGTCACCGCCGACGGCCAGCCATTGGCGAACCTCAACGAGCTGGAATGGGTGAAAGGCGAGCTGTACGCCAACGTCTGGCTGACCGACCGCATCGCGCGGATCGACCCGGCCAGCGGCCGCGTCATCGGCTGGATTGACCTGGCCGGCCTGGTGCCCGCGCCCGAAACGCTGGCGGACCCCGCGAACGACGTACTCAACGGCATCGCCTACGACACCGTGCACGACCGCCTGTTCGTCACCGGCAAGCGCTGGCCGCGGATGTATGAAATCCGGCTGGCACCGGCGCATCGCGATGCAACGGTGGGCCACGCCACGGCGAAGACCGCGTCACCGGCAGCCGGCCCCTAGCGCGACGCGGGCCGGCACTGCGCATCGAAGTGCACAGCAAGACCGCGCGCCGCCGGCGCTACCAACGACAAACCGGTCGGGACGGCCATGGTTGCCGCGGCGATCCGCGCCGGCAGTGCGGCTATCCGCGCCACGCATCTGTTCGCCGGCTGATCGCTTGTTGGTGATCGAGATGCTCAACGGCCGGTGTTGCCGGCCGCTGCGGCAGGCGCATGCCGCACGAAGGCGCGCATGGTCAGGCCGGGCACGGTGCGAAAGGTCATCGGCCGCGGCGCACCGGCGTCGGCGACCTGCCGCCAGATGCCCTGCAAGGCGGCCAGGTCGCGAGCGTTCGGATCAAGAGCTTCCATGCTGTTGTTTCTGTGGGTAAGGCTATTCGCCGCGCAGCCAGCGGGCGGCATCGATGGCGTAATAGGTGAGGATCGCATCCGCGCCGGCGCGCTTGAACGCGATGAGCGATTCGAGCACCACCGCCTTCTCGTCCAGCCAGCCGTTCTGCGCGGCCGCCTTGAGCATCGCGTACTCGCCCGACACCTGGTAGACGAAGGTCGGCGCGCCGAAGGTGTCCTTTACCCGGCGCAGCACGTCCAGATAGGGCATGCCTGGCTTGACCATCACCGCGTCGGCGCCTTCGGCCAGGTCCAGCTCCACCTCGCGCAGCGCCTCGTCCGAGTTGGCCACGTCCATCTGGTAGGTGTGCTTGTTGCCCTTGCCCAGGTTCGCCGCCGAGCCGACCGCGTCGCGAAACGGTCCGTAGAAGCTGGAGGCGTACTTGGCCGAGTAGGCGAGGATACGGGTGTGGATGTGACCGGCGGCTTCCAGCGCATCGCGGATGGTGCCGATGCGGCCGTCCATCATGTCCGACGGCGCGACGAAATCCATGCCCGCTTCGGCCTGGGCCAGCGACATCTTCACGAGCGCCTCGACCGTGGGTTCGTTCATCACGTAGCCGTCGGCGTCGATGAGGCCGTCCTGGCCATGCGTGGTGTAGGGATCGAGCGCCACGTCGCCGATCAGGCCCAGTTCGGGGTATTTCGCCTTCAGCGCGCGGGTGGCGCGGTGCATGAGGTTGTCCGGGTTCCACGCCTCGGCGGCGTCTTCACTCTTGACCGACGGGCCGGGCGACGGGAACAGCGCCAACGCGGGGATGCCCAGGCGCACGCACTCGCCGGCCAGCTTGAGCAACTCGTCGATGGAGAGCCGCGCCACGCCCGGCATCGAAGGCACGTTCTCGCGCTGGCCCTCGCCCTCGATCACGAACGCCACCATGATGAGGTCGCTCGGCAGCAGGCTGTGCTCGCGCATCAGCGCGCGGGAGAAGGCGTCGCGACGCATGCGGCGCATGCGGATGGCGGGGAAGTTCATGGCAGATCCGTCGCTGGTGCGAAAGGCGCCATTGTACGCCGCGGGCTTCGCAAGCCTTCCCGCTGCGGCGTTCCATCGCGCGCCGTCCGGACATGCCCGAACCCACGACCCTGCATGACGCCGCCAGGCTCCGCCATCGAAGCCGCATGGTTCACCCCATCCATCCAGTGCGTCACACATTTTCCACGACCGTCGCACGACGAGCGGTCCGCAAGTAGCCAGTCAGGCCGGTTTCCGATACCTTCCCCCGATTGCCGCCGCGCCCGCGACGCTGCGCCCACAGAACGACCCGATGAGCTTCGACACCCACCCCCCCACCCTGCTGGCCGACCTCGGCGGCACCAACGTGCGCTTTGCGCTTGCCGACGTCGGCGCCGCGGAGCCGCTCATGGCCGACAGCGTGCGCCGCTACCGCGTGCGCGACTTCGCCACGCTGGCCGACACCATCCGGCAGTACTTCGCCGACACCGGGCTGACCGCGCCGCGCGCGATCATCGCCGCGGCCGGGCGCATCGCCGACGGCGAGACGGTGCAGATCACCAACAATCCGTGGGCGGTTGCCGCGCATGCGCTGCAGGCGGACCTGGGGATGGAGTCGGTGCGCCTGGTCAACGACTTCGCCGCGCAGAGCATGGCCGTTTCGCTGCTGCAGCCGCAGCACCTGAAGGCCGTCGGCGACCTGCCGCTGCCGCGGCTGGACCGTCGCGACCACCAGACCTTCGTGGTGATGGGCCCCGGCACCGGGCTGGGCGTGGGTGGCCTGCTGCGCCGCGATGGCCACTGCAGCGTGCTGGAAAGCGAAGGCGGCCACGCCGGCTTCGCTGCGCACAGCCGCGAGGACATTGAAATCCTGCACCGGCTCAACGAGCGTTTCGGCCGCGTCTCCAACGAGCGGCTGATCTGCGGCAACGGGCTGGTGAACCTCTACGGCGCGCTGGCCGACATCGCCGGCGAGCGCGCGCAGGAGTACACCCCCGAGGACATCACCGCGCACGCCGGCGCCGGCACCGACCCGTTGTGCGTGCGCACGGTGGAAACGCTGGCCGGCATCTTCGGCTCGGTCGCCGGCGACCTGGTGCTGACCCTGGGCGGCTGGGACGGCGTCTACCTCACCGGCGGCCTGCTGCCGATCCTGCTGCCGTGGCTGCAGCGTGGCGGCTTCCGCCAGCGCTTCGAAGCCAAGGGCCGCTTCAGCGACACCATGCGCCAGGTGCCCACCATCGCCGTGCTGCACCCGGAACCGGGCCTGCTCGGAGCCGCCGCGCTGGCGGTGATGGAAACCGGCCGCCCTCTGCTGCCGCGGGCGTAGACGCTACCTGGCCGGCTCGCCGGTATCCTCGCTGGATGACCAGGAGGCACCGATGATTCGCCCACGCACCGCGTTCCTGTTCGACCTCGACGGCACGCTGGTCGACAGCGTCTACCAGCACGTGCTGGCGTGGAAGGAGGCGCTCGACCGCGAGGGCATCGAGCTGGCGGTGTGGCGCATCCACCGCAAGATCGGCATGAGCGGCGGGCTGTTCACGCGGATGCTGCTGCGCGAGACGGGCATCGAGATCACCGAGGAGCGCGTGGCGCGACTGCGACGCTGGCACGCGGAAGCCTACGGGCGGCGCGCCGAGGGTGGCGGTGTACGCCCGCTTCCGGGCGCGCGCGAGTTGCTCGACTGGCTCACCGAAGCGGGCCTGCCCTGGGCCATCGCCACCAGCGGCCGCATGCAGACGGCGGCGCACAATTTGGAGGCGCTCGGCGTCGACCCGGCCAAGGTGCCGGTGATCACCCGCGATGACGTGCGCCACGCCAAGCCCGACCCGGACCTGTTCCTGGCCGCGGCCGAACGGTTGGACGTGGATATCCAGCATGCGCTGGTGTTGGGCGACAGCATCTGGGACATGCTCGCCGCGCAGCGTTGCCGCGCCCTCGGCGTGGGCCTGCTTTCCGGCGGCTACGGGCAGGAGGAGCTGGAGCGCGCCGGCGCGTTCCGCGTGTATGAGGATCCTGCCGATCTGCTGTATCACATCGACGAGGTCGCCGCGCGCGACTGACCGGCGTACGCCAGAGCCAGCCCGCTCGAACCCATCCGGAGGGTCGTGCGCTCAGCCCGGCGCGAGCAGCGCATCGAGGTCGTCCTGGTCGAAGCTGAGCTTCTCGCGTGCGCCGCCACCGTCGAGCACCGCCTCGGCCAGTTCGGCTTTTCGCGCCTTCAGCTCCTCGATACGCTCCTCGACGGTGTCGGCGGTGATCAGCCGGAACACGAACACCGGCTTGTCCTGGCCGATGCGGTGGGCGCGGTCGGAAGCCTGCGCTTCAGCCGCCGGGTTCCACCACGGGTCGTAGTGGATCACGGTGTCGGCGGCGGTGAGGTTCAGTCCCACGCCGCCGGCCTTGAGCGAAAGCAGGAACAACGGCACGTCGCCTTCCTGGAAGCGCTGCACGGGTTCGGCGCGGTCGCGGGTTTCTCCGGTGAGCATGACGTAGCGGATGCGCTTGCGGTCCAGTTCCGCGGCGATCAGCTTGAGCATTTCGGTGAACTGCGAGAAGAGCAGCACCTTGCGGCCTTCGGCGAGCAGCGCCGGCAGCATGTCCATCAGCAATTCGAACTTGGCCGACTCACGCACGCCTCGCGCGGCCTCGAGCTTGACCAGCCGCGGGTCGCAGCAGACCTGGCGCAGCTTGAGCAACGCGTCGAGCACCACGATGCCCGAATGGGTGATGCCGCGCTGGGCGATCACCTCGCGCAATTCCTCGGCCAGGGTGAGGCGCAGGCTCTCGTAGAGCTCGCGCTGGCGCCCGTCGAGCACCACTCGGCGGGTGATCTCGGTCTTCGGTGGCAGTTCGGCCGCGACCTGCGCCTTGGTGCGCCGCAGGATGAAGGGCGCGAGGCGGCGGTTGAGGCGCGCCTGGCATTCGTCGTCACGTTGCTTCTCGATCGGCACGCGGTAGTGGCGGCGGAAGGCGCCTTCGTCGCCGAGCAGCCCGGGCACGGCCAGGTCGATCTGCGACCACAACTCGCCCAGGTGGTTTTCCAGCGGCGTCCCCGTCAGGCAGATGCAGCGCGGCGCGCGCAGGCTGAGCACGGCGCGGCGCGCCTGCGTACGCGGATTCTTCACCTGCTGCGCCTCGTCCAGCACGATCAGCGCGAACGGCTGCTTGCGCAGGGTGACCACGTCGCGCGGCAGCAGCGCGTAGCTGGTGAGCACGATGTCCTGCGCACCCAGTTGCGAGAAGTCGCCGCTGCGCTGCGGACCGTGCAAGGCGAGCACCGAGATGTCCGGGGCGAAGCGCGCGATCTCCGATTGCCAGTTGGGAATGAGGCTGGTCGGCACCACCACCAGCGCCGGCTGGGTCAGCGCACCGCGCTGCTTGAGTGCGAGCAGGTGGGTGATCAGCTGCAGCGTTTTCCCCAGGCCCATGTCGTCGGCAAGCACACCGCCGACGCCTGCCTCGGCCAACGCGTTCAACCAACGCAGGCCCTCGCGCTGGTAGGGGCGCAGTTCGACGGTGAGGCCGTCGGGAATGGCGTCGCTGGCGCGCTCGGCGGCATCGCGCAGGCGTGCGGTGAAGCCACGCAATGCCTCGGGCGCGCGCAGCTCGCCGCCGCTGGGCAGCGCCTCGACCAGTTCCTCCAGGCGGCCGGCCTGCACGCGCGGCAGGTGCAGCTTCTTCTTCGGGCGCTCCAGGTATTCGGCCAGCGGCGCCAGCAGGCCGCGCAGTTCCTTCAGGCGCACCGGCACGCGGCGGCGTTCGTCGACCGGCGCGTACCACACGGCGTCTTCCGGTTCGTTCGGCGCGGGGCTCAAGTTCAACTGGTGCTCAGCCAGCGCCTGTGCCACCGCGGGCAGCAGGTTGTGACGCTTGCCCTCGACCTCGATGCCGATCTCCAGGTCGAAGGCGTGGTCGTCGGCGTCCTCGGTGGCGTTGCCATACCAGCGCACCGGGCCTTCAAGCACTTCGAACGGGAAGCTCGGCGCGTAGTCGAGCTGGAAACCCTCGGCCTCGAGCTTGGCGCGCAGCGCCAGCCAGCGCGCCGGCGTATTCACCTCCAGTGCGCCGGCATAGCCCTTGCCGGGGAACAGCCAGGCGTCTTCGGGCAGCGTGTCCGCCAGGTCCCAGGGCAGGCCTTCGGTGTCCACCCCGGGAGTGAGCCCGACGCGTTCGAGCTGCTCCATGGCCGAGAGTTCCTCGGCGCGCCGGCGCGTGATTTCGACGAGGTGGCCGTTGCGCACGCGGCGCACCAGCGGCTCGCCGCCGCGGCCGGGCAGGCGCTCGCCGGCGTAGTCGAAGGCCAGCCGCGCATAGGCCAGCGGCGGGGTACCGGCGGCCAGGCGGGCGTGGCGCGTGAGTGCGTGCAGGGTCAGCACCGGCTTGGGCGCCAGCTCCGCGCGGCGCAGTTCGTCGAACACCTGGGGTGCGGGCAGGCGCTGGCCGAGTGGGCTGTTCTTCAGCGCCTTGAGCAACGGCCGGCCGGCTTCGTGCCTGAGCGGCGGCAGGTCCAGCCAGTGGCTTTCGCGCTTGTCCGCCTCGAGCAGACCCAGCGTGGCGCGTTCGGCGTCGAGATACCAAAGGCAATCCAGCCGCAGCAGGCGCTGGTTATGGCCCAGCGTGGGCAGCAGGCGCTGGCTGCCGTCCTGTTCCAGGTGCCAGTGCCAGTTGAGCGGATGCGCCTTGCCGCGCGACAGCCGCAGGCCGGCCAGGCCACCGAGGAAACACGGCGCGGTGTCGAGCATCTGCGCCAGCAGGGCGTCGCCGATGTGGCCGGCCAGGCGCACGTAGCTGCGGCCCTTGCGCAGGTTCTGCGGCAGACCGAGCAAGGCAGCGGCCAGGTGTTGTTCGTGCGGTTGCAGCGGCGCGTGGGCGAGGTGGCGGCTGTCCAGCGGGACCGGGCGCACGTAGCGGCCCGGCTCGGCCACGCCCAGCGCCACCGGGGCCACGTCCAGGTGGGCCCAGGAAGCGCCGTCCTCGGGCATGACCTCCAGGAAGAAGCCGAGGACCTGGGTTTCGGCGGGGGCCGCCGCGGGCGGCTTGAACAGTCGGCGCCAGGCCGGCGGCAAGCCGCCTCCGGTCATGTCCTCCGGCGAGGAGGCACGATCGGCAGGCTGCTTTTCGTCCGGTTGCTGCATGCGCATGCGGTCCGCTTGCCGGCCAAAACAACGAGCTTAGCAAGGGGATGGGTGGTGTGCGCGTCGAGGGCGCAAGTTCGTGCGGGGCTGCGCCGCAGGCGCAGGGCGGGCTTCGGCCAACCGCCGTTCACGACGAACGGCCGGGTGTGGCATGCCGCCAACCAGGAACCGCGTCGCGAGCCCCGACCGCTCACCCTACCCCCTTCCCGGAGGGGAGAGGGGCCGCGGGTCAGGCGTTGCCGAACAAGCCTTGTGGGTATTCGGGCTTCTGCTCGCGCGACATCAGCATGCGGACGCCCTCGACCGGAGTGACTTCCCCGTGCAGCACGGCGCGAACGCCGCTGGCGATGGGCAGGTCCAGGCCGTGCTGGTCGGCCAGGCGGGACACCTCATCGGCGGTCACCACGCTCTCGACCACCTGGCCGATCTGGCGAACGGCCTCGTCCAGCGCGATGCCCTGCCCCAAGGCCAGGCCGAGCCGCCGGTTGCGCGAAAGATCGCCGGTGCAGGTCAGCACGAGATCGCCCAGGCCGGACAGGCCCATCAGGGTTTCCGGCCGCGCGCCGAGCGCCAGGCCCAGGCGCAGCATCTCGTTCATGCCGCGGGTGATCAGGCCGGCGCGGGCGTTGAGGCCCAGTTGCATGCCGTCGGCCACGCCGGTGGCCACCGCCAGCACGTTCTTCATCGCACCGCCCAGCTCCGCACCGAGCACGTCGTTGCCCGAATAGGCGCGGAAGTTCGGCGCATGCAGCAACGCAGCCAGCGACGTGGCGAAAGCCTCGTCTTCCGAATGCACGGTGACCGCGCTGGGCAGCCCGGCGGCGACCTCGCGCGCGAATGACGGCCCGGTGACTACCGCGGCCGGCCGGCCCGGCAGCTTCTGCGCCACCAGTTCGTGCAGGAATCGGCCGGTGCCCGGCTCGAAACCCTTGGTCGCCCAGGCGATCGCCGTGTCGGCGTCGAGCAGCGGCGCAAGCTCGTCCAGCATCGCGGCGAAGGCATGGCTGGGCACCACGATCAACACGATGTCGACATCGCGCACGGCCGCAGCCAGCTCCGGCTCATAGGCGAGCGCGGCCGGCAGTTCGAGGTCAGGCAGATAGCGCTGGTTGCGGCGGCTCTGCGCCATCGCCTCCAGCGCCGCGCGGTCGCGGCCCCAGAGGCGCGTGGTGACGCCGTTGCGCGCGGCCAGCGCGGCCAGCGCGGTGCCCCAGGAGCCGGCGCCGAGCACCGCGAGGATCGGTTGGTCCCGCATGGGTTGCAAGCCGTCAGCTGTTGAGCGTCGGGGCCTCGCCGCCGCCCGCCGCGCGGCGCTGCTGCTCCGCGAAGAGGGCGTCGAAGTTGATCGGCTGCAGCAGGAACGGCGGGAACCCGCCCTCCAGCACCAGCGAGGAAATCACTTGGCGTGCATAGGGAAACAGCAGGTTCGGGCAGTAACTGCCGATGATGCCGTCGCGGTCCTGCTCGTTGAAGCCCGCGATGCCGAACACGCCAGCCTGGTGGACCTCGGCCAGGTAGGCCGTCCGCTCGCCGATGGTGCAGGTGAGGGTCAGGCTCAGCACTACTTCGTACAGGCTGTTGCCCAGGTCGGTGGCGCGCTGGCCCAGGTTGAGTTGCACCTGGGGCTGGGCCTGGTCGTTCTCGCCGATGTCCTGGAAGATCTGCGGTGCGTTGGGAGCCTCGAAGGACACGTCCTTGACGTAGATCTTCTGCAGCATCAACTGCGGCATGGCCTGGCCGGCGGCCTGGTCGTTGGCGGGCGTGACTTCTGCCATCGGAAATCCCTCGAATTCGTGAGTGCGGGCGAGCAAAGAGGGCGATTGTTCCATACATCCGCACGCCCTGCCATGGTCCGACGCCCCGGACGACTTGCGCAGGATGCTGTTTTTCCGGGAGAATACGCGGCTCGACCGAGGCCGCCCCGATCTTTCGGGCTTCCGCGACGCGATGCGGAAACGCAAGCCGGCCACGCTCGATACGCAACACCCTCCAGCATCGCGTGGCGCCCCAAGCGCCGCTGGGCCGATGCCGTCCTGGCCAACGGGCGGTCCAATACCGATTACGGAGGCCCTCATGGCCCGTGTATGTCAAGTCACCGGAAAGGGTGTGCAGACCGGCAACAACGTCTCGCACGCCAACAACAAGACCCGTCGCCGCTGGTTGCCCAACCTGCACGAGCGCCGCTTCTGGGTCGCCAGCGAAAACCGTTGGGTGAAGCTGCGCGTTTCCAACGCCGCGCTGCGCACCATCGACAAGAATGGCATCGAGGCCGTGATCGCCCAGCTGCGTGCCCGCGGCGAGAAGGTCTGAGGATTGAACCATGGCTAACAAGACCCAAGACAAGATCCGCCTGATCTCCTCGGCCGGCACCGGCCACTTCTACACCACGCAGAAGAACAAGAAGAACACGCCGGAAAAGTTCGAGTTCAAGAAGTACGATCCGGTCGTGCGCAAGCACGTGATCTACAAGGAAGGCAAGATCAAGTGATCTCCGAAGAAAACCCGCCGCTCGGCGGGTTTTCTTTTGGGCGCGCGAAAGCTTCCGCGCACTTATGATCCGCGCCATGGCTGACCCCCTGTTCCCCGCACTGCTCGGCGAACAATGGCACGCGCTGGCACCGCCGGTGCGGCGCATGCACGGCAACGCGCCGCGCGTGCGCGCCATCGGGCAGGCCGACGTGGCGGGCGCGACCCACCTGCCAGCGCGCCTTTTGCGCCGGGTGTTGGGCCTGCCCGCCCCGGGCCTGGCGCAGCCCATGGAGGTATGCATCGAGCGGCACCCGGGCCATGAAATCTGGATCCGGCGCTTCGCCCATCGCCGGATGCGCTCCCGCCTTAGCCGGGCCCCGCAGGGCGATCGACTGCACGAGCGGCTCGGCCCGGTAACGCTGCATTTCGAGCTGCGCCGCGCGGGCGATGCGATCGACTGGCAATTTTGCGGCGGAAGCCTGCTGGGCCTGCCGTTGCCGCGCGCGTGGTTCGGCTCGGTGTTTTCCCAAAGCGGCGCGCACCAAGGGCGCTACTGCTTCCACATCGACACGCGATTGCCGTTGCTGGGCCGGCTGGTCGCCTATCGCGGCTGGCTGGAGCCGACCGATGGCTGAGCGAAACGACGTCATCGTGTTCGACGGGGTCTGCGTGTTATGCAGCCGCTGGGTCGATTTCGTGCTTCGGCACGATCGCGCGGGACGCTTCCGGCTGGCCGCCATGCAGGGCACGCATGGACGCATGCTGCTGCAGGCGCACGGTCTGTCAGCGGGCGACCCGGTGTCGTTCCGGCTGGTGCTGGAGGGGCGCGCACATACCGATACCGACGCCATCGCGCACGTTCTGCGTGGATTCGGTGGCCTCTGGCGCGTGGCCGCGTCCCTGCTGGAGGCGATCCCGCGCGCGTGCCGCGACCCGGCCTATCGCTGGATCGCCCGCCACCGGTACCGGTTGTTCGGCCGGCGCGCGAGTTGCCGGCTGCCCGCGCCGGCGCAGGCCTGGCGTTTCCTCGACTAGACCCGGCTGTCCACCCCGGGCGCGTTCAGGCGTTTCCACGCAGGCGCGAACCGCGCCGCGTTTGCGCTCCATCCCCCAGCCTGGTGCTGCATCGCCTATCGGAGATACGCCATGTCCAAGCTCCCCTTCCGTCCCACCTTGGGCCTGGCCCTCGCCTTGGTTGTCACCTCGGCGGCGGCCGCCACCGGCACGGTCACCGTCCGCTACGACCATCCGGAAAATTTCACCGAAACAAAGGAAGTGCGCGCATTCGCGCCCATGCGCGATGATTCGGGATACCTGGACACCCTCAAGCGCTACTTCGAAAAGAAGGCGGCGACCGAGCTTGAGCAAGGCCAGACCCTCGACATCGTCGTGACCGACATCGACCGTGCCGGCTCCTATGCGCCTTCGGTGGGTTCGTTGCAACCGGTGCGCGTGGTCAAGGACGTCTATCCGCCGCGCATCACGCTGCACTTCCGCCTGCTGGACAGCCAGGGACGGGTGATCCGCGAGGGCGACCGCAAGCTGACCGACCTGGGCTTCATGTATGACAGCCCCGGCGAATTCTCCAACACCGACCCGCTGCGCTACGAAAAGCGCACGATCGATCGCTGGCTGGCGCGGGGACCTGCGAAGCTGTAACGCGGGAGTCGGAGGCTGGGCTTGAGCCCGCCTATGTTGGTCCGAAGTTGGTCCGGCGGGACGCGGCCACCGCTATAAAAAAAGCCCGCCTTGATGGCGGGCTTTTTTTGTCGTGCACCAGATCGTTCAGGCGTTGGCGACGCGGTAGCCCTTCAGCCGTGCCGCGAACTCCTGCAGCGAACGGATGCCGCTCTGTTCGGCCTCGGCGATCCATTGCTGCAGGCCCTTGAGGGTCTGCTCGGCGCCACGCTGCTCCATCAGGGCCGCCAGGCGGGTGCGGAAGTCGCACACGGTGCGCAGCGTGGGGCGCTTGGCCAGCACGGCCTGCAGGCGCGCGCTGCCTTCGCTGTCCAGCCAGCGACCACCGTCGGCCAACGCGTGGCGCATCCGGCGCGGCATCGCCTTGAGGTTGTCGCCCGCGTGGGCGGCTTCCTCGCGCAGGGTCGGCATGATCACGCCGCGGTAGTAGTCGGTCATCGCCTGGAAGCGATGGGTAAGCACGGCCTTGAGCGTCTCCGCGTCGGGCAGGCTCACGTTCGGACGCACGTCCAGGGCCGGCGCCACGCGCAGCACCTTGGCCAGGCCCACCGCGCGCAGCCCGCAGATCGCCGCCCAGCCGATGTCGAACTCCCACTTGCGCAGGGCGAACTTGGCCGAGCTCGGGAATGCATGGTGGTTGTTGTGCAGCTCTTCGCCGCCGATCCAGAAACCCCACGGCAACAGGTTGCGCGCGGTGTCGGCGCTTTCGAAGTTGCGGTAGCCGGCCCAGTGGCCGATGCCGTTGACGAAACCGGCCGCCCAGAACGGGATCCAGATCATCTGCACCGCCCACAGCGCCGCGCCGATCACGCCGAACAGCGCCAGGCTGATCAGCAGCATCAGCGTCGGGCCCCAGTACGGATGCGCACCATAGAGCTTGTGCTCGACCCAGTCATCGGGCGTGCCGCGGCCGTACTGCTCCATGTCCTGCTTCGACTCGCAGGCATCGCGGTACAGCGAGACGCCGTCCCAGAACACCTTCTTGATGCCGTAGATCATCGGGCTGTGCGGATCTTCCTCCGTCTCCACCTTGGCGTGGTGCTTGCGGTGCACCGCCACCCACTCCTTGGTGACCATGCCGGTGGTCAGCCAGCCCCAGAAGCGGAAGAAATGCGCCAGCACCGGGTGGAAATCCACGCCGCGATGGGTCTGGCTGCGATGCAGGTAAAGCGTCACCGTGAAGATGGTGAGCTGGGTCATCACCAGCATGTAGACCAGCATGGCAAGCCAACTGGCGTGGGTCACGCCGTTGGAAAGGAACGTCAGCACCGTGTCGAGCATCAGGAAAACACCGGGGAAGTTGAAAGGCAGTCTATCGGAGGGGTTTCCGTACCCGCCAGCATGGCGCTTTGCGCTTCGCGCATGCGTGAAGCACCCCGCAGGTTGTGCAAACGTGGGGGCACCGTGACAATCATGCAATGACTCTGCCACAACCGCTGTTAATGCTTGAGAAAGCCAGCCGCCGCCGCGCCGGGCGCGCCGCGGTGCAGGACCTCGATCTCACGCTGGATCGCGGCCAGGTGCTGGGCCTGCTGGGCGTCAACGGCGCCGGCAAGTCGACCACACTGTCGATGATCGCTGGCGCACTGGCGCCGGACGGCGGTCGCATCCTGATCGACGGCGTGGACCTGGCCGAGCACCCGGCACCCGCTCGCCGCCTGGTGGGTTGGCTGCCCGAACGTGCCCCGCTGTGGCAGGAACTGACGGTGGGGGAACATCTGGACGCGCACGGTCGCCTGCGCGGTCTGAACGGCGCGACGCTCAGGCAGGCACGCGCGCGCATGATCGAACGGCTGGAACTGGCCCCGCTGGAACACCGCCTCGCCGGCGTGCTCTCGCAGGGCCAGCGCCAGCGACTGGGGCTCGCCTGCGCGCTGCTGCACCAACCGGCGCTGCTGGTGCTGGACGAGCCCGGGAACGCGCTCGACCCGGTGCAGGTCGCCTCATTGCGCACGCTGATCCGCGAGCAGGCCGCGGTGGGCACGGCGGTGATTCTTTCCACCCATGTGCTGGCCGAGGTCACCGCGGTCTGCGATCGCGTGGCGATCCTGCACGACGGCACGCTGCGTTACGAAGGCGCGCTGGACGCGGGCGATCACGCCGCGCTGGAACAACGCTTTTTCGCCATCGCCACGGCAAAGGCGGCCGCATGAGCGCGCTGGCGATGACACGACTGGAGCTGCGCCGGCTGTTCGTGCGTCCGCTCGCCTGGGTGCTTGGCGCACTGACACTCGCCTGGCTGGCGTGGAACTTCACGCTGCTGCTGGGCAGTTTCCTGGCCGCGCAGATCCGCCTCGCCGCCCTGCCCGATGGCCCCGGCTACACCGACCTGGTGGCCGTGCCCTTGCTGGCCAAGCTGGCCGAGCTCGCTTTCCTGGTCGTGCCACTGCTGTCGATGTCGGCACTGGCCGCCGAACGCCGCGAGGGACGCCTGTCGCTGCTGCTCGGCATGGGCCTGACCCCGTCGCGCATCGTGCTCGGCAAGTACGCCGCGCTGCTGGTGTGGTTGCTGGCCTGGCTGGCGCTGGTGCTGGCGATGCCGGCGGCGCTGGCGCACGCAACCGGGATCGACTGGGGCAAGCTCGCCGCCGCCACGCTGGGCATGGCGCTGCTGCTGGCCTCGCTTGCCGCGCTGGGGCTGGCCTGTTCGGCGTTCGCGTCGCATCCGGCCATCGCCGCGGCCGCCGCGCTGGTGCTCACACTGGGTCTGTGGGCGGTGAACATGGGCGCGCAGCTCGCCGGCGCGGACGACGGCACGATCAACTGGCTGGCGATGAGCTCGCACCTGCAGCCGCTGCTGCGCGGGCTGGTGACCAGCGTCGACGTGGCGTGGTTCGTCCTGCTGGCGATCGTCTGCCTGGCGCTGGCCATCCGCCGCGTCGCGGCGGAACGGGAGCGCGGCTGATGCGCACGCTATTCGGACGTCTGGACGGCTGGCTGTTCGCGCTGGCCCTGCTCGTCGGCGCGGGAGCCATCGGTTACCTCACCACCCGGCATGTCTTTGTCGCCGACTGGACCGCGGGCGGACGGGCCAGCCTGTCGCCGGAGAGCCGCGCCGTGCTCGGCCAGCTCCAGGGCCCGGTGGAGATCGTCAGCTACGCCAACCCGCAGGGCGACCTGCGCCCCACCATTGCCGGCTTCCTCGAACGGTATCGCCGGGTCAAGCCCGACCTGACGCTGCGCTTCGTCGATCCGCAGCAGGACCCGGCGAAGATGCGCGAGCTGGGGATCACCGTCGACGGCGCGATCATCGTGCACTACGGCGACCGCGAACAGCGGCTGGACGAGCTGTCCGAACGCAGCCTCACCAATGCGCTCGAGCGCCTGGCGCGCGGCGGCGAACGCATCGTCGCCTTCGTCACCGGCGACGGCGAGCGTCGCGCCGATGGCCAGGCCAACGCCGACCTCGGTACTTTCATGGCGCAGCTGGAAAGCCGCGGCATGCGCGCGGTGCCGCTCAACTTCGCCCAGGTCACCGCGGTGCCCCGGCACACCGACCTGGTCGTGCTGGCCAGCCCCTCGCTGCCGCTGGAAGCCGGCGCCGTGCGCGCGCTGGTCGATTACCTGGCCAACGGCGGCAACCTGCTATGGCTCACCGAGCCGGCCAACAGCGACCTGAACCTTGCACCGCTTGCCGACGCGCTGGGCCTGCGCGTTCTGCCCGGCGTGCTGGTCGATGGCGGCGGCGCGGCGCTGGGCCTGAAGGATCCGCGCCTGATCGCACTGGGCGCCTATCCGCCCCACGCGATCACCCGCGGCTTCCTGCTGACCACGCTGTTCCCGCAGGTCGCCCCGCTGGCCCAGGTCAACCGCAACGATTGGGCGGTACAGGACTTCCTCGAGTCGGGTCCGCAGAGCTGGACCGAGTTCCAGCCGATCGGGAACGACGGCAGCTCGACCATTCGCTTCGACGCCTCGGCCGGCGAGTTGAAGGGACCATTGGCGTTCGGCCTGGCACTCTCGCGCCTGTCGCCCAGTCCCGACAAGAGCCAGCAACGCGTGGTGGTGGTCGGCGATGGCGATTTTCTCTCCAACACCTTCCTGGGCAACGGCGGCAACCGCGCGCTGGGCGAGCGCGTGTTCGACTGGCTGCTCGGCGACGACGCACTGGTGAGCCTGCCGCCGCGCGGCGCGCCCGATCGCGTGCTGGAGATCACGCAGACCGAACTCAATGCGCTGAGCCTGGGTTTCCTCATCGCGTTGCCGGTGCTGCTGCTGCTCGTCGGCGGCCTGCTGACCTGGCGGCGGCGCCGGCGTTGATGCGACGCAGGGCACGCCAGCGGTGGGTGATGCTGGGCATCGCGCTCGCACTGGTGGCGCTGGCTGCGATGCAATACCTGCACGACCAGCGCGAGGCGCCCGGCACGCTGCTGGCGCTGGAACCGGCCGCGATCACCTCGATGACGCTGGCCCTGCCCGGCCAGCCAACCGAGAGCTATCGCCGCCGCGATGGCCAATGGTGGCAAGCCGACGCCCAACGCGCCGACGAGGGCCGGCTGCAGGAACTGACCGAAATCGCGCAGGCGCCGGTCGTCAGCTGGCGGCCGGATACGGATTTCGACGCCGCGAAAATCGGGTTGGCGCCGCCGGTTGTGCAGCTCACGCTAAATGGCCAGAGACTGGATTTCGGCACCACCGCCGTGACCGGGCCGCTGCGTTACGTGCGCGCAGGCCACCGGATCGCGCTGGTGCCGCTGCGTTACACGCCGCGCCCTGCCACGCAGGACGCCGAGCGTATCCACTGACGCCGTCGCAGGGTGGGCGGACGCCCTCCCTACGCCGATGTGGCGCTTGTGGCGCGCGCGGGCGAGCCCATATTGCACGGATCAAGTCCAAAGGAGCGCGCGATGAGCCTGCAGGTGATGGGTGTGTTCGGCATGGGCGTGATGGGACGCAGCCTGGCGCTGAACATCGAAAGCCGCGGCCACGCGGTTTCCGTCTACGACCATGACGGGGCCTTCACCGACCAGGTCATGGCCGCCCATCCCGACCGCCGCCTGGTGGCGTTCCACGAGTTGCCAGCTTTCGTCGCGTCACTGGAACGTCCGCGCCGCATCCTGCTGATGATCAAGGCCGGCCCGCCGGTCGGCGCCATGCTGGACGCGCTCAAGCCGCTGCTCGAGCCGGGCGACATCGTGATCGACGGTGGCAACAGCTACTACCGCGACACCATCCGCCGCGAGCAGACGATGCAGGCGGCCGGCTTGAACTTCATCGGCTGTGGCATCTCCGGCGGCGAGGAAGGCGCGCTGCACGGACCCTCGATCATGCCCGGCGGCCCGCGCGAGGCCTACGCGAAGGTCGAACCGATCCTCACCCAGATCGCCGCGCGCGCGCCTGACGGCACGCCCTGCGTGGCGTGGATGGGCCCCAACGGCGCCGGGCACTACGTGAAGATGGTGCACAACGGCATCGAGTACGGCGACATGCAGCTGATCGCCGAGAGCTACGCCATGCTGCGCCAGGTACTGGGGCTGTCCAACGGCGAACTGGCGCGGGTCTACGCGGACTGGAACCGCGGCGAACTCGACAGCTACCTGGTCGACATCACCTCGCATATCTTCACCCGCAAGGACCCGGACACCGGCAACGACCTGGTCGACATGATCCTGGACCGCGCCGCGCAGAAAGGCACCGGCCAGTGGACCTGCCAGGACGCGCTGGAGATGCGCGTGCCGCTGCCGTTGATCACCGAAGCGGTGTTCGCCCGCGGCCTGTCGGCGCAGAAGGACGAACGCATCGCGGCCAGCCGCGTGCTGCACGGGCCCAGCGCCAGCTTCGGCGGCGACCGCGCGGCATTCGTCGAGTCGGTGCGTCGCGCGCTGTACCTGGGCAAGCTGGTTTCCTACGCGCAAGGCTTCGCGCAACTGCGCGCCGCGTCCGCGGCACACGACTGGGACCTGGACTACGCCACCATCGCCAGCATCTTCCGCGCCGGCTGCATCATCCGGGCCGGCTTCCTCGAGCGGATCATGGACGCCTACACGCGCGACCCGGCGCTTTCCAATCTGATGCTCGATCCCTATTTCGCCGACGTGGCAGGCAAGTACCAGGACGCTCTGCGCGAGGTGGTCGGCGCCGCGGTGCGGCAAGGCGTGGCGGTCCCGTGCTTGGCGTCGGCGATCGCCTGGTTCGACGGCTACCGCAGCGAGCAGCTGCCGGCGAACCTGCTGCAGGCGCAGCGGGACTATTTCGGCGCGCACACGTTCGAGCGCGTCGACCGCCCCGGCAGCTTCCACGTCGACTGGGAATGACGGGCCCGCGCCTGTGGAGCGCCACGGGTGGGTGATGTTTCCGTGCAGGAATCGAAGCCGGAAGCAGCGCCCGCCAGCGGGCTCCTACAATGAGCCGCCATGCCTGAGCTTCCCGAAGTCGAAACCACCCGTCGCGGCATCGCTCCGCATGTCGAAGGTCGCCGCGTAAGCGACGTCGTCGTGCGCCGCCCCGACCTGCGCTGGCCGATCCCGCGCGAGGTGAGCGAGCTGTTGCCGGGCCAGCGCATCGACGCGGTCGAACGGCGCGCCAAGTACCTGCTGCTGCATACCCGGGCTGGCAGCGCACTGATGCACCTGGGCATGAGCGGCGTGTTGCGCGTGCTGCCGCCGGATGCACCAGTGGGCACGCACGACCATGTCGACATCGTGCTCGCCGCCGACGCCACCCGCGCCGCGCGAGTGTTGCGCTTCACCGATCCGCGCCGCTTCGGCTGCCTGCTCTGGCAACCGCCGGGCGAAACCCATCAACTGCTCGCCGCGCTGGGCCCCGAGCCGCTAACCGACGCCTTCGACGGCGATCTTCTCTGGCACCTCTCGCGCGGCCGCAGCGCGGCGGTCAAGCTGTTCCTGATGGACAACGCAGTGGTCGTGGGCGTGGGCAACATCTACGCGAGCGAGGCGCTGTTCGCCGCCGGCATCGACCCGCGCCGCGCGGCCGGCAAGGTCTCGCGCGAGCGTTATGCGAGGCTCGCCGGTGAGGTCAAGCGCATCCTCGGCTGGGCGATCGAACGTGGCGGCACCACACTGCGCGACTTCCTCAACCCCGATGGCGCGCCCGGCTATTTCTTCCGCGAGCTCAACGTCTACGGGCGCGCCGGCGAACCGTGCAAGGCGTGCGGCACGCCGATCCGCCAGGCCATGCTCGGGCAGCGCTCGACGTTCTGGTGCCCGCGCTGCCAGCGCTGAGCGCCGGGTTCAGCGCCCGCCGTACAGCTGCTCGGCGCGCTGGAAGAGCACCCAACTGGTGGCGATCACCTTGTCGCCCCCACGCGGGCGGTTGCCGCGATGGGTATGCGTGAACGCGGCCGGCGCCAGCAGCAGCGCGCCCGTGCGCGGAGCGATCTTGCGCTGCTGGTGGAGGAACTCGGTCTCGCCATCGGCGAAGCCATCGTTGAGGTAGAGCGTCCACAGCAGGTGGCGGTGCAGCGTCTCGGCCTGCGCGTCGCGCGGGTAGAGCTCGCAATGCCAGTAGGGGTAGCCGCCCCGATCGGCGGCGTAGCGCTGCAGATTGATCGCGCCGGGCCGGAACACCGCCTCGACCAGTGGCGCCAGCATCGCGTCGTCCATCGCCCGCAGCCGTTCGGGCGTGAGCCGCTCGGATAGCCCGCCCTCACCGGGCACCTGCAGCATCAGCGGTGCCACCAGCGCATGCGGGTAGCGGCGCAGGTACTTCAACAGCCCGGCAAACACCGCCTGGTTGAGCGCCGCCTCGGCCTCCCGCCACGCGGGCAGGCCGCTGATGCCAAGGTCCTGGCTGTCCTTCAGGTCGGGCAATACACCCGCGCCGACCCGGCCCGGTCGCAATTCCTCGCTCGCGTCCAGGCACTCGACCAGCGCCGCGCAGGTGGCCGCCGGCAAAGCCTCCGGGTAGAGCTCGATGAAGTCGTCTTCAGGCGAAGAGGGAGGCATGCTGGGCGTCAAGGTTCAGCTGCGGGAAAGCCATCCTCGCATGCGCCCTGCCCCCGGCAAACGCTTGCCCGGCGCGGTCTCCCACGCCTCCCGCAACACAGGCAACCATACGCTCAGGTGTGGAAGCAGACGACCGGGTGTTCACGCACGGCTGCAAATGCTGACCTGGACCGCCCCATTCCGCGGGCGTCTCGGGGAGCTAACGCATGCCATCGAAGTTCATGCCGTCGATCAGACACACCACCTTCCGCCTCTGCGCCATCGCCGCGGGCCTCCTCGCCAGCGGCGTCGCGCTCGCGGACGCCCGGCTCGACCCGCAACTGCTGGCCCAGATGGGTACCGCGGCCAGCGCCGATCCGCTGCAGGTAGTGGTCACCTACAAGCAATCCGGACCGGTCACGGCCGACCAGCTGGCCGTGCTCGAATCGCTCGGCATCACCCGAGGCCTGACCATGCACACCCTGCCGATCGCCGGTGCGCTGGCGACACCGGCGGAGATCCGCGCACTGGCCCAGCGCGACGATGTGCTTTCGATCTGGGCCAACCGTCGCCTGACCTACCTGGACGCCGAGGCCAACGGCCTGTCCGGGGCCACGCGCACGGTGGCGAACCCGGCCGACTATCACCGCGCCATTCCGTTCAGCGGCAAGGGCGTGACGGTGGAGGTCAACGATTCGGGCATCGACGCGACGCACATGGACCTGCAATACGGCACGCACGTGGTGCAGAACACGCAGGCCGTGACCAACCTGGCCGCGCTCGACACGATGCTGCCGATCACTTACCTCGAGGGCGTGCCAAACAGCGACTGGGGTTCGGGCCACGGCACGCATTGCGCCGGCATCGTGGGCGGCAACGGCGCGCGCTCCAATGGCCTGTACGAGGGCGTGGCGCCCGACGCCGACCTGGTCGGCTATGGCTCGGGCGCCGTGCTGCTGGTGCTCGATGCGGTCGGCGGCCTGGACTACGCGGCCACCCACCAGTTCAGCTTCCGCAACCCGATCCGCGTGGTCAGCAACTCGTGGGGCAGCTCGGGCAAGTTCGATCCGGCCGATCCGGTAAACGTGGCCTCCTACGAGTTGTACAAGCGCGGCATCGTCAGCGTGTTCGCCGCCGGCAACGATGGCCCTGGCGAAGACACCCACAACCCCTACGCGCAGGCGCCCTGGGTGATATCGGTGGGCGCCAGCGAGAAGAACGGCGTGCTGACCGACTTTTCCTCGCGCGGCAAGCGCGGCGAGAGCGGCACGTTCGCCATGCCCGACGGGAAGCAGTGGACCTACGTCAACGAGCCGACCATCGTCGCGCCGGGCGTGGACATCATTTCCACCCGCGACAGCACCGGCACGCTGCCGGCGCTGGCCGCGCAGCAGGATGCCGAGGTCATTCCCGCGGCCTACCTGCCCTTCTACACGATCATGAGCGGCACCTCGATGGCCACGCCGCATGTGGCCGGCATCGTGGCGCTGATGCTGGAGGCCAATCCCGGCCTCACGCCGGCACAGGTGCGCGACATCCTGGAGCGCACTGCCACCAACATGACCGGGCGGCTGGGCTGGGAAGTCGGGGCGGGCCACGTCAACGCCTACACGGCGGTGGCCGAGGCGGCCGGCATACGCGGCGGCTTCGGCGGCACGGTGAACGCGCTGCACAGCTTCAACAGCAACGCGCTGGTCGTGCCGGGCGCTCCACCGATTCCGTTCTCGGTGGATTTCGCGCCGGTGGGCCCGGTCGGCGAGCAGAGTTTCACGGTGGGGCCGGAAGTCGCCTTCGTCAGCGCCCGCGCCACCATCGGCACCAATACCCTGGCGCTGGTGCTGATCGACCCCGACGGCGAAGAGTACGGCTCGGCGATCGCCTTGCCGGTGCTCGGCGACACCGTGACCACCGGCGCGCCGGCCAAGCCGGGGGTGTGGAAAGTGACCGTGCGCGGCATCGGCTCGGTATCGGGAACCGGCCTCGATCCGCTGGAGGTCACCAACGGCTATGGCGCGCCCGGCACGGTCACTGGCGAGGTGAGCTTCCTCAACAGCGGCGGTTACACCGGCCTGGGCGACATCGCCAACCACCCGGCGCGCGAGGCGATCGAGTTCGCCGTCGCCCATCGCCTGGTCGATGGCCTGGCCGATGGCCTCTACCATCCCGACGATCCGCTCAAGCGCCGCGACCTGGCGCGGTACCTGGTGATGGGCGCGAGCGTGCGCCAGTACCTGCCGTTCGACGGCCAGCCGAGCTTCACCGACCTCGGCACCGGCGCCGCGGCCTATCCGTTCGCCGAGTCGGCGATCGCCCCCGGCGGCGCCCTGCGCGACACCGGGCAGAGCCAGGACGGCGTGATGAACCTGTGGGGCGGCCAGTTCCATCCGACCGACAGCGTGACGCGGCTGAGCCTCGCCTACTCGCTCGTGCAGAGCCTGGCGCTGCAGGACGAGGCGCGCGCGTTCACCGGGCCGCTGACCGCGTTCTACGAAGGCCAGCGCATTCCGGTCGACGACGCCGGCACGATACCGGCCAACCTGCGCGGCTACGTGCAGCTGGCGCTGGACCGCGGCGTGATCAACGCGCGCTTCAAGCTGACCCAGGGCCCGTACGACCTGCAACCGACGCTGCACGCGTACTTCGACCCGAACAAGACCGTCACGCGGGCGGCCTACGCGGTGGCGGCCGGACGCTACATGACGCTGTACCAGAGCGGGCAGTAAACGCGGCGGTCGACCGGCGGCCAGCCTGCCGCCGGTCGATCACGCAAGGCGCTTCCGCGGATCGGAGGACTGGCCGTGGGTTGCCCCTACATCGGCCAGTCGAACGCCACGTGGGTGTTATTGAAACGCGGATCGTCCAGGCTGCCGCCCGGATGGGCCACCAGCTCGCCGGGCAGGCCTTCGACCTCCATCGGCTGGCCCTCGACGAAGCGGGCGCCGAGCGCCTGCAGTTCGACCAGCCGCTCGCACAACATGCCGGCCTGGCCTGCGTGCGCATCGGGCACGCCGCGCAGGCACAGGTCCGGACGACCAAACTTGCGCAGCCCGCGGGTGTGGATGACCGAGCGGCCGTCCTCCTCGTCCGCCTTGCGCAGGATCAGCACGTGGTTGCGCGGCGGTGCGCCGCCGGGGACCAGGTAGTGCCGGCGCCACGCCTCGGCGTCGAACAGGGTGAGGATTTGCGGATCGAGGATCGCGCTGCCGCCCACGTCCAGCAGGCCAGCGAGCGCGCCCAGCGTGTCGCGCAGGTAGTCCAGGCTTTCGCGATCGGCGAGTTCACCTCGCACCACCAGAACGTCCGGCGCGGCGCGGGCCTGCTCGAAAGCGGCCGGCGCATCCTCCTTCAGCAGCTCGCCCAGCGCGCCCTTCAGCGGATAGCCCTCCCAGCCGCGCAGCGCGTTGTGGACGAAGCGCTGCAGTGCCACGCCATCGGGCAGGCCCTGGCTCGCGTAGCGCGCGGCCGGAATCGCCAGGTCCGCGGCGAAACGGCCGAAGACGTAGAAGTGCAGCGCGATGGTTTCGTCGCTTGGCTGCCAGTACGGGCGGGGCCAGGCTTCCGGGGTTGCGGTCATGGGTGTCCTTGGGAAAGAAAGCGCCCGCCCGCCGACGTCAGGGCCGCTCGTCGAGCGGCAGCACGCTTTGCTGCAGTTCGATGCGGCCGCGACCTTCGGTGATGTGCTTGAACTCGGCGCGACTGACCGAGACATAGCGATCGTTGCCACCGATCTCAACCTGCGGGCCTTCGGTCACCGCGCGGCCCTGCTCGTCCACGCGCACCACCATGGTGGCCTTGCGGCCGGTGTGGCAGATCGTCTTGATCTCGTCCAGGTTGTCGGCCCAGGCCAGCAGGTAGCGGCTGCCCTCGAACAGCTCGCCGCGGAAATCGGTGCGCAGGCCATAGGCCAGCACCGGGATGTTGAGCCGGTCGACCACGTCCGACAGCTGCCACACCTGCGCCTTGGAGAGGAACTGCGCCTCGTCGACGAACACGCAATGCAGCGCGCCCCGTTCGGCGATGTCCTTCTCCACCAGCGCGAACAGGTCCTCGCCGGCGCTGAAGCGGCGCGCATGGGCCTTCAGGCCGATGCGCGAGGCGACCACGCCTTCGCCGTAGCGGTTGTCCAGCGCGGGCGTGAGGATCAGCGTGCGCATGCCGCGCTCGTGATAGTTGTACGCGCTCTGCAGGAGCGTGGTGGTCTTGCCGGCATTCATTGCCGAGTAATAGAAATAGAACTTGGCCATGAGGTCGGCGACGCCGGATCGGTCAGCGGAAACGCGTCATTGTAGGCGACTATTCGGCACGCGCCTGGGCCAGGCGGTAGCGGCGACCCACCCACCACTCGCGCAGGTTGCGCAGCACGCTCACGCCGTAGACGATCTTGAACACGCGCAGCCGCATGAGCACCGGCGGCGGATCGAACAGGTCGCCGGCCAACATCGAGATCACGCCCTGCTCCAGCTGCCAGGTGTTGCGCGGCGAGGAGAACATGCGACGCATCACCGGCTCGTTGAAGCGATAGATGAAGAAGGCGAAGCGCGCCATGCCCCGGCGCAGGCGCTTCTCCAGCGCCCGCTGCAGCGCCGCTTCCCGCTTCGGTTCGCGCAGCGCGCCATCGACCACCTCGACCGCGCGCTCGGCCGCGTCCATCGCCAGGAACACGCCGGAGGAAAATACCGGATCGAGGAAGGCGAACGCATCGCCGACCAGCATCCAGCCGGGGCCGGCCATCTGCCTCGAATCGTAGGAGTAGTTGCCCGCCGCGCGCACTTCGTCGATGAGCTCGGCGCCCTCCAGGCGCTGCCACAGTGCCGCGTTCTGCCTGAGCGTATCGAGCAGGAACTCCTGCGTGTCGCCGCGGCGGCGCTTGAGGTACTCCGGCCAGCACACCGCGCCCACGCTCATGCTGTCGTCCGGCAACGGGATCATCCACATCCAGCCATGGTCAAAGCGGTAGATGCTGACGTTGCCGGCGTCTTCGCCCGGGCGCCGCGCGGCGTTGCGGAAGCGGGTGAACAGCGCGGCGCTCTGGTGCTGGCGGTTCCTGCGCTTGAACTTCTTCTTCGTGGAGAGGAAGGCGTCGCGACCGCTGGCGTCGATCAGGTAGCGCGCCTCGATGGTGTAGCGCCGGCCGTCATCGGTCTTCACGTCCAGGCGCGCCTGCCGCGGCCCGGGCTGCTCGACGGCCACCACCTGCTGGCCCTCGCGCGCATCCGCCCCGCACTCGCGCGCATGGTCGTAGAGCATCTTGTCGAAGTCCTGCCGCCATACCTGGTAGCTGTGCGGGGGACTGTCGCAAAGCGCGCGGCCGAACGAGAACACGTTGTAGCCGCGCTCGTTGTCGGCCTGGAAGTCGGCGCCGGCCTTGAACACGCCCATGGCGTGCACCTTGTCCAGCACGCCCAGGCGCTCGAGCACCGGCAGGTTCATCGGCAGCAGCGATTCGCCGATGTGGAAACGCGGATGACGCTCCTTTTCCAGCGCGATCACCTTGTAGCCGCGCCGCGCCAGCAACGCGGCCGCGGTGCTGCCCGCCGGGCCGCCGCCGATGATTGCCACGTCGCACGACTCGATTGCGTTTTCCCGCTCCATCCGCGCTCCCCCGGGCGTATCCGATTGCCGCCCGATTATGGCCGATGCGCTCCGGCGCGCCAGAGGGGCTCTGCTACCATCGGCCTCCGCCCGCACCGCGCACGTTCCATGCTCAATCCGCAACAACAGGCCGCCGTCGAACATTGCGACAGCCCGCTGCTCGTGCTGGCCGGCGCCGGCTCCGGCAAGACCTCCGTGATCACCCAGAAGATCGCCTACCTGGTCCAGCGGCGGAAGCTCGCGGCCAGCCGGATCGCGGCGATCACCTTCACCAACAAGGCCGCGCGCGAGATGCGCGAGCGCGTGGGCAAGCTGGTCAGCAGCGAGGATGCCGCGGCCCTGACCGTGTGTACCTTCCACGCGCTGGGCCTTAAGTTCCTGCAGATCGAACACGCGCGCGCGGGCCTGCGTCGCGGCTTCTCGGTGCTGGACGCGGACGACAGCGAGGGCATCGTCAAGGAGCTGGCGCCCAAGGGCGTCAAGCCCGACGTGCTGTTCGGCATCCGCAACCTGCTCAGCCGCGCCAAGAACGCCGGACTCTCGCCGGAGGAGGCACTGGCCGCCGCGCGCGCGCCGCGCGAACTGGAAGCGGCGACGATCTACCAGATGTACCAGCAGCGCCTGGCCGCCTTCAACGCGGTCGACTTCGACGACCTGATCCGCCTGCCGCTGCGCATCCTCGAGTCCGATACCGAATGCCGCGAGGCCTGGCGCGAGCGCCTGCGCTACCTGCTGGTGGACGAATACCAGGACACCAACGACGCGCAGTACCGGCTGCTCAAGGTCCTGACCGGCGAGCGCGGCGGCATCACTTGCGTGGGCGACGACGACCAGTCGATCTACGCCTGGCGCGGCGCCAACCCGGAGAACATCGACCAGCTCGGCCGCGACTGGCCGAATCTGCGCGTGATCAAGCTGGAGCAGAACTACCGCTGCGGCAAGCGCATCCTGCGCGCGGCCAACCAGTTGATCGCGAACAACCCGCACCTGCACGAGAAGAAGCTCTGGAGCGAGCATCCCGAAGGCGCGCCGATCCGCGTGCTCGAGTGCAAGGAAGCCGAGCACGAGGCCGAGAAAGTGGCCGCCATCGCCACCACGCTCGCGGAAAAACACAAGGCGCGCTGGCACGACATCGCCATCCTGTACCGCGGCAACTTCCAGGCGCGCCCGCTGGAGAAGGCGCTGCGCCTGGCGCGCATTCCCTACCACCTCACCGGCGCGCTGTCCTTCCTCGACCGCGCCGAGGTGAAGGACCTGCTCTGCTACCTGCGCCTGCTGACCAACCCCAGCGACGACGCGGCGTTCCTGCGCGTGGTCAACGTGCCCAAACGCGAGGTCGGTGCGACCACGCTGGAGAAGCTTGGCCAGCTCGCCCAGTCGAAGCACTGCTCACTGCTGGAAGCCACCCGCAGCGATGCGGTGCTGCGCCAGCTCACGCCGCGACCGGCGACCGCGTTGGCCGGCTTTTCCGAGCTGCTCGACGAACTGCGCAGCGCCTCGCTGCACGAGAGCGCCGCCGACCTGGTCGAGCGCATCCTGAAGCGCACCGGCTACGCCGCGCACCTCGCCGCCAGCACACCCGACGCCGCCCTGCGCGACCGCCGCCTGGCCAACCTGCAGGAACTGGCCGACTGGTTCCGCGCGATGCAGAAGGGCAGCAGCGCCGGCGACCTCGCCGCGCAGCTGGCGCTGCTAAGCCACGCCGACCGCGACGAACCAGGCAACGCGGTGCGCATGATGACGCTGCATGCCGCCAAGGGCCTGGAGTTCCGCTTCGTCTTCATCGTCGGCTGCGAGGACGGCACGCTGCCGCACGAGGGCGCCATCGACGAGGGCCGCATCGACGAGGAGCGGCGCCTGATGTACGTGGGCATCACCCGCGCCAAGGAACTGCTCACCCTGTCCTGGTCGGCGCGCACCAAGCGCTACGGCGAGATCCACAACAACCAGCCCAGCCGCTTCCTGCACGAACTGCCCCAAGCGGACCTGCACTGGCAGGGCAAGGACCCGGAGGCGGACAAGGAAATCGTGCGCGAGACCGCGCAGTCGCACATGGCGAAGATCGCGGCCATGCTGGCGGGCAAGTGAGCCTGCGCCTGGCGGGGACGCCGGCGGCGCGTCAGAGCAGCCCTTCGCCTTCCAGCTCGCTCTTGAGATAGGCGTAGTAGATCGGCGCGGCGACCAGGCCGGCCAGGCCGAAGGCCGCTTCCATCGCGAGCATGGCGATCAGCAGCTCCCACGCGCGCGAGCGGATCTGCGTGCCGACGATGCGCGCGTTGAGGAAGTACTCCAGCTTGTGGATCAGGATCAGGAACACCAGCGCGGCGATGCCCACGCCGAGGGACACCGACAGGCCGGCGATGGTCACGGCGGTGTTGGAGATCAGGTTGCCGATCACCGGCAGCAGGCCGACCACGAAGGTCACCGCCACCAGCGTCTTGGCCAGCGGCACGTGGATGTCCATCAGCGGCAGCACGCCGATCAGGAAGATCGCGGTGAACATGGTATTGATCAGCGAGACCTTGATCTGCGCGAACACGATGTTGTGGAACGCATCGGCCAGGCGGAGGGAGCGCTGGCCCAGCGCCGCCGCCAGCGGGCCGGGCTGGTGGGTGGAGCCGGCGCTGTGGCTGAGCGCCACGATGGCGCCCAGCACCAGGCCGATGATGATGTGCGCGAAACCCCGTGCGGTGTCCTTGCCGGCCAGTTGCAGGCTGGCCGCGTGCTTGCGGGTCAGGTCGCCCGCCATCACGCGCAGCTCGTCCACGCTGTCCGGCAGCGAGCCGACCAGTGCGGACGGCAGCTGTTCGCGCGCCTTCTCCACCAGCGGCATCAGCTGCTTGTCCCACAGGTCCTGCGGGTTGCCGATCTCGCTGTGGAAGAAGCTGATCGCGCCCAGTGCCAACAGGATCAGCAGCCCGACCACCACCGCACCAATCAATGCCACCACCACCACCCGGGCACGGCGACCGGACAGGCGCCGTTCCAGCAACGGGCTGATCGTCTGCACCAGCTCATACACCAGCAGGCCGGCCAGCAGCGCCGAGAGCAGGTGCAGCCCGATCACCAGCAGCAGCGCGATGCCGGCCAGGACGTAGCTGGCGATCCGGGTGGGGCGCGAGGGCTCGCGCAGCAGGGACGGGTTCGGGGCCATGCGCCGGCACTCGGGGAGGGAAGCCCAGTCTCGCAGCAGGCCGGCCCGCCTTCCAGCCTGGCGTACACTGGCAGGCCGTTCGCGCACAAAAGGACCACGCGATGACCTCGCGCCTCCCGGCCCTGGCCGCCCTGTTCCTGCTCGCCGGCTGCACGGCTGCACCTCCGTCCCGGCCTGTGGCCTCGGCAACGCCGGCGGACGACAACCTCAATGCCACGGCCTGGGTGCAGAACGCGGTCGAGCACGATTTGATTTACCTGCAGACCTACCGGGACGCCCAGCAACGTCTGGGCTCCGCGTTGGCCGACGCACGGTGGGACGCACTCACGCCGGCCGATCGCCTCCAGTCCTCGAACGGCCTGCCGCCGGCGGTGGTGCTGGACGTGGACGAGACGGTGCTGGACAACTCGCCCTACCAGGCGCGCCTGATCCGCGCGCGCGCCCCGTTCGACCAGGCCAGCTGGGATGCCTGGTGCCGCGAGGCGCGCGCCCGCGCGCTGCCGGGCGTGGTCGCGTTCACGCGCCAGGCCGCGGCGCAGGGGATCAAGGTGATCTTCATCTCCAACCGCGACAAGGCGCTGGATGAGGCGACCCTGGCCAACCTGCGCCAGGTCGGCGTGCCGGTGGCCGGGCCCGAGGCCCTGCTGGGCCTGGGCACGACCGTGCCGGGATGCACCCAGCACGCATCGGACAAGGGCTGCCGTCGCCAGTGGGTCAGCCGCCACTACCGCGTGCTGATGCAGTTCGGCGACCAGCTGGGCGATTTCCTGGACATCCCCGAAAACACGCCCGCCGGCCGCGCGGCATCGGTCAAGCCATACCTGGACTGGATCGGCCGGCGCTGGTTCGTGCTGCCCAACCCCAGCTATGGCAGCTGGGAGCCGGCGCTGTTCGGCAATGACTGGAAACTCGCCGTGCCGGAGCGGCGCCTGCGCAAGATCGAGACGCTTCGTGTCGATTGAAATCATGTACTTGCGTCACAAAACAAAACCATTGCCTCAAGAGTCGGGTACGCGTAAGCTCTGTTCCGCCAACACCTGCTGACCTCCTAATCGCAGGCGAGGCCATTTCCCTTCCGGCTTGGCCGGATTTGCCCCGTGAGGCTCCAGGCCCGCGGGGTTTTTCTTTTTGCGGCCCGAACAGACATCCGCTTGCCGCCAGCTCGACGGGTCGCGTACGCCGGTGGGGCCATGCTTGGGCCACCCCACCCCCATGCTTCCCACGATGAGGTCCATGCGCCCTTCCCTTTTCCGACGCATCCTGCCCTGCCTTGCCCTGACTGCACTCGCCGCCTGCCAGTCGAGTGAGCACACGGCCACCTACGCTGCCAGCCAGTCGCCCGAGGCGGCCGTGCAGCAATCGATCGCACTGGTGCGCGCCGGCGATTTCGCCGGCTTCTGGCAGCACGCGCTGCCGCCGCATGACTACGCCATGCTGCGCGAAGACTGGGGCCAGGCCCGGGTCGGCGAGGCGCCGCTGACCGAGGCCGAACGCGCGCGCATCGACACCGCGCTCGAGCAACTGGCAGCGCCGGACGCCGCGGCCACGCTCGACGACCGGCTGCAGCCCTGGCTGGCCGACGTACAGGCGCGTTACGGCGACCAGTTGCCGCTGCTGGTCGGCATCGGCCGAGCGCTGGCCGGCAAGGCGATCGAGGAAGACGCGCGCCTCTCCGACACCCAGAAGCACCACGCCGTGGCGCTGGTCAATGCCCTCGGACCGTGGGCGCAGCAGGCACCCTGGTTCGACCCGGCCCGGGCGCGCCAGGCGGTCGGCGTGGTCGTCGCCACCGCACGCGAGCTGGACCTGCGCGATGCGCAGAGCCTGCGCGCGATGGATTTCGACCAGGCCATGCGCAGCTACGCCATCGGCTTCCACGGCCTCGAACGCATGCTGGCGCTGTACGGATTGCCGCTGGACGAGGCGCTGGCCTCCGCGCGCGTGGTGCCGCTGGAATACCACCCGCCCTACGCGCGCGTGCGCATCGAGTACCAGTTGGTGGGCACGCCGCTGTCGATGGAGTCGACGCTGGTGCAGCAGAACGGTCGCTGGTACGACCAGGACCTGCTCGAAAGCGTGCGCCAGGCGCATCGGTCACTGGCCGCACCGGCAGCCTCCGGCACGGTCGCGATATCGCACTGAGCGGCGTTTACGACCCACCGGCTACAATCCGCCGATGCAGAACATGACCGCGGATTCTCCCGCCCGCAGCCGCGCGCCCTGGTGGTTCAGCCTCGCCGGCCAATTGCTCGAACCCTGGGTGCGCATCCGTCGCGACCCGGCCGAACCGGCCAGCCTGCTCAAGGCCGGCGCGCCGGTGTGTTACGTGATCGAACGCGACGGCTTTTCCGACGCGTTGATCCTCGACCGCGCATGCCGCGAGGCCGGCCTGCCCGCGCCCATGCAGCCGCTGGCCGGCACCCGCCGGCGCCGTTCGGTGTTCGCGCTGGCGCGGCGCGACGGCTGGCTGCTGGGCCGCAGCCGCCAGCGCGCGCCCTACGAAACGCTCGACCAGCTGGTCCGTTCGCTGGAAGAACACCCCGGGCGCGACATCCAGATCGTGCCGGTGTCGATCTACGTCGGCCGCGCGCCGAGCCGCGACACCGGCTGGTTCCGCGTGCTGTTCTCCGAGAACTGGGTGATGGTCGGCCGCTTCCGCCGCCTGCTCGCGCTGCTGCTCAACGGCCGCGACACGGTGGTGCACTTCTCCGCGCCGGTATCGCTGCGCCAGGTGCTGGACGACGCCGGCGAGGCCAGGCCCGAGCACTTCGCACGCAAGATTGCGCGCGTGCTGCGCACGCACTTCCACCGCATCCGCGCGGCGGTGATCGGCCCGGACCTCTCGCACAAGCGCACCGTCGCCGACGCCGTGCTCAACGCCGAGCCGGTGCGCGCCGCGATCACCGCCACCGCGGCCAAGGAACGCATCTCCTACGCCAAGGCCTGGCGCCGCGCGCACAAGCTGGTGATGGAGATCGCCGCCGACTATTCGCACCCGGTGGTGCGCTCGGTGTCGTTCCTGCTGTCGAACTTCTGGAACAAGCTGTACGACGGCATCGCGATGCACCATTTCGACAAGGCCCGCGCCGCCGCGCCGGGCTACGAAGTGGTCTACGTGCCCAGCCACCGCAGCCACGCCGACTACCTGCTCTTGTCCTACCAGCTGCACGTCTCCGGCGTGGTAGTGCCGCACATCGCCGCCGGCGTGAACCTCAACCTGCCGGTGATCGGGCCGATCCTGCGCCGTGGCGGCGCGTTCTTCCTACGCCGCAGCTTCAAGGGCAACGCGCTGTACTCGGTGATCTTCAACGAGTACATGGCGCAGCTGATCGACCGCGGCGTGCCGATGGAATACTTCATCGAAGGCGGCCGCTCGCGCACCGGGCGCCTGCTCGCGCCGCGCGCGGGCCTGCTGGCGATGACCGTGCGTGCGTTCCTGCGCGCGCCGCGCCGGCCGGTGCTGTTCCAGCCGGTGTACATCGGCTACGAGAAGCTGATGGAAGGCAAGAGCTACATCGGCGAGCTTTCCGGCAAGCCGAAGGAGAAGGAATCCTTGCTTGGCCTGCTCAAGGGCCTGAAGGTACTGCGCCAGCGCTACGGCCATGTGGCGCTCAACTTCGGCGAACCGATCGAATTGAATCCGATGCTCGACGCGGCAAGCGAGCACTGGCGCACCGCCAGCGGCGATCCGGACGCCAAGCCCGAGTGGCTCGGCCGCGTGGTGGATGACCTGGCCGAACGCATCCAGGTCAACATCAACCGCGCCGCCGACGTCAATCCGATCAACCTGCTGGCGCTGGCCCTGCTGGCCACGCCCAAGCACGCGATGGCCGAGAACGACCTGCTCGCGCAGCTGGAGCTGACCCGCGCGTTGCTGGTGGAACTGCCGTACTCCGACCGCGTCACGGTCACCCCGATGGATCCGCCCTCGATCATCGCCTACGGCGAGCAGATGGGCTGGATCCGCCGCGTGCGCCACCCGCTCGGCGACGTGCTCAAGGCCGACGACGAACCGGCGGTGCTGTTGTCCTACTTCCGCAACAACGTGCTGCATCTGACCGCGACCGCGGCGTGGGTGTCCTGCTGCTTCTTGAACAACCGGCGCATGACGCGCGCCTCGATCCTGCGCCTGGGCCGCATCATCTACCCGTTCATCCAGGGCGAACTGTTCCTGCCCTGGGATTCGGACGGCTTCGTGGCACAGATGCAGGGCACGATCGATTTCTTCGTGCGTCGCGGCCTGCTGGAGTCCTCCGCCGACGGCCGCGTGCTCGAGCGCGGACCGGGCCAGGACGACGCGGCGTTCCAGCTGAAGACCATCGCGCGCAGCCTGATCCAGGCCTTCGAGCGCTACTACATCACCATCGCCGCGCTGGCCAAGAACGGCCCGCACACCACCAGCGCCGCCGAACTGGAGAACGCCTGCGCGCTCACGGCGCAGCGGTTGTCCCTGCTCAACGAGCAGACGGCGCCGGAGTTCTTCGACAAGGCGCTATTCCGCGGCTTCATCCAGAAGCTGCGCGAACAGAAGCTGTTGTGGACCGACCAGGGCGGCAAGCTCGACTACGACCGCGCGCTGGAGGACATGGTCCGCGACGCGCGGGTGATCCTGGCGCGCGAGGTGCGCCATTCGATCCTGAAGATCACCGGCGTGGATGGCGACATGGACGCCGCGCCGCCCAAGCCGGTCAGCCACGTGCCCGAGGACAGCGGCAGCGAGGACCTGCACCGGCGCCACGTCGAGGCGGAACATCACCAGCACGAGCACGAGCCGAACCGGAACGCCTGACTTCACAGGGCGGGCTTCGGCCCGCCGTCGGGAATGCGGCAACGCGCGGTAGCCCGAAACCACCCTGCAGGCTCTGGCATGATGGGCCTCCCGTTGGAGGAGGCCGCCGATGATCTGCCGTCCCGCGCTTGTCCTGGCCGTTGCACTGATCGCCGCGCCCCTCTTCGCCGCCGAGCCACCCGCGAAGGGCGCATCGATCGCGCTGCATTGCACACACCTGCTCGATCCGGCCGCCGGGAAGTTGCTGGGCGAGAGCACCGTGGTGATACGCAGCGGGCGCATCGAAGCCGTTCATGCCGGCGCGCCCGCGGCCGGCGAAGGCCAGCCGGTCGAACTGAGCCGCCAGACCTGCCTGCCCGGCCTGATCGACGCGCACACGCACCTGACCTCCGAGACCAGCCCCACCGGCTACACCGACCAGTTCCGCTGGAACACCGCCGACTACGCGATCCGCTCCACCGTGTACGCGAAACGCACGCTGCTGGCCGGCTTCACCACCGTGCGCAACCTGGGCGACAACGCCAACGAATCGATCGCCCTGCGCAACGCGATCGACGCCGGCATCGTGCCCGGCCCGCGCATCTTCACCGCCGGCATGCCGATCGGTTCGACCGGTGGCCACGCCGATCCGACCGACGGCTACCGGCAGGACCTGGCCGGCAATCCCGGACCGAAGGACGGCATCATCAACAGCGCCGCGGACGCCTGGAAAGCGGTGCGCCAGCACTACAAGGACGGCGTCGACCTCATCAAGATCATGCCCTCTGGCGGCGTGCTGGACGAAAGCGCCAGCGCCGACAATCCGCAGATGACGCTGGAGGAGATCAAGGCAGTGGTCGCCGCGGCGCACGACTACGGTTTCACCGTGGCCGCCCACGCGCACGGCGCCGAAGCGATCCGGCGCGCGGTGCTCGGTGGCGTGGATTCGATCGAGCACGGCACCTTCATGGACGATGCCGACATGAAGCTGATGAAGGAACACGGCACCTGGTATGTGCCGACCATCATCGCCGGCAAGTACGTCGAGCAGATGGCTTCGAAGCCCGGTTACTACCCGCCGCAGGTGGCGCGCAAGGCGAAGGCGGTGGGCCCGATCATCCAGGCCACCGCCGGCCGCGCCTACAAGGCCGGCGTGAAGATCGCCTTTGGCACCGACGCATCGGTGTACCCGCACGGGCAGAACGCGAAGGAGTTCGAGTACATGGTGCAGGCGGGCATGCCGCCGATGTATGCGATCCAGGCCGCCACCACGCATGCGGCCGCCTTGTTGCATAAGACCGACGAGCTGGGGCAGATCCAGTCCGGACGCCACGCCGATGTGATCGCGGTGCCGGGCAACCCGCTCGAGGACATCACCGCGCTCCAGCGCGTGAGCTTCGTGATGAAGAACGGCACGATCTACAAGCAGGACGGCAAGCCGCTGTAGCTCCCTCTCTCCTCCGGGGAGAGGGTTGGGATGAGGGTTCGGGCCTCGCGGGGGAAGTCCGCAATAGACCTTTTTCGCTTGTCGCATTTGCGATTTCCTCCGCGACTGGGCTCGCCTGCGGGCTTCCGATCGCCTGACGGCGCTCGGGTCACTTTTCTTTGCGGGCCCAAAGAAAAGTAACCAAAAGAAACGGCCTGGCGCAGCCCGGGGTGGTAAAAGAGCTAGGTGCCATCACGCCTTGCTAGGCGACTCTCTTGCTCATAGAGGAGCTGCCGCCGCTTTACCGACGGGCGCTCGGGAGCTGAGGCAAGGGAAGGTACGCGCGGATTGTGTGCGAGCGCCGCGCCCTGGCGCCCTCTCCCCTCCGGGGGGCGGGCTGGGGTGAGGGGCCAAGGCTGGCCGCGGTTCCTCGTCGGGCTTGGCAGCCATCGCTTTTTAAGTTCTCTTCGCAAAGAGAAGCGAGACGAGCACGCCTGCTCCAGGCCCTTTCGTCATGGGCACCCCGATGCGACCGAATGGCATACTCGCCTCTTCCGTCCCCGGAGAAAGACCCGCATGCGTGTGATCCCCGCCCTCGCCCTCGGCGCGCTCGTCCTGCCGCTGTCCGCCCTCGCCGCCGATCCGCATTCCTACGCGCAGCCCGCCGAAGTGCGCGTGACCCACCTGGATCTGGACCTCGCGATCGACTTCCCGCACAAGGCGCTCGACGGCACCGCCACGCTGAGCCTGGACTGGAAGAACCCGAAGGCCCCCGCGCTGGTGCTGGACACGCGCGACCTCAAGATCGCCAAGGTCGAGGGCCTGGACGCCGCCGGCCGCGCCACCGCGCTGAAGTTCGCGCTTGCGCCGCGCGACAAGGAACTGGGCAGCAAGCTCACCATCCAGGCGCCGAGGCACCCGGCGAAGGTGCGCATCGTCTACGGGACCTCGCCACAGGCTTCGGGCCTGCAGTGGCTGACCCCCGCTCAGACGGCGGACAAGAAACTGCCCTTCATGTTCTCGCAGTCCGAGTCGATCCACGCCCGTTCATGGGTCCCGCTGCAGGATTCGCCCGCGATCCGCTTTACCTACAAGGCGCACGTGAGCGCGCCCAAGGACGTGCGCGTGGTGATGAGCGCGCTCAACGATGCCAGGCATCCGCTCGACGGCGATTTCCGCTTCGACCAGCCTCACCCGATTCCCTCCTACCTGCTGGCGATCGCCGCCGGCGACATCGCGGTGAAGGAGACCGGCCCGCGCTCGGCCGTCTACGCCGAACCCTCGGTGGTCGGCAAGGCGGCGCACGAGTTCGAGGACACCGAGAAGTTGATCGAGGCGACCGAGAAGCTCTACGGGCCCTACGCCTGGGGCCGCTACGACATCCTGGTGCTGCCGCCCTCCTTCCCCTACGGCGGCATGGAAAACCCCAACATGACTTTCGCCACGCCGACCGTGCTGGTCGGCGACAAGAGCCTGGTCTCGCTGGTCTCGCATGAGCTGGCGCACTCCTGGTCGGGCAACCTGGTGACCGCCGCGAGCTGGCGCGACATCTGGCTCAACGAAGGCTTCACCACCTACGTCCAGGGCCGCATCACCGAGGCCGTCTATGGCAAGGCGCTGGCCGACGAGGAAGCGCTGCTTTCGGCGCGCGCGCTGCAGAAATCGATTGGCGAGATGCCCGAGAACTCGCAGAAGCTCGCCCCCGACCCGCGCGGCGTGGGCGCGGACGACTCGCTCTCGGACGTCGCCTACGACAAGGGCTCCTGGTTCCTGCGCACGCTGGAGCAGCGCTTCGGCCGCGCGACCTTCGACGAATGGCTCAAGGCCTACTTCCACCGCCACGCCTTCACGTCCATCACCACCGAGCAGATGCTGGCCGACATGAAGGCCAATCTGTTCGACACGCATCCGGGCAAGATGAGCTGGGACGAGGCCAGGGCCTGGATCTACCAGAGCGGCATCCCCAAGGACGCGCCGCTGCCGACCTCCGCCCGTTTCCAGGCAATCGACAAGGAGCGCGCGGACTTCCTGGCCGGCACGCTGGACGCGGGCCAGCTCGACGCCAAGGGCTGGAACACGCAGGAGTGGATGTACTTCCTCGACCGCCTGCCCGACGCGCCCTCGCTGACCAAGATGAAGCAGCTCGACGCCGCCTGGCACCTCACCGGCACGCCCAACGCCGAGATCGGCATGCGCTGGTACAGCCATGCCATTGCCGCGGGTGACAGGAACGTCTGGGAAGACGCGCGCGAACACATGACCCGCATCGGCCGCATGTACCTCACCCTGCCGGTGTACAAGGCCTTCGCCGCCACGCCTGAAGGGCTGGCCTACGCCGAGGCGGCCTACGCCAGGGCGAAGGACGGCTATCACCCGATGACCCAGGGCGCGATCGAGTCGATCCTGCGCAAGGCCAGGCAGGCGAAGAAGTAGGCCGCTCCTGCGGGGGCCCGCTTGTGGGCGATGCTTCCAGGGCATCGCCACAAGCGGGTTCCTGCAACCCGGGCCCATACCCCACGAATCAGGACCTTCGATGACCCCACCCGCCACCCGTCCGCTCTGGAAGCGCATGCTGTTCCGCCGCCTGAAGTTCTTCGGCGTGCTGGTGGCCCTGGTGGTGGCGCTGCTTGGCGGCAGCTACCTGTTCGCGCCGCAATGGCTGCTGGGCGCGCACGTGATGCGCCAGGCGATGACCGCGCACGTGGAAGAACACACGCTGCGCGCGGGCGACACCACCTGGAGCTTCTACGAAGGCGGCCAGGGCCCGACGCTGGTACTGCTGCACGGCTTCGCCGCGGACAAGACCATCTGGCTGCCGCTGGCCGAACAGCTCACGCCGCACTTCCACGTAGTGATCCCGGACCTGCCCGGCTGGGGCGAATCCTCGCGCGACCCGGATGCCAGCTACGGCGTCGACGCCCAGGCGCGGCGCCTGCAGTCGTTTCTCGCGGCGCTGAACCTGCAGCGTTTCGTACTGGTCGGGCACTCGATGGGCGGCGCGATCGCGGGCGTCTATGCGGCCCAATCCCCGCAAGGCGTGGCGGCGCTGGCGCTGGTGGACGCCTATGGCTTGAAAGCGACCCCGAACGATTTCGATCGCACCATCGCGGGCGGCAAGGATCCGTTCGTCTACGACGACCGCGCCGGTTTCGAACATGCGCTCAAGCTCGCCTTCCTGCAGCCGCCGGAGATGCCCGGCCGCATCGAGGACGTCTTCGTGGCACGCAACCGGCGGGACCGCGCCTTCATCGAGCGCACGCTCAGCGAGCTGCGCAAACCCGAGGACTACCTATCGCTGCAACAGCGGCTGGGCCAGCTCACCATGCCGGTGCTGGGGCTGTGGTGCAGCGAGGATCGCATGGTCGATCCGTCCGCGCTGGACAGCCTGCGCAACGGCCTGGTGCAAGCACCGGCGATCAGCTCCAGCGTTCTCAACGGCTGCAACCACATGCCGATGATGGAAAAGCCCGAGGCCACCGCGCAGGTGCTGACCGGCTTCGTGCTGGGGCACTAGCCGCCGCGCGTTCCGCTCCCCGGGACAAGGGCAGAATCTGCCGCCGGACCTGGTCAGCCAGGCAACCGCACGCCGAGCAGAGCGAATCGCCGCAGCCCTTCGACGCTGGGCAGCAGCGCCCGCCCGTGCGACGCGTGGCGTAGCCAACCCGCCTCCAGCATGGCGCCGGTGAGCGCCACGCCCAACGGCCCGCCCACGTGCAGGCGCCGTTCGGTCCAGTCCAGGCAGGCTCGGCCGCGCAGTCCCGGCAAGCGCGCCATGGACTCCGGATCGAGTCCCGCCTCAGCCAGCGCCGCGGCCCCGGCAGGGTCCAGAGAGAGGCCTTCGCTGGTGGTCGTCAGATGACCGCGCCCGAGCAACTCCGCGCAGAGCGCCACGCCGAGCTGGCCGGCGAGATGGCGATAGCAGCTGCGCGCGCGCCGCAGCGCGGTATCCCCGGTTGGCGGCGCGATCGGCTGGCGCGGCGGCGCGAGTGCTTCGAGCCAGCTGGCTACTTCGTCCCCGGCCAGCCGGTAGTAGCGATGGCGCCCCTGCGCCTGCACGGCGAGCAGTCCGCCCTCGAGCAGGCGCTTGAGGTGCGCGCTGGCGGTCGGTGCACCGACGCCTGCCGCATGGGCCAGCTCACCGGCCGGGCGCGCGGTGCCATCGACCAGGGCCAGCAGCATCGCCGCGCGCGCCGGTTCGGCGAGCAGGGAGCCGATTTCGGCGAGCTGGTGTGGCGTGAGCGAGGTGGCGTGCATGAAAGGAGTCTAGTACCGCACTTGCCCGGGACCTTTCGGTGGAAAGCGAAGCGTATGGTCTTCCGCAGGGTTGCCCTCACGCCCCTTCGTCTGCCTTCGCCCCGCGGTGGCGGGGGAAGGAACCTGTGGATCGCCATGGCCCCGGGAACGCGGGGGCTCGCCGGCTCTGTCGATCACGTACCGCGCGGCTTCGCCCGGTGCGTCGGGGTGGCGGACCAGGGATCGTCTGGCCAGGGATGGCGCGGGTAGCGGCCTTTGAGTTCCTTCTTCACTTCCGGGTAGGTGCGCTCCCAGAAGCCCTTGAGGTCCTGCGTGACCTGGATGGGCCGGCCGGCCGGCGAGAGCAGGTGCAGGGTCACCGGCACGCGCCCACCGGCCACGCGCGGGGTGTCGGCCAGGCCGAACAGTTCCTGCAATTTCACCGCCAGCACCGGTGGCTCGCCGGGTGCGTATTCGAGCTTGCGCAGCTGGCCGCTCGGGACGCTGAGGCTCTCCGGGGCGTGCTGGTCGAGCTGGCGCCGCTGCTCGTAGTCGAACAGTGCGGCCATCGCCTGGGAGAGTTCGTCGGCACCGAGCGCGTCGAGCTTGCGCTTGCCTTGCAGGTATGGCCCAAGCCACGCCTCCAGCGAGGCCAGCAACGTCGCGTCGGATACGTCGGGCAGGCCCAGCTCGGGCATCCAGCCGGCCAGCGCCTGCATGCGCGCGCGCAGTCGCCGGGCGGTCTCGCTCCAGGGCAGCGTATCGATGCCGCGGCTGCGGATCGCCGCGAGCAGCGCGGGCAGCGCGTCCTCCGGCCGGACCGGCACGCCGCGCCGTTCCAGCACGATGGCGCCGAAGCGCTGCTCCTCGAACGCCTCCACCGCACCCCGGGTGTCGTTCCAGCGCAGCGTGCGCTCGCGCCGGAAGTGCTGCGGGAAGTCCTCATCGAGGCGGCGTGGGTCGAACGGCGCCGCGGCGAGCACCAGGCTGTCGCGCGTTTCCAGGCGCAGGTCGAGCACGACCAGCCAGGGCTCGCCGAACAGCGCACTGGCCTCATGCAAGGAGACGCCGCGACCGTTGGCCAGCGTGTAGCGGCGCGGATTGGCTTCGTCCTGGCGGGCGATGCGGTCGGGCCAGGCATGCAGCAGGAGGTCGCCGACGGCATGGTTGTCGGGTACGCCGCTGGCGGCCGTGCGGACGTCCAGACGTCTGCGCCAGCCCTTGGACGCCTGCTCGATGGCGGCCATGGCGCCGCTGTCGAAACCGCCGCGCGCACCGGCCCCCTTCGATGGGCCGGGCGCGGAACCCCGGCGGTCGCGCCAGGCGTGCAGCGCCTCGACGCGTGCGCGGAAATCATCGCTGCGTGCCTCCTCGCCGCGCAGCGGCGAGCGTGCCTCGACCAGCGCCAGCAGGTCGGCCGCCAGTGGGTGCAGTTCCGCCGGCGCACGCAGCGCCATGGCTGCCAGCCGCGGGGTGGCGCCGAGTTCGAGCATGCGCCGGCCCAGCGGCGTGATGCGGCCATCCGCGCCGAGCGCGCCCAACGCGGCGAGCAGTTCGCGCGCCTGCGCCAGCGCGCCCGCTGGCGGCGGATCCAGCCAGCGCAACGTGTCGTCGCTGCCGGCGCGGACACCCCAGGCGGCCAGTTCCAGCGCCAGACCCGACAGCTCGGCCTGCTCGATCTCCGGCGTGCGCGCGGCCTCCAGCCGCCGGCTTTGCGGCCACAGGCGGTAAGCCGTGCCATCGGCGACGCGGCCGGCACGACCGGCGCGCTGGTCGGCCGAGGCCTGCGAGATAGTGACCGTTTCCAGTCGCGAAAAGCCGGAGTTGGGATCGAAGCGCGGCTCGCGCGCCAGACCGGCATCGATCACCGCGCGGATGCCGGGCAGCGTCACGCTCGATTCGGCCACGTTGGTGGCAAGAATCATCCGCCGCGTGCCCGGCTCGGCCGGCGCCAGCGCAGCCTGCTGTTCCGCCAGCGAGAGTTCCCCGTGCAGGGCGAGGATCTCGAGTTCCTCTCCTTTTGCGACAGGAGAGGGAAGCGTGTTTTCGAGCAGCGCATGGGCGCGAGCGATCTCGCGGCGTCCGGGCAGGAACACCAGCACGTCGCCGGGATTGTCCTCCAGCGCCTGGCGCGCGACGCGGGCCAGTTGATGTTCGGGCGTCTCCTGCGCACGCGCGGGCGGGTGCTCGATGCGCACGGGAAAGCTGCGTCCCGGGCTGGACAGCCGCGGCGCGTCCAGCCAGCGCGCCATGCGCTCGCCGTCGAGCGTGGCGGACATCACCAGCAGCCGCAGGTCGGGACGCAGGGTCGCCTGCACGTCCAGCGCCAGCGCGAGGCCAAGGTCACCGGCCAGGTGGCGTTCGTGGAACTCGTCGAACAGGATCGCGCCGATGCCGGACAATTCCGGATCGTCCTGGATCAGCCGCGTGAGGATGCCCTCGGTGACCACCTCGATGCGGGTGGCGGCACTGACCCGGGATTCGAAGCGGATGCGGTAGCCGACGGTCTGGCCGACCTCCTGGCCCCGCTGCGCCGCCATGAACTGTGCGGCGGCGCGCGCGGCGATGCGCCGAGGTTCGAGCATCACGATGCGCCGGCCTTCCAGCCACCGCGCGTCGAGCAGCGCCGGTGGCACCTGGGTGGTCTTGCCGGCGCCGGGCGGGGCTTCGAGGACCAGGCGCGGGTGGGCGTCGAGCGAAGCGCGCAGCTCCGGGAGGAGCGGGGTGATGGGGAAGTCGGCTTGCGTCATTCCCGCGGATGATAAGGGCTGGGCAGGGTCGCCCCCATCCGTTCCATCGGCGCGAGCCCGCCTATCGAGGCTCCCCGCTTACGGGGAAAAGTGTCGACAGGCGGATGGGGGTTGCCCTGGCCGGATCTACTTCCCACCTGCCATGCACTGTGCCACCCACTTGCGCGCCGTGTCCACGCCCTCGGTATCGCCAAGGTGTGTACGCACGCTTGCGATGACCTGCCAGTTGCGCGCACACAGTTCGCCATGCTGCGAGCCGTTGCGCCACGACTCCAGCGCCAGCCGTTGGGCGGCGTCGTAGTCGCTCTGCTTGAGCGCCGCCTCGGCCTGCTGGTGGAGCTGCTCGGGCGAGGCCGGCGGCGTGGGCAGTGGCACGTCGGTCGGCGAGGCGGCCGCCGGCGGCGGCTCCTTCGCGCGCTCGGCGCGCAGCGGCGCCAGCGACTCGAACTTGGCCTGGTACTCGTCGGTGATGCGCTTGGCGTCGTCGCTGGAGCCGATCACCCGCGGCGTGATCAGCACGATCAGCTCGGAGCGGTTGCGATGGCGGTCGGTGCTGCCGAACAGGCGACCGATCAGCGGGATGCGGTTCAGGCCTGGGATGCCGGTATCGGTGTCGCCCTCGTCCTGGCGGATCAGGCCGCCCAGCAGCACGGTCTGGCCGCTTTGCACGCCGACCTGCGTGGCGATCTCGCGTTGCTGGATGGTGTAGTTGCCGTTGGAGTCCTTGGTGCCCGGCACGCTCACCTGCTGCTTGATGTTGAGGTAGACCAGGCCGCCGGGATTGATGCGCGGCTGCACGTCCATGATCACGCCGGTGCTGATGTATTGCACCTGGCCGATGGTGGTCGGACTGTCGTTGGTGGTGGTGCCCAGGCCGGTGGTGAAGAAGGTCTGGTTGACCGGGATCTGGTCGCCCGCCTGGATGTGCGCGACCTGGTTGTTCATCACCACCAGCGAGGGCGCCGAGAGCGTCTTGACGTTGCCGTTGGTCTCCTGCGCGTGCAGCGCGACCTGCAGGTTGTTGTTGAGGAAGGAGTAGAAGAACGAGTCACCGGTCGGGTTGTAGGTCATGCCGCCCTTGCCCAGCGCCCACTGCTGCTGGTTGCCGGGCTGGCCAGGGGTGACTCCACCGCTGCTGTTGGCCGTGCCGCCGACCAGGCCTTCCAGGTACCACTGCACGCCGAACTGGAAGGCGCCGGTGAGCTGCACCTCGAGGATGCGGGTCTCGATCTGCACCTGCAGCGGCACCGTGTCCAGGCGCTGGATCGCGCCTTGGATCTCCGCCCACTGGGACGGACGCGCGCGCACCAGCAGCTGGTTGTTGGCATCGACCGAGGAAATCTTGGTCGAGCCGTCCGCCGAGCTGTACTGCTGGTCGTTGGCCGAACTGCTGGCGTTGGCCAGGCCGCCGGTGTCGCCGAAACCGCCGCTGCCACCGAAGCCGTTGCCCTGGCCGGACATGCCGCCGTTGTCGCTGCCGTTGATGCCCGACAGCCCGCCGCTATTGCCCATGCCAGTGTCGTTGCCGCCCTTGAAACTGCCCGAGCCGCCGGCGATTCCGCCGCTGTTGCCGAAGCTGCCGGCGGTGCTGCCCATGCCGGTGCCGTTGGCGTTGTCGGCGTTGCCCAGGGTTCCGGAGTTGAGCCCGGGGCCGACCTCGCCGCCGCTGCTGCCGCTGGCCGAGGCGTTGGTGTAGATCTGCGCCAGGTATTTGGCCAGGTCCGACGCCTTGATGTTGCGCACGTCGTAGACATACAGCTGCGGCTCGTTGCCGCCGCCACGATCGATGCGCGCGATCCAGTCGCCCACTTCCTGCAGATAGTCCGGCTGCGTGCTGATCACCACCAGCGCGTTGGTGCGCTCGATCGGGATGAAGCGCAGCATGCCGGCCAGCGGGCTGTCGCCCTGCTTGCCGAAGATCGCGTCGAGCTTGGGCATCAGCTCGGACACGTTCGCCCGTTGCAGGCTGAACACGCCCACCGACATGCCCTTGAGCCAGTCGACGTCGAAGGTGCGGATGGTGCGGGCGTAGTTGTCCAGTTCCTGCGGCGAGCCGGCGAGCACCAGCACGTTGCGCGACGGATCGGCGAGCAGGATCGAGTCGGGCCGGGCGAACGGCTTGATCAACTTCTGCATCTGCGCCGCGGAGATGTAGTGCAGCGGGAACAGGCGCGCCTGCATGCCGCCCTGCGGCGCCACCGCGCCGAGGCTGGGCGAGACGCTGCCGGCGATCGCGTTCTTGGAGGGCATCACGACGTAGCTGTTGCCCTGGCGCACCAGCGCGTTGCCGGTCCAGGACAGGAGCGTCTCCAGCACCGGCAGCGCCTGGCTGGCGTCGATCGGTTCGGAGGTGGAGAAGGAGATGTTGCCCTGCACGCCCGGCACGATGGTGTAGTTCTTCTTCAGGAAGTCGCCGAGGATGGCCTTGACCACCGCCTGCACCGGCTGGTTCTCGAAGTTGAAGGTCACCGCGCCCTCGCCATGCGCGGGCGGCCGGGGCGTGGACAGCGCCTGCGGGCGGATGAACTCGCCGGTGCCGCTGTTGATCTGCGGCTGCGGGCTGGCTTCGCCGGCCGGGCTGATGTTGTTGTTCAGCGGCAGCGGCGCGGGCGCGGGCTTGTCGGTACCGGCGATGGCCTCGCGCTGCAGCGCGTAGTCGTCGCGCGGCTGCGGCATGCTGGAGCATCCGACCAGCCAGACCGTCAGCGCAATGGCGCCGATCCGGGACATTCGGTGCAGGGCGTGGGGGAACATGGTCAGCGATCTCCTTCGTGAGCCTTCGCGGCAGCCTGTTCGGCGCGGCGTTTCTGGATGGCGGCCTTGAGCTGGCGCAGGCGCTCGGCCTGGCGATCCTCGTTGGTCATGTCCATGCGGGCCGGCGCGCCGCCGCGCATGGCCGGGATGGCGGCGCCGCCATCGGACGGGGCGTTGTCATTGTCGCTCCCGCGATTCTCCGGGATGCCGGGGCCGGGACCAGGCCCCGGCTCGTCCGACGGGTTGCCGTTCTGGTCGTCCTCGTCGGGTGGTTGCAGCCGGTGCGAGCGGTCGATCACCTCGTCCGGCAGCTCCGGCACCGACGAGGCCCCGGCCGGATTGCCCCGCACCTGGTCGATCGGCACGCCGGCCGGCAGTTGCAGTTCGACCCGGCCGCTGGACGAATCGAACACCGCCGAACGCGGCTTCACCTCGACCAGGGTCCAGCTGCCGTCGGGCAGGCTGGCGCCCTCTTTCACCCGCAATTCCTGGTTCTTGTCGGCCTGGCGCTTGTTGTGCAGCAGCGCCATGCGCAGGGTTGGCGTGAGGATGATGCCGGTCAGTTGCATGTCGCCGAGCTGGCTGCCGCCGCTGGCGGCGTGCGCCACCGGCTTGCGGTCGGGATTGAACAACGGCTGCTGCCAGACCGGCGCGTAATGATCCAGCGGCACCGGTGGCGGCAGCGTGGCGGCATGCTGGGCCGGCAGCGGAGTCGGGGCGCGTGGCGGCGCCCAGTGCACGCCCCGGCCGATGCCGGCCAGCAGCGCCAGGAAAACCACGCCCAGCACCAGCGTTGCGGCGGCCAGCGGCACGGTCAGGCGGCGTTGTGCGGCGGCGTTCATGGCTCTTCCCCGTCGCCGGTGTCCATCGAGCTCTCGGCGGGCGCGGGCGCGGCGCCGACCGCACCGTGCGAGGGACGCACGTAGCCGGACAGGGTGAACTGCACTTCCAGCACCGGCTGGTTGCCCTGCTGCGCGGCGACCGGGTTGCGGTAGATGCTCAGGTCATCGACGAACAGGTAGGGAGTGCCCTGCTCCAGCGCGTTGAGCACCGCCACCAGCGGCTCCATGTCGCAGCGCAGGCTGATGCTCACGGCCGCCTTGCGGTACGGGCTGTTGTCGTCGTCCGGCGGATTGGGCAGCGGCATCTTCTGGGTGACTTCGCAGGCACCGCCGGCGGTGTGCGCGCCGACCGCGTCGACCACCCGCTGCATGAGCCCGGCCGAGGCGGCGTTGGGATCACTTTCGGGCAGGAACGCGGCGCTGGCAGCCTGCCCGGCGCCCAGTTCGGCGATGCGCTTCTGAAGCGCCGGCTTCTCGGCGATCGCGGCGGCGTAGCGGCTCTGCGTGTCGCGCAGGTCCGCCATCTGCGCGTCGACCGCGCGCAGCGGTGCGACGAACCACCAGTGGATCAACAGGAAGTAGACCAGCACCAGCGCCAGCACCAGCAACAGCACGGCGGCGATGCGGCTGTCGCGCGGCTTAAGTTCCAGTTGCCTCATGGCTGCGCTCCCGAACCGGCGCTGGCCGGTGCCGCCGGCGCGCCGGCCTGGCGCAGCTGCGCGACCATGTAGAAGCGTTCCTTGCCGCTGACCGGATCAGGCTGGATGCTGCCCTGGAAGTTCGGGTCACGAACGATCTTCGAATCCTTCAGCGCGTCGATCAACGCGGCGGCCTGCGGCGCCTGTCCCTGGAAGCCCACTTGCCCGCTCGGATCGACGCTGAGCCTTTCCAGCCATGCGTTCTGCGGCATCCGTCGGGTGAGATCCAGCAGCAAGTCGAGCATGGTCACGCGATTCTGCTTGCGGCGCACCAGGAAGCTCGCCGCGCCGGCGTTGTCCTGCAGTTCCTGGCGCAGCGCGGCGACCTGCTGCGCTTCGGCCTGCATGTCCTGCACCTGCATCTGCATGGTGGCGAGTGCCTGCTCCCGATTGGCAAGCCACTGCGCCAGCGCCAGCACCAGCAGCAGCACGACGGCCCCGGCGAGCGCGAGGTTGAGGCGCTGGCGCGGGTTGGTGCGGTAGGGCACGCGCGTCGGCGGCAGCAGGTTCACGCCCAGCCGCCCGGTGCCCTCGGCCACGTCCACCGCGTCGACGCGGATGCCCGCGCCTTCGAGCTCGGCCAGCAGCGGGTCGAGCGTGTCGCGCGGCACCGCCACCAGCTCGGCGAAGAAGCGTCCGGCCGGAGCCGGCGTGTCCAGTTCGAGCACGGCGTAGTGGACCTGCTCGACGCGGAACGGCGTCTGCCGGTCCATCTCGAAGGCACCGACCTGCTGCAGGTTGTCCCCCGCCGCGCGTGGCAACAGCAGGCGCCGGCGCAGGGCCGCCTCCGCCGGCAGCAGCAGCGCCAGGCGAAGATCCTCGCGATCGACTTCGCGCACCGCCGCGGACAGGGCGGCCTGCTCGATCGCCGCCTCGCTGCCGCGCGGCCATTGCGCGCGCACTTCCGTCTCGCCTGCCCGACGCAGCTCCCAGCGTCCGTCGGTGCGCTGCAGCAGGTACCACTGCGCGCCGCCGCCGAACAGCCGGCCCCACGCAGCCGGCAACAACGCGCCGAGTTCGCTGAACCACCAGGCGAAGAAGCGCGGCAGCGGCGAGGCGCGCCAGGCACGGCGCGCGCGGTCCAGCTGCGGCCGCAGCGATTGCGTTGCGTTGGTCATTCGCGGTCACCCTCCCGCCAGTGCAACACCGCGTAGGGCTGCGCCCCCGGACGAACGCCCTGCAGGCGTACGGTGGCATGCAGCACGGCGCGCGTGCCGTCGGCCATCGTGGCCTCCGAGCGGATACTATGCGTCACTCCATTGCCCGCGAACAGGCCGGCCACGCCCGGCCGCGTGTTCTTCCGTGCCGCCAGCACCTGGGCGACCCGTTCGGGCGTCATGCCCGGGATCGCCCCGAGCGCCAGCGGCTGGGCGGTGTTCGGATCGGGACTTTCGCGGCCGGACCAGATGGTGATCGCGCCGGCGATCGTGCGGTACAGCGCGGGCGTCATGCCAGCCACCTGTTGCAGTTCCTCGATGCTCAGGAAGGGTGCGTGGCGCGGCTGGTAACCGTTGGCTGCGTATACCTCCAGACCTACCTTGCGACCGGCGTTGAACTCGCGCCAGTCGACCACCGCCGCGGCCATCTTCTGCGCCTCGTCCGGACGCAGGCCGGCAGCGCGGAACAAACTCTGCAGCACGATCGGCGAGGCGCTGTTCAAGTCCACCTTGCCGCCTTCGTCGACCGCGCTGACGCTGACCGCCGCACCATCGAAACGGAACGTGTAGGGCCGGCCGTCGGCCAGCCAGCGCTCGGCCAGGCGCGGGTCCTGCAGCCCATAAACCGCGCGGGAGAGGCCGGCCTCGGCGGCATAGTGCGCCTGCGCCTGGGCGAACTGGAAGCGCGCCTGCAGGCCTTCGGTGCGCGCGGTCATCGCGTAACCACCGAGCATGATCGCCAACAGCGTGCACGCCCACAGCACCAGCAGCAACGCGACGCCCCGCTGGCCCCGACGCCGGCTCATGGCTGCCTCCAGGCGACGTTCGGTCCCGTCGCCTCCAGCATCGCGAACTGGCGCTGATTGGCCGAGGCATCCACGCGCAACGGCACGGTCAGCTGCGGCCAGTAGCCGGCGCCAGGCAGCTTCAGGTCGATGCGCACCAGTTGCGGCAGCTGATCGCCCTGGCGCCAGTCGTCGCGCCACGCGCCGATGCGGCCCTGCGCGTCCAGCCCGCGATAGTGGAAGCTCGCTTCGCGCACGTCCTCCAGCAGCACCTGCGGCGGACCGGGCTTGAGCGGCTCGCCGCTGGGCGGCAGCAACGCGAAGCGGACCTGCAGCCGCTGCCCGCCCTTGCCGTTGGCGACCAGCTCGAGCGTCTGCACCTGCGGCCCGAGCTTGCCCAGGTAACCGGGCAAGGGCGCGACGAAGCTCATCGAACCCGGCGCACCACGGAAGAAGATCGCTTCGTCGTTCTCGGGGTTCTTGCCCAGCTGCTGGGTCATCGCCTGCGCCAGCTCGTTGCGCAGGAACTGCTGCGCCGAGCGCACCGCGTCGAGCCGTTCCACCGCCGCGGTGCCCGAGCGCACGCTGTGCGAAGCGGTGCGGATGCCCGAATACACGCCCACCAGCAGCAGCGCGAGCAAGGCCAGTGCGGCGAGCGTTTCGAGCAGGGTGAAGCCACGGACACGCCGGGAACCACCAGTGGACAGAACACGGACGGCTCCCCCACTCGCCCGGGTATCCACGGGCAGCGCCAGGGCGACGTATCCCGCCCGCCTCCTTGGCCCAGAGGTCACGAACCTGCTCCCTGCGGCTGCGGGCCACCGACGCGCAAGGTGCTGAAGCGCGCCGTGTAATCGTGCCCTGCGCTGGTCCACATCACGTCCAGGTCGAGCCGGTAGAGCTTGAGCGGCGAGGCCTGCGCGCGAGGCTGCGGGCCGCTCGCCTGCGCGGTCGCCGGCGGCTGCACCGGCCGCACGTCGAGCTGCCAGCGGTAACGCTGGTCGAAGCGTCCGCTGCTGCGACCGACGCGGATCGGTTCCAGTACGAACACGCTGTCGAGCAGGCTGCGGCCCCACATCGCCGCCTCGCTGCGTTCGGCCGAGCGCGCGGTGAGAGTGAGCGAGCTGCCGGCCACCCGCATCAGGGACGCGAAGGTGATCGCCAGCAGCAGCACCGCGGCGATCACTTCCAGGAGGGTGAAGCCGCCGGCGCAGGTGCGCCTGCCCGATTTGGCGGAGCCCGGCCATGCGGTTGCCAGCCCGATCATGAATTGACCACGCTCACCGCACCGGTGAGCCAGGTGACGTTGACCTGCCAGCGGCGCTCGCCCCGCTGCAGGACGATGTGGCCGCCGGTGGAACTGCCGTCGGGGAAGAAGCGGATGCGCCCGGTGTGGTTGTCCGGCTGGTCTTCGCGCGCGCTGGTGATGGACAGGCGCATGCCTTTGGGCAGAGCCACCTCCTTGCCGCCGGCGGCTTGGTAGCTGGCCGATTTCGTGTCCAGCTCGAAGGACTGTTCCGTGCCCTTGACAATGGCCTGCGCGCGGGTCGCGCGCAAGGCGGCGGCCAGCTCCACGCTGGCCGCGCGCGTGCGTGCGCTGGCCAGTCCCTGGGTCACCGACACAGCGGCCGCGGCCGCGGCGATGCCGATCAGCAGGATCACCGCGAGCATCTCGAGCAGGGTAAAGCCCCTGGCGCGCGGTGCGTGCCGGGAACGGAGGACAGGGAACCGGGAACGTGCGGCCTCATCGCGGGCGCCGGGCAACATGCTCCGGACGTACGCGAAAGCCGGGGCCGCGTTGCGTCCCACGTTTCCCGTTCCCCGCTTCCCGTGCCCCGCTTTCATTGCCAGCTACCGATGTCCTTGCTGTAGCCATCGCCACCGGGCTGTCCATCCTGGCCATAGAACACCAGGTCGTAACTGCCGTGTTCGCCCGGCGCCTTGTAGCCGAACGCATGGCCGAACGGGTCGACCAGGTCGGACGGCTTGGCGTACGGGCCCTGCCAGTTCGGCGCGTTCGGCGGCTTCTTGACCAGCGCGTCGAGGCCGGCCGGCGGCGAGCCATTGTCCAGCGAGTAGTTTTCGATCTTCTGTCCCAGCGTCATCAACTGCGCCTTGCCCGCGCCGTATTTGCCCTTGTCGACGCTGCCGCCGACCTGGCGCACGACGATCGCGCCGATGATGCCGATCAGCACGATCACGGCGAGCATTTCGAGCAGGGTGAAGCCGCGGGCGCGCCGCGCGCGCATCGAGCCGGTCCGTTGGTGTTTCATTGCACTCTCCACATCATTGAATATTCGCCGTGAGGCTCAGCAGCGGCAGCAGGATCGCCGCCATGATGATCGCCACCAGCACGGTCATCACGATCGTCAGCGCCGGCACCAGGGCGGCCAGCAGGCGGTCGATCGCGCGCCTGGATTCGAGGTCGAAGGTGTCGGCGACTTTCAGCAGCATGGTGTCCAGCTGCCCGGCTTCCTCGCCGACCTGCACCATCTGCAGCGAGAGCCGCGGGAAGCGCTGCGAGCGCGCCAGCGCGGCGCTCAGGCCGCCGCCGCCCTTGACCTGTTCGGACGCCTGCGCAAGTGCGTCGTCCAGCGCGGTGTTGCTGGTGACCTGCCGCGCGATGCCCAGCGCCGTGAGCAGCGGCACGCCGTTCTTCAGCAGCGTGCCCAGCGTGCGGGCGATGCGCGCGGTCTCGACCTTGAGCAGCAGCGGCCCGATCACGCGCATGGTCAGCAGCTTCGCGTGCCAGGCCATGCGCAGCGCCGGGTCGCGCAGGCGCGCGCGCCACACCGCGACGCCCGCGATCAGCACGATCATGAGCAGCCACCACCACGATTGCAGCACCTGGCCGATGAACAGCACCACGCGCGTGATCAGCGGGATGGGCACCTGCATGTCCTGGAAGATCGGCACGAACTGCGGCACCACGTAGGCGAGCAACAGCACCAGCGAGCCGAGCACGCCGATCATCAGGAAGGCCGGGTAGATCAGCGCGTTGACGATGCTGCCGCGCAGCTGCTGGGCACGCTCGAGGTACTCGGCCAGGCGGCGCAGGGTTTCTTCCAGCGAACCGCCGGCCTCGCCCGCGCGCACCAGCGAGATGTACAGCTTGGGGAACACGCCGTGTTCCTCCTCCAGCGCCTGCGACAGCGTGGTGCCGCCGCGCACGCGGTCGCGCACGCGCTCGACCAGCCGCTTGGCGCGCTCGGCCTCGGGCAGTTCCAACAGGATGCCCAGCGCGCGGTCCAGCGGCTGGCCCGCACCGAGCAGGGTCGCCAGTTGATGGGTGAACTGCGCCAGCTGGTCGCCGGTAAAGGGACCGCGCTTGAACAGCGCGGCGAACGCCGAGCCTTCGCCCATGGCATCGGCAGGCCTGGCCTCCAGCGGCGTATGGCCCTGGTCCTGCAAGCGGCCGATCGCCTCCTGCAGGCTGGGGGCCTCGATCTGGCCCTGCAGCATCTCGCCTGCGGCGCTGATGGCGCGGTAGCGGAACTGGGCCATGTCAGAGGCCCCGCGCTGACTGCTCCCTCTGCCCCATCCTTAATAGATGCGGGGGGAGAGGGTTGAGGTGAGGGGCCAAGGGTTGCGGGAAAGGATGGGCGGAGCGTCGGGTGTTTGCGCCCTTCGAAGCAAAAGCTGACGTCACACCGGGGTGGATTTGCGCGAGCCCCGCCCCCTTACCCCAGCCCTTTCCCCGGCGGGCAGAGGGAACAAGAAAGGCGCCGACTCGCACGGCATCAGCCTTCCTGCGTGACACGCAGCACCTCCTCCAGCGTGGTCACGCCGGCGACCGCCTTGGCGATGCCGTCCTCGTACATCGTGCGCATGCCCTCGGCGCGGGCCACGCGCTCGATCTCGCTGGCGTCGGCGCGCTTCATCACGAGCCGGCGCAGCGGCTCGCTCATCACCAGGAATTCGACGATCGCGCGCCGGCCCCGATAGCCGGTCGGGTTGGCGGCACTGCTGCCGGGCTTCCACAGGCGGATCGGGCGTTCGTCGGTGTACTTCTCCAGCTCGAACTCGGCGATGACCTCGGGCGAGGCCTCGTAGGGAATCGCCGTTTCCGGATCGAGCCGGCGCACCAGCCGCTGGGCCAGGATCGCGTTCACGGTCGAGCCGAGCAGGTAGTCCTCCACGCCCATGTCGAGCAGTCGCGTGACGCCGCCGGCGGCCGAATTGGTGTGCAGCGTCGATAGCACCAGATGGCCGGTAAGCGCGGACTGGATCGCGATGCGGCATGTCTCCAGGTCGCGCATCTCGCCGATCATGATGACGTCCGGATCCTGACGCATGATCGAGCGCAACGCGTTGGCGAAGTCCAAGCCGATCTGCGGCTTGACCTGAATCTGGTTGATGCCCTCGAGCTGGTACTCGACCGGGTCCTCGACCGTGATGATCTTCACGTCCGGCGTGTTGATCCGCGACAGCGCCGTGTAGAGCGTGGTGGTCTTGCCCGAACCGGTCGGGCCGGTCACCAGCAGGATGCCGTTGGGACGTTCAAGCACCTCGACGAAGCGTTTTTCGAACGCGGGCGTGAAGCCCAGCGATTCGAAGTCGAACACCACCGACTCGCGATCCAGGATGCGCATCACCACCGATTCGCCATAGGCGGTCGGCACGGTGGATACGCGAAGATCCAGTTCCTTGCCCTGCACGCGCAGCTGGATGCGCCCGTCCTGCGGCAACCGGCGTTCGGCGATGTTGAGCTTGGCCATGATCTTGACGCGGCTGATCACCGCCGCCGTCGAGGACGATGGCGGTGCCTCGACCTCGTGCAGCACGCCGTCGATGCGGTAGCGCACTTTAAGGCGATTCTCGAACGGCTCGATGTGGACGTCGGAGGCCCGCTGCTCGACCGCGCGCTGCAGGATCAGGTTGACCAGGCGGATCACCGGCGCCTCGGAGGCGAGGTCGCGCAGGTGCTCGACGTCGTCCTCCTCGCTGGCCTCGCCGCCGAGGTTTTCCACGATCGTGCCCATCGCCGAACGGCCGGTGCCGTAGTAGCGCTCGATCAGGTCGTCGATTTCCGAGCGCAGGCCGACACGCAGCGCCACCGGCCGGCCGGCGGCGAGTTCGACCGCCTGCAGCGGATACGGATCGGCCGGATCGGCCACCACCAGCGCCAGGTCGTCCTCGCCCTCGCGCACCGGGACCACATGTTGCTGCTTGAGGAAACGCAGGGAGAGTTCGGGTTCGGCCGGCGGCATCTCCGGCGCGTCGCGCGCGGCCAGCAACGGCACGCCGAGCAGTTCGGACCAGGCCTCGGCCAGGTCGCGCTCGGACACCAGCCCGAGCCGCGCCAGCAGCGCGGTCAGGGTGCCCTCGGGCGCCTCCTCGTGCAGCCTGCGCGCGCGATGGAGGTCGCTGTCCTTGAGATTGCCGCGCGACACCAGGAGTGCGCAGACCGCCGCTTCACGGTCGTCCACGGAGAGCGCCCAGGTGGCCGCGGGCGTTGGAACTGCCGACATGCAGTGTCTCCCGCCAGTCACGTCAACCCGTCAACACCCCCCGCGTCGACGAGAAAAACCATTGGTAGCACATCCCCCGGCCCGGGCGCGAGCGCGCGGCGGGAGATGCCGTGGAACTTCCGACTAACATCACGCGCACAAGTTCAGCGCAATGTGAAACGGCCGGCGCCTGCATGTGCGCCGGCCGTCCGCGGGCTCGTCCCGGGGCTTACCAGCCCACGCCCAGGCCAACGCCGCCGGAGGTCTCGCTGCCGCTGACCGCCGCGCCGAAGGTCAGGCTGGCGTGCGAGGACAGCTGGCGCGAATAGCCCACCGCCAGCGCGCCCTGGTTGTGGTAACCGCCCACGCCCACGCCCAGCCGGTTGGGGCTGTTGATGCCCTGGGTGCTGAACGCCATCTGTGACATCGCCGCGCCCATGGCGCCGACCGCGTCCACGCGGTTGTTGACGGTGCGGAAGCGGTCGTCCATGTCCCGCCGCAGGCTGGACACGTCGGTGCTCATGAAAGCGACCTGCTGGTCGGTGTAGGCACGGGCGGTGGCCAGCGCCTGGTCGACCTGCCCGGTGTTGGCCGCGTCGGTGGGCGCACTGCCGGCAGCCACGTTGGTGATCCGGCGTTGCTGCGAGGCGCTGCCGACCGAGACCGTGTTCGCCTGGTCGGCAACCGAACCCTGGCCCAGTGCCACCGCGCCGTCGGCGGTGACCAGCGCGCCTTGACCCAGCGCGGTGCCGGAGGGCGCGACGACCGTGGCGCTTTCGCCGACCGCCACCGAGTTGGTGGCGTCCGGACCGATCGCCGCGTTGGCGCCCAGTGCGGTGCTGCCATCCGCCAGCACCAGCGCACCGCCACCGAGCGCGGTGTCGTTCGGGCCGGCGGCGTAGCTGCTGTCGCCCAGCGCGACGCTCGACTGGCCATCGCTCTCGGCGCCGACGCCGGCCGCCAGCGAGTACGCACCGGAGCTGTACGAGCCGTAGCCGAGCGCGGTGGAAAGGAAGCCTTCGGCCACGCTGTAACCACCCAGCGCCACGCCGCCGGCGTCCAGCGCGCCGCTGTTGAAACCGATCGCGGTCGACTGCTCGCCCAGCGCGCCGCCCGGTGCACTGGAGCCTTCCTGCGAACCGATGCCCACGGCGTAGGAGCCGCTGGCATTGGCGTCGGTACCCAGCGCCGTGCTGTTGACGCCGGTCGACACGGCGTTCAGGCCCATCGCGGTGGCACCATCGTTGCCGGCGAACGCCGCCGCGCCGAGCGCCGAGGCGCCGGCGCCCTGCGCCCAGGCGCCGCTGCCCTGCGCGGTGGCGTTGTCGCCCAGCGCAACCGTCTGGTAACCGGACGCCAGCGCGCCGCGACCGCTGGACACCGCCAGCGAACCCAGCGCGATCGAACCTTCGCCTTCGGCAAGGGTGGCGTAGAAACCGTTGTCCGGATCCGGATCGCCACCGCCAATGGCGATGCCGCCGCGGTCGGTCGCCTCGGAGTTGGCGCCCAGCGCCACGCTGTTGTAACCGTCCGCGCCGGCATTGGTGCCGCCGGCGAACGAGCCCTGGCCGGTGGCGTAGGAAAGCGAGCCGACCGCGGTGCTGTCGATGCCGTCGGCGCCGGAGCCCGCGCCCAGCGCCGTGGCGCCCGAGCCGCTGGCCTCGGTGGTGTAGACCGTGCCGTCGGTATCGGTATAGGCCCCGCCCACGGCAGTGGAGCTGTCGGCGGTCGCGCTGGCATCGGAGCCGACCGCGGTGGCGCCGCTGCCGGTCGCGGTCGCGTTGGCGCCGCAGCCGAAGGAGCCATCGCCCGTCGGCGTGGCCGGCACGGTGGTGGTCGTGCCATCGGTGGTGTAGGTGCAGCTGACCGGCGCGGTCTGCGCGTGCGCCGCCTGCGGCGCAAGCGAGAACACCGTGGCGAGTGCTACTGCCACCGCTCCCGCACCGAGGACGCGGCCGCGCTTGCCGGCCGTCGAAGCCAGTTCAGACGCCACCACCGGCGCACCGAGCACGCGGTTCCAGACTTTGCTGTAGATCTTGTTCACGAGGATTCTCCAATGCACGGGGCCTCGCGGCGCACGCGCCGCGGGCATCTCCGCAAGAAAGGGTTCGTCGGCCCGCGAGGCCGATCGGAGCGGTGCCCGCCGCCTGGCGGCGGGCACCGGAGACTCAGCGGGGTGCGCTGTCGCAGGCCACGCCGACGACGCCGAAGGCATTGGCCACGTCGATCACGCTGTAGCCGCGATCGACCGCCGCCTGCTCCACGCCACAGGAACCGCCGTCGAAGGTCTCGTTGGGAGCCCAGTACAGCGCGTTGGCGTCATGGAACACTTCGAACGCCATGCGCGTGTTCCAGCCGGCGGTCCTGGCCAGCGTGCAGAACGCGCGGTTGTAGACGCCGCTGGTGTAATGCACATCCAGGCTGTCGCTGTACTGGCTGGCATTGTCGATCGACGCGCCGTCGTTGCTCGGCGTGCACATGTCGCGCAGCGCGGCCATGCCCAGCATCGGCACCGTGGCCGGCTTGATCATGTCGGCGCCGACCAGGAAGTCGTTGCTGCCCCGGTCGAAATACTTCACCGCCTCGCCGGCCATGTCCGAGAACGCCTCGTTCATGCCGCCGGACTGGCCGGTGTATTCCAGGCCCGAATGCTGCTCGGTGAACCCGTGGCTGATCTCGTGGCCAGTCACGTCCAGCACCACGAACGGGTAGAAGTACTGGTCGCCGTCGCCGAACACCATCTCGGCACCGTCCCAGAACGCGTTCTCGTAGTTGGTGCCGTAATGCACCCACATGTGCAGCTGCATCGCGCTGCCATCACGGTTCCTGAGCGGCGGAGCGCCGAACCAGTTGCTGTACATGTCGTAGACCACGCCACCGAAGTGGTGCGCGTCGTTGATCGCCGAATAGGCGCCGTTGATCTGGTCACCCATGCTGGTCCAGCCGGCCGGGTTGGTGCCCGCGCAACCGAACGACCACAGCGTGGTGCGCTGACCGCCGGCCACGTTGTAAGTGGCCACTTCGTCGTTCTGCAGGTAGCAGACGTTGCCGATGCGGGTGGCGTCGAGCAGCTCCTGGCCGGGGCCCGACCCGTCGTACCAATAAAGGCCTGTGCCTTCGTTGCCGCCGGGACCGTTGGCCTGGATCGCCACCGGCGTGCCGCCGGGCGGGCGACGGCCGGTGGTCAGGCCGTCCCAGTGACGGATCACCTGTCCGGTATTGGCATCGACGATCGCCGTGGGGCGGGACAGCTGGCCGCCGACGTTGACCAGGTAGGAGCTGCGATACACCAGCCGGGCCTTGCCGTTGGACTGCGGATAGACGAACAGCTCGTTGAGCGCATGGCTGACCGTATCGCGCTGCTGGCCCAGCCTGGTCTTGAGCCGGGCTTGCGCCTGCGCGCCGGTCAGGTGCGGGCGTACCGAGCGCAGCGTGGTCGGCAGGCTGCCTTCGGCCTCCCCTTCGGCGCTGACCACGTTGCCGGCGCGGTCGCGCTCGACGACGAGGCTGCGGCCGTACACCGGCACGCCCTGGAAGGTCTGCCGCTCGCGCGTCTTGGTCGTGCCGCGAACGGTATGCGCATGCGCGCTGGCGGCGAAAGTGTTGCCCTTGCCCAGGCCAAGGCGCGCCGCAAGCGCGGCCGGGGCGAGGTGGCCGAGTCGGCCGGCATGGACGTGGACGGGCGCAGCCTGGCACAACGACGCCGAGGCGCAGCCGAGCGCGGCGAGCAGCGCGCCGGCGAGCTTCTTGTGGAGCATGGTTTTCCCCCTACGGACGAAGGGCCCCGGCGATGCACAGGGGCCTTGCTAGTGGTGCCATTTCGTGAAAATGACAACTTCGTCACGGTATGCGGGGTTGACGGGAGCGTCAATTGCGAAATTTTCCAAGAGCCGCTTGGCCGGCGTTCTGCTAGGAATAGTCGGTTTGTTGCGTCTTTGGGGCCGGCATCCCATTCCAGCCGGCCCCTGCACTTTCAGCGTGCGGCGATGTACTTCCCCAGCAGATCCACGCCGCTGTAGTCCGTCCGCCCGACCAGCGTGACGAACCAGCTGCCGGCCGCCGGACGGTCGAGCACCACCGACTCGCCGGTGCCGGCGTGCGCGGAGCGGCAGTGGTAGTCGTCGGCCGTTGCGGGCGTGCCTTGGTTGACATAGAGGGTGAGGTCGCCGCTGCCCCCGGTCGTGCGCAGGCTCAGTTTGCCGGTGCCCGCGGGCACGTCGATGCGGTACACCGCGCGGCTGCCCTTGGCTCCGGCCTGGTCCGTCAGCGCCACGCCGTTGGCCAGCACGGCCGGCTGGCTGGTGGTCACGCCCTTGGCGATGGCCATGTTCACCGCGGCGTAGGCGTCCAGGATACCGGCACCGATGCGGTGATCCGGCATCACCTTCGGCGTGGCGGCGGTGCGCTGCAGGATGTCCAGCACCGCGGCGGGCGACAGTGGCCGGAGGCCGCGGGCAAGTCGCGCGCCCTGCATCAACGCCACGGTGCCGCTGACATGCGGAGTCGCCTGGGACGTGCCCGCGTAGCCGGCATAGCTGGAGTCATCGGCCACCGGCTTGGTGGTGCCGCTGTTGATCGCCTGCCAGACGAAGCCGTCCGCGACCTGCTCGCCGCTGTTGCGGTCGCCCGCGTAGATGCCGCCGCCCGGCGCGGCCAGGTCGACCGTGCGCCCGTAGTTGGAGTAGTACGCACGCCGGCTGGTGATGCCGGTAGCCGCAACCGTGATGGTTCCCGGGCAGCTGGCGGGCGAGAAATACTTCGCGTTGTCGTTGTCGTTGCCCGCCGCGACCACCACCACCGCGCCGCGCCGGTTGGCCAGGGCAATCGCCTGCCCCATCGGATCGTCCGCCGTGCACTGGCCGTAACCGCCGAGGCTGAGGTTGATCACCTGCGCAGGATGGGTGTTGTCCGGCACGCCATCGACGTGGCCGCCAGCGGCCCAGATGATCGCGTCGCTGATGTCGCTGTCGTAGCCGCCGCAATGGCCGAGCACGCGGATCGGCAGCACCCGCGCACGGTAGGCAATGCCGGCCAGGCCGACGCCATTGTTCGTGCGTTCGGCGCCCACCGTGCTGGCGACGTGCGTGCCATGCCAGGAACTGGGCTGCGGCGGGTTGAACTCGTCCGTGCACATCGATTGCCACGGCTTGCCGGTGGTCCAGTCACCGGGGTCCCAGCCGCCGGGGATGCGGCCGTCGGTCTTGCGACCGGAAAGGAACGCGTCGGTGATGAAGTCGTAGCCGGCGCCGGCGAGCTTGGTGTTGACGTCCACGTGCGTGGTGATGCCGGTGTCCAGCACGGCGATCACGACGCCCTTGCCGTCGGCCAGGTCCCACGCCGCATTGACGTGGGAACCGCCGTAGTTGCGGTCACCGGAAATCGTGGCGCGGCCGCTGGGCGCCTTCAGGTCCCACTGGTAGCTGGCGTAGTCGGTATCGGTCGGACGGAAGGCCGACGGATGCAGCGAGGCCGGCGCGGCGATGTCGCTCACCGGGCGGCGCAGAACGTCCGGCGCCACGTGCAGCACGGCCGGGTCGCTGGCCAGCTGCGCCATCAGCGCGACGGCTTCGTCGCGGTCGAGCTTGCGCGAGGTGCGCAGCACGTCGGCTCCGATCGCCAGCCGTCGTCCGTAGCTGGCCTGCACGGGCGCCTGCATCATGCCCTGCGCACCGAGCGTGGCGCGCACCAGACCTGCGCGGGACAGCGCCGCGCCCATGCTCTGGCGCATGAAAGACGGATTGGCGCGCTCGGCGCTGCCTGGTCGCCAGGTCACGATGAAGCGGTCGTAATGGCCGTCGCTCTTGAGCGAGCTGATGTTGTAGTGGGTGCCGCCGAGTCCGCCGGTGGTACCGGCGGCGTGCGCCGCCATCGAGAAGGCGAAGGCCATGGAAGCGCCGAGCAGCGCCCCGATCCGCATACGATTTGCCATGAAGTGATTCCCCGGTTTTGAGCACCCGCCGCCTTGCACGGCGGGCAGTACTGCACGGAGTCCTGAAACCCCGCTTCCGTCGACGACGGTCGCCATGGGCGCGTCCTGCCGGCTGTCGCGTGACCGCATCACCAACGCCCCCACTGCTTCCTTGCCGTCGTCGACCTGCAAGCTAGGGGTTCATTTGTCGCCCCGATGTGACAGCGGGCTGGACGGCTGCGCGCCTTGCCAATCGGGCCCGCTCTGCAACAATGCGCGCTTTTGCGGACCTGCCATGCAGCTGATCGACATCGGCGCCAACCTCACGCACGAATCCTTCCGCCACGACTTCGCCGACGTGCTTGCGCGGGCGACGGCGCAGGGCGTCACACGGATGATGGTGACCGGCGCCTCGCGCGATGGCAGCGAGCAGGCCGTGGCATTGGCGCACGAACATCCCGGCGTGCTGTGGGCAACCGCGGGCGTGCATCCGCACCACGCGATCGACTACGACGAATCCACCGATGCGCGCCTGCGCGAACTGGCGCGACTGCCCGAAGTCCGGGCGGTCGGCGAGACGGGTCTGGATTACCACCGCAACTACTCGCCGCGCGACGTGCAGTTGCGCGTGTTCGAGCAACAGCTCGCCATCGCCGCCGAACTGGGCAGGCCGCTGTTCCTGCACCAGCGCGACGCCCATGCAGATTTCCTGGCTCTGCTCAGGCGCTACCGCGACCGCGTGCCGGCAGCCGTGGTGCACTGCTTCACCGACACCCGCGAGGCGCTGCACGACTACCTCGCACTGGACTGCCATATCGGCATCACCGGCTGGATCTGCGACGAGCGGCGTGGCACGCACCTGCGCGAGTTCGTGCGCGAGATTCCCGCGGACCGGTTGATGCTCGAAACCGACGCGCCTTACCTGCTGCCACGCACCGTGCGCCCCCCGCCGAGCCATCGACGCAACGAGCCGATGTATCTGAAACACATCTGCGAGGAAGTGGCGCGCGATCGTGGCGAGCCGGTCGAGGTGACGGCGGCGAACAGCACGGCCGCCGCCGCAGCGTTCTTCGGGCTGTAACACCCGCGGCTCCTTCGCAGAAGAAGGCCGGGGTCAGAGGCGGCCGACGCGGGTGAAGAAAGGCCAGCGCACGGTACGCACCCTTCCCGGCTCGCCCCAGGCGTCGGCCAGCGCGGAGGTCGCCGCTTCGACCGGGTCGATGCCCGTGCGCTTCAGATGCCGCTGCGTGGCCGACCACGAGCCCAAGTAGGCAAGGAACTGCGCCAGGTTCCATTGCGCATGCATGGCGAAGCTTGGCGCAGGCACGAGGTCGAACGGGAACGCCAGTTCGCGATAGCCGCTATCCACCAGCGCGCGTTCCGGCGGCCAGTCGGCACCGAGCGTCCCGGCGTAGAGCTTCCATTCGACGGCATCTACCGCCCGGTCCACGCTGCAGTTGCCGTAGGCCGATACTGCCAGCAGCGCTCCCGGTTTGGCGACACGGCGCACTTGCGCGTAAAAGGCTTCCAGGTCGAACCAGTGCAGCGCCTGCGACACGCTCACCAGGCTCACGCTGCCAGGCGCCAGGCTGCTGTGCTCGGCCGGTTCCACGCGGTAGTCGATGGATGGGTGCGCGCTCGCCTGGGCAACCTGCGTGGCGCTGGGATCGGTCGCCACCACGCGTTCGAAATGCGCCGCCAACCCCAGGCTGGCCTGGCCGTTGCCGCAACCGGCATCCCAGGCCAGCTGGGTGTCCGGCGCCTGGCCGGCGAGCCAGGCAAACCAGTCCGCCGGTGGCAGTGGTCGGGCGTCGCGATAGAGCGCGGCGTGGCCGGAGAAATGGTCTTTGAAGGTGGGCATGGCTGGAGACCGCAGGGTGGGCTTCAACTCATCGATGAATGGTGGCGGCATGGCGGGCTGAAGCCCACCTATAAGAGCCGGCGGGTTTCACCCGGCGCCAGGCCGTCCAGCGCCCAGTCGCCGATGCGCACGCGGATCAGCCGCAGTGTCGGAAAGCCGACCGCCGCCGTCATCCGCCTTACCTGACGGTTGCGACCCTCGCGCAAGGTGATGCTCAGCCAGCTGGTGGGGATGGTCTTGCGAAAACGCACCGGCGGGTCGCGCGGCCACAGCCAGTCCGGCTCGGCCGCATGTTCGACACCGGCCGGCAAGGTGAGGCCATCGTTGAGCGTGACGCCCCGGCGCAGCGCGGCGATCGCCTCGTCGGTGATCGCGCCGTCCACCTGCACCAGGTAGGTCTTCGATTGCTTGTGGCGCGGGTCGGTCAGCCGGTGCGCCAGGCGGCCGTCGTCAGTCAGCAGCAGCAGGCCTTCGCTGTCGTGATCCAGCCGTCCGGCCGGATAGACGTCTTTTTCGCGCACGAAGCCGGCCAGCGTCGGCCGGCTGCCGTCACCGGAAAACTGGCACAGCACGCCATAAGGCTTGTTGAGCGCGACGAGCATCCGTCACGGCGCGGAGGCTGCGTGCGCGGGCGCCTCCGGCTTCACGAAGCGGAGCGTCATGCGGTCGGATTCGCCGATCGCCAGGTACTTGGCCTTGTCCTGCTCGCCCAGCGCCAGCGTGGGCGGCAGCGTCCACACGCCCTTGGGGTGGTCGTGGTCGTCCTTCGGGTTGGCGTTGATCTCGCTGCGGCCGTCCAGCACGAAACCGGCATCGGTGGCGAGCTTCACGACGTAGTCCACCGGCAGGTAGCCGCTGCCCTTGACCTCGTCCAGCGAGGCGCCGGCATCGGCGCGATGGTCGACAATACCAAGCACGCCGCCGGGCTTGAGTACCGTGTAGAAGGCCTTGAACATCGCCTGCGCGCTGCCGTCCATCGCCCAGTTGTGCACGTTGCGGAAGGTCAGCACGCGGTCGGCCGAGGCCGGAGGGCCGACCACCGGCGCCTTGGGATCGAAGGTCACTATCGCGGCCTGGCCGAACTGTGCCGGGTGCGCGGCGAAGAGTTTGCGCAATGCGCTGTCGTCGCTGCGCGCCTCCTCATCGGCGGACGGCTGCTTTTCGGCGGCAATGTAATGACCGTTGTCGCGCAGCAGCGGCGCCAGGATCTGCGCGTACCAGCCGCCGCCCGGGGTGATCTCGATCACCGTCTGGTCCGGACGCAACTCGAAGAACGTCAGCGTCTCCTTCGGGTGGCGATACGTGTCGCGCGCGCGCTGGTCGGCCGGACGCCAGTCGCCGCCGATGACCTGGTCCAGCTGGGTGGCGGTGTAGTCACTGGCGCTGGTCGGCGGTACCAGCGCGTCGGCGGGCTGGTCCTGCGCAATGGCCGGCAGGGCCATCAGCGCGGCGGTGCAGAAGCTACAAAGCAGCAGGCTCTTCATCGTGTCTCCTTACGGCCATGCGTGGGGCGAATGCTTCAGAATGGGCGCGGGCAGACCGACTGCAATCCGTCGATGTGCTCGTGCAGGTCCGGGGCTATACCCTGCCACATCGGGTCGAGGATGAAGTCGATGCCCTCGTAGCGGGCGAGCTTGGCCGCCGGGATGAAATCCGCGTCGCCGGCGACCAGGATGATCTGGTCGACCAGTTTCTTGTAGGTAAGCGCGGCGATATCGATGCCGATCTTCATGTCCACCTGGGTCTGGCGCATGTCCGGCTCGAAGTGCTCGTCGCCCAGATCCTCCCACGCCAGGGTGCCCTCGCGCAGCTGCTGGTAGGCAGTGAACCGGAGTTTCCATTCGCCGCGCTCGGCCAGCCGACCGAGCCTGAGCGCCATCTTGCGCTGGCGCCGCAGCTGGTCGTGGAGCTCGCGGCGGAACGCTGCCGCGCCGGTGCGCGAGAAGTCCACTGCCTCGCCGCTGAGCGGGCGCACCAGCACCTTTTCCAGCGGCGGGCAGTCGTAGAAGAAAATCCGGTACATCGACTCGCGCGGACGATCCAGCGCCTTGAGGTGTTCCAGCGCCATGCCGAACACAGTCTTGGCCACGGTGCGTGCGTCATTGGCATCGCGCTCGCCCCAGACCTTGCGGTAACGGGCAAGGAAGAAGGCGCCGTCGACGAGGATGGCGGTGCGTTGCATGGGGATCCTTTGGGGGAGTGCCGGGGAGGCGCGCGCATTCTAGCCGAGCGCCAGGTCGCGGGCCTTCCCCCGCGAATGCCGGGTGGTGCGACAGTTGACCCTGGCGGAAAGCCCAAACCGACCCCTTCGAGGCTTCCCCGTCCGCCCTTCGGGCACCTTCCCGCGAGCGGGGAAGGGAAGCAGGTCAGTAGCGGACCACCGAGCGGATCACGCGGCCTTCGTGCATGGCATCGAACGCCTCGTTGATCCGTTCGAGGGGCAGCTCCTGGCTGACCATCTCGTCGATCCTGATCTCGCCCGCCAGGTAGCGCTCGACGTAGCCTGGCAGTTGCGAGCGGCCCTTGACCCCGCCGAACGCCGAGCCGCGCCACACGCGCCCGGTCACCAGCTGGAACGGCCGCGTGCGGATCTCCTGCCCGGCGCCGGCCACGCCGATGATGATCGACTCGCCCCAGCCCTTGTGGCAGCACTCCAGCGCCGCGCGCATCACGTCCACGTTGCCGATGCACTCGAACGAATAGTCCACGCCGCCGCCGGTGAGCTCCACGATCGCCTGCTGGATCGGCATGTCGGGGTAGTCCTTCGGATTGACGCAATCGGTGGCGCCCAGCAGTTTCGCCATCGCGAACTTGGACGGATTGGTATCTACCACAACGATCCGCCCGGCCTTCGCCATCACCGCGCCCTGCACTACCGACAGCCCGATACCGCCCAGCCCGAACACTGCCACGCTCGCGCCCGGCTCGACCTTGGCGGTGTTGAGCACCGCGCCGATGCCGGTGGTGATGCCGCAGCCGAGCAGGCAGACCTTCTCCAGCGGCGCGGCCTTGTTGATCTTCGCCACGGCGATCTCGGGCAGCACCGTGTATTCGCTGAAGGTGCTGGTGCCCATGTAGTGATGGATCATCCGGCCGTTTTTGGAGAACCGGGACGTGCCGTCGGGCATCAGCCCCTGGCCCTGGGTGGCGCGGATGCGCTGGCAGAGGTTGGTCTTGCCCGAGCGGCAGTATTCGCAGGTGCCGCACTCGGGCGTGTACAGCGGGATGACGTGGTCACCCACGGCCAGCGTGGTCACGCCCTCGCCCACCTCTTCCACGATGCCGCCGCCCTCGTGGCCCAGGATCGCCGGGAACAGGCCCTCCGGATCGGCGCCGGAGAGGGTGAACGCATCGGTGTGACAGACGCCGGTGGCAACGATGCGCACCAGCACTTCGCCGGCCTTCGGACCGGCCACCTCCACGTCCTCGATCGACAGTGGCTTGCCTGCCTGCCAGGCGACGGCGGCACGGGATTTCATGGGCGGCTCCAGGCGGGCGGAAACCTGAGATGATGCCGCGCGCCGGCCCTCGAAGAAACCCGGGAGCAGCGGTGCTGCGCGCGTGAACTTTGCTCCTGCAGGTCAGGCCTTCGCGGGCTTGACCTCGCGCAGCCGCGGCATCTGCGTGCAGTACGCCTCGGCCTCGCCGAGCAGCCATTCGCGGAACACCTGCAGGCCGCGGTGCTCCTCCGAGCGCGGCGGATAGACCAGCCAGTAGGCCTCCTGGATCGGCAGGTAACGGTCGCCCAGCACCACCAGCCGGCCGGCGTCGATCAGCGAGCGCGAGCTGACCATCCGTCCCAGCCCCACGCCCAGGCCCTCCAGCGCCGCGTGGCGCAACGCGTCGGTGCTGTCGAAATGCGCCACGTAGCGCTTGGGTGGCGTGCCGCTCACCTCCGCGAACCATTCGCGCCAGCGGTCGCCCGGATCGCCCAGCAACGGCCAGTCGCCGAGCTGGTGTGGATCGGCCCCGCCCATGCGCGCGATCAGCTCGGGCGTGGCCACCGGCGCCAGCCACTCGCCGAACAGCCGTTCGCTGGTGAGCCCCGTCCACTGGCCGCGGCCGTAGCGCAACGCGGCGTCGACCGGCTCGCGCTCGAAATCCACCAACGTGGTGCCCGACTGCAGGTTGAGTTCCAGTTCCGGGTGCGCGGCGACCAGCCCGGGCAGCCTCGGCACCAGCCAGCTGGACATGATTCCCGAGCTTGCGCTCAGCGTGAGCGAGTCGTGCCGCCGCTCGCGATAGCGCGCCAGCGCGTGGTCGATGCCATCGAAGTGCTCGCCCACCGCCTCGAGCAAGCCGCAGCCCTCGGTGGTGAGCGTGACGCCGCGCGGGCCGCGCTCGAACAGGCGGCGGCCGAGGCGATCTTCCAGCTGGCGGATCTGGTGGCTCAGCGCACTGACGGTGAGGTTGGCCTGCACCGCCGCGCGCGACAGGTTGCCCACGCGGGCCACCCGCACGAACTGTTGCAACAGACCAAGCGGAACATGGCTCACGAGGTCGGCCTCCCAGTGCAAGTTGAGCCTTGAAATGCGCTCAAGGCTGGCTTGCGAATATATCGCTTTTTGGCGGGCCGACGGCGACGTACCTTGAGCACACCCCAAGGCAACACATCCCCCCCGGAGGTTCCCGTGAAACCGTTCTGGAAGCAGTTGCTGTACCTGCATGGCCACGCCCTGCCCACCGACCTGCGCTGGCGCGAGGACGCGCGCGAGACACGCGGTCGCCGCACGGCCCCGGTCGTGAAACCGGTGCCGCCGATGCTGCGCTGGCGCGACGCACTGCGTGCTGCGTTGATCAGCTGATCACGGCGCCCGACCGCCACGAGCCGGACTGCAGGAGCGCTCCTGCAGTTGATTCCCTCGCAGCTCCGCTCCATTTCATGGGAATTCCCGTCCCCGGAGAAATTTCCATGCAATTGCGCCCGCTCGGCCGCTCGCCACTTTCCATCGCCCCGTTCGCCTTTGGTGGCAACGTGTTTGGCTGGAGCGCGGACGAGAAGCGCTCCTTCGAGTTGCTCGATGCCTTCATCGGCGCCGGCTTCAACCTGATCGACACCGCGGATGTCTATCCGGCCTGGGTGCCGGGCAACCGCGGCGGCGAATCGGAAACCATCATCGGCCGCTGGCTCAAGGCCAGCGGCAAGCGCGACCAGGTGGTCATCGCCACCAAGGTGGCCAAGTGGGCCGAACAACCGGGCCTGTCACCGGTCAATATCCAGCAAGCGGTCGAAGGCTCGTTGCGACGCCTGCAGGTCGACTGCATCGACCTCTACCAGGCGCACGAGGATGACGCCTCGATACCGCTGAGCGAGACGCTGGGCGCGTTCGGACGGCTGATCGAACAGGGCAAGGTGCGCGTCATCGGCGCCTCCAACTACACCGCCGACCGCTTTGCCGAAGCGCTGAAGGTCTCGGCCGAACACGGGCTGCCCCGCTACGAATCGCTACAGCCGGAATACAACCTGCTGCGCCGTGCCGGCTACGAGCGCGAGCTGGAGCCGCTGATCCGGCGCGAGCAGGTCGGCGTGATCAGCTACTACGCGCTGGCCAGCGGTTTCCTTTCCGGCAAATACCGCAGCGAGGCGGATCTGGCCAAGAGTCGCGCGCGTGGGAACGGCGTGCGCAAATACCTGGACCCCCGCGGGCTGGGCATCCTCGACGCCCTCGACCGCGTCGCCGCCAGCCACCAGGCCACGCCCGCGCAGGTCGCGCTGGCCTGGCTGATCGCCCGACCCGGGCTCACCGCGCCGATCGCCAGCGCCACCAGCGTGGAACAATTGCACGAGCTGCTGGGCGCGGTGAAACTCGCGCTGGCGCCGGATGAGATCGCGGTGCTGGATCGGGCGAGTGCCGAAACCTAGCCGTCGTGGACGCGACTCGGTGCGACCGCAAAAAAAGGGCGCCCCGGGGCGCCCTTTTTGTTTAGCCTTCCAGCATCGCCAGCGCGTCGTTGAAGGTTTTGCTCGGTCGCATCGCCGCGCTCGTGCGCGCCAGGTCGGGGTGGTAGTAGCCGCCGATGTCCACGGCTTTGCCCTGCGCGCCGTTCAACTCGGCCACGATGGTCGCCTCGTTGTCCGCCAGGGTTCTGGCCAGCGGCGCGAAGGTGGCCTTCAGTCCGGCATCCTCGTCCTGCGCGGCCAGCGCCTGCGCCCAGTACAGCGCCAGGTAGAAGTGGCTACCGCGGTTGTCGAGCTCGCCGACCTTGCGCGCGGGCGACTTGTTGTTGTCCAGGATCTTGCCGTTGGCCTCGTCCAGCGCTTTGGCCAGCACGGCGGCGCGCTGGTTGCCATAGCGCTCGGCCAAATGCTCGAACGAGGCGGCCAACGCGAGGAACTCGCCCAGCGAATCCCAGCGCAGGTAGTCCTCTTCGACGAACTGCTGCACGTGCTTGGGCGCGGAGCCGCCGGCGCCGGTCTCGAACAGGCCGCCGCCGGCCATCAGCGGCACGATCGAGAGCATCTTGGCGCTGGTGCCCAGCTCCATGATCGGGAACAGGTCCGTGAGGTAGTCGCGCAGCACGTTGCCGGTCACCGAAATGGTGTCCTGGCCCTTGCGGATGCGCTCCAGCGAGACGCGCATGGCCTCGACCGGCGACAGGATACGGATGTCCAGGCCGGCGGTGTCGTGGTCCTTTAGGTAGCGCTCGACCTTGGCGATGACTTGCGCGTCGTGCGCACGCGCAGGATCCAGCCAGAACACCGCCGGCGTGCCGGAGAGGCGCGCGCGGGTGACCGCCAGCTTGACCCAGTCCTGGATCGGCGCGTCGCGGGTTTCGCACATGCGCCAGATGTCGCCGGCTTCGACCGCATGCTCGAACACCGCGTGGCCATCCTGGTCGGTCACGCGCACGGTGCCGTCGGCGGCGATCTGGAAGGTTTTGTCGTGCGAGCCGTATTCCTCGGCCTTCTGCGCCATCAGGCCGACGTTGGGCACCGAGCCCATGCTGGCCGGATCGAACGCACCGTGCACCTTGCAGTCCGCGATCACGGCCTGATAGATGCCGGCGTAGCTGCGGTCGGGGATCAGCGCAAGGGTGTCCTGGAGCTCGCCCCTGGCGTTCCACATCCTGCCCGAGTCACGGATCATCGCCGGCATCGAGGCGTCGACGATCACGTCGGACGGCACGTGCAGGTTGGTGATGCCCTTGTCGGAGTTGACCATCGCCAGCGCCGGACGCTTCGCGTACTCGGCCTGGATGTCGGCCTTGATCGCCGCCTGCCTGTCTTCGGGCAGCTGGGACAGGCGCGCGTAGAGATCGCCGATGCCGTTGTTGGCGTCGAAACCGACCTGCTTGAGCTCGGCGGCGTATTTCGCGAGCACGTCCTTGTAGAACTCGCGCACCACCACGCCGAACATGATCGGGTCGGAGACCTTCATCATGGTGGCCTTCAGGTGCAGCGAGAACAGGACGCCGCCTGCCTTGGCGTCGGCGATCGCGCCGTCGACGAAGCGCGCCAGCGCGGCGCGGCTCATCACCGCCGCATCGACGACTTCACCGGCCTGCACGGCGACCTTTTCCTTGAGCACCGTGGCGGCGCCGTCCTTGCCGACCAGCTCGATCTTCAGGGCGCCGGCCTTGTCCATCGTGGCCGACTTTTCGGAACCGTAGAAATCGCCGCCGTCCATGTACGCCACACGGGTCTTCGAGTCGGCGCTCCACTTGCCCATCTTGTGCGGATGCTTGCGCGCGTAGCTCTTCACCGACGCCGGGGCGCGGCGGTCGGAATTGCCTTCGCGCAGCACCGGGTTGACCGCGCTGCCTTTGACCTTGTCATAGCGCGCCTTGATGTTGTACTGCTCGACGTCGCCATGGACCTCGTCGGGATAGTCCGGCAGGGCGTAACCTTGGCGCTGCAGCTCCTTGATCGCGCTTTTAAGCTGCGGCACCGAGGCGCTGATGTTGGGCAGCTTGATGATGTTGGCGTCCGGCGTGGTGGCCAGCTGGCCGAGCTCGGCCAGGTCGTCGGCGATGCGCTGGTCTTCCTTCAGGTATTCGGGGAACTGCGAGAGGATGCGCCCGGCCAGCGAGATGTCGCGGGTTTCCACGTCGATGCCTGCGGTGTGCGCGAACGCCTCGACGATCGGCAGCAGCGACTGGGTGGCCAGGAACGGCGCTTCGTCGGTCAGCGTGTAGAGAATCTTGGGAGCCTGGGACATCGTCTGCGTGACCTCTCGTGCAAAGGCATGCGGGGAAGCGCGGCAGGGCCGAGGCCGCGCCGCGAAGAAAGACAAGACCGCCATTTTCGCCCGAACGGCGCGCGCTGGCTATCGCACGGGCGTACGCGGGCGCATGGAAAGCAGGCACCCGCGCGTCAGGCGCGGGTGCGTTCGCGGCTATGCATGGAACGCCCCGGCATGGCCGAGGCACAGGCGCGACGGACGGTCAGCTGCCCTGGATCGGATAGGTCTGCACGCCGCTGGCGGTGGGCGCCGGCTGCTGCGTGGCCGGCTGCGTGGTCGGGGCCGGACGCGCGCTGCCGCACTGGTAGGCGCCCCAAGCCTGTTCGCCATCGACCGGCTCGCCCAACGGCTTGACCGTGTCGGCACTCATCTTGGCCGCTTCGTTGCGGGCCATCACTTCCAGTTCGTCGCGCACCTTGATGTCGTTGCGGTCGACCGGGCCGACGCGTTCCATCACCGAGACGGTGACCTTGCCCAGGTCGCGGCACTGCGAGACGTCACCGTTCCAGGCCGTGCGCACCTGCTTGCCCGCGTCGTTGAGGGTGATGCCCCAGGTGCAGGCGCCGAGGAGCAGGACGGGGACGAGCAGCAGCGGGGTCTTGCGCATGAAGGGGCTCCGGAGGGAAAGCTGGGACGAACGCCATCGTAGCGTGGAGCGCGGACGGCGGACACGAAGTGGCGCCACACCGTTTGCCTGCGTGCAGGAAAGCTCCCGCCCATCCGTCCCGTGGAAACCGGATGGGCGGGATCGTGCCGCCTTACTTCACCGGCTTGCCGTCGGCGTCGAGCACCTGCACCTTGCCCAGCTTCAGCGCACGCACGGGTGCCTCGATCTTCTTGAGGTCGCCGACGATCACCCAAGTCAGGTGATCCGGATGGATCACCTCGTTGGCGGTCGCCTGCACCTGCGGATCCGTCAGCGCCTGGATGCGCGCCTTCTCGGTCTGGATCCAGTTGTCAGGACGGTCGTAAAGGGCGATGTCCTCCAGCGCATCCATCACCGCGGAGGTGGTCTGGTACTCGCCAGGCAGGCTGCGCACGTCGCCCTCCTTGATCTTGGCGATTTCCTCGGCGCTCAGCGGATGCTTGCCGACCACGCCGCGCGCCTCGGAGAGGATCTCCTGCGCGGACGGCGCGGTCTTGTCGGTCTGCACCGGCGCGTACATCAGGAACGGTCGCTGGCCGAGTGCGTCGGGCATGAAGCTGTAGGCGCCATACGCCCAGTGCTTGTCCTCGCGCAGGTTCATGTTCAGGCGCGAGGTGAAGGTGCCGCCGAACGCGCCGTTCATGGTCTCGATCGCCAGGTTGTTGTCGACCTTGGTCGAAGGTGCCAGGCCGCCGGCCAGAATCAGGCTCTGCTGCGCGCCGGGGCGGTCGATCAGGTAGACGCGCGAGGTGCCGGGCGCCGCCACCTTGGCGAGGTTCTTGGCCGGCACCTTGCCCGCGCCCGGCTTCCAGTCGCCGAACACCTTGTCCAACTGCGGGATGACCGCGTCCAGCGTGGTGTCGCCGGCGACCAGGATCTTGACGTTGTCAGGACGAATGAAGTCGCCCATGAAACGGCGCATGTCATTGGCGTCGAGCGCGGTGATCGACGTGACGGTGCCCGAGCCGGTGAACGGAATCGCGTAGGCATGGCCTTCGCCGTAGAGCAGCGGCGGCAGCGTGCGCAGGGCGATGCCGATCGGCTGGCTCTTCTCCTGCGCGATGCGCGCCAGCCACTGGCCGCGCAGGCGGGAGATGTCGCCGGTGCGGAAGGCCGGATTGCGCACGATGTCGGCGAACAGCGTAAGCGACGGCTCGAGCTTGTCGTTCAATGCATTGAGCGAGACGTTGCAGGAGTCCAGCCCGCAGCCGCTGCCGATCTGCGCGCCCAGTCGCTGCTCGCGCTTGGCGATCTCGACCGAATCGAGATCCTTGGTACCCTCATCGAGCATCGCCATCGTGAAGCTGGAGGTGCCCAGCTTGCGACCCTGGTCGGCGGCGTAACCGGCGTCGAACAGCAGTTGCACTTGCGTCGCCGGTACTTCGTGGCGCTCGGCCAGAGTGACTTCGATGCCGTTGGCGAGCTTGCCGTGCTGCAGGGTCGGGAAGGTGAGGCTGGGGAACTGGGTCACCTCGGGCACGCCCTTGGCACGGTCCACCGGGCTCTTGACGGTGGTGTATTCGCCCTTGGCCGACAGCTCGTCCATCGGCTTGCCCGGCTGTGCGGGGCGGCCGGCATAGGTGGCGAAGTCGGTGTCCTCGACCTTGCCGGGCGCGACGGTGAGGGTGTAGTCGCCCTTGGCGATCCAGCGGTTGGCCGAGGCCTTGACGCTGGTCGGGGTAGCTGCCATCAGCGCGTCGAAATCCATCAGGTAGGAACCGGGGTCACCCTGGTAGAGCTGGCCCTCGGCCAGGATCGAAGCCTGCGTGTTGACCCGCTCCAGGCCGCGCACGAACGCCGCGCGGATGCCGGTCTTGACGCGCTCGAGCTCATCGGCGGTCGGACCATCCTTGAGGAACCTGGCCCACTCGTCGGCCACGGCGGCCTCGACCTTCGCCGGGTCGGCGCCCTTCTTCACGTCCACCTGCAGCTCGAACAGGCTGGCCAGCACGTGCTGCTCGATGTCGACCGAAACGTCGTCGGCGAGCTTGTCCTTGTAGACCAGGCGCTGGTAAAGACGCGAGGTCTTGCCGCCGCCGAGCACCGCGGCGGCCAGCTGCAGCTGGTTGAGCTCGACGTCGTTGCGCGAAGGCACGTTCCACTCGCGGTAGATGCGCGCCTGGGCGACGTTGTCGGTCATCGTGCCGCGGGTGGACTTCCCGCGCGGTGTCACCCACACCTGCGGTCGCGGCACGGCCGGGCCAGCGCCGATGTCGCCGAAGTACTTGAGCATCTTCTGCTTCGCCTGCGCCGGCGTGATATCGCCGGCCAGCACCACCACTGTGTTGGCGGCGCCGTAATAGTCCTTGAACCACTGCTTGACGTCGCCGAGCGAGGCGGCGTTCAAGTCGGCCATCGAGCCGATGGTGTCGTGATGGTAGGGATGGTTGGCCGGAAAGGCCTCGGCCTGGATCAGCTCGCTGACTCGGCCGTAGGGCTCGTTCTCGCCCTGGCGCTTCTCGTTCTGCACCACGCCGCGCTGCTCGTCCAGCTCCTTCTGGCCGATCGCGCCGAGCAGGTGGCCCATGCGATCCGATTCCATCCATAGCGCCATGTCCAGCGCGGTGGTGGGCACCGTCTCGAAGTAATTGGTGCGATCGAGCCAGGTGGTGCCGTTCTGGTCGGTGGCGCCGGCCAGCTCGAACGGCTTGAAATACTCGTCCTTGTGGTTCTCCGAGCCCTGGAACATCAGGTGTTCGAACAGGTGCGCGAAGCCGGTCTTGCCCTTCGGTTCGTAGGAGGAGCCCACGTGGTACCACACGCTCACCGCCACCACAGGCGCCTTGTGATCCTCGTGCACCACCACCGTCAGCCCGTTGGGCAGGGTGAAGCGCTCGTACTTCAGCTCGGGGATCTTTTGCGCCTGGGCGGCCGGCGCATCGGCGGCCTGCGCCGGCAGCAGGGCCGGTCCAGCCAGCAGGCTGGCGGCGATCAGCGCCAGCACGGTCTTGGGTGGGGAACGCTTTGCCACGGTGAACCTCCTGTCTCACGAAAGAGGACCGAGGCTATCGGTCCGGGGCAAACCAGCACAAGCGACAAAGGCCATGGCTGTCCGGATGGTGTCCGCCCACGGACCTCGCAGTGTCCGCGGACAACCCGCGCGGCTCGTCGCATCGCCAGGACGCCTATATGGATCAACGCTTTAGCGATCCATCGCGGCTGGCACGAGCCTTGCCACTACGTGGGCAAGGATCCCACCCCCTGTCCAAGGAACGCCGCCATGAAATTCGAAACCCTGTTGCTGCGCAGCCTGTTCGCCGCCTGCCTGCTGGTATGCGGCTGGATCATGGCCTCGATGTTGTTCATGCCCGGTCCGGTGCAACTGGCCGGCGCCGGCGACGGTGCCGCGCTCGGCGTGACGCTGGCCGTGCCAGGCGCCTGCATGCTACCGCCCGACGGCGTCGTTTGCCCGCGCGTGGAAAGCTGAGCATTCGAAGCGATCGACCGCCGGCCCATCGACGGGCCGCGCAGCGGATAATGGGCGGATGCTGCATGTCATCCTCTTCCGTCCCGAGATCCCGCCGAACACCGGCAATGCCATCCGCCTGTGCGCCAACACCGGCGCCTCGCTGCACCTGATCCGCCCGCTCGGCTTCGAACTGGACGACGCCCGCCTGCGCCGCGCCGGGCTGGACTACCACGAGTACGCCCGCGTCACGGTGCACGACGACCTGCCCACCTGCCTGGCCGCGCTCGGCGAGCCGCGCGTGTTCGCCTACTCCACCCGCGGCCGCCTGGCCCACGTGGATGCCCGCTACAGCGAAGGCGACGCGCTGCTGTTCGGCTGCGAAACCGCCGGCCTTCCGGATGAGGTGCTGGACGCCATTCCGCCCGATCAGCGCCTGCGCCTGCCGATGCGCCCGGAAAGCCGCAGCCTCAACCTGTCCAACAGCGTGGCGGTCGCGGTCTACGAGGCCTGGCGTCAGCTGGGATTCGCAGGATCGGTGTAGCGCCGACCCGGCGCGCGTCCGCCATCGCCAACCCCGCGATCGGACACCGCGGTCGCACCCAAGCGCGGTCCGACAGGAACCGGATCGGCCCCGCCCGCTACAATCGTCGGATGAACGTCCCCATCCCGAACGCCTGGCTCCCGCAGCCGCTGCGCAAGCTCGCCGGCCGCGCGCTGGAAACCGCGCTCAACCACACGCTCTCGCTCGATCCGGACACGCAGCAGAAGCTCGCCGCGCTGGCGGGCCGCAGCATCCAGCTGCATCTGCGCGGACCGGAGCTCGCGCTCAGCGTGATGGTGGAGGGCGAGCGCCTGAAGGTCGGCCCGCCGCAGGACATGAGCCATTTGCGCGTGGCGGCGAGCCCCGGCAGCCTGCTGGCCATGGCGCTGCGCCGCGGCGACGAAGGCGTTTCACCGGGCAAGGTGGAGATCGCCGGCGACGCCGATCTCGCGCGCCGGCTGGAGAAGCTCGCCAGCGCCTTCCAGCCGGATTTCGAGGAGGCCTTCGCGCGCAGCTTCGGCGACGTGCTCGGCGTGCCGCTCGCCCAGGCGATCACCAAGGGTCTGCGGCATGCGCGAGAGGGCGCGCGGCATTTCACCGAAGACGGCGCCGACTGGCTGCGCGACGAAGCACGGCTGACCCCGGCATTGGGCGAAGTGGACGATTTTCTCGACGGCGTGGATGCCCTGCGCGAGCGCGCCGAACGCCTGGAAGCCCGCCTGGCGCGCCTGCGCCAGCGCACGTCGGGGCCGCGCGCATGACGCCGCTCAAGGTATTGCCGGGTGCGCTGCGCGTCGCCTCGGTGCTGCTCGCCTGGCGGCTGGACGAGCTGGTCGACGCGGCGCACCTGTACCGCCCGCTCAAGCTGCTGCGCCCGCTTTTGGCACGCACGCGCCCCGGCGCGCGCGAGCTGCCGCGTGGCGCGCGATTGCGCATGGCGCTGACCGAGCTGGGTCCGATCTTCGTCAAGGCCGGCCAGGTGCTGTCGACCCGGCGCGATCTCATTCCCGCCGACATCGCCGACGAGCTGGCCGAGCTGCAAGACCAGGTGCCGCCGTTCCCCGGCGCCGAGGCGCGCGCCATCGTCGAGCACGAGTTGAAGGCCACGATTGGACGTCTGTACGCCCATTTCGACGAAGTACCGCTCGCTTCCGCATCGATCGCCCAGGTGCACGCTGCCACACTGCACGATGGTGCGGAGGTGGTGGTCAAGGTACTGCGGCCGGGCATCCAGGCGAAGATCGCCCGCGACGTGGCGCTGATGCGCTCGCTGGGCGAACTGGCGCAGCGCTGGCACCCGAACGCCGACAAGATCCGTCCGCTCGATGTCGTCGCCGAGGTCGAGAAGATGCTGGCCAACGAGCTGGACCTGCAGCGCGAAGGCGCCAGCGCCAGCCTGCTCAAGCGCAACTTCGAAAGCGGCGTGGATCTCTACGTGCCCGCCGTCCATTGGGACTTCACCTCCGAACGCGTGCTCACGCTCGAGCGTGTGCATGGCGTCAGCGCGGATGACGTGGCGGCCATCGATGCCGCCGGCATCGACCGCAAGGCGCTGGCCGCCAAGGGCGTGCGGGTGTTCTACGAGCAGGTGTTCCGCGACAACTTCTTCCACGCCGACGCGCACCCGGGAAACATCTGGGTCGACCTGGAACGGCGCGAGGAGCCACGGTTCGTGGCGCTGGACTTCGGCATCATGGGTTCGCTGCCCGAGGCCGACCAGTACTGGCTGGCGCAGAACTTCATCGCCCTGTTCGAACGCGATTACGCGCGGATCGCCCAACTCCACGTGGCCGCCGGCTGGATGCCCGCGACGGTGCGGCTGGACGAGCTGGAGGCGGCGGTGCGCACGGTGTGCGAGCCCTATTTTACCCGCCCGCTGGCGCAGATCTCGCTGGCCGAGGTGGTGGTCAAGCTGTTCCAGACCGCGCGCCGCTTCGAGCTGACGCTGCAGCCGCAGCTGATCCTGTTGCAGAAGACCCTGCTCAACATCGAGGGTGTCGGGCGCATGCTCGATCCCGACATCGACATCTGGGCGGTGGCCCATCCGGTGTTGAAGCGCATCCTGCGCGAGCGCTACAGCGCGCGGCGCACATTGCGCGCGGTGCGCCAGCGGCTGCCCGAATGGCTGCATGCCGCGCCGCAACTGCCTGAACTGGTGCGCGATGCACTGCGCCAGACGGCCAGCGGCGAGCAGCGGCAACTGACCGATCAGGCAGAGCTGGCGCTGCACGCGGAGCTCGCGTTGCGCCGGCGGCGTGCGCTGCTCGGCGGGCTGTTCGGCACGGCGTTGCTCGGCTGCGCCACCCTGCTTTGGATCGCCGGTGGGCCGGACGGCTCCGATTGGGTCGCACTCGGCTGCCTGGCCGCCGCCCTGATTGCCTTCCTGACCAGCGCACGCCGCTGAGCCGAAGCAGGAGGAAAGTTCGCATCGCCGGCGTGCCGTCTGGAAGGCGCACCTGTGCGCGACCGCGTGCCTGGCCGCCCCGAGCGGTCGCGCAAGGCGCGCTCCGGCCGGGTGCATGCGGTTGTTCGAGGCTTCCACACCGGCAGCAAAGCATCACCGACACGTGAGTTCCTGAAGAAACATGCTCGAGATTCTTTACCAGGACGACGCCCTGCTCGCGGTCAACAAGCCCGCGGGTCTGCCCGTGCACCGCTCCAAGCTGATCGGGCCCGCCGACGCCTTCCTGATCGACCTGCTGCGCGAGCAGGTCGGCGGCGAACTGCTCCTCGCCCATCGCCTGGACCGGGCGACCAGCGGCGTGCTGCTGGTCGCCCGCTCGGCCGCCGTGGCCGCGGCGCTGGGCGAACAGTTCATGGAACGCGAGGTGCACAAGCACTACCTGGCGGTGGTGCGCGGCTGGCCCGAACCGGCCGAAGGCGTGGTCGACTATCCGCTGCCCGGCTCGCGCGAGACCGGTCCGCGCCGCGACGCGCGTACGCGCTACCAGCGCCTGGCCACGACCGAAGTGCCGATCGCGCTGGGCCGTTATCCGCAGCAACGCTACGCACTGGTGCTCGCGGAGCCCGAGACCGGGCGCTTCCGCCAGATCCGCAAGCACATGGCACATCTCCACCATCCGGTGATCGGCGATTGCCAGCACGGGCGCAGCGATCACAATCGCCTCTTCAAGCAGCACTTTGGCTGCCATCGCATGCTGCTGCACGCCTGGCGGCTGCATTTCGCGCATCCGCTCAGCGGCGCGCCAATGGCGCTGGAAGCCCCGCTGGACGATGTGTTCCGGGCGATGCTGGAGCGTTTCGGCTGGGGGCTGGCGGGCTGAAGCCCGCGCTACCGGTCATCGCCACCGCCGGGTGGGCTTCAGCCCGCCAACCGCAATCCCCTAAACTGCGCCGATGCTGCAGATCAGCCGCACCCTCGCCCTCCCCGATACCGAGCTGACCGAGCGCTTCCTGCGCGCGGATGGCCCCGGCGGGCAACACGTCAACCGCACCGAGAGCGCGGTGGAGCTGCGTTTCGACGTCGTTTCCTCGCCCTCGCTGCCGGAGCCGGTGCGCGCGCGCCTGCTCTCGCGTCGCGACCGTCGCATGACCGAGGAGGGCGTGCTGGTGATCCAGGCGCGCCGCTTCCGCGAGCAGGCCCGCAACCGCGACGATGCGCGAGAACGGCTCGCCGACATCGTGCGCGGTGCGCTGGTGGCGCCGAAGAAGCGCGTGGCGACCCGCCCCACGCGCGCTTCGAAGGAGCGCCGGCTGGCGGGCAAGCAGCAGCGCGGCAAGCTCAAGCAGAACCGCTCGCGCGACTGGAGCGGCGAATGAGCGAGTCCATCCTGCCGCCGGTGCCGCCCCAGGCGCCGCGGATCGACAGCCGCTTCTGGCCCTGGCTGATGCGGGGACTGTTGCGCCTGTCCGGGTGGCGCCTGCTCGGCGAACTGCCGGACGTCCCGAAGCTGATCATCATCGGCGCGCCGCACTCGTCCTACTGGGACGGCGTGTGGGGGCTGATGATGAAGATCGCGCTGGGCGCGGACATCAAGGTCATGATCAAGCGCGAGGTGCTCGACAGTCCGCTCGGGCTGATCCTGCGTCCGCTGGGCATGATCGGCATCAACCGCAAGGCCGCGCTCAACGTGGTCGGGCAGATGGTGCGCCGCTTCGCCGATCACCCGCGCATGTGGCTGGGCATCACGCCCGAAGGCACGCGCAGGCACGTCGTGCACTGGAAGAGCGGTTTCCTGCGCATCGCGCGCGAGGCCGAGGTGCCGATCCTGCCGGTGTTCCTGGACTATCCCACCAAAACTTTCACCCTGGGCACGCCGCAGTACGCCACCGACGATCCGGAAGCCGACATGGCGCGCATCCGTGCGCTGTTCCGCGGCTACCGTGGCAAGCACCGGAATACCGAAAAAGCCGAGCCGGATCCGGACGTGTAATGGCTGCCCTGGGTATCGCGCACTTCGGTGCTTTCCTGCTCGCCTGCCTGGCGCTCAACCTCACGCCGGGGCTGGACACCTTCTACATCCTTGCCCGCAGCGGGCGCGAAGGACGCGCGGTGGGCTTTGCCGCGGCGCTGGGGATCAACGCCGGCTGCGTGGTGCACACGGCGGCGGCCGTGCTGGGCGTGTCGGCGATCCTGATGACTTCCGCGCTGGCTTTCAGCGTGCTGAAGTACCTGGGCGCGGCCTACCTGGTGTGGATCGGCCTGCGCATGCTCCTCGCGCGCACCACCGCGCGCGCACCCACCACGACCCGTGGCCAGGGCATGGGCGCGGCCTTCCGCCAAGGCATGCTGACCAACGTGCTCAACCCCAAGGTCGCGTTGTTCTACCTGGCGTTCCTGCCCCAGTTCGTCGCGCCGCAGGGCGGCCATCCGCAGCTGGCGCTACTGGTGTTGGGCGTGAGCTTCATCGGCACGGGCCTGAGTTGGTCGTTGGTGCTGGCGCTGCTTGGCGGGCGCATCCACCGGCTGTTGCTGGCCCGCCCGCGCCTGGGCGGTTGGATGGACCGCTTCTGTGGCGCGGTGCTGCTTGGCTTCGGCCTGCGGCTGGCGTTCCAGCGGCAGGCCTGACCATCTAGCGACCCGAGTGACCCGGCTCGTCGTGCTCGCGATGGGTCAGCAGGCCGGGCTTGACCATGTCGACGAACGCGCGCGCCTCCGGGCTCAGGAACTTGCCCTTGCGCATCACCACGCCGTAGCTGCGCTGTGGAAAGAAACGCTTCATGTTGCGCACGGCCAGCCGGGTGCGGTCGGCCTCGGTGATGCAAATGCCGGTGACGATCGAAATTCCCAGGCCTGAGGCGACGTATTCCTTGATCACCTCCCAGCCGCCGACCTCGATCGCCACCTGGTAAGGCACCTGGCGCTGCTGGAACACCAGGTCCACCAGCCGGTAGGTGGACAGCCGTTGCGGCGGCAGGATCAACCCGTAGGGCGATAGATCCTCCAGCGCGATATCCGCTTTGTGCGCCAGCGGATGGTCCAGGGGCGTGATCAGGATCGGGTCGAAATGGCGCAACGGCGCCCAGGCGATGTCGTTGGGCACGTCCAGCATCGAGCCGACCGCGAAGTCGGCCTCGTCCGCGCGCAGCAGCGCCAGCCCGTCGCGTCCGGTGACGTTGGCCAGCTGCAGGTGCACCGCCGGGAACGCCTGGCGGTAGCGGCGCACCAGTTCGGGCAGCAGATACTGGATGGTCGAGGCGCCGGCGGCGATGGTCAGCCGGCCCGCCGTAAGGCCCTTCACGCGCGCCTGGAAATCGCGGTCCAGGTTTTCCCAGCCCTCGATCAGCGGGCGAGCCAGTTCGTACAACGCCTCGCCTGCATCGGTGAGGTTGATGCGTCGGCGCCGCCGTTCCAGCAGCGGCACGCCGAGTTCACGCTCCAGGGCCTGCAATTGCAGGGTGACCGTCGGCTGGGAGAGGAACAGCGACTCGGCCGCGCGGGTGAGTGTCCCCAGCTTGACGATGCTGACAAAGGCGCGCAGCTGCTTGTGGCGATTGCCCTTGTAGTAGTAGCGCTCGGCAGCCTCCGCTGCCTTCTGGTCCGTCGCGGCCGCTTTGTGCGCTCTTGTCCGCTGCGCCTGGCCCGTTCGATTCATGGCAACTTCCCTCCAGAACGATCGCGATAGCGAAGTTTTGCCAGCTAGTTTGAATTTTTCAATACTGAAGATTGAAACATTCGCTTTGTCAAAGGCCTGCATGCAGGCCTAGCTTGGATGGACCCCTCCAAGGAGCTGCATCCATGGCCGTCCCGCAGGAACGACTCGACCCCGGCCCGCTGACCGTCCACGGCGAAACCACCGCCTACGCCAGCCTGCTCACTCCCGATGCGCTGGCCTTCCTGGCCGACCTGCATCGCCGCTTCGACGCCCGCCGGCAGGAACTGCTGGGCGCCCGAGACGAGCGGCAGGCCAAGTGGGACGCCGGTGCCCTGCCCGATTTCCGCGCCGACACCCGCGCCATCCGCGAGGGCAACTGGCAGGTCGCGCCGGTCCCCGCCGCGCTGCGCGATCGCCGTGTGGAAATCACCGGTCCGGTCGAGCGCAAGATGATCATCAACGCGCTCAATTCCGGCGCGAAGGTGTTCATGGCGGACTTCGAAGACTCCTCCACGCCGACCCTGGCCAACCAGCTCGACGGCCAGCAGAACCTGATCGACGCGGTGGCCGGCACCATCGCGTACCGCTCGCCCGACGGTCGCGACTACAAGCTCGGCGCCAACCCGGCGGTGCCGGTGGTTCGTCCGCGCGGCTGGCACCTGCCCGAGCGGCACTTCGAGGTGGATGGCGAGCCGATGGCGGGCGCGCTGGTGGACTTCGGCCTGTTCGCCTTCCACAACGCCCGCGCTCTTCAGGCACGCGACCGCGGCCCGTACTTCTACCTCCCCAAGCTCGAGGCGATGGAAGAAGCCGCGCTTTGGGACGAGGTGATGGCGCATGCCGAAAGCCAGCTCGCCCTGCCGCGCGGCTGCATGAAGGCGACGGTGTTGATCGAAACGCTGCCCGCCGCGTTCCAGATGGACGAAATCCTGCACGCGCTGCGCGAGCGCATCGTCGGCCTCAACTGCGGCCGCTGGGACTACATCTTCTCCTACCTCAAGACACTGCGCGGCCATCACGACCGCCTGCTGCCCGAGCGCGGCCAGGTGCAGATGACCGTACCCTTCCTCAAGGCGTATTCCGAACTGTTGATCAAGACCTGCCATCGGCGCGGCGCGTTCGCGATGGGCGGCATGGCCGCGCAGATCCCGATCAAGGGCGACGACGCGGCGAACGAAGCGGCCCTGGAAAAAGTACGCGCGGACAAGCTGCGCGAGGTGCACGCCGGTCACGATGGCACCTGGGTTGCGCACCCGGCGCTGGTACCGGTGGCGCAGGAAATCTTCGACCGCTACATGCCCGAGCCCAACCAGCTGCACGTCCTGCGCGAGGACGTCCAGGTCACCCGCGACCAACTGCTCGCCCCGGCTTGCGGCACGATCACCCGGGCCGGCTTCGACAACAACGTCGAAGTCGCGTTGCGCTACACCGCCGCCTGGCTCGATGGCCTCGGCTGCGTGCCGATTCACCATTTGATGGAGGACGCGGCCACCGCGGAGATCGCCCGTTCGCAGCTTTGGCAATGGCTGCACTACGCGGGCGACGTGATTTCGGACTGCGTGCCGCTGGAGTTCCCCGACGGCGCGCCGATCGACATGGCGCTGTTCGACCAGGCACTCGCCGCGCACGCGCACCGCCTGCGCGAAAGCACGCATCCGGGCGCCCGTCGCGCCGATGACGCCGCCCGCCTGCTCGGCGAGCTGACCCACGCCGACCAGCTCGGCGCCTTCCTCACCCTTCCCGCCTACGCACAACTGGCCTGACCGCCGCCTTTGTGGGAGCGCGCCTGGGAGCGACCGACGTGTCGGTCGCTCCCGGGTCGCTCCTGCAGGAATCCCTCACGGAGCCTGAGACGATGAAAAGCAATCTCCCGACCGCCGAACAGATCACCCTGGACTGGACCAACAACCCCCGCTGGGCCGGCGTGCGCCGCAACTACAGTGCCGAGGACGTCGTACGCCTGCGCGGCACCGTGCCTATCGAGCATTCGCTGGCCCGCCAAGGCGCCGAGAAGCTCTGGCATTCGCTGCACAAGGAAGACTTCGTCAATGCGCTGGGCGCGCTGACCGGCAACCAGGCGATGCAGCAGGTCAAGGCGGGCCTCAAGGCCATCTATCTCTCCGGTTGGCAGGTGGCCGCGGACGCCAACGTCGCCGGCGAGATGTACCCGGACCAGTCGCTCTACCCGGCCAACTCGGTGCCGCAGGTGGTCAAGCGCATCAACAACGCGCTGCTGCGCGCCGACCAACTGCACCACGCCGAGGGCAGCGACGATATCGACTGGCTTGCGCCGATCGTGGCCGACGCGGAAGCCGGCTTCGGCGGTGTGCTCAATGCCTTCGAGCTGATGAAGGCGATGATCGAAGCCGGTGCCGCCGGCGTGCACTTCGAGGACCAGCTCGCCGCCGTCAAGAAATGCGGACACATGGGCGGCAAGGTTCTGGTGCCCACCCGCGAGGCCATCGACAAGCTCACCGCCGCACGCCTGGCCGCCGACGTCTGCGGCGTGCCGACCCTGCTGGTGGCGCGCACCGACGCCGACGCGGCCGACCTGCTCACCTCCGATGTCGATGACAACGACAAGCCGTTCCTCACCGGCGAGCGCACCGTCGAGGGCTTCTTCCGCGTCAGGCCGGGCCTGGACCAGGCGATCAGCCGCGGGTTGGCCTACGCGCCCTACGCGGACCTGGTCTGGTGCGAGACCAGCAAGCCGAACCTGGACGATGCGCGCCGCTTCGCCGAGGCGATCCGTGGCAAGTATCCGGACAAGCTGCTGGCCTACAACTGCTCGCCCAGCTTCAACTGGCGCAAGAACCTGGACGACGCCACCATTGCGACATTCCAGCGCGAACTCGGCGCGATGGGCTACAAGTTCCAGTTTATCACGCTGGCCGGCTTCCACAGCCTCAACTACGGCATGTTCGAGCTCGCGCACGGCTATGCGCGCCGGCAGATGAGCGCGTTCGTGGACCTGCAGGAAAAGGAATTCGCCGCCGCCGAACGTGGCTTCACCGCAGTCAAGCACCAGCGCGAGGTCGGCACCGGCTACTTCGACCAGGTCACCCAGGCGATCCAGCAGGGGCAATCCTCGACCGTGGCGCTGAAAGGGTCGACCGAGGAAGCGCAGTTCCAGCGCGCGTCGGCGGCCTGAGGCAAGGCTGCCCCCATTGCCTTTCGGGCACCTTCCCCCCGCCAACGGGGGAAGGTGTCGACGGGCGGATGGGGGCGACTCGCCTCAGCCCACCGGTTCCGCCGGCGGCGTCAGCGCAATCGCCAGCCAGCCAGCTTTCGGTTCCAGCAGCCGCTTGGCCGACGCCACCCGCAGGTTGCCCTTTTCATCCACACCGAACAGCAACACCGGCGGGGTGCCGTTGCGCTCGGTGAAGTCACTCCAGCCAAAGGCCGGCGTCAGGCGCGTCGACTTGATCCGCCAACCCGTCGCCAGCAATTCACCAAAGCGCGCGTGCGTCATCTCCTCGCCGAACAGCGGCGGTGCCAGGAGGTTGCCTGCGATGGCCGCGCGATCGGTCGCCTCGTGCGGCGCGAGGTTGCGCAGTCGATACACCTTCTCGCGGCCGAACTCGCGCCGGTAGTGCACGCAGGCCAGCGAGTTGCGCTCGCGGTGGGTCGACAGGGCCAGCAGCCGGCCCAGGCCGGTGAGATCGAGGTTGCGCTCGGCATGCGGCGAGGCTGGATTGCCGAAGAAAGTCGTCAGTCCTTCCATACGCGCCCGTCGGATGCCGTCCCATGCATCGTCCGCCAGCACTACACGGAAACCGGCATCGGCCAACGCCTTGCCGACCGCGCGCGCCACCTCGTCGGCGCCGTAGATCAACACACCACGCGGTTCGGGCTCGGCCACGCCCAGCCAGCGCGCCAGCGGCCGCGCGGTCGCGCTCTGCAGCACTACGGTGCCGATGATCAGGATGAACACCAGCGGCACCATCGCATCGGCGCCGGCCACGCCCAGCTCCTGCAGGCGCAGCGCGAAGAGCGCTGAAACCGACGCGGCGACGATGCCACGCGGCGCCACCCAGGCGATCAGCGCGCGCTCGCGCCAGCTGAGCGAACTGCCCACGCTGGCGAAGACCACCGTGAGCGGTCGCACCAGGAATTGCGCAACCAGGAACACCGCGAGGCCTGCCCCAAGCATGCCCTCCGGCAGCGGCCACTGCAGCCGCGCGGCGAGCAGGATGAACAGGCTGGACACCAGCAGCGTGGTGAGGTTTTCCTTGAAATCGAGAATGTCGTCGATGTGGACGTTGCGGATGTTGCCGAGCGAAATGCCCATGATCGTCACGGCCAGCAGGCCCGATTCGTGCGCGATCGCGTTGGACAGGCTGAAAGCCAGCAGCACCGTCGCCAGCACGCCGAAGTTCTGCAGGTACTCGGGTATCAGTTGCCGCCGCAGCAACCAGGCCAGCGCCCAAGCTGCCAACGCGCCGATGCCGACGCCGCACGCGATGGTGCCCAGGAAGACGCCTACCGTATGTCCCTCCTGATGCGAGACGATGGCTTCGTAGATCAGCACCGCGAACAGTGCACCCAGCGGATCGATCACGATGCCTTCCCAGCGCAGCGTGTTTGCGATGCGCGCGTTGGGACGCAATGTGCGCAGCATGGGCGCGATGACCGTGGGCCCGGTCACGCAGGTCAGTGCGCCGAACAGCAGCGCCACGTCCCAACCCAGGCCCGCGATGAGATGCGCCGCCAGCGCCAGCAGCAACAGGGCCGCGATGGCGCCATAACTGACCAGGCCACGCACGGCGCGGCCGATCCCCGGCAGCTCGTGGAAGCGCAGCGTCATGCTGCCTTCGAACAGGATCAGCGCCACCGCCAGCGAGACCAGTGGGAACAGCAGGCCGCCCAGCATCGCGTCCGGCTGGAAGACGCCGGTCGCGGGGCCCAGCACGATGCCGGCCAGCAACAGGAACAGTATCGCCGGCAGCTTCACCCGCCAGGCGAGCCATTGCGCGAGAAAGCCGATGCCGAGCATGCATGCCAGCATCAGCCCGGGCTGTAGCGTCATCCGCCGTCCTTCGCTTCCGGGTCGCTCATTCTGCCTGAGGGCTCCGGATGATTCGAAAGCGTGGGTACAGCCTTTTCCGAAGAGGCACCGCCAGCGCACCGGCGGCCGCATGGCCTTGCACTCATGGGGGCCCACGTGTGGCGGTGTTCTACAAACCGTCACCGCCTTCGTTCAAACGCGTCTGGCGTACGGCGGGGGAAGTGAAGAGGCCAGCCCCGGTATCGGGCGGGGGGAGGGGGAACCGATACCGGGGCGGCAGGCCGGAGGCATTTAAGTACCGGCGAGTGCAGATATTAATCCGCGCAACCTGGAAGTCAATACCCGCCAGTTCAGAAAATCTAGAAACGCCGGTATTGCAGGGCCTCGGCGAGGTGTGAGCGATCGAGCAGAGCGGCGCCGCCGTCGAGGTCGGCGATCGACCGGGCCACGCGCAGGATGCGGTGATAGGCCCGCGCGGACAGCCCCAGTCGCTCCAGCGCCGCCTCGAACCAGCGCCGCTCGGGCGCGCCCAGCGCGCAATCACGCTCCAGCTCACGCGTATTGATCTCGGAATTGGCACGCCCTGCCCGGACCAGCGCCCGCTCGCGGGCCTGGACCACGCGCCCGCGCACGGTGGCCGAGTCTTCGTCGTACACACTGCGCGGAGCCCCCAACTCGGCGAGCGGCACGCGCGGTACTTCCACACACAGGTCGATGCGGTCCAGCAGCGGACCGGAGATACGCCCTCGGTAGCGCTGGATCTGGTCGGGCGTGCAACGGCAACGTTCGCGGGCGTCGCCCGCATAGCCGCAGGGGCACGGATTCATCGCCGCGACCAACTGGAACTGGGCCGGGAAGGTCGACTGCCGCGCGGCGCGCGATACCAGGATCTGGCCGGATTCCAGCGGCTCGCGCAGCACTTCGAGTACGTGCCGGGTGAACTCGGGCAGTTCGTCGAGAAACAGTACCCCGTTGTGCGCCAGCGATATCTCCCCCGGCCGCGGGTGCGAGCCGCCACCGACCAGCGCCACCGCCGAGGCGGTGTGGTGCGGCGCGCGGAATGGCCGCTGGCGCCAGCGCGTCGGGTCCATACGCTGCCCGGCGACCGACAGCACGGCGCAGGTTTCCAGCGCTTCGCTCTCGCTCAACGGCGGCAGGATGCCGGGCAGGCGCGCGGCCAGCATGGTCTTGCCGGTGCCCGGCGGACCCATCAGCAAAAGGTGGTGGCCGCCCGCAGCGGCAATTTCCAGCGCGCGGCGCGCCTGCAACTGGCCGCGCACGTCGACCAGGTCGGGCACGTCCGGATCGGCTGTCTGCCCATGGTCGGCCGGGCCCGGCAGGGCGAGTTCCTGCGCGTCGCGCAACCAGCCACAGACGTCCGCCAGCGTATCGGCCACCAATACGTCGGCCTCCGGCACCAGCGCGGCCTCGGCGGCATTGGCGCGCGGCACCACTACGCGGCGGCCGCGCGCCCGCGCGCGCAGCAGCGCCGGCAACACGCCGGAGACGCCACGCAGATCACCCGATAACGCCAATTCCCCCAGGAACTCGCACTCGTCCAGCTTTTCGCGTGGCACCTGGCCGCCTGCGGCCAGAATGCCCAGCGCAATGGCCAGGTCGAAGCGGCCGCCGTCCTTGGGCAACTCGGCAGGCGCCAGGTTCACGGTGACCTTGCGGTTGGGGTATTCGAACGCCGCGTTCTGGATCGCTACCCGCACGCGGTCGCGCGCCTCGCGCACCGCAGCTTCCGGGAGGCCGACGATATGTGTGCCCGGCAGACCGCCGGACAGGTGCACCTCGACCATCACCTGCGGTGCGGAAACGCCTTCCTGGGCACGAGTGAGGGTGACGGCCAGGCTCACGGCGCGACCAGCGCGGAGCAGGACGCGGTCGTCCCTGACCGCAACGGCTGGAGAAACACGAATGGCGGGCCCGGCAGACTGGAAACGCCGCGGGCGGGCGCTTGCACGGTCGCGCATGACGCGCACCGGCCGGGCCAGCCGTAAGCGATGGAGTCGCCAGAATGCATGGTGAAACGCGACCCCATCGACGTCAGGCGAAAAAATAACCGCCCCCGATCGCTCTCGGGGTGAGGTGACGGATCGGGGGCGGCTCCCGGGAGCTGGCAGCTAGGGTCCGCGGACGGCGTCCGCCTCCAGTTCGGCGACGCGCCTTTCCAGTTCGTCGACCTTGGCGCGGGTGCGCGCCAACAGTTGGCTCTGGACTTCGAACTCCTCGCGGGTGACCAGCTCGAGGCGACGCAATCCTTGCATCAGGACATCGTGGAAGTTGGTTCGCAAATCCTGCTGCGCCTGTGCCAACCCTGGCGGTACCAGCGACACAAGTCGCAGGGCAATTCGGTCGATTTCCTGCCGATCCATCATGGACGGCGCCTCAAGCGGGTCGGAAGGAAGTCTAGGTAACGTGAAAGGGGGTGCACCATCGGCCGGCTCCGCCAGAGAATGTAGGGATTGTCCTACACGGCCCGCTGGGGCGACAGGCCGGAGGCCGGCAGGCACAATGATGGCGATCTTGGGAAAGTTAGCGAGGGGCATCCATGAAGCTGGTCGTGGCGGTCATCAAGCCGTTCAAACTGGACGACGTACGCGAGGCGCTGGCCGAGGCGGGCGTCCAGGGCATCACGGTGACCGAGGTGAAAGGCTTCGGGCGGCAGAAAGGGCACACCGAACTCTACCGGGGCGCCGAATACGTGGTCGATTTCCTGCCCAAGATCAAGTTGGAAGTAGCCGTGGCCGACGATCAGCTGGAACGGGTGATCGAGGCGATCCAGCAATCGGCGCGCACCGGCAAGATCGGCGACGGCAAGATCTTCGTCAGCCCGCTGGAGCAGGTGATCCGCATCCGCACCGGCGAGCTGGATAACGACGCGCTTTAGCCGCTTCACCCGGGCTTGGGCCCCGCGATGGTCGCAGGCGGGTGGGCTGACCCACCTGCATCTGGCGTCAGGCGTGTGTCCGTTCGAACCGCCGATGGTGTACGAGCAGCCCGGCGTAATAGCTGACGTAGTACCCGATCATCAGGCCGACCACCAGCAACGTCAGCGGGCTGTTGCCCAGTTGCGGCGCGGCCGCAGCCATCGGGTCGGCGACACCGTCATGCGGCACCAGCACCAGGAAACGCCAGGCCAGCCGGCCGACCAGCACGGCGGTGATGGTGGCGCCGACCCACGGGTTGGGAAGATAGAGGTCGCGACCATCGGCGCCACGTTCGAAGCGGGTCAGGCGCAGGCCGAGCAGCCCCAGCGCAATGCCGCCAAGCAGGCCGCCCGCCAAGCCTTCAAGCAGACGCGGGTTATGCAGACCGGCAAGCGAAAGCAAGCCGGTTACCGCGAGGAGGATCGCCACGCGGGTGATCATGGCGCCGCGCCGCACCGGTTGGCGGCCAAACTGGCGACGCACGCGCCGCCACACCATGAAGGCGAGCAGTGGTGACATCAGCGCGGGCATGAGAAGGTTCGGCGCCATGGCGAGTTCCCTGGAGTGGCTGGGCGAAGACTAACCGTCCGTACAGCCTGATGCGATCTGGCCTATCCGGCGACACCTGTCGCCCACGAGCGGTCTCCTGAAACGAGCGCCCTACTTCGCCTTGCCCTGGTTCGCCACCGCGGCCATCTTCGCCGCGATCGCCTCCGCGTCGCCCAGGTAATAGCTGCGCAATGGCTTCATCTGATCGTCGAACTCATACACCAGCGGCACGCCGTTGGGCACGTTCATCTCGACGATCGCCTCGTCGGAGATGTCGTCCAGGTACTTGATCAGCGCACGCAGCGAGTTGCCGTGCGCGGCCACCAGCACGCGCTGGCCGGAGGCCACCGCCGGCGCCAGCACGTCGTGCCAGTACGGGAGCACACGAGCGACGGTGTCCTTCAGGCACTCGGTGTCGGGAATCATCGACGGATCGAGCAACGCGTAACGCGGATCGCGCAGCGACGGATTGTCGGCCCGCTCCAGCGGCGGCGGCGGGATGTCGTAGCTGCGGCGCCAGACCTTGACCTGATCCTCGCCGTACTTTGCCGCCGTTTCCGCCTTGTTGAGACCGGTCAGGCCGCCGTAGTGGCGTTCGTTCAAGCGCCAGTCGGTGACCACCGGAATCCACATCAGGTCCATTGCGTCAAGCACGCCCCACAGCGTGCGCACCGCGCGCTTGAGCACCGAGGTGTGCGCCACGTCGAAGGTGTAGCCAGCTTCCACCAGCAGCCGCCCGGCTTCCTTCGCCTCGGCCATGCCCTGCTCGGTCAGGTCGACGTCGGCCCAGCCGCTGAAGCGGTTGTCGAGGTTCCACTGGGACTGGCCGTGGCGGATCAGGACGAGCTTGTGCATGGCGACAACCTGGCGGCGGAAAACGCGAAATGGTGGGGCGCGCTTGCGACGGCGTCAAATCGCCCCCTGCCGAAGGTCACGCTAAACCACTAAGCGCGTTGACGCATCTGATGTCCTATTCCCACGAAGGAGCACCACCATGCGCCACCTGCTCATCGCCCTCGCCCTGGTCCTGCCGCTGGCGGCGGTCGCCTCGGACAACGACGTCGACAAGATCAATGGCGACATCCGCATCGACGCCGGGCAGACAGCCGGTGAACTGAGCACCGTCAACGGCGACATTTCGCTCGCCGACGGCGCCAGCGCGCGCAAGGCCGACACGGTCAACGGCGGCATCACGCTGGGCCAGCGCGCCACCATCGGATCGCTCAACACCGTCAACGGCGGCATCGAGTTGCGCGAGGGCGCCAAGGTCAACGGCGAGATCGAGGCGGTCAACGGGCACATCGAACTGGCCAGGGACGCCGACGTGAGTGGACAGGTGTCAAACGTCAACGGTCGCATCGAGCTGGATGCCGCGCACGTGGGCGGCGGCGTGGAAACCGTGGACGGGGACATCGACATCGGCGCCAATTCGCGCGTCGAGGGCGGCATCCTGGTCGACAAGCCCAACGGCGGCTGGTTCCACCACAACCGCACGCCGCACATCGTGATCGGCCCGCATGCCGTCGTGCAGGGCACGCTGGAGTTCCGCCACGAAGTGGTGCTCGAGGTCAGCGACAGCGCGCAGATCGGCCCGGTGAAGGGCGCCACGCCGGTGAAGTTCAGCGGCGCGCAGCCGTAAGGTTTCTTGTTGGAGCGCACTGCCTGCGCGACCGGGATCCGCGGTCGCGCGCAGTTGCCCTCCTACAGCCAATCACGCGGCTTGAGGTAAGCCTCCAGCTGCGCCTCGGGCGAGTCTGGCTCGGGCGCATAGGCGTACTCGTAACGCACCCGGGGTGGCAGGCTCATCAGGATCGACTCGGTGCGCCCGCCCGACTGAAGGCCGAACAGCGTGCCGCGGTCCCAGACCAGGTTGAACTCGACGTAGCGGCCACGTCGATAGAGCTGGAACTCGCGCTCACGCTCGCCCCAGGGCATCCCGCGACGCCGCTCGGCGATCGGCAGGTAGGCATCCAGGAATCCCTGCGCCACATCGCGGGTGAAGGCGAAACAGCGCTCGAAACCGCCCTCGTTGAGGTCGTCGTAGAACAGCCCGCCCACGCCGCGCGTCTCGTCGCGGTGCTTGAGATAGAAGTAGTCGTCGCACCAGCGCTTGTAGCGCGGGTAGACATCTTCGCCATAAGGCGCGCACAGGTCGCGCGCGACCGTGTGCCAGTGCACCACGTCTTCGTCGAACGGATAGAACGGCGTCAGATCGAAGCCACCGCCGAACCACCAGACCGGTTCGACGCCCGGCTTGCTGGCCTCGAAGTAGCGCACGTTGGCGTGCGTGGTGGGCACGTACGGATTCTTCGGATGCAGCACCAGCGACACTCCGGTGGCGATGAAGCTGCCGCCGGCCAGGTCCGGCCGGTGCGCGGTGGCGCTGGGCGGCAGGGTGTGGCCGAAGACTCGGGAGAAGTTCACGCCCGCCTGCTCGAACAGGGCGCCGTCGCGCAGCACGCGGGTGCGTCCGCCGCCGCCTGCCTCGCGGTCCCAGCGGTCCTCGACGAAGCGTGCACCGCCATCGAGGCGTTCGATCGCGCTGCAGATGCGGTCCTGTGTCTGGCGCAGGAAAGTTTCGGCCTGGTCGGCTTGCTGGCTCATCGTAAAGGATCGCGCGGGGTGACCGCCCAGAGCTTAGCAAGCGGGCCCGCGCCGGCGCTGTGGCGCGTCGACGCGGGCGCTTGAGCGATCAGCCCGCGGTGGCGGAGATCAGCTCGAGGTTGCGGCCGATGTCGCCGGAGAGGTACTGCATCCAGCCCATGTAGTTGGAGTGGATCAGGCGGGTGCCGTCGCGCTTGACCTCGTACTTGAGGTTCGTGCTGTCGACGTATCGGATCTGCACCTGCTTGGTATCGAAGTCGACGCGGATCTTGGCGACCCATTTGTCGCGGCTGAGCTGGGCGCTGGTGCTGCCGGCCTGCTCGTCGGTGACGGTCCAGCCACGCCCGAGCAGCGCGGCCTTGACCGCCTTGCCGACCTGGACGTCGTTCATGCCGGCCGGCACGGCGATCGGCGCCGGATCGATCAGCGGCGACTGGCGGAACGCCATCGTCAGCAGCAGCAGCGGGAGCAGCAGGACCAGCATGAAACGGGAACGAAACATCGGACTTCCCCTGTCTTGAGATAGGCCGCCGAGCGCGGCGCGGCGAGTCTGCCGCGCGCGATGGCGCCGCACAAGACGTTTCAGCTGATCCGCGCGGCCATGCGGCGGTGGCCTGTCAGCCGCGCCCAGCGCACGCCCAGGTCGATCCACATGAGATAGGTCGCCTCCATCAGAAGCAACGCCAGGTAGCGTGGCGTGCGGGGCAAGGCATCCTCGGCGGCGACGGCATGGCCGTCGAAGCCCAGTCGCCGCGCCAGCAACAGGCAGCGCGCGAGGTGGTAACGACTGGTCAGCAGCGCGACCGGCGGCAGCACCTCGGCCCGGTCGCCACCCTGCAGCAGGCCGCGCGCATGGCGCAGGTTCTCAAGCGAATCGACCGATTCCTGCTCCAGTTCGATGGGCACGTCCGCCGGCAAGCCCTGCCCTTGCAGCCACGCATGGCCGGCTTCTGCCTCGCTGCGCGAGCCGCTGCTGCGTCCGCCGAGAAGCAGCACGCGGCTCGCGATCCTTCCGCGCAACAGCGCCAGCGCCCGGGCCAGCCGACCGCGGTAGTCGTGTTCGGGTTCATCGGCGACCAGCTGGCGGCCGAACACCAGCACGACCCAACGTCCGGGCAGCGTCGTGGGCGCCCGCCGCGCGGTACGCCATACATGCACGACGTAACCGATCCATACGATGCCGCCGCTGAGCACGACGGCGAACAGCGTCACCACGGCGGCATGCAGCACGTCGGCATCGCGCAGGTAACGCCAGGGACTGCGTTGGGAGGATGGCGTCGGCACGGCGGATGGGCAGCAGATAAACCACCAGTGTGCGCAGCCGGGCGCATCGCCGCAAATCGCCTGTCGCATCCCTTGCCGAGCGACCCGTGTCCGGCCTGGACCTCGGGCCACGTCGCGGAAGGATGAACCGCGCCCTCGCCGCCGAAAAGCAAGGCTAGGCAAGCCCGCGGCACGCCGCTAGGCTGATTCGATGTTGCAACCCATTGCTCCCCTGGCAGTCAGCGCCTACACCGCCACCTCCGCTCTCGGCCGCGGCCGGGAGGCGCATCGCCGCGCCATCGAGGCCGCCCGCACGGGCCTGCGCCCCAACGATTTCAGCCTTGCTCCGCTGGAATGCTGGGTCGGGCGCGTCGATGGCGTCGAAGACGCGTCGTTACCCGCCCCGCTAGCGGTCTGGGAGTGCCGCAACAACCGGCTGGCATGGCTGGGCCTGAACCAGGACGGCTTCCTCGACGCCGTGCTCGCCGCGCGCGAACGCTACGGTGCCACGCGGGTGGCGCTCCTGATGGGCACGTCCACGGCGAGCATCGGCGCCACCGAGGAGGCCTACCGCCGGCTCGATCCCGACGGCGGGTTCCCGCAAGACATGCTGCGCCCGCCGATCCACGCGCCGCACTCGCTGGCCGGCTTCCTGGCCGAAGCACTGCAGCTCGAAGGGCCGTGCCTGACCATCTCCACCGCCTGCTCCTCCAGCGCGAAGGTTTTCGCCAGCGCCGAGCGCATGATTCGCCTGGGGCTGGTCGATGCCGCGCTGGTCGGCGGTGTCGACACGCTGTGCGAAAGCGTGCTGTTCGGCTTCAACGCGCTGGAGCTGGTTTCGCGCGCGCCGTGCCGCCCGTTCGACCGCGCGCGCAGCGGTATCTCGATCGGCGAGGCCGCCGGTTTCGCGCTGCTCGAACGCGTCGGGGCCGCGCCGGACGCGCCACGCCTGCTCGGTTACGGCGAGGCCAGCGACGCCCACCACATGTCCACGCCGCACCCCGAAGGCCTGGGTGCCGAACTGGCGCTGCGCGACGCGCTGGCGCGCGCGGGGCTCGCGCCGGCGCAGGTCGACTACATCAACCTGCACGGCACGGCGAGCCTGAAGAACGACGAGGTGGAAGCCGCGCTGATCGCCCGCGCCTTCCCACCGACCACGCGCGCCAGCAGCACCAAGGGTTTCACCGGCCACACGCTCGGCGCCGCCGGCATCCTGGAGGCGGTGGTCGCCCTGCTTTCGGTCGAGCATGGCCTGGTGCCCGGCAACTTCGGGGGCGAGGATCCCGACCCGGCCTGCGGTCCGCAGTTCGCCTGGTCCAACGAAGCGCGGCCGATAAACGTGGCGCTCAGCAACTCCTTCGGTTTCGGCGGCAACAATGCCTGCCTTGCTTTCGCCCGCGCGGAGCGCACGGCATGAGCACGCTCACTGTCTATGTCCACGGGGCCGGCCTGTGGTCGCCGCATCTGGCCGACTTCGCCGCCCTGCGGGGCGCGCTGCAGGGCGACACCGCAAGCCCGCCACCGGCCCGCCCGCCGGCCACCCTGCTGCCGGCCGCGGAACGACGCCGCGCGCCGGAAAGCGTGCTGCTGGCGGTCGAGGCGGCCGGTCAGGCCGTGACGATGAGCGGACACGAACCGGCGTCGCTGCCCTGCGTGTTCGCCTCCTCGCATGGCGACCAACCGATCATGGACTACATGTGCACCGTCCTGGCCAGTGCGCCGGCGGAGCTTTCGCCCACGCGTTTCCACAATTCGGTGCACAACGCCCCGGCCGGCTACTGGACCATCGCCACCGGCTGCCACGCGCCTTCCAACGCGGTATGCGCACAGCGCGCCAGCTTCGGCGCCGGGCTGCTCGAGGCGGTGAGTCTGGCGCTGGCGGACGCGCGGCCGGTGCTGCTGGTCTGCAGCGATACCGCCGGCGCCGGGCCGCTGACCGAGGTGACCGCCAGTGCCGCGCCGTTCGGCTGCGCCCTGGTGCTCAGCCCCCAGCCGGGCGCCTCCACGCTGGGCCGACTTGTTCTGCACCTTTGTCCCGGTAGCATCGCCGACGCACCGGACGATCCCCCGGTGCCGGCCGAATGGATCGCCAGCAGCCCGTCGGCCGTGGCGCTGCCGTTGCTGGCGTTGCTCGCGCGAGGCACGGGTCGCTGCCGACTGATGGCGGCCGATTCGCTTGGGATGGATGTCTACCTGGAGGAATGTGCGTGAAACCCAACCCGCCGCGCTGGTGCGTGCTGATCCCCTGCCTCAACGAGGAGGCGGCGATCCAGCAGGTGGTGGAATCGGCGCTGGCGCTGAACGTGCCGGTGATCGTGGTGGACGATGGCTCGGACGACCATACCCCCGACATCGTCGGCGCACTGCCGGTCACGCTGCTGCGCCACGCACAGCGGCGCGGCAAGGGCGAGGCCCTGCGGCACGGCTTCCGCGAGGCGCTGAAACAGGGCTTCGATGCGGTGGTCACGATGGACGGCGACGGCCAGCACCTGGCCAGCGATATCCCACGCATCGTCGCGGCAGCGCAACGCTATCCGGACCACATCGTGATCGGCGCGCGCCTGCTCGAGCGCGAACAGCAACCCAAGGGCCGCCGCCGCGCCAACGCGGTGGCCGACTGGGGCATTTCCTGGGGCTGCGGCCTGCCGGTCGCCGATACGCAGAGCGGCCAGCGCTGGTATCCGCGCGCGGCGCTGGAACTGGTCGACCTGCCGGCGGAAAACTTCGTGTTCGAGGCGGCGATCCTGATCGCCGCCTGCCGCGAGAAGGGCCTGGGCGTGGTCTCGGTGCCGATCGCCTCGCGCTACCACGGGGAGTTCCGGCTGAGCCACTTCAGCCCGGTGCGCGACGTGGTGCGCATCACCACTTATACCTTCGGCCGTGTCGTCCATTACGGTCGCGTCGTCGACAGTTATCGCCGCTCGCACGACACGCCGCCCATCGTCATCGACGATGAGGGCTTGCTCGCGATCGAAACGGGCGAGCCGGCGCGGGCGACCCGCTGAGCGGCCCGACGGAGCGTTGCGGCTCGACGGGGTGCAAGCGGGCCCCATCCGATGCACCATCGACCGATCAGTCGGGGGAGAGCGGCATGGCGGACGCCCACACAACGCATGATGCGGTGATTCTCGGCGGCGGCCTGGCCGGGTTGTGCCTGGCCCTGCAACTGCGCGGCGAGTTCCCCGACCTGGACATCGTGGTGCTCGAACGCCAGCGGCACCCGCTGCCGCTGGCCGCGCACAAGGTCGGCGAGTCGACCGTGGAGATTGCCGCCCACTACTTCGACCAGGTACTGGGCCTGCATGAGCACCTGCAGCAGGCGCAGTTGCGCAAGTTCGGGCTGCGCATGTTCTTCAGCGAAGGCCAGGACCGCCTGGACCAATGCACGGAGCTGGGCGTGAGCCGCGTGCTGCCCACGCCCAGTTACCAGATCGACCGGGGCCTGTTCGAGAACTTCCTTGGCGAGGAAGCGAGGCGGCGCGGGATCGACTTTCGCGATGGCGCGCGCGTGCGCGGTTTCGAACTCGGCCACGACGGCGACCTCCACGGCGTCCGCTACAGCGACGAGGGAGGCGAACACGCGCTCGCTTGCCGCTGGCTGCTCGACGCCTCCGGCCGTGCGGGCTTGCTGCGCCATCGCCTCGATCTGACGCGGGACAACGGCCACCACGTGAACGCCGCCTGGTTCCGGCTGGACGAGCGCCTGGTGCTGGACGAATGGTGCCGCGACAACGCCGCATGGCACGATCGCTGCGAACCGCCGGAACGCTGGCGCTCGACCAATCACCTGTGCGGCGACGGCTACTGGGTGTGGCTGATCCCGCTTTCCAGCGGTGCGCACTCGATCGGCATCGTGGCCGACGAGGCCATCCATCCGCTGGAGTCGTTCCAGGATTTCGCCCGCGCCCGAGCGTGGCTCGCGCGCCACCAGCCGGCGCTCTCGCGGGTGGTCGAGCGCTGCGCGGATACCTTGATGGATTTCCGCTTCCTGCGCGGCTGTTCCTACGGTTGCGCCCAGGTATTCAGCGCCGACCGCTGGGCGCTGACCGGCGAGGCCGGCCTGTTCCTCGACCCCTTCTACTCGCCCGGCGGCGACTTCATCGCGATCGCCAACACCTACATCTGCATGCTGGTCGCACAGGACCGCGCCGGCGGGCCACTGGCGCCGTACGTGCGGCTTTACCAGCGACTGTACTTCTCTTTCTACGAGAGCACCCTGGCGCTCTACCGCGGCCAGTATCCGCTCTTCGGCAATCCCGTGGTGATGCCCGCCAAGGTGGCCTGGGACTACAGCTATTACTGGGGTGTGCTGTGCCAGTTGTTCTTCCAGCAGCGGCTCGGCGACGCGACGCTCTTCGCCGAGCTGGCGCCGCAACTGACCGCCGCACAGCAATTGAACGAACGCATGCAGGCGTTCTTCGGCCGCTGGCACGCCTGCTCGGGCCAGGACAATCCGCCCGGGCTGCTCGACCAGTGCCAGGTTCCCTGGCTGTTGGAGATCAACCGCGGGCTGCGCGACACGCTGGACGATGCCGGCATAAGGTCGCGGCTGAACGCCAACCTGGCGCTACTGCATGAAGTGGCCGGCGCGATCGCCGCGATGGCCGCGCGCGACGGCATGTCCGTCGAGGACCTGCCCGCCTGCACCGGCCCGGTGCCGGCACTGTTCAACCTGGCGCCCGCACAGGTGACCACGGCCGCCTAGCACCCGCGAGGCAAAGCGGGAACCTGCGCTCCGGGCGCGACCGGAATCCGGCCGCGCCACGGATCGATCCCTCAGTCCTTCGGCACCGTGATCGCGTATCCCTTCGGCGGCGTGTTGCCGGCCAGGTTCGTGACGAAATAGTCCCAACGCCGGCGCATGGCGTAGGAGCCCTTCTCCTTGCCGTACCCGTGGTGCACGTTCGGGATCATCAGCAGGTCGAAGTCCTTGTTGGCCTTGATCAGCGCATCGGCGACCAGCAGCGTCTGCGACGGCGGCACATTGTCGTCCAGCGTACCGTGCACCAGCATCAGCTTGCCCTTGAGCTTGTCGGCATGATTCTGGTTGGCCTGGTCGTCGTAGTTCGTGGTGCCATCCTTGTTCTTGACCAGCGGGCCCTGGTACTTCTCGGCCCAGTCGTCCTCGTAGTTGCGGTTGTCGTGGTTGCCGCTCTCGGACCAGCCGACCTTGAAGAAGTCCGGATAGCGGAACATCGCATCCGCCGTGGCGTTACCGCCGCCGGAGTGACCCCAGATGCCGACGCGGTCGAGGTCGATCCAGCCGTAGCGCTTGCCCAGTTCCTTGATGCCGGCGACCTGGTCGGGCAGCGTGTTGTCGCCCATGTTGCCGTACCAGGCGTCATGGAAGGACTTCGAGCGCCACGGCGTGCCCATGCCATCGAGCGCCACCACGATGAAGCCCAGCTCGGCCAGCGCCTGGTTGTCCCCGCGCGCGGAGAGGAAGTTGCGTCCGCGCACCGACCCGGTCTGCGGACCCGGATAGATGTAATCGATGACCGGGTACTTCTTGTGCGGATCGAAGTTGCTCGGCTTGAACAGCATGCCGTACAGGTCAGTCTTCCCGTCGCGCGCCTTCACCGTGATCGGGGTCGGCGGCACCCAGCCGGCCGCCCGCAGGCGGCTGATGTCGGCCTTCGCGACCGTGGCCAGCGTGTGACCGTCGCCGCTGTCGCGCAGCACGGTCACCGGCGGCTCGGTGGGTGTCGAGTAGGTGTCGACAAAGGCGTGGCCGCCGGGCGAGAGGGTGATCTCGTGGTTGGCCGCTTCGGGCGTCAGCAGTACTGGCTTGCCGCCGTCCAGGCTGACCTTGAAGAACTGCTGGTAGTACGGGTTGACGCCCGGCGTGCGGCCGACGCCGCGGAACCACACGGTGCGCGTCTTCGGGTCGACCTTGAGCACCTCGGTGACGTTGCCTTCGCCGGTGGTGATGGCGTGCTTGAGCTTGCCGCTCTGGAGGTCGTACAGATACAGGTTGCCCCAGTCGTTGCGCTCGGAGAACCAGACTGCCTCGTTGCTTTCGGGCAGGTAGAACCAGTTGACCTGGCCGTTGCCGCTTTCGTAGTAGGTCGGCACGTGTTCCTCGAACACCGTGCGCACGTCGCCGGTCTTCGGATCGGCGATACGGAACCATTCGTCCTTGTGGTAGCGCGAGGTGGAGACGAAGGCGAGCGTCTTGCCATCGCTCGCCCACTTCACGTCGTCCCAGCCGCCCTCGGGACCGCAGCTGATGTCGTCGCACAGCGTCGAGCGGTGCTGGTCCGGCGCCATCTTCAGGCGCACGACCTTCTTCGATGGCACGTCGATAACGACGCGCTCGATCATCGTCACGTCCTTGTCGCCGGCCAGCGGGCCCTTCCATTGCTGCAGCTCGGAATGGCCGACCTGCGTCTTGAGAAGGTACATGTCGCCGGTCTTGCGCTCGTCCTGCTGGAAGGTGGCGATCTGCTTCGAATCGGGCGACCACACCAGGATGGCGTTGTCGGTGTGCTTCCAGCCGGCGTTGTCGGTGGCGTAGCCGAAGTTCTTCACGCCATCGGTGGTCAGCTGGGTCTCCTTGGCCGTCGCGACATCGCGCAGCCACAGGTTCCAGTCGCGGATGAAGGCCTCGGTCTTCTTATCCGGGGAGAGCACGCCAGGTTCCTTGCCGGCCTTCCTGGCCACGCACTCGCCCTGCGCGGACTTCAGGTCGCACAGGTAGTGCTTGCCGTCGACCTGGACGTCCAGGCGTCCATCGGCGGCGACGACATACTCGCGGATGCCGAGCTTGTCGGCCTTCATCGGCTTGGCCAATGCCTTGCCCAGCGCGGCGGCGAGCCGGGGCTGGTCGAAGGCATCGGAGGTCTTGCCGGAGGCCACGTCCATGACGCGGTAGTGGTCGCCCTTGGCATCGTGATCGACGTAGCGGAAATGGCCATCGTCCAGCCACGTCACGCCCTGCAGCGCGTGGTCGACCAGCGGTGCCGTGGTGGTGCCGAGAAAGCGCTCCGCGCGTGCGTAGTCGTCCCTGGTCAGCGTGTGGCCCTGCGCCAGTGCGCCGGTGGCCACCAGGGCCAATGCCAGCGCGCCTGCCAGGCGCGAGCTGCCGATCATCGATGCCATCGTGTCTTCCCCTCTTCAGGACTTGCGAATAGATCGATCGTAACGTGCCTAAAGTCATGGCACCCATGCCATTAGTGGGGGGCGTTGACGGGATGGACGGCGCGCCGGCACGCTCGCGCTTCCCCTTCCGGAGCGCGCCATGGCCTTCACCGTGATCGGCAACTACGTTTCGCCCTACGTGCGCAAGGTGCTGGTGTGCATGGAGCTGAAGTGGCTCCCCTACAAAATCGACCCGATCGCGCCATTCATCGGCGACGAGGCCTTCGAACGCATGAGTCCCTTGCGTCGCATCCCGGTGCTGATCGAGGACGGGCGCGTGTTCAACGACTCGACGGTGATCTGCCAGTACCTCGAAGACATCCGTCCCCATGCCGCGCTCTATCCGGCCGACCCGGTCGATCGCGCGCGGGCGCGCTGGCTGGAGGAGTACGCCGATACCGCGCTGGCCGATGCACTGATCTGGCGGCTGTTCTATCAGAAGGCGATCCGCCGCTACGTGTTCGGCGAGGCCACGGACGAGGCGGTGGTGCAGGAGACGCTGGAGCGCCACATTCCGCGCGCGCTGGATTACCTGGAGACGCAGTTGCCGGCCGAGGGCTTCCTGTTCGGCGCCTTGTCGATCGCCGACATCGCGATCGCCTGCATGTTCAGGACGGCGGCGTTCGTGCGCTTCGCGATCGATGCCGCGCGGTGGCCGCGCAGCGCCGCGTTCGTGGAGCGCGTGCTGGCGCTGGAGCCGTTCCGCAAGCTGGCGCAGCTGGAGGACGCGATGCTGCGCCAGCCGCTGGCCGAGCAGCGCTCGGCGCTGGCCGCGGCCGGCGCGCCGTTGACGGCGCACACATTCGGCACCGCGGTTCCGCGGCATGGCCTGCCGCGCATGTGACGCGCCCTCGCAGGGCGGGCATCAACCCACCCTACCGGCCGCGGTCGCCGAACTGCAGCGCCGCCCGCTCCACCAGCCAGTCGACGAACACCCGCAACCGCGCGGGCATCTGCCGTTGCGGCGGATAGAGCACCGTCATCGGCAACGCCGGCGGCCGGATGTCCGGCAACAGCTCGCACATGCGCCCGTCGGCCAGTTCGTTGGCGATGCGGTAACGCGAGAACTGCGCGATCCCCAGTCCCGCGCGGCAGCACGCCAGATACGCATCGGCGCCATTGACCGTGATGCGACCGGGAAGCTGGATCTCGCGCCGGCGCCGCCCCACGACGAACTCCAGCGGCTCGGGCCGGCGCGTGGTGGGCGAGGCCCAGTTCACGGCGTAATGCCCGTCCTGCAGATCCGCCAGCGCCTTCGGCTTGCCATGCCGTCGCACGTAGTCGGCGCTGGCCACGGTGATCTGCGGCAAGGTCGCGATCCGCCGGCCGACCAAGCCGGTGTCGCCCGGATCGCCTACGCGCAGCGCGCAGTCCACGCCTTCGCGCACCAGGTCGACGAAGCGGTCCCCGGTGCCCACGTCCAGCTCGATCTGCGGGAAGCGCGCGAGGAATTCCGGCAGGGCCGGGATCACCAGCAGCCGGGCCAGCGCTGCCGACAGGTCCACGCGCAGCCGCCCGCGCGGCACGATCGCCGCCTCGCGGAAGTTCGCTTCCACCTCGTCCACGTCGGCGAGCAGACGCACGCAATGCTGGTAGTAGGTCTTGCCCTCGCAGGTCACGCGCACGCGGCGGGTGGTCCGCTGCAGCAGCTGCGCACCCAGCCGTGTCTCCAGCGCCTTGATGGTGTGGGTGACGGTGGCGCGCGGCAGCGCCAGGTCGTCCGCCGCGGCGGTGAAGCTGCCCAGCTCGACGATGCGGGCATACAGCCGCATGGCATGCAGCCGATCCATTGTTGTTCCCGATGGAAATGTATTGTCGATTATTGAGCATTTATCACGGTGCCGCCGGCGCGCACGATGCGCACACCTTCCACGGCGTAGGTTCGCCATCCCACCAGGAGCAGTCTTATGGAAATGCGCACGCTCGGCCGCAACGGCCCCCAGGTTTCCGCCCTCGGCCTCGGCTGCATGGGCATGAGCGACTTCTACGGCGCGCACGACGACGCCGAGTCGATCGCCACCATCCAGCACGCGCTCGACCGCGGCGTCACGCTGCTGGACACCGCGGACATGTACGGCCCGCACACCAACGAGGAGCTGGTCGGCCGCGCGATCAAGGGTCGCCGCGAGCAGGCCTTCATCGCCACCAAGTTCGGCATCGTGCGCGACCCGGCCAATCCGTCGGCACGCGGCGTCGACGGCAGCCCGGAATACGTGCGCTCTTCCTGTGAGGGCAGCCTCAAGCGCTTAGGCGTAGAGACGATCGACCTCTACTACCAGCACCGCGTCGACCCCAGCGTCCCGATCGAGGAAACCGTGGGCGCCATGGCCGAGCTGGTGAAGGCGGGCAAGGTTCGCTACCTGGGCCTGTCCGAGGCCTCCGGCCAGACGCTCACGCGTGCCTGCACGGTGCACCCGATCGCCGCGCTGCAGAGCGAGTTCTCGCTGTGGACACGTGATCCGCAGGAGAACGGCATGCTCGCCGCCTGCCGCCGGCTCGGCGTGAGCCTGGTCGCGTACTCGCCACTGGGGCGCGGTTTCCTCACTGGCGCGATCCGTTCGCCGGACGATTTCGAAGCCGACGATTTCCGCCGCCACAACCCCCGCTTCCAGGGCGAGAACTTCGTCCGCAACCTGGCGTTGGTCGACAAGGTGAAGAAGCTGGCGGCCGACAAGGGCTGCTCGCCCGCGCAACTGGCGCTGGCCTGGGTGCTGGCGCAGGGCGAGGACGTGCTGGCCATCCCGGGCACCCGCCACCGCACGCGGCTGGACGAAAACCTGGGTGCGCTGGACGTGCGGCTTTCCACGAGCGAGCGGGCGGCAATCGATGCCGTGTTCCCGCCCAACGCGGCGGCAGGCGACCGCTATGCCGGCCCATCGATGCAGATGATCAACGCCTGAAGGCCACGCCACTTGAAGCGCCCTCTCCCTGGGGAGAGGGTTGGGTTGGGTGGCCGCTTGCGGGGAAGGCCGTTCGTGCGTCCGCTCGGCGGAGGGAGAGGGAGCAAAGCTCTACACTTGCCGCCATGAGCACTCCCGAACATTCCCCTCTGGGCAAAACCACCGTCTATCCCGACCGCTACGACCCTTCCCTGCTGTTCCCGATCCCGCGCGCACAGAAGCGCGTCGAAATCGGCGTGATCGAACCGCTGCCATTCAGCGGCGTGGACATCTGGAACGCCTACGAGCTTTCGTGGCTGGACGTACGCGGCAAGCCGCAGGTGGCGCTGGCCGAATTCCGCGTGCCGGCCGCCTCGCCCAGCATTATCGAGTCGAAGTCCTTCAAGCTGTATCTCAATGGCTTCTCCCAGGAGCGGATCGAAACGGCCGCCCTGCACGACACGCTGGTGCGCGATCTTTCCGCCGCCGCCGGCGCCCCGGTGGAAGTCACGTTGCGCGCGCCATCCGCACAGGATCACGCGATCACCGACCTGCCCGGCACGCTGCTCGACGACCAGCCGCTGGAGATCGACGACTACGGCCCGCCCAACGCCCGCTACCTGAGCGCCGATCACAACGCCGCGCCGGTGGAAGAAACCCTGCTCTCGCACCTGCTGCGTTCGAACTGCCCGGTCACCGGCCAGCCGGACTGGGGCAGCGTGCAGATCGCCTACCGCGGCGCGCCGATCGACCATGCCGGCTTGCTGCGCTACCTGGTGTCCTTTCGCACCCATAACGAATTCCACGAACAGTGCGTGGAGCGCATCTTCGTCGACTTGATGGCGCGCTGCGGGCCCGAGCGATTGACCGTCTACGCGCGCTACACCCGCCGCGGGGGGCTGGACATCAACCCCTTCCGCAGTACCGATCCGGCCGCCATGCCGGGCAACCCCCGCGCGGCGCGCCAGTAGCACGCAGGCGGGCGCCCGGTAATCGGCGCTTCAGATCGGGGGCGCTAGCCTTTTTTGCCTGGCCGTTTTCCGGCCCCTCGATACTTGCCACGGGTACCCGCCATGAAGATCCAGACTCGCTCGCTCGCCCTGCAAGGCATGGCCTTCGCCGGCCTGTTGCTGCTCGCCGCCTGCGGCAAGCACGAGAACGAAACCGCCGCCACGCCGCCGGCCGCCAGCACCGCTCCGGCTCCGGCCGTGGCGCGCACCGCCCCCGCGCCGGCCGCCTCCACGCTGGCGCCAACCGCCACGGGCACGGCTGCCGCACCCGCTACGGCCGGCACCAGCGCGGCCGCCGCGCCGGTTGCCCCGGACGTGTTCAAGGTCGACCAGGTGCAACTGGGCGAGGCGGTCACCGCCAGTTACAAGATCGCCAAGCCGACCACCAGCTTCGATGCTTCGCAGAACACCATCTACGCCAGCGTCGCCACGACCGGCACCACCACCGGCGCCACCCTGAGCGCGCACTTCAGCTACCTGGAGGGCAAGGGCCAGGACGTGACCACCATCAGCCAGACCATCGCCACCGACGGCCCGGCCACTACCACCTTCAAGCTGCGCAATCCGAACGACTGGCCGGCGGGGAAGTACAAGGTGGAAATCGCCATCGACGGCAAGCCGGTGACGAGCGAGACGTTCGAGGTAAAGGCGGCCTGAGGGCACCGGTGCGGTTTATTGCGTTCGCGTCCTCTCTCCCGCGGGGGGGGGGAGGATTGCGGTGAGGGGTCGGGGCTCGCGGGGAGACCCGCCAGAGCCATGCTCCGATCAAGCCACCGCTAGAGCGGTGCCACCCCGGCTCCCTACCCGACGGAGCGGGAGGCGATCCTGCTAGTGCATGTTGTGCCTGGCCCGCTTGAGCGCACGCATCTGATCGTGGCCCGAGCGTACCGAGCGGAACGTCTCGGCGATCAACGCATGCGTGGGCGGCGTGACGCCGTCGTCCTCCAGCGCGTCCTCGAACTTGTGCCTGATGTGGTCCTCGCCGCGCTCGACCTCGTCGATCACCGCGGTTTCGTCGTGCAGGCTCTTGCGCAGGTTGGTGAACATGCGATGCGCCGAGGCCAGCACGCTGCCATCGTCCTCGGGCGTGCCACCCAGCTCCTCCACCTTCTGCTGCAGGCGCGTCGCCACCAGGCGGCGTTCGCTGGCCCGCTCGCGGAAGGTCACGCTGAAGCGCGGGCTCTGCGTTTCCCGGGCGGCCTCGGCATAGCCTTCGGCGCTGTCGATGGTGGTTTCGATCAGGTCATTGAGTACGCGGATGTCGTGGTTCTGCATGGAAACAACTCTCTTGGAGTGGGCGATACGCGGGCGGTCGATGGACGACGGGGACGCCGCAACACCATCGTAAGAACTGGCGGCGACGACCTCGTGAAGTGACACGCCATCGCGCGGCAGCCACACACATGGGCGCATGCTCGGCCCATGCATGGGCATGCTCCTCTCCCGCCGGTGTTCGGCATCGGCCATTCCACGCACACGCTGGAGGCGTTCGTCGCGCTGTTGCAGGCGAACGCGATCGATTGCGTGGTCGACGTAAGGCGCCTCCCGGGCTCGCGGCGCTTCCCGCAATTCGACGGGCCGGCGCTGGCCGCATCGCTGCAGCCGCTCGGCATCGACTACCTCCACCTGGTCCCGCTCGGCGGACGGCGCGGGCGCAGTTTGCCGGCGGGTACCTCGCCCAACGGCTTCTGGCAGAACGCGAGCTTCCGCCGCTATGCCGATTACGCGATGGGCGAGGATTTCCACGTGGGGTTCGCGCAACTGCTGGAGCTGTCCTCGTCCCGGCGCTGCACCCTGATGTGTGCCGAGGTGCTTTGGTGGCGCTGCCATCGGCGGATCATCATCGACTACCTCCTCGCCGCTGGCCGCACCGCCTGCCACATCGACGGCAACGGCCGCGCGGAGCCTGCCAGGATGACGCCGGCAGCCATGCGCAAGGGCGATCACCTGGTCTATCCGCCGGATCCTAGCGCCGACCGTTGAGCCGCCGCGCCACCACCGGATCGAGCGTGGCGAGGAACGTCTCCACCTGCGCGGTGTAGTCGCCGGGCACGCCGAGCTGTTCGTTGATCTCCCGATGCGACAGATCCTCGCCCAGCGCCTGCGCGCGCATGTGCAGGCCATTTGCCTTCGTCGCGAAGTTGCGCGCCTGCGGGCAGGACTCCTGCCGCCGCGTCGAGCACACCACCAGAAAAGGTGCGCCGCGGGTCTTCAGCTGGTGCAGCGGCGAAGCCGCGCGCCAGTACGCCGGATCGTTGCCGAACGCGGCGTCGTAAAGCGGCAGGTGCGGGCCCTGCATGATCGCCACCACGTTGAGCGCGGCGCTGTCCAGCGACACCGTGCCCAGCCACGGCAGCGCGCCACGATCGAAGGCGAGTTCCGGCTCGGCCGCCAGCAACCCGACCAGGTGCGCACCGGCCGAGTGGCCCATCAGGATGAAGCGGTCGCGGTCGGCGCCCCAGCCGGCGGCGCGGCCCTGCGCCACCGCCAGCGCGCGCGCCACGTCCCGCGCCTGCTCGATCGGACGCGTGCCGGGCAACATGCGGTAGTTGGTCGAGATCAGCACGAAACCCCGCGGCACCCAGCGCGCGACCTTGTTCTGCACCACGCTGCGCATGGCCTTGTCGCCGCGCGACCAGCCACCACCGTGGACCATGAAGATCACCGGCGCGCGGGCAGTGCCCTGCGCCGGCAGATAGACGTCCATCCGCTGCGCCGGATCGCCGCCGTAGGGCACGTCGCGCAGCACGCGCACGCCAGGCGGGATGACCGCGGGCGTGGTGTCCACCGCATCCAGACCCGTCGCTGCGCGGCGCTGGGCCAGGCGCTCGCGCAGGCTACCGGCCGCCGCCGGCAGACACAGGGAGGCAAACAACACGGCCAGCAGGCCGGTGCGTAGATAGGTCTTGGCCGGTTTCATCGCATCCGCTCCCTGGGGTTACCTGCACTCGAAGGTCTGGCCCTGCGCATTGGTGCAGGTGCCACTGTGGCTCAGGCCCTCGCCGCGCGTGAAACGGGTCTGGCCTTCATAGGTGTTGCCGTTGGCGCCGCTGATCGTGGCGTCGTGGTCGAGCATGCCGTCGGCGCGGGTAGTGCTGCCCTCGTAGCTGCCGCGCGCGCCGCTGGCCTGGGTCTGGCGGCTGGCCATGCGTTCGCCGTCCGCACTGCGCGTGCGACTGCCGCTCTGGCTGAAGCTGCCGCCCGCGGCGCCCTGACCGCTCACCGCATGGTCGGCTTGCATCGAGCCATCCGGGTTGCGCTGTTCGTTGCGCCCGCCCCGCATCGTTCCCCCGTGGGCGCCCTGCGCCACGACGCCACCCTCGCGGGCGATCGTACCGTCGCCGTCCACCGTGATGCGATGGCCACCGGCGATGCGGCCATTGGGGCCGGCCGCGCCGCTGGCGCGCGCGTGGCCGAGATCGCCTTCGCCACCCCGCACGGTGCCGCCGGCGTGCCAGGCGCGGCGGCCGTCTGGCCCGTTGGCCAGGGTGCCGTGCACGCGCGCGGCGCCGCCATCGCCCGTGCGGTGGGCTGCCGCGCGGTGGTGCACGCTGGCCGGGGATGGCGGGGCAACGAGAAGGCAGGCAAGACCGAGCGGCAGGATCGACAGGCGCATGGCGGACTCCTTGGATGGAAGCGTCCGGGCTGGACGTGGGGCGATCCTCCGCTCTCCGCGCGCCGCAGGTGTGTCGTGTGCCCACGTCGATGTGAGCGGGTGTTGCCCCGGGCCACCGCGGACACATCCGCTTACAAATCGGGCATCCGCCCGCTTGCCGCCCGGGCAGCGCCACGCGATAGTCCGCGCCCATGGACCCGGCTCACATCCTGGTCGTCGACGACGACCTGCGCCTGCGCGACCTGCTGGAGCGCTACCTCGAGCAGCAGGGCCTGCGCGCGTTCGGCGCCGCCAACGCCGCCGGCATGCGGCGTGCGCTGGCCGCCCACCACGTCGACCTGATCGTGCTTGACCTGATGCTGCCCGACGCCGACGGCCTGGAGCTCTGCCGCAGCCTGCGTGCCGAGGGCGTGGACACACCGGTGATCATGCTTACCGCCAAGGGCGACGACGTCGACCGCATCGTCGGCCTGGAGCTGGGCGCGGACGATTACCTGCCCAAACCGTGCAACCCGCGCGAACTGGTCGCGCGCATCCGCGCCGTGCTGCGCCGCCGTCCACGCGAGGCGGTCGGTGCGCCACAGGCCGAACAGGCGCCGGTACCGTTCGGCCGCTTCGTGTTCGATCCGGCCACGCGCCAGCTGCTCGATGGCGAGGCGACGGTGAAGCTCACCAGCGGTGAATTCGCCGTGCTCGCCGCGCTGGTGGCCCATCCATTCCAGACACTCAGCCGCGAGCGCCTGATCGCGCTGGCGCGAGGGCGCGGCCACGAGGCCTTCGACCGCAGCATCGACGTGATGGTCTCGCGCCTGCGCCGCTGCCTGGAGGACGACCCGCGCCAGCCGCGCTGGCTGCAGACGGTGTGGGGCGAGGGCTACGTGTTCGTGCCCGACGGTGGTCGCGCATGAGGCGGGCGCCATCGACCTTCGCGCTGGTGTTGATGCTGGTGGCCGCGGCACTGCTGCTGGCGCTCGCGCTGTCGGGCGCGTTGCAGCGGCGCTTCGGGCGTCAGGTGGTGGGCGACAGCTACGGCCGCCTTGCCGTTGCCACGGCGCTGGCCACCGACGAACTCGCATCGCGCCCCCACGATCCGGCCGCGCGCCAGGTGCTCGGCTCGCTGCACCTGCTCGGCGTGCAGTTGAGCCACGCGCAACCGCCTGCGCCAAGCGTGCGCCGCCTCGCACCCGCGCTGGCCGCGGTGGCACGCACGGTCGGCACCGTGCTGGGCGACCCCACGCGGGTAGTGGCCACGCAGACGCCCGATTCGCAACTCTGGATCCGCAGTACGCACGATCCGGCCCGCTGGATCGTGCTGCGGACGCCGAGCTACCGCCCTCGCCTGCTCGATTCGGCACTGCTGCTCAGCGTGCTCGCCGGATTGATCGCCTTGTCCGCCGCCGGCCTCGCCGCACGCCTGCTGACCCGCCCGCTCGAACGGCTCGCCGTGCAGGCATCGGCGCTGCTCGCTGGCGCACCTACCGGTCCGGGCCTGGAGGGCAGCCCGCGCGAAGTGCGCCGCCTGGCCGACGCCATCGGCGACGCCGGCGAACGCCTGCGCGGGGCCGCCCGCGAGCGCGAACTCATGCTCGCCGGCATCTCGCACGACCTGCGTACGCCACTCGCGCGCCTGCGCGTGGCGCTCGAACTGGGCGACGCCGGCGACCCTGGCCGCCGCGCCGCCATGGTCGCCGACCTGGACGAGCTCGACCGCGCGCTCGAGCAATGCCTGGCGTTCGTGCGCGAAGGACGCGACGAAGCGCTCCAGTCCACCGATCTGCCGACCCTCGCAGGCCAGCTGCTGGCCTTGCGTGTGCAACCGGACGAGTGGCAGTTGGAAGGGCCGGCCGGACTTGTCGCGCCGGTTCGGCCGATCCTGCTGCGGCGCGCCTTGGGCAACCTGATGGACAACGCCGAACGCTACGGCGGACCGCCCTTCGCCGTGTCGCTCGCCCACGAGACCGGGGCCATCGAACTGCGCGTGACGGACCACGGCACCGGCGCCGCGCCCGAACTGTTGCCGCGGCTCGGCCAGCCGTTCCTGCGCGGCGCCGCCTCACGCGGCGGCTGCGGCAGTGGGCTGGGCCTGTCCATCGCGGCCCGCGCCGCCCGCCTGCACGGCGGCGAGCTGCTCCTGGCCAACCGCCCCGGCGGCGGCTTCGTCGCCACCGTGCGCCTGCCCCTTCCGCCCCGCTGAACCAAGCACCGCCAGGCGAACGAGGCCCGGCGAGCCCATCCCCGCCTAGGAATCATTCCGGGGCCCGCCAGGCCCGACTGCGCGTACAATGCGGCCCAGCGGCACCGGCTCGCCGGCGCCCGCCAAGGCAGGGGGAACAACCTATGAATCCTGGGACTGCGCAAGCGCCGCCCAGCTCGCTGCGCATCATCGCGCAGCGTTTGCGCGACGGTCGGCTTGCCCGGCTGGTCGCCAGCTACGGCGAATATCACGTCTCGGTGCGCCGTGCCCTGCTGCTGGCCCTGACCCTCTTGTGGTGCCTTTACTGGCAGTACCTGGCCGGCCCCTCGCATTCGAAGGTCGTGCTGGCGCGCGAGGCCCTGCTGCTGCGCCCGTGGGCGGAGCTTTTCTTCGCACTCAGCCTGGCGTGGATGGGCGCCGTGCGCCTGCGCGTGGTGCGCACCACCGAGCTGGTCGACGGCATTGGCGCGGCGATGAACGTGCTGGGCATCGGCGTGCTGCTCGGACTGGCCTGGAACCTGTGCATCTCCATGATCACGCTGCTGCCGCTGGCGACCATCATGGTCGGCACGCGTTTTGGCCGCCGCATGTTCTTCGTCTTCATGGCCGGTTCGGTGCTGGTGCTCGGCGGGGCCGCGCCGCCGCACTACTGGGTCGACCGGCCGGCCTTCGTGCCGTTCGCGCTGGTCCTGCTGGTCGGCCTGCCGCTGACCGTCTACCGGCTGCTCGGCACGATCTCGGCCATCTCGCAGTCGGCGCTGCACTCGCGCGATGCGCAGAGCCGCTTCATCGCCACGATGAGCCACGAGCTGCGCACGCCGCTCAACACCGTCGTGCACGCCGCCTCGCTGATCGATACCGCCACGCTGGAGGCCTCCGATCGCCAGCTGATGCACGCGCTGCGCGCCAACGCGACCGCGCTGCTGCAGCGGGTCAACGACGTGCTCGACGTGGCGGCGATCGATGCCGGTCGCCTGCACTTCGCCCACGAACCGTTCCTGGTCGCCAATGTGCTCGGCCAGGTGCGCGACGTGGTCGGTCCGCTCGCGCACCAGCGCGGCGTGCGCCTGCGCACCGTGCAGGGCCGCGGCCTGGACGACGCCATGCTGGGCGATTCGGGCCGCATCGCGCAGGTGCTGATCAACCTGGGCACCAACGCCGTCAAGTTCACGCCCGCCGGCGGCGACGTCGCCATCGAACTGCGCCTGGCCGACAACGGCCTGATCCAGCCTCGCCTGCTGTGCACCGTCACCGACACCGGCAACGGCGTGCCGGACGAAATGAAGACGCGGATCTTCGAGCCGTTCTACCAGACCAGCGACGGCCTGGTTCGCCGCCACGACGGCACCGGCCTGGGCCTGCACATCGTGCGCAGCATCTGCCAGCAGCTGGGCGGGCGCGTGGCGGTCGGCGACAACCCCGGCGGCGGCAGCATCTTCACCGCGGCCATGCCGCTGGAGCGCGCCGCGCCCGAGCAGGCGGTCACCGAACCGCTCGATACCGTCAGCGCACTGGACGCCCACCGCGCCCGCGTTCCCGCGATCACCTGCCTGGTGGTCGACGACAACCGTTCCAGCCGCGACACCCTAGGCCACCTGCTGCGCCGCGCCGGCCACCGCGTCATCTTCGCCGGCAGCGGCGCGGAGGGCCTGCAGGCGATGGAAGGTCCGCACCGCCCGCAACTGGTGCTGCTGGACATGCACATGCCCGACCTCTCCGGCCTGGACGTGCTCGCCCGCTACCGCCAGCGCCATCCCCACGACGGCATGGCCATCGTGGTGCTGAGCGCCGACTCCGATCCGGACGCGATCGAACAGGCCCTGGCCCAGGGCGCCAGCGCCTACCTCACCAAACCGGTCTCGATCGAACGCCTGCTGGGGCTGCTGCGCCAGGTCGGCACCAGCACGCCGAACGTCGTGGCCAGCGCACGGCCGCCGGCCGCCGCGGTCGCCGCGCCACTCGACCCGGGCACGCGCCCGGCCGAAAGCTCGCTCGCCCTGATCTGCCGCATCGCCACGCCCGAGCAACGCCGCACCTACCTGCAGAGCTGGCAGAGCGAGTTGCAGAACGACAACGACGAGTTCCTCGTGGCCCTGCGTGCGCACGATCAGGCCGCCACATCCGCCCGCCTGCATCGTTTGCAGAATGCCTTCCTGGTGATGGGGCGGAGCGAAGGCGTTCGCCTCTGTTCACAGCTTCGCGAAACGATCCGCGCGAACGGCGGCGTCGAACCGGCGCTGGGCGCGCTACAGGCCGAGTTGCTCGCGACGGCCGCGATGCTGCGCGAGCTGCTGGCGGAAACCCCGCCGGCCAGAAAAGTCGACAACCCTGCGAACCTGCGCCCCGCATCCCTCTAGGCCATACCCGCCGTTATCGTCTCAGGCTGCCAGGGACGCGACCATCCGTGCGAAAGCGATTCATTCGGGAGACATCCGCGCATCCCGTGTTTCGCCACCGTAAGCCCCTCGTCCGGAGTGGCGCGGCAAAGCAGCTTGCAGAATGCTGGAACGTGCGCTCTCCATGCAACGGAGCGCCGGCCGCGCCCGAACGCGCTGCCGCGGCTGAGGCTTGCGGACCTCGCCTGGCGAGTGGGAGTGACGTTCGTGGTTCGCGCCGCAGCGTTCAGACGGGCCGCACTGGAACGACTCGCCCCCTCTGCATCAACTGCGGGTGCATCACCCGTGGGCGATGCCTGCGGCTCTCAAGTGTCGCGGCGCGTCGCAGACGCGGTTGCGATCCGTCGAAATCGGACAGTGCGTGACGGCAGGAGATGGCGCGCCTGGAGGGATTCGAACCCCCGACCAATGGCTTCGGAAGCCACTACTCTATCCGGCTGAGCTACAGGCGCGTGGTGCTGCGAGGCCGCGCGGGGATCGGTGATCCGCGGCGGACGGGCAGTATAGCGGAGTTGGGTAGGAGGTTCATGCCGCTCGATCGAGCGTCGCGGGCATCCGGCGACTGGGTCAGGATGGGCGGAATCGGGACTGTGCCCGACCCCTCTCCCGCAAGGAGAGGGCTTTTGTTTTCCGGCACGGGTGGGGCTTCGGGCAAGCCTTGGCGCCTCACCCCGGCCCTCTCCCCGGAGGGAGAGGGCGCTACAAGGATTACAGCGGCTTGATGAGGTCGGACAGGGTGTCCGGCTTGCTGGTGTCGCGGATCAGATGCGGGTACTTGAGGCCGCCGTGGTAGTCGATGCGGACGGTCTTGTACGCGTCGAAGTTCTTCACCAGCAGTTCGACCGGCTGGCTCTTGTCCTTCGCCGCGGCGGTGACCGCGTCCTTGACGGCGTCGGCGGAATATTCCTTGCCGTTGACCGCGACGATCGTCATCGCGGGCGAGAGGCCGGCCTTGAACGCGGGGCTGTCCCACAGCACGTCGCCGATGGAGCCGTCCTTGCCGACCGACAGGCCGAGCGAGTAGGTCAGGTCGGCGGCGTGGCGGCGCGACTCCATCGCCTTGACCGCCTTGGAGGGCTTGTCGGTGTAGACCAGCTTCCAGCCGTGCGAGGCGATACCGCCGATCAGCGGCCCATGGCCGTCCAGGCGGGTGCGCAGGTAGCTGGTCCAGTCGTACGGCGCAATGTCGTTGAGCGTCTTGACCACGTCCTCGAAGACGTAGGTGTTGACGCTCCAGTCGCCGTTGTTCATGCCGAAGAAGGCGCGGGCGAAGTCGTCGATCTTCTTCTTGCCGCGGGTGAGCTCGCGCAGCTTGCCGTCGACGTCGAGCCAGATCATGGCGCCGGCCGAGTAGTAATCCTCGGACGCCTGGTAGTTGCGGTACGGCAGCGGGCGGCGCTGGGCGATGGTCGGGTCGTTGGTGGTGTCCTGCACGTTGCGCCAGCTGGCCAGGCCCGGACGGCCCTGGTCGTAGGTGGCGGCGACGAGGGCGAACATGTCCAGCGTCTCGTCCTTGTTCCACAGACCGGCGCGAGCGGCGATGACGTTGCCCCAAAACTGGGTCTGGCCCTCGTATACCCACAGCAACGTGTCGCTCATCGGCACGTTGAAGTTGGGCGTGGTCAGATCCGCGCCGCGGCGGTATTTGCCGTCCCAGGAGTGGTTGAATTCGTGCGAGAACAGGTCGCGCGCGTAGACGTTCTTGTCCCACTCGGTGAAGTAGTCGGCGCCCACGCCGTCCTCGCTGGAGCGGTGGTGCTCCAGGCCGTTGCCGCTCATCTTGTCGCTGAGCGAGACCAGGAAGTCGTAGTGGTCGTAGTGGTGCGCGCCGTAGAGCTTGTACATCTGCTGGACCAGCTCGCGGTGCGGCTTGATCTGCTCGGGCTTCATCTCCAGGTACTTCGGATCGTCGGCGACGAAGTTCATGAACACCGGGGTCTTCGCGCCCGGGTCCAGGTCCACGCGCTTGAAGTACTTGCCCGCGTAGATCGGCGAGTCGACCAGCGCGTTGTACGTCAGCGGCTTGTAGGTGACGGTGTCGCCACTGGTGGAGGCCACTTCCAGCGCGGTACCGGCCTTCCAGCCCGCCGGGTAGGTGACGCTGCCCTGCGCGTTGATCTTGCGGATGTTGTAGCCGGCCGGGTACAGGCTCATCGCATCCCACTGCAGGTTGAGCATTTCCGGCGTCATCACGACGCGGCCCTGGCGCGGGTCCTGCGGCGAGAGGAACTCGAAGTAGGCCTGCACTTCGCTGGCGCCCTGGGGCACGTCGACGTGGAAGGCGTAGACGTTGAGCGGATCGCGCGTCCACGGCAGCACCTTGCCGTTGGCCTTGATCACCAACCCCGCGAATTTATCGATGGGTCCGGTCGGCGAATGATGGCCGGGGATCCACTGCGGGAACAGCAGGGTCAGCGGGCCAGGCTGGGCCGGGATGGTTTCGTTGACCCGGAACACGCGATGCGCGAGGTCGGTGGCGTCCACGGCAATCTTGAGGGTGCCGTTGAACGGCGCGTCACCGATCGGCGGCACGTCGGCGAAGGCGGGCGCGGCGACCAGCGCGAAGCCGGCGAGCAACAGGGCGGATGCGAGGGGTTTGGTTTTCACGGAAGGGGCTCTCCGGTGGTGGCGCTCGAAACTCATCCGTTCGTCCGGGACGTAGCGCGGCGGAATGCGGCCGCGCGCCGGTCCTTCGACTTCGGCCTGCGGGCCTGCGCCCGGGACGAACGGTGAGGGTTGGATGGGTTACTTGCGCGGGGTGGTGATCACGGTCAGCAGGTCCTTGCCGTCGGCGCGGACCAGGTGCGGGTATTTCAGGCCGCCGTGGTAGTCCACCTTGACGGTGGTATAGACGTCCACGTTCTTGACCAGCAGTTCGACCGGCGCCTTGCTGGTCTTCGCTGCCTTGACGGCGTCCTTCAGCGCGTCGGGCGAATAGTCCTTGCCGTTGACCGCGACGATGTCCAGGCCCGGCACGAGGCCGGCCTTGAACGCCGGGCCGTCCCACTGCACGTCGTAGATGTTGCCGCTCTTGGATGCGGACAGGCCCAGCGAATAGGCCAGGTTGACGTTGTGGCGCAGCGACTCGGCCGCCTTGGTCTCGGCGTTGGGCGCGTCGGTGTAGACCAGCTTCCAGCCGCCGCGCTCGATGCCGTGTTCGGGCAACTGGTCGCCGGTGTAGTCCAGGCGTGTGCGCAGGAAGGTTTTCCAGTCGTATGGCTGCACCTGGTTGAGCGTGTCCACCACGTCGTCGAAGGTGTAGGTTTTCGTCACGTAGCTGCCGTTGTCCATGCCGAAGAACGCGCGGGCGAAATCATCCAGCGAGTGCTTGCCGCGGGAGAGCTCGCGGATCTGCGTGTCGACGTCCAGCCACAGGAGCTGGCCTTCCGGGTAGAAATCGGTGCCGCGGCGGTAGTTGCCCCAGCCGCCACCGCCGTAATAGGTCAGCGGTGCGGCATCGGCCGTGTCCTGCAGCGAGCGCCAGGCGCGGCCGGTACGCGCGGACATGGCGGCGGCGATGTCGGCCATCGAGTCGCGGTACTGCTCGGCCGTCCACATGCCCGAACGCGTGGTGAGCACGCCGGACCAGTAATCGGTCAGGCCTTCGTAGACCCACAGCAGGTCGTCTTCCTCGACGGTGTTGAAATCCGGCGCCCACAGCTTGGCCGGGCGGCGGAACTTGCCGCACCACGAATGCACGTACTCGTGCGGCATCAGGCTTGCCATCAGCGCATAGGACTTGTCGTCCGTGAGCATGTCCGCCGGCAGGCGGTCGTCGCTGGACTGGTGGTGCTCCAGGCCGAAGTGGCCGGTGTGGTCGGACAGCGTGAGCAGGAAGTCGTAGTGCTGGTAGTGGTGCGCGCCGAACAGCAGGTCCGCCTGGTCGACGAGCTCGCGGTGCTGCCTGAGCTGTTCGTCGGTGAGCTTGACCTGATCCGCTTCGTCGGCCACCACGTTCAAGTGCACCGGGACGTCGCCCTTGGGGTTCAGGTCCACGCGGTTGAAGTGCTCGCCGGCGATCAGCGGCGAGTCGACGAAATTGTTGAAGCTGACCGGCTTGAACGTGGTGCTCGCGCCGTTGCGCGCCTGCACGTCCATCGCGCTGGCGAACTGCCAGCCCGCGGGCAGCGTCACGGTCGGCTGGATCTGGATCTGCCGCGTGTAATAACCGGCCGGATAGAAGGCGACCTGGTTGAATTCCACGTCGACCAGGTTCGGCGTGGACGAGGCGCTGGCGCCGAACATGCCGCCTTCGCCCGGCGAAAGGAACTGGAACTGCAGTTCCAGCGCGCTGGCGCCCTCGGGTACGGTCATGTGCAGCGCGTACAAGTCGCGCAGGTCGCGGCGCCACGGCACGCGCTTGCCGTTGGCGGTGATGACCAAACCCGCGAGGTTGTCGATCGGGCCGGAGGGCGAGTGCTCCCCGGGAATCCACTGCGGGTAGTACAGCGTGAACGCACCCGGCTTGGCCGGGATCGTTTCCTGGACGCGGAAAATCTTCTTCGGCGCGTCGGTGAGGTCCACCTTCAGCGTGAGCGTGCCTGGATAGGGCACGTCCTTCGCCGGCGCGTGGCCTGCCTGCGCAGCCATCGAGAAGGCCGCACCCAGTGCGGCCACCAGCAACTTCGATCGAACGTCTTTCACTTTCGCTTCCCCTGGCGAGCATCGGCGGCGCGCACGCCGCGCCGTCACCAGCCACGCCACCGTCGAGACACCGCCCCGATAGCCGACATGACAGTCATCCGATGGTAGGACGAAGGTCACGCCCCTCCCCCTGCCAGAGGTCACGCCGGCCGGCTCCACTGTCGCGTGCAGCGGCTGGCCACGCGATCGACGACTCCGCAGGATTGGGGTCGGCCCACTTACCTGGCAGCGGGGTGGTGGGCTGAAGCACCGTCGCGGCGTCTCCGCTATCGCTCCTGCCCTTCGAGGTTGCTGTGCCGCGCGCCGTAGAAGAGGTAGATCGCCAGTCCAAGGACCATCCACGCCACGAAACGCCAAATGGTGATGGCGGGGAGGCCACCGAGGAAGTGCAGCCGGCCGTCGGTGATCCAGGGCCAGCCGACGATCAGGAACAGCGAGAACAGCATGCCGGCCGGGGCGATCAGCCACAGTGCCGGAGTGCGGAAGCTGCGCTCGAGGCCGGGCTTGCGCACGCGCAGGATCAGCACCGACGCGCAGATCACGATGAACGCCGAAAGCGTGCCGATGTTCACCAGCTCGGCCACTTCGCCGATCGGCAGGAAGCCGGCGACCAGCGCGGTAAACACGCCCAAGATCATTGTCGGGCGCGCCGGCGTGCCGTATTTGGGGTGGATCTGCGAAAACCACTTCGGCAGCAGTCCGTCGCGCGACAGCGCGAACCAGATGCGTGCGGCGCCGAGCATGAAGGCGAACATGACGCTGGTGATGCCGGCGATCGCCGCGACCGAAATGATGCCGCGCACCCAATCCAGCCCCAACGCCTTGAACGCCGCATCCACCGGCGCCGGCGAGTTGAGCTGCGCGTAAGGCACCATGCCGGTGAGGACCAGCGAAACCGCCAGGTACAGTGCCATCGATACGGCCAGCGACAGCAGCACGGCGCGCGGCAGGTCGCGCTGCGGGTTCTTTGCCTCTTCGGCCGCGGTGGTCAGGGTGTCGTAACCGAACACCGCGAAGAACACCACGCTGGAGGCGGCCAGCACGCCGCCCCAGCCAAAGTGGCTGCCGGCCGCGTCCGTCACCACCGGCGGGATGAACGGATGCCAATTGGCGGTATCGACGAAGAACGCACCGACGCCGATCACCAGCGCCACGCCGACCACCTTGATAACCACCACCGCGGTGTTGAAGCGTGCGCCCCATTCGGTCTTGACCGTGAGCATCACCGCGATCAGCAGCGAGATGGCCGCGGCAATCACGTTGAAGACGCGACCGTTGTCCGGGTGCAGCGGGTCGTAGGCGCCCTGCGCCCACACCGGCAACTGGACGTGGAAGACCTGCTCGATCAGCGCCTGCACGTAACCGGACCATCCGATCGCCACCACGCCCACGATCAGCGCGTACTCGATCAGCAGGTCCCAGCCGATGATCCAGGCGAACAACTCGCCCAGCACCGCGTAGCCGTAGGTGTACGCACTGCCGGTGACCGGGATCATGCCGGAGAATTCGGCATAGGCGAGCGCGGCGCAACAACTGCCCAGGCCCGCGACGATGAAGGAGAGGATCACCGCCGGGCCGGCGTTGACCGCGGCCTGCTGGCCGGCCAGCACGAACACGCCCACGCCGATGATGGCGCCGATGCCGATCGCGGTGAGCTGCCACAGCCCCAGTACGCGACGGAAATCCTTCGAGCCGCCTGCTTCGGACTGCAGCTGTTCGACTGACTTGTGACGCACCAGCTTGGCTAGAAAGCCCATCGGATATCCCCTCGAAAACAAGCGGGCATCATAGCTTGGGGGTTGCAAGTGGCCGCAAGCCGTGTTCGGCTGTTGGCATCCATCGTCCTGTCTGGAACATCTCTGCCGAGGGTTGGCGGTGTGCGGGCATCGGGTACAGCGACGCTTGGGCAGCTGCGGGAGCGCCGATGGGCGCAATCGTCCGCAGCCCGCCGCGACGGCCTGTCATGACGGTCGGTTTCCGGCCCGCGCGGTTGTGGCCAAGGACGCTCCTGCAAGGGATCGCTCGGTGCCGGGGTCAGTGAATTTGCGCCGAGGAACCTTTCGCGGCCGACGCTGGATGCGTTCCCGCGACGGACGGTGTACGCGCCGGAACGAGCCACGGCAATGCCAGGGCAGCCAGAGCGAAGACCCCCATCATCGCCATCGCGAACCGCGAGTCCAACTGGGCGACGCCGAACCAGCGACCGGTGGCCCAGGGCAGCAGCGCGGTGGCCAGCACGCGCACCGCTTCGATCCAGCGCGCGGCGCGCCGGCCTTCCATCAGTGCGCCCAGCACGGTGAGGCTGCCGACGAGATAGGCCGCATAGGTCAATAGCGTCGACAGGCTCGCGCGGGCGCTGAGATCGAGGAAGTGCGTGGCCATGCCCAGCAGCAATGCGAACTGCAACAGGCAGTAAAAGGTGAGTGCGCGCGGCATTGGCGGATCGAAGCGCTCGCGCCGGATGTCGAACGGGGGCTTGGGGAAGCGCGCAGCCACGTCGACCGGACGCCAGCCCGGCGGTTTGAGCCAGACCAGCGCCTTGTCGCGCCATCGTCGCGCGTGCCACATGTCCTTCGCCGCGGCCCAGTACACCTCGGCGTTCGCCCATAACGGATTGAAGCTGCGCAGCGGGGCGCGGGTGCCATACACCGGCGGGTCGGCGTCGTCTTCTTCGACGAAGGTGCCGAACAGGCGGTCCCAGACGATCAGGATGCCGCCGTAGTTGCGGTCCAGGTAGCGATCATTGACCGCGTGGTGCGCACGGTGGTTGGAGGGCGAACAGAACACGCGGTCGAACCAGCCCAGCCGCCCGACCTGCTCGGTGTGCACCCAGAACTGGTAGAGCAGGTCGATCAGCGCGACCACCACGAACACTTCTGTCGGAATGCCGGCCAGCGCCATCGGCAGGTAGAACAGCCAGCCCAGCAGCACGCCGCTGCCGGTCTGGCGCAGCGCGGTGGAGAGGTTGTAGTGCTCGCTCTGGTGGTGCACCACGTGGGCGGCCCAGAGGATGTTCACCTCGTGGCCGGCACGGTGCAGCCAGTAGTAAAGGAAGTCGTAGGCGAGCAGCGCGACCAGCCACACCGCGATGTTGTCGGCAGGCAGGCTCCAGGGCGCCACGTGCGCGGCGACCCAGGCGTAGATGCCGATCGAGAGCAGCTTGCCGAACACGCCAACCACCTGGGAGATCACGCCCAGGCCGATGCTGCTGATCGCGTCGCCGGTGCGGTAGGCCGCACGACCACGCCAGCGCGCCACCAGCAGTTCCAGGCCGATGAGTGCGAAGAACACTGGCGTGGCCCAGGTGATGATCAATTCCTGCACGTGCATGGCGCTGGCGGCGAACGCCGTCCCCGAATGGCGGTCCAGGCATCCATCCTACCGCGCGCCTGGGGGACCCGGCGGCGGAGCGCGACCGGAGGCGCGCAAAAAAAGGGCCGCAGGTAAACCTGCGGCCCCGGTGCTGCAACGGACTGCGGACAGTCCGGATGTTACTTACGACCTCAGAAGTCGTACGACACGCCGAAGCGGACGTAACGCGGGGTCTGCGAGCTGTACGGACGCTTGTAGCTGGCGCTCACTTCGATCGGATAGACCTGCGTGGTCTTCTGGCTGTCGAACACGTTGTAGACCATCACGTTGAAGGCCAGGTGCTTGTCCGCCCACTCCGGACGGTACTCGGCGCTCAGGCTCAGGTTGTAGGTCCACGGGTTGCGGCTGTCGCCCGGCGAGCTCGGCTGGCCACCACAGAAGTGGTAGTACGGACCGTAGCCAAGACCGGGGTTGGTCTGGTCGGCGCCGTAGTAGCCCAGGCAGGTACGCGGCATGCCCGAGAGGATCGCCAGGTTGCCCGACACCATCACCTCAGGCGTCAGCTGGTAGGAGCCGTACGCCTTGATCTGGTGGCGACGGTCGTTGGCCAGGGCGCCGTTGGCGTAGTCCATGGTCGCGGCGTAATCCCAGTCCACCGTGGCCGACACGTCGTTCTGACCGATGTCGGTACGGACCTGGCCTTCGCTGTTGCCGTAGCTGCGCGAGAACAGGTAGTCGACCTTGCCGTACCACTTGCCGTCGAACGGATGCTCCAGGTACAGGTTCAGGCCGTAGTACTTGCGCTTCATCGTGGTGTTGAAGGCGAAGTCACCACGCCAGGTCATCGGCACCTCGTAGTAGCCGCCGCCGAGCTTCGGCACCAGGAAGTTCGAGGTGGAACCCGGGTTGATCAGGAAGCTGGCCGGGATCTGGCTGGCGTCGTAGGTCGCCGGGTCGATGCCCATCTCGTTCATCTTGGCGATGATCGAAACGTTGTCACCGATGTCGTCGATCGCGTTGCGCAGGTTGCGGAAGGTGCCCTTGGCGCCCCACACCCACGCATCGCCCAGCGCCTTGTCGAAGCCCAGGATGTACTCGTCCTGGTACTCGGACTTCAGGTTGGTCGACGCGGCGGTCTTGGGATCGCGCGGGAAACCGTACTCGCCGTTGTTGGACAGCGGCTCGCCGGCGCCACGGCTGGTGTCGATCGGGGTCAGACCGGTCGGGATGCCGTTGGCGTCGATGCCGGTGTAGGTGTAGTACACGCGGGTGTACAGGGAGGTACCGGCCGAACGCAGCGCGACGGAGGTCGGCAGCGCCAGGTAGTAGCGACCGGCGTTACCGTAGACCTTGAAGCTGGAGTCGCCATTGACGTCCCAGCTGAAGCCCACGCGCGGCGCCCACTGCGGCTTGGTCAGGCGCAGGAACGCGTCGCCGCCGCCACCGTAGTTGGTGAACTGGTCGTTGCGCAGGCCGAGCTTGACCATCCAGCGGTCGTTGACCTGCCAGGTGTCCTCGATGTACTGCGCCTTCTGGTCCACGCGGACCGAAGCGTTGTCGTGGTAGCGGTACTGGGCGACATAGAAGCCGCTCTCACCACCCGGCTGCGAACCAGTGTTGGCCACCCACGGCGAGTTGCGCCAGTCGGCACCCGGCTGCGCGGTACCCGGACCACCGATGATGTAGGTGTCCGCGTCGCCGTCCATGGTGTTGTATTCCCAGGCATAGCCCAGGCCGGCGTCGGGGAACTTGGTGCCCGCGTCGATGTTGGCCTGCTTCTGGTTGTCGATACCGGCGGTGATCGTGTGATCGCCGAGGTGGTAGCTGACGTCCAGGCGCAGGTTGGTGGTGGTCGAGCGGTGACCCGGCAGGTTGATCGTCGACACCGTCTGGTTGTTCGTGATCGGGTTGCCGCCGTTGATCGCCGGGTTCTGGTCCTGCGCACCGAAGATGTACGGGTTGGTCGGATCGTAGTCCGGCGTGTTGCTGTACCAGGTGCCCTTCATCTTGCCGTACATCGCCGAGACGGTCAGGTCGTCGGTGATGTAGCTGGTGAACTTGGCGGAGTACATGTCCGCGCCGTTCTTGGTGTGGGTGTCGTTGCTGTTGAAGTCGCCTTCGGTCAGCGTTTCGTAATCGAAGCTGTTGAAACGGCCTTCATACGAGGACTTGCTCGACGCGCCGGTGACTTCGAGGATGTTGCTGTCGTTGATGTTCCAGTCCAGCTTGCCGTACCACTTCGGGTTGTCGTAGCGGTAGTGGTCGGTGAACGGGGCAACGTTCGAACCGGTGGACTTGCCCTGCTCGCGCTCCGCCTCGACGGCGGCGAACATGAACAGCTTGTCCTTGATCAGCGGACCGCCGACGTAACCGTCGACCGTGGTCACCCAGGTCTTGTTGTCCTGGCGGTACTGGCGCAGGGCACCGTCGGTGCCGTCGGCGTTGACGTAGTGCCAGTTCTTCGGATCGCCCTTGAGCTGGCTCGGGGTCCACTGGACCTGGCCGCCGAAGTGCCATTCGTTGGTGCCGCGCTTGCCGACCTGGCTGATCACGCCGCCGTCGGAACGACCATAGGCCGCACCGTAGCCGCCGCTGAGGATTTCCTGCTGGTCGATCGCGCCATACGGCAGGCTGATGCCGCCGAAGCCGCTGAGCGGATCAGTCGTGTTGAAACCGTTGATGTAATAGGCGTTCTCGGTGACCGAGGAACCGCCGAAGGACACCACCTGGCCGCCCAGCGGGCTCTGGAACAGCGAGCTGCCCTGCACCACGCCCGGGGCCAGCAGCGCGATCGCCTCGGCGCTGCGAGCCAGCGGCAGCTTGGCCAACTGCTCGGCGGTGATGACGGTACGCGAGTCCACGCCGGTCACGTCGATCGTCGGCAGCGCATTGGCGCTGACGGTGATGGCGGACAGGTTCTGGGCGTCAGCCGCGCCCGCCGCAGCGAACGAGACCTGCGTACCGGCACCCACGCGCAGGGTGACGTCCTTGCGGGAATCGACGTTCTGGCCGTTCTGGCGCAGGGTGACGGTGTAGTCGCCCAGCGGCAGCTGGTTGGCCACGAAGTGACCGGAAGCGTCGACCGCGACTTCACGCGAGAAACCGGTGCTGTTCTGGATCAGGACGGTCTCGCCCTGGGCGGCCGGTGCATCACCGAAGATGCTGCCGGTGGTCGCCTGTGCAAAGGCAACGCCGGCGAAGCCCACGCTCAGGGCGACGGCGAGGGCCGTCCGGCGGATGGCCGGGCGATTGGCAACTTGCAAGCTCATGCAAAACTCCCCAAAACCTGTTTTGGAATAGAAGGACTGAGGCCATCGTTATGCCTCGTGGCAACGAGCACGATCGTCCATCCGCGTCCGAAAACGGTTCACAAGGAGTGCCTGTGGGAAGCCAGCAACCGCATAGGGGGATCGGTGCTGGCGAGACAGGCTTTGTGGGGAAGCGGGGCTCGTTTGACCGAACCTTAAGATGCCCACAGCAAAAATTCAACATTTGTTGTAAAGGCGTTACGGCCGCATTGCGGCGCGGCCCAGGGCGGGCTCATCGGTAAAGAACGCATCGATCCCGGCCTCCAGGTGCGCGCGAATCTCCTCGATCGACCCCGCCGCATTGCGTGCTCCCGGGTCTTCACCACGCCACAGCGAACGCGGCAGGAACACGTTTTCCGGACGGAAGGTCCATGCGTGCACGTGAAGCCCCGCCGCATGCGCATCGCGCACCAGCGGCGTGGGCGCGCCGAGGCGGCCCGCGCCGTCCAGCGGCAGGATCGCACGCGCGTTCGGGCCGATCGCATCGGCCCAGGTCGCCACCTCGCGCAGGCCGTCGGGCGTGAGCAGGTCGGCGTAGCGCAGGTGGCCGCCTCCGACCGCGACATCCCACGGTTGCGCCTGCGGCTCGTCGATGAGCTGCAGCAGGCGCACGTTGGGTAGGTCGCCCAGGCAGGGACGCAACGCGCGCAGGTTGGTGAGCTCGAAGGACTGGATCACCACCGGCACGCTGCGCGTGCAGGCATGCGCCTGGAGCGTGTCGAGCAGACGCTGCTCCATCGGCAGGCCGTGGCGCTGGAACCATGTGCCGTGCTTGATCTCCGGGATCAGCCCGACGACCCGCCCGTACCGTGCACCCTCGGCCGCCAGCAGTTCGATGATTTCCTCCAGCGTGGCGATCGGGTATTGCCCGTCGTGGGCGGTGCCGCGAAGGTCGGGCAGACGCTCGCGGGCGCGCAGGGTCTTGAGTTCGGCCAGGGTGAAATCTTCGGTGAACCAGCCCTCGCACGCCACGCCGTCGACGACCTTGCGCGTGCGTCGGGCGGCGAAGCGCGGGTGTGCGGCCACGTCGGTGGTCGCGCCGATCTCGTTCTCGTGACGGGCCACCAGCACGCCGTCGCGCGTCATCACCAGGTCCGGTTCGATCAGGTCGGCGCCGTCGGCGATGGCGCGGGCGTAGGCGGCCAGGGTGTGCTCGGGCAGGAGCGCGCTGGCGCCGCGGTGCGCGATGACCTGGGGGCAAGGAATGAGGGGACGTTCGCTCATGGGGCGATATGCGACCGTAGGGTGGACATCAGCCACCCGCTCCTGCGCCAGGGCGGGCTCCAGCCCACCCTACGCGATCGCTCACAGCTTGAGGTAGAGGCGGCGCCGGTCCATCGCCCACGCGATCGCCCACCACAACGCCACGAAGGCGATCGCCCAGGCGAGCGACGCGATCCACGGGCCGGCCAACGGCACGATCCAGCCGACGAACACGTGCTGGTACAGCGGCTCCTGCCACCCCAACGCGGGCAGCGCGATCTGCATCAGTTCGGAGCCGGCGTAGACGGCGATCGCGTTCATGCCGAAGCGGCGGCCCAGCGCGGGCCAGCCGTGGACGTCGACCAGCCAGTGGCAGGCCGACAGCGCCAGCATGGCCCACCCGCCGGTCCACAACGCGAACGAGGGCGTCCAAAGGTTCTTGTTGAGCGGCATCCACAACGACCAGGCCGCACCGAGCGCGAGTGTCACGACACCAGCAACCAGCAGGCGCCCCGGTTGCCGTGCACGCAGCCAAACGCCGGCGCACAGGCCAAGCAGGCTGCTGGCGATCGCCGGCAGCGTGGCGGGCAGGCCTTCCGGGTCGTGCACCTGCCCGGTGGCGGGGTTGTGATCCCACACGTATTGCCCGAAGACCGCGCCATCGATGCGGTCGACGATGTTGTTCCATTCGTCCAGGGTGCCGCCCGAGAGCAGCAGCACCGTGTAGCCGGCCAGCAGCGCCGCGATGGCGAACCACCAGGCGCGTCGCGGCGTGTAGATGGCGAACGCGGCGGCCGCTGCGAAGCACACGCCGATCCGCTGCAGCACGCCCGGCCAGCGCATTTCGCGTCCCGGCAGCCACCACGCCGCCAGCGCGTTGATCGCCAGGCCCAGCGCGAGGATGCGCAGCGCCCGCCACAGCGCCGCGTTGCGCAGCCGGTCGGGCGCCACGCCCTGCTCCAGACGCGGCAGGATCGCCAGCGCCACGGACACGCCCATCACGAACAAAAAGAACGGGAACACCAGGTCGGTCGGCGTGCAGCCGTGCCAGGCGGCGTGCTCCAACGGCCAGTAGACGTGCCCCCAGTCGCCCGGATCGTTGACCAGCAGCATCGCCGCCACGGTGCAGCCGCGCAGGGCGTCCACCGAGTCCAGCCGGCGGGCGCCCTGGCCCGTTGCCAGCGTCGGCGTCGGCTTGCCCACCATCATCGCCGCGCGCCCATCGTCAGCGCGGGGCGTCCAGCGATAGCCGTCCAAACGCATACAACGGTCCGTCGCCAGTCGCGTTGAAGGCCAGGCAGAGGTCGTGCGTGCCCTGCTGGCGCTCGAAGCACGCATCGAGCGCGAAGCGGCGTGGCGTGGTGCTCGGGTCGGGCAGTGGCAGGGTGGCCAGGATGTCGCCCTCGCAGCTGTCGCGACGGATCACCAGCTCGCCGAACGCGGTAGCCTTCGGCCGACGCACCACCAGCCGGGCCTCATGCGCGAGCGCATAGTTGTTGGGCAGCCGGGCCAGTTCGACGTGCAGCGCCTGCGCGCCATCCAGCGGCGCGGCGGGCCACACCTGGCATGCATTGAACAGATTGATCGTGTAGACCGGCCGTCGCGACGTGGCATCGGGCAGCGGCTGCACGCGCAGGCGGAACGGATTGCCCGGACAGTTGACCAGCGTGTTGCCGTCGCGCGCATACAGGTCCGCCGCGTGGAAACTGCGCACGCGCCGCGCCAGGATGCTGCCATCCGGCGCGAAGGTGGTGGCGCGCACGGTCAGCGGCAGCGTCACCGCCAGCGGCTTTTCGTAGGCCGGTGAACCCGGATTGGGCGCGCTTCCGTCCAGCGTGTAGCGCATGGTGCCGAAGCCGGACTGGTTGCCCAGCGTGAGCGTCGTCCTGCCATGGGCACGCGCGGCCCCTTCGTCGATCGTGATGGACGGCGCGAAGGCACTGTCGGCCCAGGTGATACCCGCGCGGCGGTAGCGCTCCAGTTGCTTTGGCAGCCGTGCGAGGAAGCCTTTCCAGTCGTGGCGCGCCGGCGGCGTCCACAGCACTTCGGATAGGGCATCCAGGCGCGGGAACACCATGTATTCGACATGCCGCATGCCCGGCATGTGCTCGGTCCAGACATTGGCCTGCGCGCCGAGGATGTGCCGCACCTGCGCCGCATCGAGCGCGGCCGGCACCGGTTCGAACGCGTAGATGTCGGCCAGGCTCCTGGGCGGGATGCGCCCGGTGGTCTCGTCGTCGCTGCCGCTCTGGAGCTGGTCGAAGTAGAGGTCCGGCGAGGGCGAGAGCACGACGTCGTGGCCGAGCTTCGCCGCATCGACCGCGCCTTCGGTGCCGCGCCAGGACATCACCATTGCGTCGCCCGGCACGCCGCCCTGCAGGATCTCGTCCCAACCGATCATGCGGCGCCCGTGCCGTTTCAGATAACTCCCCAGGCGGGCCATCATCCAGCTCTGCAGCTCGTCCTCGGTCTTCAGGCCCAGCGCCTTCATGCGCGCCTGCACCGCGAGCGAGGCCTGCCACTGGTCCTTCACCGCCTCGTCGCCACCGAGGTGGATCCAGCGCGAGGGAAACAGCGTCATCACTTCGTCGAGCACGCTCTCCAGGAAATGGAGCGTGGGCTCGTCGACGTTGTACAGCGTGGTGTTGACGCCCCAGTCCGTCGACACCGCGATGCGCTTGCCGGTGACGCCGAACTGCGGATACGAGGCGACCGCCGCGGTGGCGTGCCCGGGCAGGTCCAGCTCCGGCACGATGGTGATGCCGCGCGCGGCGGCGTAGGCGACCAGCGCGCGGATGGTCTCCTGGGTGTAGTAACCGCCGTAGCGCGCCGGCTCACCGTCCTCGCCCGCGGCCGGCGGCGTGCGCCACGCGCCGACGCGCGTGAGCTCGGGCCAGCGCTTGATCTCGATGCGCCAGCCCTGGTCGTCGGTCAGGTGCCAATGCAGCACGTCCAGTTTGTGCAGCGCCATCTGGTCGATCAGTGCGCGGATCTCGTCCGGGGTCTGAATGTGCCGGACCGAGTCGAGCATCAGTCCGCGCCAGGCGAAGCGCGGCGCGTCGGCGATGTGCAGCGCGGGGACTGCACTCTGCCCGGCCTCGTCCAGCAACTGGTAAAGGGTGACGGCGCCGTGCAGCAGCCCCGCGTCGTCCGCGCCGACGATGCGGATGCCATCGACACCGACGTCCAGCGTGTAGCCGCCGATGGCAAGACCGGCATGCACATCGCGCACCAGCGCGATGGCGCCCGCGATGGGCACGCCCTCGGCCAGGGCAAGGCGGGGCCCGTGCGTGCGGGCCAACTGGGACATCAGGAATTCGGCGGCATGGCGCGCACCGTCGTCATGGGCGGGGATGCGCAACGGCGTGACCGATGCCAGCCTGAACTGGCCGTGGGCCAGGCTCAGCTGCGCGGGTCGCGGGATAAGCGAAGGTTCGCCCGCTGCCGCGGAGGCGGAGGAGGCGGCCAGGCCCAGGAGCAGGCCGAGTAGCAAGCGATGCATGCGTGGGCTCCGTGGCAAAAAGCGGACCCGGCAAGCCGCCGGGCCCGGGCGGGGAGTTTGCCAAACTCCAAGTGATCGGGATGCGGGCGGACCGCTCCTGGCGGTCCGCCCTCGCCCACCTTCTCCCGAGGGAGAGGGTTTCCAGCGCGCGTCAGAACTTGAAGCGCAGGTTGAGGTAGTACTGCCGGCCGTTGACGTAGAACGCGTACGGCTGCTTCCCGTAGGCGGCGTTCTGCGTGTAGTACTTGAGCTTGGGGTTGTTGAGGTTCATCGCATCCAGCGAAAGCGACATCCAGTCGGTCAGCTGCACGCCGAACGACGCGGCGAGGTTGCCGATGCCCTGCTGGTAGAACGTGTCGGTGCGGCTCACGCCGGCATAGAACTCCGAGCGGTAGGTGTAGCTGACGCGCGCGTTGAAGCGCTGGTTCTCGAAGTAGCCCGAAACGTTGTAGGTGTTCCTCGAGGTGCCCTGCAGCGGCACGTCGCCGGTGGCGTGGGCGTCGGCGTAGGTGTAGTTGGCCTGCACGCCGAAGTTGTCGCCGATCGGCTGGATGTAGTTGAGCTCGACGCCGCGCACCTTGCCGTCGACGTTGTGCGGCACGCTGATCAGGTAGTCGGCGAAGACGTCCTGGCCCGCCGCGTTGCTGGCCTGCATGTCCTTGAAGGTGCGCACCTCGTTGCCGAAGTTGACGTAATCCTTCAGGTTCATCGCGTACACGCCGGCCGAGACCAGGCCGCGCGGCGAGAAGTACCACTCCAGCGCGGCGTCGAAGTTGCTCGACACCAGCGGCTTGAGCTTCGGGTTGCCGCCGCTGCCGGTGTGGGTCAGGTCGTCGGCGGAGACGTAGCCGGCCAGGGCGGAGTAGTCCGGCCGGGTCATCGTCTGCGAGGCGGCGAAACGCAGCAGCACGTCATCGGTGAGGGCGAACTTCAGGTTCGCGCTGGGCAGGAACTTGTCGTAGCTGGTCTGGTAGGTGTTCCAGTAGTAGTCGCCGAAGGCCGAGCCGGTGATCGGGCCGGTCACGGTGGTGGCTTCGGCATCGGGCGCGGTACTGGTGTAGCCGATGTTTTCCTTGGTCTTGACGTAGCGCACGCCGACGTTGCCGCTGGCGATGCCGGACTGGAAGTTCAGCTGCAGGTACGCGGCCGAGTCCTTCTCCTCGACCTTGTAGACGTCGTTGAAATAGAAGCGCGAGACCGGATCGCGGTTGGCGAAGGCGTCGTCGATCGCCGCCAGCTGGCCCGGCGTCCAGTACCAGATCGGGCCGGGGAAGCTGCCACCGAGCGAGCTGCCGAAGTCACCCGGGTAGTGCTGCACGCCGGTCGGGTACGCCGCCGGATCGGTCCAGTTGGTGGCGAAGTTCGGGCCCTGCGCGATCTCGCTCGGGTTCTGCCGGGTGTGCTTGGCGTAGCGCGCGCCGAACTGCAGCGAGCTGATGGCGCCGTCGTCGAACGCCAGTTCGCCGTCGAACTGCGCCCAGTCCTCCTTGTCCTTCACCTTGATGCCCTGGCCGCCGAAGATCCAGCCCATGTCGGGACGGATGCCCGAGGTCGAGCTGTTGTCGCCGCCGAGGGTCCAGTTGATCGGCTTGTCAAGCCCGCGCATGTCCCAGCTGGCGCCTGCGCCGACCGCGGTTCCCAGTTCCATCACGTCCTGGGTCGGGCTGGAGCCGGTGCCGCGGGTGGTGCCGACCTGGCCCTTGAGCGTGAGGTGGTCGGTGACGCGCCAGTCGGCATCCAGGGTCAGGTACTTCGATTCGGACTGCGCGCCCGGGCGCGAGATCTGGTCGTACACGCCGTACGCGCCGGTGCCGCCGCTGATCGAGCCGCTGGTGACCACGTTGTTGTCGATCGAACCCGGGGTCAGCACGCCACCGTTGGCCAACGCACTGCTGGCCCACATCATGTAGTTGCGGTTGAAGTTGTCGGCCTTGAGCTTGGAATAGAAGCCGTTGAGGTCGAGCGTAACGTTGTCGGTCGGCTTGAACTCGATGTCGATCACGCCACCCTTGCGCTCGCGCTGCTGGGTGAACAACACGGCGCCGATTTCGTTGGGGTAATAGACGGTGTTGCCGCCGATGGTGGTGGGCAGGTAGCCGCCGACCACTTCCTGGCCGTTGCGCTGCAGGCTGCGCTTCTCGTAGAAGGCCTGCACCATCACGCCGGCGGTGCCGCCGTCGTTCTTCCAGTTGAACAGGCCACTGAACTGCGGCTTGGTATCGCCCGGCAGGTCCGAATACACGCCGCCGATCGACGCTTCGGCCGTCATCGGCTTGGCGAACTCCAGCGGCTTGCGCGTGATGATGTCGACCGAACCGGCGCTGCCGCCCTCGACCAGGTGCGCCTCGGAACTCTTGTAGACCACCACCTGGTTGACGATTTCCGACGGCAGCAGGCTGTAGCTGACGCTGCGGCCGACGGTCTGCACCTGGCTCAGCACGAACCAGTCGCCGGTGCCGATGGAATGGCCGTTGACCAGGGTCTGGGTGAGGCTGGGCGCGGTGCCGCGCAGGCTCACGCGGTCGCTCTCGTCGAAGCCGCCTTCGCTGGCGCTGGAGGAGCTGATGTTCACGCCGGGCAGGCGCTGCAGCGTGTCGGCGACGTTCTTGGCCGGCAGCTTGCCAATGTCTTCGGCGGTCACCACTTCGACGTGCGAGTCGAAGGCCTTCTTGGTTTCCAGCGACTCGGTTTCGGCATTGCGGATGCCGGTGACGGTGACGGTGCCCAGCTGCTTGACCTTGTCGCGGTCGGTGCGCTGGGTACTGGCGTTGTCGCCCGTGGGCGTGGCGTCCTGGGCGTGCAGCGCGCCGGCCAGGCAAAGGCTGGCGACGATGCTTGCGGCTAACAGCGTCTTGCGGTGTGACATGGTGCTCCCCTCCAGTCGGATCAGCAGCACGCGCGTCGCGGTGATGCTGGTTGGTTGCAAGGGCTTGCGCCCGTTTGTTATGCGGTCTCGAAGCTCACCCGGGCTCGACGTGGCCGGCCAGTGCCAGGCCAGCCGCGCCGATCACGCCGTGCTGGCCGTGCTCCATCAGTCGCACGGGAACCTGCTGCAGGTACGGGCGCATCACGCCCTTGTTGAAGAAGCGCTCGCGGAAGCGGCTGGCGAGCAGCAACTGGCGGATCTGCGGCAGGATCCCGCCGGCGAGGAACACTCCGCCGCGCGCGCCATAGAGCAGCACCAGGTCGCCGACGAAGCTGCCGAGCAGGCCGCAGAACACCTCCATCGCCTCGACCGCCGCCGCGTCACTTTGCATCAGTGCCGCGTGGGTGATCGCGCTGGGCTCGGAAAGCCCGGCGGGCGTGCCGCGCAGCGTGCTGATCGCGCGGTAGAGGGTGCGCAGGCCCGGGCCGGACAGCGCGTGCTCGAAGGCGACATGCGGCCGCTCGCGCGCAAGCAGGCGCAGGATCTCGATCTCGCGCTCGTTGCCGGGCGCCAGCGCGATCTGCCCCGCCTCGGTGGCGAGCACGGTCGCGTGCGGCTGGCCCGGCAGCAGCACCGCCGAACCCAGCCCGGTGCCCGGCCCCATCACCAGCACCGGCCCGCGCTGCGGCGGCGCGCTGGTCTGGATCACCGGCAGCGTGTCGGCGTCGGTCAGGAACTGGGTCGCCCAGGCGACTGCCTCGAAATCATTGATCACCGCCAGATGGTCCAGCGCCAGGGTTTCGCGGATGTCGCGGATCGACACCGGCCAGGCGAGGTTGTCGTTGACGATGGCGTCGTCCAGCACGTAACCGGCGCTGGCCACTACGCACTGGTCGATCGGCGCAGGGGCGTCCAGGTAGGTGACGAAGTGCTGCAGCACCGCGGTGAGGCTCGGCCATTCGGCGCAGGCATAGCGCTGGTAGCGCAGCACGGTGACCGGGCTGGCGCCGTTGGGCTTGCGACTGAGCAGGCCCACGCGCGCGTGCGTGCCGCCGACGTCGGCGGCGAGCAGCAGGCATTCCTGCGGCACGCGCTGCGGTGCAGTCCTCGAGTTGGCGACCTCGGCCACGACTCCTCCCTTTGCACTTGGCCCGGCGTCGCTGGACGTCGGCGGGGGCGGAGTCTGGACAGCCATGACAACGTTGTCAACGCGTTTCGGCGGCATTTTCGGAAAGCCGGTTTACGCGCCGCAGCATGGATCGCCAAACTCATTGCCGCGGCATATGAAAAACGCGCCATGGGGCCGCTATATCGCTCACTTCGGACGCTTTTCTCCGGCCCGGACCGCGATGCCGCACTGCGTCAGGGACAGGGCGAACCGGCCATTGGTCGGGGTCACGAATGGATGCTCTGGAAAGGCGTGTGACAGACATAAATTGACAACGATGGCCAGCGAGGCCATAAAGCCGGCCGGGGGAGCGCCCGCTGACGGCGCTCGCATCGCCATGCGTTTGCCTGACGGGAGCCGTCCATGTCGTCCACCACGCTTGCGACCGATCAACCCACGCCTTCGACGCTGGGGCCGATGCTGGTGATCGGGCTCTTGTTCTTCATCTTCGGCTTCGTGACCTGGCTCAATGGGCCGTTGATCGCCTTCGTCAAGCTGGCCTTCCAGGTGGAGGACGTCTACGCGTTCCTGGTGCCGTTCGCCTTCTACATTTCCTACTTCGTGTTCTCGCTGCCGGCGTCGATGGTGCTGCGGCGCACCGGCATGAAGAAGGGCATGGCGCTCGGGCTCTTCGTGATGGCGATCGGCGCGATGGCGTTCGGCCAGTTCGCCACCATGCGCATCTTCGCCGGCGCGCTGGTGGGCCTGTTCGTCATCGGCGCGGGCCTGTCGTTGCTGCAGACGGCATCCAATCCCTACATCAGCATCCTGGGGCCGATCGAGAGCGCGGCGCAGCGCATCGCGGTGATGGGGATCTGCAACAAGGTCGCCGGCATCCTGGCGCCGATCCTGATCGGCTCGCTGGTGCTGGCGGGCATCGGCGACATCGACATACAGGTCCACGCGGCAGCCACGCCGCAGGCGCGCGAAGCGCTGCTGGATGCATTTGCCGCGAAGATCCATGCACCCTACCTGGGCATGGCCGCGCTGCTGGCGCTGCTGGCGATCTGGATCGTGCGCTCGTCGCTGCCGGAGATCCGCCCGGCCAGGGCCAACCGCGAGCAAACGGAGGATGCCGGCAGCAGCATCCTGGCCTTCCCGCACCTGTGGCTGGGCGTGCTGTGCCTGTTCGTGTACGTGGGCGTGGAGGTTATGGCAGGCGACGCGATCGGCACGTACGGCGCCGGCTTCCACCTGCCGCTGGACCAGACCAAGTTCTTCACGGCCTTTACTCTGGGTGGGATGCTGCTCGGCTACGTGGCAGGACTGGTGCTGATCCCGCGCGTGATCTCGCAGCAGCGCTATCTCGCCGTATCGGCCGTGCTTGGCGTGCTGTTCAGCGTGTGCGCCTATCTCAGCAGCGGCTATGTCTCGGTGGGTTTCGTGGCGGCGCTGGGGTTCGCCAACGCGATGATGTGGCCGGCGATCTTCCCGCTCGCGATCAATCGCCTGGGTCGCCACACCGAAGCGGGTTCGGCGCTGCTGATCATGGGCATCGCCGGTGGCGCCGTGGTGCCGCAACTCTTCGCGCACCTTAAGACCCATTACGACTTCCAGCTGGTGTTCGCCGCGCTGATGGTGCCCTGCTATCTCTACATCCTGTTCTACGGCCTGCGCGGCCATCGCGTGGGGCTGCGTGACGGCGATGGCGCGCGTCCGCAGTGAAGGCACCGCCACGCCGGCGTGGCGGTGGGCTAGGATGGCGCGCCAGCCCTGCGGAGAACCCGTCGTTGCGTCACGCCACCATCAAGGACGTCGCCAAGCGCGCCGGCGTGTCGCTGAAGACCGTATCGCGGGTGATCAATCGCGAAGCCTCGGTACGCGAGGACACGCGCGAGAAGGTCGAGCGGGCGATCGAGGCGCTGGGCTACCGGCCGAACCTCTCCGCGCGCAGCCTGCGCGCGGCGCATTCCTATGCGATCGGGCTGGTCTACGACAACCCGAACGCGCACTACGTCATCAGCATGCAGAACGGCGTGCTGTCGGCCTGCCGCGAGCGCGGCTTCGGCCTGCAGATCCATCCCTGCGATTCGACCTCGCCGCAACTGGCCGACGAGCTGTGCGCACTGGTGCGCCGCTCCCGCCTGGCCGGCCTGGTGCTGGCGCCGCCGATGTCCGAGCAGCCGCAGCTGATCGCCACGCTGAAGGCGCACGACATCGCCTTCGTGCGCATCCTGGCGGCGCGCACCGATCCGGCCGACGGTTCGCCCTGCGTGTGGGTGGACGACCGCGACGCGGCCTATGCGATCACCGAGCACCTGATCCAGCTTGGCCACACGCGGATCGGATTCCTGTGGGGCGAGCCGCATCATCGTTCCAGCCCGGAGCGTTACCAGGGCTATGCCGACGCGCTGAAGGACTACGGCATCGCGCTCAACAAGAAACTGATCCTGCCTGGGCGCTACGCGTTCGACGACGGCTTCCGCGGGGCGCGCAAGCTGCTGGCGCTGAAGGAGCCGCCGACCGCGATCTTCGGCAGCAACGACGAGATTGCTGCCGGCGTGCTGGCGGCGGCGCGGTCGGCCGGGCTGGACGTGCCGTGGGATCTGTCGATCGCCGGCTTCGAGGACAACCCGTTTTCCAAGCAGGCCTGGCCGGCGCTGACCACCGCGCGGCAGTCGACCGCCGAAATCGGGCGGCATGCGGCGTTGCGCTTGATGGCCGAACTGCAGCAGGGCGAATCGGCGCCGGATACGGAAAACGAAGGCTTCGTGCCCGAGCTGGTCGTGCGCGGGTCGACGGCGCCGCCGCGGAAAGGTTGAAGCCGCCCGTTCCGGGCAGGCATACCGCCCCTCACATCTGCACCTTCGCTTCCCTCTCCCGGCGGGAAAGGGAACGCACATCCGTCCGTCCCCGGAAATTCCATGAAATCACCCCGTGACACCCTGATGTACCAGGAGGCGCAGTCGGCCGCCGAAGTGATCGCGCACCAGCTCGCGGCCAATGCCGGGCTGCTGGCCGAGCTCGGCGAGCGGCTGCGCGCGCAGCCGCCTCGCTGCATCGTCACCTGCGCGCGCGGCAGCTCCGACCACGCCGCCGCCTACACGAAGTACGTGTTCGAGACGCGCCTCGGCGTGGTCACGGCGTCGGCCTCGCCGGCGGTGAGTTCGATCTACGACGCGCCGCTGCAACTGGACGGCGCGCTGTTCCTGGCGATCTCCCAATCGGGCAAGAGCCCGGACCTGCTGCTCAGCGCGCAAGCGGCCAGGGCGGCCGGCGCGCAAGTGGTGGCGCTGGTCAACGACACCGACTCCCGGCTCGCGCTGTTGGCCGACACGGTGGTGCCCTTGCACGCCGGTCCCGAGCGTAGCGTCGCGGCCACCAAGAGCTACCTGGGCACACTCTCGGCAGTGCTGCAGCTGACCGCCTGCTGGAGCGGCGACGAGGCGCTGCACGGTGCGCTCGACCGGCTGCCCGGCGACCTGCGCCAGGGTTGGGAGGCGGACTGGGGCGCGCTCGGCGAGGGCCTGCTCGAGGTACACAACCTGTTCGTGGTCGGCCGCGGCTACGGCTTCGGCGCCGCGCTCGAAGCCGCATTGAAGTTCAAGGAGACCTGCGGCCTGCACGCCGAGGCCTTCAGCGCGGCGGAGGTGAAGCACGGGCCGATGGCGCTGGTCGGCGCCGGCTTCCCCATGCTGGTGTTCGCGCAGGAAGACGGCTCGCTGGAGGGCACCCTCGCCGTCGCCGCCGAGTTCCGCGCGCGGGGCGCGCGGGTCTGGGTGGCCGCGCCCGGCGCGAGCGGCCCCGACGCATTGGCACTGCCGGCCGGCGTGCCGGCAATCACCACGCCGCTGCTCGCCGTGCAGAGTTTCTACCGCGCAGCCAGCGCGCTTTCACTGGCGCGCGGCTACGATCCGGATGTTCCGCCGCACCTGCGCAAAGTCACGGAGACGTTGTGATGCTTCAGTCCCTGCTCGCCCTGGTCCACGGTCGCGTGCTGACCGACGAGGGCCTGCGCGAGGACGTCGTGGTGCTCGTGCGCGAAGGCCACGTGCTCGCGCTGGTCGCGCCCGACGATCCGCGCGTTGCGCAGGCGCAGCGCCACGACCTGGGTGGCGCGCTGCTGCTGCCCGGCTTCATCGACGTGCAGGTCAATGGCGGCGGCGGGCTGCTGTTCAACGACGCGCCCACGGTGGAGACACTGCGCGGCATCGCCCAGGCCCACCGGCGCTTCGGCACCACCGGCCTGCTGCCCACGCTGATCACCGACACCGCCGCCAAGATGCGCGCGGCGCTCGAGGCGATGGACGCGGCGATCGCGCAAGGCGTGCCGGGCATCCTCGGCATCCATCTCGAAGGCCCGTTCCTGGCCCCCGCGCGCAAGGGCATCCACGACGCTTCGCTGTTCCGCACGCCCGACGCCGACGACCTGCTCGCGCTCACCGCGCCACGTCGTGGCGTGGTCATGCTGACACTCGCGCCCGAACAAGTGGAACCGGCAGTGATCGCGCGCCTGGCCGAGGCCGGCGTGCGCGTGGTCGCCGGCCACACCGCCGCCGACTACGCCACCACGCGCGCCGCGCTCGATGCCGGCGTGTGCGGTTTCACCCACCTTTACAACGCGATGACCCCGCTCACCAGCCGCGAGCCGGGCGTGGTCGGTGCGGCGCTGGACGATCCGGCCAGCTGGTGCGGGCTGATCGTGGACGGCCATCACGTGCATCCAGCCTCGCTGCGCATCGCCATCAACGCCAAGCCGCCGGGCAAGTGCGTGCTGGTCACCGACGCGATGCCGCCGGTGGGGAGTGCGCGTGCCGAGTACGTGCTCAATGGCCAGACCATCGTCGCGCGGGGCGGCATCTGCATGAACGACTCAGGCGTGCTCGCCGGCAGCGCGCTGGACATGGCCGGCGCCGTGCGCAACACCGTCAACCTGCTCGGGCTTCCGCTGGCCGAGGCCTCGCGCATGGCCAGCGCCTATCCCGCCGAGTGGCTGGGACTGGAACAGACCCACGGCCGCATCGCGCCCGGCCAGCGTGCCGACTTCGCCGTGCTGGACGACACGTTGCACGTGCGCGAGACCTGGATCGGCGGCGAGCGCCGGGCCGCGTGACCGCTCTTTCTGCCCACTGACGCCAGTCCGGCTGCCGCAACGACCGCGAGGCGATCCAACGAACAACCCGGGCCACCGTCCGGAGGCCGCAGGCTTGCATCCCGTCCCGGCGGACCGAAACCGCTACGGTCGCGACGGCGCGAGTCCCGCGGACTGCAGGTCGCTGCCGGCGATGCGCAGGCTGCGCGCGAGGTACTCGCGCAGCGCCGGATCCAGCGGCTCGGGCGCGGCGCCACCCAGATGGCGATGCAGCATCAGCACGATCAGGTAGAGCTGTGCTTCGCGCGCCACCGGATCGGCGTTGGAGTGCCCGGCATCGGCATCGACCAGCAGGCTCACGTCCTTGCCAAGTTGCTTCAGCCGTGCGGCGTAGCCCAGCACGCCTCGGATGGCCACGCGCCGGTCCTCGCCGCCCGCGTACAGCAACAGCGGTCGGTTCATTTGCTGCGCGTGGGCCAGCGGCGACTGCGCGTGCAGGCGCGCCATGGTGGCCGCATCGCGCGGGTCGAGCGAGAGCGCCGCGAGCCAGGATCCGAACGGGATGTAACGCGCCAGCGCCAGCGACTCGGTGGTGCGCCCGACCCAGTCCAGGACCCAGGCGAAGTCCGGCGGCGGCACCATCGCCACGCCGACCTTGAACAGCTGTGGCTGGAACGTGACACCCAGCAGCGTGCTGTAACCGCCGAAGGACGCGCCGATGATGCCCACGCGGTCGGCATCGCCGATGCCCCGGCCGAGCAGCCAGCGCGTGCCTTCGACAATGTCCTGCTGCACGCGCCCGTTGCCGAAATCGCCCTGCGCCGCCATCGAATAGCGCCGGCCCAGGCCGGTGGACCCGCGGAAATTCGGTTCGAACACCGCGTAACCGCGGTTGACCAGCGCCTGCACGAAGCCGCCGCCGAACTCGTCCGGACGCGAGGCGTTCCAGGGCCCGCCGTGCACCAGCACCACCAGCGGCAGGCGGGCCGGGTCCACCCCGGGCGGCAGCCACACGAAACCGTGCAGGCGCATGCCGTCGGAGGCAATCCATGCGAGCGGCAGCTTGCGCGGCATCGCCGTCTCGGGCAGCCATTGCGCGGGACGACCGTCGCGATCGGCCAGCGGGGGAAAGGCGAGGATGTCGCGCAACCCGCCAGTGCGCACGTCGTACAGATGCCAGCGCGCACCGTGCAGGGTGCTGGCCTGCTCCTCGACGAGCCAGTGCGTAGCGCCGATGGCGACCTCCAGGTTGCGCCCCGGATAGCGTGCCTGAAGCTTGTCCAGTGCGTCTTGCGCCGCCGCGTCGAGCCCATGGCTGGCCGCCACGGTGCCGCGGTAGCTGGCGATGCGCGGCGTGCCGTCGACCGGGTCGAGCGCGAGCGTGTCCAGGTCGGCCTCGCCACGCGGGTCCTCGTGCAGCGTGGTGAGCATGCCATCCGGCTCGAGCCGGCGCAGGCCGTCGAAACCGTCGCCGAGATCGCTGCGCAGGAGCAGCCGTCCCTGCGCGTCGGCCAGCGGCAGCGGCGCGCAACGATGCAGTCGGGTACAGCGCAGGACCTCGTGCAGCTCACCGGATGCATCGACGCGGTGGAACACCAGCGCCGCACCTTCCACGCGCTCGACGAAGGCCAGTCGTCCGCTGCGCTCGAGCGTGGCATCGACCAGTTGCCGCGCGTCTTCCCGCAGCAGCGTCCGATGCCCCTGCATGCCCACCCGCACCAGACGCCAGCGCTCGCGCGCGTCCGGCGAGGCCGGTACGCGCTCGCGCAGCAGCACCGCGGCCGGTTGCGACGGGTCGATACGCAACAGCTCGCGCTGCTCGCGCCCGCCCAGCGAGGCGACCAGCCGCGAACCGCCCTGACCCGCAGCCGCCACGGCGAACAGCTGGGTGGGTGAGGCGAGCACCAGCCAGCGGCCGTCGTGCGACCAGTCGATCTGGCGTGCATCGGTACCGCCCAGCAGGCGCCGGGGTTCGCCGCCGTCGGCCCGCAACACCCACAGGCTGCGGTGACCGGCTTGCTCGCGCAGGTAGGCGACCTGCCGCCCATCGGGCGACAGCGCCACGGCGGGAGTCGCGCTGCGGACCAGGAAGTCGGCGCGGGGGAAGCGCGGCGCGACCGGTCGGGCGCGTTCGCGCGCGACGGCCGCGGGGAGCGTGTCGTCGGCGGCGCGGCAAGGCAGCGCCGGCAGCAGGAACGGCAGGACGCACAGGAGGCGCAAAAGATGGATGGTCGAGCGCATGAGCGTCTCCTCGGGCGTCGGACGCTTCGTCGGTGGGTGCGAGGCAAGAGCGACCCCTCACCCCAACCCTTTCCCCCCTCTTCGATACGAGCAGGGGGAGAGGGAGCGGTTCCGGGCCAGGCGGGAACTGCGGGCTACGCGGCGGCCGGTTCCAGGCGCGTGCGGGGCACCGGTTCGCCGGCCGGATAGAGCAGCCACAGGCTGGCCAGCGCCGGCAGGCCGATCGCACCGCAGGCGACCACCCAGGCGACCTGCCCCGGCAACGACAGCGGGCGGCGGCGTACCAGCCCCAACGCTGCCAGCAACGCCGCCAGCATCAGCGCGCCGGCCAGCCACAGGATCGCTCGCGGCCTCGGCTCCGGGTTGGCGACCTGCATCGGATCGGGCGCGGCGAACAGGCCGGTCACGCCCTGGCGCAACGCATACAGCGCGGGCGAGGGCCACCACGACTGGTAACGGAACCATGCGGGGTAGTCGAACGCGATCGGCCGCCGCGCGGCGAGCGTGACGCGGCCGTCGTCGTGCACCCAGGTGACGGTCTGGTACGGCGCGGCGCCCGCCATCGTGTAGTCGTAGTTGGTGTACGCGTTGGAAACCAGGTAACCGTCGACCAGCTCGATCAGTTCCAGGTTGTGCAGGCCGCCGGGACCGCCGGGAATGGGCATGCGCTGGCGCGGACGGAGCAGGTTTTCGCTCGCCACTACGTCGCGGCCGTCGAAGAAATACAGCGCCCGGTTGCTCAGGGCGACCAGGTTTTCGCCCACCGGCGCGGTGGCGAGCAGCCATTCGCCGTCCGGCAGCCGGAGGCGCGGGAACACGCGGCCGGTTTCGCTCACGTAGTGGTAGAGCATGTTGCCGGCCAGCAGGCTGCGATCTTCCTTCGGCTGACCGGGGAGTCCGCGGGTGGCCACGGCCGGCGCCGGGAACGCCGCGTTGGCGCCGCCGACGCCGAGCGTACCGATGGCACGGCCGCCGGCGATGCGGTAGCCGGACAGGCGCATGCGGTCGTGGCTGAAGGTCCAGCGCACGCCGCGCGCCGGATCGTCGAAGTCGACCGGCGCGGCGTTGGTGAGCGCGCCGCGGACCGGCACCTCGTCGAGGTCCGGCGCGATCGCCACCACGTCCGACAGCGCCACCTGCTCGCGCCACAGCGGCGCTTCGGGTGCGGCACTGGCCGCCAGCCCGGCGAGCATGCGCCGCTGCGGCGTCATGCGCTCGGTTTCGTTCTGGCCGCCGCGCGGCGGTGTCTCGGTGTTGTTCGGATGGGTGCCCTGGACCATCCAGATCACCTGCGCGCCGACCTGCACCACCACGATGATGGCCACATAGACGGCCATTTGCAGCGGCAGGGCCAGCAGTACGGTCGCCCCCGCGCTTCGCGGCGGCGCCGACAGGTCCGGCTTGAACGACGCCACCGCCATCGCGGCAAGCCATGCCAGGGCGAAGACCTGCATCAGCAACGCCCACGCACCGCTGGCCTGGCTGGCGACCGGCACCAGCAGCAGCGCCAGCGCGGCGATCGCGCTGCGCGGGCGGCCCAGCATGCAGCAGGCACCGGCGAGGTAGCCGCAGGCGGCCAGCGACCATGCCGCCAGCGGCAGCAGCCAGTGGCGCAGGTCGACCACGCGCGCGGTAAGCCCGGCCTGGTAGGCGGCGGCCAGCAGCACCGGCAGCGCCACCGCGACCGCCAGCCACACCAGCCCCGCGCCGAGCAGCGCGGTGGCGATGCGCCCTGGTGCGAGCGGGCGGTGCAGCAGGTTGAGCCACACGTTCGGGCGGCGGTAGCTGCCCATCTGGTAAAGCCCCAGCAGCACGCCGGCCAGCACGTCGACACCACCGAATACGCGGTAGACGAAGATCGGCTGCTGGGCCAGGTCGACCAGGCGGGTGAAGAACAGCAGCACCAGCAGATGCACCGCGAACGCACCGAGCGCCCAGCCGCGGAAGCGCAGCAGCTCGGCCTGGATCAGGTCACGCGTGTCGCCCCTCCTCATGCCGCCGCCGGCATCGCGTGGTTCTTCGCCAGGAAGCCGTTGACCGCGCGGTCCAGGCTCACCGGCATGCTCTGCACCGTGCGCGCGCCGGCGCCGCGCAGGAATTGCGCGAACGCCTCGTCCTGGTCGAGCACCAGGTAGTGGTGCAGGCCGTCGATGCGCTGCACCTGCAGCAGGCCCGGCACGCTGGCCGGCGGCGGGCCGGCGAACGGGATGTCGGCGACCCAGTGCGTGACGCGCGCGCAGAACTCCTCCGGCGCCGACATGTGCGCGAGGCGCCCCCGCTCGAGGATGATCAGGTTCTCGGCGACGCGCTCGATCTCTTCCATCTGGTGCGAGCAATAGATCACCGTGCAGGATTCGGCGGCGCTGGAATACATCAGCGATTCGAGGAACGCGCGCTTGGCGACCACGTCCAGGCCCAGCGTGGGCTCGTCCAACACCAGCAGCTCCGGGCCCTGCGCCAGCGTCAGCGCGAGGTTGAAACCGGCGCGCTCGCCGCGCGAGAGCTGGCCGACCTTCTGCTCGGGCAGCACGTGGTAATGGCCGATCACCTCGTCGTACGCGCGCTGGTTCCAGCGCGGGTACTGGTGGCGCTGCATGGCGGCCACCGCCGAGACGCGCATCCAGCCGGGCAGCGTGTGTTCCTCGTTGACGAAGCCGATGCGCCCGCGATCCTCGGGCGTGAGCCGCTGGCTGTCGCGGCCCAGGATGCGCGCGCTGCCGCTGGTCGGCGGCAGGAAGCCGAGCAGGATGCGGAACAGCGTGGACTTGCCGGCGCCGTTGGCGCCGACGATGGCGTGGATGCGGCCGGCGGCGATGGAAAGGTCCAGCGCGTCGAGCGCGAGCTTGGCGCCGTAGCGCTTGGTCAGGGCGCGGGTTTCGATGACGTGGTCGGTCATGGCTCAAGGTCTCGGGACAGGTCAGGCGCTTTTGCGGGACAACACCTGCAGCGCGCGGTCCAGTCGCGACAGCGCGCGCTCGGGCGGGTAATCGAGCGCCGCCACCTCGTGCACGAAGGCCTGGATGGCCTCGTCCATGCGCCGATCGCGTTCGCCGTTGGAGAGCCGCTGGCGCGGCGTGGCGACGAACAGGCCCAGGCCCTGGCGCGACTCCAGCCAGCCTTCGGCGGTGAGCTCGGCGTACGCCTTCGCCACGGTGTTGGGGTTGATCGTCAGCTGCTGGGCCAGGCCGCGCACGCTGGGCAGCTGGTCGCCCGGACTGAGTTCCGCGGTGGCGATCTTCATGCGCACGCCGTCGACGATCTGCTTGCTGATCGGACGCGCATCGCCGGTGGCGATCTGGAGCATCAGGGCCTGGCTGCGGGGCATGGTCGTCTGTCCTGTCTGTACTGTGTGTAGTAGTACAGGCGTCTTTATGGCCTGTCAAGCGCCGTAGATGCGCTTCAAGCCACCATCGCCTCGGCACGAAGTTGCGGCGGACCAAAGCCCACCACTGCAAGTGGCCGCCGGGGCAGGACAGCGCAGCGCCGCCCTTCGCCCCGTCGATCTGCTACGTTCCCGGCCCTGCCCGTTTGCCGCTGGACGTTCCCGATGTCGCTCCGCCCGCTGTTGCCCCTGCTCGCCGCCGCCGCGCTCGCCGGCTGCGCCTCCAGCCCCACCACGCCCGCCGCGGCACCCGATGGCACCCGCGCGGACGTGGCGATCCTGGAGACCACCGACGTCCATGCGAACGTGCTGAGCTGGGACTACTTCAAGGCCAAGGACGACCCGACGGTCGGCTACGAGCGGGTCGCTACGCTGATCCGCCGGGCACGCGCCGAATTCTCCAACAGCTTCCTGTTCGACAGCGGCGACACCATCCAGGGCACCGTGCTGGCCGACTACCAGGCGATGGTCACGCCGCTGGGCTGCGCGCAGGAGCTGGCCATCTACCAGGCGATGGACGCGGTCGGCTACGACGGCGGCACCGCCGGCAACCACGAGTTCAACTACGGCCTGCCGTTCCTCTCGCAGGTCACCGGCACGCCGATGGAGATCGACGGCAAACGCACCACGCATTGCGCGGGCCCGCACTTCCCGCTGGTGCTGTCCAACGTGTTCGACGCCAAGAGCGGCAAGCCGATCTTCAAGCCGTGGACGATGGTGACGAAGACCATCGAGGCCTACAGCGCCGACGGCAGCCGCCTGCAGGTGCCGCTCAAGGTGGCGATCATCGGCTTCACGCCGCCGCCGATCCTCAAGTGGGACCAGCGCAACCTGCAGGGCAAGGTCACCGTCAGCGGCGTGGTCGAGGCGGCCCAGCGCTACCTGCCGCAGATCCAGGCAGAGCATCCGGACCTGGTGGTGGCGATCCTGCACGGCGGTCTCAACACCGCGCCTTACACCAGCGACATGGAGAACGGCGGCTGGTACCTGGCTGGCGTGCCTGGTATCGACGTGCTGCTGCTGGGCCACTCGCACACCGAGTTTCCGGGGCCGCGCTACGACGGCATGAAGGACGTCGACGCCAAGCGCGGCTTCGTGCGCGGCAAGCCGGCGGTGATGGGCGGCTTCTTCGGCAAAGACCTGGGCGTGATCAAGCTGGCGCTCGAACGACAGAGCGGTCGCTGGACCATCGACCGCGACGACACCCACTGCGAAGTGCGCCCGATCTGCCCGCAGAAGAACCGGTGCGTGCCGGCCGACCCGACGATCGCACCGCTGGTGGCGCAGGCGCACAATGCCACGGTGGCCTACGTGAACACGCCCATCGGCGAAGCGAAGCTGCGCCTGTCGAGCTATTTCTCCGACGAGGGCGACATGACCGCGCTGGCGGTGGTCAACGCCGCGCAGCGCGATTACGTGCAGCGTGAGCTGCCCAAGCTGCACCCGGAACTTGCCGGCGTGCCGGTGCTCGCCGCGGCGGCCGCTTTCCGCACCGGTTTCGGCGGTCCCGACGACTACACCGACGTGCCGCCGGGCCCGCTCACCCTGCGCAGCGCGGCAGACCTGTACTTCTATCCGAACACGCTCGCCGCGGTGAAAACCGACGGCGCGGGCGTGAAGGCGTGGCTGGAGACCTCGGCCGCGCGCTTCAACCGCATCGACCCGGCCACGCCCGGCGAGCAGGCGCTGATCAACACCCACGTGCCGGGCTTCAACTTCGACCAGATCCAGGGCGACCTCGCCTACGTGATCGACGTGAGCAAACCCGTCGGCGAGCGCATCGTGGAGCTCCGGTACCAGGGCAAGCCGGTGACGCCGTCGCAGCCGTTCATCGTCGCCACCAACAACTACCGCGCCAGCGGTGGCGGCAACTTTCCCGGGCTCGACGGCCGCAATATCGTGCTCGATACGACCGATGGCGTGCGCGAGATCGTAGCCGCCTGGCTCAAGCGCATCGGCACGCTCGATCGCGCCGAATTGCCCGGTACCTCGTGGCGCTTCGCAGCGCTGCAGACGCGGGGCGCGGTGACTTTCACCGCCGCCGCGGGCAAGCAGGCCATCGCCGCCGCCGACGGCGTGGCAGGCATCCGCCAGTTGCGCGAGAACGGCGACGGCACGGCGACGTACGCTATCGACCTTGCCGGACGCGTGCCGCCCAAGGTCGACGGCCAGCCGGCCCACCGTCGTCGCCATGCCGGCCACTGAGCCTTTCCCATCGGTCGCCAGTGCGTTCGCCCCCGCCTGCGTGGGCAACGTCGGCGTGGGCTTCGACATCCTGGGCCACACCCTCGCCGGCGCCGGCGACCGCGCGCAGGTCCGCCGCATCGACGAGCCGGTGGTGCGCATCGCCGCCATCGAGGGCGTGGTGCGCGACCTGCCGCTGGAGGCCGAACGCAATACCGCCGGCGCCGCGCTGCTCGCACTGCGCGCCGGTCGGGATCTTTCGCACGGCTTCGAGCTGACCCTGCACAAGGGCATCGCGCTGGGTTCCGGGATGGCCGGCTCGGCGGCCTCCTGCGTGGCCGCGCTCATCGCCGCCAACGCGCTGCTGGATGAGCCGCTCCCGCGCGAGGCGCTGTACGGCTTCGCGATGGACGGCGAGGCGGTGGCCAGCGGCGGGCGCCACGGCGACAACGTCGGCCCGCAATTGCTCGGCGGCCTGGTGCTCGCGACCGCCACGCGGCTGGTGCGCATTCCGGTGCCGGCGGCCTGGCATTGCGCGCTGGTGCACCCGCACTGCGTGCTGGAAACGCGCCGCTCGCGCGCGGTACTGGCCGGAAGTTATGCGCTGTCGGAATTCGTCGCGCAAAGCGCCAACCTGGCGCAGGTGATCGCCGGCTGCTGGCGCGCCGACGCGGCGCTGGTGCGCGAGGGTCTCAAGGACGTGCTGGTCGAACCGCGCCGCGCGCCACTGGTGCCCAATTTCGCCCGCGTGCAGCAGGCCGCGCTCGACCACGGTGCCCTGGGCGCCAGCATCTCCGGCGCAGGCCCCAGCGTGTTCGGCTGGTTCGAGGACGCGCACCGGGCGACCGCCGCCGCCGAGGCGATGCGCGCCGCGTTCGCCGACGCCGGCCTGGACAGCGACGTGCTGGTCGGCGCCATCGACGGCCCGGGCGCGCAGTTGCTCGCATGAGCGCACTGCGCTACCTGAGCACGCGCGGTCGGGCGCCCGCGGTCACCTTGAGCGAAGCGATCGCCGCCGGCCTGGCGCCGGATGGCGGGCTGTACGTGCCCGAACGCCTGCCGTCGATCGACCTGGCCGCGTTCGATCCGGACGGCGACCTGGCCGCCACCGCGACCACCCTGCTCACGCCCTTCTTCGCCGGCGATCCGCTGGCCGACGCCCTGCCCGCGATCTGCGCCGAGGCATTCACCTTCAATGCGCCGCTGCGCCCGCTCGCGCGCCCGGACGCGTCGTTGCTGGAGCTTTTCCACGGCCCGACCGCCGCCTTCAAGGACTTCGGCGCGCGCTTCCTCGCCGCCTGCCTGCGCCGGCTGCGCGACCCGGATGCGCCGCCGTTGACCATCCTTGTCGCAACCTCCGGCGACACCGGCGCCGCGGTGGGCGCCGCGTTCCACCAGCGGTCCGACCTTGAGCGCAGCGGCGTGCGCGTGGCGATCCTCTATCCGGACGGCCGCGTTTCGCCGCGTCAGGCGCACCAGTTGGGCAGCTTCGGCGACAACGTGCACGCATTGCGCGTGGCCGGCAGCTTCGACGATTGCCAGCGCTTGGTGAAGGCGGCCCTCAACGACGCCGGCCTGCAGCGCGAGGTACCGCTCAGTTCCGCCAACAGCATCAGCCTGGGCCGGCTGCTGCCGCAGATGAGCTACTACGCCCATGCGGCCCTGCGCTGGTGGCGCGCCCATGGCCGGCCGCTCGATTTCATCATCCCCACCGGCAACCTCGGCAACGCCATGGCCTGCGTCTGGACGCGCGGCATGGGCCTGCCCGTCGGCGACATCCGCCTGGCCTGCAACGCCAACGGCACGCTGCCGGACTTCTTCGCCGGCGCCGGTTACCGGCCGCGCGATGCCATCGCCACGCTGGCCAATGCCATGGACGTGGGCGCACCAAGCAACTTCGAGCGGCTGCGCTGGACTTTCGGTGGCGACGATGACGCCGTCCGCCACGCCCTGCGTGCCGCGAGCATCGACGATGCGACCATCCGCGCCACGCTGCTGCGCCACGCGCGCGACCACGACGAAGTGGTCTGTCCGCACACCGCTACCGCACTGGCAGTGCTCGACCGCGAGCCGCGAGGGGATGCGCGTCACTGGGCGGTGGTCGCGACCGCGCACCCGGCCAAGTTCGATGCGGTGCTGGAACCGCTGCTCGGCCACGCGCTCACGGTGCCACCGGCATTGGCCGCCATGCTCGAGCGTCCCGCGGTGGCGGCGCCGATGGGAGTCGACGAGCAGGCCCTCGGGCAGTGGTTGCGCAAGCTGGCCTGACCGTCCCCGCGATGCGGGGGACCACGAAAAGGTCGAGCGCCGTGCGGCGCACGCGACGAACGGCATCCGGCCGATCGGGCTATCCACGGAAAGGCGGCCAGTCCCGACGCTGCGTTTCGTCACTACGCGGTGCGGGTGGATACCGTGGCTGTGTGGTTGATGGGGCGCTGGAGGGACAGCGCGGGCGCGCAGCCAGCGCCCTGGCGCCGTTGGGCAACCCATCCGGACGTCTGGACGTCCGCAGTCGGCCGGCTCAGAACAGGTCGATGCTGCCGGTGCTCATCGGCTCGGCCACCAGCGCACCCTGGCGGACCAGTTCCTCGTAGCCGTGGGTGCGGTTGCGGCCGTGCTCCTTGGCGAAGTACAGCGCCTTGTCGGCGCGGTCGATCACCGTCTCGGGGTAATCGCCCATCGCGGCCAGCGCGTAGCCGACGCTGACGGTCACGTGGCCGACCTGCGGGAACAGGTAGCTTGCGACCCGTTCGCGGAAGCGTTCCAGCGCGCGGCGGGCCTCGGCCTCGTCGTGGCCGGCCAGCAGGATCACGAATTCCTCGCCGCCGAAGCGGAACAGCACGTCGCCCTGGCGGAAGCTGGCGCGCATCTGCTGTGCCAGCAGCAGGATCACCTCGTCGCCGTAGATGTGCCCGAAGGTGTCGTTGATGCGCTTGAAATGGTCGATGTCGAAGATCGCCAGCCACACGCCATCGGACGCGGCGCGGCCGGCGCGTCGTTCATCTTTTTCCCTGGCCGCGCCCGGGCAGTGGAACAGCCGCTGCAGGTGGCGTTCGAAGGTGCGCCGGTTGTACAGGCCGGTGAGCTTGTCGCGTTCGCTCTCGTTGAGCAGGGTGATGTAGTTGGCGTAGATCCGCGCGAAGCCTTCGGCCAGTGCGTGGGCCGCGTCCAGCGGAGCGTCGGATTCGAGCTGCAGCGCACCCAATGCGCGTCCTTCGTGCAGGATCGGCACGTACAGGCGATGGCCGTCGGCGTTCGCCTCGGCGTGGCTCTGCTGCCGGTCCATGCAGCGCCAGACCGGTGCCAGCTCGGGATCGTCCGCGGCCGGGGTGCAGGCGCGCAACGAGAACACGCCCTGCGCGTCGGCGGTGCAGCGCACCAGGCTTTCCACTTGCCGACCGTCGACCGCGCGCTTGCACAGAATGACCGCCCGGGCCGGTGCGAGCTCGGCCAGCGACAGCGCCAGGCTGTGGTCGAGCGCGTCGATGTCGCGGTGATGGGTGAAAGCGGCCACCGAGTCGAGCAGGCGTGCGTGCGCCGGCGCCATCGGGCTTCGTGAGGGCGGCGCAACCGCGGGGATGGCCCGAGCGGGCACGGCGTCCTGCGCGACGATGTCGTATGCCACGGACATGCCCGGCCTCCTGCGCAAAAGAAGCTCTCGCCTCGGGCCGTCGCTTGCACGACGGGTATCTTCGTCCGGGTTATCGGCCGCGACAGGGCGGGCTTGAGCGGCGAGCCCGGCACGGCGGTGCAGCACACCCTTTGCACGCGCTTGACGGGCGTTGCGCAACGCTGGCGTTCCTCCATCCCCGCCCTGGAGCCAAGATCATGCCGAACAACCCCCAGCATCCCGAGCCGCCGATTGCGCAGCCCGGCAAGCAGCGCCCGGAAGAGGAAATCCGCAACCCGGGCCACGCCAGCCCCGCACAGGACGCCGACGCCGATCCGCTCGGCAGCCCGCTGACCGAGAACGACCCGCTGGACCCGCTGCCCTGAGCTTTGCTTGAGTCCTCTCCCCCGCCGGGAAGGATTCGGTAGACGAGGTTGGCGAGGAGAAAAGCGCCGTGCCGCCCAGATACCCGGCGACACGCCGGGCTAAACTGCCGCGCATGGCTCCTCCTCCCCGCAAGCGCCAGCGCCGTACGCCGCCGACCACGACGCGGCCGCGTCCCGCGGCACCCGCCCGTCCGGTCCGCCCGGCCGACAGTTCGACCCGCGCCACGCGCGTGCTCGACCTGCTGCTGCGTCCGCTGCCGCCGCACTGGCGCGAAAAGGCCGCGGACTACCTCGTGCTCACCCGCATGGACCGCCCGATCGGCGCGCTGCTGCTGCTGTGGCCGACCTGGTGGGCGCTGTGGCTGGCCGCCGGCGACTTTCCGCCTTGGGGTCCGCTGGTGATCTTCACCCTAGGCGTGTTCGCCATGCGCTCGGCGGGGTGCGCGATCAACGACTATGCCGACCGCAAGCTCGACCCGCAGGTGGCGCGCACCGCCGGACGGCCGATCGCCAGCGGCCGGGTCAGCCCGCGCGAGGCGCTGGTCGTGTTCGGCGCGTTGCTCGCGTTCGCCTTCGTGCTGGTGCTCTTCACCAATGCGCTGACGATCAAGCTGTCCTTCGCCGGCGCCGCGCTGGCGGCGATCTATCCGTTCACCAAGCGCTGGACCTATCTGCCGCAGGTCGTGCTGGGCGCGGCGTTCGGCTGGTCGATCCCGATGGCGTTCGCGGCGGTGACCAACACGGTGCCGCCGCTGGGGTGGCTGCTGTTCCTGGGCAACATCCTGTGGTCGGTGATCTACGACACCCAGTACGCGATGGTCGACCGCGACGACGACCTCAAGGCCGGCGCCAAGTCCACCGCGATCCTGTTCGGCGATGCGGACGTGCCGATCCTGGGGATGCTGATCGGCACGTTCCTGCTGGCGATGCTGTTCGTCGGCCAGCGCGCACAGCTGCCCTGGCCCTACTGGCTCGGCCTGCTCGCCGCCGCCGGCCTGTTCGGCTACCAGCTTTGGCTGATCCGCGCCCGCGCCCGCGACGCCTGCCTGGCCGCGTTCCGGCACAACAACTGGGTCGGCCTCACCTTGTGGATCGGCATCGTGCTCAGCCTCGCCGTGAAATGAAGCTGCGTTGTGCCGCGCGGTGAGGGAATAGCCCCCTTTCGCAGTCGAAGGCCGCGCGATCCGGGATCACCGCTGCCGCGACGACGGCGCCCGGGCCAGCGCCCAGACGTCCACCCGCGCCACGCCCGAGCGCTTGAGGACCCGCGCGCATTCGGCCAGCGTCGCGCCGGTGGTCATCACGTCATCCAGCAAGGCCACGTGCGCGGGCAGCGGCGCCCCGTCGCGAAGCGCGAACGCCCCGCGCACGTTGCGCCGCCGCGCCGCCGCATCCAGCTCGGTCTGCGCCACCGTGGCGCGCGAACGGAGCAGCCCGTCGTGACGCACCGGGATGCCCAGCGCCCGGCCGAGCGGCCGCGCCAGCTCCAGTGCCTGGTTGTAGCCGCGCTGGCGCAGGCGCGCACGATGCAGCGGCACCGGCAGGATCAGCGCCGGTCGCGCGACCGGCGTCGCCGCACGCTGCCACAGCGTGGCGAGCGTGCGACCGGCGGCGAGGTCACGGCCGAACTTGTAGCGCGCCTCCAGCCGGTCCAGCGGCCAGCCGTAGCGGAACGGCGCCCATGCCGCATCCCACGGCGGCGGCTTGCGCTGGCACGCGCCGCACATCGCCACCGCACTGGGCAGGGGCAGCGCGCAATGCGCGCAACAGCAGGTATTGCGCGGCAATTCCGCGGCACAGGCGCGGCAGAGGTCCAGGCCGTTGCTGCCGGCGTCGCCGCAAAGCAGGCAGCGCCATGGCAACAGCCAGGCATGCAGGCTTGAGAGCGGGCGGAAAAGCGCATCCATGCGCATCGGTGCGCTTCAGTTCCCGGGCTTGTACAGCGCCGCGTCGAGGATCGACCACAGGTGGATGATCCAGCCCATCCAGAAGATCCACAGCGCAGCGGCGAGCACGAACATGATGATCGCCTTGAGCAACCGCCCCTGCACCAGCTGGCCCAGGCCGGGAATGAAGAAACTGCACACCGCCGCGATGACGTTGCCGGTGCTGCCCTGACCTGCGCTCATCTGCTTTGCTCCGTGGGGTGGGTACGCCGATGGTAGCGGACGGGCGCGGACGTAAAGCCCGTCAACCCGACGCCAACCTCGTCGGTTGACAGACGCGAGGGCCCTTCCCACACTGCCGCGTCCCCACGGAGCCGCGCCATGTCCCCTGCCCCGATCCGCCACGACTGGACGCGCGCGGAAGTCGCCGCGCTGTTCGCGCTGCCGTTCAACGACCTGTTGCATCGCGCGCACACGGTCCATCGCGAGCATCACGATCCCAATGCGGTGCAGGTCTCGACGCTGCTGTCGATCAAGACCGGCGGTTGTCCGGAAGACTGCGCCTACTGCCCGCAGGCACAGCGCTACCAGACCGGCGTAAAAGCCGAGAAGCTGATGAGCGTGGATGCCGTGCTCGAGCGCGCGAAGGCCGCCAGGGATGCCGGCGCCAGCCGCTTCTGCATGGGCGCGGCCTGGCGCAGCCCCAAGGACCGCGACGTCGCGAAAGTGGCCGAAATCGTTTCCGCGGTGAAGGGCCTTGGCCTGGAAACCTGCGCCACGCTGGGCATGCTGAGCGGCGAGCAGGCCGACGCGCTCAAGCAGGCGGGCCTGGACTACTACAACCACAATCTCGACAGCGCGCCGGAGTTCTACGACCAGATCATCCACACGCGCGAGTACCAGGACCGCCTGGACACGCTCGACCACGTGCGTTGCGCGGGCCTGAAGACCTGCTGCGGCGGCATCGTCGGCATGGGCGAATCGCGCGAGCAGCGCGCGGGCCTGCTGCAGACGCTGGCCAACCTGCCCGAGCACCCGCAGTCGGTGCCGATCAACCAGCTGGTGCAGGTCGAGGGCACGCCGCTGCATGGCACCGCGGCACTCGATCCGTTCGAGTTCGTGCGCACGATCGCGGTGGCGCGCTTGTTGATGCCGGCCTCGATGGTGCGCCTGTCCGCCGGCCGCCAGCAGATGGACGAAGCGGTGCAGGCGCTGTGCTTCCATGCCGGCGCCAACTCGATCTTCTACGGCGAGAAGCTGCTGACCACCGGCAACCCCGACGTCGCCTCCGATCGCGCGCTGTTCGCCCGGCTGGACCTGCATCCGCTGGAAGTGGTCGAACGCTCGGGCACGGTGCACGCCGACATCCTTCAATCCGCCTGATCGCCGCCGTGCGCGCCGACCTGTTACAGCGGCTGGGCATCCAGACGTCCGAACGGTCGCACGGAAACCTGCTGCGCCGGGCTCGCATCGTCGATCATGCCGAGGGCCCCTGGCTCGAGATCGGCGACCGCCGCCTGCTCGCCTTCTGCTCCAACGATTACCTGGGCCTGGCCCGGCATCCCCAGCTGATCGCCGCCTTCAAGCGCGTGGCCGACGACGAAGGCGTCGGCAGCACTGCCGCGCACCTGGTCTGCGGCCACCGTCGCGAGCACGCGATGCTGGAGGAGGCGCTGGCCGACTGGACCGGCCGCGAGCGCGCGCTGCTGTTTTCCACCGGCTACATGGCCAACCTGGGCGTGATGCAGGCGCTGCTCGGCCGCGGCGACCTGTGCGTGCAGGACAAGCTCAACCACGCCTGCCTGCTCGATGGCGCCACGCTCGCCGGCGCCACGCTGCGCCGCTATCCGCACGGCGATGCCGCCGGTGCCGCACGCCAGCTCGCCGGCACCCCGGAGGCCGCCACGTTGCTCGCCACCGACGGCGTCTTCAGCATGGACGGCGACCGCGCGCCGCTGCGCGAGCTGGCCGCGCTGTGCCGCCGCGAAAACGCCACGCTAATGGTCGACGACGCACACGGGCTTGGCGTGCTCGGACCGGAGGGAGCCGGCAGCGTCACCGAGGCGGGCCTTGGCACGCGTGAGGTACCGGTGCTGATGGCCACCCTGGGCAAGGCGCTGGGCACTCATGGTGCGTTCGTCGCCGGCTCTGCCGGGCTGATCGAGGGCCTCACCCAGTTCGCCCGCACCCACGTCTACACCACCGCCATGCCACCGGCAGTGGCTGCCGCGACGCTCGCGGCGGTGCGGCTGGCACGCGGGGAAAGCTGGCGGCGCGAGAAGCTCGTCGCGCTGATCGCGCGCTTCCGAACCGGCGCCGCGCACCTGGACTTGCCACTGGCCGCCTCGGACACGCCGATCCAGCCGCTACTGCTGGGCGATGCCGACAGCGCACTCGCGGCGGCACGGGCATTGGAAGCGCGCGGCCTGCTGGTGACCGCGATCCGTCCCCCCACGGTGCCGGCCGGCCAGGCGCGCCTGCGCATCACGCTGAGCGCCGCCCACGAGGAGGAGCATGTCGACCGCCTGCTCGAAGCGCTGGCGGCGTTGCCGCGGGGCGAAAGCGCCGCGCCGGTATAATCGGCGACTCGCCGCGCCCCTTCCCGCATGATCGTCAACGTTGCCGCCTACCGTTTCGTCCCGCTCGCGGACCTGCCCGCGCTGCGCGAATCCCTGCGCGCGCGCGCCGAGGCGCTGGCGCTCAAGGGCACCATCCTGCTCGCGCCGGAGGGCATCAACCTGTTCCTGGCCGGCACCCGCGAGGCGGTCGACGATTACCTCGGCTGGTTGTGCGAGGACGCGCGCTTCGCCGGGCTGCCGGTGAAGGAGTCGTTGTCCGTGGCGGTGCCCTTCGGTCGCCTGCGCGTGCGGCTCAAGCGCGAGATCATCACCCTGCGCGCGCCGGTCGCGCCGCACCAGGGCCGCGCACCGGCGGTCGAGGCGGCCACGCTGAAGCGCTGGCTCGACCAGGGCCATGACGATGCGGGTCTTGAGGTGGTGTTGCTGGATACCCGCAACGACTACGAAACCGACGCAGGGCGATTCGCCGGCGCGGTCGACTACCGCGTGCCCAGCTTTACCGCCTTGCCCGGCGCGGTCATGGCCGACCGCGAGCGCTATCTCGGCAAGACCATCGTCTCCTATTGCACTGGCGGTATCCGCTGCGAGAAGGCCGCGCTGCACCTGAGCGAGCTGGGGTTGGGCGAGGTGCTGCAGCTCGAAGGCGGGATCCTGAAATACCTGGAAGAAACCGACGGCAGCCATTGGGAAGGCGAGTGTTTCGTGTTCGACGGACGTGGCGCGGTGGACAAGAAGCTGCGCCCCTCGCCCCAGCCCTCTCCCCCGCGAGGAGAGGGAGTCGGGACTGCGCCATGACCCTGCATATCGACACGTTCGGCGACGGCACGCAGCCGCTGGTACTGCTCCACGGTTGGGCCATGCACGGCGGCGTGTTCGCTCCGCTGGTCGAGGCACTGGCGACGCAATGCACCCTCTACGTGGTCGACCTCCCCGGCCATGGCCACTCGCGCGCCTGCGGCTTGCCCCTCGAACCGCGCGCGATCGCCCAGGCCATCGCCGCGGCCACGCCGCCGGCCCCCTGGCTGGGCTGGTCGCTGGGTGGCCTGGTCGCACTCACCGCGGCGCTCGACATGCCCACCCAGGTGCGCGGCCTGGCCATGCTCTGCGCCACCCCCCGATTCGTGCGCGGCGCGGACTGGCCGCACGGCAGCGACGCCGCCCTGGTGCACCAGCTCGCGACGGACCTCGAAACCGACTACCACGCCACGCTCGAGCGCTTCCTCGCACTGGAAGCGATGGGCAGCGCCGATCCCAAGGCCGAGCTGCGCCGCCTGCGCGCGGAGGTGTTCGAGCGCGGCGAGCCGGAGCTGCGGGTGTTGCAGGAGGGCATCGGCCTGCTCGAACGCAGCGACCTGCGCGCGCGCCTGCCGCAACTGGCCGTGCCGAGCGTGTGGATCGCCGGTCGTCGCGACCGCCTGGTGCCGCCCGCCGCGATGGCCTGGTCGGCCGAGCGCTGCGGCGGACGCTTCGTGGAAATCCAGGGCGCCGGCCATGCACCCTTCATTGGCCACGCCGGTGCCGTGGCCGACGCCCTGCAGCCCCTGTTCGCGGAAACCCCGGCATGAGCACGTTCCATCTCGACCGCGCCCGCGTGCGCCGCAATTTTGCCCGCGCCGCTGCGACGTACGAGCAGCACGACGTGCTCCAACGCGAGGTGCAAACCGACCTGCTTGGCCGTCTGGACTTCTATCTGCAGGCGCCCGAGCGCGTGCTGGACGTGGGCGCCGGCACCGGCCGCGGCAGCGCGCTGCTGAAAAAGCGCTACCCGAAGGCGCAAGTGATCGCGGTGGACCTGGCGCAGCCCATGCTGCACGCGGCGCGCAAACACCAGGCGCTGCTGCGGCCGTTCCAGCGCGTCTGCGCCGAGGCCACCGCACTGCCCCTGCCTGACCGCAGCGTGGACGTGCTGCATTCCAACCTGTGCTTCCAGTGGATCGACGACCTGCCGGCGCTGTTCGGCGAGTGCGTGCGCGTGCTCAAGCCCGGCGGCCTGCTCGCCTTCTCCAGCTTCGGGCCCGACACGCTGAAGGAATTGCGCTCCGCGTGGGCCGCGGTCGATGAGTACTCCCACGTCAGCCGCTTCCTGGACATGCACGACGTCGGCGACGCGATGATCAACGCGGGCCTGCGCGACCCGGTGCTGGACGTCAACCGCTACACGCTCACCTACAGCGAGCCGCGCGCGCTGCTCAAGGAACTCCAGGGCCTGGGCGCCACCCATGCCGACCGCGCGCGGGAGCGCCACCTCACCGGCAAGACGCACTACCGCGAGATGCTCGCCGCCTACGACGCCATGCGCGTGGACGGCCGCATCCCGGCCACCTGGGAAGTGGTGACCGCGCACGCCTGGGGTCCGCCGCCCGGCCAGGCGCGACGCACGCCCGAGGGCGAGATCGCAACGTTCTCCTTATCCAGCCTGCGCGGCTCGCGCCGACGGTGATGCAACCCACAGGAACGCACTTGGGCGCGATCGCCACCTGGCCGGCCGCAGGCGCACCTACGCAGTAGCTGGCAGCTCCGCGGCCATGCCCTGTTGGCGCTTGTCCAGCCGCTCGCGCCAGCGCAGGAACGGCCGCTCCACCGCGTAATGCAGCACGGCGCCCACCAGCAGCGCGCCGACGGCGTACAGCCCGAACGCGGCTAGCCCGTGCAGCTGCCACGGCCTCACCCACCACGTCGCCACCGCATGCAGCGCCAGCTTGTGGCTGAGGTACAGGCTGTAGGACATGCGCGCCATCCAGCCCGCTCCCGGCACCGCCCATCGCGTCGGCAGCGCGGTGGCCGCGCCCACGCACGACGCGAGTGCCAGCGACAGCAGCGGGTAACCGAGCACCGACGGCCAGAACCCCAGCCGCTCGCGGAACAACCACCACGCCAGCACGAACAGGCCCAGTCCGGCCACGAGCACGACGCCGGCATGCCGCTGTACGCGCATCCACGCCTGCGGCCGGCCCACCCGCAACGCGGCCAGGGCCACGCCGGCGAGCAGGCCATCCAGCCGCGCCCAGGTCGGGTAGTAGATGCCCTCGACGAAGCGCAGCCCGAACGCCGGCCCCGGCTGCCACATGACCGGCGCCATGGCGTGCAGCCAGACGTAGCCGCGCACCACCATGCCCAGCGCGACCACGCCCAGACCCACCGCCAGCGCCTTGGCCATCGACGGCCGCCGGAGCAACCACCAGGCCAGCCACGGGAACAGCAGGTAGAAATGTTCCTCCACGCACAGCGACCAGGCATGCGAGAACGCCTTGTCGTGCTCGTAGTCGATCAGCAGGTTGAGCGTGAAGCTGAGGAATTGCCACGCCGGCGCCAGGGCGCTCGCTTCGCGCAGCGTCGGCCATGCAACGTAGACCGCGAGCACCACCAGGAAGGCGGGAAGGATGCGGAACGCGCGCCGCCGGTAGAACGCCCGCCATGCAAGCGGCTCACTGCGCGCGAGCGGTGCCAGCAGCTGGTAGCCGATCAGATAACCGCTAAGGACAAAGAACAGGTCCACGCCCATCCAGCCGTCGTTGCCCAGCCAGGCGAACGTTTCGCCCAACCCGCCGACCACGTAGGAGTGGAACAGCATGACCCACACGATGGCCCAGGCACGAAGCAGGTCCAGGCCGGGAAGGCGATGCATCGGAATTCCTTTCGCATGCAATGGAACGCGCAGTCTGGCTGATGCCGGCTTCATGTTTCAGGCGGATCGCGGGCGGATCGCGGCCCGCCCGATGGCCGCGCGTCCCTGGCCCTTCGCTGGCGCGGTCTTCACCCGCCGAAGCCTAGGCTGGGCAGCCTCATCCACTTCCCAAGGAGCCGCGATGGGGTTGCAAGGCAAGGTCGCGCTGGTCACCGGCGCGGCACAGGGCATCGGTCGCGCCATCGCACTGCGGCTGGCGCAGGACGGGGCGGCGGTGGTGATCGAGGACCGTGTCGCCAACGACCGCGCCCGCGAGACCCTGGCGGAGGTGCAGGCCACCGGCGCGCGCGCCTGCCTGATCGAGGGCGACATCGGCCAGGTCGAGGCCGTCCAACGCGTGATGGCCGAGGCAGTGGCGCAGATGGGCCGCGTCGACATTCTGGTCAACAACGCGGGGGTGGAACGGCGCGCCGGCTTCCTGGACGTCACCGAGGCCGATTATGACCTCGTGCTGGACGTCAACCTCAAGGGCGTGTTTTTCCTCACCCAGGCGTTTGCCCGCCACGTGCGCGACCGCGGCGAGGGTGGGCGCATCGTCAATATCAGCTCGGTGCATGAGGAGCTGCCTTTCCCGCACTTCGCCAGCTACTGCGCCAGCAAGGGCGGCCTGAAGATGCTGATGCGGGACCTGTCGGTAGAGCTGGCGCCCCTGGGCATCACGCTCAACAACATCGCGCCGGGCGCGATCAAGACGCCGATCAACGCGCACCTGATGAGCGACCCTGCGTTGATGAAAGCGCTGATGAAGAACATCCCTTTGCAGCGGCTGGGCTCGCCCGAGGAAGTCGCGGGCGCGGTAGCCTTCCTGTGCGGCGACGACGCCCGCTACATGACCGGCAGCACGTTGTTCGTCGACGGCGGACTGTTGTGGAACTACGCCGAGCAATGAGCGACGACACCAAGCGCAGGAACGAGGAAAACGCGGCCAGCGTCCCCAGGGCCGACACGCTCACGCCGGCGGACCGCTACCAGGAGCTGTTCATCGCGGTGCAGATGGGTGGCGTGTTCACCGACAGCAAGACCTTCGTCGACTGCGTGCCGCGCGGCGATCCGGAAGACATCCTGGAGTCCTACCGCGAGCGCTGCGACGACGAGGGCTTCGACCTGGCCGGCTTCGTGCACGCGAATTTCGATCCGCCCGAGGTGCACACAAGCCACTACAAGTCCCCGCCCGGGCAGTCGCTGAAGGCGCACATCGACAGCCTGTGGGACGTGCTCACCCGCCATCCGCGCCAGCACCCGCCCAACGCCTCGATCCTGCCGCTGCCCAACGACTACGTGGTGCCGGGCGGGCGCTTCGCCGAGCTGTACTACTGGGATTCGTACTTCACCATGCTCGGCCTGGCCGAGAGCGGCCGGCACGACCTGCTCGCCGCGATGGCGAACAACTTCGCCTACCTGATCGACACCTACGGCCACGTGCCCAACGGCAACCGCACCTATTACCTCAGCCGCTCGCAGCCGCCGGTGTTCGCGCTGATGGTGGAGCTTTTCGAATCGCATGGCGTGTGCAAGGCGGTCGAATACCTGCCGCGACTGCGCAAGGAATACAACTTCTGGATGGCCGGCGCCGAGGAGATGCGCAAGGGCGACGCCCGCGGCCACTGCGTGTGCCTCGACGACGGCAGCATCCTCAACCGCTACTGGGACGAGCGCGATACACCGCGCGAGGAGTCCTACCGCGAGGACGTACTGACCGCGCGCAAGTCGCCGCTCCCGGCGCACCGGGTGTACCGCGAGCTGCGCGCCGGCGCGGCGTCCGGCTGGGACTTCAGCTCGCGCTGGTGCGACGGCACCGAGTTGTGCACCATCCGCACCACCTCGATCCTGCCGGTGGACCTGAACGCGTTTCTGTACAAGCTGGAGCGGCAGATCTGCCTGCTCAACCATGCCGTTGGGCAGCGCAAGCAGGCGGAGAAGTTCCAGCAGCGCGCGGAGGCGCGCAAGCAGGCGATCGAGCGTCTGCTCTGGAACGACAAGGCCGGCGCCTACCTCGACTACGACTGGCAGCGCGAAGAGCCGCGCGAGGCTCTCAACAGCGCCGCGGCCGCGCCGCTGTTCATCGGCCTGGCCAGCCGCGAACAGGCCCACCGTACCGCCAAGGCTCTGCGCGACCGGCTGCTTCGCCAGGGCGGCATGGGCACCAGCGAACAGGACAGCGGCCAGCAATGGGACCAACCCAACGGCTGGGCGCCGCTGCAGTGGATGGCGATCCGCGGCCTGCGCAACTACGACCTCGACGCGGACGACATCGCCTGCAGCTGGCTGCGCACCGTGGGCACGCTCTACAAGAAGGAAAGCAAGCTGGTGGAGAAGTACGTGATTACCCACGACGGCGAAGATGCCGAGGGCGGTGGCGGCGGCGAGTATCCGCTGCAGGACGGATTCGGCTGGACCAACGGGGTCACGCGGCGGTTGCTGCACGAGGATCCGGGCAACGAGGCGAACGAGGCGAAGGCGGCAAGCAAGCCGTAGCGTTCTCCGGGCTTCGGCTTCAGTGGCACGTCGGCCGCATGTCAGAGGCCAAGCTTGCGCATCAGCGACTGCGCATCGAACGGCGCGTGCACTTTCGCATCGTTGTCGAAGTAGCAATACACGTCACGGCCAGCGCGCTTCGGCGGCGGCCGCTTGCTGGCGCGCACCGGATCGTCCGGTTCGCCGCCCTGCGACCACGCACGGATGCGCACGGCCCAGCGGTCGAGCGCCGCATCACTGTAGCCGCTGGTGTAGAGCTTCTCGTCGCCGTGCAGGCGCAGGTACATGAAGTCCGCGGTGACGTCTTCTAGGTAAGGCCAGCGGCCGGCAGTGTCGGCCACCACCAGTGCCACCTTGTGCCGGCGCAGCAGCGCGATGAACGCCTCGCAAATGAAGCTCTCGTGGCGGATCTCCAGCGCATGGCGCAGGCGCCGCTTGCGGTCGGGCGTGACGGTGGCGCCGTGCTTGAGGCGGTGGTCGTGGTGGCGCGCCCGTTCGGCGGCCTGGAAGGTGTCGCGGGGCAGTGCGCCGAGGAAATGGTCGAACAGCGCCTCGTCGAAGCGCTGGTTCGGCGGGCATTGCCACAGGATCGGCCCCAGCTTCGGGCCCAGCTCGAACAATCCCGAGGCGAGGAAGTTGGCAAGCGGACCGTCGAAGTCCCGCAGCCGCTTGATGTGCGTGATGAAGCGCGGCCCTTTCACTGCGAACACGAAGCCGCGCGGCGTGTCGGCGTTCCAGCGCGCGTAGCTGTCCGGTCGTTGCAGGCTGTAGAAGGAGCCGTTGAGCTCCACGCTGCCGACCTGGCGCGAGGCGTATTCCAGCTCGGCCCGCTGCGGCAGGTCCTTGGGATAGAACACCCCGCGCCAGGGCGCATAGCGCCAGCCGGATATGCCGATGCGCAAAGTCGCCACCGCGGTCTCCGTCGTACGGGAAGGCCATCATGCAAGCGCACGTGCGGTGAGCGCGTGGTGAGACGTCGATCCGTTTCACGGATGACCGGCGCGTCGCCGGCGCGCGTGCGCCGGGAGGTCCAGGCCTTCCCCTGCAGCGCGCAGGGGAGCCCGCGGTCAGAACAGGTACTTGGCGGTGGCGCCCACGCCCCAGTCCGGGCTGCCGTCGGCCATGCCGCCCATCACGTAGCTCTGCAGCCGCCAGTCGGCGCCGATCTTGTGGTTCCAGTACGCGGTCAGCTCGCTCTGCGCGGCACCGCCCTCGGCAATCTTCTCGCGGTAGTAGTAGTAGGCGCCGACATCGTCGGCCTGGCTGAGCTTGAAGCCTGCGCCGAGGTTGGCGTTGAAGCCGTTCTGCAGGCGGATGTAGTCGGAGCTGCCGTACTTCATCCAGCCCATGCCGCCGAACACGGTCCAGTCGCCCCAGGCCTTGTAGCCGTCCAGCGCCAGGCCGTAGTCGTTCTTGCCGGTGCCCAGGCCCTTGTCCGCGTCGGCGGTACCGAACTTCACCTTGCCGGTGAGATCCAGGCCCGCGCTGTAGTCGGCGCTGGTGAAGAGCTGGTAGCCGGCCGAGGCGACGACATCGCCCAGGCCGGAGGCCGAGCCGGTGGTCGAGGTGGAGCCGCCGCCACCGGTGCCGCGGCCATGGCCACGGCCGCGCGGATTGCCGTTGTTGACACCGCCGGTGCCGGGGATCACGTCGTTCGAGCCGCTGATGCCGATGTAGGGCACGGTCAGCTTGAGGGTCCAGCGGTCGTCCTGCCAGCCGGCCGTGACCGGTACCGACCAGATGTCGGTGGTGGTGTCGGTGCCGTACTTGCCGGTGCTGTAGTTGGCGCCCGCGCCGACGCTGAAGTGGCCGTCGTCGGCGTGGGCCGCGCTGACGCCGAGCAACAGCAGGCCCAGCGCGCAGAAAGTGCTACGCATGCAATGTCTTTCCTGTGTGTCGTGGGGAGGGCGACGCCGGCCAGGTCGGCCGGCGTCGCGGGTGGAACTCAACCGCCGGGGCGGCCGGCGCGGTCCGGACGCTCGGGGCGTTCAGGCCGCTCGGGACGCGTCGGGTGTTCGGGACGCTCCGGGCGGTCGACGCGTGCGACATGCTCCGGCGCGGCCGGATGATCCGCGGCGTGGCCACCGGCGAACGCCACCTTCTCTACCTTGGCGGCCGCATGGTCGCCGGCGTGCGCCGCGGCGTTGGGCGAGCGCATCACGTCGCCGAGCTTGACGCCCATGGCCTGGGCAATCGCGCCCCAGCCTTCACCGTCCGCGCGTTCGGTCAGCACGCCGTCGAAATCGATCGAGGTGCCGTCCTCGAGCGTGAGCGTGCCGCCATTGAGCGCGGCGGCGATCTCGTCGGCCGTGGGCTCGGTGATGCCCGCGCCGGCCAGGCTGGCTTCGGCGAGCGACAGGGCGATCTTCACGTTGCCGTAGCCGAGCGCGCCGGTGGCCGGCTGGAAGGTGGTCTGGGTGGTGGTGCCGTCCGCCTGGGTGGTGGTCTCCTCCAGCGTGATCTCGCTGCCGTCACGCAGCCCGTCGACCAGCGCCTGCGCATTGGCATCGGAACCGGCGAAGCTTTCGAACTGGCCGGCCAGCTGCTGCGCGGCGTGGTTGTCGCTCGTCGTCGTCGGCGTGTCGCCCTCAGGCGCGGTCTGCGCGATGGCCGGGCTCAGGGCAAGTACCGCCGCCAGAGCAGCGGCAAGAATGGAAACGCGGGTATTCATGGCACTCTCCGGTGGTTGACGGGCTGCGCCCGTCCAGCCGTTGGAACATTCGTCATGCGCGGCCGATGGGTCGCGTCCGGTGCGCATGCTTTGCCCTTGGGTGGTGTCCGCGCAAGCGCTGTCGACGCGGCGCATTCAGCGGTGTTTCACCACGTTCCCTTGGCGCGTGACCGGCATCGCGGATGCGTTGCGCACGCAGTCACACCTGGCGGTGGCGGAAGCAGCCGACCAGGTGGTCGTTCACCATGCCGGTGGCCTGCATGAGCGCGTAGCAGATGGTGCTGCCGACGAAGCGGAAGCCGTCCTTCTTGAGTGCCTTGCTCATGCGGTCGGAAGCGGCCGTCGTCGCCGGTACCTCGGATGTCGTCTTCCAGCGGTTGCGCAGCGGCTCGCCGTCGACGAACGACCAAAGGTAGGTATCCAGGCTGCCGTGGGAGGCGATCGCACCGAGCGCGGCACGGGCGTTGTCGCGCGTGGCGGTGACCTTCAGGCGGTTGCGGATGATGCCGGGATCGGCGAGTGCCCTCTCCAGTTCGCGCTCGGTCATGCGCGCCACGCGCTCGATGTCGAAGCCGTGGAAGACCTCGCGGTAGCGCTCGCGCTTGGCCAGCACCGTGCGCCAGGACAGGCCGGCCTGCGCGCCTTCCAGGCAGAGGAACTCGAACAGCATGCGGTCGTCGTGCAACGGCACGCCCCACTCGGCGTCGTGGTAGGCGCAAAGCAGGTCGTCGGTGGCCCAGGCGCAGCGCTGCATGGAGATTCTCCTGATGGCAGGGCGCCAATGTAGCGCAGCACGCGGCGTACACTGGCGCACTTTCCCTGCGCGCGCTCCCATGTCGAACCCTTCTCCGCAGCGCGGCGCGCTGGCCGCCCTGGCCGGCACCATCCTGATCTGGGCCTACAGCTGGGTGGTGATGAAGCAGGCGCTGAATTGGGCCGGACCGTTCGACTTCGCCGCGATTCGGTACCTGCTCGGCGCGGTCGTGCTGTTCGCCGCGCTGGCCGTGAGCCGCCAGTCGTTGCGTCCGCCGCCGCTGGTTCCCACGGTGCTGATCGGCCTTTGCCAGACCGCCGCGTTCCAGGGGCTGGAGCAGTGGGCGCTGGTGGGCGGCGGCGCCGGACACGTGGCGCTGCTCGCGTACAGCATGCCGTTCTGGTCGGTGCTGCTGGCCTGGCCGCTGTTGGGCGAGACGCCCTCGGCACGGCACTGGCTGGGCCTGGCGCTCGCGGCGGCCGGACTGCTTTGCATCCTCGAACCCTGGCATGGCCTGGGCAGTCCGTTGAGCACGATGCTGGCGCTGGCCGGTGGCGCCGCCTGGGCGGCCGGCACGGTGCTCAGCAAGCGGCTGTTCCAGCGCCACGCGGTGTCGGCGCTGTCGCTGACCAGTTGGCAGATGCTCGTCGGCGCGCTGGTACTCGGCGCGGTGGCGCTGCTGGTGCCCTCGCGACCGATCGCGTGGAACTGGGCCTTTGCCGGCGCGCTGGCCTACAGCGCGGTGATGGCGTCCAGCGTGGCCTGGGGCTTGTGGCTGGTGGTGCTCAAGCGCCTGCCCACCACGGTGGCGAGCCTGTCCAGCCTGGGCGTGCCGGTGGTCAGCGTGCTGCTGGCCTGGCTGATCCTGGACGAGCGGCCCGATGCGATGGAATGGCTGGGCATCGCGCTGGTGCTGGCGGGGCTGGCGGCCGTGGTCGGCGTGCGCCTGGGCAGGAGCGAAGGGCGGCCCTTGTAGGAGCGCAGTCTGTACGCGACCCGCTTCTGCGGAGGCTCGCCATCGCGCACAGGGTGCGCTCCTGCAACCCCGCCGGGGTTACCAGGGCAGCGCGTCGAGGTCGACGTTGCCGCCGGTGAGCACCACGCCGACGCGGCGGCCGGCGAAACGCTCGCGATCTTTCAGGATCGCGGCGAAGGCGGTGGCGCTGGACACTTCCACGACCTGCTTGAGCTCCTGCCACAGCAGGCGCATGGCGGCGATGGTGTCCTCGTCGGTCACCGTGACGATGTCGATCCGATGCTGGCGCAGCGCGTCGAGGTTGGGCTCGCCGACCAGTGCGCGAAGGCCGTCGCAGATCGTGTGGGGCACCACGTCGGTGACACGCACGCCGCGGGCGAGGGAACGCGCGGCGTCATCCGCACCGGCCGGTTCGCCCGCATGCAGGGTGATCGTCGAACGCACGGCATGCGCGGCAATGGCCACGCCCGAGGCCAGTCCGCCACCGCCGACTGGCGTGACGATCGCCTCGATGTCCGGCGCCTGCGCCAGCAGTTCCAGCGCGATCGTGCCCTGCCCCGCCATCACCTGCGTGTCGGCATACGGATGGACCAACACTGCGCCGGTCTCCTGCACCAGCTTCGCGGTGGTCGCCTCGCGCGCGGCCTGGGTCGGTGCGCAGCGATGCAGCACCGCGCCGGCGCGTTCGATCGCCTCGAGCTTGGCGCGCACCGCGCCCTCGGGCACCACCACGTGGGCGCGGATGCCGCGGGTCGCCGCCGCCAGCGCCAGCGCGTTGCCGTGGTTGCCGGAGGAATGCGTGACCACGCCACGCGCGGCGGCTGCCCCGTCCACTGCCCACACCGCGTTGCAGGCGCCGCGGAACTTGAACGCGCCGCCGCGCTGCAGGTTCTCGCACTTGAAGTGCAGTTGCGCGCCAGAGAGCGCGTCGAGCGCGTCGCTGCGAAGCACCGGCGTCACGCGCGCGTGCGGTGCGATACGGGCGGCGGCGTCCTGGATCTGGGCGAAGCTGGGCAGGGCAGTCATGGGGTATCGATCTCCACGCCGCAGCGGAACGTGCGTGCGGCACCAGGTTCAAGTCGAATCGCCTCGGCGCAATCGGGCCGGTTGAATGCGTCGGGCAGGCTTTCCATCGGTTCGAGCGCGAGCGAGTGGCGCGCGCCCCGCTCGAGCGTGTCGCCGGTGTAGGCGAGCAGCACGCCATGTTCCTGCCACACCGCGATGCCGATGTTGCCTCGCGGATCGCGCAGCCGAGCGCGCACGCGACCGTCGGCCTCGCTCTGCAGGTCGGCGTAGGTGTGGTTGAGTTCGACCCCGCCGATGCCGCGGCGCTGGCGGAAGTCGAGTGCGGGCGCCTGGGCGAGCGGTTGGTAGGCGGCCTGACCCGGCAACGGGATGTGGTCCGCGTCGGTACGGATCACGCAGGCGGCGGGAATGGTGAGTTCCCATGAAGCCAGCGCGTCGTTGCCCAGGCGAAAGTACGGATGCCAGCCGACGAACGCCGGCGCCACGCGATCGCCGACGTTGCGCAGGGTGGCCTCCAGCGTGAGCCCGTCCGTCGCGAGCAGGTAACGCACGGCCAGGTCGAGCGCGAACGGATAGCCCGGCTGCGGCGGGATGTGCGTCGCGAACAGCACGTTTGCCGCCTGCTCGTCCGCATCGAGCGCGGCCATGGCGAAGTCCGCATCGCGCACGAAGCCGTGCCTGCTGGCGCGCGACGTTTCGGTCGCGCCCGGCATGAGGTCGTACTCGTTGCCGTCGAAGCAGTAGCGCGCGTTTGCCACCCGGTTGGCAAACGGCGCCAGCACGGCGAAGCGCGAGCCCGGTCGGGCCGCCAGTTCGGTCGCATCGCGATGGCCGTCAGCAAGTTCCACGCGCTCGCCGCGAACGGTCGCTTCGATGCCGAGCACACAGGCACCGCGGCGCGCGATGCGCACGCGGCGACCACGCGCGCCGTCGTTCAATACGACGACCGGCTGCGTGCCCAGCCACTCGATGGCGACGTCGAAAGCACCCATGTCCCGTCCGGTCGCGAAAGCGTCGCATGTTAGCCTGAGCCTTCCCCCAGCGGCTTCTCCCCATGACTGCGCGCGACGAACAAACCCCCTCGCCCATCCACCTTGCCGACTACCGTCCACCGGCCTGGGCGGTCGAGCAGGTCGAACTCGAATTCGACCTCGGCATCGACAGCAGCGAGGTGCGCTCGCGCCTGCATCTGCGCCGCGATCTGGCGCAGGACGCGCCGCTGAAGCTGGACGGCGAGGGTCTGGAGCTCGTCGCCATCGAACTGGATGGCCGGCCGCTGGACGAGAGCGCCTATCGCTACCGCGACGACGCGCTGGAGGTCGACGGTGTCGCTGATGGCAGCGTGCTGGAGACCCGCGTGCGCGTGCGTCCGGCCGCCAACACCGCGCTGGAGGGCCTGTACCTGTCCGGCGCGCGCGAACGCGGCTTCCTGCTGACCCAGTGCGAGGCCGAGGGCTTCCGCCACATCACCTTCTTCCCCGACCGCCCGGACGTGCTCGCCCGCTACACCGTCACGCTGCGCGCCGACCGCGAGCGCTTCCCGGTGCTGCTCGCCGGCGGCAACCCCGACGGTACCGGCGATCTGCCGGACGGTCGCCACTGGGCCCGCTTCGTCGATCCGTATCCCAAGCCCTGCTATTTGTTCGCGCTGGTCGCCGGCCGCCTGCAGAAGCTCGAGCGCGACTACCGCACGGCCGACGGCCGCGACGTCAGACTGGTGATCTGGGCCGAATCCGACGTGATCGAGTGCTGCCACTACGCCATGGACGCGCTCGAGCGCGCCATGCGCTGGGACGAGCAGGCCTACGGGCGCAACTTCGACCTTTCCGTGTTCCATGTCGTCGCCACGCACGACTTCAACATGGGCGCGATGGAGAACAAGGGGCTGAACATCTTCAACGCCAAGTACCTGCTGGCCGACCCGGATACCACCACCGACGACGAGTACCGCGCGGTGGAGGCGGTGATCGGGCACGAGTACTTCCACAACTGGAGCGGCAACCGCGTGACCTGTCGCGACTGGTTCCAGCTGTCGCTGAAGGAAGGCCTCACCGTGTTCCGCGAACAGCAGTTCTCGGCCGACATGAATTCACCCCCGCTCAAGCGCATCGACGACGTCGCGCTGCTGCGACGCGCCCAGTTTCCCGAGGATGCGGGCCCGCTGGCGCATCCGGTGCGTCCGTCGCAGTACAGCGAGATCAACAACTTCTACACCGCCACGGTGTACGAAAAAGGGTCGGAGCTGGTGCGCATGCTGGCCGGACGGCTCGGACACGATGGCTTCCGCCGCGGCATGGACCTGTACTTCGAGCGCAACGACGGCCGCGCCGCGACGCTGGAGGATTTCCTCGCAGCGCTGGGCCAGGCCAACGGCATCGATCTTTCGCCCTACCTCGCCTGGTATGGCCAGGCGGGCACGCCGCGACTGTCGGGGGAAGGCCGTTTCGACCAGGCCCACCGCTCGTACACCCTTACCCTGCGCCAGCACACGCCGCCCACGCCGGGGCAGCCCGACAAGCGACCGCTGCCGATTCCGGTCAAGCTCGCGCTGTTCGATGCGGACGGGCGCATGCTGCCGTTGCACGAGGGCGCGCGCGAGCAGGTGGTGGTGCTGGATGCACCGGAGCAGTCGTTCGTCTTCCCCGATATCGAGCGCGCGCCGGTGCCCTCGCTGCTGCGCGGCTTCTCGGCGCCGGTGGTCCTCGACTACGCGTACGCACCGGCCGAGCTCGCCTTGCTGCTGACCCACGACACCGACGGCTTCAACCGCTGGGAGGCCGCGCAGCAACTCGCCTGGCGTGCCTATGCGGAGTTGCGCGACGGCCGTGGCCACGAGGCGCTGGCGGTGTGGGGCGACACGCTCGCCGGGCTATTCGACCAGCCCGCGCTGGACCCGGCGCTGCTGGCCGACCTGCTCACGCCACCGGGAGAAGTGGAACTGGCCGAGCGCGAGACCGATGTCGACCCGGCGCGCATCCACGCACTGCGCCAGTCGCTGCAGCGCGAGCTTGCCGCCCGCATCGGCGCGCCCGTGCTGGCCGACCGTTACCGGGCGCTGACTGCCCGGGCGAGCGATGCGCTGGATGCCGCCAGCCAGGCACAGCGCCGGCTCAAGCGCCGCGTGCTGGAGCTGCTGGCGCTGCTGGATGCGCCGGCGGCGCAGGCCTTCGCGGCCGCCCTGTTCGACCGCGCCGCGACGATGACCGACCGCCTTGCCGGTCTCGCGGTGCTGGTGCGGAGTGGGGCGCCGCAGGCGGCCGATGCGCTGGCCCGCTACCGTGCGCGCCATGCCGACAACGCGCTGGCGCTGGACAAGTGGTTCGCGGTGCAGGCGCAAATTCCCGGCGAACCCGCGCTGGCGCGCGTGCGGGCGCTGGAGGCCGATCCGACGTTCACCCTGAAAAATCCCAACCGCGTGCAGGCCCTGCTCGGTACCTGGGCGCGTGGCAATCCGAGTGGATTCCATCGCGACGATGGCGAGGGTTACCGGTTCCTCGCCGCGCGGCTGGCGGAACTGGATGCGCTCAACCCGCAGGTGGCGGCGCGATTGGCGACCGCGTTCAACGGCTGGCAGCGGCTGGAGCCGGCGCGGCGGGAACAGGCGCACGCGGCGGTGGCGGGGCTGGCGGAGCAGCGGCTCTCGCGCAACCTGGCCGAGATCGTCGGCAACATGCTCAAGGGCTAGCGGCGGCACATCGCCGCAGGGACGTCGCCGGACGGAACGCTCTTGGCGCTCCGCCCGGCGACGGGGCGGTCAAGCGGCGAGCTGGCTCAGCGCGTTGCGCAGGCGGACCATATGCGTCTCCAGGCGCGGACGCAGGTTCTGGCGCTCCTGTTCGGTGCGCGCGGCCAGGTGTTCGATCGCCATCTGCACCTTGCCGATTTCGATCATCAGATCGTGGCGCGGATAGACGGGCTGGAAGTCGAAGGTGGTGTTCATGACGGAACGCAGAGGATGGGGTTGGTGAAGCGGACTCTGCAATGGCCGTGCCAGAGCGTGACCGCCGTCACATTCGGCTCTGGGCCTGGCCGGCGGGCTGACGCTCTGCGTCAGCTGCCTTACAAAAAAAAGCCGGAATTAGTCACTTTTTATTCACGGCCGTACTGGGAATATCGCTTCCGCAGTCGCGACGGATCGCGACGGCGCTTGCGACTTTCCGGTTTCTGGCGCCCGGCAACACGGTCATCCTGGATTCCCCCTGTTCCTGAGACCGCCGGGCGCCAGATCTAAGCACGACCAAGCCCCGCCACTGGCGGGGCTTGGTTTTTTCAGGGTCCGGAAAAGGCGACGGCGCCGTGGGAATCCCCAGCGGCGCCGTCATGCTTCCTCTCCTGGTACGCGGTCGGGCCCCTGTCTGCCCAACCTCGGCGCGCGAATCGCGCGGCGTCTGCCCATGGAAAGTGCATGCGAAGTGAAGCAGCAATCGTGCCAAGCTCTTGATTATGTTCGGGCGCCGACTCCAAAGCGCTAACATACGCACGTTCCGTCTCTCGCACGCGCCAGGCGCCTTCTTTCGATGATCCATCCCACCCGCTACGACGTGATCGTGGTCGGCGGCGGCCATGCCGGCGCCGAAGCGGCGCTGGCCGCGGCCCGCTGCGGCGCGCGCACGCTGCTGCTGACCCACAACCTGGAAACCGTCGGCGCGATGAGCTGCAACCCGGCCATCGGCGGCATCGGCAAGGGCCATCTGGTCAAGGAGATCGACGCGCTCGGCGGCGCCATGGCGCATGCGGCCGACCGTGCCGGCATCCAGTGGCGCACGCTCAACGCCTCCAAGGGCCCGGCCGTACGCGCCACGCGCTGCCAGGCCGACCGCGCGCTGTACCGCGCGGCGATCCGGCGCATCGTCGAGGCGCAGACGAACCTCGATCTGTTCCAGCAGGCGGTCGACGACCTGCTCATCAAGGGCGACCGCATCGCCGGCGTCGTCACGCAGATGGGCGTGACCTTCCGTGCGGGCGCGGTGGTGCTCACCGCCGGGACCTTCCTCGCCGGCAAGATCCATATCGGCCCGGCGCAATACGCCGGCGGGCGCGCGGGTGATCCGCCCGCCAGCGCGCTGGCGATGCGCCTGCGCGAGCTGCCGTTGGCGGCCGACCGGCTCAAGACCGGCACGCCGCCGCGCATCGACCTGCGTAGCATCGACTTCGGCGGGCTGGAGGAACAGCCGGGCGACGATCCCGCGCCGGTGTTCTCCTACCTGGGATCGCGCGCGGAACATCCGCGCCAGGTCAGTTGCTGGATCACCCATACCTCCGAGCGCACGCACGAGATCATCCGCGGCGCGCTGGACCGCTCGCCGCTCTTCAGCGGGCAGATCGAGGGCACCGGCCCGCGCTACTGTCCTTCGATCGAGGACAAGGTCGTGCGCTTCGCCGACAAGGGTTCGCACCAGATCTTCATCGAGCCCGAAGGGCTGGACAGCTTCGAGATCTATCCCAACGGCATTTCCACCTCGCTGCCATTCGACGTGCAGCTGGAGGTGGTGCATTCGATCGCCGGCTTCGAGCGCGCGCACATCACGCGTCCGGGATACGCCATCGAATACGACTACTTCGACCCGCGCGGCCTGCGGCCATGGCTGGAGACCAAGGGTATCGGCGGGCTCTACTTCGCCGGCCAGATCAACGGCACCACCGGCTATGAGGAAGCCGCCGCGCAGGGCCTGGTCGCCGGGCTCAACGCCGCGCGCATGGCTCGCGGCGAGGCGCCCTGGTTCCCGCGGCGCGACGAGGCCTACATCGGCGTGCTGATCGACGATCTCACCAGCAACGGCACGCTGGAGCCCTACCGCATGTTCACCTCGCGCGCCGAGTACCGGCTGCACCTGCGCGAGGACAACGCCGACCTGCGACTGACCGAGCAGGGTTTCGCGCTCGGCGTGGTACCGCAGGCGCGTTTCGATGCCTTGCGCGCCAAGCGAGATGCGGTCGAGCGCGAGACGCAGCGGCTGGCCTCGCTGTGGGCGGCACCGACGAACGCGCTTGGGGCGACGATCGAGCGCCAACTCGGCTTTGCGGTCAGTCGCGAAACCAACGCACTGGACCTGCTGCGACGCCCCGAACTCGACTACGGCAAGCTCACCGCCGTCAGCGAGCTGGGCCCCGCGGTGGAACGCGAAGATGTCGCGGCGCAGGTCGAGGTGCAGGCGAAATACGCCGGTTACCTGGAGCGCCAGCGCGAGGAGATCGCGCGCCAGCGCCGCCACGAGCACACCGACATTCCTGCCGGTTTCGATTACGACAAGGTGCGCGGCCTTTCGTCCGAAGTGTTGCTCAAGCTCAAGCGCACGCAACCGGCCACGCTCGGCCAAGCCGCGCGAATCAGCGGCGTCACGCCCGCGGCGATCTCGCTGTTGCTGGTGCACCTGAAGCGCCGCAGCGCCTGACACCGAACTCCTGCAGGAGCGCACCGCGTGCGCGACCGCGATGTCCACGCTCTCGGCGGATTGGGGCCACGGCCGGGCACATAGTGCGCTCCTACAACGCGTCCGGTGCCGTGGCATCATCGGGCGCATTGAACTTTTTCGGAGCTAGCGGATGGAAATCTGGATCGGCCGCGACGGCCAGCGCCACGGTCCCTACAAGGAGGAGGACGTGCGCCAGTGGCTGCGCAGCGGCCAGCTCGCCGCCGAGGACCTGGGCTGGTACGAGGGCCTGGCCGACTGGCAACCGCTGTCGGTGCTGTTTCCCGACGCGCTGGCCGGCACGCCTCCGCCGCTGGGACCCACCGCCGTGGTGCCGCCGCCGACCACCACGGCGGCATTGGAGGACTACGCCGGTTTCTGGAAGCGGCTGGTCGCCTACATCATCGACGTGATCGTGCTCTACATCCCGCAGATGCTGATCATGAACGCGTTCGGCAACGAGGCGGCGCAGGCGAAGCTGGAGCAGGTCATGCTCTCGGCCGCCTCCGATCCCCACGTGATGCTGGCGGCCTACGGCCAGTACTACGAAACCATGCGCATGGGCATCGCGCTGACCGCCGTGCTGGTCTGGCTGTATTTCGCCATCTGCGAGAGCTCGGCCTGGCAGGCCACCGTGGGCAAGCTGGCGATGGGCATCCGCGTGACCGACCTGGACGGCGGGCGCATCGGCTTCTGGCGCGCGCTCGGCCGCTACGCGGCGAAGATCCTCAGCTGGATGATCGTGGGCGTGGGCTTCCTGATGATCGGCTGGACGCGGCGCAGGCAGGGCCTGCACGACATGCTCGCCAACACCCTGGTGCTCAACGGCCGCGCCGGCGCGTTCCACCATCCTGCCCCGCGCAACGACGGATCATTCCACGCCTGACCGTAGGGCGGACTTCGGCCCACCATCGCCATCCCGCATGGTGGGCAAACCCAGCCGACGAACCGCGCCACGGTTGTTATGATCGACGGCTCCCTGCACCACGAAGCCGTTGATCACATGCTCAGCATCGAACACCGCATTGCCCAGGACATCGCCGCCAAACCCGACCAGGTGCGCGCGGCGGTCGGCCTGCTCGACGAGGGCGCGACCGTGCCCTTCATCGCCCGCTACCGCAAGGAGGCCACCGGCGGCCTGGACGACACGCAGCTGCGCCTGCTCGAAGAGCGCCTGCGCTACCTGCGCGAGCTGGAGGAACGGCGCGGCGCGATCCTCGCCAGCATCGAGGAACAGGGCAAGCTTTCCGATGCGCTGAGGAACGACATCCTCGCCGCCGACACCAAGGCGCGGCTGGAAGACCTCTACCTGCCCTACAAGCCCAAGCGCCGCACCAAGGCACAGATCGCCCGCGAGGCGGGTCTGGAGCCGCTGGCGACCGGCCTGCGCGACGACCCCACGCTCGTCCCCGAGACCTTCGCCGAATCGTTCGTCGATGCCGACAAGGGCGTGCCCGACGTGCGCGCGGCGCTCGATGGCGCGCGCGCCATCCTGATGGAGTCCATCGCCGAGGACGCGCACCTGGTCGGCGAGCTGCGCGACTGGCTGTGGGAGAAGGGCCAGATCCGCGCCAAGGTAGTCGCGGGCAAGGAAAACGAAGGCGCCAAGTTCCGTGACTACTTCGACCACATCGAGCCGGTCGGCAAGATCCCGTCCCACCGCCTGCTGGCGCTGATGCGCGCGCGCAACGAAGGAGTGATCGAACTGGAGCTGCAGCCGGCGCTGGACGCCGAGCAAGGCCATCTGGAGGGCGAAGGCCGCGTCGCCGCGCATGCCGGCATCCATGACCGCGGCCGCGCCGCCGATGCCTGGCTGCGCGAAACCGTGCGCCTGACCTGGCGCGTGAAGCTGCACCTGCACCTGACACTGGACCTGTTCGGTCGCGTGCGCGAAGGCGCCGAGGACGAAGCGATCCGCGTGTTCGGCGAGAACCTCAAGGACCTGATGCTGGCCGCGCCGGCGGGCGCCAAGACGGTGATGGGCCTGGACCCGGGCATTCGCACCGGTTGCAAGGTGGCCGTGGTCGATGCCACCGGCAAGCTGCTGGCCACCGAGACGATCTATCCGCTGGAGCCCCGGCGGCAGTGGAACGAATCGTTGGTCGCGCTGGCGAAGCTGTGCACGCAGCACGGCGTGGACCTGATCGCGATCGGCAACGGCACCGCTTCGCGCGAGACCGACAAGCTGGCCGGCGAACTGATCAAGAAGCTGCCGGATGCCAAGCTGTCGAAGATCGTGGTCAGCGAGGCCGGCGCTTCGGTCTATTCGGCATCCGAAACGGCTGCGAAGGAATTCCCGAACCTCGATGTCAGCCTGCGCGGCGCCGTGTCCATCGCGCGCCGCCTGCAGGATCCGCTGGCCGAGCTGGTGAAGATCGAGCCCAAGGCGATCGGCGTGGGCCAGTACCAGCACGACGTCAACCAGGTGAAGCTCGCGCGCGCGCTCGATGCCAAGGTCGAGGATTGCGTCAACGCCGTCGGCGTGGACGTCAACACCGCTTCGGCCGCGCTGCTCTCGCGCGTGGCCGGGCTTTCGGCGAGCGTCGCCGAGAACGTGGTCAAGCACCGCGACGCCAACGGCCCGTTCGCCAACCGCAAGGCGCTGCTGAAGGTGCCGCGGCTGGGCGACAAGGCGTTCGAGCAGTGCGCCGGCTTCCTGCGCGTGCCCAGCGGCGACAACCCGCTCGACGCCAGCGCAGTGCATCCGGAAGCCTATCCGGTGGTCGAGCGGATCATCGCCCAGTGCGGCCGCGAGGTGCGCAACATCATCGGCGACACCGGCTTCCTGCGCGGACTGAAGCCTGAGCAGTTCACCGACGAAAAGTTTGGCGTGCCGACCGTGCGCGACATCCTGAAAGAGCTGGAGAAGCCGGGCCGCGACCCCCGTCCGGAGTTCGTCGCACCGAGCTTTGCCGAAGGCGTGGAGGACCTCAAGGACCTGCGTCCGGGCATGATCCTGGAAGGCCGCGTCACCAACGTCGCCGCGTTCGGCGCGTTCGTCGACATCGGCGTGCACCAGGACGGCCTGGTTCACGTGTCCGCGCTCTCGCACACCTTCGTCAAGGACCCGCGCGATGCGGTCAAGGCCGGCGACATCGTCAAGGTCAAGGTGATGGAGGTGGACCTTTCCCGCCAACGTATCGGCCTGTCGATGCGTCTGGACGATGAGCCGGGCCAGGCCCGCGGCGCCCGCCCCGGCGACGACAACCGTGGCGCCCGCCCGCAGCGGGCCGCGCCGCCGCCCAAGCCCGCTGCGCCGCCGGCCAACAACGCCTTCGCCGACGCGCTGTTGCGCGCACGCCAAGACAAACGCTGAGACGGCACAGATGCCCCGATGCGCGCCCGGAGTCCGTTCCGGGCGCGCGTGCGGCCATCGTCCGCGCTGGCTCAGGCCGGCTGGTAGACGACGGCCATCGCGCCGGAGCTGAAGGCTGTCACGCTGAGCAGCCGCAAATCGGCCGGGCTGCGTAGCCCGGCAAACAGCGGCTGGCCCTGGCCCAGTACCACCGGATGGATGGCCAGTCGGTATTCGTCGATGAGGCCGGAAGCGACGAGGCTGCGGGCGAACCGGGCGCCCCCGTGCGCCAGGATGTATTTGCCCGGTTGCTGCTTCAGCCGCTGGATTTCCTCCACCAGTTCGCCGCGTGCCACTGTCGGCCTGGTCCAGGAGTCCAGGACCGCCGCCGTGGGCGTGGCGCCATGCCGTTCCGCGTTGCGCGCCTTTGCTTCGGCGAAGGCGTGGCTCGTCCGATCGCCCCGCGTGCCGTCCTCGAGCCCTTGCCTTGAGAAAATGATCTTGGGGATGTCGTTCATCGGCCGCGCGAGCGGCATCTCCGAGTAGGGCCAGAACGCCGCCATGTCGTAATAGCTGCCACTGCCCATGATGTGCACGCCCGCTTCGCCGAGCGTATCGAGGACCCATCGGGTCGAATCGTCTCCGCCGGAAGTGCGGAACACCCAGTCGGCCTCGCCGTTCGGTCCGGCGACGAATCCGTCCAGCGAGACAGACATCTTCAGTACCAGTTTTCTCTTCGCTGCCGTCGGGGTCGCCATACTTCTTCCTTGCGTTGGGTTGGTTCGCAAAGACACAGGATGCCTGTGCCGCCCTTCTGCCCTCTATGTATCGCGACGAACGGCGCGATGACGTTTCGACACGGCGCGCTTCGTGCGCGGGAGATCGGACCGGCAACGGGGTCCACGCGCTGGTTTGCCGAGGGCCGCTACTCCCGCACTGCTCCGCCGGCGCACGCGATGCGCCGCAGCATGCGCTTCCGTATGGAGTGCATTACCGTAACGCTCAAATAACGAAGGCCATCCCGGCCCCTCAAGGAGCGTCACCGTCATGCCCCGTACCCGTCTTGCCGGCGCCATCCTCGCCGGTCTGCTGTTCAGCGCGGCCGCTGCGGCCACCGATTTCGACCAGGTCGTCGTGTTCGGCGACAGCCTGAGCGACAACGGCAACATCTCGCTGGCGACCGCGCCCGGCGTGCAGCCGCCGCTACGCTTCACCACCAATCCCGGCACCCTCGCCATCGAGAACGTGGCCAGCGCGCTGGGCCAGCCGATCGCGCCGTCGCTGACCGGGGGCTCGGACTACGCTTGGGGCGGCGCCGGCGTGCTCGTCAATTCGCCGGGCACGCCCGGCTCGGTACCCACGCTGACCAGCCAGGTGGGTGGCTACCTTGCCGCCGGCACGGTCGACGCCAACGCGCTGTACTCGATCTGGGGCGGCGCCAACGACATCTTCTATCACGCCACCGCCGCCGGCGCGGGGGCCACCGCCCAGCAGCTGATCGCGCAGACGATTTCGCAACAGGTCTCGCTGGCGATCGCCAACAACATCATTCCGAACGACCCGGCCGCGATCGCCGCCTTCACCGCGCAGATCACGCCGACCGTCACCGCCCAGGTGAACGCGGCGGTGCTCGCCGGCGCCGGGGTCAGCGCGTTCGAGAGCGCGGAACAGGCGCAGGCGGGCGTTGCCGCCGCGGCCCAGCAGGAGGTCAAGCTGATCGGCCAGCTGCAGGCGGCAGGCGCCAAGAACATCCTGGTGTTCAACCTGCCCAACATCGGCCTGACGCCCTCGGCGCTGGCGCAGGGCCCCGAGGCGGCGGCCTCGCTGGGCGGGCTTGGCATGATCTTCAACGGCCAGCTCAATGCCGGCCTGTCGCAGATGGGCGTGGGCATCGTCCCGGTCGATGTCTACAGCCTGTTCAACGAAATCATTGCCTCCCCGCAGCTCTACGGTTTCAGCAACGTCAACACGCCGGCCTGCGGCGCTGGCGCTTCCTCGGTGCAGTGCGGTCCCGCCGGGTCGGGCCTACCCTATACCTACCCCGATGGCGCCGACCAGAGCTACGTGTTCGCCGACGGCGTGCATCCGACTACCGCGGCGCATGCGGTGCTGGGGCAGTACGTGATGTCCATCCTCGAGGCACCCGGCCAGGTTTCGCTGCTGGGTGAGGCGCCGCTGGCGGCGACTGGCGCGCAGTACCGCGCCATCCGCAACCAGCTGCTGGCCGATGGCCAGGGCAGCGACACCCGCTTCTTCGCCAGCGTGGACTATGGTCGGCAGCGTTTCGACGCGACCGGCGGCTCGCCCCGCACCGACAGCGACAACGTGAACCTGACCCTCGGCACCGACGCGCGCGTGAACGATCACGTGTCCGTCGGCGTGGCGCTGTCGCTGGGCCAGAACAATGCCGATTTCAGCGATGGCGCAGGCGGCTACAAGATGCAGGACGTCTCCGGCCTCGGTTACGCGCTGTTCCACAGCGGCGGCGGTTACGTCGGGGGCTTCGCCAGCTTCGGCCAATCCAACTTCAAGGACATCAACCGCCGCATCCAGCTGGGCGCTGCCACCCGCAACGAGAGCGGCAAGGCGGATGGTTCCCATCTCGGTGCCGGCCTCGAGGGCGGCTGGTGGTTCGGCAGCGAGGGCCTGAAGACCGGCCCGTTCGCCCGCGCGGAGTGGCAGACGGCCAAGGTCAACGGTTACGCCGAGATGGGCAACGACAGTACCGCCATGTGGTTCGGGCGCCAGCAGCGCGACGCACTGCTCGAATCGCTCGGCTGGCGCCTGCAGGGCCAGTGGCAGGCCGGCGGCGCCACGCTGATGCCGTTCGTGGAAGTGTCCTGGAACCACGACGACAAGGCCGATGCGCGCGAGGTCCAGGCCGGCCTGGTCGGCATGCCCGGGACCTTCGCGCTCACTGGCTACGTGCCGGACAAGACCTGGTTGGGTGCCGACCTCGGCCTGTCCGCCCAGTTCAGCACGAATGTCACCGGCTGGTTCGGCTACCACGGCCGCTTCAGCGATGACACCCAGAAGGACGACAGCGTGAACCTGGGCGTCAAGATCGGCTTCTGACGCCGATCGCGCTCCCACGAAAAAGCCGCCCTCGGGCGGCTTTTTTTCTGACCGGACGTCCAGACGGCTGGACGTCCGTTGGTAGCGTGCGGGGAGCTTACTTGCCCTTGCCGCCCGTGGCCAGCTTGAGAATGTTTTCGGCCTGGCTCTTCAGGCTGGCGGCCTCGTCATCGCCGAGCGTGTCGGTCTTGCTGCCGGAGACGACCTGCTTGAGCACCAGGTTGCCGTCCTTGTCCCAGCCGGCGCGCTCGGTCGAGCTGGGCTTGGCATCCTGGCTGGCCTTCTTCTGCTGCACCACTACCCACGGCTTGCCGTCGCGGTAGGCATAGTCGGTGCTGGTGAAGCCTTTGTCGCCGTAATCGGCGCGGCCGCGGATGAACTGCACCTGCCCGTTCTGGCGGAACACCTGCCAGGCACGCGAGACGTCCTTCTCCAGCTTGGTGCCGTTGCTGATCTTCATGCCGCCGATCTGCTTCTGCACGGACTGGAAATCGGCCAGCTCCTTTTCGCCCGGGGTCTGCTCGGCGACCAGTTCGATCGTGACCTGATTGGGTGCACCCTTGGTCAGCACCGGCGCCTGCAGCGCCATCTTGTAGTGACGCTCGCCGTCGGTCAGGTCGGCCTTGACCACGTACAGGTCGGCCGGGTTGACGTCGGCCGGGTCGAAGGTGAGCTCGAACGACTGCGGGAACTGCACCGGCGCGATGGTCTTGGTGGCCAGCGGCGCGGCGCCAGCCTGATCGGTCGAGGACACGTCGACCAGGTTGACCGTCAGCTTGGCGTCGGGCGAGACGGCGGTGTCGCCGCGCACGTTGATCGTGCCGCTGACGGAGTTCGCCTTCGCCGCAGTGGTGGCGGCGTTGTCGCCGGTGCCCTGTTCGGGGGCGTTGGAGCCGTTGCAGCCCGCCAGTGCCAGCGCAGCTACCGACATCAGCGACCAGACCATCCTGCGCATGGGGAAACCTCTATTCAATTGAAAAGCATTTGCTTTGGGGAATGCACGCAAACCGTACGTCGTCTCGCGTACGTTTTGCGCGGGGGAAGTTCCAAGCATAGCGGAAAAAATCGCCCCCGGGCAAAAGTCAAGCCAGACTGATGGCAGCCCCTGCAACGTCCCTTTTCCCATTCACATGGCATAAACACGTGCAAGGCAGGGCCAAAGCTCGCGGTAAGCACGGCGCGCTACGATGGCGTTCAGCGGCTTCCGGTCGGCGGCTGCCAGTGATGCTTCCTGATGTCGGGAAAAGCCCATGAACCTCGCACCGCCCTCAACCCAATCCGAAAGCCCCGGCACGTTCGCCGACCGCATCAAGTTGCTGATCCAGCGCGTCGGCAGCGCCACCGAGATCGCCCGCATGTGCGGCTTCTCCGAAGGCGTGGTCCGCAGCTGGCGCGACGGCAACACCGACCCCTCGCGCGCACGCTGCGTGACCCTGGCACGTACCCTCGGGATTTCGCTGATCTGGCTGGTCGCCGGCGAGGGCGCGATCCTGACGGACGTGGATCAATCCGGCACCGACGAGCAAACCAGCAGTGACACCACCCAGCGGCCACGCGCACGCCTGGACGGCGCGGCTGGCCACGTCCTGGTCACCTCGAGCACCAGCGTGGACACGCAACGCCTCAACGCCGCGGTGCGCATCCTGCAATCGGAGCTGGAACTGGCCGGACAGCGACTTCCGCTGGCCGACCACACCGATCTTCTGGCCAAGCTTTACGAAGCCATGGGCCCGGGCGGCATCCGCGTGGATACCGACGCGATGCTGACGTTCAACCGACAGCTGGCCGAGCGGATCGGGCGCGCCGGCGCCTGATCCGGCCGATCATGGGTCGCGTCACGGCATTCGAGTTCGCGCGCGAAAGCCGGGAGGGCGCGTAGCTGTCTGCCACAGACAGGGACTTGCGCATCGAAGCCGACGGCCATCGGGTCCAGGCGCGGCTTTTTGATGGCCAGGGCGGGCGGAAAGATGCGTGCCCACCCCGATCCGACACTACAAGCGCGCGATATCGGCGACCGCCGCGAACTGCGCTTTCAGGCTGGCCAGCAAGGCCAGGCGATTGGCGCGCACGCGGACATCCTCGGCGTTGACCAGCACGCTGTCGAAGAATGCGTCCACCGGCGCCTGCAGCTGCGCCAGGCGCGTGAGCACGGCGGTGTAGTCGCCGGCGGCCCGCGGCGCGGCGGTATCGGCCAGGGCGGCGTCCAACGCGTTGGCCAGGTCGTGTTCGGCGGGCGATTCGAAACAGGCCGGATCGACCACACCGCCCGGCGCGACGCCGGTTTCTTCCTCGGCCTTGCGCAGGATGTTGGCCACGCGCTTGTTGGCGGCGGCCAGACTGGCCGCCTCGGAACGCCGGCCGAATTCCCCCACCGCACGCAGGCGGCGGTCGAAGTCCGGCAGCGTGGCCGGTCCCACCGCCAGCACTGCCTCGAACTGCTCGGGAGTGAAACCCAGCTCGGCGTAGTAGCCGCGCAGGCGATCGAACACGAACTCGGTGAGTTCGCCCAGCAACGCAGCGCGGCGCGCGCCGGCATCGAACGCCGCTGGCTTGCCGTCCTTGCCTGGCTTCAGACCGGCGGCCAGCGCCGTGTCCGACAGCAGGTCCAGCGCCTCGGCGAAGCTGGCGCGCAGATCCAGCTCCAAGCCAGCTTCGACCAGCGTACGCGCCAGGCCGAGCGCCGCACGGCGCAGCGCGAACGGATCCTTGTTGCCGCTGGGCTTCATGCCGACGGCGAAGATGCCGGCCAGCGTGTCCAGGCGCTCGGCCACCGCGAGTACCTGGCCGACGGCATCGGCGGCGATGGCGTCGCCGGCGAAACGCGGCTGGTAACAGCTGTCCAGCGCCTGCGCCACTGCTTCGCCTTCGTTCTGGCGCTGCGCGTAGTAGCGACCCATCACGCCCTGCAGTTCGGGGAACTCTCCGACCATGCGGGTCAGCAGGTCGCACTTGGCCAGCGAGGCGGCACGCGTGGTGGCGCCGGCGTCGACACCCACGCGGCTGGCGATCACGCGCGCGAGTTCGGCCACGCGCACGCTCTTGTCCCACAGGCTGCCCAGGGCCTGCTGGTAGGTGACGCTCTTCAGCGGCTCCTGATAGCTGGCCAGCGGCGTCTTGAGGTCCTCGTCCCAGAAGAACTTGGCGTCGGCAAAGCGCGGACGGATCACGCGCTCGTAGCCCTTGCGGATCTCGGCCGGATCCTTCGACTCGATGTTGGCCACGCCGATGAAGTGCTCGCTGAGCGAGCCGGTGGCGTCGAACACCGGCACGAACTTCTGGTTGGTCTCCATGGTGGTGACCAGCGCTTCGGGTGGCACGGCGAGAAACTCGCGCTCGAAGGCGCAGGCGATCGCCGCCGGCCATTCGGTAAGGTTGGCGATCTCGTTCAGCAGCGCATCGTCAAGCCGCGGTTCGCCGCCGGTCTGCCCGGCGGCACGCGCGACTTCCGCTTCGATGCGTTCGCGGCGTTCAAGCGGATCGGCGAGCACTTTTGCTGCGCGCAGCGCGTCGAGCCAGCCGTCGGCGTCGGTCACGTGGACGGGGTTGGGATGCATGAAGCGGTGGCCGCGCGACTTGCGGCCGCTCTTCAGGCCCAGCACCTCGCCGTCGATGATGTCAGCGCCATGCAACATCACCAGCCAGTGCGCCGGGCGCACGAAGGCGTAGTCGTGGTCGGCCCAGCGCATCGGGCGCGGGACCGGCAACCCCTTGAGCGCCTCCTCGACGATCTCCGGCAACAGCGCGGCCAGCGGCTGGCCGGGCTTGACCGCGCGGAACACGAACCACGCGCCCTTGTCGGTCTCGAGCCTTTCCAGCTGCGCCACCTCGACGCCGCAAGACTGCGCGAAGCCGATCAAGGCCTTGGAGGGCTGTCCCTGCGCGTCCAGCCCAGCCGTGAGCGCCGGACCGCGGCGTTCGACATGCTGCTCCGGCTGCGTGGCCGCCACCGCCGGCACGTACACGGCCAGCCGGCGCGGCGTGCAATAGGCCCGCGCCTCGTCCAGCGCGCCTTCGATGCCGCGCTTGCCCAGGCCCTGGACGATCCCGTCCAGGAACGCCTGCGAAAGTTCGTCGAGCGCCTTGGGCGGCAGCTCCTCGGTACCCAGTTCAACCAGCAGCGATTTGGCGGCGCTCATGCGGCCTGCTCCTTCGAAACGTTCTTCAGGCCGGGAAAACCGAGCTTCTCGCGCTGCGCCACATAGGCTTCGGCAACGGCGCGCGAGAGTGTGCGCACGCGCAGGATGTAGCGCTGGCGCTCGGTCACGCTGATCGCGCGGCGGGCGTCGAGCAGGTTGAAGGTATGGCTGGCCTTCATCACCTGCTCGTAGGCCGGCAGCGGCAGTCCGGCGCCGATCAGCTGGTTGGCGGTGGCCTCGCAGACGTCGAACCAGCGCAGGAGTTCGGCCACGTTGGCATGCTCGAAGTTGTAGGTGCTCTGTTCCACTTCGTTCTGGTGGAACACATCGCCGTAGGTGACGACGCCACGCGGACCGTCGGTCCAGATCAGGTCGTAGACGTTGTCCACATTCTGCAGGTACATCGCCAGGCGCTCGAGGCCGTAGGTGATCTCGCCGGTCACCGGGCGGCATTCCAGTCCGCCAGCTTGCTGGAAGTAGGTGAACTGGGTCACTTCCATGCCGTTGAGCCAGACCTCCCAGCCCAGGCCCCAGGCGCCGAGCGTGGGCGATTCCCAGTTGTCCTCGACGAAACGCAGGTCGTGCACCAATGGATCGAGCCCGAGCTCTTTCAGCGAGCCGATGTACAGCTCCAGGATGTTCTCCGGGTTGGGCTTCATCACCACCTGGTACTGGTAGTAGTGCTGCAGGCGGTTGGGATTCTCGCCGTAGCGGCCATCGGTAGGGCGGCGCGAAGGCTGCACATAGGCGGCGGCCCAGGGCTCGGGCCCAAGCGCGCGCAGGAAAGTGGCGGGGTGGAAGGTACCTGCGCCGACCTCGGTGTCCAGCGGCTGCAGGAGCACGCAGCCCTGCGCGGCCCAGTAGCGGTTGAGGGTCTGGATCACGTCCTGGAAAGTGCGCGCTGGCATGGCGATTGGCCCAACTACAAAGCGCGTTAGTATAGCCAAAGCCCGCGCAGGCACTGGTCCGGCGGCGCTCGAACGCACCCGGGGAGGCCCGTCTTCGATGGCCGCATCACCGCAAATCGCATCCCTGCTCGGTCGTCGTGGCCGGCTGGGGCTGGACGACGTGCTGGCCGCGCTGGTGGTCGACGGCTACGTCGCCGCCGATGACGCCAAGAACGTGCGCATGGGCGTGCGTGCGGGACGCAGCACGGTCGAGCTGCACCCGCTGGTGCTGATCGCCAATGCCAAGCTGGCGAACCTGCGCGAACCGGGCCGTCCGCTGAGCCTGGAGGCGTTGACCGAATGGCTCGCCGGCCAAGCGGCGCTGCCCTACCTCAAGATCGACCCGATGAAGATCAACGTGGCGGCGGTGACCCAGGTGGTCAGCCATGCCTATGCCACGCGCCATCGCATCCTGCCGGTCGCCGCCACGCCGGCCGAGGTGACCTTCGCCAGTTGCGAGCCGTTCGACGCAGCCTGGGCGGGCGACCTGGCGCAGATGCTGCGCCGGGACGTGCGCCGGGTCGTGGCCAGCCCGCTCGACATCAACCGGTACCTGGCCGAGTTCTACGGGGTGCAGCGCTCGATCCAGATGGCGCAGGACGCCAAGGGCCTCGGCTACGACAGTTCGGCTGCGATCCTCAATTTCGAGCAGTTGGTGGAGCTGGGCAAGACCGGCGAGGTCGGCGCGGACGATCGCCACGTCGTGCACATCGTCGACTGGTTGCTGCAGTACGCCTTCGAACAGCGCGCCTCGGACATCCACCTGGAGCCGCGGCGCGACGCCGGGCAGATGCGCTTCCGCATCGATGGCGTGATGCACAAGGTGTTCGAGCTGCCGCCACCGGTCATGACCGCAGTGACCGCGCGCATAAAGATCCTGGCGCGCATGGACGTGGCCGAGAAGCGCCGTCCCCAGGACGGACGCATCAAGACGCGCTCGTCCGCCGGGCGCGAGGTCGAACTGCGCATCTCGACCATGCCCACCGCCTTCGGCGAGAAGGTGGTGATGCGTATCTTCGATCCGGACATCGTGGCCAAGGATTTCTCGCAGCTGGGTTTCTCGCCCGAGGAAGGCGAAATCTGGCGCTCGATGGTCGAACGCCCCCATGGCATCGTGCTGGTGACCGGCCCGACCGGTTCGGGCAAGACCACGACGCTGTATTCGACGCTCAAGCACCTGGCGCGACCGGAGCTCAACGTCTGCACGGTGGAAGACCCGATCGAAATGGTCAGCCCCGAGCTCAACCAGATGCAGGTGCAGGCCTCGATCGACCTGGACTTCGCCGCCGGCGTGCGCACGCTGCTGCGCCAGGACCCGGACATCATCATGATCGGCGAGATCCGTGACCTGGAGACCGCGCAGATGGCGGTGCAGGCGTCCCTGACCGGCCACCTGGTGCTGTCCACCCTGCACACCAACGACGCACCGAGCGCGGTGACCCGCCTACTCGACCTGGGCGTGCCGCATTACCTCATCCAGTCGACGTTGACCGGCGTGGTCGCCCAGCGCCTGGTGCGCACGCTATGCCCCCACTGCAAGCGCGAGGCACCACAGGATCCGCACACCTGGACCGCGCTTACGCACGGCTGGTCGCTGCCGACGCCGCAGAGGGTTTTCGAACCGGTCGGCTGCCTGGAGTGTCGCAACACCGGCTTCATGGGCCGCACCGGCGTCTACGAGATGCTGCGCGTCAGCTCGCGCATGCGCGGCCTGATTTCGGCCCAGCTCGACCTGGCCAGGCTCGGCGAGGCGGCGCTCGCCGAAGGCATGCAGCCGCTGCGTATTTCGGCCGCGGCGCAGGTGGCCAAGGGCTTGACCACGGTGCAGGAAGTGCTCACCGTATTGCCACCGATCGAACACGAAAGCCAGGCCTAGGCTATAGCCATCCAGACGTCCGCATGAAACCCATCCTGATCATCCGTACCGGCCGTGCGCCCGATGCCATCCGTGCGCGCCACGGCGACTTTCCGCATTGGTTCCGCCTCTGCGCGGCACTATCGCCGGTCCGCCTTCAGGTGGTCGACGTCGCTGCGGGGGAGAGCCTGCCCCCGGCGAGCGACGTCGCTGGCGCGCTGATCACCGGTTCTGCCGCGATGGTTACCGAACGTGCCGCCTGGAGTGAACGTACCGCTGGCTGGATCCGAAACGCCATGGATGCGCACCTGCCGCTGTTCGGCGTCTGCTATGGCCACCAGCTGATGGCGCATGCGCTGGGCGGTCGCGTGGACTATCTCCCCGGCGGGCGGGAAATCGGTACTCTACCGATTGAGCTCACCGCGGCTGCCGGCCAGGACCCGCTTACCGCCCGGCTCCCCGGCAGTTTCCGCGCCCACACCACGCACGAACAAAGCGTGCTGGAGCCGCCACCCGGCGCCACGGTGCTGGCGCGCTCGGCGCGTGATCCGCATCATCTGCTCCGCTATGCGCCCCATGCGGTGAGTGTGCAGTTCCACCCGGAGTTCAACGCGGACGTGATGCGCGCCTACATCCATCGCAAGCGCGAAGCGATGCGGAACGAAGGCAGCGATCCGCACCGGATCTGGCGGGAAGTGGCCGCCACGCCAATCGCACGCCGGGTCATGCGCGGCTTTGGCCTTCGTCATGGGCTCAGCGCGGCCTAGCCGCACCCCTCAAGCGGAAGGCGGCGCAGGCAAGCGAGCTTGCGTCCGGCTTGCAAACGCCGCATCCGGTTTGACAGTGGCGCTCACCTGGGTTTTGTCGGCATCGGGAAAGGCGTCACCTTCTGGCCATCGCTGGCATCGCGGATGACCAGCGTGCCCTTTCGTTCGACTTCCTCGATGCGAACGATCGACTGCATCGGCAGGTGAAGTACCTGCGTATCGGCGAATTCATCGCGCAGGCGTTCCTCGGTGGGGTCCACCAGCAAGCCCGACCCGACCGGCTCGAACACCAGCTCGCCGACTTCGGTGAAGCCCCACAGCGCACTGGTGCCCACGTGCCGCGCGTACAGCTCGTAGCACTTGCCCAGGTGCAGGAAAGTGATCTTGTAGAGTTTCTTGGTACGCATGGCGCGCAGTCTAGCCGCGCAGGCGGCGCGCAATAGCTTCGCGCGAGAACAGCGCAAACAACATGCCGAACAGGAATCCGGCGATGTGTGTCCACCACACGACCGCTCCGTAGCTCGGCCCGGCGTAGCTGAAGAGCAGCTGCAGCAAAACCCAGATGCCGATCAAAAGGTAGGCTGGCACGCGCACGAATTCGAGGAACAGCCCCAGCGGCAAGACCAGTCCCAGCCGCGCCCGCGGGAACAACGCTGCATACGCACCAAGTACCGCCGATACCGCACCGCTGCAGCCGATGATCGGCAACCGCACTCCGGCAAGTGTCAGCGCGCCCACCAGATTGGCGACAATCCCGCCCGCAACGAACAGCGAAAGAAACCGGACCGAGCCCAGCGTGCGCTCCGCCGGCAAGCCAAAGATCACCAGGAAGAGCAGGTTGCTCAACAGGTGGATCCAGGCCACGTGGATGAACAGCGCGGTGAACAACCGGAGTAGGGCCGGGTCACCCATCTGGCGCCACAGCGCTTCGCGCGTGTCGAAAATATTGGCCGGGATCGTTCCCCACTCCAGCAGGAACGAGATCCGCTTCGGTGGCGCCATCAATGCCAGCGCCACGAAGCTGGCTACGCACACGAGTACCAGCAGCAGCGTCGCCCACTGCATCGTGGAACGTCGCCGTGTCTCCACATGAACGAACAAGGCTGCGTCTCCCTCGGCGCCGCGTCGTGGTCCTTTGCATCATAGAGGCATGGGCCGGCCGGATGACAAAGCGCTCCACAAGCAGCGGTTGCTCGAACCGGAGAGTACAGAGCCGGGTTCGGAGGCGCGCCTTTGCGCCTCCACTCCGCTGGAGCCTGTTGAAAACGGAAAAAGATGCAACAACTAGCCAGCAGGCATGGCAGGAGCAGTCGCTCGGGGGCCCGTACGAGCGCACCTGAGCGCGCCCGGCATGTCGATGGACGGCGACGCGTCAGAAGGCGTGGAAAGTCTACGCGGTAAAACCGGACGCGATGCACCGACCAAGCGGTGTCCCGGTCCGGCCCTGCGGTTTTGGTGTTCGGGTTGCCCGGGTGGGCGCCGTGCCGCGACCGCAGATCGCCGGCCGTACGCAGGGCGCCGCTACGGGCATGGA
>NZ_JBHZGI010000005.1:0-242124 GCF_051900535.1 Frateuria sp. GZRe12
TCCATGCCCGTAGCGGCGCCCTGCGTACGGCCGGCGATCTGCGGTCGCGGCACGGCGCCCACCCGGGCAACCCGAACACCAAAACCGCAGGGCCGGACCGGGACACCGCTTGGTCGGTGCATCGCGTTGAAGCAGCGCTGGCTGCCTCGCGCGGTTGCGATGCCTGGATGCCTTGCTCGGCGGTGGTGACCTCCGGCGCGCGGCGGTGCCGCGCACCGGATTTGGCATCAAAGCGCGTAGTCGAATTGCTCGCGGAAGGCTTCGGCGAACTCGTCGTAGGTGAAGCGTTGATTCTGCGTGCCCGGATGCTCGACCTTGAGCGCCCCCATCAGCGACGCCATGCGGCCGATGGTCGGCCAATCGTAGCCGCGCATGATGCCGAAGATCAGGCCCGCCCGGTACGCATCGCCACAACCGGTCGGATCGACCACCTGTCGCTCGCGGGCCGCAGGGATCTCGATGACCTGTCCGCCAGTGTGGATCAACGAACCGCGCGGTCCCAACGTCACGATATAGGCCTGGGTGCGGCTGGCGATCTCTTCTGCGTTCCAACCCGTGCGCTGCTGTAGTAGTTGCGACTCGTAGTCATTGACGATGACGTAATTGGCCTTCCCGATCATCGAGCGGAACTCTTCGCCGTTGAACAACGGCATCGCCTGGCCCGGGTCGAAAATGAAAGGCACGCCGTGCGCCGCGAAGTCCTCGGTGTGCTGCAGCATCGCCTCCCGCCCGTCCGGCGCCACGATGCCGAACTGCGCATCGGCCACGTCGCCCACGTGGTTGTGGTGCGAACTGGACATGGCTCCCGGGTGGAAAGCGGTGATCTGGTTGTTGTCCAGGTCCGTCGTGATGAAACACTGTGGGGTGAACTGGTCCTCGAACACGCGCACGCCATTGAGACGAATGCCGCAGCGGATCATGTGTTCTCGGTAGGGCCCGAAATCCTGGCCGACCGTCGCCATCGGCAACGGGTCGCCTCCCAGGAGCTTGAGGTTGTAAGCGATATTGCCCGCGCAGCCGCCAAACTCGCGCCGCATCTGCGGCACGAGGAAGGAGACGTTCAGAATGTGGACCTTGTCCGGCAGGATGTGGTTCTTGAACTGGTCCGGGAACACCATGATGGTGTCGTAGGCCAGAGAACCGCAGATGACGGCTGACATGTTCGATCAAACCCCAGTGAGCGGCTCGGACGGGTAGTCGTCCGGCAAACCCTGCAATCGTAGCGCGACGCTTCGCGCAAGGCGACAGTCGCTTGTCGGATGAGGCGGCGGGGAGGCTCAGGAAATGCGCGCATCATCGCGTTCTACAAGGCTTTCTTAACGTCTTCGCGCTTGCGTGGGTAGACCCCGCTCACTAGACTGACACGCTTACTTTTTCCTTTTCCAGCCGGCGCGCCAGGCCTCATGTTCAAGAAGTTTCGCGGCATCTTTTCCAACGACATCTCCATCGACCTCGGCACCGCCAACACGCTTATCTACGTGCGTGGGCAGGGCATTATCCTGAACGAGCCGTCGGTGGTGGCGATCCGCCAGGATCGCGGCCCGGGCGGCCCGCGCACGGTGGCCGCCGTGGGTGGCGACGCCAAGCGCATGCTCGGTCGCACGCCGGGCAACATTGCCACGGTGCGCCCGATGAAGGACGGCGTCATCGCCGACTTCACCATGACCGAGGCGATGCTGCAGCACTTCATCAAGCAGGTGCACAAGTCGCGCATGCTGCGTCCGAGCCCGCGCGTGCTGGTGTGCGTGCCGTGCGGCTCGACCCAGGTCGAACGGCGTGCCATCAAGGAGTCGGCCGAGGGCGCCGGCGCCCGCGACGTGTTTCTGATCGAAGAGCCGATGGCCGCCGCGATCGGCGCCGGCATTCCGGTGCACGAGGCGCGCGGCGCGATGGTGCTGGACATCGGTGGCGGCACCTCCGAGGTCGCGGTGATTTCGCTCAACGGCATCGTTTACTCGCAGTCCGTGCGCGTGGGCGGCGACCGGTTCGACGAGGCGATCATCAACTACGTGCGCCGCAACCACGGCACGCTGATCGGCGAATCCACCGCCGAGCGGATCAAGCTCGAGATCGGCTGCGCCTTCCCGCAGAGCAACGTCAAGGAGATCGAAATCTCCGGGCGCAACCTGGCCGAGGGCGTGCCGCGCATGTTCACGATCAACTCCAACGAAGTGCTCGAGGCGCTGCACGAGCCACTGTCGGGCATCGTGGCGGCGGTCAAGTCGGCTCTGGAGCAGACCCCGCCGGAGCTTTGCTCGGACGTGGCCGAGCGTGGCATCGTGCTGACCGGTGGCGGCGCGCTGCTGCGCGACCTGGATCGCCTGATCTCCGAGGAGACCGGCCTGCACGTACAGGTTGCCGATGATCCGCTCACCTGCGTGGCGCGTGGCGGCGGCAAGGCGCTGGAACTGATCGACCAGCACGGCAGCGATTTCTTCGCGCCGGAGTGAGGCATGACGCGCCCGCTGCACCGCGGCGGTCGCGGCTTGTACGGGGGAGATGCGAGGTGTGTTTGACGACATGGGACTGAGGCCGATCCGGCCGCCTGTCCCCGGCCCCCTCCGCGATGGAGGGTGGCAGATCCGTTGTGTCATGCCGGTGCCTTCTGCCACGCTTGATGGCGACCGTCTGCGTCGCTCCTTCCTTTTCGGATTCTCTTGATGGGCCAGGAATCCTCGCCCCTGTTCGCCGGCTCATCCGGCACCTTGCGGCTGATCGGCTACCTCGCGCTGGCGATGGTGTTGATGGTGCTCGACCATCGCAACGGCTGGATGTGGCGTATCCGCTACGGCGCCGCCGTGGCGGTCGAGCCGCTGTACCGCCTGGCCGGCCTGCCGGTGGAAGGTATGCGCACGCTCTCGGTGGCCTTCGCCGATCGCCAGCGGCTGACCAGCCAGAATCAGCGCCTGCGCGAAGACCTGCTGCTGGCCAACGCGAAGCTCAATCGCATGGCGGCGGTGGCGCAGCAGAACCAGCACCTGAAGGAGCTGCTCGATACGCAGCGCAGCCTCGAGCTCAACGTGCAGCTGGCGCGCGTGGTCGGCGTCGACCTGGGTGCCTATCGCCATCGCCTGCTGCTCAACGTCGGCGCCCGCGACGGCGTCAAGCAAGGCCAGCCGGTCATCGACGCACGAGGCGTGATGGGGCAGGTCATCGAAACCCTGCCGACGACCTCGGTGGTCATGCTGATCACCGACCCGAACAACGCACTGCCGGTGACCATCGAGCGCACCGGCCTGCGCACCATCGCCTATGGCTCGCGCGACGGCGACCGCCTGGTGCTGCCGACCATCCCGATGGCGGCCGACGTGCGCGACGGCGATCGCCTGCTGACCTCCGGCCTGGGCGGGCGCTTCCCGCCGGGTTTCCCGGTCGGCCAGATCAGCCGGGTGGCGCCCGCCGCGACCGGCATGTTCCTGGAAGCACAGGCCCAACCGAGCGCGGACATCAGCCGCAGCGAGGACGTGCTGCTGCTGCATGACCAGGCCGAGCCGATCGGGCCACCCGAGCCGGTGCCGCCGGCCGGGCCGCCGACCGACCTCGCACCCGCGGGAGCGGGGAACACGAAGGCCGCGCCGCCGGCAAAGGGGCAGTCATGAACCGGCAGCGCCTGGCCCTGGGTTGGTTCATCGGCACGCTGGTGATCGCGCTGCTGTCGATGCTCGTTCCATTGCCGGACGTGCTCGAGCCGTTCAAACCGTACTGGCCTGCGCTGGTGCTGTTGTACTGGTCGCTGGAATCGGGCGAGCGGGTGACGCTCGGCCTGGCTTTCACGATGGGCCTGGCGGCCGATCTTCTCGATGGCGTGCTTCTGGGCGAGCAGGCGCTGCGCCTGACCGCGCTGGTGTTCATCGCGCTGCGCTTCCGCTCGCGACTGCGCTTCTTCCCGATGTGGCAGCAGACTCTGGCGGTGCTTGCGCTGCTTGTGAACGACCGCATCCTGCTGACGATCGTGCGCGTGTTTGCCGGCGACGCGTTGCCGCCGGCGAGTTGGTGGATCTCGCCCTTTGTCGGTGCCGCGCTGTGGCCGTTCGTGTTCCTGCTGCTGGACGACCTGCGCATGCGCTTGCGCCTGCAATGAGATGAAGAGGCGGCGTGCACTGAAAGACTCCCGCGGCGAGGCGGCGCTGTTCCAGCGGCGCTCGCTGGTCGGTTTCGCCCTCATCGTGCTCGGCCTCATTGCGCTGTCCGGACGCTTCTTCTATCTGCAGGTGATGCGTCACGACGAGTTCGTTACCCGCTCCGAGAACAATCGCGTCAAGCCGAAGGTGATTCCGCCGGCGCGTGGTCTGATCTACGACCGCAACGGCGTGTTGCTGGCCGACAACGTGCCGGCATTCCGGCTCGAGGTGGTACCCGAGCAGGTGCCGGACATGAATGCCATGCTCGCGCAGATCGGCGCCGTGGTGCCGCTGGACCCGGACGACGTTGCCGACTTCAGGAAGCGCCTGAAGCAGAGCCGTCGCTTCGAGAATGTTCCCTTGAAGATGCACCTGTCCGAGGACGACATCGCCCGCTTCGCGATCAACCGCTGGCGGTTCCCCGGCGTGGACGTGGTCCCTTACCTGACCCGCCACTATCCGTACGGCGACCTGTTCGCGCACGTCATCGGCTACGTCGGCCGCATCGACGCGGACGACCTCAAGCGCCTCGATCCGGACCGCTACCAGGGCACCAGCCACGTCGGCCGCAGCGGCCTTGAACGCTCCTACGAGGACATGTTGCACGGCACGCCGGGTTACGAGCTGGTCGAGGTCAACGCCGATGGCCGCACCCAGCGCGTGCTCGAGACCCATGCACCGGTCCCGGGCAAGAACCTTTACCTCTCGATCGACGTGCGCATCCAGAAGGCGACGATGGCCGCGTTCGACGGCCGTGCCGGTTCGGCGGTGGCGATCGACCCTCGCAACGGCCAGGTGCTGGCGATGGTCAGCGTGCCGAGCTTCGATCCCAACCTGTTCGTCAACGGAATCAGCAGCGCCGACTACAAGGCGCTGACCACCGCGCCGGACAAGCCGCTGTACAACCGCGCGCTGCGCGGCGTGTATCCGCCCGGCTCAACCGTCAAACCGTTCCTGGCGCTGGGTGGCCTGGCCTACGGTATCCGCCGGCCGGAAGACACGGTTTACTCCACCGGCGAATTCTGTCTCCCCGGTTCGTCCCGCTGCTACCGCGACGACAAGCGCGGCGGCGATGGCGTGGTCGGCATGGTCAAGGCGATCGAGAAGTCGACCAACACGTATTTCTACAAGCTGGCGCTGGATCTGGGGATCGACCGGTTGAGCGACTGGATGGGACGCTTTGGCTTCGGCCACAAGACCGGCATCGACCTCGACGGCGAAGAGAACGGCATCCTGCCGTCGCGCGACTGGAAGATGGAGCATTCCCGCCAGCCCTGGTATCCGGGCGAAACGATCATCGCCGGCATCGGCCAGGGCTACTGGGCGGTGACGCCGCTGCAGCTGGCGCATGCGGTGTCGATTTTGGCCGGAAAGGGCATCCCGCGCGCACCAAAGCTGGTGATGGCCACCCAGGATGGTGTCGATTCGCCCAAGCTGCCGCTGCCCAATCCGCCGACCGGGCCGTCGCTGGTGAGTGATCCGGCCCATCTGGACGTGATCAAGCAGGGCATGGAGGCGGTGGTGACCAGCGGCACCGGCGCCAAGCAATTCATCGGCTTCCCGCTGGTGGTTGCGGGCAAGAGCGGCACGGCCGAGCGCTTCTCGCGGACCACCTCGGCCTACGACACCAACAAGAACACCGCCTATCTGGCTGCCCGCCATCGCGCCTGGTTCGAGGCGTTCGCGCCGGCGGACGATCCGAAAATCTCGGTGGTCGCCATGCTCGAGGCGGGCGCCTGGGGTGCCGAGGCGGCGGGCCCGATCGTGCGTACCGTGATGGAGTCCTGGCTTGCCACCCAGGGCGGCGCGCCGGCCACGTCCCGATCGGCGGCGGCTGCCGCGGTCCCGGCGGCGCCGGAATCGATCGAGGACGTGCCGGTGCCGGCCGAGGGAGGCACGACGCCATGATCGGCATGCTCTACGCACGCGGGCGCCGCTTCCTGCGTCGCATCCTGACCCGGCCCCGGATCGACCTGCCGCTGGCCGCAGGACTGGTGACGCTGGCCTCGGTCGGCCTGGTCACGCTGTACAGCGCCGGTGGGGGGGACCTGGGCCTGGTCGGTGGGCAGGCGGCGCGCTTCGTGCTGGGTGGCGGGTTGCTCCTGCTGATCTCGCGCATCCCGCCCACCGTGCTGCGCAGCTGGACACCCTGGCTCTACGGCGGCAGCACCGCGTTGCTGGTGGTGGTGGCGATCCTGGGCGAGGGTCGGGGCGCCGACCGCTGGCTGGACCTGGGCTTCATGCGCTTCCAGCCGTCCGAGCTGCTCAAGCTGACCATGCCGATGATGGCCGCCTGGTACCTGCACCCGCGCCAACTGCCGCCGAGCTGGAAGGACATGGCCGTGGTCGGCCTGCTGATCGCCGTCCCCGCCGGGTTGATCGCCAAGCAACCGGACCTTGGTACCGCGCTACTGGTGGCCGGCGCCGGCGCGTTCGCGCTGTTCCTTTCCGGCGTCGCCTGGTGGCGCATCGGCCTGCTGGTGGGGATCGCGGCCGGCATGGTGCCGATCGGGTGGCATTTCATGCATCAGTACCAGCGCGACCGCGTGCTGACCCTGCTCAACCCCGAGGCCGATCCGCTCGGCAACGGCTGGCACATCATCCAGTCGCAGATCGCGGTGGGTTCGGGCGGCATCTTCGGCAAGGGTTGGACGCACGGCACGCAGTCGCGGCTGGACTTCCTGCCCGAGCACACCACCGACTTCATCTTCGCCGTGTTCTCCGAGGAGTTCGGGCTGGTCGGCGTGGTCTGCCTGCTAGCGCTGTACGCGTTCATCATCGGCCGCTGCCTGTGGATCGCGATGGAGGCGCGCGACACCTATTCGCGCCTGCTCGCCGGTGCGATCGCGATGAGTTTCTTCGTCTACGTGTTCGTCAACGGCGGCATGATCGCCGGCATGCTGCCGGTGGTCGGCGTGCCACTGCCGTTCGTCAGCTACGGCGGCACCTCGGCGGTCAGCCTGCTGAGCGGTTTCGGCGTGCTGATGTCGATCCACGCCAACCGCAAGATGCATGACTGAGCGGCGTCACCCCGTCGCCCCTATTCGGCCCCGGATCGCCCGTGCACGCGTGATAGGCTTGGGTGCGATGTCGATCCGCGCGGTGTTCCCCATGTCCCTTCTTCGCTCGTGCCGCCTGCCCGGCGTGCTCGCCACCCTGCTGCTGGCCATCGCGCCGGCACATGCCGAAAAGACCGTCCATCCCGGCCAGGCCGAACTGGTGCGCGAGGTGGCGCGCGACACCGGCAAAGACCCGCGCCAGCTCAATGCGCTGCTCAGCGGCGCGCAGATGCAGCAGTCGATCATCGACGCGATGAATCGCCCCGCCGAAGCCAAGCCGTGGAAGGCGTACCGACCGATCTTCATCACGCCCAAGCGGATCGACGAGGGCGTGGCGTTCTACCGCGAACATCGCGAACTGATCGAGCGCATTGCCGGGCAGTATGGCGTGGCGCCCGAGTACCTGGTTGCCATCCTGGGCGTGGAAACCTTCTATGGCCGCAACACCGGCAAGTACAAGGTGCTCGATGCGCTGGTCACGCTCGGCCTGTATTACCCGCCGCGCGCGAAGTTCTTCCGCGAGCAGCTGAAGGTGCTGCTGGAACTGCCGGCCAACCACCTGGCCGGTCCGTTGGACACGCTCACCGGCTCCTACGCCGGCGCGCAGGGCTGGGGCCAGTTCATGCCCTCGAGCATCCGCGATTTCGGCGTGGACGGCAACCGCGACGGCCACATCGACATGCAGGGTTCGCTGCCGGACATCCTGGCCAGCGTCGCCAACTATTTCGCCGGCCACGGCTGGGAGCGCGGCGGCCCGGTCGCCGCGCGTGCGCAGCCGGACACGGCGCCGAGGACGCTGGACGTCCCCGACCCGCAGCCGCGCTGGCCACTGGAGCAACTGGAGGCCTGGGGCTACGCGCCGCTGCAGTCGTTCGATCCGGGCCGGATGACCAGCCTGCAGGTGCTCGAAGGCGGCAACGGCCCCGAATACTGGTTCACCTTCCAGAATTTCTACGTGATCACTCGCTACAACAAGAGCCCGCTGTATGCGCTGGCCGTGCACCAGCTGGCGGAGGGCATTGCCGCGGGCGTGCGCTCGGCGGATGCCGTGCCGTGAGCTGGCGCGCCGGCGTCCTGGCGATATGCGCGCTCGCGCTGGCCGGCTGCGGCGGTTCGCATCCGCGGCCCTCGCATAACGGCAAGGTCGCGGGTCCGCGCGCGGAAGGCCGCCAGGGCGGCTTCCGCGACGACATCAGCCGCCCACAGTCCAGCCGCTACCGCGACAACGACGACAGCGTGCCGCCGGCGATCGACGTCAGCCAGATTCCCGAGCCGGTGCCCAAGATCGAACCGCGCTCGCTCTACGGCAACAAGTCGCCTTACACCGTGCTCGGCAAGACCTATCGCGTGCTCTCCGATGCGCGTGGCTACGACGAACGCGGCATCGCCTCGTTCTACGGCGCCAAATTCCACGGTTACAAGACTTCGAGCCTGGAGAACTACGACATGTACGCCTTCAGCGCTGCGCACAAGACGCTGCCGCTGCCGAGCTACGCGCGCGTGACCAACCTGGAAAACGGCAAGAGCGTCATCGTGCGCATCAACGACCGCGGGCCGTTCCACGAAAACCGGCTGATCGACCTGTCCTACGCGGCCGCCGTCAAGATCGGCATCTGGCCCAGGGGCACCGGCCTGGTCGAAGTGCGCGCGATCGACCCGGCGCATCTCATCGACGATGCGCCGCCCCAGGAACTGACTGCGCAAGCGGCGGTCCCATCGGGTAGCGCCCGCCCGGCCATCTGGCTGCAGGTGGGCGCATTCTCCGACCTGGCCAACGCCGACCGCGTGGCCACGCGGCTGAGGTCGGCCCGGCTGGCGCCGGTGCAGGTGACCGACGTGGAGGTCAACGGACACAACATCCGCCGCGTGCGCGTGGGACCGCTGGACGACGTCGACCAGGCCGACCGCGTGACCGCCCAGATCGAACGGCTCGGCCTCCCCCGACCGCAGGTCGCGGTAGACTGAGCGATGCATTTTTCGCGCTGGCGCGCGGGGCGCCGGCCACAGAAACGGGATCGATACCGACGATGAGCTTTTTCCGCCGTACCCTGACCACCTTTGCCGCCGCCGCGCTGATCGCCGGCGCCGCCTTCGCGCAGCAGACGCCGCCGAAGCCCTCGCCGGTGCCGCGCCCGACCGTGCCGGAGGCACCGGTGCCGCCGCCGCCGGACGTGGACGGCAAGGCTTGGGTGTTGATGGATTACGCCACCGGGCAGGTGCTGGCGAGCAAGAATCCCGACGAGCGCGTCGAGCCGGCCTCGATCACCAAGATCATGACCGACTACGTGGTCTCGGCCGAGCTCGCCAACGGCAAGATCAAGATGACCGATCCGGTCACCATCAGCGAGCATGCCTGGCGCGGCGGTGGCGCGGGCACCGATGGTTCGACCAGCTTCCTCAAGCTCAACAGCCAGGTTCCGCTCAAGGACCTGCTGTACGGCATGATCATCCAGTCCGGCAATGATGCGGCGATCGCGCTTGCCGAGCACACCGCCGGTTCGGAGGAAGCCTTCGCCAACCTGATGAATGCCTACGCCAAGCAGCTGGGCATGACCGGTTCGCACTTCGAGAACGCCTCGGGCTATCCGATCGAGAACCACTACACGACCGCGCGCGACATCGCGATCCTCTCGCGCGCGCTGATCCGCGATTTTCCGGACGACTACGCGATTTCTGCGGTCAAGCAATTCGTGTGGAACGGCATCAAGCAGGGCAACCGCAACACGCTGCTGTGGCGCGATCCCAGCGTGGACGGCATCAAGACCGGCCATACCGCCGCGGCCGGTTACTGCCTGGCCGCCTCGGCCAAGCAGGGCGATTCGCGCATGATCGCCATCGTGATGGGTGCGAGCTCGGAGAAGGCGCGCGCCGATTCGGCCATGGCGCTGCTCAACTACGGTTTCCGCTTCTACGAAACCCACAAGCTGTACGAGGCCAACAAGCCGCTGGCCACGCCCAAGCTGTGGAAGGGCGAGGCAGGCACGCTGCCGCTCGGCATCAGCCAGCCGATGGATGTGACGGTCAAGCGCGGCCAGTACGACCAGCTCAAGGCCATCATGGACATTCCCGCGACCCTGGTCGCCCCGTTCAAGAAGGGCCAGCAGGTCGGTACCCTGCGCGTCACGCTGGACGGCAAACCGCTGCAGTCGGCGCCGCTGGTGGCGCTCGACGAGGCCCCGCAGGGCGGCTTCTTCAAGCGCCTGTGGGATTCCATCCTGCTGTGGTTCCACGGCGACAAGAAGGACGACGACGCCGCCACGGCCCCCGCTGCGGACAAAAAGTAATGCACGAGATCGACTTCAGCCAGGCGAAAAAGGAAGGCAAGGGCTTCCAGTTCCCCGGTGAGTTCGAGATCACCGCGCTGGGCGACGCCAGCGCGGACCTGCCCAGGCGCGTGCCGCAGATCCTCGAGGGCGAGGGCCTGCACGTACTGCACGAGACGGTCAGCCAGCGCCCCTCGCGTGAGGGGAAGTTCATCTCGGTGACCGTGAGCTTCCGCTGCGACACCCGCGAGCAATACGACCGTGCGCACACCGCGCTGCGCGCCGATCCGGCGATCCGCTACACGCTCTGAGCTTCCAGCTCCCTCTCCCCCGTTGTTCATCAAAGATCGGGGAGAGGGCTGGGTGAGAAGCCGAGCTTGCCTCGAAGCTCACCACCGGGTTCCCCGCGAGCCCCGCCCCTCACCCAAACCCTCTCCCCGGAGGGGAGAGGGCTTCACAGCGCCGCGTACCGCTTGCAAACCCATCCCGCGCGCCTCATCTGCTCCCCATTCTCCCGGTAGCGTCCATGTCCCCCGACTCCCGCCCGCTCCTGATCCGCCGCCTCGGCCGCCAGCCCTACGAGCGCACCTGGAAGGCGATGAGCGCCTTCACCGACGCGCGCGGACCGGACACTCCGGACGAGCTGTGGCTGCTCGAGCACGACCCGGTCTTCACCCTGGGCCAGGCCGGCAAGATGGAACACGTGCTCGCGCCCGGCGACATTCCATTGATTCCCGTCGACCGTGGCGGCCAGGTGACCTACCACGGGCCCGGCCAGATCGTCGGATACCCGCTCATCGACCTGCGCCGCACCGGCGTGGGCGTGCGCGAGCTGGTCAACCGCATCGAGCAGGCGCTGATCGATACGCTGGCGCACTGGTCGATCGACGCCGCGCGCCTCGAGGGTGCCCCCGGTGTCTACGTGGCCGGCGCCAAGGTGGCTGCCCTGGGCCTGCGCGTTCGGCGGGGTTGCAGCTTCCACGGTCTGGCGTTCAACGTGGCGATGGACCTGGAGCCGTTCGGCCGGATCAATCCTTGTGGCTACAAGGGTTTGGCCGTCACGCAAGTGCTAGACTTGGGCGGCCCGTCGCAGTTGGCGCAGGTCGAAGACGTGCTGGTAGGGCAGTTCTGCCGCCAGTTCGGCTTCCACGCGGTGCCGGCCGCCCCCGTCCTCCCCGAACTCCCCGCGCGCGCCGCGGTCTAGGCAGTCGCAGATGAGCGAAATTTCCTCCAGGGTCATCCCGATCAGCGTGGTCGACGCGCCAGAAAAGCAGTTGGGCAACGACAAGATCGCCCGCAACCGCGCCGCGTTCGACTCGAGCGTGCCCACCTTGCGCAAGCCTTCGTGGATCCGCGTGCGGCTGCCGCAAGGCAACGCCGTGCAGGAACTGAAGGCGCGCCTGCGCGAAAACGCGCTGGTGACGGTGTGCGAGGAGGCCTCCTGCCCGAACATCCACGAGTGCTTCTCCAAGGGCACCGCCACGTTCATGATCCTCGGCGAGGTGTGTACCCGACGCTGCTCGTTCTGCGACGTTGCCCACGGTCGCCCGCAGCCACCTGATCCGCTCGAGCCGGCGCGCCTGGCGCAGACGATCGCCGACATGCGCCTGAAGTACGTGGTGATCACCTCGGTCGACCGTGACGACCTGCGCGACGGCGGCGCCGAGCATTTCGCTTCCTGCATCCGCGCCACGCGTCACGCCAGCCCCAACATCAAGATCGAGATCCTGACCCCCGACTTCCGCGGCAAGGGGCGCATGGAGCGGGCCTTGGAAGTGCTCAAGGACTTTCCGCCGGACGTCTTCAACCACAACCTGGAAACCGTCCCGCACCTGTATCGCGAGGTGCGCCCGGGCGCCGACTACCAGTGGTCGCTGGACCTGCTCAAGCGCTTCAAGGCACAGCACCCGGACGTACCGACCAAATCCGGCATCATGCTGGGCCTGGGCGAGACCTTCGAGCAGGTCATCGAGACCCTGCGCGATCTACGCGCCCATGACGTGGACATGATCACCATCGGCCAGTACCTGCAGCCCACGCCGCACCATCACCCGGTCGTGCGCTACTGGACTCCCGACGAATTCGACGCGCTGCGCGAGGCGGGCGAGGCGATGGGCTTCCATCACGTCGCTTCCGGCCCACTGGTGCGTTCCTCCTACCATGCCGACCTGCAGGCCCATGCAGCCGGCGTCACCGAACTCGCCTGAGATCCCCATGACCCTGCGCCCCACGCTCGCCCTGCTGCTTGCCCTGGTCCTGCCGGCCGCCCACGCCCAAGCGCAGGCTCCCGCCGTGCAGGGCGAGGAGGGCCACAAGGCTTCCACGCTGCCGCTGAAGTCCACCGACACCCAGGCCGACGCCGCGCAGTTGTCCGCGCGCTTCCTCACGCGCTTCCACTACGACGCCAAGCCGCTCGACGACGCCATGTCGGCCAAGATCTACAAGGCCTACTTCGACATGCTCGACGGCGAGAAGGTGTTCTTCACCCAGCAGGACATGGCGCGCTTCGAACCGCTCAGAACGAAGTTCGACGACGCCATCTGGAACAAGGACCTGTCCGGCCCGTTCAGTGTGTTCAACCTGTACGTGCGGCACGCGATCGACCGCATGAACTTCGCGCGCGGCCTGCTCAAGAAGGGATTCGACCTGACCCGCGAAGAGAACTACGCCTACGATCGCGAGCACGCCACGTGGCCGGCCGACCAGACCGCGCTAAACGACCTGTGGCGCAAGCGCACCAAGAACGACTGGCTGCGCCTGAAGCTTGCCGGCAAGAGCGACGAGGACATCCGCAAGACCCTGGACAAGCGCTACGCCGGCTACATCGACCGCGTGAAGCAGCTCGACGGCGAGGATGCGTTCCAGACCTTCATGAACGCCTACGCCGAGACCACCGACCCGCACACCGACTACCTCGGCCCGCGCGCGGCGGAAAACTTCGACATCGCGATGAAGCTGTCGCTCGAAGGTATCGGCGCGGTGCTGCAGGCGCACGACGAATACACGCAGATCCGCGAGGTCGTGCCCGGCGGCCCGGCCGACAAGTCGGGGAAGGTGCACGTGGGCGATCGCATCGTCGCGCTGGGGCAGGGGACCGATGGCCCGATGACCGACGTGATCGGCTGGCGCCTGGACGACGTGGTCGACAAGATCCGCGGCAAGAAGGACACCACCGTGCGGCTGGAGATCCTGCCGGCCGATGCCGGCCTGGACGGCAAGCACGAACTGGTCACCCTGGTGCGCAAGAAGGTCAGCATCGAGGAGCAGGCGGCCAAGAAGAAGATCATCGAGGTCAAGGACGGCGACGCCACCCGCAAGATCGGCGTGATCGACCTGCCCACCTTCTACTCCGACTTCGGCGCACGTCGTGAAGGCGACAAGGACTACAAGAGCGCCACGCGCGACGTCGCCAAGCTGCTCGGCGAGCTCAAGGCCGCCGGCGTGCAGGGCGTGGTGGTCGACCTGCGCAACAACGGCGGCGGCTCGCTGGCCGAGGCCAACGAGCTGACCGGCCTGTTCATCGACCAGGGCCCCGTCGTGCAGGTGCGCGACGCGCGCGGCCAGGTCGAAGTGCAGGGCGACGACGAGTCGGGCCTGACCTGGAGTGGCCCGATGGCGGTGCTGGTCAACCGCGGCTCGGCCTCGGCCTCGGAGATCTTCTCCGCGGCGATCCAGGACTACGGCCGTGGCCTGATCATCGGCGAGCCGACCTTCGGCAAGGGCACCGTGCAGAACCTGGTGGACCTGGACCGCTTCGCCCAGGGCGATAGCGAGAAGCCCCAGTACGGCGAGTTGAAGATGACCATCGCCGAGTTCTTCCGGATCAATGGCGGCTCGACCCAGCTCAAGGGCGTGACGCCGGACATCCAGTTCCCGAAGAACGGCGACGAGAAGGATTTCGGCGAGTCGACCTACGACAACGCGCTGCCGTGGACGCAGATCCAGAAGGCGCCGTACAGCCAGGTCGCGGATCTCACCGCCTACCTGCCGCAGCTGAAGTCCAAGCACGATGCGCGCGTGGTCAAGTCGCCGGCCTGGCAGCTGATGCTGGACGAACTGGCGCAATACAAGAAGATGCGCGACCAGACCACGGTGTCGCTGAACCTCGCCGAGCGCCAGGCCGAGCGCAAGCGCCAGGACGCGATCCAGGCCGACTTCCGCGCGCGGCACAAGGCGATCGACGGTACCGACGGCAGCCTGGCCGGCGAGGAATCGCCGCTGGACGATGGCCTCAACGCCAACGAGCGCAGCCTCAAGGCAGAGCTCAAGCAGGAGAAGGAAGCCAAGAACGCCAAGGATCCGGAGCTGCAGGAAACCGCGCACATCCTGTTCGACGCGATCGGGCTCATCAAGGGCAACCCCAAGCTGGCCGCCGAGGTGCTCCCTTACGGCGGCAAGTTCTCCACCGCGGCGGTCGTGGCGCCGGAGAAACCGGCGGCACAACCGCGCTGAGACGCGAAAAAAAGCCCGGCTTGGCCGGGCTTTTTTTTGTCCGTTCTCCAGGCCGACCCGCGCAGCTGACGGGCCGCCCCGGTCGACCCGACAAGCGGCCTCAGTCCTTCTTTTCGCCCTTCTCCCGGGCCTTCTTCTGCGCTGCCTGTGCCTTCTCCCACGCCTGGAACGCCTCCACGTGCGGCATCTCGCGCAGCACCTTCGATCTCGGGTCGACGATCATCAAGGTCCCCTGCGGCACGCTGAGTTCGCCTGTGCCGTCGGCCATGGCCAACGTGTGCACGGTATCGCCCACCTGCACCTCCAGCGGCATCGGGAACGGTTCGCCACGGGCGGTCACCCAGCGGAACTGCAGCCTGTCGCCCTGCCGGGTCGTCTGTAGCTTCGGCAGTGCCGCGTCATACAGGTACACGTCGAAAAACCACTTGAGGTCCTTGCCGGTCACCTGGTCGACGATGCCGAGGTAATCCTTCGTCGTGGCATAGCGCGGCTTGAAGCTGCCCGGCTTCGGGTCCGGCCGTCCGTAGACCAGCCGCCGCGTGCTCTCGAAGAACGCATCGTCGCCGATCAGCCCGCGCAGCGTATGCAGCACCAGCGAGCCCTTGTAGTAGATGTCCAGCCCAGGCCCGGTCCGACCATCGTAGACCTGCTCCTCGGTCTTCGGCTGGCCCGACACGATCGGCACCTTGTTCGACAGCTTCATCCGCTCGTCGTGCAGCATCGCGAAATACGGCATGTCCCCGTTGAGGTACTGCCCGTAGAGCGGCTGCATGTAGGTGCCGAAGCCCTCGTGCAGCCACATGTCGTCCCAGTTGCGGTTGGTAACCTGGTTGCCGAACCACTCGTGCGCGAACTCGTGCTGCAGCAGCCAGTCGTAGCCGTACTCGCTCTTCGGATAGCCATTGCCGTAGGCGTTGATGGTCTGGTGTTCCATGCCCAGGTGCGGTGTCTCGACCACGCCCATCTTCTCGTCGCCGAAGGGGTAGGGGCCGATCTCCTGCTCGAAGAAATCGAGCATGCGCGGGAACTCGGCGAACAAGGCCCTGGCGCCTGCCTCGTGCCCGCGCAGGTACCACAGCTCCATCGGGATGGTGTTGCCGTAGCGGCTCTTGTAGTCGCCCTTGAGCTCCTCGAACGGTCCCACGTTGATGGTGATCGCGTAGGTGTCAGGCTGCTTTATCCGCCAATGCCAGGTGCGCGTGGCGCCGTCGTCCTTGATGTCCACCAGCACGCCATTGCCCGGCGCGGCCAGCGCCTTGGGCACGGTCACCCAGGTATCGACCAGGTCCGGCTCGCCGGTGGGCTGGTCGATGCATGGCCAGAACAGGTCGCAGCCCTCGCCCTCGACCGCGCTGGCGACCCACGGCTGGCCGTCCTTCGTTTTGCTCCACACGAACCCGCCATCCCACGGCGCTCGCTTGGCCACGTGCGGCTGACCGCCGTAGGCGATGGTGGTGCTTACGCTGCCACCCTTGGCCAGGGCTTGGGGCAACTGGATGCGCAGGCGGCCGTCCGGATTATTCCAGGCGGTCCTGGCCAGGGGCTTGCCGTCGACGGCAATGCTGCGGATCGGCAGGTTCCTGTCCAGGTCCAGCAGCAGGATGTCGGTCGGCTCGCGCGCGGTAAAGCGCAACGTGGCCTCGCCATCGAGGTGGCGCCTGGCCGGATCGATGGCGAAATGCAGCTCCGCGTGATCGAAATGCAGGCGCGCCTGCTCGGCCGGCATGGTGCCGCCGGAATCGAGCGTCTGTGCGGTGAGCTTGGGCTGCTGGGCGGCGGCAGGCTCGGACGCGTGCGCGCTGGCGGACAGGCCGAGCGCGACGCCAAACGCCAGCAGGGACAGGCGTGGATGCATGGGGACGACTCCTTGAGGTTCGATCAGCCAGCATGCCGCGTGCGCGACTGCCGCGACTAGGCCAGAAGTCACGCCGGCGCCCGGCTCTCAGCAGGAGTAGCCGAGGCGATCGATCAGCGGCCGCAGCAGCGGCAGCACGGGCTCGAACTGGTCGCGGTAGCCGTGCCAGCGGTTGACCGACCCCGGATGGACGCCCTGGACGACCTGCGCATAGCTGGGCGTGCTGATGAAGCGCTTGTTCCTTGCGTGATCGGCGAAGCGCGCCATCGGCGTGGCATCGGCGACGTCGAGAAACGCCCCCAGCCGCGCAAGGTGATCGTCCAGATCGTTGACGACCGATTCATAACGCCACTCGAGCACCCGGGGTCCGAACACCTCCACCTGCCGATACCACTGCTCGAAGGCCTGCACGTAACCACGCGCCAGTCGCTGCAGCGACGAACACAGCACCATGAACGCCGGCGAGCGGAACGGCTGCATGCTGCAGCTCAGCAGCACATCGCAGGGATGGCGCAGGCACAGGATGATGCGCGCCTCGGGAAACAGCCGCATGATCATCGGCAGGCACAGCATGTTGAGCGGATTCTTGTCCACCAGCCGGTGCTGCCCCAGGTCCGGCAACACGCGCCCCACCATCCTGAAATAGGCCGCGCGCAGCTGATCGGCCTCGGTCCCGCTCAGGTTCGCCAGGTCGGCGGGGTAGCGCTGGCCGACCTGCTCCATGCGTTCGGTCAACTCATGGATGAAGGCGCGTTCGTCCATCGACCGGAAATCCGGGTGGGCATCGAGCATCTGCTCCAGCAAGGTCGTGCCCGAACGCGGGAACCCGACGACGAACACCGGGCTACGCCGGCTGTCCGGCGCGGGCAGGTGCGTCCAACGGGCGTAGGCGTGGCGATCGACCTCGGCCATCTGCAATGGCTGGCTGTCGGGCGCAAGCAGCTCCGGCAGCACCGTGCGCGCGATTTCCACTTGCGCTGCGTGTGCGGTCTGCACGGCTTGCCACGCCTGGGCGTGCTGCCCTTGTCGATCGCACGCAGCGGCGAGGGCGAAGCCGGCGCTGGCGCGGGCTTCGTCGTCGTCGGCAAGCGCAAGCGCGCGCCGGTACAACGCCGCTGCCTCGGCGAAGGCGCCAGCTCGCAGGGCCAGTGCGGCGTGCGCGCGCCAGACGTCCGCGCGCACCTGGTGCGCGTCCATCGGCAATGCGTCGAGTGCGCCGAGCGGCAGTTGCTCGAGCTGCCGTTTCGCTTCGTCGATCTGGTTGTTGCGCTCGTGCAGCAACACCCGTTGCGCCGCGATGCGCAGCCGCAACCGTTCGCCCTCCGGTCCGTCTGGCAGCAGCGCCCGCGCCAGCGCTTGCAGCGCGGTGTCGAGCTCGCCCTGCGCGGACAACATCGATGAAAGGATCAATGCCTGCCCGGCCGGTTGCGCCGGCCAGTCGGCGGCCCCCGCCAGCATCGCCTCCTGCCAGGTGTTGTCCCCGCACACGTAGCAGGCGAACGCGGCCTGCAGGCGCGCGTCGATGAAGTCCGGCGCGCGCGCCACCACGTCGAGCAGCGTCTCCCGCGCCGACAGCCAGCGCCGCTGCTGGATGTAGAGCAGGCCCAGATTGTAGAGCACGTCGGCGTCGTCCGGCGCCAGCGACCTGGCCCTGGACAGCGCCTGCTCGGCGGCGGCCAGGTCGCCGCTCAGCCGACTGGCGACGCCCAGGTTGTTCCAGTAGGCGGAGACGTCCGGGCGCTGCTGCGCGAGTTGGCGGAACGTCGTGGCAGCCTCGCCGTAGCGGCCGGTCGCCTGTTGCGCGACTCCGAGCAAGGCCTGGATGCCCTCGTCGGCCCGGTCGCCCGCCTGGGTGGCGAGTGCGATCACGCGTTCCATGTCGCCGGCGTTGTAGGCGCCGGCCATGGCATTGGCGAGGTCGGTGGCGGGGAGGGGCATGCGTCCTCGATCGCGATTGAGCCGATCCGCATTATGCAAGAGGGGCCGCGGAGTTATCCGCGGCCCCTCCGGGTGCCGTCAGCAAGCTTCGCTGGCGTGGAGCGTCAGAACTTCACCGTCGCACGCGCCCAGTAGTAGCGGCCGAGTACATCGTAGGTGGCGGTGTCCACGTTGTAGTTAGAGCCGTTCTGGTAGAGCCGCGGCGGCTGCTTGTCCATCAGGTTGTCCACGCCGAAGTCGAAGCGGGTGTGGATCGAGGGCACCGAATAGCCCAGCTGGATGGAGTGGTAGACCACCGAGGCCACCGGGATGTCCACGCCGTGGATGGCAGCGTCGGCATTGAGTGCGGTCAGGCTGTTGATGTAGCGGGACTGCCACTGGGCACTCCAGTTGCCCTTGTCCCAATTGAGCGTGACCGTACCGCGCCAGCGCGAGATGTTGCCGAACTGCGGCGTGTAGGTGCCGGCGTAGTTGACCGTCTCCGAGTCCGCCTCCCCCGGCGTGGCGTTGACGTTGTACGTGGAGGTGTAGCTGGTGTTGAGGCCGGCCCGGAAGTTGCCCGGATCCATGCTGCCCACATTGAAGTGCGGGATCTTGTAGCGCAGCGTGTAGTCGATGCCGGACGTACTCAGGGTGCCCAGGTTGACCACCGGCGTGTTGATCAGGAACACCTGGCCCGGCTGGCGGCTGGTGTTGTCCTGGCGCGTGATGAACGAACAGTACGGGCTGGCGCTGTTGTTGTAGCAGGAGTTGACGACGGTATCGGCCTGGATAGCCGTCAGCGTGTCGGACAGGTAGATGTGCCAGAAGTCGAGGCTGGTCGAGACGCCCGGCGCCCAGTCCGGGTCGTAGACCAGGCCGAAATCGATCGACTTGCCCTTCTCCGGCTTCAGCGACGCGCCCACCGTGGCGGCGCCGGAGTAGAACGTGTTGACCTGCGCCGGATCGTTGCCGGCCCAGTTCACCGGAACGAACTGGCAGGCCGCCTGGTGCTGCGCGAGCTCGGCCGCGGAGAGCCCGACGCAGGGGTCGTTGAGGACCGGCTGGACCAGCGTGCGGCCGTCGTACAGCTCGTTGAGGTTGGGCGCGCGGAACACCTGCGAGACCGTGCCGCGTACCAGCAGGTCGTCGCTCGGGCGCCACTCGATCGCGATCTTGCCGTTGGTGGTGGTGCCGGTGGTGCTGTAGTTGGAGCTGCGCACGCCCAGGTCCAGGTACAGCGACTTGGCCCATGCCACATCGGAGACCAGCGGGATGAGCGTCTCGGCGAACAGCTCCTTGACGTTGTAGCTGCCGCGACCGGGCGAGCCGCAGGCTTCCTGCAGGATCTGGCAGGTGGTGGTCACCGGATCGAGCACCGCGAAGTCGCTCACGGTGTAGTTCATGAACTGCTTGCGGTACAGGGCACCGACGGACAACTGCACCGGGCCGGCGGGCAGGTCCCACAGCTCGCCACTGGCGTCGACCTGGGCCTGCTTGGTGGACTGGGTGAAGACGTAGATCGGTGTCTTCACGCCGGCACTCAGCACGTCGCCGGCATTGGCCTGGTCGAAGATGTTCGCACCGGCATCGACGGCGGCCTGCAACGACGGGATGTCCACCTCGTTGGTGTCGCGCTGGTCGCGCTTGGTGTGGCTGTAGTTGACCGAGGCATCCCAGATCCAGGTGCTGTCCTGTCCGAACGCGCCGCGCAGGCCCGCGTTGATCTGCCCGGTGTTGGTGGTGTAGCTGTGCACGCGCGTGCCGGCACCGGTCAGGCGGGTCTGGAAGTTGTAGCCGCTGTTCGGATCGCCAGCGATCGCGTTCTGGCTGAACGTGATGCCGAACGGATTGATCGGGTTGTCCGCGGAAATGATCAGGCCGTCGCCCGTACCGACCGGCGAGGGCGCGTCCTGGCCGCTGGACACCGTGTGGTTGTAGAACGCGTCGACGAACGCGGTCACATTGTCGGTGACGTTGAAGTTCGCCAGCACGAAGCCGTTGGTGCGCTTCTGCGCGGTCTGGATGTAGTTGAGCGCGGCGTAGTTGTAGGTGTCGGAGGGAAGCCGGCAGCGATAGTCCGCCTGGCTCGAGCCGTCGCCCGAGGCCAGCGTCACCTGGGCGGTGCCGGTCGCCGGATCGACCGCGCAGCCGTACTGGGCGGCGACCGAGGCGGGCACCTGGATGCGGCCGGTCGGGATCGAACTGGAGCCGGCCGCCACCACCGAGCCACTGGAGAGGTACAACTGCTGCCTGGAGAACTTGCGTTCGGCGCCGAGCGTCGCGTCGTACTTGTTGTAGTCCAGGCCGGCGGCAATGCTGTAGCGCTCGCCGGTCATGCCACCGGTCAGGTTGAAGCCGTGGCGCTGCGAATCGCCATGGCTGGAGATGCCCTCGTTCAGGCTGAACTGGGCGCCCTTGAAGTCCTTGCGCAGGATGAAGTTGACCACGCCGCCGATGGCATCGGAGCCGTACACCGTCGAGGCGCCTTCGGCCAGCACGTCGACCCGCTCGATCATCTCCGGCGGAATCAGGTTGATGTCCGGGTTGGCCATGCGCTGGCCGTTGACCAGCACCAACGTGCGGTTGTTGCCCAGGCCGCGCAGCGAGACGCGCGACGCGCCATCGCCGGCTTCCAGCAAGGGGCTGGCCACGCCGCCACCGTTGCTGTTGTTCGCCGGATTGGTGGCGTTGCCGGAGATGCTCGGCATCTGTTGCAGCACGTCGCCCAGCACGGGCTTGCCCGAGTTGCTGATCGTTGCGCGGTCAAGCGTGATCACCGGGCTGGCCGTCTCGGCGTCGACGCGCCGGATCAGCGAGCCGGTCACCTGGACCGACTCAAGCGTTTTGGCCTCTTTCTTGGAGGGCGGCGTGGCCTGGTCTTGCGCGGTCTGTTCGGTCGACTGCGGACTGTCCGGTGTCGACACTTGCGCTTGAGCCACTCCCGCTACCGAAAAAACACCTGCACTCAACGCCAGACGCACTGCCAATGACAAGTGATTCAAGTCGTATTTCATGTGCAACTCCCCGGTGAAGTAAATCCCTGCTTCCCCCGCTCATGTCGAGCGCGCCGAGTATGACAGCAACAACTGTTTAACAAGCAAGTGCCCATGCCCTCAGTCATGGGTGCGCCGGGCGGCTGTCATGGCCATTATCTTCCGGCCGTCTGGACGGCCGTGTGCCTCATGGCGGATCAGGGTTGCGCCGTGGATCGGTTGAAGTCGCCGATGGCCGCGACCAGGTCGCTTACCGCCATCCTTTCCACCTCGCTGAGGTCGGGATTCCAGCTGTCCACGATCAGCACCACGCGGGTCTGGCCACTGCGGTTCCAGGCTTCGTGCTCGAAGGTATCGTCGAAGGTGACGCAGCGGCCTTCCTCCCACACGTGGGTTTCGCCGCCCACGCGCAGCGCGCAGTCCGTCGGCACGATGAGCGGGAGGTGGGTGACCAGGCGCGTGTTGGTGACGCCGCGGTGCGGCAGGATGTGCGTGCCAGGGCGCAATATCGAGTAGAGGGTTTCCGGCGCGTGGTCGCGAACCCGGACCAGCGGCATGGCGTCGAGCAGTCCGCTGGTACGCGGGCAGCGCTCGCAATTCGAGTCATGGCGCACGCCGTGCCGATAGAAGAAGAACGCGTCCCACGAGGCCTCTTGCGCGCCGGTCGAACCGAGCAGTTGCGCAGCGATCGCCTCGGCCGAGGGCGCGCCCAGGAACGGCACCAGCGGATCGTCCGCACCCGACAGCACGGCGCGCAGTTCCTCGCGTATCACATCGACCGCCGCCTCCAGTCGCGCGTGCTCCGGGAAGCGCTCGCGCGGGTAGAACGGCTGGCTGGGCACGCCAGGGAAATACAGGAACAAGGGACGCTGCCGCGGATCGGGCAGAAGCGCGGGTTTCTCGTGCAGATAGATGGCCAGGCACTGGTCGACGCGGGCCAGCTCCCTGCGCCCGTAGCGTTGTCGCAACGGCTCGATGATCGCGTCGAACAGTTCGCGACGACCCGCGGCGACGTACTGCGCGGCGTGTTTCACCGCCTCGCGCACGCCCGGCGCGGTGGTCTCGTCGCTGAGCCAGCGCCCTTGCGCCTGCGCGTCGTTGATCGCACCCAGGTAAGCGGTCACGGCCTCGCGCCGGCGCCCCTGTTGCTCGTACACCACGCCCAGGCGCAGGCGCGCGACGAACATGCCGGGCGCCAGCGCGAGGCCTTCGCGCAGGCTTTCCTCCGCGCCTCGCAAGTCCCCGGCCGTCATCTGGGCCGTGCCCAACTGGTGCAGGATCGACGGGTCCGCTGGGTGGGCGCGCTGCGCGGTGCGCAGCCCCTCGATCGCGCGTATCGCGTCGCCCCGGCCCAGCTGGCAGGACGCCAGGAACTGCAGCGCGTCGACATCGTCGGGCCGTAGTTCCAACAGGCGCGAGAATGCCTGCTCGGCGAGCGCGAGGTCGCCGCGCTGCAGTGCCGCACTCGCCTGCGCGCGGCAGGCGGCGACGGTCGCCTCTGTCGGGATGTTCATCGGTGCGCTCATGCGCGGAGCGTAGCGGACGACGACTGGCCGTGGGTCGTGCCCCGGCACGTCGCCGAGGGCGCGGCCCGCGCTGGTGGGGCCCAAGCTTTCAGTGGCTCTTTGTCGAGTGGGCGCGCGGCAAGCGTGGAAAGCGTGGAAAGCGTCGGTCCCGATGCCGGGATCCGAGCCTTCCTCCGCTCGCGGGGGACGGTGCCGGCAGGCGGATGGGGCTAACCGAAGCGTCAGACGCCGCGTGCGGCAAGAAGCGACACCGCCATGTCCAATGCCGGATCGGCAGGATCAGCGCGCGTAGCGCTGTTGCAGGAACGAAAACACGGCGCGCAGGCCCATCGCCTCGCCGCCGCGCGGGCGGCCGGGGCGGTCGGCATCGTTCCAGGCGTAGGTGTCCAGGTGCAGCCACGGCAGGCCGTCGGGTACGAACCGCTCCAGGTATAGCGCCGCGGTGATGGCGCCGGCATGCCGCGAAGCTCCCGAGTTGGCGAAGTCCGCCACCGACGACTCGAGCATCTTGCGGTACGGCCGCCACAACGGCAGGCGCCATAGCGGATCGTCCACCGCGCGACCAGCCTCGAGCAGGGCATCGGCTGCGGCGTCCTGGTTGGCGAACAACACCGGCAAATCCGGGCCCAGCGCGACGCGCGCTGCACCGGTCAGGGTGGCGAAGTCCAGCATCAGGTCCGGCTGCTGCTCGGCGCCATAGGCGATCGCGTCGCACAGGATCAGGCGACCTTCGGCATCGGTGTTGTCCACTTCCACCGTGTGGCCGGCGCGGGTGGTGATGACCTCGCCCGGACGCATCGCGTTGCCGGCGATGGCGTTCTCCACCGCCGGCACCAGCAGCGTCAGCCGCACCGGCAGTTGCGCCTGCATCACCAGCCCGGCCAGGGCGATCGCGTGTGCCGCGCCACCCATGTCCTTCTTCATGTTGCGCATGCCGTCGGACGGCTTGATGTCCAGCCCGCCGGTATCGAAGCACACGCCCTTGCCGACGATCACCAGCTTCGGATCGGACGCCTTGCCCCAGGTCAGCTCGATCAGCCGCGGCGCGCGGTGGCTGGCGCGCCCGACCGCGTGGATGGTGGGGAAGTTGGCCTTCAGCAGTTCATCGCCGACCCAGTCGCGGATCCTGGCCTTGTGCGCCTTGGCCAGCTGCTTCACGGCATCGGCCAGATGTTCCGGCCCCATGTCCTCGGTCGGCGTGTTGACCAGGTCGCGCACGCGCGCGGTGGCTTCAACGAGCGGCGCCAGCGCGGCAAGCTCCGCGGCGGGCACGGCCAACGTGGCCGGCCCGCGGCCGCCCTTTCGATAACGCTCGAAACGGTAGGCGCCCAGCGCCCAGCCCAGCGCTGCGTGGCGTGCATCGGCAAGCGCTCCGGCCTCGGCCAGATGATAGGTGCCGGCCGGCAGCGCATATGGAAGTCCGGCCAGTGCGGCCAGCGGCTGGAACGGATCGACCGCCACCAGCACGCGGGCGAGCTTGCCGCTGGCATCGGGCAGCAGGGCGAAGCGTCCGGGTTTCGGTTCGAAGCCGGTCTGTTCCAGCCAGCGGCGCTGCGTGGCGTCCAGGCGCTTCAAGGTGTTCTTGTAGAGCGCGCTGTCGATGGTCTCGATGGCGACGCCCTGGGCCTTGCCGGCCTTGCGTTCGGTCAGGGCGGACGTGGGGCGCTCCGGCATGGCTTCGTGCCTCGTGGCTGCGGCGAGTCGACCATGATGCGCCGATGCGCGGGAGATGCCAAACCGCCGAGCCTGCCGGTCGGAGGAAGGCGCCTCGTCACCAGCTAGATGCCCACGATGCGCATGAGGCCGCTCCCGCTCCAGCCGTCGCGGTCCTACGAGGTTTGCGAACCGGCGCGGCCGGCGGTGCCGCCTGCCAGCCCCTGGCTCCGCTCCAGCCAATCGGCCAGCGCGCCCATGTCGGGCAGGTCCAGGTCCGGCGGTGCGCCCAGCCCGTCCGGCCACGGCAGCCGTTCGCGGTTGATCCACGCGGTGCGCAGGCCCGCCTCGCGCGCGCCGCGCATGTCCAGGTCGGCATCGTCGCCCACGTGCAGGATGTGCCCCGGCGCCACGCCCAGCCGCTCGGCGGCCACCTGGAAAATCCGCACGTCCGGTTTGCCCACGCCGGTGTCGCGCGCGCTGACCTGGCAATGGAAATGCGCGTGGATGCCGATCCGCTCCAGGTCCGCGTTGCCGTTGGTCAGGCTTGCCACCGGCCAGCGCGCGGTGATCCGCTCGAGTGCCGGCAGCGCGTCCGTGTAGAGCTCCACGCGGTTGCGGGCGGCGTAGTAGACCTCCCACAACGCCTCGATCGGCGTCTCGGCCAACCCGCAGGCTTCGAAGGCGCGCTGCATGGTCAGGTGGCGCTGCGTGGTGAAGTCGTGCGCCAGGTCCAGCCGCTCGGCGGCGACCTGCGCGCGCAGCTGGCGCATCGCGGGGATCGGCCAGCGCGTGGCGACTTCCGGATGGTGCGTGCGCAGGTAGGCGTCAAGCTCGCGGTCGGCACATTCCAAGGCCGGCAGCACCGGCCACAGGGTGTCGTCCAGGTCCAGCGTCAGCGCGTGGATGCGCATGCGCGCACCCGCGCTCAGCGCTCGCCGAGGCGCAACACCTGGCCGGCCTTCAGCTCGTTGCCCTTCAGGTGGTTCCAAGTGCGCAGATCGGCGACGTCGACCGAATGCGCGCGGGCGATCGAGGACAGCGTGTCGCCCTTGGTGACCTTGTAGGTGCGCGGCTTGGCGACGGTCGACTTGACCGTGGCGCTGGCCGAAACCCTGGCGAATGCCGGGCCACGCGCGGCGGCGGCATCGACGGTGGTCGCCTCGCCGCGCACGCCCTTCAGGCTGGCCTGTTCGGCGGCCCTGGCGCGGCGTTCCTCCAGCGCGCGCTTGGCCTCGGCGGTGCGCTCGGAGGTCGGCGCGATGGCGGCGCGCGACGCGTAGGTGGCGCCCGGCGCGGCGACCGGCGGCGCGGCGCTCGGCGTCGGCTGCACGACGGCATGCGCGCCCACCGCGGCGAGGATCTGCGCGCGGCGCGAGGCATCGGCGGCGGCCAGCGCGCTGCCGGCGTCATAGGGCAGCGCGTCGTCGCCACGCACCACCGAGGCGGCCTTGTCACCCTTGGCGAACTCGACGAACGCCTGCGCGTCGGCGGCGTGCGGGCTGGCCGGGTTGGTCACCAGGTAGAGCGGGGAATAGAGCTTGTAGCTGCCGCTGGCGACGGTGGACACGCTGGGCGCGGTGCCGTCGATGCGGATCATCTTGACCTTGTGGTTGCCGGCCACGCGCGAAAGCGTGGTCACGCCGATCGCCTTCGGATCGAGCGCCACCGCCTCTTCCAGCTTGGCGGTGTTGACGTACAGGCGCGGCGCCGCGACCGGCTGGTTGCCGCGGCCGAACAGCAGCTTGCGCAGGCTGAACTCGACGCCGTCGCCCGGGCTCGCCACCGCGTACACGTTCATCGGTGCGCTGCGGCCACCGACTTCGCTCCAGTTGGTGATCTTGCCGTAATAGATGTCGTGCAACTGCTTGAGGCTGAGGTTGCCGACCGGGTTGTTCGGGTGGGTGATCATCACCAGCCCGTCCCACGCCACCGGCGTGAACACCAGCCCGGATTCCTGCGGGCTGCCGTTGCCCGGGCGCGCGCTGCCGGCGATGTCGGCGCTGCCGTTGCGCAGCGCATCCAGCCCCGAGGCGGTGTTGAAGGGCTGCACGTCGACCTTGCCATGCCCGCTGCGGGTCCAGGCGGAGGCCAGGTCCTGCACCAGGCCGCGCGTGGTGGCCACGTCGCCGCGAAGGGTCAGGGCGGGCCCGGCGGCAAGTGCGGCCGTGGTGAGACAGGCGCCCAGCAGGGCGGCGACGGACAGGCGAACGGAACGGACGGGCATGACTTCGGACGACCTACGGCTTCGAGAGTGGCGTGAGCGTGCCGTGTAGATGGCGCGCGCGCAGTGATGGGAGTCCGGTATTTCATCGGTCCGTTCGCCAAACATCAAGCAGGGTCACAGGTTGGCGTTAAGGATGGATGTGCGAGGCGCCCCATCTGGAGCGCTGCCGCCACCGAAGCCTTCCCCCGTATCGGGGAAGGCTTCAACCTGTGCGAGGCGCGCGTCTACACCCGCGTCCCGCCCTTCCGACCAATCCTTCCCTCTTACACGGGGGAAGGTGCCCGAAGGGCGGATGGGGGAAGTCTTGCCTCCGCGCCTCCCGGACATCCCGTCCAAGTGCGCCCCCATCCGCCTGTCGGCACCTTCCCCCGCGTTCGTTGGGGAAGGGCTCGAAGCGCGGGTCCAAGGCCACGGTCGTCACTCCAAAGCTCTCCGGCGGGGAGTGGGAGCCACCTCGACGCCGCCCTCAATCCATCGGCACGTACCGCACGCCCTCATCGTTCTCCACCACCAGCACCAGCTGCCGCGGCTGCATCGACACCAGGCCGCTCAGTTCGCGCAGGCTGGTGACACGCCGGTTGTTCACGCCGATGACGATGTCGCCCTGGTCCAGCCCGAGGCGACCCGCGCGACTGCCGCCTTGCACCGACGTGACCGCCACGCCGGCGACACCCTGTCCGCGCTGCGCCATCGACAGCTCGCTGAAACGCACGCCGGCCAGGCGCGCATCGAGCGTGGCGCCGTCGACGGTGGCGAGCTTCTCCGGCGTCAGCGTGGCCTGCACCTGGCGCGGCTCGCCGTTGCGCGTGATCTTCAGCGTGACCTGGCTGCCCAGCGGCAACAGGCCCTCGGCATTGTGCAGCTCGTCGCTGTCATGCAGCGGCTTGCCGTCGATCGCCTGCAACACGTCGCCCGGCGCGAGTCCGGCATGCGACGCGGCCGAGTCGGGCGCGACGCGGGTCACCACCACGCCCTGGTCGGTCGACAGGCTCAGCAGCCGGGCGATGCGCGGGGTGATGTCCTGCGTCTGCACGCCCAGGCTCCCGCGCACCACCTTGCCGTGCGCGATCAACTGCCGCATCACCTGCGTAGTGAGGTCGCTGGGAATGGCGAAGCCGATGCCCACGTTGCCGCCCGAGGGCGACAGGATCATCGTGTTGATGCCGACCAGCTCGCCGTTCAAGTTGACCAGCGCGCCGCCCGAATTGCCGGGGTTGATCGAGGCATCGGTCTGGATGAAGTTCTGATAGCCCGCGCCACCGAGCCCCGAGCGGCCCAGCGCCGAGACGATGCCCGAGGTGACCGTCTGCCCCAGCCCGAACGGATCGCCCACCGCCACCACGAAGTCGCCCACGCGCAGGTTCGACGACCCGGCTACCGGCAGCGCCTTGAGGTCCTTGGCCGGGATCTGCACCACCGCCACGTCGGTGTCCGGATCGGTGCCGATCAGCTTGCCCTTGAAGGTGCGTCCGTCCTGCAGCGTCACCGTGATGTCGTCGGCGCCGCCGACCACGTGGTTGTTGGTCAGCACGTAGCCCTTGGCCGCATCCACGATCACGCCCGAGCCCAGGCTCTGCTCCACCCGCTCGCGCGGCGAGGAGGGCAGGCCGAAGAACTGGCGGAAGATCGGATCGTCGAAATACGGATCGCGCACCGCCACCCGCGTTTTGGTCGAGATGTTCACCACCGCCGGCGTCACCTTCTGGAGCATCGGCGCCAGCGAAGGCAGCGGCTGGCCGGCCACGCTCGCGGGCAGCGCGGCGCGACTGGCGAGCGGCCAGCCCAGCAGCAGCGCGCTGCACAGGATGAGGGCGCTCGCGAGCGAAGGGCGACGGGCGGTCATGCGGTTCTCCTCAGAATGAAACGTACCGATCCCTGCGACTGTAAACCTGGCCCCGGGGTTCCACGGTGACGGCAACGCGCGGCGGATCCAGCGCCAGCCGATGCAGGCCGCGACCTACAGAAATATCTGTTGACGCCTACGCAGCCCGGCGATACCGTTCATGCCCGGTCGCACCACAACATCTTGTGTGAGTCGTTCGGGCTCCCACCCAAGTGCTGTGTCGATGCGGCAACCTCGGGGGAGGCGCCGGAAGGCCGGATATTCAAGGAAAACGCACACGCTTCGCCTCGCCAGGGCCCCGAAGGGAACCGGCGGCGCAGCGCCGGCGTTGGTCAAAACAACAGATGGGTCGCAAGGCCGGGAGACAGACAATCCGATGAGCACGATGCGTGCACCAGTCGCCGCCAACCGTGATGCCACGGCCATCCCGCTGCAGCCGGCTTCCTACGACATCTGGGACAAGAAGTACCGCCTGCGCACCAAGGCCGGCGAGCCGGTGGACGGCACCATCGACGAGACCTGGCAGCGCGTCGCGCGCGCTCTGTCCGACGTCGAGGCGACCGACGAGCTGCGCGCGCACTGGTACGAGCGCTTCCTGTGGGCGCTGCGCCGCGGCGCGATCCCGGCCGGCCGCATCACCTCCAACGCCGGTGCGCTGGAACACAAGCCGGCGACCTCCACGATCAACTGCACCGTGTCCGGCACCATCCGCGACTCGATGGACGACATCCTGGAGAAAGTCCACGAAGCGGGCCTGACGCTGAAGGCCGGCTGCGGCATCGGCTACGAGTTCTCCACGCTGCGCCCGCGCGGCGCGTACGTCTCCGGCGCCGGAGCCTACACTTCCGGCCCGCTGTCGTTCATGGATATCTACGACAAGATGTGTTTCACCGTGTCGTCGGCCGGCGGCCGCCGCGGTGCGCAGATGGGCACGTTCGATATCTCGCATCCGGACGCCAAGGAATTCATCCGCGCCAAGCGCGAGGACGGCCGGCTGCGCCAGTTCAACCTCTCCCTGCTGATCACCGACGGCTTCATGCAGGCGGTCGAGCACGACCAGGACTGGCCGCTGGTGTTCCCGGTGCACGTCAAGGAGCAGGGCGAGATCGACCTGACCGACCCGACCAAGGTCGTCTGGCGCGAGTGGCCCACCCACGAGAACTATGTCGACCGCGAGGACGGCCTGGTCGCCTGCAAGATCTACGGCACCATCCGCGCGCGGCACCTGTGGGACATGATCATGGTCTCGACGTATGACTACGCCGAGCCCGGGTTCATCCTGATCGACAAGGTCAACGAGATGAACAACAACTGGTGGTGCGAGCACATCCGCGCCACCAATCCGTGCGGCGAGCAGCCGCTGCCGCCGTACGGCTCCTGCCTGCTCGGCTCGATCAACCTGACCACCTTCGTGCGCGACCCGTTCGGCCCGAAGGCCCGCTTCGACTGGGACGAATACCGCGAAGTGGTCAAGGTGTTCACCCGCATGCTCGACAACGTAGTCGAGATCAACGGCCTGCCGCTGGAGCAGCAGCGCAACGAGATCATGAGCAAGCGCCGCCACGGCATGGGCTTCCTCGGCCTGGGCTCGACCCTGACCATGCTCAAGATGCGCTACGGCTCCGAAGCGGCGGTCGGCTTCACCGAGGACGTCTCGCGCGAGATGGCCGTCGCCGGCTGGGAAGTCGCACTGGATCTGGCCAAGGAAAAGGGCCCGGCCCCGGTGCTGGCGAAGGACTACACCGTCACCGGCGACATGCTGCGCAAGCGCCCGGAGATGGCCAAGGACGGCTACAAGGTCGGCGACACCATCCGCGGCAGCGTGCTGCACGCCAAGTACAGCCGCTACATGCAGCGCATCGCCTCCGTCGCGCCGAACCTGGTCGAGCAGCTCGCCGAGACCGGCGCGCGCTTCACCCACCACAGCTCGATCGCGCCGACCGGCACCATCTCGCTGTCGCTGGCCAACAACGCCTCCAACGGCATCGAGCCCAGCTTCGCCCACCACTACTCGCGCAACGTGATCCGCGAGGGCAAGAAGTCCAAGGAAAAGGTCGAGGTCTACAGCTACGAGCTGCTCGCCTACCGCGCCCTCATCAACGCGAACGCGCTGCCGTTCACCGACGAGGCGGCCAACAAGCTGCCCGAGTACTTCGTAGCCGCCGACGACATCAGCCCGAAGGAACACGTGGACATCCAGGCCGCCTCGCAGAAGTGGATCGACTCGTCCATTTCCAAGACCGCCAACGTCCCCACCGACTACCCGTACGAAGACTTCAAGGACATCTACTTCTACGCCTACAAGCAGGGCCTGAAGGGATGCACCACCTTCCGCTTCAACCCTGCCGCCTTCCAGGGCGTGCTGGTCAAGGAGACGGACCTTGCGAACACCCTCTACCGCTTTGAATTGGAAGACGGTAGCGTTATCGAACTGAAGGGAAATGAGCAGGTGGAATACGACGGCGAAATGCACACCGCCGCCAACCTGTTCGATGCCCTGAAGGAAGGCTATTACGGCAAGTTCTAGCCAACGCAGGTCTCACACAAAAACCTAAGTCGGAGGGGAAGACCAGATGTCCATCGATACCGAGAACCAAGCGCAGAACAGTTCCATGCCGTCCACGGGCGACACGCCGGCCGCTGCGCCGATGGGCGCCCCGGCTCCGCAGACGCCGGCACCGGCGAAGAAGGCTGCGCCGAAGAAGTCGTCGGCCAAGAAGGCGGCTCCGAAGAAGGCCGCCGCCAAGAAGGCCGCGCCGAAGAAGGCCGCCGCCAAGAAGGCTGCACCGAAGAAGGCCGCCGCCAAGAAGGCTGCGCCGAAGAAGGCCGCCGCCAAGAAGGCTGCACCGAAGAAGGCCGCCGCCAAGAAGGCTGCGCCGAAGAAGGCCGCTGCCAAGAAGGCTGCGCCGAAGAAGGCCGCCGCCAAGAAGGCTGCGCCGAAGAAGGCTGCCGCCAAGAAGGCGGCTCCGAAGAAGGCCGCTGCCAAGAAGGGCGCTTCGAAGAAGGCGGTTGCCAGGAAGTCGCCGGCCAAGAAGGTCAGCAGCAAGAAGACGGCCATGAAGAAGGCCGCTCCCAAGAAGGCGGCAGGGAAGAAGTCCGCCAGCAAGAAGGCCGTCGCCAAGTCGACGGTCAAGCGGTCCACTGCCAGCAAGAAGGCGGCGCCGAAGAAGGCTGCCCGCCGCAAGTAAGCCCTACCGTCTCCGGCCCGGGTTCGCCCGGGCCGGAGTCTTCAGCACCACCCGCGCCGCGCGCACCGCCCTCCCGCCAGGGACCGCGAACCGAAAGCCACCAACCGCGCGCACTACCGTTGCGCACAAGCGGAAATCCATTTGCTCCTGCCCTCGACGGGCCGCCCCAGATGGATTCCCCCTTCTGCGAGCTTCCACGCCTCGTCCAACCACCGGCCGCCCGTCGACGGCCCGCCAGAGAAAGAGAAAACACCCATGACGATCAAGATCGAAAAGAAGATCAAGGGCTACCAGGTCGTCAAGCCCGAAGAGAAGGCCGCCCCGGCCGCCGCCGCGCCCGAGAAGAAGGCCGCCGAGCCGCGCCAGGCCGAGATCATCCAGATGCACGAGAGCGTCGAGCGGCCCGAATCGCTGGTCGGCTCCACCTTCAAGATCAAGTCGCCGCTGTTCGAGCACGCGCTGTACGTCACCATCAACGACATCGTGCTCAACCAGGGCACCCCGCACGAGATGCGCCGGCCGTTCGAGATCTTCATCAACTCGAAGAACATGGACCACTTCCAGTGGATCGTCGCGCTCACCCGCATCCTCTCCGCCGTGTTCCGCAAGGGCGGCGACGTGACCTTCCTGGTGGAGGAGATGAAGGCGGTGTTCGACCCGCGCGGTGGGTACTTCAAGGCCGGTGGGGTTTATATGCCGAGCATCGTGGCCGAGATTGGCGCCGTGATCGAGCAGCATATGAAGAACATCGGGCTCATCCATGATCCGGAGATGGATGAGGCGCAGAAGAAGCTGGTGGCCGAGAAGCGGGCGGCTTACGAGGCGGCTGCGGCGGGTAAGAAGGCGGCTGAGGCGGCGGCGTCCAGCAGCGAGAGCAGTGCCGGTGGGTTTCCGCCGGGGGCGACCTTGTGCGCCAAGTGCAATACGCAGGCGCTGGTGCTGATGGATGGGTGTCAGACTTGTTTGAATTGTGGGTATTCGAAGTGCGGGTGATCTAAAAATGGGCGGACGTACATTACGTCTCTTTCTCGTTGACGGCAGCCCTAGTGGGCTGATTACGGCTGAGATTATGAATTGGACAGGCCACGTATTGACCGGACCTCGTTCCATGCTCGCCGATCTTCTTCAGCGGCCCGAAATTGCGCGTACGGGTGTTTATTTTTTAGTTGGCCCAGACTTCGACAACCTTGCGCGTACCCGAGTCTATATCGGAGAGACAGACGACGTAGCTGTACGCCTTAAGCAGCACAACCGCTCAGGCGAGCAGGGTGGTAAGGATTTTTGGGAACGTGTATGCGTTGTAACTAGCAAAGATCATAATTTAACAAAAGCGCATGTTAAACATCTAGAAAGCTTGTTGATCGCTGCCGCAAGAGACTCGGGAAGATCCGTGTTGGAGAATGGCAATCAGCCCGACTACACCTCGTTGCCCGAGGCCGATAAGGCCGACATGGCTTTTTTTGATGAGCAGATTAGAACCGTTCTTCCCGTTCTGGGCTTTGACTTTTTGCGCAGCCGGCCACATATAGGCCCCCGAAATTGTCTGACCTCGGGGCCCGCCAATGCCATGCCGATATTCTCGATGAGTGTTCCTAAGCATGGCGTATCTGCCGAGGCGCGCGAGCAGGACGGCGACTTCATCGTATTGAGCGGCTCAACGTCTCGCGACCATTGGAGCAGCTCACACCACGCGGGATATCAATTGTTGTTCGAACAGCTGGTCCAGGATGGCGTGTTGTCGGACGTGGAGGCGGGTGTGCGCAGATTCACGATCGATTTCGCTTTCTCTAGTCCCAGTGCTGCGGCCGCAATCGTGTCAGGACGACCGACAAATGGTCGGATCTCGTGGGTCGATAAGGATAGCGGTGTGACATATGCACAATGGCAGGAGCAGCGTGTCGATAATATGGTTGTCTAAACCCTCAGGTTAATAACCAGGCTGGCGAGTTCTCTTCCAAGCGCAGGATTGGGAGTTCGCTGACGTGAGGAATAAAAGGGGCGTGGCTAATTAAACAGGGTTGCTTGCATATGGGCGACCTACTTAATTCGCCACGCCCCCTTTTTTTTGCAGGGTTTACCAAGCAGCCTGAGAGTAAGTCACGCGGCTGGGCAATGTTCAGGCGGGACGCGTCATGAACTATCGGAAGCAGCCCTAATTCCCTTGGGTAGGTACGTTCTCGTAGAGGAAACGGTAGCGTGAATGTGCAAATCACTGAGGAACGCTACTTCTCTCCCCACCATATGCTCCTGCGTGCGGCCGGCGCTTCCGTCTTTGCTGCTCAGCAGCGTCACGTCAGCGGGCGGGAACTACATATCCTGACAGCGATGGTGATGAGCGCGCTGTCAGTGGAGGCGCTCTGTAATGCTATTGGGTATCGCGTGGTTCCGGGATGGAAGGACTTTGAGCAGATTCCTGCGTGGGCAAAAATTAGGTTGCTATGCGGTACTCTAAAAATAGACTACGACAAGGGCTGTGCACCTTGGCAGCAACTTAAGGCACTGTTGACGTTCCGCAACGCAACCGCTCATGGTAAGCCCGAGAGAGTTCTGGCTAAGTACACGCTAGCCAATGCAGATTACGATGGTTTGGCAGTCAACCGAATTCAGGAGCCGCTTTCGAAGTTCGAATCAAGCATAACCCTGGAGAATGCGCGTTTATCTCTCGCTTGCGTAAGAGAGGTCGAAAGAATATTGACCTCAAGATTACCATTTGAGTCCCAGATGGGTCTTATGGTTGAGGCTTGGACTCACTGCGTCACTGAAGTTGATTGAAAATCATAGGCTTAATTAATGTTCGGCGCTCGCTCCGCGTCCTTGTGGTCTGTTTGGAGAGCGATTGCCTGCTTTAAGACTGTCTCTTATCTAACGCCAAAAGACGTTTGAAAAGTGCGCCTTCGAGAAATAAGGCTTGAATATTTGGAGGAGAGATCGATGGGGCGGGACGTTAGTGACTACGAAGGTCATTTCGCGAATTACGCGGAGTACTCCAAAACGCTGCGGTCTTGGCTAGTTGCGTACGGCATCGGCGGGCCGGCCCTTTTTTTGCTTGGTAAAGACGCACCGGCGAAGCTGTCAGCATCTCCCCAACTAAGAACCATAGTTACACTTTTCGTCGTCGGAGTTTCTCTCCAGATTGGACTGGCCCTCGTCAATAAGTGGGCGGCCTGGCACATGTATTGTGGAGCCTACGACAAGCACCTCGAAGCCAGGGGTGATCCCGAGTGCAATAACCACCACCTTTCGCGAACATACGATGCCTGGCGTTGGATAAATAGACAGAGCTGGGTCGATTTCATCGTCGACGTTGCGACGCTGTGGGCATTTTCACGCGCATCGTGGCTTGTTCTCAAGATTTTGCTCTCATGACCAAAACCAAAAACAGGGGTCAGAGTGCGCTTTTTTGTAAAGTCGACTCTGACCCCGTTTGCGAAAATAACGGGGTCAGATTCACTTTTCGAGCGCAACGGGCCGGATGCCATTTTCTTTTGGGGTCGAAAAAAATGGGGCCGGTTCCCGAGAGTTGAACGCGACCTCTGTAAACGAACCAACCCGGTGTCTTGATGGAGGTGGGGGATGCACCGATTGAGCATGGTTGTGGCGGCGTGGCTGCTCGCGGTCACGGGGGCGGTGGCGCAAGACGTAGTGCGCGAGCAGCCGGTTAGCCTGCAACTGGACATCGATACGCAGGGTCAGGTCGCCGCAGTGAAGGTGATGGACCCCCAGCCGTTTCTGATGCCCAATTTCGGGCGCCAGATCCTGCAGGCTCCGCCTTACGGGCCTCTGCCGCCCGTGCTGAAGCAGGCGGCTGTACAGGTGGCGTCGAAGTGGCGCTTCCAGCCGACGCGGGTATCGGGGAAGCCGGTGACGGGGCGCACCTGGGCACAAGCCACGCTGGAGATCGTGAAGCACGAAGACGGCAATTTTGGCGTGACCCTGCGTTACCTGCGCAACGGGCCGTACATGGAGATGCGGACAATAAAGGGGACGGAGGCAATTAAAGCGGGATAATTCCTCCCCCGTTCCCTTTCCGTCGTCGGCACTAGATGAAAGGCTGGATGCAATAAAGACAGGGGGAAAGAGTATGCTTCGGAAGATCGTCAATATTGTGGCGTTGCTTAGCTGCAAAAAAGAGGGGACGGAGGGAATTAAATCGGTCAGATTTCTGCCGTCCTAGGCTGCCGGACCAGGTTCGCAAACTCTGCGTATAAAGTGAGCCTCCCCATTCTTCGCCTTCCAGTTGGGGGTTCTATGAGGCGGTTGTTGTCCATTCTTTTGCTATTCCATTCGGCGCTTGCTATTGCTGCCGATGACCCAGAGATAAACCACCTTAAACTGGGGCTCCCGTTGCCTCAGTTCAGGCGGATCGATCCGGGAGCAGATTGCTCAGTATTACGCAACGAAATCGTCGTCTGCAAAACAGGGCGGACCAAGTTTGCTGGTGCAGATGTGGTGATGTTGGTCTACTTTCAGGGGCCAGGCTTTCACGGGAAGATCGTTGGCATTAGGGTCGCTAACATCGATATCGACCAATTTGGCCAGGTGTCTGCGCGCCTTAGGCAATCCTATGGTGAGCCCACTTCTGATGAGCATGTACGCGCGATAAACCAAGCCGGGCGGCCTGTGGACATTGAAGTTTTGTCGTGGTCACAGGCGAATTGGGTTCTCTCGGCTGCAAACCAAAGCACGGCGGGACCTTTTGGGAACGTACTGCTGCTTAAGAAAAACACCGAACTAGAAGATGGGCGCTAGCGAAAAGCAGGGTTTGCAGCCAAAAAACCAATAAAGGTGCGTCGAAAAGGGGCCAGGTTCATTTTCTAGACTTCGAAAATGTACCTGGGCTGGTCCCGCTCTCTCGGACACCACAAAGCGAGGACAATCCTCGCACGGAGGTGTTCGATGGAGAAACGGCAGCGGTTTACCGCACAGTTCAAGCGTGAGGCGGTCCAGTTGATGCGCCGGTCCGGGCGGCCAGTAGCTGAGGTGGCACGCGAGTTGGGCATCCCTCGCAACCGGCTCTACAAGTGGGCCGATGAGCTGGAGTCCAAGGGCGAGCAGGCTTTCCGCGGCAGCGGCAGGCCTAAGGCCAGCAGCGACGAGCTGGCGGCTTTGCAGCGCGAGGTGGCACGCCTCAAGGAAGAGAACGAGATCCTAAAAAAAGCGGCGGCGTACTTCGCGCGGGAGCTGCGGTGAAGTACGCCTGGATCGCAGGCCAGGCGAAGGAGTACCCGGTGCGCTCGCTGTGCCGGGCGCTGCGTGTGTCGCCGAGCGGCTACTACGCGTGGCGCTCGCGCCAGCCGAGCCGCAGAGCCTGTGAGGATCAGCGGCTCCTGGAGCGCATTCGGTGCCTGCATGTGCAGACCCGCGAGGCCTATGGCACCGAGCGCTTGTGGCGCGCCCTTCGGCAGCAAGGAGAGTCCTGCGGGCGTAACCGAGTGCGGCGGCTTCGCCGTGACCACGCCATCCAGACCCGCCGTCGCCGGCGCTACGTGCAGGCTCGCGCGACCTACCAGCGTGTGCCTGCAGCGCCTAACCACCTCACCTGGCCTTTCCATAGCCCGCGTACGAACGCGGTATGGGTGGCGGACATCACCTTCGTACCGACACATCGCGGCTGGCTGTACCTGGCCGCCGTGCTCGACCTACACAGCCGCCGGATCGTCGGCTGGGCCATGGGCGAGCGTGCCGATCAGGCGCTCGCCAGCGAGGCGCTCGCCATGGCCTTGGGCCGCCGCAAGCCGGCCAAAGGCGCCATCCACCACAGCGACCAAGGCTCGCAATACACCAGCAAGGCCTACCAGCAACAACTGCAGCAAGCGGGACTCACGGCGAGCATGAGCCGCAAAGGCATGCCCTACGACAACGCAGCCATGGAAAGCTTCTTCAGCTCCCTGAAACAGGAGCTCACCCACCACCAGCCCTTTGCCACGCGCGAGGAGGCGCGCACCGAGATCTTCCGCTACATCGAGGGCTTCTATAACCGCCAAAGGCTGCACAGCAGCCTTGGCTATCGCTCACCCGAGGCCTTCGAGAGACTGGCTGAAGGTGCTTAATTAGACCGTCCGAGAAAGCGGGGGTGGCTCAACCTGACCCCTTTTTTGGTTTTGTGATTTTTCATCTCCGATCAGGAGGTTAATCATGAGATGGATCCTCGCCGCAGGACTGCTTTCCAGCCTCGCGCAATGCGCATCTTCCGGCTCGTCTGGTCGGATCGCTGATGATCGTCAGTCAGTGAGTTCGCTAAGCGTATCTGCCGATGGCGAGGACTATTCGTTCTTGGTCACCAGGGACGAACAATCAATGGTTGGCGGCTCCATTAGAAGAGGCGTGCTGCAGGCCAGGGCGCTGGGGTTTTCACCAAGTTCCGTGGATGGCTACCTCGAAGCCGAAGCGAATATCGGCGGGGGCAACTATACGGTCTACAAGAACATTGCCCCGTCTCCCGGCGGGGAATGGTACGTATCCTGCAATGTGTCTTTCTCTGGCCCGGCGGCCCCCTGCCTGGCGTATGGGTCGTTCCCGCCGAACTTGATGCAATTCTGGTTGACCAGGTCAGACCTCGGGACGGCGCCGCAAGCTGTGCGGGCCCTTCTCAAGGACGCGCGCTTTTGGAGATAACGCGCATTACATTGACGTGGCCCGTTTCCAGAAAAAAGGGGTCAGGTTCATTTAATGGATCTCGTAAATGAGCCTGCCTACTTTTGTTGACCCCTTTTGTTGGAAGGGAGCGGAAGATCTGTCCGGGAAAAGCCGCCGGCTGCTGAACCCTTGACGTATTCGCCCCCGCCCCTTTTAGTCGGAACATGAAGCGCGAGCTTCCAAACAGTTCGCCCGGCCGCGCGCCGGGGAGGGCGAGCCTCATTGCGCTGGGCACGCTCGTGGTGCTGGTTGCGCCGCACCTGGGCGTGCCGATGATGCTTTACCCGCTGGTGGGGCTCGGGCTTTGCACCGTGATGCTGCGCGGCCTGGGCTTGCGTTGGGTGGATACGGGGTTTCGCTGGCGCGGGCTGCGCATCGGAGCGTTGCTGGTGGGCGGGTCGCTTGGGATGCTTTACGCGGCGGCCAACGTCGTGATGATCGGTCCGGTGCTCGCGGCCCTGCTGGGCGAACGGCCGGACTTTTCCGATTTCGCCTTTGTGCGCACCCATGTCTCCGGCTACCTGATCGCCCTGGCGATGGCGTGGATGATCGGCGGCTTTTATGAAGAGCTCGAGTTCCGCGGCTTCCTGCACGTGGTGCTGATGCGGCACCTGCCGGCCGGACGCGCGCAGCCCGGGCTGGCGTTGTTGCTGACGGTGCTGGCGTTCGCCGCCTATCACGCTCAACTGGGCGCCTTCGGGGTGGCCAATGCGTTGGTGTTCGCGCTGTTCGCCGCCGCGGTGCGCAGTTGGCGGCCGGCCAATCTGTGGTACGTGATCAGCTTCCATGCCTGCGCCGACATGAGCGCGTTCACGCTGATTCGGCTGGGTTATCTGTAGACGCCAGTCTCCACCGGCGCGCGCCTTTGCTTGCCCCAGGCCCGCTGTAATAAAGGGGCGGAGGGAATCAAAGGCCCACGGTCACCAAGATGACCGCGGCCATCGTCGAGGTGGCGCGGCTGAATGAACCGGACGAGGACATCGTCCATGCAAGCAACGGACGCCAACGGGCAGCGGCGGGCATCAAGCAAGGCCTCGACGCCTTCTTGAATCCGTGACCCGACCCATACACAGGGAGCGAACATGTCTATCAGGTTTCTTTCCACGGCCGTCCTCGGCCTGATCTGCTGCACCGGCTCGGTGCATGCCTCCGACGATGCGACCGGTCCGCTGAGCAAGAGCGGCTCGCCCTCGCCCGACGGCAGCACGGTGGTGTTCGAAGCGGACATGGATGGCACCGACGGCGCCATGCATCTGTGGATGTGCAACCTGGACGGAAGCGATCTGCATCGGATCGTGACGAGCGCATTGTCCGAGGGCGATCCGGCCTGGTCGCCGGATGGCAGTCGGATAGCGTTCGAAGCGCTCGGCCCCGATGGGAACACTGACCTCTGGCTGGTCAACCCCGATGGCTCGGGACTCGTCCAGCTGACGCACGGCCTGGACAACAAGCAGCCGGCGTGGTCGCCCGACGGCCGCCAGATCGCCTACACCTCCAATGCCGGCGGGACCAACGACATCTGGATCATGGATGCCGACGGGCAGAACGCGCAGCGACTGACCAGCCTGCCAGGCGAGGAGGACCATCCCAGCTTCTCGCCCGCGGGCGACCGCGTGGTGTTCTCGGAAACCGATTCGTCGGATTTCACCGCCAATCTGCAGATCGTGGCCTCGACGCCGGGCGCCGTGCCGCGGCCGCTGACGAGCGCGGGCTTCCATGACTGGAATCCGTCCTGGGGATCGCTGGGTATCGTTTTCGCATCCGATCGCGTCGCTCCCGAGGGCTACGCGATGATGGAGGTGCAACCGGACGGCAGCGGCCTGTCGGGCGTGGGCAATGTCCGTGCGCTCGACCCGGTCTGGACGCGCGATGGCCGGATCGTTTTCACCGACGAGGTCAACGTGGCGCCGGCCCTGGCGGCAGTCAGCCTCTACGATCCGGCCACCGGGCAGCGGCGGCGGATCGTGCGCAACGTGCTCAAGGTTTCGATCGACATCAAGCCGGAATCGGACGCGAACGAGGTCAACCCCGACGAGCACGGCAAACTCTGGGTGGCGGTGTTGTCTCAGGAGGGCCTGGCCGCTCCCGATGACGTCGATCAGACCACGCTGAGCTTCGGCGGCACTGGCGCCGAGCTTTCCCTGGTCGACTGCCGCAAGCAGGCGCGCGACCTCAACGGTGACGGGCGGGATGACCTCGAATGCCGCTTCGACGTGCGGAAGGCTGCGCTTTCCGCCGCGGCGCCCAAGGCAATCCTGCGCTTCCGTACGAAGGGCGGCGCGCTCTACGAAGGCCAGGACGCGTTCGTGGCCCCCGCCACGCGCTGAGGACGAAAAATGCCGGCGACTTCGCTGGCCTTTTTTTGAGCCGAGGCTCGACAAACAGGGGTCAGCATGCACGCTCAAAACCGACCCTGACCCCTGTTTTCGTGGTCTCACGGACGCACGTGGATGACCGTCTTCCCGCTGCTGCGCGTGGTCGCATTGAACGCGGCGATGGCATCGTCGAGGGGCGCATTGCTGCCGATGTTCGTCCGCAACCGTCCGTCGCGCACGCGCTGGACGATCTCGTTCAGTTGCGCGCGATCGGCCTCGACGACGAAGTCGATCGCCACTCCGTTGCGCGGGACTTCGGCTGGGCCGACAGCGGACACCAGCCTTCCTCCGGCGCCTACCAGGCCTGCGGAGCGCTTGCCGATGTCACCGCCGATGACGTCGAACACCAGATCGACCGCGCCGATGTCTTCCAGCGTGTCGTTGTCCAGATCGACAAACTCGTGCGCGCCGAAGTCGAGCGCCTTCTGGCGGTCGGCAGCGCGCCCGGTGCCGATGACGTGGGCGCCGGCTTCGCGTGCCAGTTGCGTCACCATCGTGCCGACGGCTCCCGCCGCACCGTGCGCGAGGACGCGCTGGCCGGCCTTGAGGCGTCCGTGCTGGAACAGCCCTTGCCATGCGGTCAGTCCCGAGATCGGCAGGCTCGTCGCCACCGTGAAGTCGACATCGTCCGGCAGCGGTGCGAGGTTGCGGGCCTCGATCGCCACATATTCGGCCAGGGTGCCGTCGCGATACCAATCCGCCAGGCCGAGCACCCGCTGCCCTACCGATAGCCCGGTCGTGCCGTAGCCCAGCGCGGTGACCACACCGGCCAGCTCGTGGCCGGGGATCGACGGCGTTCGATCACGGCCGCGGCGATCGGTCCAGGTCGAAGGCCACTCCAGCTCGGTCCCGACCCATCCCGAGGCGTGGATGCGGACGACGACGTCGTTTATGGCCGCCGTGGGCTCGGGCCGCTCGGACAGTTTCATTCCGGCCTTTCCGGCCGCCTGATCGGTCACGATGATGGCTTTCATTGGGGTTTTCTCCTTCGCGATGGCGGGACGGCATTGGAGCCTCCTCCCGACCGGCGCTACTGAACCGGATCCCTGGCAGAGTGCTGCACTTTGGTCAGCCCGGTCCAACCCTGTTTTCTTCAAGACATCGGAAACACGGATCGGAGTGCACTTTGGAGTCGACTCTGACGCTTAGCCCGCGTGACCGTCGAACCCTGGCCAAGCGACCGTGGCAACCGCGCGCTACGCTACAGCGCCCCACGATGGTTCCGCCCATGTTCGCCTCGCTGCCCGCGCTGCTGCGCGTCCCGCTTGCCATGCTGTTGCTTGCCGCCAACACGGTGGCGCACGTGGTGGTGCTGTTCGCTCTGACCTTGTTGAAGCTGGTGCTGCCGTGGCGTGGCGCGCGCGTGATGCTGTCGCGCGCGCTGGTGGTGATCGCGGAGAGCTGGATCGGGGTCAACAGCGTGCTGTTCGACCTGTTCACGCGCACCCGCTGGCAGATCGAGGGGCTGGAGGGCCTGCGGCCGGACGGCAATTACCTGGTGCTGTGCAATCACCAGAGCTGGGTGGACATCCCGGTGTTGCAGAAGGTCTTCAATCGCCGCATTCCGTTCCTGCGCTTCTTCCTCAAGAGCCAGTTGATCTGGGTGCCGCTGCTGGGGCCGGCGTGGTGGGCGCTGGATTTCCCCTTCATGAAACGCCACTCGCGCGAGCAGCTGGCGAAGCACCCCGAGCTGGCCGGCAAGGATCGCCAGACCACCCGCCGCGCCTGCGAGAAGTTTCGCCACATGCCGGTCTCGGTGATGAATTTCGTCGAGGGCACGCGCTTCACCCTCGCCAAGCACGCGGCGCAGGGTTCTCCCTGCCGGCATCTGCTGCGCCCCCGCGCCGGCGGCGTCGCCTTCGTGCTTGATGCGATGGGCGAGGGCCTGCATGCCATCCTGGACGTCACCATCGTCTATGCGGGCGGCGCCGGTTCGATGATGGACCTGATCGCCGGCCGCATTGGCGACATACGCGTGCAGGTGCGCCAGCGCCCCATCGAACCGGCCCTGCGTGGCGACTACGAGAACGATCCGGCCTTCCGCGAACGTTTCCAGGCGTGGATCAACGCGCTGTGGGCGCAGAAGGATGCGGACGTGGAGCGCTTGCTGAAAGATTGCAGCTGACGCCGCCCAGGTGGGCCTGCGTTGTCCGGGGCAAGCCGGCGCTGCAAGCCGGGAACACGTGTCACAGTGCACTGTCATCTCGAATCCAAGTTACGGAGGCAACCCAACCATGGCGCACCATTCCCGACTTTGCGCGGTGCTGATCGACTGCAAGACGGACGATGTGAATCAAGCGGCGGCATTCTGGGCGGCCGCGCTCGGACGTCCCATCGATGCTGCGCATCCGGGCACGCGCGGCAACTACTGCATGCTGGAAACGCCGCCTGACGAGCCTATCGTCCAGATCCAGCGGGTGGGGCACGACAGTCGCGTGCACCTGGACATCGAGACCGACGACATCCCTGCCGAGGTCGCCCGCCTGGAGAAGCTGGGCGCCACGGTGGTTGAGCGTCTCGAGCGTTGGGTGGTCATGCAGGCCCCCACGGGGCAACGCTTCTGCGTCGTCCGGGTCCAGCGGCCTGGCTACCCGAAGAACGCCAACCGGTGGGACTAGCACCGTAACGCCCCATGCCGGCCTATTGCTGGAGCCGATGAGCGAGCACGTCGGCCGCCTGAAGGGCCTGCTCCTCGGTCGCGAAGAATTCGTCGGCGCTCTCTGGCGGACGCTCTGCAACTTGGACGGTGATCGTGTATTCGCCGTCGTCGATCTTGCAGAGCCACGCGATGTACGGCCCGCGCTCGGTGTACCGGTCGCATCTATGGGTGCTCATGTGCCATCGCCCCATGCTGGTTCGTGCGTGATGGTGCGCGCCATTGCCGAAGGGCAGCAAGCGCGACAGGATCGGTCGGGCGCGGTCGTGCCAACGGATCTGGCGGTCTTGCGTCCACGGTCAACAAGATGACCGCGCCATCGTCGAATGCGTACGACTGGACCAACCGGACGAAGACGCCGTCCTGACGCCGCTCGATGACCCCCGTGCCCGCTAACGGACCTCGGATCCCGGCCGCAGGGTCCGCACGATCAGGAAGGCCAGCAGCGGGACGCCGATCGCGTAGATGTACTGGGTGCGGGCCACGCCGATGTTGAACGGAAACCAGATGCCCGGCACACCGAGGGGGTCGAGCAGTTCGGGGCCGAACAGCGAGGCCAGGATCGAGGCCAGCGTGACGAACGCCAGGATGCGCATCGAGCCGCTCCGGGCGATGCGCGCGACGATCACCACGAACAGCGCCATCGAACCCAGCCGGCCGACGCTCGCCCAGACCGGCAGGTCGGCCAGGGCGCCGACCACGCCGCCAACGCCCAGTGCGACAGCCAGCATGTCGACGCTCCGCCACGCGGGCAGGCACCAGCGGTTCCAGGCCAGCACCCAGGCGGTCATCGTCGGCACCCACATCACCGACGCCAGCCACCCGTAGGTGGCCAGGTCCTGCAGGTCCGTCCAGGCGACGATCGCGTTGTTGAGGCGCCGCTCCGCGGTCAGCGCGAGCGCGATGCCGGTGAACACCAGGAAGCCTTTGCGGTTGCTGCGCCGCCCGACCACGAGCGCCAGGCCGACGAGCGCCAGCATGGCCGCCGGTTCGACCGCATCGAGGATGTAGCCGGCGATGGTGCGCTGCCATTGGACGCGGTGCAGCGCCTCGCCGGTGGACCGCGGCGACAGGATCGGCGCGGTGTGCATGCCGCCGCCCTCCGCGCTGGCGCCGGAGCCAGGGGACATGTAGGTGCGCACGGCGAGTACGCCGCGGGTGCCCGCCACGCCGGCGGGCAGGGCGAACCGCAGCGGCCGCGTGCCGACCAGGCGCGGTTCCGGGCCCAGCCGCCCCGAGCCGCCCAAGCGCTGGCCGTTCCAGTACAGCTCGTAGCCGTCCTCGACCAGGGTCGGCCCGAGGATGTCCCAGGAGGCATTGCCGGCCGGTACCGCGACGGTGCGTCGGTACCAGGCATAGCCGTGGTAGTCGGGATGACCGTGCGCCATCCATCCGCCCACGTAGTCGGGCAGTCCCACGTCACCGTCATGGCTGCCTGGCGCGGCGGTCAGGTCGATCGTCTCCCAGCCGCTGTCGTCCGCATCGGGGGCGGACCAGCGCGGATCGTCGCCGGTGTGGAAGCGCCAGGGTCCGTCGAGCAGGGAGGATGCGGCGCGCAGCGGCCGTGGGTCGGGCCGGCCGCCGGTGGCAAGGTCGACGAGCATGAGGGCCAGGGTCACTACCGTCGCGATGGCGATGCCGGCCATCAGCCTGCGCTGGGTCCCGTCGGTCGAGGAGGCCGTCGAAGCGGCAGCCGATTGGGGCATCATGCGGGTCCCGTCGCGTGTGTCGCCGGGCAGGCTACCATTCAAAGCGACTTGACTGGTAATCATTGGATCGGACCATCGGGCAGGACCGCATGTCGACCACGCACCCCGCATCGACGCCACGGCCGGTCGCCGCCGTTCGCCTGGACGGCGGACGCCTGTGCCTGGATTTCGTCAACACCATCCACGACCGGTACGCCGCGAACGTGGAGGACTACGTGCAGGATCCGCAACGCTTCATCGCATGGAGCGTGCGCAGCGGTGCGCTGCGCCCGGGCGATGGCGTCCGCGCGCCGCGGACCGTGCAAAGGCGCGCCGCCCTGATGCGCGACGTGGAGGCCCTGCGCGAGCACCTGCATGCGCTCTTCGCCGCGCGCGTCGACGGCGTGGTGGCGCCCGCAAGCGCGGTGCGCGGGCTCGACCGCTGGCTGCACCTGGCGTGGGCCAGTCAATCGCTCGGCGCGGACGGTCACATGCACTGGCGCGCCGATGCGCGCGACGCGCGGCTGCCCCTCAAGGTCATCGCGCTCGATGCGCTGGACCTGCTCGGCGATCCGGGAATCTCCCGGCTGCGCCGTTGCGCCAACACCAGCTCCTGCGGTTGGCTGTTCCTCGATACCAGCAAGAACGGCCGCCGCCGCTGGTGCGCGATGGAAACCTGCGGCACCGCCCAGAAGATGCAGCGCTACCGGCGCGGCTGAGGCCGCGGCCGGTCGCCGCCGATGGATCCTCACTCGTTCGCACTCCATTTCGCAGGCCTCGACCCATGTCCCTTGCAACCGACTTCCAGCTGATGGCCCGCTACAACCGGTGGATGAACTCACGGCTTTACGCGGCGACCGGACAGCTGGGCGATGCGGAGGCGCGGGCCGACCGGGGAGCGTTCTTCGGTTCGATTCTTTCCACGCTCGAACACATCCTGGCTGCGGACGAGCACTGGTTGCGGCGCTTCGCGACGGGATTCCCGAAGCTCGCTTCGCTGGACGCGGTCCGAAGCGAGCCGTTGCCCGAGCTGGTCCGCGGCCTCACGTCGCCCGATCTGGAGCGGTTGCGCGCGCGGCGCGAGGTGATCGACGACGTGCTGGTCGCGTTCACCCTGGAAGCCACCGACGCGGTTTACGCGGCGCCGATGACCTATGCGAACAGCGCCGGCGAGTCCTTCACCCGTGAGGCCGGCCTCGTGCTGCGCCACGTCTTCAACCACCAGACGCATCACCGCGGACAGGCCACCACGCTTTTCAGCCAGCCTGGCGTCGACGTCGGCGTAACCGACCTTTCCGCCTTGATCCCCGCGTGGGAGCCAAGGAACGGATCTGCCCCGCAGCCCCTGGAGAACTGACCGGGTCCTCTTGACGGCAACGGGGGAAAGAGCGGTCCGGCAGGTGGCGGGACGCAGGGCGCATCCACGACAGGCGTGGACTCTGATCTCGACCGAACCGGCTTCCCGGCCCCCGGACGAAAGCTCGAATGAAGGGCACTGACGGATTGCCCGCCATCCGCTCCGCAACTGCACCCGCTGCCAGCCCGCGCTAGGATGCCCCGGCGATCCCGGCCACCGCGGCCGACATCGCCCCCCACCCCCAAGGAACGCCATGAGCATGCACTGTGCAACACGGTGGAGTGCCCGCCGATGACCTTGCAGCAGACCGGGGCGCACGCGCCCACGACCGTAGACCCGGTGATCGTCATCAAAGGCCTGGACAAGACCTATGCCTCCGGCTTCCAGGCGCTGAAGCCGATCGACCTGAACATCCGGCGCGGCGAGATCTTCGCGCTGCTGGGACCCAACGGCGCCGGCAAGACCACGCTGATCAGCATCATCTGCGGCATCGTCAATCCGGGTAACGGATCGATCACCGTGGACGGGCATGACGTGGTGCGCGACTTTCGCGCCACCCGCTCGCGCATCGGTCTGGTCCCGCAGGAGCTGACGACCGACGCCTTCGAGACGGTGTGGAACACCGCCAGCTTCAGCCGCGGCCTGTTCGGCCTGCCACCGAAGCCGGAGCACATCGAACAGGTGCTGCGCGATCTGTCGCTGTGGGACAAGCGGCACAGCAAGATCATGACGCTGTCCGGCGGCATGAAGCGCCGCGTGATGATCGCCAAGGCACTTGCGCATGAGCCGCGCGTGCTGTTCCTGGACGAGCCCACGGCGGGCGTCGACGTCGAACTGCGCCGGGACATGTGGAACCTGGTGCGCCGCCTGCGCGACAGCGGCGTCACCATCATCCTGACCACGCACTACATCGAGGAGGCCGAGGACATGGCCGATCGCGTGGGCGTGATCAACAAGGGCGAACTGGTCCTGGTGGAGCAAACCGCCACGCTCATGCACAAGCTGGGCAAGAAGGAACTCACCCTGCAGCTGCATGAGCCGCTCGAGGCGGTTCCACCGCCGCTTCTGAAATACGCGCTGGCACTGTCGGCCGACGGGGCCGAGCTCACCTACACCTACGACACCCAGGCGGACCACACCGGGATCACCGCCTTGCTCGGCGATCTCGCCGCTGCCCAAATCCGCTTCCGCGATATCAGTACACGCCAGAGCTCGCTGGAGGAAATCTTCGTCGACCTGGTGAGGAGCCGCTGATGAACTGGTACGCCATACGCGCCATCTACAAGTTCGAAATGGCCCGCACGCGGCGCACGCTGATGCAGTCGATCGCCTCGCCGGTGCTTTCGACCTCGCTGTATTTCGTCGTGTTCGGATCGGCCATCGGCTCGCGCATCACCTCGGTCGAGGGCGTCAGCTATGGCGCTTTCATCATCCCCGGGCTGATCATGCTGTCATTGCTGATGCAGAGCGTGTCCAATGCGTCGTTCGGCATCTACTTCCCCAAATTCACCGGCACCATCTACGAGATCCACTCGGCGCCGGTCTCGTTCGTGGAGATCGTCGCAGGCTACGTCGGCGCGGCCGCGACCAAGTCGGTGATCGTGGGCGTGATCATCCTCGCGACCGCGCGCCTGTTCGTCGACTACCACATTGCCCACCCGCTGCTGATGGTCGCGTTCCTGCTGTTGACGGCGATCACCTTCAGCCTGTTCGGTTTCATCATCGGCATCTGGGCGGACAACTTCGAGAAGCTGCAGGTGATCCCTTTGCTGGTGATCACGCCGCTGACGTTCCTCGGCGGCAGCTTCTATTCCATCCACATGCTGCCGCCACTGTGGCAAAAGATCACCCTGCTCAACCCGGTCGTCTATCTGGTCAGCGGCTTCCGCTGGAGCTTCTACGACCTGGCGGACGTGGGCGTCGGTGCGAGCCTGGTGGCTATCGCCGCGTTCCTTGTCGCCTGCCTGGTGGCCATCGGCTGGATCTTCCGGACCGGCTACAAGCTCAAGAGCTGAGCGCCGCCCGGCCGCGGAAAGACCCACTGCGCGGGCACCGCTCCTCGTCCCGGGAAGAACCGGTCCGCCGCGAGGCCAGAACAGTCGACGGCGTAGTGCATGTCCCGTTGGCCCGCTTGCGCAACGCCGGCCGGCGCGTGGACACGGTTTGGCAGGCTTGACCGGCGCAACCACCTCATGTCGCCCATGGCGGCTCGGCGTGCCATCACGGAGCACGGCAGGCGCGGGGCGATAGCATTGTTTTCCACTCCGCCGTGCTGCCCGCCCATCCATGCTGACCAGCCTTCGTACCTCGACGTCGCTGTTGCTGAGCACTCTGTTCCTGCTGATGGGCGTCGGGTTGCTCCATTCGCACATCGCGCTGCAGGGACGGACGCTGGGCTTCTCGGTGGCGATGATCGGCCTGCTGACGTCGGCGTATTACACCGGTTTCCTGGTTGGCACCTACTCGGTCCCGCGGCTATCCCACCGCATCGGTCACATCCGCACCTTCGCGTTCTGTACAGCGCTGGTGACCCTGGTGGTGCTGGTGCAGGCGCTCGATCCGGCGTACGGGATGTGGCTGGTGCTGCGCCTGCTCCAGGGGCTGCTGCTGGTGGGCCTGTACGCGATCATCGAGAGTTGGCTGAACGCGGCGGCCGAGCCAGCGTATCGGAGCTCCATTTTCGCCATCTACATGATGGTGAACCTCGGCGCGACCGCCGCCGCGCAGCAATTCCTGCGCATCCAGGGCGACGGATTCGTGCTGTTCTGCATGGTGGCGATCCTGTTCTGCGCCGCCAGCCTGCCGGTGGTGACGAGTCGCCAAGCGGAGCCGCACATCCGCTCGGTGCCTCGGGTCCGGATCGGGCACCTGTTCCGGCTGGCCCCTACCGCGCTGGTCAGCGCGCTCCTGTCCGGCCTGGCGATGGGCGCGTTCTGGGGGCTGTTGCCGGTTTACGCAGCGGCTCGTGGTTTGAGCGCGGCCGGCATCGGCACCTACTTGAGCGTGGGCGTGGCCGGCGGCGTGGTGCTTCAATGGCCGCTGGGACGGCTTTCCGATCGCATCGACCGGCGCCTGGCGCTGTCGTTGATCAGTGCGGTGGCGGCGCTGGCTGCGCTGACCAACCTGCTGCTGCCCGATGCCGGGGGCGTGGCGGCGATGGTCGTGATCTTCGCCTTCGGCGGCATGAGCCTCACCCTGTATCCGATCGCGGTGGCGCACCTGGTCGATTACGTGCACCGCGACGAGCTGTTGACGGCGTCCAGCACGGTGCTCCTGGTCAACGGGATCGGCTCGGCGCTCGGGCCCTTGCTGGCCGGCTCGCTCATGAGCCTGCTCGGACCGAAGCTGCTGTTCGTCTGGTTCGCCATCCTCGATGGAACGCTGGCGACTTACGCGTTCCATCGCTTCGTCCACCGCAAGCGCGAAGTGACCCCGGACGACAACTTCGTGCCGATGGTGAACACGGGCGCCAGCTCGCTTGAGATTCATCCCGGTGACGGTCGGGCGGAACCGTAGAGACCGGCCCGCGCACCTGGCGGTATCTCCGCGGGGCTTGCGCGCCAGCGGCGGAGGATCGCGACGCGAACGCTTCCATCAGGTCATGAGGTAGACATTCCGGGCAGGCGGAGCGGCGGCGAAGCATCCCGCCTCCCGCTTCGGTCATCCCGCGATCGGCCGCATGGGCACCGTGGCGCACGGTTCGCCTTTGGCCGATTGCGGATGGGTGCGACCCAGCGTGATGTTCTTGCTGGCCCGGACGTCCCGGTTGGAAAACGTCCAGATCTCGCCGGTGGCGTTGATGAAAACCGTCCAGTAAAGATCGGACTCGGGACCATAGTCGATCAGGATATGGGCAAGGCCTTCGCCCTTCGGTGTGTCCAGCGGCAATGGCGGGTTCAGTTGGAGCATGGCGGGCAGCCTGAGGGCGCAAGGACCACGGGACGTTAGGGTGCGCCGCATCGGCGTGAAGGCGTTGCGTAGAGCGAGCTGCGGCGGCACGATGCACGCCGGTGCTTCCGCAACGGGGGCGCCGGGAATAAACGGATTTTGACAGGGGGCAGGAAATGTTGAAGAAGTTGGGGGTGGGGCTTTGCCTCGCCACGCTGGCCGGCTGCGTCACGTTGCAGCCCTACCAGCCGGCTCAGGGATTGGGCATGGGGCACGCGTTCGCGATGGGGCCCTATCCGGTGGAACTGGATCACATGCACGGCTTCCTCGATGCCGGCCACACGATCCTCTACATGCAGAACCAGGGCGGCGGCGGTGTGGCGGTCGGCCTGTTGCTCGGGCCCCTCGGCGTGGCGGCGAACATCGCGGCCATCAAGAAACAGACCGCGCATGACGTGACCGCGCTGCAGGGCAAGCTACCGGTCGACGCCAATCGCCTGTTTGCCGATTCCGCATCAGGCATCCAGGGCCTGTCCTTCGATGGCAGCACGGGCGCGCCCGTGGTGTCGCCGATGCTGCTGGTGGAGAAGGTGGACGAAACGCACCTGCGCTTTGCCGCGCTGCTGCATGTGCAGGGCAAGCAGGGCAGCAAGGCGTGGTCGCGCCAGTACGTGTACGAAGCGCCCGACGTCTACACCACCGAACAGGTGAGCAAGGGGCTCGAACCTTCGCAGGTGGAACGCCTGTCGGCCGATGTCCGCGAAGGCTTCGCCTGGACGGCGACGACGTTCGCCACCGACGTCGCCGGTACCTTCCATCCCGTGCAGAAGAAGGTGCTGCGCTCGTCGTTCGTGACGCCACGCACCGAAATCCCGCTCAACGGCTACGGCTTCGACGCGGGTGCCGGCCGCATCGGCTTCGCCACCGGCCAGCCGCAATGGAGCACCGTGTATTCGCTGCCGGCGGAAGACGCGGCCCTCGCCAGCCGGTAGGCAAAAAAACGAAAGAGAACGCAACAAGGGCGCCCGCGTGTGGCCATGCCACGCGTGGGCGACGTTGCCGTGCCGCCCGCGTCGACCGGGGTGCGGCCGGTTCAGCGCCAAGCGGCATACCGCCGCAAGCACACATCAAACTGGGGGAAAACCATGCGTTACCTGATGATTTTGGCCGTCCTGCTCCTGTCGGGCTGCGGCACGATGAAGTTCACGCCCACGGAATATCCGCTGCGCGATGGCCTGATCGCGCCCATGCCCGTGCATGGCGAGGTTCACGTGACCAACGCCCAGTCGCAGACCGGGCCGGTGATCGTCTATTCGTACAGCGGCTCGAAGCTCAGTTCGGACCTGCATTCGATCACCGAGGTCATGGTGCAGCAGACGACCAAGGAAATCGCGAAGGCTTCGATTCCCGCCGACGGTTCCACCAAGACCATCGAGCTGAAAGTCGATTCGCTGCTCAGCAAATACGCGGGGTTCCATTGGAACAGCCACCTGAGCTTCGAAGCGCGTCTGGGCAATGGCGAAGTGGTCACGATGACGGTGCCCCACACCAGCGGGCTACTCGCGCAGGACCTCAACGGCTGCATCGCCGAGAGCGTGATGAAGCTCCTCAACGAGCCGCGGGTGCGCGCCTACCTGGCCGGATAGCCGGCGATCCGATGTCAGCACGATCCCGGCGGGACGGATCGGCGTACCTCTCGCCGGGCGTCGCTCGACGCGCCGTAATCGGCGCTAACATCGCCCAGCCGACCGCGGCGGTCCAACGGGGAACTGGCTCATGAGCGACGAACTGAAGCGCTGCCCGGCGTGTGCCGAGCTGATCCAGGCGGCGGCGCGCAAATGCCGCTATTGCGGCACGGATCTGGATGCCTACGTCGCTTCGCACGAGGCCAGCGCGGAGCAGACATTGTTCAGCGGCCACCCGAAGGTGATCTACACCTTCGGGCAGTACGTCGTGGCTGTCTGCACGCTCGGCGTCGCCCTGCTGTTCTACTGGGTGCGCAGCCTCAGCCTGACTTTCACGATCACCACCCAGCGGGTGCGGGTCGAGCGCGGGCTGCTCTCCAAGGCGCAGGACAACGTGGAGCTGTTCCGCGTGGACCATTTCGACGTCATCAAGCCGCTCGGCATGCGCCTTGTCGGGCTTTGCAGGGTGCAGCTGCACTCGTCCGACTCGGAGATGCCCATGGTCGATCTCTACGGCATCACGGGCCTGGAGGCCATGGCCGATACGTTGCGCGAATGTTCGCTGCGCGAGCGCGCCCGCCGGCGTGTGTTGCCGATGGAACAGATGTAGCGCGCGGTTCCGGGCTCGCGTTCGTCCGGGCGATGGAAGCAACGAAGGGGCGGCATCGATGAGGAAGCTGTGGGGCTTGCTGGCGTTGGTGGTGGTCGCGATCGCGGGCTACCAGCGCTTCGACCGTGGAACGGACCAAGCCGTCACCCTCGCACCCTCGGCCGAGGGCCGGCAGCACGTTGTCGCCGACGACACGCAGGTGCACGGAAGCGGCGTCGTCACGCGGATCCTTCCCGACGACGAAGAGGGCAGCCGGCACCAGCGTTTCATCCTTCGGCTGCCTTCGGGCCAGACCCTGCTGGTGGCGCACAACATCGACCTCGCACCTCGCGTGACCGACCTGGACGTGGGCGACACGGTCGAGTACTACGGCGAGTACCAGGCCAATCCCAAGGGCGGCGTGGTGCACTGGACGCATCGCGATCCGTCGGGCCGTCACGTGGCGGGATGGCTCAGGCACGCGGGCCAGACGTTCCAATAATCGCCGCAGCGTCGTCCGGGAGTCACAGGAAAAGAAGGCGGCCGTGGCCGCCTTCCTGCTGCATGGGCGATCAGACGGCAGCCGGCGCCAGGCCGGTGGCGGCATCGTCGCCGCAGACGTCGCGCCACAGGTGATACATCATGCCGAACATGACCGCGTACATCACCAGCACCATCAGGACGTAGAGCGGAATGGCCAGCACGAACACCAGCCACATGCCGACAAGCTTGGCGAGCAACCCCACGACGAGCACCAGCAGCACGAGGGCGATCGTCGCCACGATCCAGACCAGCACCAGGCTCAACGCGAACACCAGCAGCGGCAACACGTTCTTCAGCGCGCCCGCCACGCCGTCGCCGATCGATCCGAACACGCTGCGGTTGCCCAGCGAAACCTGGCCGAGGCTGATCGCGTAGAAGCCCATCATGAACAGCCAGAGCACCATGAGCAGCGCGAAGGTGCTCATGAAGCCAGCCGGCAGGCCCGGCGGTGGCAGGTGGTTGGCCTGTGCGGCGATCGCCTGCATGTACCAGCCCACGAGGCCGCCGCCGGCCGCCAGCAGCACCAGCGCAAACAGCGCGACGAAGACCGCCATCAGGACCAGCGCATAGCCCATCAACCGCGGCGCCTGGCCTTGCGCATAAGGCTTGAAGATGTCGCGCGCGTGCGGCCGCTGCCCGCGCGCGGCGGCATCGACCATCTGCAGGTATCCGGCGTAGAGCGGTACCACCAGCAGGCCCAGAAGCATCGAGAACAACATCAGGCCGCCGAACATGACCGGGTTGGGCTGCGCGCCCGGCTGCATGGCATGCCACTGGAACGGCAGCGTGGCCAGCGAAGGCAGCAGACAGGCCACCAGCAGCAGCCCGGCGCCGCCCATAAGCGGCCGCGGGTGGCGGAACGCCACGTCGATGCCGCGCGTCAGCCAGCCCAAGCCGGCTCCCGGCCCCTTGGAACGAGTCGTCATGGTGTTCCCCTTGCCGGCGCCCCCGCGCCGTGCAGCGCGAGCATAGTGGGCTGCGGCGTCCGCAAGAAGGCCGGGCATCGGGGAGCAGCCGGTCGGCATGGCTTTCGACCCGGTAGCGGCGACGCGAACTGGTCTCCTGAAAAGTTGATGGAGCGGACCCGTCAGGCGTGCTCGCGAACGGAAGATGCGCGTGCGTCGACCTGCCAGCAGGCGGCGGTAAAACGCACGTCGGGCCCATGCACGTAGGGTTGGAAGGCGGCGCGGGCTGCCTCGATGACGCGCTCGCGCGTGGAGGCATCCAGCCCGGGCAGGGCGCGGCCGAGCGAGCCCATCTGCGTGAGATAGGGGAGAAGGTCCCGTTCGGCGAAAGTGCAATCGCGGTCTAGGCGACGGATTTCGATATCGATCCAGCCGCTCTGCGCCAGGATCGCATGCACCCGCGCGCTGTCCGCGAAAGCGAACTGGCCGGGCCCGTTCGGCGTGGCGGCGGCCAATGGCGGAAGCAGCGCCGCCACGGCGCGTTCGGCCGCGGTCATGAACGAATTCTCCAAGGGGCTGCGCCAAGCCACCAAGCGCAGGGCCGCACCGTCGCGCGCCGCCCGACGCAGGTTCGCGAAGGCTCGGACCGGGTCACCGAAGAACATGACGCCGAAACGCGAGACGACGAGATCGAAGCTTTCCGGCTCGAACGCGTGGGTTTCGGCGTCTGCGCAGGTGAAACCGACTTGCGCCCCGGTTTCGCGGGCGCGCGCCCGGGCCAGCGCGACCAAGGGCTCGGACACATCGACGCCCAGGCAGTCTCCGTGCGATCCCAACCGGCCGGCCAGCGCCAGCGTCGTGCCGCCCGCGCCGCAGCCCACGTCGAGCACCCGTCGCGCCGGTTCGCGTGTGGCGGCGTCCAGGAGCACCTGCGCGAACGGCTCGAACATGCGGTCCAGAACCTCTTGCATGGCCACCCAGGCGCGGCCGGCCGGTCCGTTCCAGAGTGCCGACTGTCCACCATCGAGCTGCGGTGCGATGTGCATGGGTCGTGTCCCGGTGCTGGCCTGCGAAAGGCGGTGGCCCACTGTGCCAATTCAAGTCGACTAGAGGTCAAGGGGCGAAGCGCTGCGAACGGCATGCTTGCCCGGAAGAAGGCAGGTGGCAGACGCTCGCGACTTCCAGCGGCTACGTGCATACCAGGTCCAGACTGGCCGTAGGTCGCGGCTGGCGCCCGGCTCGCCCGGCTGAACAGCAGGGAGCACCCGCCACGGGCTACCGGTTTTTCCGATGCCGGGGCCGAACGCGGCTCCGCTATGCTGGGGAACTGCCGCGTGCCCTGTGGGGTCCACGCACCATTACCCAACACCGGACTGCCCGACATGAACCTTTCACGCTCGTTCCTTGCCGCCTCGCTGGTCGCCGTGGCCGGCTTCTCCACGCTTCCCGTGTCTTCCGCGCACGCCGCCGACCTGGGCGGTAATGCCGTCGCGGGGGTGTGCATGCTTTCCCGCGAGGCGGTCTTCGCGCAGTCCAAGGTAGGCCAGGCGGCGAGCCAGCGGCTGGGGCAGTTGGCGGAGCAGGCGCGGACCCAGCTGGAAAACCAGCGCAAGCCGCTCGATGCCGACCTCAAAGGCTTCCAGCAGAGGGCCCAGTCGCTGAGCGATGCAGACCGCAAGCAGCAGGGCGAGGCGCTGCAGCAGCGCGTGCAGACCTTCCGCGGCCAGGCGGGCGAACTCGACCAGCGCATCCAGCTGACCCGCTCCAAAGCCATGCAGCGCATCGGCCAGGATGCCGAGCCGATCGTCGCCGAGGTCTACAAGAGCCACAACTGCGGGCTGCTGCTGGATCGTGACTCGGTGCTGGGCGGCAACATGACCAACGATCTGACCCCGGGCGTGGTGCAGGGCCTGGATCGGAAGATCACCACGATCAGCTTCAACCTGGAGCCGCTGCCCGCCAACGCGGGCAAGTAAGCGCCCAGGTGCTACCCGAGGGCTCGTCCGGTCCGGACGGGCCCTTTGGCAAAAGTTTCCGGTTTTCTCAGTACGCGGCGGTCAGGACTTCTTGCCGCCGCCGTCCTGCTTGTTCACCGTCGCCCAGGCAATGCGCTCGGCAGTCTCCTTGGACTTGCCTTCCTTCTTTTCGCTCTGCTCGATGTGGTGCGCTTCGCGCTTCTGCTTGTCGGTGTAGGAGGACTTGTCGCCCTTGGACATGGCATGGCTCCCGTGGCTGGCTGGACTTCGACGCTAGCGGTTGCGCGGTTAACGGGAGGTCGCCGGTCGACCACGGTCATGTAAACGGGCGGGAGCGCGTCGCACGCCGGCACGATGTCTCTGCAGGCGTCCCTTTGCAGTCGATGCGCTGCTCCGATCCCGATGCAGGCATCGTCCCGGTAGCGGACGCCTACCCACGTGGCCACCGGCGCAAGGCGCGGTCGGTGGAGTGCGCACGCGGTGATAAAGTTTCGCTTCCCCTCCGACGGTTGAGAGCGACGCGATGACGAACCAAGCCCCGTATCCGATCGGCACGCCCGGTGTTCCCTGGGGACCGGTCGAAGTGGCCGCGTGGTTGTCGCGCCAGACCCGCCAGCGCAGCTACGAGACCGACGTGCTGGCCGTGATCGATCGCCTTCGCTCGCACCTGGACGTCGAACAGTACGGCAGCCTGGACTACCCGCCGGACAGCTACCCGTTGTTCGCGATCCGCAACCGCAACTGGCGCGACGATCTTCCCTGCGTGCTGGTGACCGGTGGCGTGCACGGCTACGAAACCAGCGGCGTGCACGGCGCATTGCGCTTCGCGGAGCAGCACGCGGCCAGTTACGAGGGCAAGGCGAACCTGCTCATCGCACCGTGTGTCAGCCCGTGGGCGTACGAGCGGATCCACCGCTGGAATGCGCATGCGATCGACCCGAACCGTTCTTTCCGCGAGGACAGCCCGGCGCAGGAATCGGCGGCGCTCCTGCGCCTGGTGGCGCCGCTGCGCGATCGCGTGCGGGTACACGTGGACCTGCACGAGACCACCGATACGGACGAGTCGGAGTTCCGTCCCGCGCTCGCCGCGCGCGACGGCGAGGCGTTCGAACCCGGCCAGATCCCCGATGGGTTCTACCTGGTCGACGACAGCGTGAACCCGCAGCCGGCGTTCCAGCAGGCGGTGATCGCGGCCGTGGCCGAGGTCACCCACATCGCGCCGGCCGACGCGAACGGCGAGATCATCGGTTCGCCCGTGGTGGCGCCGGGCGTCATCCGCTACCCGCTCAGGCAGCTGGGGCTGTGCGCCGGCATCACCGACGCGCCGTACAAGACCACCACCGAGGTCTATCCGGACAGCCCCAAGGCGACCGCGGAACAGTGCAACGAGGCGCAGGTGGCCGCCGTGCGCGCGGCGATCGAATTCGCGCTCGCGCACGCATAACGGCGCCGCGCTGGCGGGAAAAGAGAGATCCGGCCGTGCCGCCCGTCTTCACCAAGCTCAACCTGAAAGGCCAGGCTGCGATCCTGGTCATCGACGCGCCGGCCAGCTTCGAGCCGGAGCTGCAGGCGCTCGAAGAAGTCAGGGTGCTGCGCGATCCAGCCGGCACGGCAAGCGTGGCGTTCGCGTTGGCCTTCGTGACGACGCAGCGCGAGCTGGATGCGATCTCAAGGGTGCTGGCGGGCAAGGCCAAGGGCGATGCCGTGCTGTGGTTCGCCTATCCGAAAGCGACATCCCGGCGCTACCACTGCGAATTCAATCGCGACAACGGATGGGATGTCATCCGCTCGCTGGGCTTCGACAGCGTGCGCCAGGTTGCCATCGACCAGGACTGGTCCGCGCTGCGCTTTCGCCGCGCCGGATACATCGGGCGCTGACGCGCCGATGCGTGCGGTCGACGGACCGCATGCTCGCATCCGGTCGCGCCGGGCGCGGGCGCTAAGCAAGCACGTCGAAGCGTAGCGTCGGCCTGCCGGCGAGAGCGTCGTTCGCTACAGCGTGGCGGCGATCCGCCCCACCTCGGCAAGCACCGCGCTGCGCTGGCGCGCGTCGATGGCGGGTGCGGCGTAGTAGGCGGTGACCAGCAGCGGCGGGCGATCCGGCGGGAACAGGATGGCGATGTCGTTGGTTTCGCCCTGCGCGCCGCTGCCGGTCTTGTCGCCCGCGCTCCAGCCGGCGGGCAGGCCGGCACGCAGCTTGTCGGTACCGGTCAGGCAGCCGCGCATCCAGCCGAGCAGCCGCGCCCGCGACGCGGCGCCCAGTGCCTCGCCCAAGAGCAGGTGCCGCAGGGTGTCCAGCATGGCGCGCGGCGTGGTGGTGTCTCGCAGGTCGCCGGGCCGGGTGACGTTGAGTTCCGGTTCGGTGCGGTCCAGCCGGGTCACGGTATCGCCCAGGCCGCGCACGAAGGCGGTGACCGCCTGCGGCCCGCCGAGCGCGTCGAGCAGGAGATTGGCGGCCGTGTTGTCGCTGACGGTGAGTGTCGCCGCGCACAGAGCCTCGACCGTCATGCCCGGAGCGCCGGTATGCAACCGGGCGACCGGCGCATAGTCGAGCAATACCTTCGGGCCGAACACGATACGCCGGTCCAGCCGCTCATCGCCGCGGTCGACCCGCGCCAGCACCGCGGCCACGGCGAGCACCTTGAAGGTGCTGCACATCAGGAACCGTTCGTCGCCGCGGCAGTCTGCGCGCCGGCCGCTGCCGGTGTCGAGGATGGCCACACCCAGGCGCCCGCCGTGGCGCCGTTGCAGCGCGGCGAGCCGGCCGGCCGCGTCGGGCGCGGCGCTGGCGTCCGGGCGCGCATGGGCCAGTGCGGCCGGGAGCAGGGCGCCCAGCAGACTGCCCTTGATGAAGTCGCGGCGTTTCATGGCGATGCCTCCGGCAGGAATGAAGCGGCGATCCTGACGGAATCCTCTGCCCCGCTGCGGCCGGGACGAAGGCATTTGGCGGGCACGGATGGCGCGACACGGGCCTCGATACCTTGCGTCGGATGTTCGCCGGTATAGGATGCGCGGATAGGGTGGGGATGGACTTCCAGTTGCCGGTCTTTGCCGGGCCGGCCCGAAAACCGGGGAGGTGGGTGCCATGAACGGTCGTTTTCTCTTTATCGTGCTGCTGGCGCTGGCTGCGCCAGCGATCCAGGCGCAACAGCGTTCCAATCCGACGCCGAGGAACTCCATGCAGGACCTCGAGCGGAATCGTGCCAGGGCCGCAGGCCACAATGCCCAGGCGGCGGAGTACGGCGACCGCCAGGCCTGGCTGGATTCCATGGCCAACCTGGTCAAGCTGCGCACCAAGCTGGCCGAGGCGTGGCAGAACATGGGCATGTCGCCCGAGGGCGCCAAGTTCGTGGCCGCCGCTTACGACCCCGTCATGGCATCCCGCATTCATCATGCGCAGATCCGCGGCAAGAGCGATCAGGAGATCGCCCAGATGATGCAGGACGCGTTGAAGGAAAAGCGCTACATGGATGCCAATCAGCTGCTGATCGACTACCAGCGGCAGAAGCTCAAGCTCAGCGAGACCACCGCCAGCGACACCTCGCGCTGAAGGCGGCCCGTGTCGGGGGCGCGCCAGCGCGCCCCCGCCGGCCGCTCAGCGACGCACGTAATCCTCCGCGGGCCGCTCGCCCTTCTGGCGTTGGTTGTCCTCGCCGGTGTCGTTCGTGGCTTCGCCGCTGGCGGTCGTGTCCGCCGGGCGCTTCGGGATCGCCTTGCCGGGATCGCCCCCGGTACGCTGGTTGCGGTCCGCCTCGTCGGCCTGGCCGGGATTGGACGTGTTCATGCGCTGCTCCCATCGGTGAGTTGCAGCCATTCTCGACAGACGCGCGAAAGTGCGCGTGAGCGCGGCGTCGATCGTGGCGGGCGGCTTGCGCAAGAACCGGAGTGCCAGGTGGCAGTGCACGACCTAGCCTTGCGCGATCCCACCCATTGGAGCTCGCCATGGCCTTCCGTATCCGCGGGCTTTCGCCCGAACCCTTCCGCCACCTGTTCGGCCTGGACGATGCGGCGCTGGCTGCCGCCGGCGCACGCCGCTACCTGGTCGACCACGCGCCCGGCTTCCCCGACCGCATCGAGCTGCGCGACCTCGAGCCGGGCGAGACGGCGCTGCTGCTGAACTACACCCACCAGCCTGCCGACACGCCGTTTCGCGCCAGCCATGCCATCTTCGTGCGCGAGGGTGCCGACTCCGCTTACGACGCCGTCGACCACATCCCGGACGTCATCCGCATCCGGCCGATCTCGCTGCGCGCGTTCGACGCCAGCCACATGATGGTCGAGGCCGAACTGGTCGATGGCACCGACTTGGAAGCGGCGATCGGGCGCCTGTTCGCCCGGTCGGGCGTGGACTACCTGCATGCGCACTACGCCACGCGGGGCTGCTACGCGGCGCGCGTCGACCGTGCCTGAATGCGCGGCCGGCTCGATGGGTCGGCCGGGTGCCGCCGGCTTCCATGGAAAACGCTACATTGGCCGGGCACATTGTCTGGAGCCGTCCGTGATCATCGAACAGGTCGACACCGATGCCGGGATCGCCAGCACCTTCGACGTGATGGTGCAGCTGAGGCCATCGCTCGAACGCGCCGCGTATGTCTGGCGGGTGCGCGAGCTGATGCAGTCCGACGGATTCTGCCTGGCCCGGCTGGTGGACGAAGGAGAGGTCCGCGCCGTCGCCGGATACCGCATCATGGATATGCTCTACTGCGGTCGCCTGCTGTACGTGGACGACTTCGTCACCGACGCACGCGTGCGCTCGCGCGGCTACGGCGCACGGCTGCTGGACTGGCTCAAGGAAACCGGGCGCGCGCAAGGCTGCAGCGAGTTGCAGCTGATCTCACGTGTCGTGCGCGAGCAGGCGCACCGTTTCTACTTCCGCGAGGGGCTGGGCATCGAGTGCTTCCAGTTCCGCACCTCCCTTTTGCCGTCGCCTGCCTGAACGCCTGCGCGATCGGTGTCTGCCATGAGCGGGAGGTCACACTTCACCGCCTTGTCCGCATGATTTTCATGCTGGCGTGATGTGGCGCGAGCCCACCATGGGCCCAAGGCGGAGGAGCAGGTCCATGGCATACCTCGTCGGGGACATCGTGGTGGTGGGCTCGTGGATCGTGCCTGCCGAAGGGCCGGGTTTCGTCGGCCAGTTCGCCCTGTTGCGGGCCCAGCCGGGCCTGCCGTTGATCCGAACCGACACCGTCCGGGACGGCGCCCCTTATGCAGACCTGTTCGAAGCGGCCGAAGCCGGTTGCCAGGCGGGCATCGCGGCGGCCAAGCGCAGGCAGGGCGATGTCGCGTTGATCCCGCTTCCTTTCCCGCCCGGTCCGTTGCCGGTCTAGTCGCGGCTGCGGCCGTGCCTGCTTGCGTTGGCGATAGCCGCCCGCAAGATGGAAGTACCCAACCCCGAGGAGTTTTTCATGCAGCACACCCATCATGAGCGCACCTTCGAGGACAGCGGCAAGCATTTCGTGGCGATCCTCAACGAACAGGCCGACGGCCTGCTGAGCGTCACCGTGCGCCTTCCGGACGGCACCATGCGCGTGGTGCCCGGCGAACACTTCAGCGACGAGGACCAGGCGATGGCGGCGGCCAGTTCGTTCGCACACGAACTGGTGGGGTCCTGCTGAGGGCACACGCACCGCACCAGCCGCGCCTGGCCGGCGTCCTCGGCCTCGCGCTAGGCGGCCTGTGGGCCTCGCCCAACACGTTGCTCGGACTGCTTGCCGGCGGTATCGGCATGACCTTGGGCGCGCGCGTGCGATGGCGTCCCCGCGAACTCGCGCTGGTGTTCGCGCGGATGCCATGGGCGTCCGCGGACGCGCTCACCCTGGGCAACGTCATCCTGCACACCGGCGACAGCCTGGACGTAGTCTGTCCGACCTACGCGCATCGCGCCGGGCACGCGGTCGAACCGCACGTGTCGCTGGCCGACCACGAGCGCGCGCACGTGTACCAGTACATGATGCTGGGCCCGCTGTTCCTGCCGCTGTACCTGCTGTGCGGAGGCGTCAGCGTGCACAATCGGTTCGAGCGGGCGGCCGATCGCTATGCCCTTTGGGGCACGGGCTGGTGGCCGTTTGCGCGCAGGCCCGGGGACGCGATCGAAGGACACCGACGATGACCGACAAGCTCGACCTGGAGGACCTGGCCCACCTCGCCCGAGTGGCCGAAGGGCAGGGAGCCACCGTGCCGGAACCGGCGGTGGCGCGGCTCACGCTGGCCGGACTGGTGCGCCGGCCCCAGCACGTTTGCGAAGGCGCGCCGGGACTGGAACTGACGCCGGCAGGGCTCGCGCTGGTGCGTTCGAGCGACCAGTGACCGGCGTGCGCATTCGCGAGGCGCGCCCCGAGGAATTCGAGGCGCTCGGGCGCCTGCTGGTGGACGTGTACGCGCGGCTGGAGGGTTTTCCCGGTCCCGACGAACAGCCGCGCTACTACGCCCTGCTGGCGAACATCGGCGAGTTCACCCGCAAGCCAGAGGCGCAGTTGCTGGCGGCGCTGGACGCAGACGACCGGCTGCTCGGCGGCGTGGTCTATTTCGGCGACATGGCGCACTACGGCTCGGGCGGGAGCGCCGGCACCCTCGTCCACGCCTCGGGCATCCGTCTGCTCGGCGTGGCGCCGGCAGCGCGCGGCCTGGGCGTGGGGCGGGCGCTTACCGAGGCCTGCATCCAGCGCGCACGCGAGCGCGGCCACGCACGCGTGGTGTTGCACACCACCCGCGCTATGCAGGTGGCCTGGGGCATGTACGAGCGACTGGGCTTCGAGCGTGCGCCGGAGCTGGATTTCATGCAGGGCGAGTTGCCGGTGTTCGGCTTCAGCCTCGTGTTGCGGCGTCACCCGTTCCCATAACCGTCCGCCTGAAGGGAGTGAGTGGAATGGGTCTTCCGCAGGCGCGGAGAAACGCCCGGCGCTGGCCGGGCCCATCGTCGCGAGAAAATTCAGCGCGCCGTGGAAGGATCGCCCTGGGGCGGCGCGCCACCGAGCATGTCGCGGATGCGCGAGGCCAGCGCGTCCATGGCGAACGGCTTGACCATCACCTGCATGCCGGGCTGCAGGGGACCGAGCGCGGTGTGTTCGGCATAGCCGGTGATGAACAGCACGCGCAACGTGGGGCGGAACGCCCTCGCCGTGTCGGCCAGCTGCCGGCCGCCGATGCCGCCCGGCAGACCGATGTCCGTGACCAATAGGTCCACGCGCACCTGCGACTGCAACACCCGCAACGCCGAGGCCGCGTCAGCCGCCTCGATCGCGGTGTAGCCGAATTCGCGCAGCACCTCGCCCACCAGCATGCGCACCGTCGGCTCGTCGTCCACGACCAGTACGGCCTCGTTGGCGCTGGCCTGGGGCGCGCTCGCCATGTCGGTGATGCCGGCGTCGGTCGCGGGCTCGCCCTCGTGGCGGGGCAGGTAGATCGTCACCGCGCTGCCGCGCCCGGGCGTGGAGTCGATGCGCACCTGGCCGCCGCTCTGGCGCGCGAAGCCGTACACCATCGACAGCCCCAACCCGGTGCCCTGGCCCTGCGGCTTGGTGGTGTAGAACGGGTCGAAGGCGCGCGCGATCACCTCCGGCGGCATGCCTGTTCCGCTATCGGTCACGCGCAGCGCGACGTAGGCGCCCGGCACCATGTCCAGCCCTTTGGCGGCCGTGGCATCGAGCCGGGTGTTGGCGGTATCGATGACCAGGCGCCCGCCGTCGGGCATGGCATCGCGGGCATTGATGCACAGGTTGAGCAACGCGTTTTCCAGCTGGTTGGGATCGCACAGCGTGGTCCACAGGTCGTTTGCGCGCTCGACCTCCAAACTGATGTGCGGGCCGATGGTGCGCCGGAGCAACTCCACCATGCCGTGCACGAGGGCGTTGAGGTCGGTCGGACGCGGATCGAGCGTCTGGCGCCGGGAGAACGCCAGCAGGCGGTGGGTCAGCGCTGCCGCGCGGTCCGCGGCGCCGCGGGCGGCGGCGATGTAGCGGTCCAGGTCGTTGTAGCGTCCCTGCGCCGTGCGCCTGTGCAGCAGGTCGAGACTGCCGACGATGCCGGTCAGCAGGTTGTTGAAATCGTGTGCCAGGCCGCCGGTGAGCTGGCCGACCGCTTCCATCTTCTGCGCCTGGCGCAGCGCTTCTTCGATCTGTATGCGATCGACCGCCTCGGCATGCAGCGCTTCCACGGCCCGGCGCAGTTCGGCGGTGCGCGCGTCGACCTGCGCCTCGAGGGTTTCGTTGAGGTGGCGCAGCGCGATCTCGCTCTCGCGCAGCTGTTCCTCGGCCGTCCAGCGTTCGGTGATGTCCTGGCCGATCTTCAGGTAGCCGCGCAGCTCGCCGTCCGGCCCACGCAGCGCCATCAAGTGGCCCTCGATGAACACCCGCGCGCCGTCGCAACGGACATGCCAGCGCACGTCCGGCGCCACGCCATGCTCACGCGCGGTCGCCATCTCCTTGGCGGGGCGGCCCGAGGCGCGGTCCTCGGGGGTGAAAATGACGGATGCGGGCCGTCCGATCGCTTCCTCGGCGGACCAGCCGAACACGGCGGTCGCGCCGGGCAGCCAGCGCGTGACGATGCCCTCCGTATCCGTGGCGAGGATGGCGTAGTCGCGGGCGCTTTCAACGATCAGGCGCAACTGCTCCTCGCTCTCGCGCAGGGCCTCTTGTGCGTCGCGCCGATCGCTGACGTCCAGCACCACGCCCAGCGTTACCTCACCAACCCTGCGCGCTGCGAAACGGCCCCACCATCTCGAACCGTCCTTGCGCAGGTATTGCTTTTCGTAGGGCGTACTTTCCCCGGTCGCCTGCAGCTGTTCGATGGCGCGGAGCGAGACCGCCTGGAACTCCGGCGGCGTCAGCGCCTGCCAGGACAGGCCGATCGCTTCCTCGCGGCTGAATCCGGTCATCGCCAGGAAACCGTCGTTCACTTCGGCAAGGGTCAGGTCCGCTCCCCAGATCATCACCCCGAGCGTATTCATGGCGAACAGACCGTGGAACCGCTCCTGGCTGCGGTTCAAGGCGGCCTGGCTGGCCGCCAGCGCGGCATTGCTCCGGCGCAGGTCGGCGTTGAGGGCTTCGGCGTCGGCCAGCTCTGCCCGGCCTTGTTTGATCGCTAGTTCGTGATCCTGCGCCGCCGTGGCCGCGTCGTCATGCGCCTGCCGGGTCGCCTGGCGTGCGACATCGGCCTCGCCCAGCGCCGCGTCGACATCCATGCCGGCACGCTCGAGCGCCGCACGCAAGCGCGCGTTTTCCTGTTCGAGGCGGGCCGCCCGTCCAGGGCGGTCGCGCTCGTCGGCGGCATCGCGGTGAGGGGACATGGCTCGGTGGCGGTCCCGGGGCGTGTCGGGCGTCGCTCGCGCTGACACGGGAATGCGCAAGCGGCCCCAGCGTCTGACGGGCCGAGGCAAAGGAACGTGTAGATTCCGTCGGCGACGGCGGCGCGCGTCAGTTCGATGCAGGGCCCGACGACCGATCGCGCGCGGCAGCTTCACCCGGACGAACGTACGCTGGCGTAGCCAGGCGGGCGGTGGAACGTGCGCCGGCATGTCTTTTTCCGGCAAGGAGTCAGCCCCGGTGGATGCCGATCACATCATCCAGTCCGACGCGCGAACCGAGCGGGCCCGTTACGACGGTTTCCGTGCGTTCCTGCTCGGCCGCGACCCGACCCGGCGCCTCGCCGATGCCTTCGCCCGGCAGATCGTGGCGCGCGGCGAACACGCGCGTTACGGGTACACGCCGGAGGCCGGCGAGAAAATCATCGCGCAGGATTTCTACTACTGGGTTTGCGGCCCCTGATGGTGGGCGACGGCGGTTCCGCTCCAGGATCAGCGGTGGCCGCGCGCCAGTTCGGCCGCACGACGCTGCTCGGCGCGGCGACGGTCCTGCGCCGCGAGCAGCTGTTGCCGCCGCGTCGGCGGAAGCGCGGGCGCCTGATCGGCGATGAGGCCCAGCTGGCGGCCGATACGCAGCGCCAGCTGGCGCCACCGGGTGGTGGGCCACAGGGATGGATGGGGAAGCTGTGCATGCGTGCTCATATGCGCATCCTGAACCGTCGAACCGGGCCTTGGCGGCGATGTGATCGCTGCCTGGAATGCTGAATGTGCACCGAACCTTGTTAGATACCTGTAATGCGCAGGCTACGGCCGTGGCGATGAGCCCGCTGGCGCGCTTCGACGCCGCCCTTACGGCCGTCGGACCAGACTTTCCGGCACGCACAGCCAAGGGAAAAAAGCCATGGGCAACCAACGCAACGAACCCGGCCGCGAACCGATCGGCGGTCCGATGGATCCGGGGGCCGGGGGCAAGACCGCCGGCTCGAACACGCAGAGCCAAGGGGGCATCAGCCACAAGGTCGCCCAGGCGGCGCGCGAGGAATTCGATGCCTCCGCGGGGCTGCCCGGTGGCCTGCCGCGCGTGGATCCGCCGGGCCTGTCGATGGACGAAGGCGGTCCGGCGCGCAAGGGCAGCGCCGAGCAGGGTCTCAGCGGCGACGACGGCGGGCACGTCTCCAGTGACAGCACCGGCGTGCCGGCTTCGCGCAATTCCGGTGCGGCCGCCGACCTGGGCGCGCAGCAGGACACCCGCGTGCATGGCGCGCCGCGTGATCCGGCCGAACGGACCACCGGTGCGGATTCGCCCAACCGCGGCGGCACTGACGGCTCGCCGGGTGGCCCGGCGCGCATGGCGCCGTCCCGCATGCCGGGGGAGGAGGCCGACGAAGGCGTGATCCAGGGTGGCCAGAGCGGCAATGACGCGCAACGCGATTCGCAGATCTGAGGCCAGCGCTTTTTCTGCTCACCTCAGAGAGGTCAACCCTGGCAGCCTTAAAGGCGCATGCATGCCCTGCACGACCGTGAACGGAATACATCCACCTGTATGCAGTGGCGCACGACTGGCCGTCCGAGTCAGGCAACGTCAAGGTAGCGCGCGACCGGCAGTGCTACGGTCCGAGCTTCTGGGCCGACACGGTGGTGGCTGTCCGAAGGGCAGGCATCCGCCAAGGGCTCGCTCATGAAGGAGAAGGCGCACATGGCACATTCGACATTCCGGTGGGCCGCGGGATCGCTGGTAGTCACCGCGATCGCGCTCGGCGGTTGCACGAACTACGTGAAGAAGGCCGATTACGATGCCGCAATCGCCGAACTGCGCGCCAACGACCAGAAGCAGCAGCAGCAGCTCGACTCGCTGACCCAGGAAATGCAGCAGCGCTTCGCCAAGTACGACGCCCAGATCTCGCAGATGGCCGGTCGCGTACGGCTGGATACCGCGGCGCACTTTGCTTTCAACGACTCCACCCTGCGTGACGAGGACAAGCCGTTGCTGGACGACTTCGCCAAGGTCGTCAGCCAGCATTACCCCGATGCCGTGATTACCGTGGAAGGCTTCGCCGATCCGGCCGGTTCGGCCAGCTACAACCGTCGCCTCGGCGAGCGTCGTGCCCAAGCGGTGCGCGACTACCTTGCGCAGAACGGGCTGTCCGCCGACCACCTGCGTGCGGTCAGCTACGGCGAGGCGAGCGATCGCCAGGTCGAGCGCGGCAAGACGCGTGAGGAAGGCGCCTCCAACCGGCGCGTGACGCTGGTGGTGGATTTTGCTGGGCAGTCCAGCGGCGATCAGTCGATGTCCTCCGGCACGACCGGTTGACCGGCCAGACCCGGCGCTTCGACCGAAGGTCGGGTCACGCGAATGGTTCCCTTTGAATGGCGGGCGCGTCAGCCCGCCATTCATCCGTTGCGTGGCGCATTTTGCGCTATTGCCGCCCCCGCGAACCGACGCCAATGAGATTCCTGGCCTTCGCCAGGTTGATACTTATGGCCATCCGCTCAATGGCGTCGAGCCAACAGGCCTTTTCGCAGATCGTCGCCGCCCGTTTTCCATGGGCTACGGCGTCTGGCGGGCCCAGTCATGGTCAGCATGCGCGCGCAGGCGACAGTCACGGCGCACGTCGGGTGCGCCGAGGAGATGCCATGGGATCGCGCGCTCACGTAATGGACGTCTAGACGTCCATAAATGATGGCGCATGCGACGCGTGCCAGGGCAGGGCGCGGAAGCGATGCGGTCCGGATCCGGCGGCCGCCTCCTGCATGCGGGCGCTGGCTTGGGCGGCCACCGGCGAGACAAAAGGATGGCCGGCCCTGTGCGGGCACCGCGCAAACCAAGGTGAACGCACGCCTGTAGAGGAGGCCGTTGATCTTGGGCTAAGGGCTTCTTTATGGCCCTGCCGATAGGGTGGAAAGGGTCCGCCATCCGAGCGGACTTTCCCTTCCAAACGACAGGAGAAACGCATGAGTGACGACAAGCGCGGTTTCGCATCGATGGACGAAGAAAAGCAGCGTTCCATTGCCAGCAAGGGCGGCAAGGCCGGGGGCGGTGATCACGCCACGCACGAAGAGCATGTGCGCGCAGGCCAGCAGAGCAGCGGCGGTACGCACGAGCAGCACGTCAAGGCGGGCCAGCAGAGCCACAAGAACGATTGACCCCATCGGTCCATGCAAGGGCGAAGGGCGGCCATGGGCCGCCCTTCGCCTATCCGGCATTCGCCCGTCTATGATCCTGCCACCGCGATGTGCGGCTTTGGGAGGACATCCGATGAAGCGTTTCCACATGGTGCTGGCGCTGGGCGGCTTGCTGCTGGCCGGTTGTTCGTCGCACGATCAGGCTGCCGACACATCAGTAGGCGCGCCCACCGCCGCCGCGCCCACCGTGGCCGACCAGCCACTGGACCTGTGCAGTCTGATGCCGGTGGCCGATGTGGCGGGCATCCTGCAGGCCAATGGCGCCGACACCGTCACCGAACAGACACCCGGCGCTGGCGGCATGTGCTCGTATCTGCACCAGCCGAAGCCGGGCGACTACCGGACCAAGCTGCTGATCGACGTCACCCGCATGGCGTCGCCCGACCTGGCGAAGCAGGCGCTCGCTGCGCATCGCCAGGACTTCACTGATCGCGGCATCCAAGTCACGCCGGTACCCGGGCTTGGCGACGAGGCGTTCCTTTCCGACGCCGAAGGCGCCGCCGGGCTCAAGCTGCGCGTGGGCGCCTACCAGGGTCAGATCAATCTGCGCGTGGACGAGCGCGACCCCGCCTCGTTGCACCCGGCGGTGCTGGCGCTGGGCAAGCAGGTAGTGGCGCGACTGCACTGAGGCTGCATCGGGTGCCGGGGCCGGCCATAATCGGCCGCCCCCACCTCGCCGGAAAACGCCCATGAAGTTCCTGATGATGGTGTACGTCGACGACGCCCTGTTGCAGGCCCTCCCCGAGGGCGAGTTCGACACGCTCATGCGCGGCTGCCTCGCACATGCCGACGAGCTGCGCGCCGATGGCTGCGTGCTCGATTCGCAGCAGCTGGAACCGCCCTCGAGCGCCCGCTCGTTTCGCGTGCGCCAGCAACGCACCACCGTGTTCGACGGACCGTTTGCGGAAACCAAGGAATACCTGGCCGGCTTCAACCTGATCGAGGCTGACGATCTGGATCACGCGATGCGTATCGCGCAGGCCTTCCCGTGGGCGCGCATCGGTGCGATCGAGGTACGCCCGGTGCGTGACATGGACGCGGTGCGCGAGCGCGTGGGCGCCTGAAGCGATCGCCTTCAATGGCCGCCTGAAAAAAAAGGCCGCGCCTGCACGGGGCGCGGCCAGAAGAACCGAGCCACTGCCAAGCAGATCGGACACCGGCGGCGGAGGGACCGCGACGGCCCGGGCACGATAGGCGGCCGCTGTCTCAGGAATTCGGACGCCGTTTGCCAGACGCGAATCATCCGTTGTTGGCGCGTGCTTCACCCTTCCCGAACCTTCGCCGGAGCGGCAGCGTGCCAGGCGGGCGCCTGCACGTTTTCCGCTCGGCCGCCTCACACCCCCTAGACGGGTGTGGCGAGCACGATGGCAAGCACCCTCAACGGCAAGGAGTAATTCAATGCTGGTTACCATCCTGGTCATCCTGGTGATCCTCGCGCTGATCGGCCTGCCGACCTGGGGCTACTCGCGCTCCTGGGGCTACGGCCCCAGCGGTGGCCTGGGCCTGATCATCGTGATCGTGATCGTGCTTTGGCTGCTCGGCGTCTTCCACTGACGCCCTGAGGTGGCCGCCATCCGGGGCGGCCACGTGCGTGCCGTGCGTGGGAGAATGGGCAGCTCCCACCACGGCGCACACCCATGCTGGAACTGATCGGATTCGACGGCGATGACACCCTCTGGCACAGCGAGGGCTACTACCAGGCAGCCGGCGCCGAATTCCAGGCCATCCTCGCCCGTTACATCGATGTGACCGACAGCCAGGTGCAGGCGAGCATGCTGGCCACCGAGCGGTGCAACCTCAAGCTGTTCGGCTACGGTGCCAAGGGCATGACGCTTTCGATGGTGGAAACCGCGATCGCCCTCACCGGGGCGCGCATCGAAGCGCGCGACATCCATCGCATCGTGCAGCTGGGCAAGGCGGTGCTCGGGCATCCGGTGGAACTGCTGCCCGGCATTCGCGAGGCGGTCGAGGCCGTGGCCGCGAAACACGCGATCGTGCTGATCACCAAGGGCGACCTGTTCCACCAGGAAAAGAAGGTCGCCGAATCCGGCTTGTCGGATCTCTTCCGGCGCATCGAGATCGTCTCGGAAAAGAACGAGCGCACCTACCATCGCGTGCTGGGCGAATTCGGCCTGGCGCCGGCGCAGTTCGCGATGGTCGGCAATTCGCTGCGCTCGGACATCGAACCGGTGCTGGCGCTGGGCGGCTGGGGCGTGCACATGCCCTACCACGTGACCTGGGCGCACGAGCTGGAGACGGGACTGAGCGGGGAGGAAGAGCGCTTCGTCACGGTAGAGGACACGGCCGGTATTCCCGCCGCGGTGGCGCGGCTCGCCGAACGCGCGGCCGCCTCGTTGATCGCCTCCTGAGTTGGCCGCGATGGCTGACTCGCCGCCACGCGTGGTGCTGGACACCAACGTCTGCCTGGACCTTTTCGTGTTCGCCGATCCGCGTTGTGCGGGCCTGGCCGATGCGCTGCAGAACGGTGCCGTCGAAGCGGTGACCGTGGCGGCCTGCGAGGACGAATGGCGGATGGTGCTCGGCTATCCGCAACTGGCATTGGAAGATGCCGTAAGGGCTCGTGCGATCGCCGCCTTCGAGGCGCTCGTGCGGCGACTACCGGAAGCCCGGATGGCTGCGGTGCGCTTGCCGCGCTGCGCCGATCCGGACGACCAGAAGTTCCTCGAGCTGGCGGCGTGCGCCGGCGCGCGCTGGCTGTTCAGCCGCGATCGTGCGTTGCTTGCCTGGAACCGCCGCTGCCTGCGCGAGCACGGCTTTGCCATCGTGACGCCGCAAGCGTGGCGGGCGTCATGCCCGGAGGCCTAGGCATCCGCCGCAAAGGCGCGGATGCGCCTGTTCAGGGACTGTCCGCGAAACCGGTGTAGTTTTCGGGGAAGACCGGCGTGCCATCCTCTTCCAGTGCCAACAGGGCGGCCAGCGCTTCGGCCGCCGCCTGCTCGGCCTTGGCCTGTTCGCGGAAGCTGCGGTTTTCGCAGATGGCGTAGTACACCGGAAAGCCGTGCCTGTCCGTGGGCGACACGGCCAGCCAGGCGGTATAGCGCGAGCCTTCGGCGCTGGCGCCGGAGCGGACGAAATGGCGGTCGAAGTGGCGTTCTGCCATGGCGGTCACTGGAAGCGGAGCGGCAGTATATCCCGCGGCCGCCCAGCCTTCGGCCCGGAACGAGCCAGGAGAGGAGCATGCTGACATCCCAGACCGTCCAGTGCCCGTACTGCGGCGAGCCGATCGAACTCGTGCTCGATGCCTCGGCCGGCGACCAGCACTACATCGAGGACTGCCAGGTGTGCTGCCGGCCGATCAGCGTGCACGTCAGCGTGGACGACGACGGCGAGCCCCGCGCGACGATATCGGGCGAGAACGAGGCCTGATCCGGTCACCGGAAAGACGCGCTAGAACCTTCAACTCTCTGGCGAAAAGGGGCCGGCCAGCGCGGCGCGGGTGTGCTCGTCGCTGGCGGGAGTTACCGGCCGCGTCAGCTCCCAGAGCATGTGTGCGCGCAAGCCCAGCGCCCGTGCATCCTGCACCGTCCACAGCACGCACACGTCGCGCGCCAGTCCGCACACGTGCACCTCGGTCACGCCGCGCTCGCGCAGCCAGCCGGCGAGTCCCGTCGGCGGGCGCGTGCCGCCGGGGCCATGGTTTTCGCGAAAGGCGCTGTAGGAGTTGACCGCGACGTCGGTGCCCTTGCGCACGACGAGGTCCAGTGGCGTCCAGTCGATCGCCGGATGCAGCGCGGCGCCGGCCGTGCCCGCCACGCAGTGCGTCGGCCACAGCGTCTGAGGCTGGCCGTGCAACGTGATCTGCGCGAACGGTGCCAGGCCCGGATGGTTGGCGGCGAAGGAAACATGCTCGCTCGGGTGCCAGTCCTGCGTGGCGACGACGTGGCGATAGCGGCGGGCGCGAAGCAGGGCATCGATGCCGGGCACGATCGCGTCGCCCTCGTGGCAGGCCAGCGGACCGCCGGGCATGAAGTCGGGCTGGACGTCGACCAGGATCAGTGCGGTGTCATGCGGGCAAGGCGGTTGCGTCATCGGCGCAGTGTAGTGGGTCACCCTCCATGCGGCGGCGCGGGAGCTCCCTGCATAATGCCGCTTCACCAACGGCGGACGGCGATGCACTACGACCAATCCTGGATGGGCTATGGCTGGACCGGCGGCCTGCAGGCGGGCCTGATCGCGGCGGTGGTCGGCGCGCTGCTCTTGCTGCTGTTCCGCTGGCGCACGCGCCAGGCCTGGAGCCATGGCGCGCAGATGGGATGGGCCTTCGTGCTCGGCGTCGCGCTCGCCGCAAGCGGCGACCTGGCCGACCTCTTCTACTTCAACTACGCGCGCCTGCAGTCGGTGCAACTGCTGCGCGTGAAGCTGGCCGAGGTGCATGATCCGGACGGGCTGGGCACGCGCGTGCTGTGCGAGCTGGCGGGCGTGGCGATCGGCATCGGGCTCGCCTGGATGGCCAGCGAATGGGCGACGCGACGCAGGTGACGTAGGGTGCGCTCCAGACCACTACCTTTCGCCACGGGATGCATGCGGCTGCAGCCGCCCAACGCCTTCAGCCAGCCTGTGAAGCGAGTCGCCGCCGTGCCGCCGCAGCGTCCGGCTCCAGCATCTGCGAGGCGAGCATCCGCGCCTGCAGCCGGATTTCGGGCATCGCGATCGATTCCCAGCGCGCACTGCGCAACAGGCTGCCGATGCCGAACAGGCGTGGCCACGGCGTCCCTTCGTGGCACAGGCGGCCGTCCGGCGTTGCCTGGCAACCGAGGCCCAGCGGGTCGGGAGTGACGTGGCCGTTGGTGACCAACTGGCGCATCAGCGGGTGGACCGTGTTGCGCAGGTCGGTGTCCAGGCCCACGGTCTGGATCGCGATGTCTGCGCGTACCGGCGTGCGCGCGCCGGCGTGCCATGCCTGCAGTTCCACGCATCCCTGGGACGGCCTGGCGCCCGTGACGCGACCGCTCACCCGTTGCAGCCGCCCTTCGCGTTCGAGCGCCAGCACCTGCCGCTCGACCTGCGGCGGCATGCGGTGGCGCGCGCGTTCCCATGCCCAGCGGGCATGTCGAAGGAACCGTGCGCGTTCCGGCAGCGGTAGCGCGTCCCACAATCCGGGCGTGGAGGGACGCAGGCCGTCGATCACCACGCGCCAGTCATCGCTGGCGGCGATCGCCTCGCGCAACAGGCGAAGCCAGCGACGGACCTCGGGCACCTCGTGCATGGCATCGAGCAGCGCGCCGCCATCGTCGTCGGGCACCGTCGATACAGGCAGGTGCGCGGCGGGCAGCCGTCCGTGGCGGGAGATGGCGGTGAAGTGCGCATGCGGCCAGCGATCGGCCAGTTCCAGCAATACGTCCACGGCGGTCAACCCGAGGCCGACCAAGGCAACCTCGCGCGGCGCCGGATCCGGCCCAGCCTGTGCCAGCAGCGCCCACGGGTCGATGACGTAGCGGCCCTGGGCCAGCAGCGCGGCGTCGACGCCCTCGAGCGGCCGCACCGGCAACGCGCCGATGGCGAGGACCGCGGCATCCGCGCGACTGGCGCGTTCGCCCTGGATCACCGTGACGCCGTCGATCTCGGGCACCAGCGCATCGGCCGCGAACGGCACCACGCGCACGTCCACGCCGCGGCTGCGTGACTGCGCCAGGACGTGCGCTACCTCGTCTTCCAGGTAATCGCCGTACAGGCGCCGGGGCAGGAAATCGGTGCCGGCCACCTGCGGGTCGAGGCGCTGGGCGAAATCCAGGAAGCCGCGCGGCCGGCGCGAGAACATGCCCATGGTGGCCGCACGCACGTTGAGCAGGTGGCGCGGCGAGGTCGTGCCGTAGGCGATGCCGCGCCCGGGATGCGTCGCGCCGCCGGTGTACCAGTCCAGGTGCAGCGGCCCGCTGGCCCGGTCGACCAGCTCGCTGAGCAGCGCGACGGCCGAAGCACCGCCGCCGATGATGGCGACCCGTCGGAACATGGCGGCTCTCCGGTGGCCGGCGGTCAGCCCGGCAGCGGGCCGGCGATGGCCGGCCGCGAGGGGGGCATCCGCTGCCAGGTGGAGGTAGTCGGGGCATAGGCCAGGCCTGTGCCGGGAGCGCCCCCGAAAAGGTGCAGGCTCAGCGCTGCCTCGCGACCGGAAAGGTTGCGGCAGCGGTGCAGGCGCGACTGGTCGGCGTCGAACCACAACGCGTCGCCCGGGCCGAGCCAGTGGCGCCCGTGTGCCAGCGGGTCGCCGCCGTCGCTCTGGCGACGCCAGGCGTCGATTTCCAGCGCGCCGTGCAGAGGAATCTCCAGCCCCCAGCGCGCACCATGATCGTGCAACGCGGAGACGTGGTTCGCCGGCCATGCGATCAGCAGCAACTGGACGTTCTGGGTGCCGGTGCGCAGCGGCCGGATGCGTGGTGCGCCGGCGACGCGGGCGCGGGCGGCGAGCTTGGCCAGGCCCTCGGCGTGGACGCGGACCGCGCTGCCCAGTTCGCGGGCGAGGGCGGCCAGGTCGGGGTGCTCCCCTCGGCAGTGCGTCAGCGCGATGCGACGCAGCGCCTCCAAGCTTTGCCTGTGGTTTGCCATGCGTGGGACCGTACGAAGAACGGCGCCCAGTGGATCATGGGCGCCGTTAAGCAGTCGTAACTCCTAAGTGCGCGATGCTGGGTGGCTTTTTACAGCTTGCGCAGCTCGAAACTCACCGGTACCCGCGCCCAGGCGCGTACCGCATGCCCATCCACGCTGGCTGGCTGGAAGCGCCAACCCGCGAGCACCTGCTCACGTGCACTGCGATCGAGCAACCTGTAGCCGCTGCTCTGTTCCACGATCACATCGACCGGCTTGCCCTCTTCGTCCACCAGTACGCGCAGCAGTACTGTGCCGTGCATATGCTGGTGGATCGCCTGCGGCGGGAAGACCAGCGGCGCGCTGCGGTAGGCCAGGCTGGCTTCGACCGGCTCGCCCGGCGCGGTGGCCGGCGTTGCGTTGATCGCCGGTGGCGCGATCGTGGGGACGTGGATCGGGGGCGCCGCCACGGTGCCTTCGTCGCTGATGTGCAGGGTGGTGGCGACGGGCACGGTGATATGCACCGGCGCGTGCCGCGTGACCGGCGTCACGGCCGGTAGCGGTGGCGTTTCGACCGGCTTGGGCTTGGGCGGGATGAAACGCGCGCTCAGCGCCGGCACGTCCAGGCGGGGCAGGGCCAGCGGCGGCAACGGCCGGGTGGCGGCGATGAACACGGTGAGGTTGATGGCCATCGCCGCGCTCAGCGCGGTGATGCGGACCAGGTCGGGATGGGCGTGCGTTCGGGATGAAGCCAGGGCTGCGGACGACATGGGCGATCCTCCTGTGCTTGTGGCGCAGGCACGCTGCCTCGTAGAGGGACCGGGGCAGAGGGAATCGTGCCGGCGCGCGTCCAGCCTAGGCCTGCCGATCGCCCGGGCGCAAGCATTCCCGCCGCCGCGCTCTTGCCGCACAATCGGCCGGCGCGGCCGCGGGGCCGAAAGGGAGGCAATCATGACCATGTGGAAACAACTGGGCGCGCTGGCGCTGCTGGTGGGCGGACTGGCGCTGGTGCCGGGCCCGGCGCACGCGGGCGAAATCTCCTGCAAGATGACTTTTTCGCTGTCCGGCTGGTCGGTCTTCTACAAGACCGCCAAGGGCAGTGGCACGATCCGCTGCAGCAATGGCCAGACCATGCACGTGAAGCTGAGCGCCAAGGGCGGTGGGCTCACCTTCGGCAAGACCCACATCGACAACGGCATCGGCAAGTTCACCGGCGTCTACGACATCCACGAAGTGCTCGGCCACTACGCCAACGCCGAGGCGCACGCCGGCGCGGTCAAGTCGGCCGGCGCGCAGGCGTTGACCAAGGGCAACGTGGGCCTGGCGCTGAGCGGCAAGGGCGAGGGCTGGAACCTGGGCGTGGCGTTCGGGGCGTTCATCATCGAGCAGTAAACCGGCTCGACGAAAGGGACGTCCAGACGTCCGTCGCAAGAAACAGTACGCGTGGGTATGGTAGGGTGGCCGCCCGGCCTTTCCATCCTGGAGCCCTGCCATGCCCGCGCCTTCCGTCGCCAGTCCGCCGCGCTACCGTTTCGGCGATGAACTGGCCAGCACGCTGATCCATGGCATCGGCATCCTGCTCAGCATCGGCGGACTGGCGACACTGGTGGCGTTCGCCGCACTGCGTGGCGACGCCCGGGCGGTGGTTGCCAGCGCCGTGTTCGGCACCACGCTGATCCTGCTGTACACCGCCTCGACCCTGTACCACGCGATTCCCGGCGAATTGCCGCGGAGGGTGCTGCGCACGCTGGATCACATCGCGATTTTTCTGCTGATCGCCGGCACCTACACGCCCTTTACCCTGATCGTGTTGCCGGGGGCCTGGGGCTGGGGATTGTTCGGCACGATCTGGGCCCTGGCGTTGACCGGCAGTGCGCTGGAGCTGGGGTTGTTGCGGCGGATCCGGACTCGCTGGCTGGCGGTGTCGATCTATGTGGCGATGGGCTGGGTGGCGCTGGTGGCGTTCGAGCCATTGCGCACGCATCTGGCGCCCGGCGGCCTGGTGCTGCTGATCGCCGGTGGGGCGACCTACACGCTGGGCGTGCCGTTCTATCTGTGCAAGCGCGTGCCGTTCCATCACGCGGTGTGGCACGGCTTCGTGCTCGCCGGCAGCGTGCTGCATTACCTGGCCGTGCTGCTCTACGTCATCCCCGACTGAGCGTCTGCTTTCAGCTTCCTCTCCCCTTTGGGAGAGGGATGGGGCGAGGGCCGGGGCTCGCGGGCGCATTCGCAAGCGCACAGGCTTGCTTGTCGTTCGGCGGCTTGGCTCGCCTGCGGCGGGCTTTCGATCGCCTGCCGGCGCTCGAGTCACTTTTCTTTGCTGGCCCAAAGAAAAGTAACCAAAAGAATGGCCTGCGAAGCCCGGTGTGGCTAAAGAGCTAGGCACCACCCCGCCTTGATGAGCCAGTCTGTTGCTCTTAGAGGAGCTGCCGCCGCTTTACCGCGGGCGCTCGGGAGCTGAGGAGGAGCAACGGGTTTGTTGTGCGGGCGCGCGCACGGGAAAGTAAGGTTGCCTCTTGGGCCGCTGCGGACGCCTTCTTCCGCTGTGGCGCCGCCGCTGAACGTCCCAACCCTCCCCTGCCAGGCAGGGGAGGGGATCAGGCGTGTGGTTACTTCTTCTGCTTCTGCTGCGGAACGAACTGGGTCTTCACCGCTTCGGCCAGCTGCGCTGGCGGCAGCAGGCCCTGGCCGATCACGAAGTCGTTGAAGGCCTTGCGGTCGAACTTGTCGCCCAGCGCCAGCTCGGTTTCCAGTCGCAGCTGCTGCAGTCGCAGGTAGCCGTAGAAGTAGGCGGTGGCCTGGCCGGGGCTGTTGAAGGTGTAGCGGTCCAGTTCCTGGCGGGCCATCGCTTCGGACAGGCCGACGTCGTCGGTCAGGACGTCGTGTGCGCGCTCGCGGGTGATCAGGCCCAGGTTGAGCATTGGATCGAGGTAGGCACGGGCAGCGCGCATCAGGCGGGCCTGCAGCGCGGCGAACTGGCCGGCCGGCGGCTCATAGGGAAGCATCTCGGACTCGGCATAGAGCGCCCAGCCTTCCACGTTGACGCTGTTGAAGGCGAACAGGCTGCGCGCCAGCGAGACGCCGCGCTCGACCATCGCGGCGAACTGCAACTCGTGGCCCGGACGGCCTTCGTGCGCGGTCAGCGTCCAGGCGGCGGCCTTGAAGGTGAAGTCGTCGTAGGCCTGGCTGTTGTCCTTGCCGTTGCCGGGGTTGCCCATGGTCAGCACGAAGGTGCCGCGCTCGCCGTGGTTGTTGAGGAACGGCGGCGGGTCCATGTGCGGCGCGGGCGTCTGCGCCGCCTCGGCCTCGGAAGCCACGCGCATCTGCATCGCGCGCCTGGGCAGCGTGACGATGTTCTTGTCGCGGATGGTTTCCTCGATGTGTCCGAGCACCTGGTGGTACCAGGGCTCGACCTGGTCGCGGGTGAGCTGCTGCTTCTTCAGCGCCTTGAGCACGTTGCGGTAGTCGGTCGCGTCGATGCCCTCGGCCTTGGCCACCACCGGCGCCATCGCCTGCATCATGCCCCGCAGTTCCATGAATTCGAGCTCGGCCTGCTTCATCAGCTGCTCGGGCGGGATGTCGATGCCGACCTGCTTGAGGTTGTAGGCGTAGAGCGGCTCGGGCAGGCGGAAGTCGGTGCGCGCGCGCGGCAGCACGGTGCTGCGTACCCAGGCGTCGTAATCCTTCAACTGCGCATCGAGCGTGTCCAGTGCGGCCTTGCCTTCGGGCGTGTCGAGCTTGTACTTGGCGAACAGCTTGCGGATGCCCTCGACGTAGCGCGGCGTGTTGGCGAGCTTCTGCTCGACTTCGCCCTTGTACGGGCCCAGCAGCGCCTTGTCGCCGAGGCGTGCCGCCATCAGCGCCTTCGCTTCCTGGGTGACCGGCGTGCAACCGGGCGCCTTGCCGACGTAGCACTGAAGCCGCTTGAGCGCGGACGGGCGACGCTTGGCGTCGACGTCGTCCTTCAGCAGCACGAATTCGCCGCTGAAGATCAGCGAGCCGATGTCGGTATAGGGCAGCAGGTATTTGCGGTTGAGGTCGATGCCTTCGATCTGCTGCGAGGTCGCCTCGATCATGATCTTGAGGTCCTCGCGCACGTTGGAGTCCTTTTCCGTGGCGAGCATCTTTTCCAGCTTGCCCTTGGCCTCGACCAGTGCGGCGCGCGAGCGCTCGTCGATGCCGGGCTTCAGATCGGCAACCTTGGTGTCATAGCCGGGCACACCCACCTGGGTGGCGAATTCGGGACTGAAGCGGGCGATCGCGTCCAGCAGCACCTTGGCGTCGGCGTTGCTGCGTTCCACCCACGAGGCGGGCGCGGTCTGCGCGTGCAGCGATCCGGCGGTGGCCAGCGTGGCGGCCAGGGCGAGGGCGAGGGTCTTGCGCATGGGTGTTCCTCCTTGGATGGCTGGCGCAGCGTACGCGGGCGCCTCTGGAATATGCCTGTGCCTTAAGGTCTAGATCAGCATGGCCAGGCCGAACAGGCCGACCATCAGGAACGAGATCACAAGCTTGACCAGCGTGCCGGCGAGCAGTCCGATCCAGGTGCCGGCGCCGACGTGGGCCGAGCGCAGCACGCTCGTGCCGGCGGAGAGCTCGCCGAGCAACGCGCCCACGAAGGGGCCCAGGATCAGCCCGGGGATGTTGAAGAACATGCCCACCACGGTGCCGATGGTGGCGCCCCACAGCGCGCGCGGGCTGGCGCCGACACGCTTGGCGCCCATCGCGCCGGCGACGAAATCCACCAGCACGCCGAGCGCGCCCAGCGCGCCGATCACCAGCAGCCAGGCCAGCCCCAGATGCCGGTAGCCATCGACCGCCGCGACCAGCCAGATGCCGCCGAAGATCATCGGGATGCCTGGCAGGATCGGCAGCACCGTGCCGGCAAGGCCGCCGAGGATGAGCAGCGCGGCGAGAAGGTAGAGCGCGATTTCCATCGGCGGGTTTCCAGGGTGATCGCGCCCAATGTGCAGGCGTTCGTGCGTGCGGACAAGCGCCGGGCCGCGGTGCGGGCTTCAGTCCGCCGGGTTCGATGCGGCCTGGTGTGCTCAGGTCACCCTACGAAGGGCGCGGCGGGGCCAGGCCCGGGGCGCCGCCAGCGCGGGCGCCGAAGACCATTTCGGTGGTCCAGCCGAGCAGCATCGAGGAGTAGGCGTGCTGGCAATCGGGGCTGGAAAGCGCGTGATCGGCTCCGTCGATGATCCGGTAGGTGACCGAGTGGGTGTGGCGGAAGGCGTTGCGGTAGCTCACGATCGCCGGGTGCGGCACCAGGTGGTCGTGGCCCGATTCGACGATCAGCACGTCGCCCTGGAAATCGCTGCAGGCGCGCAGCGCGCGGTTGTCGTCCGGTTCCAGCACGCGGCTGCGGTAGGCGTGCAGCTCCTTGCGCGGCAGCGAGCGTTTCGGTTCATCCCAGTCCTGGTCCTTGTAGAGCGCCGGCACGCGCAACGCGAGCCACTTCACCGGGCGCAGCGAGGTGAGGATCGACGCGAGGTAGCCGCCGTAGCTGGCGCCCACCACCAGGATCGAATCCGGATCGACGTGCGGCTGCAGGCGCAGATGGTCGTAGGCTGCCACCACGTCGGCGAGGTTCTGTTCGCGGGTGACGATCTGGCGCATCGCCTCGGTGCGTACGTGGCCTCGCATGTCGAAGGTCAGGCAGATGCAGCCAAGTGCGGCGATCTGCTGGGCGCGGCCCAGATCGCGCTCCTGGCAGCCGCCCCAGCCATGCACGAACAGCACGCCGGGGATGGTCGAGCCGGGGGCGAGCACGGTGCCGGCGATGTGCGCGCCATCGACGGCGATGTCGGTGCTTTCGCTACGTGTCGTCATCGTCCTCCACCAGCGTGAACTTCAGCAGTGGGCCGACGACCGGGTCGGCGCCGTGGAACAGCACGCTGGCGCCGGGTGGCGGCGCGGCGCCGCTGCCGTAGCGTTCCTCCGAGCGCACGCTGAGCCAGCGGCGGCCGGGTTCGTCGTGGAAGCGCAGCAGCGCGGCGGCCTCGGCGCCACTGGCGCCGCCGATGCGCCAGGACGATTCGAGCACGCCGGCATGTGGCTGGCCGCGATGATCCTTGCCCTGCACAACGTCGTAGTTGCGGCGCGAGGCGAACATCCGTGGAAAACATTGCCGCGCGGCCTCGTCGTAAAGCTGCGCCTGGGCGGCCGCCGCGCGCACGGGCGGTGGCAGCGATTCGCGCAGCAGCGCGTCGAAGCCGCCACGGTGCACGCGCAGGCTGGAGCCGCCGTAGGCCACCTCGCCTGCGTTGTCGTGGGTCAGCCACTGCGTGCCGTAGTAGGCGATGGTGTGATGGTCCACGCGCACCTGGCCCACGCTCCAGGTGGTCAGGTCGACCAGATCGGCTTCCAGCACCATGCCATCGAGGGCCAGCGCTTCCTCGTCGAAGTCGGCCACGACAGCATCCAGTTCGCTGATGTCGCTGACCACGCGCTGTCCGCGACCGGCGTTGCCATGCGCCGGCTTGATGCGCACGGGCCCCAGGTGCAGCAGCGCGCGTCCCGCGCGGCGCGCGTCGGCAGGCGTGTAGGCGCTGTAGCCGGGCAACACCACTGAACGCACGCGCTCGGCAAAGGCGCTCGACCAGCCTTCCGGTACGCGCGTGGGCGCATCGACGAGCGGATGGGTGATGGCCTTGGAGGCGACGACCCGGTCGGGCACCACGCCGCCGAACAGGTCGGCAGCGCTGCGGATGCCGCAGGCCTCGGCCGCGTCCAGCGCGGTCAGCACATCGCCCGGCACGAAATAGAGTGGACCGGGATAGTGCTGGCCCGGGACGTACGCGCCGGCGAAGTCATAACCCAGCAGATCGGCCAACTGCTGTGCGATGGCCGCGTGCGCGGCGGCCTCGTGGCTGGAATGCGCGGCATCGCGCCCGACGCCCAGGACGACACTGCCGCGTGCCCGGCCTGCCTGCACTGTGCGCGGGGTGATGGATGCCACCGGAGTCTCCGCACGAAGGCGCGGATCGCGCCGAATCGTCTGGAGGCTAGTGGTGCCGGTGTGGATAGGCTGTTGAAGCTGCCGGCGAGTTGGCCCGTCCGCCCGTCGGCACGTCGCCGTCAGGGGAGGGCTGAGGTGGGAAGGGGCGCCCCGGCAAATCCTATTTCTCGACGAACGCCCGCTCGATCACGTAGTCGCCCGGCTCCCGCGTGCGCGGCGACGCCTGGAAGCCGCGCCCGTCCAGCAGCGCGCACAGGTCGTCGAGCATCGCCGGGCTGCCGCACAGCATCACGCGGTCGGTCTCGGGGTTCAGCGGCGGCAGGCCGGTCTCCTGGCTCATCACGCCATCGACGATGGCGTCTGTGATGCGCCCGCGGTTGCGGAACGGCTCGCGCGTGACGGTGGGGTAATAGATCAGCTTCTCGCGCGCCAGCTCGCCCAGGTATTCGTGCTGCGGCAGCTCGCGCTCCAGGTAGTCGGCATAGGCCAGGTCGCTGACGTGGCGCACGCCGTGGGCCAGCACGATCTTCTCGTAGCGCTCGTAGGTGGCCGGATCGCGGATGATGCTCATGAACGGCGCCAACCCCGTGCCGGTGCCGAGCAGGTACAGGTTCCTGCCGGGCTTGAGGTCATCGAGCACCAGCGTGCCGGTCGACTTGCGGCTGACCACCAGCGGGTCGCCGGGCTTCAAGTGCTGCAGGCGCGAGGTCAGCGGTCCGTTGGGCACCTTGATCGAGAAGAACTCCAGGTGCTCCTCCCAGCTCGCGCTGGCGATGGAGTAGGCGCGCATCAGCGGACGGCCATCCACTTCCAGGCCGATCATCACGAACTGCCCGCTTTCGAAGCGGAAGCCCGGGTCGCGCGTGGCGCGAAAGCTGAAGAGGCTGTCGTTCCAGTGCCGCACGTCGATCACGTGCTCGGTCGCCAGTGCCACCATGGTGTGTTTCGTCTCGGGTCGGTCGAAGGTGCGCCGTGGGATGGGGCCGGAAGCGGGCCCGCGCAAGGGCGGGCGCCAGGCGGGCGCAGGTACATAGGGTACGCGATCCGGCCCGTGCTTGCCCGCGCCGCGGCGTTCTGCGGCATGATGCGCGCCGAGCGAACCGCCAGGAAACCCACGCGATGGAAAGCCGTGTACGCGAAGCACTGACCGACCATCACGTCGGCCAGCGCCACCTCGACAGGATGGTGATGTTGTCCGATGGCGTCTTCGCCATCGCGATCACGCTTTCGGCGATCGAACTCAAGCCCGAAGAAGACCTTGCCGCCACGGTGCTGCAGGCCTGGGGGCGCCCGCTGCTGCTGTATTTCCTGAGCTTCCTGCTGATCGGGTCGCTGTGGTTCCTGCACCGTCGCATCGTGGCCCACCTGCGTGACGTGGACGCGGTCGGTACCGCGCTCAACCTGCTGACCCTGAGCCTGGTCGCCCTGGTGCCGGTGGTGGTGCGCTACGCGCTCGCCCAAAGTGCCACCGGCGAGGATCTCCACAAGGGCTTCATCGTCTACGCCTCCGGCGTGGGCCTGACCTACGCCTGTGCCGGGATGATGTGGGGCTACCTCGCCTTCATCGCCAGGCTGGCTCCCGATGTGGAACGGAATCTCGCGCGCGTCTGGTTGCTGGAACTGGTCTCCGCGCCGATGTTGATGGCCGCGGCCGTGTTCTATGACATCCAGCAGAAAGTCCCGGCGCTCGTGCTCACCGTGCTTGCCCTGGGGGTGCTCGCCGCCAAGCGCCGCTACCGGCGCCTGGCCAAGGCGGCAAGGGTCGCGGGCTGACCGCCGCGAAATCGCCGCGGTGTGGCTGCGTACAATGTGCGCATGAGCCTGACCCCCGATCCTGCCGATTTCCGTCTGTGCGTCGCCCCGATGATGGACTGGACGGACCGGCACTGCCGCTATTTCCACCGGCTACTGTCGCCGAACGCGCGGCTGTACACCGAGATGGTGACCAGCGCCGCGCTGGTGCGCGGCGGCCAGCTGCGCCTGCTCGAACACAGCCAGCAGGAGCATCCGGTCGCGCTGCAACTGGGCGGCAGCGATCCGGTGGAGCTGGCGCAGGCGGCGCGGCTGGGCGCGCAGGCCGGCTATGACGAGATCAACCTCAACGTGGGCTGCCCGTCCGACCGGGTGCAATCGGGCCGTTTCGGCGCCTGCCTGATGCGTGAGCCGGCGCTGGTCGGCGACTGCGTACGGGCGATGCGCGAGGCGGTGGACGTGCCGGTGACGGTCAAGTGCCGCATCGGGGTGGATGACCAGGACGATTACGCCGACCTGCAGCATTTCACCCGGACGATGGTCGAGGCGGGGGTGCAGGTACTGGTGGTGCACGCGCGCAAGGCCTGGCTGCAGGGCCTGAGCCCAAAGGAAAACCGCGAAATCCCGCCGCTGGACTACGAGCGCGTGTACCGCCTCAAGCGCGAGTTCCCGCAACTGGTGGTGGTGATCAACGGCGGCATCACGACGGTGGAGGCGGTGCAGGCGCACCTGGGGCAGGTCGATGGCGTGATGCTGGGGCGCGCGGCCTACCACGATCCCTTCGTGCTGGCGCAACTGGAGGCGGCGCTTTACGACAGGCCCGTTCCGGCGCGCGAGGATGTCCTGGCGCACCTGCGTCCCTACGTGGAGGCGGAACTCAAGCGCGGCACCGCGCTCAAGCACATCAGCCGGCACCTGCTGGGGCTGTACCAGGGCGAGCCCGGCGCACGCACGTTCCGGCGCGTGCTGAGCGAGGGTGCGCACCTGCCCGGCGCGGGCTGGAGCCTGCTCGAACAGGCGCTCAGCGGTCGCCGGGAGGCGGCGTGAACCGGCCGGCCATTGTTCAGCCCCGCTTGCCTAGGCTGGTAACCATTTGGACTCGAGCCACCGCCTTGCCTACGATGTTTTCCCGACGCCTCCTTGCCTGCCTGCCGGCCTTGCTGCTGCCGGTCCTTGCGCATGCCGCTCCGCCGCAGGAGAAGACGCCGATGACGCTCGAAGAAGCGGTGGCGAAAGTGCAACAGGACACCGGCGGTAAGATATTGTCGGCTGATCCGCGCAAGTTCGGCCGGCGGACCGAGTACCGCATCAAGGTGCTCACCCCGGAAGGCCACGTGCGGACCATCTCGATATCGTCCGATGCCCCGCGTGCGGGCACGGACAAACACCCGGCCGGCAACGGCGCAGGCAAGAAGGAGAAACACTGATGCGCATCCTTTTGGTCGAGGACGAGGCGCCCTTGCGCGAGACCCTCGCCGCGCGGCTGAAGCGTGACGGCTTCGCGGTCGATGCCGCGCAGGACGGCGAGGAAGGCATCTACCTGGGGCGCGAGGTGCCGTTCGACCTGGCGATCATCGACCTGGGACTGCCCAAGATGTCGGGCATGGAGCTGGTCAAGGCGCTGCGCGAGGCCGGCCAGCGCTACCCGATCCTGATCCTCACCGCGCGCGGTTCCTGGCAGGACAAGGTCGAGGGCCTCAAGCACGGTGCCGACGATTATCTGGTCAAGCCCTTCCACGTCGAGGAATTGCTGGCGCGCATCAACGCGCTGGTCCGGCGCGCGAGCGGCTGGTCCAAGCCAGTGCTGGCCTGCGGGCCGATCAAGCTGGATACGACGGCGCAGACGGTGATGGTCGAGGGCAAGCCGGTCGACCTCACCAGCTACGAGTACAAGGTGCTCGAATACCTGATGCTGCATGCCGGCGAGCTGGTCTCCAAGGCCGACCTCACCGAGCACATCTACCAGCAGGATTTCGACCGCGACTCGAACGTGCTGGAAGTCTTCATCGGGCGCCTGCGCCGCAAGCTCGATCCGGAAAGCGCGCTCAAGCCGATCGAGACCGTGCGCGGCCGCGGCTACCGCTTCGCCATCCCCCGCAGCGACGGCGACGACGACTGAGTCCGGATCCATGGTCCTGCGGCGGCCCCTGAGCATGCACGCCTCGCGCCGCCCGCAGCCCACGGGCGGTCGCTGATCGATGTTCGCGCCCCGTCCGTTCTCGCTGGCGGCGCGCGCGGCCATTGCCACCGGCCTGGTGCTGGCCGGCTTCCTCGGGCTGGTCGGCCTGACGCTCTCGCGGGCCAACCACGAGACCGCGCTCAACAACCTGCACGACAGGCTGCAGAACTACGTGATCGCGTACCTGGCCGGCAGTGAGGTGTCGCGCTACGGCAAGGTGCTGCTGCCTGACGCACCGCCGGACCCGAGCTTCTCGCAGCCTGGTTCCGGCCTCTACGCCGTCGTGTTGGGCGACAAGGGTTTTCGCTGGGAATCGTCCTCCGCGATCGGCCGCGACTTCGCCTTCCTGAAGACGCTGGATCCGGGCGAGAACCGCTTTGCCGGCCCGATCGACACGCGCATGGGCCGGCTCTACTACTACGCGCTGGGCGTGGCCTGGGACGTGCCCGACAAGAAACCGCTCAGGCTGACCTTCATGGTCGCGCAGACCGAGAGCCAGTTCGAAGGCGAGAACGCGGTGTACCGGCGCACTCTGGTCGGCATGCTGTCGATCCTGGGCGTGATGCTGATCGTGCTGCAGTTGCTGCTGCTGCGCTGGAGCCTGACACCCTTGCGCAAGGTCGCCACCGACATGGCGCGCGTAGAACGGGGCAAGAGCGACCACCTGGACAGCCAGTACCCGCTGGAGCTGATCCCGCTGACCGACCGCATCAACGCCTTCATCGACTCCGAACGCGAGCAGCGCACGCGCACCCGCAACACCCTGGCCGACCTCGCGCACAGCCTGAAGACCCCGTTGGCGGTGATCCGCTCGCGGCTGGAGTCGGTCGGCGAGCAGCCGACCCTGCGCGGCGACGTGCTCGACCAGGTGCGACGCATGGACGAACTGGTCGCCTACCAGCTCGCCCGCGCCGCCACCTCGGGGCGGCAGACCTTCGCCAGTGCGGTGCCGGTCGCCGGCCACGCCGAGGATCTGGTGCGCAGCCTGGAAAAGGTCTACGCGGCCAAGAACGTGCTGTGCGAGTTCGAGATGGACGAGGGCGCGGCGTTCTACGGCGAGCAGGGCGACTTGCTGGAGCTGATGGGCAACCTGCTGGAGAACGGCTTCAAGTGGGCGGGCCACCGCGTGCTGCTGGTGGTCAAGGCACAGCCACAGGCGGGCCGCCAGCGCCCCGGCCTGTGGCTGAGCGTGGAAGACGACGGCCCCGGCATCGCCGAGGACCAGATCGAAAAGGTGCTCCAGCGCGGCGTGCGCGGCGACGAGCGCGTGCAGGGCCACGGCATCGGCCTCTCCATCGTGCAGGACATCGTCAAGGCCTACCGCGGCGAGCTGGTGGTCGACCGCTCGCCCGAGCTGGGCGGCGCGCGCTTCAGCGTGAACCTGCCGGCGAGCTAGCGCGGCCTGGAGCCCTGTGCCCCTCGGCAGAGAGGTTGGCGAGGGAGCGGGGCTCGCGAAAATGCAATCACTGCGCCAACGGCGCGCGAGATCGCTGCATGGACGAGAGGGAAAGGCGGGGCCGCCCCTTCACTTCGGCCCCTCTCCCCGCGGGAGAAGGGCGCCGATCCAGCTATTGGATCGAACCGGGCAACAGCGACTGCCAACCCAGGCTGCTGTGATGGCTGGCGCGCGGGTGTGCCGTCGTGGAACCGCCGCCGCCACCGCCATCACTGTCACTGTCGTCGGCACTGTCGCCGACCGGGCCGGGCAGGATGCAATCGTGGTTAGCGCTGGAGGCATCGCTGCCCGAACCGCCGCCGTCATGGCTGCCGCTGTCGATGGTGGCGTGCGGGGCGGTGGGATCCTGGGTGGATACGCCCATGGCCGACGCGGTGCCCACGCTGGCAAGCGCGAGCAGGCATCCGAACAGGCAGCGTTTCAGTTCCATGGCGACCAACCCCTTGATCCACCGGCCAAGGCTCCGGATCGTCGCAGAAACGTGCGGGGCTTGCCAGTGCCCGGCAAAGGCGGTCGCGCAAGGCGTGACGGGGCACCGGAAACGCTAGAATCTCCCGATGCGCGAGACCTTTCTTCCCGCCCGCGTGGCCGGGTACGACCCTGGAGTGTGCGGCTGATGCAGGCACAACAACTGCTGGCCGCCCTCGCCTCCGGCGAGGCGGTGTCGGGCGCACAGCTCGCCGATCGCTCCGGCGTCACCCGCGCGGCCATCTGGAAGCAGGTCGAGACGCTGCGCGCGCGCGGTGTGCCGGTCGAGGCCCGGGGCGCCGCCGGCTACCGGCTGCCGTGGCCGGTGCAGTTGCTGGATGCCACGCGCATCCGCGCGGCCTTGCCGCGCCCCTGCGCATCCCGCCTGGGCGCGCTGGAAGTGCACTGGGAGCTCGATTCCACCTCCAGCGAGTTGCAACGCCGGCTAGGCGAGGCGGCCGATCTCAGCATGGTGCTCGCCGAAACGCAGACTGCGGGGCGCGGCCGGCGCGGGCGCAGCTGGCTGTCGCCGCCCGGCCTGAATCTGTATCTGTCCTGCCTGAAACGTTTCGATCGCGGGTTCGCGGCGCTGTCGGGCCTGTCGCTGGCCGTGGGCACGATGGTGCTGCGCGCGATCGATTCGCTTGGCATCGAGGGCGCGGGCCTGAAATGGCCCAATGACGTGCTGGCCGACGGCGGCAAGCTTGCCGGCGTGCTGGTGGAACTGAGCGGCGAATACCAGGGGCCGTGCGCGGCAGTGATCGGTGTCGGCCTCAACTTGCGCCTGACCGAGGCGCTGCGCGAGCAGGCCGGTCAGCCGGCGTGCGACCTGGCCACGCTGGCGAACGATCTGCCGGACCGCAACCTGGTGGCGGCCCGGCTGATCGCCGCGCTGGTCGAAGGGCTGCGTGAATTCGAGCGACACGGCTTCGCGCCGTTCGCGGAGGACTACGCCCGCCACGACCTGCTCGCCGGCCGGCAGCTCAAGCTCAGCGGCGCGCAAGGTCATTTCGAAGGCACTGGCGCCGGCGTCGATGCGCGCGGCGCGCTGCAGGTGCGCGTGGCCGACGGCGCGTTGCGCTCGGTCGACAGCGCCGACATCACGGTGCGTCGCGCATGAGGCTGTTGCTGGATCTCGGCAACACACGCCTGAAATGGGCGTTTGAAGAGGGCCACGGCCGCTGGCAGGCGCAGGGCGCCGCAGCCTGGAACGAGGACATGGCGTTGCTCGCCTCCACCTGGCGGGCGTTGCCGGCGCCGGCGGCGGCCTTCGGCGCATCGGTGGTCGATGCCGAACGGGAACAGGCAGTGGCGGCGCAGGTGCGCGCGCTGTTCGGACGCGAGGTTGCCTGGCTGCGCACGCCGGCCAGCGCCTGTGGCGTGCGCAATGCCTATCCGGAGCCCGGACGCCTGGGCGTGGACCGCTTCCTGGCGATGGTCGCGGCCCGCGCCGCCGGAGTGGGTGACTGCGTGCTGGTCGGTGTCGGTACCGCGCTCACCCTCGATGCGCTGGAGGCGGACGGTCGGCACCTCGGCGGCCTGATCGCCCCGGGTCCGCGGCTGATGCAGCAGGCCCTGCTCGGCGCTACCGCGCAGGTGCGTCCGCGCAACGATGGCGTGCTGGTGGACGCCGCCGACAATACTTCCGATGCGGTGGTTTCCGGTTGCTGGCAGGCGGCCGCCGCGTTGGTCGAACGCTTCGTGGCGCGCATGGCGCCACGGTTCGGTGGCGCGCCCGCGCTGCGACTGGATGGCGGCGACGCTGCCGGCCTGCTGCCGTTGCTGGGCCTGCCGGCGACCGTGGTCGAGCACGGCGTGCTGCACGGCCTGGCGGTGTGGGCGCAGGCACAGTCGGGCAGCTCTGCGACGCCCTAAGATGTGCGTCCATCCGGGGGGAGTCCGATGTTCCTGCGCCTGCTGTTCGTCCTGCTGATCGCGTTCAACATCGCGGTGGGTGCCTGGCTGCTGCTGGGCCAGGACGATTCGCACGGGCGCAGCGTCACCGACCCGGGCGTACCGATGCTGCACCTGCTCTCCGAGCAGACCGCCCCGACAGCACCCTTCGCCAGCCGCCCGCCTGCATCGGCCTCGATCCCGGCGCCGACGTCCAGCGCGGCCGTCGCGCTGGAAACCCGTTGCCTGGCGGTCGGTCCGTTCGACACTCCGCAGGACCTGCGCAACGCCCGCACCGCGCTGGCCGGCCCGGGCGTGCGGATGCGCTCGCGGCAGGAGCAGACCACCGAAACGCGCGCCTGGTGGGTCTACCTGCCCGCGCCCGGCACGCGCGCCCAGGCGCTCGCGCTGGCCCGCCGGCTGGGGGCGGCGCAGGTGGGCGACTACTTCGTGATGAGCTCCGGCGACCAGTCCAACGCCATCTCGCTGGGCCTGTTCAAGGACCCGGCCAACGCGCGCAAGCGGCGCGACGAGGTCACTGCCGCCGGCTTCTCCGCCCAGATCCAGGAACGTAGCGAGCAGGTGCCCGAATACTGGCTGGACCTGGTGGTCGCTGACGGGGCCCGCTTCGACTGGCGCGGCCGGGTGCGCATGGCGGGCATCGGGTCGCACAGCACGACCTGCTTCTAGGGATTCGATCCCCCAGCGTCGCCACGCCCCGCCTGCTAGACTCCATGCCTTCTCCAGGGCCGGCATAGCTCAGTTGGTAGAGCAACTGATTTGTAATCAGTAGGTCGCGGGTTCGACTCCTGCTGCCGGCACCAGCCGCGCGCCAGCGCGCGCGGCATCCCACCGGACGGACAAGGCCCTTATGACGCAGCAGACAGTCAGCTTGATCGGCGCACCCACCGACATCGGCGCAGGCCATCGCGGCGCCTCGATGGGCCCGGAAGCGCTGCGCGTGGCCCGGCTGGCCGAAAAGCTAGAAGCGCGCGGGTTGAAGGTTATCGACCGCGGCAACCTGCAGGGCCCGCTCAATCCCTGGCTGCCGCCGGAAAACGGCTACCGCCATCTGGACGAGGTGGCGACCTGGAACATGGCTGTCCATACGGCCGTGCGCCAGGAGCTGCAGGCAGGCCGCGTTCCGGTGATGCTCGGCGGCGACCACTGCCTGGCGATCGGCTCGATCTCCGCGGTGGCCGACCACTGCCGCGACACCGGCAGGAAGCTGCGCGTGCTCTGGCTGGATGCGCACGCCGACTTCAACACCGCCGACGCGACGCCGTCGGGCAATATCCACGGCATGCCGGTCGCCTGCCTCTGCGGCAATGGCCCGGACGTGCTCACCAGCATCGGCAATCACAGGCCCGCGACCTCGCCGCATGTGTTCCGCCAGGTCGGCATCCGCTCGGTGGACGACGACGAGAAGAAGCTGGTCCTCGAGGCGGGCATGAAGATTTTCGACATGCGCCACATCGACGAGGTCGGCATGAAGCGCACGATGGAAGAGGCGCTGGCCGACATCGACGAGGGCACGCACCTGCACGTCAGCTTCGACGTCGACTTCCTCGATCCGTCGATCGCGCCGGGCGTGGGCACGACCGTGCGTGGCGGCCCGACCTATCGCGAGGCGCAGCTGTGCATGGAGATGATTGCCGACACCGGTCGCCTGGGCTCGCTGGACATCGTCGAGTTGAACCCCGCCTACGACAAGCGCAACCAGACCGGCAAGCTGGCGGTAGACCTGGTCGAGTCGCTGTTCGGCAAATCCACGCTGATCCGCTGAGCGACATCGCCGCGCTGCGACAGCATCACGCATGCCAGCACGCGTTCCGAACGCCTATCATCGAACGGCTGGCGGTGCGGTGCCGCCGCCCGTGCCCTTACCTCCAGAACCGAAGTCATGAACCGAACCCGTGTCCTCACCGGCATCACCACCACCGGCACCCCGCATCTGGGCAACTACGCCGGCGCGATCCGGCCGGCGATCGCCGCCAGCCGGCGTGACGATGTCGACGCGTTCTTCTTCATGGCCGATTACCACGCGCTGATCAAGAGCGACGACCCGGCTCGCATCGCGCGCTCGCGGCTGGAGATCGCGGCGAGCTGGCTGGCCTGCGGGCTCGATCCGGAGCGGGTCACTTTCTACCGCCAGTCCGACATACCGGAAATTCCGGAACTCACCTGGCTGCTGACCTGTGTCACGGCCAAGGGGCTGCTCAATCGTGCACACGCCTACAAGGCGGCGGTCGACCGCAACGTGGAGACCGGCGAGGATCCGGATGCCGGCGTCAACGCGGGCCTGTACATGTACCCGGTGCTGATGGCCGCTGACATCCTCGCCTTCGACGCGCACAAGGTGCCGGTCGGCCGCGACCAGATTCAGCACCTGGAGATGGCGCGCGACATAGCGCAGCGCTTCAACCATATCTACGGTCAGGACTTCTTCGTGCTGCCGGAGGTGCAGATCGAGGAGCAGGTGGCAACGCTGCCGGGCCTGGACGGCCGCAAGATGTCCAAGAGCTACGACAACACCATCCCGCTGTTCGCCGGCGGCGCCAAGGCGCTGCGCGAGGCGGTGATGCGCATCGTCACCGACTCGCGCCTGCCGGGCGAGCCGAAGGATCCGGAAAGCTCCTCGCTGTACACGCTCTACCGCGCCTTTGCCAGCGATGCCGACGCTGCCGCGTTTCGCGCTGCGCTGGAATCGGGACTGGCCTGGGGCGAGGCCAAGCAGGCGCTGTTCGACCTGCTGGAAGGCCAGATCGCGCCGATGCGCGAGCGCTACGACGCATTGATCGCCCAGCCCGCGCACATCGAGGCGATCCTGCAGGAAGGCGCCCGCAAGGCGCGCGCCATCGCCACGCCGAAGATGGCGCGGCTGCGCGACGCGGTCGGCCTGGGCAGCCACGTCGTGGCGTCCGGCGCCGCGGAAGCGGCCAAGCCGCGCGGCGACAGGCCCCCGCGCCTGGCCAGCTTCCGCGACGAGGACGGTCGGTTCCGCTTCCGCCTGTTCGCCGGCGATGGCGAGGAATTGTTGCTCTCGCGTGCCTTCGACGATCCCAAGGCCGCCGGCGTGGCGCAGAAGCAGCTCAAGCTGGCCCGCGGCACGGTCACGCTGCGTGCCACGCCTGCGGGTGGCGTGCTCGAGCTCGATGGCAGCGAGATTGGCAACACGCCCGCGTTCGCCGACGAAGCCGCGCGCGATCAGGCGCTCGGCCGGCTGCGCGAGGCGCTCGGCCAGCTCGCCGGCGCGGCCTGAGGACCACCGATGCTTCGCTACCTCGCTCTGCTGCTGCTCGCGCCCTGGCTGCTGGTGCTGGGTTGGGCCTACTTCACTTATCCCAGGAGCCTGCCGCGCACCGCCGCGCGTCGCGCGTTCGACTGGCTCGCGCTGCTGCTCGCGACCGCTGCGGCAGTATTGAGCGCCGGCTGGGGCTTCGAGGCCGCGCCGCCCCCGCAGATCGACGCATTCGGCCGCGCCAGTGGCGCGATCTGGCAGCAGGTGCTGCCGGCCCTGCTCGGTTACGGCGCCTGCGTGGGCGTGCTGGTGCTGGCGATGGCGCTCCGTCATCTACTGTGGCGCCCGGTGCGCCGGTGAGCGTGCGATGACTTCCGAAAAGCTGCAGGCCCAACTGGTACGCCTGTTCGAACGGCACGAGGTGGAACTCGAACCGGACGAAGACTGGCTGCTGACCGATGGCGACTACCCCGCGCTGCGCGCGCATTGGCAGGACGCCCCCGCACCGGGTGGGCCCGGCCGACTGGACATCGACCTGGTGCTGGACGAGGAGCGCCAACTCGAACTCAGCTACGCCGGCAACGGGCAGGGCGTAGCCGGCTGGCGCGATGCGCTGGATCGCTTCGCGCGCAGCGACCTGCCGGTGCTGCTGGCCGCCTGCTGGTACGTCACCGACGAGCGCAAGCTCGACCTGGCGCAATGGGAACTGGGCCTGCGCCAGTGGGACGTCTTCGCCGGCCGCCTGGTGGCGGAGGGTGCCGACATCGCCGTGCCGCCGGGTGTCCTGGCCAGCGTGGCCGACGCGCTGAAGGGCGAGTCGCTCGCTCCCCACCCGCACTGGATCCGCCTGTTCCTGCGTCGCTCCGCCGACGGCACGCTGGCTACCGAGGCGCTGCTCGACAACGCGCCGTGGCCCGCCGGCGATCGTGCCCTGGCGGCACTGGCCTGGCCGGAGGGCACGCAGGCCTATGACGTGCGCGCGCTGATCGGGCTGGACGTACGCGACTACTGACGCAGGCAGCACGGCGGTAGCGGGCCCGAGCCGCCGGCTTGGATTAAGATCGATGGTGCAGGCATGGGTTCGCCCATCGCCTGGCCTTCGTCAGACCGGAAGCCGCGTGTTGCCAATCAGTCATCCCATGCCAGCGCCAGACACCTGCGCCCCGCATCCAGCGGCGCCCGCGCTGAGCATCGTCACCACGCTGTACCGATCGCGCTCCTTCCTGCCGGACTTCCTGGCGCAGTGCCTGAACGCGCTGGAGGCCCTGGGGATCGCGAACCATGAGCTGGTGTTCGTCGACGACGGTTCGCCGGACGACTCGGCGGCGTGGGTGCGCGAGCAATGCCGGCAGCGGCCGGGCATCCGGCTGGTCGAGCTGTCGCGCAATTTCGGCCACCACCAGGCCGCGCTCGCGGGCCTGGCGCACGCGCGCGGCGAGCGCGTGTTCCTTGTCGATTGCGACCTCGAGATCCCGCCCGCCTTCCTGCAGGAACTGTGGGCGAAGATGGCCTCGAGCGACGCGGACGTGGTCTATGGCTACCAGGAAACGCGCAAGGGCGGCTGGATCGAGCGCCGCGGCGGCCAGGTGTTCTGGGCCGCGTTCAACCGGCTCAGCGATACGGCGGTGCCGCCCAGCGTGGTTACCGAGCGGCTGATGACCAGGCGCTACGTGCAGGCGTTGCTGAGCCTGGGCGACCGCAACGTGTTCCTCGCCGGCATGATGTATTGGGCCGGGTTCGTGCAACTGGGCGTTCCGGTCCAGAAGAAGCATCGCCACGGGCCTTCCTCATATACCTTGGGCAAGCGCGTGGCCTTGCTGGCCCACGCGGTGACCTCGTTCTCGGCCAAGCCGCTCTACGCAAGCCTGTGGGTGGGCGGATTCGCCTTGCTCGTGTCGCTGGCCAACGCCGCCTACGTGGTCCTGCGCAAGCTGCTGGACCCGGCCTCGACGCTGCTGGGCTTTCCCACGATGGTGGCGCTGCTCACGGCGTTCTTCGGCATCATGATGGTGGGGCTGGGGATCATCGGGGTCTACGTGGCAAAGATCTTCGTGCAGGGCCAGCAGCGCCCGCTCTTCATCGTGAAAAACATCGAGCAGTACAAGCCGGACGACCATGCTGATTGACCAGGACAACGCCGCCTACGTACCGGGGTTCCAGTACTACGAGGACAACATCCGGCTGCTGCGCGCGGGCCTGCTGCAGATGCTGCGGCGTACCGCGCGGCTGGACGGGTTTTCACTGCTCAGTCTGGGCGTGGGCCACCGCTACACCGTCAAGGGCCTGATCGAAGGCCTGGGCGACCGCCTCGCGCGCTACGTCATCGTCGAAGGCTCGGCCGACATCATCGGGCTGCTGCGACGGGAAGTGGCGCTGCCGCCGCAGGTGCAGCTGGAACAGGCCTATTTCGAGGAGTTCGACACCGACGAGCGCTTCGATGTCATCGAGATGGGTTTCGTGCTCGAACACGTCAATGACCCGGCGCTCGTGCTGCGGCGTTTCCGCCGATTCCTGGCCCCTGGCGGGCGCGTGATGGTGTCCGTGCCCAATGCCGATTCGCTGCACCGCCTCATCGGGCATGCGGCCGGCCTGCTTCCCGACGTGCATGACCTCAGCCCGGCGGATGTCGCATTGGGCCATCGGCGTTATTTCGATCCACGGTCGCTGGACGCGTTGCTCGCCGCCTGCGGCCTGGAAGTGGTGGGGCGCGCCGGGTTGATGCTCAAGCCGCTGACCAGCGCGCAGCTCGCCTCGCTGGGGCTCGACGCGAAAGTCGTGGACGCGATGGACGAAGTGGGCTTCAGCCTGCCGGAGATCTGCAACGCGATCTTCGTCGAAGCCAGGCCATGCGATTGAACGTCGCCGTCATTGCCGGCGGCGGCTTCCAGGGGCAAGGCATCGTGGAAGCTGTCCACGCGATCCCGGGGGCGCGCGCGCTGATCGTCGACAGCACGGGCGATGCGCTCGGCGAAGTGATGGCCGACAGGTATGTCCAGGCGCCGCCGCTCGATCCGCCCGGCCCTTTCGCCGATTTCCTCACCGAACTGGTCGGTGCGGAGCGTATCGACCTGGTGGTGCCGGCGACCCAGCGCGAACTGAAGACCCTGGCCCGCGAGGCCGCGCGCCTGCAACACGCCGGCGCGCGCGTGGCGGCGTGCCCGACGCCGCTGCTGGAGATCCTGCTCGACAAGCGCGCGCTGTATCGCGCGCTGGCGCAGGCGGGACTTCCCGTGCAGGCGCTGGTCGAGCCCGGGCCGTCCGCGCCCTTCCCGCTGTTTGGTCGCCCGCTTTGCGGCTGGGGCGGGCAGGGCAACCTGCGGCTCGATTCGGTGGCCGAATTCCAGATGGCCGGCGGCGCCGCGCTGGCGCAATCGCACGCCTGGGTGCGCTTCCTCGACGGCTTCTACGAGCTGTCGGCGGACTTCGCGATCGACTTCGAGGGCAGGCTATCGCCCGTGACCCTGCGTCGACGCGTGCGCACCTCGGGCGGGTTCGCGGTGATCAGCCAGAGCGCGCGCGATCCGGAAGCGATGGACGTGGTGCAGCGCCTGAGCGATTGGCTGGGTCGCCAGGACGCGCGCGGCCTCTTCAATGTCCAACTGCTGCGCACGCCGGAAGGGCAGGTGCTGCTGTCGGACGTCAATCCCCGCCATGGCACCTCGGGCGGCCATGCGCTGGCCGAAGGCAACAACCTGGTCGCCTTTCTGCTGGGTCTGGCCGGCGCGCCGGAACGCCGCGTGGTGCGCACGCTCAGGCCGCTGCGCCAGCAGGCCGTGCCGCTGCTGCCGTGCACCATCCGCGGCCTGGCCTTCGACCTCGACGACACGCTGCTGGACCACAAGCGTTGGATGTTCGACCGGATGGCGCTGGCCGCCGGCCAGCTCGCCGACGAGATCGCGCCGGGACTCCTGCTGGCGCAGGCCTACGGCGCGCTGGAGGAGGGCGAGCACGCCCGCCTGATCGACGTGGTTGCCGCCGGCGTCGGCCGACCGGACCTGCGCGACCGGCTGCTGGCCGCGTACCGCGCGGCGGCTCCGGCGCAAGCGGTGCTGTATCCGGAGGTGTTCGACGTGCTGCGCACGCTGCGTCTGCAGGGACTGCGCCTGGCGCTGCTGACCGACAATCCACCCGCCTCGCAGCGGGCCAAGCTCGCCGCCGCGCCCGGCCTGGCCGAGGCGTTCGATGCGGTGATCTTCACCCGCGAGCACGGCGCGGAAAAGCCCGCCCGGGGTGCGTTCGATGCAGCGGCGGCGGGCTTGGGCCTGGCGCCCGAGGAGCTGGTCATGGTGGGTGACAATCCGGCGCGCGATGCCATGGGCGCGATCGCCGCCGGGTTCGCCTCGTGCCTGCTGGTGCAGCGTGAAGGCAGCCGCTTCCAGGTGCACGGCACGCTGCTCGCCTGCTGTGCCCCCGACGTGGCGTGCCGCACCTGGACCGCGCCCGATCTTCGGGTGCTGCCCCTGGCCATGCGGCTTTCCGCGAGCTGAGTCCTCCATGCGCGTAGCCACCATCCAATCCAATTACATTCCCTGGAAGGGCTATTTCGACATCATCCGCGCCGTCGATACCTTCGTTTTCCTGGACGATGTGCAGTTCACCGTGCGCGACTGGCGCTCGCGCAACCGGATCAAGACCAAGGACGGCCTGAAATGGCTGACGGTGCCGGTCGGGTCGGACACCCGGCGGCTCATCCACGAGGTGGCGATACCCCACGGCCACTGGCAGGCGGAACACTGGGGAATCATCAGGCAGAACTACGGCAAGGCGCCTTTCTTCGGTTTCTACCGCGAGCTGTTCGAGGAGTTCTACCTCGGGCAGCGCTGGACCAGCCTGTCGGCCATGAACCAGCACCTCACGCAGCGCATCGCGCGCGAGTGCCTCGGCATCACCACCACGTTCCGGGACTCGCGCGAGTTCGAAGCGCAGGGCCGCAAGCTGGACCGGCTGATCGACCTGATCCGCAAGGCCGGCGCCACCGGTTACCTCTCGGGTCCCTCCGCGCGCGACTACATAGACGACGCGCGGTTCGAGGAGGAGGGGATCGCGCTCGAGTACATGGATTATTCGGGTTACCCGGAGTACCCGCAGCTGTATCCGCCGTTCGAGCACGCGGTGTCGGTGCTCGATGTCCTGTTCAACGTCGGCCCCGATGCCCCGTACTACCTGTGGGGCTGGCGCGAGGGAGCGAACCGATGAGCTATCTCTTCGTCGCCTTGACGATCGCGTTCACCGTCTACGGCCAGCTCGTGCTGAAGTGGCAGACCAGCCTGGCGCCGCCGTCCACGCAGGGGCATCTGGTGGCTTACGTGGTCGCCATGCTGTTGCGGCCCTGGGTGCTGAGCGGGCTGGCCGCGGCGTTCCTTGCTTCGGCGTGCTGGATCGCCGCCGTCTCGCGGCTCCCGTTGAGCAAGGCTTACCCGTTCATGGCGTTGAATTTCGTGTTGGTCGCAGTGCTCGCCGTGCCGTTCTTCGGCGAGCCGCTGTCCATCCCGAAGCTGACAGGCCTGGGGCTGGTGGTGGCCGGACTGATCGTCATCAGTCATGGCTGAGGCGGCGCAAATGGCCGGGAGCCGCTTCAGCCTGCGCCGGCTGGTGTTCGCCTCGGCATTGCTAGGCGGCGCCCTGGCGTTCGTGCTCTACCGGGCCAACCGCGCCTTCGGCGATTTCCTGGCCGACGAGGGTTACCTCTGGTATGGCGTGCAGCGCGTACTGGCCGGCGAGGTACCGCTGCGCGATTTCATGTCCTACGAGATCGGGCGCTATTACCTGGCCGCCGCGCTGCTGGCTCCGTTCGGCGCGAAGGGATTGCTTGCCCTGCGCGCGGCCATGGCCGTGTTCGCCGGCCTGAGCCTGGCGCTGTGCACGGGCATGGCCGGTTACCACTGGAAGGAATCGCGCGCGTGGCGGCTGGCGCCGGCGGCGGCGCTGTTCGCGCTGTGGCTGGTGCCGCGGCACAAGGTGTTCGACATCGCCATCAGTGGCGTGTTGGTGCTCGCCGCCTACCGGCTGTTTCTGCGGCCGGGCGCGGGACGGTTTTTCCAATGGGGCGTGGCGGTAGGTTTCGCGGCGGTGATCGGCCAGAACCATGGCTTCTACGGGCTGTTGGCGAGTGTGCTGGCGTTCGCCTGGCTCTGGCGCGTGGAGCGCGCCGCTTTGCGGCTGGCGGCGTTGGTGTCGTGGGCCGCGGGCGTGGTGGTCGGCTACCTGCCGGTGCTGGGGTTTGCGCTATTCGCGCAGGGCTTCGCGCAGGCCGAGTGGAGCGCGCTGCATTACCTGCTGGTCGAGTACAAGGGCACCAACCTGCCACTTCCGCTGCCGTGGCCGTGGGTGGTCTGGCCGCGCTGGCCGGCGATCGGTTGGAGCCAGGCGCTCGGCTCGCTGTGGTTCACCTGCCTGCCCATGACGCTGGCGGTCGCGGGCTTCTGGTTGTGGCTGCGCGGGCGGCGCGGCAGCGATGCGCCTTCGCCTCTGGCCGCGGCGGCATGGGTGGTGGCGTTGCCGTATCTCAACGTTGCGTTTTCGCGCGCCGACATCTCGCATCTCGCCCAGGCCATGCTCCCTTTCCTGGTGCTTTGCCTGGCGGCACTCGCGCCAGCGGGCCGCAATCCCCCCCGGCGACTGGTCGTGCCGGTGCTGCTCCTGCTGGTTTCGCTGCCGGTGGCGTCGGCATTGCAGCCGCGATACGCCGCGTTCCGCGGACAGCCGCTGGAGCAGGTGGACGTGCTTGGCGACAAGCTCATGGTGTCGCGCCGCACCGCATCGTTGCTGGCGCTGGCTGACCGCGAAGGGAAAGGCCGTCCGGTGCTGGCCGTGCCGGTTTTCCCGGGCCTGGATGCTGCGTTGGGGATGCGCTCGCCGACCTGGGAAATCTTCCCGCTATTCCCGCGCAAACCGGACTTCGAGCGGCAGGAGATGGCACGCATCGCGGCCGAATCGACGGCCCTCGTGCTCGTTGCCGAAGGGGGCGTGGATCATCGCCCGGAGCTCGCCTACCCGGCCACGCACCCGCTGACCTACCAGTACGTGGTGGAACACTTCGATCGCATGCCCGACCCGGGCCAGGGCCTGGAAGCTTACAAAGCCAAGGGAACGCACGCGCCGGCCAGAGCGCAGCCGCTGCCGGTTAGTCCCAGCGATTGAGGTGCGGGCCGAAGCTTTCGCGCTGCTTTTGCACCACGCAGAAGCGGTGCCCCGTGGGCGCCTGCATCACCCACCAGCGTTCACGGACGAAGGCGACGGAGCGCGCGCCGAGCGCCTCCAGACGCGCCACTTCCGCGTCGAGATCGTCGGTCTCGATGTCCAGGTGCACGCGCCTTTCGTGTGAAACCTTCTGCAGCAGGATGATCGGCTCGTCATCGGCGGTAGCGAGCGCCGCGTAGCGCCCGTCGCCATCCTGGTCGGCATCCTCGACGGGCTTGCCCAGCGTGGCGCTCCAGAAGCGGATGGCCGGTTCCAGGTCGTCGAGCTGGCAGTCGAGCACGATGGTGCTTAGACGGCTGTGGTGCATGGAAGGCCTCCGTTTGACCGAACGCCAAGCGTGCGCCCGAGGACGTGAAAAGAAAACGGAGCGCCGGGGCGCTCCGTTTTCGGTGGATGGGCGTTGGCGCCATCCGTTTCCTTACTGTGGCAGCGCCAGATCGTCCAGCAGCGCCTTGAGGAAGCGCGCCGCCTCGCCGCCGGTGGCGGCACGGTGGTCGAAGGTCAGGCTGATCGGCATGCGGCGATGCACTTCGATGCCGCCCATCACCGCGACCACGTCGTGGCTGAGCTTGCCGGCGCCGATGATCGCCACGCACGGCGGCACCACGACCGGGGTGGCGTAGCGGCCGGCGAACATGCCGAAGTTGGACAGACTGATGGTGTAGCCGGAGAGCTCGGACGAGGGAATCGTACGATCCTCGACCTGCGAGCGCAGACGCTTGATGGCGGCGCGCACGCCGGCGCCGTCGAGCACGTCGGCGTTGCGCAGGGCCGGTACGAACAGCCCGTCATCGGTGTCCACCGCGATGCCGATGTCGACGTGTCGGTGCATGGTGCGGGTGAGGTTCTTGCCGTCGAACCAGGCGTTGAGCGCCGGCACTGCCTTGCAGGCCGCGACAATGGCGCGGATCAGGCGAGCGGTGATGTCCTGCTTGCCGATCCAGGCGTGCAGATCGGCGTCGTCGACCAGCGTGGTTGGCACCACCTGGGCGTGCGCTTCGGCCATCACGCGGGCCATGTTGCGACGCACACCCTTGAGCTGCTCGGGCTGGCCGGTGGCCGGCTGCGACGGCGGCGCGGTGCGTACGGGCTTGCCGGCGAGCGAGACCGGGCCGCGCTGCGGGGCGGGGCCCGGCTCGGGCAGTTCCGGCGCCAGGTGGCGGCCGGCCGAGGCCGGCACGGCGCGCGCGGAGGCCGCGCCGAGTTGCGCCGATCCGTTGGCGGCGGCGTCCTTGACGTCCTTCATCGTGACCACGCCGTCGGCGCCGGTCGGACGTACCTTGGCCAGGTCCACCTTGAGCTTCTTGGCCAGCGCGCGCACCGCCGGCACCGCCTTGACGCCGCCGATGCTGGCGGCCTGTTCGACGTGCACGGTGTTGCCGCTGACCATGGCGCCGACCACGGTGCCTTCGTCCTCGCGGTCCTTGCCGCCGGTCTCGACCTCGCCGCCCTCGTCGGAGGCGACGACCTTGCCGCCGTCGTCCGGCGCCGGGCTGCCGACGCTTTTCTTGGGACCATGGTGGTGGCCGGTAGCTTCGGCCTCGGCGCGCTGCTTCGCATTCGGGTCCGGCTCGAAGTCGGCCAGCGCGGCGCCGGTCTCGATGACGTCGCCGGCGGCGCCGTACAGCTTGGTCACCTTGCCGGTGTAGGGCGAGGGCACCTCGACCACCGCCTTGGCGGTTTCCATCGAGGCCAGCGGGGCGTCGAGCTTGATCGTGTCGCCGACCTTCACGTGCCACTCGACGATGGTCGCGTCGGGCAGGCCTTCGCCGAGGTCGGGCAGGTAGAACGTCTTGATGTCAGCCATGGCGTTGTATCCGGAACAGGGAATAGGGGACGGCAACGGGGGCGCGCTTGGGCGCGCCCCGGTCTTCGATCAGCTGGCCGCCAGCGTGCGCTTGGCCGCCTCGACCACGCGCTCGGTGCTGGGCAGGTACTTCATTTCCAGGCGGAACAGCGGGATGTGCGTGTCGAAGCCGGTCACGCGTTCGACCGGCGCGAGCAGGTCGTACATGCATTCCTCGGCCAGGCGCGCGGCGATCTCGGCGCCGAAGCCAGCGGTCTTCGGCGCCTCGTGCACGATCACGCAGCGACCGGTCTTCTGCACCGACTCGGCGATCGTGTCGAAGTCCAGCGGCGTCAGCGTGGCGACGTCGATCACCTCGGCGCTGATGCCCTCGGCGGCCAGCGCGTCGGCCGCTTCGAGGGTCTCCTTCACCTGCGCGCCCCAGGTCACCAGGGTCACGTCGGTGCCGTCGCGCAGCACGAAGCACACGTCCAGCGGCAGCGCCTCGCCATCGTCCGGCACTTCTTCCTTGTACTGGCGATAGATGCGCTTGGGCTCGAAGAACATCACCGGATCCGGATCGCGGATCGCCGCCAGCAGCAAGCCGTAGGCGCGCGCCGGCGAGGAGGGCATCACCACGCGCAGGCCGGGGATGTTGGTGAACAGGTGCTCGTTCGCCTCGGAGTGATGCTCCGGCGCGCGGATGCCGCCGCCCCACGGGGCGCGCCACACGGCCGGCACGGTGAGGCGGCCGCGGGTGCGGTTGCGCAGGCGCGCGGCGTGGCAGGCGATCTGCTCCATCATCGGGTAGATGAAGCCTTCGAACTGCGCCTCGGCGACCGGCTTCATGCCCTGCACGGCGAGGCCGACGGTAACGCCGGCGATGGTGGTTTCATCAAGCGGCGTGTCGAGCACGCGCAGCTCGCCGAACTTCTCCTGCAGGCCCTGGGTGGCGCGGAACACGCCGCCGTTGACGCCTACATCCTCACCCAGCACCACGACCGATTCGTCGTGCGCCATCTCGTAGGCGAGCGCCTGGGTGACTGCTTCGATAAGGGTGATCTGTGCCATGACTTAGTGAGCCTTGTTCTCGAGCGAGAGCGCGAGGTCGCGCTGCTTTTGCAGGTCGGCGGGAACTTCCGCGAAGGTGTAGTCGAACATCGCGGTGACCGGCTGGGTCTTGGTCTCGAGGTACGCGTTCACCTCGTTGTCCATCCAGTCGTCGCACTCGGCCTTCCAGGCCTCTTCCTTCTTGTCGTCCCACACCTTCTTGGCCACCAGCCAGTTCTTCAGGCGCTTGACCGGATCCTTCGCCCAGGCGTCCTTGACCTCCTGCTCGCCGCGGTAGCGGCGCGCGTCGTCGGCGGTGGTGTGGTCGCCCAGGCGGTAGGTGACCGCCTCGATCACGCTGCCGCCCTCGCCGTTGCGGGCGCGCTCGAGCGCGTCCTCCATCGCCTTGCGCACGGCGATGATGTCGTTGCCGTCGACCTGGATGCAGTACAGGCCCGCGGCGATGCCCTTCTGCGCGAGCGTCGGTGCGCCGGACTGGATCTTGCGCGGCACCGAGATGGCCCACTGGTTGTTGACGATCACCGCGACCATCGGCAAGTTCTGCGCGCCGGCGATGTTGATCGCGCCGTAGAAGTCGCCCTTGGACGAACCGCCGTCGCCGATGGTGCACACGGCCACGCGCTTCTCGCCGCGGATCTTGAACGCGAGCGCGGAGCCGGCCGCATGCAGGCACTGCGTGGCGATCGGCACCGACCAGGCAAAGTCGTGGCGGGCCGGCTCGTTCTGGTAGTCGTTGCCGCGCTCGTCGCCGCCCCAGTACATGTAGACCTCGCGCGGCTGCACGCCGCGGTAGAGCTGCGCGCCGTATTCGCGGTAGCTCGGCGCCAGCACGTCTTCCGGCTTCATGGCGCTGCCGATGCCCACGTGCGCGGCTTCGTGGCCCAGGCACGAGGCATAGGTGCCGAGCTTGCCGGTGCGCTGCAGCGCGATCGACTTGGCATCGAACACGCGGGTGGACAGCATCAGCTTGTACAGCTCGACCATCTGGTTCAGGTCCTGCGCGAAGGCAGGCAGATCGTCACGCACCTGCTTGCCCTCGGCGTCGAGGTATTGCAGGTACTCGATTTCAAACTTGGCGGCGATGGACACGACTCGCTCCCGTGAAGGTGGAGTGGAGATGGGGATACGTTAGGGGAGGCGGCGGCCCATCCAGTGGGGCCAGGCACGCGCAAACGGCCCGAAAAGACCGCCTTTGATAGCAGGCGCGCGTGTTGCGCTGCAAGGTACGGTGCAACATGCGCGGGCGTGTGGAGGGCGTCGGCGGGACGTTGTGCAACGCCTGGGTCGCTTGCTGCCGCAGCGTTTCCAAAGGCGCGACCGCGGGTTCACGATCGCGCCCCAGGCGCTCCTGCAGCGACGGTCGTATCGCCGAGGGCGGCAATGTCTGGCGCCTCCTCTTGTCCTGGATCAGGAGCGCCTGCGAAACGCCCCCGTTACCATGGCGACCTGGATCGAAAGGGACGGAAAGCATTCCATGGGCGACAACCAGCGCGACCTCGAAACCGGCATCGAGACGGACCTCAACGGCAAGATGACCTACGGCGGCTACCTGCAGCTGGGCACGCTGCTGTCCGCGCAACGCCCGCTCAGCAGCCACCACGACGAGATGCTGTTCATCGTGCAGCACCATGTTTCGGAGCTGTGGATGAAGCTGATCATCCACGAGCTGAAGGCGGCGATCGAGGACCTGCGCAAGGACGACGTCGACGGTTGCCTGAAGGTGCTGGCCCGCGTCAAGCAGGTGCAACGCCAGCTGTTCGAGCAGTGGGCGGTGCTGGAGACGCTCACCCCCGCCGAATACCTGGAATTCCGCGACATGCTTGGGCCCTCCTCGGGCTTCCAGTCGCTGCAGTACCGCATGATCGAGTTCGCGCTGGGCAACAAGCACGCCGACATGCTGGCGGTGTTCGCCCACGATCCGGCGGCGCAGTCGCAGCTGCGCGAGGTGCTGGAGGCGCCCAGCCTGTACGATGAATTCCTGCGCTACCTCGCCCGCCGCGGGCACGCCGTTCCGGCGGAACTCATCGAGCGCGACTGGACCCAGCCCTATCGCCGCAACGCGGGCCTGCTGCCGGTGCTCAAGCGCATCTACGAGGAGCGCGGCGATTTCTGGCCGGAATACCATCTGTGCGAGCAACTGGTGGACGTGGAGGAAAGCTTCCAGCTGTGGCGTTTCCGGCATATGAAAACGGTCGAGCGGATCATCGGGCATCGACGCGGTACCGGCGGGTCCTCGGGCGTGTCGTTCCTGAAGAAGGCGCTGGAGCTGGAGTTCTTCCCGGAACTGCTGGACGTGCGCACGGTGCTCGGCACCTGACCGATCCCTTGCAGGAGCGCACCTGTGCGCGACCATGACACCGCAGTCGCGCACAGTGCGTTCCTACGCGGTCGCCATTGACGTGGCGCCCTTGCGCCGGTTACACGTCACCGATTGGCGCGCGCCGAGCGCGTCCCTCCACGCCAAGGGGAATCCATGAGCCAGACCGCCGAATCCGCGCCGGCCGCCGCGCCCGACTATCCGCAGTTGCTGGGCCATCCGCGTCCGCTGTGGATGCTCTTCATGACCGAGTTCTGGGAGCGCTTCGCCTACTACAGCGTGAGCTGGGCGCTGGTGCTCTACATCGTGGCGCAGTTCTTCAACGGCGATCCGGCGGGGCAGGGCTGGGCGGCGGGCATCTACGGCGCCTATACCGCGCTGATCTATGCCGCATCGATCTTCGGCGGTTACGTGGCCGACCGGGTGATCGGCTACCAGCGTTCGATCCTGCTCGGCGCCGCGGTGATGGCCGCCGGCCTGTTCACCCTGCTGGTGCCGAGCAAGCCGCTGATGATGCTGGGCCTGGCTTTGGTGATCGCTGGCGACGGCCTGTTCAAGCCCAACATCTCCACCATGGTGGGCCAGCTCTACGGCCGCGACGATCCGCGACGCGACCGCGGCTTCACCCTGTTCTACATGGGCATCAACGCCGGCGCCTTCGTGGCGCCGCTGCTGACCGGCTGGATGGCCGCCCATTTCACCGACACCCCGATGCAGCAGAACTACCGCATCGTGTTCGGCGCCGCCGGCGTGGGCATGCTGCTGAGCTTCCTGTGGTTCTGGTTCGGCCGCCGCGGCCTGAAGGGCGTGGGCCGTCCACTGCCGGGTATGGAAAACCGCCTGCGCGTGCTGTGGGTACTGATCGGCGCGGCGGTGGCCGTGCCGCTGATCTACGCGCTGCTGGCCTACGTCGGCGCCGAGGGCCTGCAATGGCTGCTGGGCGTGCTGTTCATCGGGGTGGCGGCGGCGCTGATCGTGGAGGCGTTGCGCCATGACCGGGTGCAGCTGCACCGAGTGATCGCCATGCTGATCGTGTTCGTCTTCAGCGTGGTGTTCTGGACGTTCTACTTCCAGTTCGGCACCTCGCTCAACTTCCTGGCCGAGAACTGGGTCGATCGCGAAATGTTCGGCGGCTGGATCTTCCCGGTCGGCTGGTTCCAGTCGGTGACGCCGCTTTCGATCCTGGTGTTCGCGCCGCTGCTGACGCTGGTGTGGGCCGTGCTCTCGCGCCGCAACGCCGAGCCGTCGATCCCGCGCAAGTTCAGCTTCGGCCTGATCTTCAACGGCCTGGGTTTCGTGGTGCTGGTGTACGCGCTCAAGGAGCTGCTCGGGCCCACCGGTCTGATCCCGTTCTGGCCGCTGGTGCTGTGCTACGTGATGCAGACGCTGGGCGAGCTGTGCCTCTCGCCGATCGGCCTGTCGATGGTGACCAAGCTCGCCCCGCCGCGGCTGGTCGGACTGGCGATGGGCGGCTGGTTCCTGTCGCTGGCCGCCGGCGGCGATTTCTCGGGACTGGTGGCGCGCTCGATCAGCGGCGAGACCGGCATGACCGTCGCCTCGGCGCTGTCCGGCTTCAATTTCTGTTTCTGGGTGCTGGTGGGCTCGGGCGTACTTCTGTTGGTGATCTCGCCGTTGATCAACAAGCTGATGCACGGCGTCAGGTAAAGCGAGCAACAAGGCCACGATGGCCTAGGGGGAAAACATGTACGGAAACCAGAAAATCCGCCGGCGCGGCTGGGCGCTGGCGGCTGCCGGCGCGATGGCGTTTTCCGGCGCGACCTTGGCCGCTTCGCCGCATTACGGCCTGGTCGGGAGCATGCCTCCGGCGGACGCCGGGTTCGGCCACCCGAAATTCATTGTCTACAGGAACGGCATCTTTTATGGCGAGGCTGTCGGCCGGTCCTTCCAGTACGGTGGCAGCCTTTTCTCGATGTCGTTGCAGGGCAAGGTCAGCCGCATCCACACTTTCGACAGCCACGATGGAACGCTGTTCGTAAGCTCGACCAACGACTATCCCGTCCAGTTCCTGCAACTGAACGACGGGTCGCTGTTCGGAGTGACAACGAATACGGCCTTTGCGCTGTCGCCGGGGGGTGCTTTCGGGACGGTCCATACCTACGAACAGAGCAACACTTTCTACGGCACGACAAGCCCGTACTCGCTGGTAACCGATCGCAACGGCAACATGTACGGGATGGCTTTCGTGCCTTCAGGCCCCGCTATCGTCGCCGTCGCCCGGGACGGACAGACCAGCACGGTGTATGAGTTCGGCAACGCGACGGGCGGGTACTATCCCGTCACGAACCTTCTGGCCGGCCCCTCCGGCGAGTTCTACACAACGCTTGTTGCGCCTACCGAAGACCCCGTCAACGACCGCAAGGAGTACATCCTCAAGATCAAGGATGGGACCTCCACCCTCGTGCACGCGCTGGCGCCGGACAGCAGCGAAGGCGAGACGATAAGCGCGCTCGTCATGGACGCCTCCGGCAACCTGGTAGGCGATACCAAACTGGGCGGCAGCGACTGCAAGGTGGACGAGAACTACTACTGCGGCGGCGTGGTCTTCCGGATCACGCCCGATGGCGGGTTCTCCATCGTCCGCCAGTTCGACAAGCGCAACGGCGATGGAAGCCATGACGACGGGTACATGGCCGATGCCCTGCTGGCGGCTTCCGATGGAAACGTCTACGGCGTGACCGACTTCGGCGGGCGCGATGGCAATGGCGCCATCTTCCGGGTCGCCCGGAACGGCCATTACAGTGTCGTGCGTTACCTGTCCAACCGCACGGCCGGCGTGGACGACGCCAGCCCCAAGAGCCTTATCCAGGTCGGCCCGAGGACCATCTACGGGGTCCTGCCGGACGGGGGAGTCAACGGTACCGGGGCCATCTTCAAGCTGGTGGTGCCCATCCAGGACGACGTCAGCGGAAGCGGCGCATCCGACCTGATACTGACGGGGCCGGGGCTGCTCTCGACCGGTTCGGTCACCGGCGCGGCCACCCATACCGTCATCACCACGGGCTATTACCCGGTGGCCGCAGGGGACTTCAACGGCGATGGCGTGGCCGACCTCCTCTGGACCAGCGCGAAGCATGACCTGTACATCTGGTACGGCGGCACGAGCGGATTCACCTCCAAGTTTGCCGGCACGTATCCGGCCGGATGGGCGGTCGTGGGCGCGGGCGACTTCGACGGGGATGGAATGGACGATCTCGCCTGGATCGATCGCTCGGCCGGCCAGTTTGCGTACTGGCTGATGAACGGTGCGGTCCGCAAGGGCTACAAGATCGTGCGGTACAGCCCGGGCTACTTTCCCGCCACCGTGGGCGATTACGACGGCGACGGGCGGGCGGATGTGCTGTGGTCCAGTACGAAGCACGACCTGTACGCGTGGTTGTCGCGCGGGCAGGGCTTCGTCTCGAAGTTCGTCGCCAATTTCCCGGCCGCGTGGCAGATCGCCGGCCGTGGCGATCTCGATGGCGACGGCAAGGCCGACCTGGTGTGGTCGACCGGTGACCTCACGCAATGGGGATACTGGCTGATGGACGGTGGCTCGGTGCGCGCAACCCGGAGTTTCACGGTTCCCGCGGCCGTGAGCGGCTCGCACGTAGCGGCGGTGGCGGACTATGACGGCGACGGCCTGGCCGACGTGCTCTGGTCAGACGGGCACGCGCTGACGCTGTGGGGGAATCAGGGCGGATGCCTCGACGTAGCTGGTTGCGCCTTCAGCCAGAGCGTTCCGTCGATGAGCGTGTCAAGCGGGCAGACGGTATTCAACTCGGGTCTGCCGGTTTCGCCGTAGCGCCGGGCCAGTTTCGTTCTAGGCACTGATCCCCGCGGCCGGGCTACCCGAGCAGGCGGTCGAGGATGCGCTCCAGCCAGGCGCGCTCCTCGACCGAGAGCCTGGCCAGAACCTCCTGCTCGCGGGCCCGCGCCATCGGCGCCACCTGGTCATGGATTGCCCAGCCGGCTTCGGTGAGGTTGAGCACCGAGCGGCGCTTGTCGCCATCGTGGGTCGCGCGGTCCACACGGCCGGCCTCGACCAGCCGCGCCAGCGCGCGGCTGACCGCGACCTTGTCCATCGCCGTGCGCTCGGCGACCTCGCGCGCGGAAAGACCTTCGAAGCGTCCCAGCACGGCCATCACCCGCCATTCGGTTACCGACAGGTCGAAGCGACGCTGGTAATCGTCGGCGATCGCCTGGCTGATGGTGTTGGACAGGATCGACAACCGATAGGGCAGGAATCGCTCCAGTTCGAGCGGGGCGTGTTCGGCGGTGGCCGCGTCGGGTGGGCGCTTGGCTGGCACGGCGGCGCGGCTCCTTGCAAATGGTTTCACATGTAACTATAACGGAGATCTAGCCGGATTCTTCGAGGCCCCCGCGCATCATCGTGGGCGCGGCCGCACCGTCCACTGTACGTCTTCCGCCTTCCAGGAGAGCGCCATGAACGCCCAACCGAACCTCGGCATGCAGGTCACCACCTTCGAGAACCCGATGGGCATCGACGGCTTCGAGTTCGTGGAGTTCGCCGCACCGGCGGGCCGCGGTGCCGAGCTGCACGCGCTCTTTCGCAAGATGGGCTTCACCGCCGTGCTCAAGCACAAGCGCCGCGCGATCACCGTGTACCGCCAGAACGGCGTGAACTTCCTGGTCAACGAGGATCCGGATTCCTTCGCCGCCGACTTCGCCGCCAAGCACGGTCCCTGCGCGTGCGGGTTCGCGATCCGCTTCAAGACGCCCTCGGACGAGGTGTGCACGAAGGTGCTCGGCAACGGTGGCGAGGCGGTCGATCACAAGGCGGCCAGCAAGGCGGTCAACGCGCCGGTGGTCAAGGGCATTGGCGACTGCATGCTTTACCTGGTCGACCGCTACGGCGCCAAGGGCGACGTCTACGACGGCGACTACGAGGCCGTGCCGGGCGCCGAGCCGAATCCGAAGGGTTTCGGGCTTACCTTCATCGACCACCTCACTCACAACCTCTACTTCGGCAACATGCAGAAGTGGTCGGACTACTACGAGCGGCTGTTCAACTTCCGCGAGATCCGCTACTTCGACATCAAGGGCGCCAAGACCGGCCTGGTGTCCAAGGCGATGACCGCGCCCGACGGCATCGTGCGCATCCCGCTCAACGAGTCGAGCGATCCGAAGAGCCAGATCAACGAGTACCTGGACGCCTACCACGGCGAAGGCATCCAGCACATCGCCTGCTTCACCGACGACATCTACGCGACGGTCGAGAAGATGCGCGAGCAGGGCGTGGAGTTCCTCGACACGCCCGATACCTACTTCGACGTGATCGACATGCGCATCCCCAACCATGGCGAGGACGTGCCGCGGTTGCGCAAGAACAAGATCCTGATCGACGCCGACCCGGAGACCAAGCAGCGCAAGCTGCTGCAGATCTTCACGCAGAACAACATCGGCCCGATCTTCTTCGAGATCATCCAGCGCAAGGGCAACGAGGGCTTCGGCGAGGGGAATTTCCAGGCGCTCTTCGAGTCGATCGAGCGCGACCAGATGAAGCGCGGCGTGCTGTAGGGCACGCCGCGGGAACAGCCGGTCAGTGACCGAGGTTGTTGTGCAACATGGCGGCGACCACCGCACCGAAGAAGACGAGGTAGATGACCAACAGGGTGAGGCCGATCAGATAGAGCACGCCCTGGATCACGAAATAGGTCTTCAGGCGCGACAGGGCTTCGATCAGTGCGTTGGCGTCGTCCTGGAGCTGTGAGCGCTGCGCCGCCCCGGCCGACTGGAGCAGCAGCACGCCGATCCAGATCGGCAACCACGCAATGATGATGCCGACGATGGTGAGGGCGGTGATCGCACCCTGGATGATGAACATGATGCCGATGAACTTCATCCAGCCCGCGGCCGATGCCAGCGGCAGGCCGATTTCCCGGGTTGCGCGCGCAGGCATGCCCGCGCCGGGTGCGGCAGGTACGTAAGACATGTGGTTCCCCTGGTTTTGAGTGGACCGGGCGTCCCCCTGGACGCCTGGCCGGGCAAAGAGTAGAGGCAAACGGCGGGGCCGCACAGGGCCCGCACCACCGGAGCTGAGGTCATGAAGACGGGCAACGCATCGGCATATCAATCGGGCTTCGGCAACGAGTTCGCCACCGAGGCAATCGAAGGCACCCTCCCCGAAGGCCAGAACTCGCCCCAGCGCGTGGCCCACGGCCTCTACGCCGAGCAGCTCTCCGGCACCGCCTTCACCGCGCCGCGGCACGTCAACCGCCGCAGCTGGCTATACCGCATTCGCCCCGCGGCCGTGCACGCGCCGTTCGAGCCGCTCGCGCACGAGGGCTTCCACAACCGCTTCGACGAGGCGCCGGCCACGCCCAACCAGTTGCGCTGGGACCCGCTGCCGAGTCCCGCCCAGCCCACCGACTTCATCGACGGCCTGGTCACCATCGCCGGCAACGGCGGTCCGGCCGAACAGGCCGGCATCGGCATCCATCTGTACGCGGCCAACCGTTCGATGGAAGGCCGCTTCTTTTACGACGCGGACGGCGAGCTGCTGATCGTGCCGCAGCAGGGCCGCCTGCGCATCGCGACCGAACTGGGCGTGATCGAACTGGAACCGCAGGAGATCGCGGTGATCCCGCGCGGCGTGCGCTTCCGCGTGGAGCTTCCCGACGGCGAAGCTCGCGGCTACGTCTGCGAGAACTTCGGCGCCCTGCTGCGGCTGCCGGAGCTTGGTCCCATCGGCTCCAACTGCCTGGCCAACGCACGCGACTTCCTCACGCCCCGCGCGGCCTACGAAGACATCGAAGGCGACTTCCGCCTCATCGCCAAGTTCCAGGGCAGCCTGTGGCAGGCGAAGATCGGCCACTCGCCGCTGGACGTGGTCGGCTGGCACGGCAACTACGCGCCGTACAAATACGACCTGCGCCGCTTCAACACGATCGGCTCGATCAGCTACGACCACCCGGACCCGTCGATCTTCACCGTGCTGACCTCCGGCAGCGACACGCCCGGCACGGCCAACATGGATTTCGCGATCTTTCCGCCGCGCTGGCTGGTCGCGCAGCACACCTTCCGCCCACCGTGGTTCCACCGCAACGTGGCCAGCGAGTTCATGGGCCTGATCAACGGCGTGTACGACGCCAAGGCCGAGGGTTTCGTGCCCGGCGGCGCCAGCCTGCACAACTGCATGAGCGGCCACGGGCCCGATGCGGCGACGTTCGAGAAAGCGTCCGGCGCCGACCTTTCGAAACCCGACGTGATCGGCGGCACCATGGCTTTCATGTTCGAGACGCGCAAGGTCATCCGCCCGACGCGCCAGGCGCTGGAATCGCCGCAGCTGCAGAAGAACTACTACGAGTGCTGGCAGGGCATCGCACGGCACTTCGAGCCGGGACGCGATTGATGCACCGGCTCGCGGGCACCGTCTGCGCGCTGCTGCTCGCTGCCTGCGGCAGCGGTGAGCAGGCCAGCGAACCTGCGCCCGGACCCGTCGCCAGCGCACCCGCCGCGGCCGCGACCCGCGATCCGGCCGGTACGGCTCCCGCAGGCATGGCCCGCTATGACGGTTACGGTGATCTCCGCTTCGGCATGGACGAAACGGCATTCGCCGAGGCCTGGCAGGGCGAGCTCACGCGCCTGGGCCCACCGGGCCAGGCGTGCTTCTACCAGACGCCCAAATGGGTGAAGACACCCTCCGACTTTGCCTTCATGTTCGAAGGTGGCCGCTTCGTGCGCTACGACGTGGGTACGGTGAAGGAAACCGCGCCGGGCGGCGGCAAGGTCGGCATGCGCGCGGAACAGGTCCGCACGTTGTACGGTGCGCGGGCGAGCGAGTCACCGCACAAGTACGTACCCGGTGCCAGTGTGTTGCGCGTGACCGCGCCGCAGGGCACGGGCGTGCTGGTGTTCGAGACCGACGCGCAGGGCAGGGTGACGCGCTGGCGCGCCGGCGTGCCGCCGCAGGTCGATTACGTGGAAGGCTGTGGTTAATTTCAATCCGGAGTTCTCATGAAACTGGCAAGTCTCAAGGAAGGCGGCCGCGACGGCACGCTGATCGTGGTCAGCCGCGACCTCACGCAGGCGGTCACCGCCATCCACATTGCGCCGACGCTGCAGGCCGCGCTGGATGACTGGTCGAACGCGGCGCCGCGCCTGAACACGCTGTCGGAAGCATTGAATGCCGGCGAAGTCGTCGGCGCCTTCGCGCTGGACGTGGCCAGCCTCGCCTCGCCGCTGCCGCGCGCCTACGAGTTCGTCGACGGCTCGGCCTACCTGCCGCACGTCGAGCGCGTGCGCCGCGCGCGCGGCGCCGAGGTGCCGGCGAGCTTCTACAGCGATCCGCTGATGTACCAGGCCACCAGCGCCGGCTTCCTCGGGCCGCGCGATCCGGTGGTGGTGCCGAGCGAGGACTTCGGCATCGACCTGGAAGCGGAGGTGATCGTGGTCACCGACGACGTGCCGATGGGTGCCACGCCGGCCCAGGCCTCGGAGCACATTCAGCTGATCGGCCTGGTCAACGACGTTTCGTTGCGCGGCCTGATCCCGGGCGAACTGGCCAAGGGCTTCGGCTTCCTCCAGAGCAAGCCGCGCTCCGCGCTCTCGCCGGTGCTGGTCACGCCGGACGAACTGGGCCAGGCGTGGCGGGACGACAAGCTGCACCTGCCCATGCGCACCTGGCTCAATGGCAAGTGGTTCGGCGAGGCCGATTGCGGCGTGGACATGCAGTTCAGCTTCGCGCAGCTGGTGGCGCACGTGGCCAGGACCCGCCCGCTGACCGCCGGTACCATCGTCGGCTCGGGCACCATCGCCAACGAAGACACCAGCAAGGGTGCCTCGTGCCTGGCCGAGCAGCGCACGGTCGAAACCCTGCGCGACGGCAAGCCGAGCACGCCGTTCCTGAAATTCGGTGACAGCCTGCGCATCGAGATCACCGACGCCGCCGGCGTCTCGATCTTCGGCGCGATCGAACAAACCATCACGCCTCAGAAGGCATGATCGGTGCCGCCCGGGCGCACAGGCGCCTGGGCGGTCCTGGCCCGCCGGCCATCGTTCACAGAAGGAGCCTGCCGATGCCGCATCCACTGCCTGCCCTTGCCGCTTTCGTCGCCGCGCCGCTGCTTGGCCTGGCCGTGCATGTCGCCTCGACGCATGCCGCCGGCACGACGATCACCGCCGCTGCCGCGGCGAGCTTGCCGAAGAACCTGTGCTCCTCCTGCCATGGCGGCGGGCGGGTGGCGTGGAGCCGGGCCGCCGACGCGCTCGATGCACGTGACCTTGTGGCCGCACGGAGCTATCTCGAGGGCGCGCCGCGGGGCTAGTCCCCCGCAAGGCTTCCCCATCCGCCCTTCGGGCACCTTCCCCGGTCCAGGATGCCGACAGGCGGATGGGGGCGCTCCTGCTCCCGCGACCTTCTGTCCACCTGCGCCGCGCCGGTGCCTTGACCCGGATCAAGAGCCCCCCGCGCCGCACCGGCAAACTGGCCCCATGAACCACGCCATTGCCGCTCCCGCCTTCGATCCGGCGCTGATCGCCCGCTACGACACCGCCGGCCCCCGCTACACCAGCTACCCGACCGCGCCGCAGTTCCACACGCGTTTCGGCGAGGCGGCGCTGCGCGAGGCGATCCGCACCTCCAACGAGGAACCGATCCCGCGCCCGCTGTCGCTGTACGTGCACGTGCCCTTCTGCATGAGCCCGTGCTTCTACTGCGGCTGCAACCGCGTGATCACGCGCGAGATCGCCAAGGCCGACCGCTACCTCGAACGCCTCTACCGCGAGATCGAGCTGACCGCGCCGCTGTTCGACCGCGACCGCCCGGTGCGCCAGCTGCACTTCGGCGGCGGCACGCCCAACTTCCTGGACCTGCCGCGCATGCGCGAGCTGATGGAATCGCTGGCGCGCCACTTCAGCTTCAGCAGCGAGCGCTCGCGCGAGTTCGGCATCGAGATCGACCCGCGCTTCGCCGACGGCGGCTACATGCGCGGCCTGGGCGAGATGGGCTTCAACCGTCTCTCGGTCGGCATCCAGGACTTCGACCCGGCGGTGCAGCAGGCGGTCAACCGCATCCAGAGCGTGGAACAGACGCGCGAGGTGATCGAGGTCGCCCGCGCATCGGGCTTCGTCTCGGCCAGCGTCGACCTGATCTACGGGCTGCCCAAACAGAATCTGGAGGGCTTCGACCGCACGCTGACCGAAGTGATCGCGCTGGAGCCCGACCGCGTCGCGGTCTACGGCTACGCGCACCTGCCGGACCTGTTCAAGGCGCAGAAGCACATCCACGCCGACGAACTGCCCGACCCGGCCACCCGCCTGGCGCTGTTCGGCCGCGCGCTGGAGCGGCTCTCCGCCGCCGGCTACGTCTACGTCGGCATGGACCACTTCGCCCGCTACGACGACGAACTGGCGCGCGCCCAGCGCGAGGGCAGCCTGCAGCGCAACTTTCAGGGCTACTCCACCCATGGCGACTGCGACATCGTCGGCCTCGGCGTGAGCGCCATCGGTCGCGTGGGCGACACCTACAGCCAGAACGCGCGCGACCTCACCGGCTATTACGCCGCGCTGGACGCCGGCCGCCTGCCGATCGCCCGCGGCCTGGAGCTGGACGAGGACGACGTCATCCGCCGCGCGCTGATCGGCGAGCTGATGTGCCACGGCGAGGTCGACATGCAACTGTTCGGCGCGCGCCACCGACTGCTGTTCGACGAATACTTCGCCGCCGAGCTGGCGCGCCTGCGCGTGCTGGCCGACGACGGTCTGGTGACGCTGGAAGGGCGCATGATCCGGGTGACCGCACGAGGGCGGCTGTTGCTGCGTAGCATCGCAATGTGTTTCGATGCCTACCTGCATGCCGAGGAAGCGCCGCGCCGCTTCTCGCGCACGATCTGACCGGCCACAAGGCGTTGCTGATGCGTTTGGAAAACCAGGCGGGCCGCCTGCCTGAACCACCCAGCCCGATCGCCGACGACGGCGACGAGGCCCACTTCTGCCGTACCTGCGCGTTCGCCGGCGCCTGCCAGGCGGTGGGCTACGGCAAGCTCGAGCTGCGCGAACTGCATTGCCTGGTCGAGCACGTCGGGCCGTTCCGCGCGGGCGAGTACGTGTTCCGGACCGGCAACCCGTTCCGCGCGATCTTCGCGGTGCGTTCGGGCACGGTAAAAACCAGCATGGTCGACAAGGAAGGCCGCGAGCAGGTGCTCGGCTTCTACCTGCCCGGCGAAGTGATCGGCCTGAACGCGATCTACCCGGAACACTTCCCGTGCGATGCGATCGCGCTGGAAACCTCCTACTTCTGCCGCTTCTCCTTCCCGGCGATGAGCGCGCTGGCCGCACGCATGCCGGCGGTGCAGAGCCACCTGTTCCGGCTGCTCAGCAAGGAACTGGGCTCGGCGAGCCTGCTGGCCGGCGACCACAGCGCCGACGAGCGTATGGCCGCGTTCCTCACCGACCTGGGCCAGCGCTACGCCGCGCGCGGCTTCTCCGGTACGCAGTTCCAGCTCAGCATGTCGCGCGGCGACATCGCCAACTACCTGCGCCTGGCCGCCGAGACGGTCAGCCGCGTACTGAGCCGCTTCCGCGCACAGAACCTGATCCAGGTGGAAGGACGCCAGCTGCTGATCCTGGATCCGGCCGGCCTGCACCACATCGGCCGCAGCCTGCTGCCGGACTGACCCCACCCTGGCTTGGCGGCCGCCGGCGGTGCTACCGGGCCTGTAGCCGGTCGCCTGCCCGCACGTTCGCGGGCGCGATGCGGGAAACCGGCCTCAGTCCAGCCGGATAAGCTCCCCCATCCCCGGCATCTGCCAGTCCACGCCCAGCCCCGTCAGCGCTTCGCCCATGCCGCGCATGCCGCGGTCGTACTCGCCGTGCACCAGGAACACCCGCCGCCGTGGCGCGCGCCCCAGCCAGTCCAGCAGGTCGGCGCGGCCGGCGTGGGCGGAGAAGCCGTTGATCGTCCACACCTGCGCGCGCACCGGGATTTCCTCGTTGAACACGCGCACGCTGGCGGCGCCGTCGATGATCCGCCGCGCCAGCGTGCCCTGCGCGGCGTAGCCGACGAACACCACGCTGCTGCGCTCGCGCCAGAGGTTGTGCTTCAGGTGATGGCGCACGCGCCCGCCGGTGCACATGCCCGAGCCGGCCAGGATGATGGCGCCGCCGTCGATCGCGTTGATCGCCATCGACTCCTGCGTGCTGCGGGTGAAATGCAGGCCGGGCATGGCGAACGGGTCGCCGTGCTGCAGCACCTGCAGGAACTGCGCGTCGAAACATTCCGGGTGCCGGCGGAAGATCTCGGTGGCCGAGATCGCCATCGGCGAATCCAGGAACACCCGCACGTGCGGTGGCACCTGGCCTTCGCGCAGGCCCTGGTGCAGGTAGTAGAGGATCTCCTGCGTGCGCTCCAGCGCGAAAGTGGGAATCACCACGTTGCCGCGACGCCCCACCGTTTCGCGGATGGCCTGGTAGAGCTCGGCCACCGAGTCGGGCACCGAGCGGTGCGGGCGGTCGCCGTAGGTGCATTCCATCGCCACGTAGTCGGCCGCTGGCGCAGGCACGGGGTCGCGCAGCAAGGGACGGCCGGGATTGCCCAGGTCGCCGGAGAACAGCATCGTGCGCTGCCTTGCGCCATCGCCCAGGGTCAGCAGCACCTGCGCCGAACCGAGGATGTGCCCGGCGTCGAGGAAGCGCGCGCGGATGCCGGGCGCCACGTCGATGTCGTGCGCATAGCCCAGCCCCGGTTCGAAGAAATCCATCGCATGCAGCGCATCGTCCAGCGTGTACAGCGGCTCGATCGCTTCCTCGCCGCGCCGGTCGCTGCGTGCCGCGCGGCGCGCGTCCTCCTCCTGCAGCCCGGCCGCATCCAGCAGCACCAGTCGCGCCAGCTCGCGCGTGGCCGAAGTGGCCAGGATGCGCCCGCGGAAACCCTGCCGCACCAGCCGCGGGATGCGCCCGCAATGGTCCAGGTGCGCGTGGGTGAGCAGCAACGCATCGATGGTGGCCGGGTCGAAGCCGAACGGCTCGGCGTTGGCCTGTTCGGTCGCGCGGTCGCCCTGGAACATGCCGCAATCGACCAGCACGCGGCGGCCGTTGCATTCGACCAGGTGGCACGAACCGGTGACCTGCTTGGCGGCACCGTGGCAGCTGTAGACGAGCATCGCATCGCTCCGTGGTAGCGCGGAAACTCTCGCACGATGCTGGCGGGCACGCTTGACCGCCGTCAAGACGAGATGACGGGAAACCCGCCCTACGAAAAAGCACGGCGCTGGGCTTCGAGCCAGGCGAGGGCCCCAGCGAGCATGGCCAGCATGGCGCCGGCGGCCATGGCGCCCGGCAGGGCGAGGTCCATCACCGCGCGCAAAAACGGCACGCCGAACGCGGCCACCAGCATGAGCAACAGGGCGCCGCCCAGGCGGCCGATCCAGCGATTGCGCGCTGCCGACCGCGCCAACACCGCGCGGGCCGGGTGGCGGTTGGCCAGGATCAGCAGGAACAGGCTCCCCAGCAGCGCCGCGAACACCGCGCCGCGCGCCTGCGCGGCGTTCACGCCCTCGTGCAGCAGCCAGCCGAAGCCGAGCAGCAGCACGGTCGCCACGCCCAGCCCCTGCAAAACCGCCCGGCCCAGCCGGCGCGCGGCGAATGGAGACTCCCCCTCCGCGCGCGGTGGCCGTGTCATCACGTCGCCGGCTTCGGGTTCGGCCTCGAACACGATCGAGCAGGCCGGATCGATCAAAAGCTCCAGCAACACGATGTGCACCGGCATCAGCAGCACCGGCCAGTGCAGCAGGGCCGGCACCAGCGCCAGCGCGATGATCGGCATGTGCACGGCGAACACGAAACCGGTCGCCTTGGCGATGTTGTCGTAGATGCGCCGGCCCTGGCGGATCGCCGCCACGATGCTGGCGAAGCTGTCGTCCAGCAGCACCAGCGCAGCCGCCTCTCGCGCCACGTCGGTGCCGCGCTCGCCCATGGCGATGCCGACGTCGGCGGCCTTGAGCGCCGGCGCGTCGTTGACGCCGTCGCCGGTCATCGCCACCACGCGGCCGTCCGCGCGCAGCAACTGCACCAGGCGCAGCTTCTGCTCGGGCTTGAGCCGCGCACACAGGTCGACGTGCCGCAGGCGCGCGCGCAGTGCGTCGTCGTCGAGCGCCGCCATGTCCGTGCCGGTGAGCACCTCGGTGCGTTCGCCGAAACCGACCTTGCGGGCGATCGCGCGCGCGGTGGCAGGGTGGTCGCCGGTCATCATCAGGATGCGCACGCCGGCGGCGCGGCATTCGGCGATCGCGGCCGGCACCTCCGGGCGCGGTGGATCGGCCAGCCCGATCAGACCGAGGAACTCGAAATCAAAGTCGTGCTGGTTGGCCGGCCAGGCTTCGCCGGTCCACTGCCCGCGGGCTACGGCGAGCACGCGCAAACCGCGCGCGGCCATCGCCTCGACCTCGGCGAGAATCGACGCGGCCGGCCCGGCGGGAAGGTGGCACAGGTCGATCACCGCCTCGGGGGCGCCCTTGGTCGCCAGCAGGTGGCGCGTGCAGGTGTCGCAGGGGAACACCCGCGTCATCGCCAGGATCTGTGGCGAGAGCGCGTACTCCGCTTCGGCCGACCAGTCGGCATGCACGTGCTCGGTGTGCACCAGCCAGCGCAGGCCGAAGTGCTGGATCGCCTTCTCCATCGGATCGAACGGATCGCTGGGCGTGGCCAGCATCGCGAACTCGACCAGCAGGTGGAACGTCTCGGCCAGCTCCGTGGCGCCCTCGTCGACGAAGCGTTCGCCGCCGACCGCCAGCTCGGCCACCTGCATGCGGTTCTGCGTGAGCGTGCCGGTCTTGTCCACCGCCAGCACCGAGATCGCGCCCAGCGCCTCCACCGCCGGCACGTGCCGGGTGAGCACCTTGCGTCGCGAGATGCGCCAGGCGCCCAGCGCCAGGAACACGGTGAGGATCACCGGGATTTCCTCCGGCAGGATCGCCATCGCCAGCGCGATGCCGCCGAGCAGGCTTTCCAGTGGACCGTGGCCGTCCCACAACCAGGACAGCAATGCGTAGGCCGCGGCCAGCGCCAGGCCGCCGATGGCGAGATAGCGGATCAGCCGGCGCGAGGCGCGCTGCAGCTCGCTCGGCGCCTCGCGCGTGTTCGCCAGCGCCTCGCCGATGCGACCGACCGCGGTGGCACTGCCGGTGGCGTTGACGCGGGCGACGCCCAGCCCGCGCGTCACCACCGTGCTGGCATGCACCGCGGCTTCGCCTTCGCTCTGGCGCGTCACCGGCACCGATTCGCCGGTCAGCAGCGACTCGTCCACCTCCAGCCGGCCCTCCAGCAGCGTGGCGTCGGCCGCGATGCGATCGCCCTCGCGCAGCACCAGCAGGTCGCCCGATACCACGTCGGCGCCGGCCACGCGCACCTCCTCGCCGCCGCGGATCACCAGCGCGCGCGGCGCGGAAAGCTCGCGCAGCGATTCGAGTGCGCGCTGGGTCTTGCGCTCCTGCAGCAGGGTGATGCCGATCACCACGAACACGGCCGAGAGCAGGAACGCCGCCTCGGCGCGGTCGCCCAGCGCCAGGTACAGGCCGCCGGCGCACAGCAGCATCAGGAACATCGGCTCGGACAACACGCCCAGCACGATCGCGCCGAAGCTCTTGGGCGTGCTGCCGGGCAGCAGGTTGGGGCCGTGCGCGGCCAGGCGGCGCGCGGCTTCGGCCGGGTCCAGCCCCTCGCGTGCGGCCGCCTGCGCGCGCTCGGCGGTAACCATGGCGCTAGCGGTTGACCAGCACGGGGACGTCCGATTCCAGGATCACGCGCTGTGCCTCGCTGCCCAGCAACAGCCGGTCCAGCCCGCGCCAGCCGTGGCTGCCCATCACGATCAGGTCGCAGCCTTCGCGCCGCGCGGCCGCGACGATGACGCGGTGCGGCCTGGGGTCGGTTTCCAGGCTGCACTGGCAAGGCACGCCGGCGGCGTCGGCGCGCTCGCGCACGGCGGCCAGGTAGCGGGCGCCCGCTTCCTCGGCGCTGTCGGCGTATTCCGCGTCGCTGGTGGCGATGATCTCGTTGAGGAACGGCACCGCCGGCAGCGGTACCACCACGTGCAGTGCGTGCACGCGCGCGCCGAGCTGGCGGGCCAGTGCGATGCCGGCGTCAGCGGCGCGCAGCGAAAGGTCCGAGCCGTCGATGGGAAGCAGGATGTGCTTGTACATGCGTCTCTCCAGGGTCAGCGACAGGTATAGCCGCCGTCGATCACCAGCTCGCTGCCGGTGACGAAGCGGGATTCGTCCGAAGCCAGGTACACCACGCCCCAGGCGATGTCGTCCGGCTCGCCCAGGTGGCCCAGCGGGTGCAGCGCGGCGGTATCGCGCCGGTGCTGCTGCGCGTCACCGCCCATCGCGGCGATGTGCTGCTCGACCATCGGCGTCCAGATGAAGCCGGGATGGATCGAGTTCACGCGGATGCGGTCGGCCGCGTAGAGCAGCGCGTCGGTCTTGCTCATCAGCCGCACCGCGCCCTTGGACGCATGGTAGGGCGGAACGTCGGGCGCGCCGACCAGGCCGTAGATCGAGGACAGGTTGATGATGCTGCCGCCGCCGGCCGCGCGCATCGGCGCGATGGCGTGCTTGGTGCCGAAGAACACGCCCTTGACGTTGACCGCCTGCACGCGGTCCCACTCGGCCTCGGTCAGCTCGTGGGTGGGCTTGTTCGCGCCGGAGATGCCGGCATTGTTCACCAGCACGTCCAGCCGGCCGAACGCGGCCACGGTCGCGGCGACGGCGGCGGCCACCTCCACTTCGACCGACACGTCCGCATGCAGGTAGCGTGCGCTGTCGCCGAGTTCGACGGCCAGCCGCTGCCCGGCATCGTCGTGCACGTCCACGATCGCCACACGCGCCCCCGCTTCCACCATGCGCCGGGCGCAGGCCGCGCCGATGCCTACGGCGCCGCCGGTGACCAGTGCGGTCTTGCCATCGAGCCTGCCCATGACCGAATCCTCCTCTTCCGACATGAAGCGAGCATGGATCGGGCGATCCGGGGCGATGCTGACCTGCGTCAACCGGCGCGGGGGCCGATTGACGCACGGCTGGTTGACGCAGAGCTGGTTGACGCAGGGCTGATTCAGGTCACGGCCGCCGCGACGGGTGCGCGGGAGAATCGCTCGCATTTCCACCCTTGCGAGCCTCGCATGCGCGAATCCGCCACCACCAACAGCACGTTCCCGCCCATCGCCACGCTGCTTGCCGCTGCGCCGCACCGCCCCCTGTTCCTCGCCGGTGCGCTGGCGGTGTTGACCAGCATGGCCTGGTGGGCGCTGGAACTGGCCTCGATGCGCCTGGGCTGGCACGGGTGGCCGCAACCGCCGGTGCCGCCGGGCTGGGCGCACGCGATGCTGACCCAGTACGGCATGCTGCCGATGTTCATGTTCGGCTTCCTGCTGACCACGTTCCCCAAATGGCTCAGCCGGCCGTCCATCCGCCCGCGGCGCTACGTGGCGGTGGCCGGCTCGGTGTTCGCCGGGTACCTGCTCTCGCACGTGGGGCTGCTGGACATGCCGTGGGTACTGCGCGCCGGCATCGCGCTGATGCTGGCCGGGTATCTCGTCGGCGTGGTCACGCTCGCCGGCGTGCTGCGCGCCTCCGAACAGCGCAACCAGCACGCCTGGTCGTGCCTGGCGGCGCTGTGCCTGGGCGCGCTGGGATTGGCGGCATTCCTGGGCTTCCTGCTCGGCGCGCCGGCGCACTGCGCGCGCTTCGCGATCAAGCTGGGCACCTTTGGCCTGTTGGTGCCGGTCTACTTCACGGTGGCGCACCGCATGCTCGCCTTCTTCAGCGGCAACGTGGTGAAGGGCTACGTGGCGCGCCGCCCGGCCTGGAGTTTGCCGCTGATGTGGCCGCTGCTGCTGGCGCACCTGGCGCTGGACCTGGGCCACGCGCAGGCCTGGCTGTGGGTCGTCGATGTGCCGCTGGCGCTGCTGTTCGGCTGGCACGCCATCGCCTGGCAGCCGTGGAAGGCGATGCGCCCGGGTCTGCTCGCCGTACTGCATCTTGCCTTCGCCTGGCTGCCGATCGCGTTCGCGCTGTACGCGGTGCAGAGCCTGTGCCTGTTCGCCGGGCGCGGGCCGGTGCTCGGCCTGGCCCCGCTGCACGTGCTGACCATCGGCTACTTCGGCTCGATGCTGGTGGCGATGGTCACCCGCGTTACCCAGGGCCATTCCGGCCGACCGCTGCAGATGGGCGCGGTGCCGTGGGCCTGCTTCGTGCTGCTGCAGGGCGTGGTGCTGCTGCGCGTGTGGGCGGAGCTGGTCCGCGACAGCTACCTGTGGCTGATCGTGACCGCCTGCGGCTGGCTGGTGGCCTTCCTGCCCTGGGTGATCCGCTCGGCCTGGATCTACCTGACCCCGCGCGTGGACGGCAAGCCCGGCTAGGTTAGACATCTCGGCAACATCGTTCTGTGGCAGGGTGACGCATCAGGCCGGTTCCGGCAGTGGGCGTGACGCAGGTCAAGCGCGTCAGTGGCCCGGGACCTAGGCTGATCCCCAGGAACCACAGGAGCGATTCCTCATGTCACGAAGGCTGTCCCTCGTACTCGCGGCCGCCAGCATGCTGGCTTTGGTCGCCTGTTCGGACAAACCCTCCGCCAGTGCCGGCGAACCCACTGCGGCCAAGGCGGCTTCCGCACCGGTGTCGGCACCGACCGACTTCGGCCCGCCGCAGGGCGAGCCGATCCACGCGGTGCTGACCAGCCCGCCGCACGTGCCGCCGCCGATCCACCGCAACTACCCGGCCAAGGTGATCGTCGAGCTGGAAGTGATCGAGAAGGAGATGCCGATCTCCGAGGGCGTCACCTACACCTACTGGACCTTCGGCGGCACCGTGCCGGGCAGCTTCATCCGCGTGCGCCAGGGCGACACGGTGGAGTTCCACCTGAAGAACTCGCCGACCAGCAAGATGCCGCACAACATCGACCTGCACGGCGTGACCGGTCCGGGCGGCGGCGCGGCATCGAGCTTCACCGCGCCGGGGCACGAGTCGCAGTTCACCTTCAAGGCGCTCAACGCCGGCATCTACGTCTACCACTGCGCCACCGCGCCGGTGGGCATGCACATCGCCAACGGCATGTACGGCCTGATCCTGGTCGAGCCGCCGCAGGGCCTGCCCAAGGTCGACCACGAGTACTACGTGATGCAGGGCGACTTCTACACCACCGGCAAGTACCGCGAGAAGGGCCACCAGCCCTTCGACATGGACAAGGCCATCGACGAGCGCCCGACCTACGTGCTGTTCAACGGCCACGAAGGCGCGCTCACCGGCGACAAGGCGCTGACCGCGAAGGTCGGCGAATCGGTGCGCCTGTTCGTGGGCAACGGCGGCCCCAACCTGGTCTCCAGCTTCCACGTGATCGGCGAGATCTTCGACCGCGTGCAGCAGGAGGGCGGCCTGCATCCGCAGGAGAACGTGCAGACCACGCTGATCCCCTCCGGCGGCGCGGCCATCGTCGAGTTCCACACCGACGTGCCGGGCAGCTACGTGCTGGTCGATCACTCGATCTTCCGCGCGTTCAACAAGGGCGCGCTGGGCATCCTGAAAGTGGATGGCCCGGAGAACAAGGCGATCTACTCGGGCAAGGAAGTGGACTCGGTGTACCTGGGCGATCGCGCCGAACCGAACCTGCACGCGGTGAGCACCGCGGCCAAGGCCAACGCCGCCGGCACGCTGAGCAAGGCCGACCAGGTCGCCGCCGGCAAGCAGCTGTTCACCGGCACCTGCTCGGTCTGCCACCAGGCCAACGGCGAAGGCCTGCCGGGCGTGTTCCCGCCGCTGGCCAAGTCCGACCTGGTTGCGAAGCTGGTGAAGGAAGACAAGGACAAGCTGATCGCGATCCCGCTGCACGGCCTGACCGGCAAGGTCACGGTGAACGGCAAGGAATACGACTCGGTGATGCCGCCGATGACGCAACTGACCGACGACGAGGTCGCCAACCTGCTCACCTACGTGCTCAACAGCTGGGACAACCCGGGCGGGCAGGTGACCAAGGAAGAGGTGGCCAAGGTCCGCGCGCAGCCGGCCCCGGCGCCGGCCGCGGAGCACTGAGCGATGCGCCGGCGTCCTTCCGTTGCCAGGCTCGGGCTGATGCTGCTGGGCCTGCTGCTGGCCGGGCCGATCCTGGCGGCGGACGGCGCGTCGGCGAAGTACCGGCCGCTGCCGGGCGGTGAGTTCGCCAGCGTGCTCCCGGCTGACGGCAAGACGGCGCCGGCCGTCCTCGAACCCTTCCGCCTGCGCACCGAGCCGGTGACCAATGCCGAGTTCCTTGCCTTCGTCAGACGCCACCCCGAATGGCGGCGCGATCGCGTGCCGAGTGTGTTCGCCGACGGCCGCTACCTGTCGCAGTGGGCGGCGCCCGACCAGCTCGGCCCCGACGCGCTGCCGCGCCAACCGGTGACGCAGGTGAGCTGGTTTGCCGCGCAGGCGTACTGTGAAAGCGAGCACGCTCGCTTGCCGACCTGGTACGAGTGGGAATACGCCGCGGCGGCGGACGCCACCCGCGCCGACGCGCGCAGCGACCCGGCGTGGCGCGAGCGCGTGCTGTCCTGGTACGCGCGCCCCTCCAACGACGCGCTGCCGCCGGTCGGCGGCAAGCCCGACGTCCACGGCGTGCGCGACCTCAACGGCCTGGTGTGGGAGTGGGTGGAGGACTTCAACGCGATGATGACCAGTGCCGACAGCCGCGAGCAGGACGGCGCCGACAAGCTCAAGTTCTGCGGCGCCGGCGCCATCACCATGGAACAGAAGGAGAACTACGCCACGCTGATGCGCGTTGCGATGCTCTCCTCGCTCAAGGCCACCGATACCACCGCCAATCTGGGCTTCCGCTGCGCCCGGCCGGAGTGAACCCGTGAAACGACTGCTTCTGACGCTGCTTGCCCTGCTGCTCGCCGCCCCGATTCAGGCCGCCTCGCCGCTGCCATCCGATTCGATCTACCAGTTGTCGGTGCCCTTGACCGACCAGGACGGCCACGTCGCGCCGCTCGCCGCGGGCCGCGGCACGCCGCGGATCGTAAGCATGTTCTATACCTCGTGCACGATGGTCTGCCCGATGATCATCGACACCATGAAGGCCACCCGGCGCGCCGCCGGCGAGCCGGTCGACCTGCACCTGCTCGCGGTGAGCTTCGACCCCGAGCGCGACGACGTGGACGCGCTACGCCGCTATGCCGCCGCGCACAAGCTGGACCTGCGCTGGTGGACGCTCGCGCGTACCGCGCCGCAGGACACCCGCTCGCTCGCTGCGTTGCTGGGCGTGCAATACCGCAAGCTGCCCGACGGCGAGTTCAACCACTCCAGTGCGCTGCTGTTGCTGGATGGGGAGGGGCGCATCGTGGCGCGCACCAGCATCATCGGCCGCACCGATCCGGAGTTCGTCGCCGCCGTGCGCAAGGCCACCGTCGCGAAGTAGGGCGAGCTTCAGCCCACCATTGCGCGATGTTTGGCCGGCGGGTTGAAGACCACCGGACGACGATCCTGCGTTGATGCAGGTCATGGCCGCGGGGCCTGGTGCGGCGCACGCTGCGGGCAGTCCCGAACGAGGCCCGAGCATGGCCGCCTGGTACCCCTGGATCCTGCTGCTGCACCTGTCCTGTGCCATCGTGTTCGTCGGCGCGGCCGCGTTCGAGGTGCTGGTGCTCGAAGGCCTGCACAAGCGCTTCGATGCAACGACGATGGCCAACATCGAACAGGCGGTGATGGCGCGCGTACGGCGCTTCATGCCGGTCGTGGTGCTGCTGCTTTTCCTCAGCGGCGGCATGCTCTTCGATATCCGCTGTGACGGCGTCACCTGCGTCGGCACGCGCTTTGGCTGGTTCCTTCTGCTCAAGGTCGCGCTGGCGTTCGGCGTGCTCGCGGTGTTCGTCAACGCGGTTTGGGCCGGCGCGCATGGGCGGATGAGCGTATGCCGCTTCCGCCATACCCATCGCGTGGTGCTGGCGTTGATGGTCGGCATCGTGTTCCTGGCCAAGACCATGTTCTACTTGTAGGTCTCATCCCCAGGAGGAAGCGTCATGTCGCAAGTGAAGTTCAAGGGCGAACCGGTCGAAGTCAGCGGCGCGTTCCCGGTCAAGGGCGCGCAGGCCCCGGCGTTCACGCTGGTCGGCAAGAGCCTGGCCGACGTGGCGCTGTCCAGCTATGCGGGCCAGCGCAAGGTGCTCAACATCTTCCCCAGCATCGACACCGGCGTGTGCGCCACCTCGGTGCGCCGCTTCAACGAACTGGCGGCGAAGCTCAGCGACACCGTGGTGCTGTGCATCTCGGCCGACCTGCCGTTCGCGCAGGCGCGCTTCTGCGGCGCCGAGGGGCTGGAACGGGTGGTGACGCTCTCGACCATGCGTGGGCGCGAGTTCCTCACCGACTACGGCGTGGCGCTCACCACCGGGCCGCTGGCCGGGGTTGCCGCGCGCGCGGTGGTGGTGCTGGACGCGGACAACCGCGTGCTGCACGCGCAGCTGGTCGATGAGCTGACGAACGAGCCCGACTACGACGCCGCGCTGGCCGCGCTGGGCTGAGCGCCGGTCACCTGCAGGAGCGCACCCAGTGCGCGACCGTGAGCACGGCGGTACAGGGTGCGCTCCTGCAGTGGTTCAACGATCGGCGGGAATGGGTGGCCTCGTTACGCGCCGAGGGACAGATGTCCGGATGCTGGCGTGGGCAGGTGCGCGCATGGGATCAACGGCGGACCGAGACCAGCGGGACGCCGATCCCGCGCGCGTCGGGATTGAGCCCCAACCCGTATTTCAGGCTGCGGCCGATGCGCTCGGCGTACTCGACCATCTGCGCGGCACCGGCCTCGTCCAGTTCCTCGGCGCAGGTGGCGCGCCACAGTGCCAGCCAGTGATCGAAGTGTTCGGCGCGGATCGGTAGCGGGCGGTGCATGGCCATCGGGTTGCCGCGATAACTGGCCGCGCCCAGCGCCACCGAGCACCAGAAACGGGTGAGCAGGCGCTTGTGTTCGGGCCAGTCGTGCACGACGGCGTTGAACACCGGGCCGATCGACGGGTCGGCGGTGACCTTGTCGTAGAAGCGATCGACCAGGCGGGCGATCGTGGATTCGGTAAGCGTGGTGTCGCGCATGTCTTTCGCTTGGGTGGCCGCGCCGCGGGCGATCCGCGGCGCGGCGGTGAGGTTACTTGGCGCGGCTGATCGTGCCCTTCATCAGCGCGGCGTGGCCGGGGAACGAGCAGAAGAACTCGTAGTCCTGACCGGGCTTGAGCGCGTCCACCTTGAAGCTGGTCGAATCGCTCTCGCCACCGCCGATGATCTTGGTGTGCGCGATGATGCGGTTGTCGCCGGGCTTGAGGTAGTTGTTGTCGATGCCTGCCTTGGCGCCGTCGGCGACGATGCCCGGCTCGTCGGCGGTCGAGGACACCACGAAGTTGTGGCCCATCGCGGCCTTCGGCAGCTTGCCCACGTGCTTGAGCGTGACGGTGAACTGCTTGCAGGTGTTGGGCACGACGATCGACTTCTGGTCGAACTGCATGGCGTCGTTGCCCTGGATGGTGGTCGAGCAGTTGGAGGCGGCCCAAGTCGGGGCAGCGGCCAGGCCAAGCAGGGCGAAAGCGAACAGACGACGTTTCACGGGGTGTCTCCTTTGCTATCGGGGGAAGCGGGGTCGATGGGCGCCGCGTCGCCGGCCTGACCGGAGACCGGCTCATCTTCCATCAGCGGCAGTACGGCAGGACTTTCCAGGTCATCGAACTGCTGGTGGTTGGCGGCCCAGAAGAACAGCGCCACGGCGACCAGCACGATCAGGCCGGTGACCGGGATCAGCACCAGCAGGATGTTCATGCGCGCAGTGCCGGGCCGGTGCCCGCGCGGCCCACGCGCAGGCCGTTGAGCACCACCACCAGCGAGCTGACCGACATACCGATAGCGGCCAGCCATGGGGGAACCAGGCCGGCGGCGGCGAACGGCACCGCCAACAGGTTGTACGCGAGCGACCAGCGACGGCCCTGCGCCACCACCTGGGCAAGCTGGCGGGCGACGTGGCGCGCCTGCAGAAGGCCATCCAGACGGCCACGCGCCAGCAGCAGGTCGGCATGCGCCTGCGCCAGGTCGGTGCCCGAAGCGAGCACGGCCGAGGCGTCCGCGCCGGCCAGTGCCGGGGCGTCGTTGCTGCCGTCGCCGACGGCCAGCGTGACGTGGCCCTGCGCCCGTGCCGCCTCGAGCAGCGCGAGCTTGTCAATGGGCGACTGGCGACCGGCCCAGCGCTTGATGTGCAGCGCGTTTGCGATCGGCGCCACGCGGGCGCGGGTATCGCCGCTGGCCAGCACGGTGGCGATGCCCTCGCCGCGCAGCGCCTGCAGCGTCGCGGCGGCATCGCTGCGTGGCGCCTCGCTGACGTGGAAGGCGGCCAGCGGGCCTTCGGCATCGGCCAGCAGCAAGGTGCCGGCGGCGCCGGCCGGCGCCGCGCAACCGCTCAAGGCAAGCGCGAAATCGGGGCGACCCAGGCGCAGCGCGCGGCCGTCCACCTCGGCGCCGATACCGGCGGTGGCGGAGACTTTCAGCGCGTGCACCGCGGGCGTGTCGCCCGGCCAGGCGGCAGCCAGCGCTGTGGCGAGCGGATGGGTGCTTTCGCGCGCCAGCGCCGCGGCCAGGCGCAACGCCTGCTGCGGCGCCAGGCCGTCGCGCAGCGGCTCGACCGCGTCGGGGTCGAGCCGAGGCGTGGTCAGCGTGCCGGTCTTGTCGAACAGCGCGTAATCGACGCGTGCGAGCGTATCGAGCGCGGCCGGTTCGGTCACCAGCACGCCGCGTCCGGCGAGCACGGCCAGCGCGCGGGTGACGGCGGCGGGGCGGGTCAGTGCGAAGGCGCAGGGACAGGCGACCACCAGCACGGCGACCGCGGCGTCGAACGCGCGCGCGCGGTCGAGCCACAGCCAGGCGAGCGCGGTGAGCGTGGTCAGCGCCAGCACGCGCAGCACGAAGCGGGTGGCCTCGCGGTCGGCGGCCCCGTTGCCCGGGCGCGCCTGGCGCGCGCGGCCGGCCAGTTGGCCGAGACGTGCGGCGGCGGTGTCGTCGCCGCTGTGTTCCACGCGCAGTTCGGCCGGGCTGCCCAGGACCACGGCGCCGGCGACCAGCCGCTCGCCGCGCTGGCGGCGGCGCGGGCGGGACTCGCCCGAGAGCAGCGCCTCGTCCACCTCGATCGCCTCGCTCTCCAGCACGCCGTCGGCCGGCACGGTGCCGCCCTCGGCGATGCGTACGCGATCGCCGGGAAGCAGTTCCAGCGCCGGGATGGTTTCCAGGCTGCCGTCGGCGCGGCGACGCTCGGCCACCAGCGGGGTGGCATCCTGCGCGGCCTCGCCCAGCGCGCCGCTGGCATGGCGCGCGCGCAGCTCGACGTGGCGCGCGGCCAGCAACAGGAAGACGAACATGCTCACCGAATCGAAATAGATCTCGCCGTGCCCGCGTAGCGTGCTCCACACACTGGCGCCGAAGGTCAGCAGCACCGCCAGCGACACGGTGAAGTTGACGCCGAGCCGGCGCGTGCTCACCTCGCGCCAGGCGCCAGCGAGGAACGGCTGCGCCGAGTAGGCGACCACCGGCGCGGTGGTGAGCAGGCTGAGCCAGCGGAACAGCCCGCGGGTGGTGAAGTCGACGAAATCGACCACGCCGATGTACATGACGAAGGCGTAGGTCATCACCTGCATGGCGCACATGCCGGCGACCAGCAGGCGCTTGAGCGCGTCGTTGGCCTCGCCGCTGCGCGCGTCGTCGATGTGTTCGCGCCGCAGCGGCCGCGCGCCGCACTGCTCGGCGGCGAACGCGTCGAGCAGTTGCGGCAGGGCGAGCCGGTCGGGGTTCCACACGATACGCGCGCGCTGTGCGCGGGCGTCGATCGCCACGCGCGTCACGCCGGGCAAGGCGTGCAGGCGCGCGTCCAGGCGCAGTTGCTGGCGTGGGTCGGTGAGGCCCTCGACACGCAGCGCGATTTCGGCGCGACCATCGCGCCGGGGACGGATCACCTGCGCCGCAAGGCGCGGGTGCAGCCACGCCGCGTGCATGCCTGCGGCGTTCATGGGCCGCGCCCAGGCGCTCCCGCCGCGCGGGATGACGAGGCCTTCGCGCTCTCCGCTTTTTGCCCGTCGGCCTTCGCGGCCCCGTGCATCGGCATGTCCAGCAACGTGTGCGGATGCTCGGTCATCTGCAGCGGCAGGTCGGCGTGGCGCGAACCGAGCACGATCGTCCAGATGCACCCGGCCAACGACGCGGCGAAGATCACCGCCCCGAGCCAAAGCACGGGTTGCCGGTACCAGGCGTCGGCCGCGGCCGACGTCTCAGCGGGAGGCTTGTGCTGCTGCATCGCCCTGGTGCGAGAGATGGTAGACGTAGGCGGCGAGCACGCGGGTCTGGTCGTCGTTCAGGCGCTTGCTCCACGCGGGCATCTGCCCCTGGCGGCCGCCGCCGATGGTGCGCACGATGTCCTCGAACTTGCCGCCGTGCAGCCAGATCCTGTCGGTGAGGTTGGGTGCGCCCAGCGCCGGGTTGCCCTTGCCCTGCGGGCCGTGGCAGGCGGCGCAGGTGGTGAACAGCGGCTGGCCGGCGGCGGCGCGTCCTTCGTCGTGCGACGAGCCGGAAAGGCTCAGCACGTAGTTGGCCAGGTTCTTGACGTTGTCCTCGCCCAGGCTGGACCACGGCGGCATCATGCCGGCGCGGCCCTCGCGGATCGAGGTGAGGATGTCCTTGCCGCTGCCGCCGTAGAGCCAGTCGTCGTCGATCAGGCTGGGCGCGCCCAGCTTGACGTTGCCGTAGCCGCCGCGCCCGTGGCACGCGGCGCAGTTGTCCACGAACAGGCGCTCGCCCATCTGCTGCGCGGCCGGGTCGTCGGCCAGCTGCTCGACCGGATACTTGCGGAAGCGCTCGATCAGGTCGTCCAGCTTGGCGTTGTTGGCGGCTTCATCGCGGGCCAGTTCGCCATGGGCGGTCCAGCCGAGCGTGCCCTTGTGATTGCCGAAGCCGGGATAAAGCACCAGATAGAGCGCGCCGGCCACGAACATCGTGCCGGACAGCAGCAGCCACCACAGCGGCAGGTTGCGCACGCCCTCGCGGATCGTGCCGTGCGCCCAGACATGGCCGCTGGTGTCGTCCGACAGTGTCGGGATCTTCGCCCGCGGCGCCCACAGGAACAGCAGGAACGTGATGCCGAAGTTCAGCACCACCAGGAACATCACCCACAACGACCAACCCGCGCTCACGGCTGCCTACCTTTGTCGTTCTTGTTCTCATCCGGCGTGCCCGGCGCCGGCCCTTGCGGCTTGTCTTCCATCGGAAGCTCGCTCATCCGCTTGAAGGTCGAGCGGTGGCGCTTGCGCCAGGCCCAGATCCAGATGCCGATGAACACCAGCATCAGCAGCACCGTGACCACGCCGGTCAGGTGCCCCCAGAACGGATTCATCATCGGATGGTTCATGGCGTGCCTCCGTGGCCGGTCGGCACCGGCACGGTGGCCGCCGGCTCGTTCTGGATGCCCAGTCCCTGCAGGTAGGCGATCAGTGCATCCATCTCGGTCTTGCCTGCCAGCGCCTTCGGTGCGCTGGCGATGTCCGCATCGGTGTACGGATCGCCCAGTTTGCGCAGCGCACGCATGCGCGCCTGGATGTCCTCGGCGCTGATCGTGTTGTGCTCGAGCCAGTCGTACTGCGGCATGTTCGACTGCGGGACCACCTGGCGAGGATTCTCCAGGTGCAGGCGCTGCCACTGGTCGGTGTACTTGCCGCCCACGCGCGCCAGGTCCGGCCCGGTGCGCTTGGAGCCCCACTGGAACGGACGGTCGTAGACCGATTCCTGCGCGGTGGAGAAGTGGCCGTAGCGCTGGGTCTCGGCCCGCAGCGCGCGAATCATCTGCGAGTGGCACAGGTAGCAGCCCTCGCGCACATAGATGTCCTTGCCGGCCAGGCGCAGCGGGTCGTACGGCTTGACCCCCAACGGCGCCTTGACCGCATGGGCTTCCATGAACAGCGGAGTGATCTCGGCGAGGCCGCCGATCGACACCATGATCGCCGTGAGGATGCCAAGCAGCGCGGCATTCTTCTCGATGATTTCGAAATGCTTGTAAGCCATCTGATCGTGTTCCTCAGCCCACACTCGGCAGCGGTTCGGGGACCTGGTGCGGATCGGGCTCGGGAATCGGCACCGGGATCGGCTTGATCAGCCGCGCACGGGCGTCGGCGGCGGTGTGCCACAGGTTCCACGCCATCAGCACCATGCCGGTGAGGATCACCAGGCCAGCGAACCAGCGCGTCCAGTAGGCCGGCTGGATCGCCAGCAGGCTGTCGATGAACGGGTAGGTGAGCGACCCGTCGGGCAGCGTGGCGCGCCACATCAGGCCCTCGGTGACGCCGGCGACCCACATCGAGCCGACGTACAGGACCACGCCGAAGACGTGCAGCCAGAAATGCCATTCCATCGCCTTGCGCGAGTACATCGCCGGCTGGCCGAGCGCGCGCGGCGCCATGGCGTAGAGCGAACCGATGGTGATCATCGCGACCCAGCCCAGCGCACCGTTGTGCACGTGCGCCACGGTCCAGTCGGTGTAGTGGGAGAGCTGGTTGACGGTCTTGACCGCCATCATCGAGCCCTCGAACGTGCTGCCCGCGTAGAACACGAGCGACAGCACCATGAACTTCGCGGCCGGGTCGGTCTTGAGTTTGGGCCAGGAGCCGTTGAAGGTCATCAGGCCGTTCGCCGCCGAGCCCCAGCTGGGCATCAGCAGCACCAGCGAGAAGGCCATGCCGACCGATTGCACCCAGTCCGGCAGCGCGGTGTACATCAGGTGATGCGCGCCGGCCCACATGTACACCGAGATCAGCGCCCAGAAGTTCACGATCGAGAAGCGGTAGCTCCACAGCGGCTGCTGCGCCTGGCGCGGCACGAAGTAGTACATCATTCCGAGGAAGCCGGCGGTCAGGAAGAACGCCACCGCGTTGTGGCCGTACCACCACTGCACCATCGCATCGACCACGCCGGAGTAGATCGGGTAGGACTTCGACAGCGACACCGGGATCACCAGGTTGTTGACGATGTGCAGCAGCCCCACCGCGATGATCCACGCGCCGTAGTACCAGTTCGCCACGTAGATGTGGCGGATGCGCCGGCGCGCCAGCGTGCCGAAGAACACCACCCCCAGGCTCACCCACACCACCGCGATGATGATGTCGATCCACCATTCCGGCTCGGCGTACTCCTTGCTCTGGGTCAGGCCCAGCGGCATGGTCACCATCGCCGCGAGGCAGGCGACCTGCCAGCCCCAGAAGGTGAACGCGGCGAGCTTCGGATAGGCCAGCCGCGTGTGCCCGGTGCGCTGGACCACGTAGTAGCAGGTGCCGATCAGCGCCGAGCCGCCGAAGGCGAAGATCACGCCGAACGTGTGGTCGGGGCGGATGTGGCTGAAGGTCAGCCACGAGGTATCGAAGTTGAACATGGGCCACGCCAGCTGCGCGGCCGCGAGCACGCCGACCGACATGCCGACGATGCCCCACACGGCCGCCGCCAGCAGGAACTGGCGCACGACCTTGTCGTTGTAATACTCGGTGTTGGGCATGGAGGGGTTCCAGGAGAAGTCCGTGTATTTTCCGTGGGCGGCCGACCGGTTCGCCTGACCTGTGTCAAAGCACCGCGGCAAAAGACCGCTTCGGTGCTGTGGCCGGTTGTCGCACGCCGCCGGCCGTGATCGTGCGCGCGCGTTCGTAGCCGTGGCGTACAAGCCCGCCGGCCCCGTGCCGCCCCGTTCCGGCGCCTGACCTGGGTCAGGGCGCACCGCGGGGGGCGTCTGCATACTCTCCGGCGATGACCCACGTCGTGACCGAGAACTGCATCAACTGCAAGCACACCGACTGCGTGGAGGTGTGTCCGGTCGATGCCTTCCACGAAGGGCCGAACTTCCTGGTCATCAACCCGGACGAGTGCATCGATTGCACGCTTTGCGTGGAGGAGTGCCCGGTGGGCGCGATTTTTCCCGAACTGGACATCCCGCTCGGCCAGGAAGGCTTCCTGGCGCTCAACGCCGAACTGGCGCGCGAGTGGCCGGTGATCACCACGAAGATCCCGGCGATGGAAGAGGCCGGACGATGGGACGGCGTGCCGGACAAGCTGCCGCTGCTAAAGCGGTAGCACCCGCCCGGGGATCGGTTAGGGAGGGCTGCAGGGTGCGCCTGCGCGAGGGACCTCGCGCAGGACGCGCCCGGGCAGTTCGCCGCGCTCCTGCAGGAAAGGGCCGGGTCAGCCTGGAACGCGCCGCAGGTTCAGTGCATACCCGGCGGCCAGCACCAGCGCCACCACCGCCTGCGCGCTGATCGATTGCCAGGTCGGGTAAATGCCGAGCAGTTCGATGCGCGGCAACGGCGCCACATGCACGCCGATCCAGCCGGCTTCCTGCAGCGCCGCGATGCCCTTGCCGGTGAGCACCACCGCCAGCAGCGCGATCAGCGCGGAGCTGGCCGAGAAGAACTTGCCCAGCGGCAGCCGTCGGCTGGTGCGCAGCAGCAGCCACGCGATCGCGACAAGCGTCAGCGCGCCGGTACCGATGCCGCCGAGCAGCCAAACGCGCGGGCCTTCGTTCCACATCGCTACGTAGAACAGGATCGTCTCGAACACCTCGCGGTAGACCGAGAGGAAGGCCAGGCCGAACAGGAACCAGGCCGAGCGATCGAGCGTCGCGGCCATTTTCGCCTTGAGGTACGCCTGCCAGCGTCCGCCCACGCTCTTGCGGTGCATCCATAGCCCCACGCAAAGCAGCACGGCGGCGGCGAACAGCGAGGACAGTCCCTCGGTAAGTTCGCGTCCGGCGCCGCTGATCGCCACCGCGTAGCTCGCCACCGCCCAGGTGGCCAGGCCCGCGAGCAACGCCAGGCTCCAGCCGGCATGCACGTAGCGCAGCATCGCCGGGCGCTCGGCCTTGCGCAGGAAGGCGAGCAGGGCGACGACGACCAGCAGCGCCTCCAGCCCTTCGCGCACCAGGATGGTCCAGGCACCGAGGAACGCCGAGGCGGCGTCGGCCGAACCGCCGGCGAGGGCGGCCTGGGCCCGCTGCAGCAGCGCGTCGGCGGCCTGCTGGCGCTCCGCCACGCCGGGCCCTTCGCTGGCTACCGCGGTGCGGTATGCGCCCATGGCCGTTTCCAGTTGCGAGCGCAGTGCGCCGTCGCGGGCATCCAGTTGCGGCTCGACCGGTTCCACGCCATCGAGATATGCCGAAAGTGCCAGGCGCTCCGCTTCGTCACGATTGCCCTGTCGCCACGCGACGAGGCTGGCGGCCAGTTTCTCGCGGGCCAGCGCCAGGCCGGAACGGGACTTCGGCAATGCATGCGGATAGGCGCGCAGGTAACCGAGGATGGCCTGCGCCTGCCGCTCGCCCAGCGCCGGCGCCAGGTCCGCCACGCGAGCGCGGGAAAGCTCCTCCAGGTTGCCCAGTCGCTGGTGCGCCAAGGCGTTGTCCTTCCACGCGCGCACACCTTCGCCCGCACGGTGCGCGTAGGCCAGCGAGCCGACGTAGTAGGCAAGCGACCAGCGATCGTCGACCGACAACTGTTCGGCATAGGCGTTCATCGCCGTGCCCTTGACGCCCTGGCTGATGGCCTCGTACAGCGACAACACGCTGCGCTGATCGGCACGCGTGCGGTCGGTGAAGTCGATCGGCGGCGGATCGAGCGCCGCGGCCGCGGGACCGTTGCCCTGGCCGATGGCGCCGTGGCATGCGGCGCAGGTCTGCTGGTACAACGCCGCGCCGCGGGCGAGGTCGGGCAGGTGCGCGGGGGCCGTGGGCACCGGATAGGCGGCCAGCAACGCGTCCGCCAACCCGTGGGCCTGGCGCGCCACGTCGGCCGTGGCGGCTTTGGCGTCGATCAGCTGCACCAGCTGCGCGGCCTGCGCCTGCAGCGCGGGCGAGCCCGGGCGCGCCGGCAGCTGCGCAAGGCGCTGGCGCACCGTGGCCGCGAACTCGCGCATCTCGGCATATTCGGAGGCGCTGATCACCTTGCCGTCGCGTACCGCGCCGGCGTAGTCGGTGGCCAGGTAGTCGAGCATTTGCCAGGTCTGGCTGACCGCGGGCGATGCCGGCACGCTGGTCGTCCCGGCTGCGGCGGAGGGCGCCGACTGGGCCCGGGCGAGGGCGGAACTCCCGCTCGCCAGCAGCGCGAAGACCAGGATCCACGCGGCCGTCTTGTTGAGAATGCCTATCATTGCCTCAGTATAGGCCGGAACCGGGCGCGCGGCGTCAGGCGTGTCCGGATGCCGCAGAGGTTCTTCGGCGGCGGCCTCGCCGGATCCGGGCAAAAAAAAGCCGGGACCTTCGCAGGTCCCGGCCTTCTCGTGGCGTGCCGACTTCGAGGAAAGCCGGCCGATGCGGTTACTTCGCCACCACCCGCACCATCTCCAGGCACTTGTTCGAGTAGCCCCACTCGTTGTCGTACCAGCTGACCAGCTTGACGAAGGTCGGGTCGAGCGCGATGCCGGCGTCGGCGTCGAAGATCGAGGTGCGTGCGTCGCCGCGGAAGTCGGTGGCGACCACCTTCTCCTCGGTGTAGCCCAGGATGCCCTTGAGCGCGCCCTCGGACTGCGCCTTCATCTCGGCGCAGATCTCGGCGTAGGTCGCCGGCTTCTCCAGCTCGACGGTGAGGTCGACCACCGACACGTCGGACGTCGGCACGCGGAACGACATGCCGGTGAGCTTCTTGTTGAGTTCGGGGATCACCACGCCCACGGCCTTCGCCGCGCCGGTGGAGGAGGGGATGATGTTCTCCAGGATGCCGCGGCCGCCGCGCCAGTCCTTGTTGCTCGGACCATCGACCGTCTTCTGCGTGGCGGTTGCCGCGTGCACGGTGGTCATCAGGCCGCGCTTGATGCCCCACTTGTCATTGAGCACCTTGGCCAGCGGCGCCAGGCAGTTGGTGGTGCACGAAGCGTTGGAGATGATCGTCTCGCCGGCATACTTCTGGTGGTTCACGCCGTAGACGAACATCGGCGTGTCGTCCTTGGACGGCGCCGACTGGATCACCTTCTTCGCGCCCGCGTCCAGATGCTTCTGGCAGGTTTCCTTGGTCAGGAACAGCCCGGTCGATTCGATCACCACGTCGGCGCCGACCTCGTCCCACTTCAGGTTCGACGGATCGCGCTCCTGGGTCAGGCGGATGCGCTTGCCATTGACGAGCAGGTGGGCCCCATCGACGGCCACCTCGCCCTTGAAGCGGCCATGCACGGAGTCATAGCGCAGCATGTAGGCCAGGTAGTCGGGCTCCAGCAGATCGTTGATGGCGACGATTTCGATGTCCGCGAAATTCTGCACGGCGGCGCGCAGCACGTTGCGGCCGATGCGGCCGAAGCCGTTGATCGCGACCTTGATGGCCATGGGCAAGCATCCTCTTGGGTTCGATGAAGCGGTGGAGCGGCGACGTTCGCATCGCCTGAAACGCGCATTTTAGCGCCGAACGGGGTCACGGGGCCGTATACCGTCCGGTCCGCTGCGCCGGCGGCGTGCCTGCCTCGGCAGGTATCGGCCGTGTCGGCGGCGTCGCGGCTGCTTGCCCAGGGGCGGTCGCGTCATACTCCTGCCAGGGCGCCGAGTTCCCCAGGAGCGTAGCCATGCAGGCACAGATCACCCCCTTCTTCCACGCGCCCACCTCGACGTGGAGCTACCTGGTGCGCGACGCCGCCACGGGCGAGGCGGCCATCATCGATGCGCCGCTGGATTTCGACCCGGCCAGCGGCGAACTCGGCCACGCCAGCGCGGCGGCGATCCTCCAGGCGGCCGAGCGCGACGGCGCCCTGGTGCGCTGGATACTGGAGACCCATGCGCACGCCGACCACCTGTCCGCGGCGGCCTGGTTGCGCGCGTCCACCGGTGCACAGACCGCGATCGGCGCCGGCATCGAACAGGTGCAGGAAACCTTCCGTCAGCGGCTGGGCCTGGAAGACGAGCCGGAGCTCGATGGCCGCGCGTTCGACCGCCTGCTGCACGACGGCGACGAGTTGCCGCTGGGCGAACTCGCGATCCGCGTGATCGCCACGCCAGGACACACGCCCGACAGCCTCAGCTACCTGATCGGCGATGCGGTGTTCGTCGGCGATACGCTGTTCTCGCCGGAGGCGGGATCCGCACGCTGCGACTTTCCCGGCGGCGATGCGCATGCGCTGTTCCAGTCGGTATGGCGCATCTACGGGCTCCCGGTGACGCGCATGTTCCTGGCGCACGATTATCCCGCCGCCGGAAGTGCACCGCGGGCAGAGGTGCCGATCGCCGAGCAACGCGCCGGGAACAAGCACATCCGCGAGGGCGTGACGGAGGAGGCATTCGTGGCGATGCGCCGGCAGCGCGATGCCGGGCTGCCGCCGCCGCGCCTGCTGTGGCCGGCGCTGCAGGTGAACATCCGCGGTGGCCGCCTGCCGCCGCCCGAAGCCAACGGCCAGCACTACTTCAAACTGCCCCTGCAACTGCGCGATTGAGGCGCTGTGGCACACTGGCGGGCCTTCCGTTGTCGTTGTCGTCGATGATCGTCCTGCGCCGTTCCGCCGTTTTCCTGCTCGCCTGTTTTTTGCTGGTTCCCGACGCCCGTGCCTGGGGTCCGGACGGTCATCGCATCGTCGCCGAGCTCGCCCAGCGCCACCTGAGTCCCGCGGCCGAGGCCCAGGTCGAGCGGCTCCTCGCACCCGAGCACACGCGCCGGCTGGCCGATGTGGCCACCTGGGCCGACGACATCCAGGACGATCCTTCGCAACAGGCGCTGTGGAAGGCCACGCGCAGCCTGCACTACATCAACTTCGGCGACCGCGACTGCGACTACCAGCCGCCGCGCGACTGCCGCGGGGAACGTTGCGTGGTCGAAGGCCTGGCGCATTACGTCGCCGTGCTCGGCGACCGCAGCCAGAGCGAGGATGCACGCCGCGAGGCCCTGAAGTTCGTGGTGCATCTCGTCGGCGACGTGCACCAGCCTCTGCACGCCGGCTATCGCCCCGACAAGGGCGGCAACACCTACCAGGTGCAGTTCCGTGGTGAGGGCGGCAACCTGCACCGCGTGTGGGACTCGGGGATGCTGCGCACGCGCGGGCTGGACTGGCAGGCGTACGCGCAGCGGCTGGATGCGCTTGGGATGGTCGCATTGCCGCCAGCGACGGGCGCGCCGTTCGCGGCGTGGGCGGAGGAATCCTGCCGGCTCACCCGCGACATCTATCCGGACGGCCATACGGTTGGCGCCGCTTACGTCGAGAGGGAGTTGCCGGTGGCCGAACGGCGACTGCGCCAGGCAGGACGGCGGTTGGCAGCATTGCTCAACCGCGCGTTGGGCTGAGTCCCGGCGTCATTCATTCCGGTGCTTTTCCGTGAAGGAAGGGGACCTCAAGGCGCCGCGCGCTTGCTCCCCTCCCTATCGAGGGGAAGCCCGGGATGGAGGGTGGGCCTCCCGTCACATTGCATACGATTGCATCCGGGCCGCCCCGTGACTGGCATCTGCTAGCCTCGACGGCATGAATGCCGAAAATCACCTGCGCCGCACCAAGATCGTCGCCACCCTGGGTCCCGCCACCGACGCGCCGGGCATGCTCGCCCGACTGATCGCCGAGGGTGTGGACGTGGTTCGCCTCAACCTTTCGCACGGCCAGCCGCAGGACCATCGCGCCCGCGCCATGGCGGTGCGCGAAGCGGCCCTGGCGGCCGGCCGCGAGGTCGGCATCCTCGCCGACCTGCAGGGCCCGAAGATTCGTATCGAGAAATTCGCGAACGGCCCGATCGAGCTGCATCCGGGCGATCCGTTCGTGCTCGACTGCTCGCCCGACGCGCCGCCCGGCGACGGCACCCGCGTCGGCGTCAGCTACCACGAGCTTCCGCAGGACGTGGCGGCCGGCGACGTGCTGCTGCTGGACGACGGGCTGGTTGCGTTGCGCGTGGATGCCGTCGAAGGCGCGCAGGTGCGCTGCGAGGTGCTGATCGGCGGCAAGCTTTCCGATCGCAAGGGCCTGAACCGCCAGGGTGGCGGATTATCGGTGTCCGCGCTTTCGGACAAGGACCGCGCGGACATCCAGCTGGCGGCCGAAATCGGCGCCGACTTCCTGGCCGTCTCGTTCGTGCGTTCGGCGGCGGACATGGAGCAGGCGCGCCGCCTGCTGCGCGAGGCCGACGGCCTGGGCGCGCTGGTGGCGAAGATCGAGCGTGCCGACGCCATTCCCGTGCTGGGCGAGATCATCGACGCCTCCGATGCAGTGATGGTGGCGCGCGGCGACCTGGGCGTGGAGATCGGCGATGCCGAACTGCCCGGTCTTCAGAAGAAGATCATCCGCGAGGCGGTCGCCCGCAACCGCGCCGTGATCACCGCCACGCAGATGTTGCAGTCGATGGTGACCGCGCCGATTCCCACGCGCGCCGAAGTGCTCGACGTCGCCAACGCGGTGATCGACGGCACCGACGCGGTGATGCTCTCGCAGGAAACCGCCGCCGGCGCGCATCCGGACGTGGCGGTGGCCGCCATGCGACGCATCTGCCTGGGCGCCGAGCGCCAGTTCGAGCCCAAGGAAGACCTGACCTCTGCCGCGCATCGGCTGGACCGCGCCGACCAGGCGATCGCCTTGGCCGCGATGGTGCTGGCCGGGCAACTCGGCGTGCGCGCGCTGATCGCGTTGACCGATTCGGGCGCCACCGCGCAGTGGCTCTCGCGCTATCGCAGCGCAGTGCCGATCTTCGCGCTCTCGCCCAGCGCCGACGCCCGCCGCCGCATGTTGCTGCTGCGCGACGTGCAACCGGTGGCTTTTACGGAGGTGAGCCAGAGCTCGGCGGCCAACGCGCGCGAGGCGGTGCGCCAGTTGTTTGCCCAGGGCAAGCTGGCCGAGGGCGATCGCGTGGTGCTCACCCAGGGCGACCGCGTCGGTGCCGGCGGCGGCACCAACACGCTCAAGCTGCTGCTGGTCGGGGCCGAGGGCATCGTCGAGAGCCTGCGCGACCTGTAAGCACGGCCCCATAAGCATGGCTCTTTGCGTTCGCTTCCTCCCTCCTCCGGGGAGAGGATTGAGGTGAGGGGCCGGGGCTCGCGGGAAACTTCATCGCCGTTACCGGCCGCCTCTCAAGAGCCTGCGTCAGCCGTTCCCCGCAGGGCTGCTCGTCAGCCGGCTTCCCGGCGGGAGCGCGAGCCACCACCGCGGCCATGACCCTCCGGCGCTACACTGGCCAGCCCCACACCAGGAGGTTGCCATGAACCCGACCGTCCGTCGTCTCGCCTTCGCGACGCTGCTGGCCGCCGGCCTGCCGGTGGCAGCGCAGTCGCAGCACCGGGTCGATCCGCAGCGCCTGTACGACTACTGGATCCTCCTGAACCAGAACGTCGCCGTCGACGTGCCCAACAGCGCGCGCAACGTGAACCAGCCCGGCTGCGCCGCAGTGAGCTACATGATCGGTTCCGACGGCCTGCCGCGTGACCTGAAGGTGGAAAAGGTGGTGCCCAAGGGCGATTTCGGCCAGATCGCGCTGAGCGCCGTTTCCAACTTCCGCTACGGCCCCTCGCTGTCCAACAAGAACCACGATCCGGTGGACACCTACTACGTGGTGCCGTTCAACGCGCCCTCCGACCCGGCCGGCCAGCAGCAGGTGATGGCCCCGTGCCGGCTGCCGGGTTACGAAAGCTGACCCTTGCCCGGTCGTCACGACGGCGTTGACGCCATGTCGTTATAATCGCGGGTTCTTTGACCTGCCGTCCCGCCGGGGCGGCGCAAATCCATTGCGGTGACCCCGCCCCGTCAGCACGGAGTCGTTTCATGAGCATCGAAGATCTTGAAAGCATCGCCCAGGCGATGGTCGCGCCCGGCAAGGGCATCATCGCGATCGACGAATCGACCAACACGATCAAGAAGCGCTTCGAGGCGGTCGGCATCGAGAACACCGAGGAAAACCGCCGCGCCTACCGCGAGCTGCTGCTGACCACGCCGGGCCTGAACGAGCACATCTCCGGTGCGATCCTGTACGACGAAACGCTGCGCCAGAAGACCAAGGACGGCGTGCCGTTCACCGAGGTGATGAAGAAGAACGGCATTATTCCGGGCATCAAGGTCGACAAGGGTCCGGTGCCGCTGGCCGGCTTCCCTGGCGACGTGGTCACCGAGGGCCTCGATGGCCTGCGCGACCGCCTCGCCGAATACGTCAAGCTCGGCGCGCAGTTCTGCAAGTGGCGCGCGGTGATCAACATCTCCGACGACAACCCCAGCTCCACCGCGATCGAAGCCAACTGCCACGCGCTGGCCCGCTACGCCGCGCTGTGCCAGGAAGCCGGCCTGGTGCCGATGGTCGAGCCGGAAGTGATCATGGACGGCGACCACAGCATCGAGGTCAGCTACGAAGTGCACGAAGCCGTGCTGCGCAGCCTGTTCAACGCGCTGTACGAGCAGAACGTGATGCTCGAAGGCACCATCCTGAAGGTCAGCATGGTCATCGCCGGCAAGGACTGCGACGTGCAGGCCGAGGTCGAGGAAGTGGCCGAGGCGACCGTGCGCGTGCTCAAGAGCACCGTGCCGGCGTCGCTGCCGGGCATTGTGTTCCTCTCCGGCGGCCAGACCGACGAGCAGTCGACCGCGCACCTGAATGCCATGAACCACATCGGCCCGCACCCGTGGCCGCTGTCGTTCTCCTACGGTCGCGCCATGCAACAGGCGGCGCTGAAGCTGTGGGCCAAGGACATGAAGGCCAACTACGCCGAGGCGCAGAAGACCGTCGCCGCGCGTGCCAAGGAGAATGGCCTGGCCGCGCTGGGGCAGTGGAACGGCTGAGCCGCGAAGGCAAGGTTGTAGAAAAGGGCGCCGCAAGGCGCCTTTTTCTTGCTCCTCTATTCTCCGGGGAGATGGGGGGTGAGGGGCCGGGGCTCGCCGGGATGCTGGCAAGAACGCTGTCGCCTTTGGGGAGCCTTCCGCGACTGGGCTCGCCTGCCGCGGGCTTCCGATCGCCTGCCGGCGCTCGGGTCACTTTTTTTTTGCTGGCCCAAAGAAAAGTAACCAAAAGAATCGGCCTGGCCAAGCCCGGTGAGGGACAAGAGCTAGGTGCCACCTCGCCTTGGCTGGCAAGCGCCTGCTCTTAGAGGAGCTGCCGCCGCTTTACCGCGGACGCTCGGAAGCCGAGGCAGGAGAGGCATGCCCGGGTCGTGTGCGTGCGGTGTACTTGCTCCGTTTTCCGGGGAGAGAGGGAGCCAAAGAAGAAGGGCGCTCCGAGGCGCCCTTCTTCTCCTTGAGGCGCATCCTGCGCCGGGTGCATCAGAACCGGTATTCGGCGCTGACCGACACCATGTTGGTGTCGAGATTGACGTTGTTCTTCGATGCGTCGTAGTGGTCGTAATTCAGGCCGATGCTGGCGTTGTTGCTGAAGTCGTAGCCCACGCCCGCGCCGGCGTACCAGCTGGTGTCGTCCAGGCTCTTGCGCACCGGGTTGACGTCGTTGGAGAGGCCGTGGCCCTTCCAGCTGTACAGGCCCGTGCGCGCACTGACGTACCAGTTCTGGCCAACGTTGAAGTGGCCGTTCACGCCGGCGGTCCAGCCATGCAGCTGCGAGCGGCCCTGCTCGACCACGTCGTTGCTGTTGAAGATGTTCTTGACGTGGATGTTGCCCAGGTCGTTGTAGCCCGCTTCCACGCCGATCGCCACGAACGGATCGACCGACCAGCGATAACCGCCACCGATCGCGTAACCGGTGTCGTGGTTGTCGTACGGGCCCTTGTTGATCGAGGTGCGGCCCACGTTGCCGTTGACGAACCAGCCGTCGGTGTGGGTCGGCGTGCTCTGCGCGAACGCGGCGGGGACGGCCAGCAGGCCGGCGGAAGCAAAGGCAAGGGCAATCAGCGTCTTTTTCATGGGAGATTCTCCTGTTGTTGTGGCGATCGCGGGGAGTCGATCGCTTGCGCGCGCCCTGAAAAGGGGAGGGGCGCCACGCGACTTCTTGGATGCGGCCTGTGCGCGAAAGATTCAATGCGCATGACGATGCCGGTAATTTGCGGTTAAGTTCCGCATCCAAGTCGTTTGGACGCCTGGACGTCCTTCCGGATTTTTCGGAAGGCTCGCCGGGCACCGCGCAGGAATTGTGCGCAAGGACATTGGAATGGGCGGCACCTGAAGTTGCGCGGTATCGGTCCGGCGTCGGTTAAGGCCGAATTAATCGTCGCGGCAGGTACTCGTGCGCGGCGACGCGACAGCAACCCACCCGATCGGCGACAATTGGCGCTTTGCCGCTTGCCCGGAGACTCGACCGATGACCACCCGCCGCGAACTCGCCAACGCCGTGCGCGCCCTCGCCATGGACGCCGTCGAGGCGGCCAAGTCTGGCCATCCGGGCATGCCGATGGGCATGGCCGACATCGCCGAAGTGCTGTGGAACGATTTCCTGAAGCACAACCCGGCCGACCCGAAGTGGCCCAACCGCGACCGCTTCGTGCTCTCCAACGGCCACGGTTCGATGCTGCAGTACGCGTTGCTGCACCTGGCCGGCTACGACCTGCCCATGGCGGAGCTGAAGCGCTTCCGGCAGCTGCATTCGAAGACCGCCGGCCACCCCGAATACGGCCACACGCCCGGCGTGGAGACCACCACCGGCCCGCTCGGCCAGGGCCTGGCCAACGCGGTGGGTTTCGCGCTCGCCGAGAAGGTGCTGGCGGCGCACTTCAACCGGCCCGGTCACGAGGTCGTGGACCACCACACCTACGTGTTCCTGGGCGACGGCTGCCTGATGGAAGGTATCTCGCACGAAGCCTGCTCGCTGGCCGGTACCTGGGGTTTGGGCAAGCTGGTGGCGATCTACGATGACAACGGCATCTCCATCGATGGCGAGGTGCACGGCTGGTTCACCGACGACACCGCCAAGCGTTTCGAGGCCTACGGCTGGAACGTGATCCGCGGCGTCGACGGCCATGACGCCGACGCGATCAAGGGCGCGATCACGCAGGCGACCTCGCAGGTCGACAAGCCCACGCTGATCTGCGCCCGCACCATTATCGGCTTCGGCGCGCCGCACAAGCAGGGCAAGGAAGAGAGCCACGGCGCTCCGCTGGGCAAGGACGAGATAGCCGCGGCGCGTGAGCAGCTGGGGTGGAACTACCCGCCGTTCGAGATCCCCACCGAGATCTATGCCGGCTGGGACGCCAAGGCCGCCGGTGCCAAGCGCGAGCAGGCGTGGAACGCCACGCTTGACGCCTACGCCAAGGCGCATCCGGAGCTGGCCGCCGAATTCAAGCGCCGCCTCGCTGGCGAGCTGCCGGCCGACTGGGCCGGCAAGGCGCAGGCCTACATCGCGAAGATGCAGTCCGAAGGCCCGGAAGTGGCCTCGCGCAAGGCTTCGCAGATGGCGCTGGACGCCTTCGGCCCGTTGTTGCCGGAACTGATCGGCGGCTCGGCGGATCTCGCCGGTTCCAACCTCACCAAGTGGAAGGGCAGCAAGGACGCCGGCAACGGCAACAGCAGCGAAGGCCAGGGCAACTACGTCTACTACGGCGTGCGCGAGTTCGGCATGACCGCGATCGCCAACGGTCTGGCGCTGCACGGCGGCTTCATTCCCTACGACGCCACCTTCCTGGTGTTCTCCGACTACGCGCGCAACGCCGTGCGCATGAGCGCGCTGATCCCGGCGCACGCCATCCACGTCTACACCCATGATTCGATCGGCCTGGGCGAGGACGGCCCGACGCACCAGCCGGTCGAACACCTGGCCAGCCTGCGCTACATCCCGAACAACCAGGTGTGGCGCCCGTGTGACGCGGTCGAATCGGCCGTGTCGTGGAAGGCCGCCATCGAGCGCAAGGGCAACCCGGCCTGCCTGGTGTTCTCGCGGCAGAACCTCAAGCACCAGCAGCGCAGCGAGCAGCAGGTGGCCGACATCGCGCGCGGCGCGTATGTCCTCTCCGATCCGGCTGACACGAAGTTCAAGGCGATCATCATCGCCACCGGCTCGGAAGTGGAACTGGCGATGGAAGCGGCCCGGACGCTGGGGCAACAGGGCGTGCCGGTGCGCGTAGTGTCGATGCCCTGTACCGAGGTGTTCGACGATCAGCCGCTGGAGTACCGCGAGGGCATCCTGCCGTCGTGGTGCCGCGCGCGCGTGGCGGTGGAAGCGGCGACGGCCGACTACTGGCGCAAGTACGTGGGCCTGGATGGCGAAGTGATCGGCATGACCGGCTTCGGCGCCTCGGCCCCGGCGCCCCAGCTGTTCGAGCACTTCGGCTTCACCGTCACCCACGTGGTGGACGCGGTCAAGCGCACGATCGGTTGATGTGAATGCCTGTGGCGCGACCTGGCGTGACGGTCGCGCCCAAGGGCGCTCCCGCGAGGGGGCGCATCTGCAGAGCGCCGCTTTGCGCGACCGGGAACTGCGGTTCCCTCGCGACGTGATAGATGCGATCGAGCGCAGGTCGGCTGGTTGCCTGCCTTTTGCAGGGCCGCCCAAGGGCGCGAACGCGCAGCCCAGAGGATGTTCGTGCAGGTGTGCGCGCACCGGTAGGAGAGCGCTTCCTGCGCGCGGCTGCGCCTGGTGGCTCCGGGCAGGCGGGCACAGGTGCGCTCCTGCCAAAGGAGACGGGTGTCAGGCGCTCAGTTCGAGCAGCGTACCCAGCTCGTCCGGTGTGGAGGCGATGGCCGTGGCACCCGCCTGTTCCAGCTCCGCGCGGCTACCGAAGCCCCACAACACGCCGATGCCGCGCACGCGGTTGGCCACCGCGCCTTCGATGTCGAAGTGACGGTCGCCGATCATCACCGTTTCTTCCGCGCGAACGCCGAAGTCCGCCATGGCGGCGGCGATCATGTCCGCCTTTTCGCTGTTGGCGCTCGACGGATCGGGTCCGTAGAGCCGCAGGAAGGCTTGGCCGAATGGCAGCTGCGCCAGGATGGGTTCGGCATGCCGGTGCGGCTTGCCGGTGACGATGGCCAGCTGGTGGCCGGCGTCGAGCAGGCGGCCGATCAACGGCTCGATCCCCGGGTAGACAGCGTGCTCGCGCCAGCCGTGGGTGTCGAAGCGTTCGTGGTAATGCTCGACCGCCGCCTCGACCCGTGCCGCATCATGGCCCAGCAGCGGCGCGAAGCTGTGCCGCAGCGGAGGGCCGATCCAGCGACGCAGTTCCTCCGTGCTCGGGATGGCCACGCGCAGGCGCTCCAGCGCGTGTTTCACACACGCGGTGATGCCGTGCTCGGAGTCGATGAGCGTGCCATCGAGGTCGAACAGACAGAGCATCAGCGGTTCGCACGCGCCTTGAGCGCGGCCACGGCCGGCAGCTCCTTGCCTTCCAGGAATTCCAGGAACGCGCCGCCGCCGGTGGAGATGTAGGAGACCTTGTCGGCAATGCCGTACTTGTCCACCGCGGCCAGCGTGTCGCCGCCGCCCGCGATCGAAAAGGCTTTGGAGTCCGCGATCGCGCGCGCCAGCGTTTCGGTGCCTTTGCCGAAGGCGTCGAACTCGAACACGCCGACCGGCCCGTTCCAGACCACCGTGCCCGCGTTGGCGATCAACTCGGCGTACCGGCGCGCGGTCTCCGGGCCAATGTCCAGGATCATTTCGCCTTCCTTGACCGAGTCCACAGGCTTTACGGTGGCGGGGGCGTTGGCGGAGAACTCGGGCGCCACCACCACGTCGACCGGCAGCGGCACCTCGGCGCCACGACGCTTGGCTTCGGCGATGACCTTCTTCGCTGCATCGATCAGGTCGGGCTCGTACAGCGAATTGCCGACGCCGTAGCCGGCCGCGGCGATGAACGTGTTGGCGATGCCGCCCCCGACGATCAGCTGGTCGACCTTGCCGATCAGGTTGTCGAGGAGGGTCAGCTTGGTCGACACCTTGGAACCGGCCACGATCGCCAGCAACGGTTGCGCCGGCTGTTCCAACGCCTTGCCCAGTGCGTCCAGTTCGGCCGACAGCAGCGGGCCGGCGGCGACCTGCGGCGCGAAGCGGATCACGCCGTGGGTGGAGGCCTGTGCTCGATGCGCCGTGCCGAAGGCGTCCATGACGAACACGTCGCACAGCGCCGCGTACTTCTTCGACAGCGCCTCGTCGTCCTTGCCTTCGCCGACGTTCATGCGGCAGTTCTCAAGCACCACCACCTCGCCCTCGGCGACGTCGACCCCATCGAGATAGTCGGCGACCAGGCGCACCGGCGTGCCGAGCTTGTCACCCAGCCACTTCGCGACCGGCTCGAGCGAGGATTCGGGGTCGAACTGGCCCTCCTTCGGGCGGCCCAGATGCGAGAGCACCATCACCTTCGCGCCGGCGTCGCGCGCGGCCTTGATGGTCGGCAGCGCCGCGTCCAGGCGCTGGGTCGAAGTGATGCGGCCGTCGTCGATCGGCACGTTCAGGTCTTCGCGGATCAGCACGCGCTTGCCGCGCAGCTCCAGATCGCTCATGCGGGTGATGGACACGGCGCCACTCCTCGGAAAGGGGATTGCAATTGAGCAGGATGCGCCTCGACCGGCGCGAACCGCCTATTGTCCGGCGCGGGTACCGATGATGCAACGCCGCAACCGGCGACCGCGGTTGCGGCCCACCGGATGCGCGTGGTCGCGCCTGCCCGGTTTATCCTGCCTACCACTTACCGGCACGGAGAATCCCATGGCAGCGGAACTGTTGGCGTTGTACGGCTACTGGCGCTCCAGCGCGGTCTACCGCGTGCGCATCGCGCTCAATTTGAAGGGACTGCGCTACGAAACGCGCCCGGTGCATTTGCTGCGCGACGGCGGTGAACAGCACGGCGAGGCCTACCGCGCACTCAATCCGCAGCAGCTGATTCCCTGCCTGCGCGACGGCGAGCGGGTGATTACCCAGTCGATGGCGATCATGGAGTACCTGGAGGAAACTCATCCGGAGCCGGCGCTGCTGCCGGCCGACGCCCGCAGCCGCGCCCGCGTGCGTGCGCTGGCGATGGCCGTGGCTTGCGACATCCACCCGCTGGGCAACCTGCGCGTGTTGCAGTACCTGGAGGGCCAGTTGGGTGCCGACGAGGCGCAGAAGCTGGCTTGGTCGCGGCACTGGATCGAGACCGGCTTCGACGCGCTGGAGGCGATGCTCGCCGGCAACAGCGCCACCGGCCGCTATTGCCACGGCGATGCGCCCGGCCTGGCGGATGCCTGCCTGGTGCCGCAGGTGTACAACGCGCTGCGCTGGCAGCTCCCGATGGATCGCTGGCCTACCCTCGCGCGCATCCACGCATCGTGCAACGAGCTGGAAGCGTTCGAGCAGGCGATGCCGGAGCGGCAACCTGACGCGCCGTAGGCAATCATCCGGCGAGCCAGTCCCGCTCCCTCGGCCTGCCGGGCGAGGGGGAAAGAAAAAGGGCGCATTGCTGCGCCCTTTTTCGCTTGGCGGTGGCCTCAGAACCCCAGGCCGTACGGATCGTTCCCGACCAGTTCGGTGGCCTCGGCCCCGCCGCCCTCGGACAGCCGGATCTTCAGCGCCAGGCCATCGCGCGAGTCGGCCTTGGCCAGGGCTTCCTCCAGCTCGATGCGGCCGCTCTTGTAGAGCTTGTACAGCGACTGGTCGAAGGTCTGCATGCCTTCCTGCAGGCTGCGGTCCATCGCTTCCTTGATCTCGTGGATCTGGCCGCGGCGGATCATGTCGCGGATCAGCGGCGTGTTGAGCAGTACTTCCACCGCCGGCACGCGGCGCCCGTCCTTGCCGATCACCAGGCGCTGGCTGATCACCGCGCGCAGGTTGAGCGCCAGGTTCATCAGCACGTTCTTGTGCGCCGATTCGGGGAAGAAGTTGAGGATGCGCTCCAGCGTCTGGTCGGCGTTGTTCGAGTGCAACGTGGCCAGGCACAGGTGGCCGGTTTCGGAGAACGCGACCGCCGCCTCCATCGTGTCGGTGTCGCGGATCTCGCCGATCATGATCACGTCAGGCGCCTCGCGCATCGCGTTCTTCAGCGCCTCGTGATAGCTGTGCGTATCCAGCCCGACCTCGCGCTGGTTGATGATCGACTTCTTGTGCCGGTGCAGGTATTCGATCGGGTCCTCGATGGTGAGGATGTGGCCGGGCGAGTTGGAATTGCGCTGGTCGAGCATCGCCGCCAGCGTGGTCGATTTGCCCGAGCCGGTGGCGCCCACCACCAGGATCAGCCCGCGCTGCTCCATGATCAGGTCGCGGAAGATGGTCGGCAGCTGCAGCTGGTCGATCGAGGGGATCTCGCTCTTGATCGCGCGGATCACCATGCCCACTTCGCCGCGCTGCTTGAACACGTTGATGCGGAAGCGGCCGGCTTCCTTCACCGCCAGCGCCATGTTCAGTTCCAGGTCGCGCTCGAACTGCGGCACCTGGCCCTCGTCCATCAGCGAGTAGGCGATCTTCTTGACCATGCCGCTGGGCAGGCCGGTGTTGCCGAGCGGGTAGAGCTTGCCCTCGACCTTGATGTTCACCGGGGCGCCGGTGGTGAGGAACATGTCCGACGCGCCCTTGTCTACCATCAGCTTGAGGAAGTAACCGATATCCACGAAGGACCCCTGAGGTGGTCGCGCATTCTTGTGGCGCGTTGCAAAGCAGGATTATGCCTGCCCACAATACGCGGCGACACTGCGCGAGGAATGAGTGATGGTGCACATCTTTTCCCGGCCGCCCGGGCGCATCAAGCGTATCGGCAGGGCGGCCGGCGGCTTGACCCTGGGACTGGCGATGCTGGCGTTGGCCGGCTGCGCCACGGTGCCTCCGCCTGACGCTTCGATGAACCAGGCCCAGGCGCTGCTGCAGTCGGCCCGCGACGCCGGCGCGGCCGACTACGATCCGGTGGACCTGGGGTTCGCCCAGGCCAAGTTCCAGCAGGCTCAGTCCGCGATGGCGGCCCGCAAGTACGCCGACGCCGCCAACCTGGCCGAGGAGGCCCGCGCCGACGCCGAACTGGCCCGCACCCGGGCGCAGTTGGGCAGCGCCCGTGCGCAGATCCAGGCAAAGGTCGAGGAAAATGCCGGCCTGCGCCAGCAGACCGAACAGCGCGCGCAGCCGGCCCCGGCCGCCGCGCCGGCCTCCGGCAGCAGCGCCCCCGAGACGCTCGAGGACATGCCGGCCCCGTCGGCCTCGGTGCTGTCCGCGCCGCTGCCACAGGATGGCGGCTTCCAGCCGATGCCCGCGCCTGCGTCGAGCAGCCAGACGAATGACGGAGGCCAGCGATGAAGCGCCTTGCCACCACCGCGTTGATCGGCCTGCTGGCGCTGGCCGGCCCGGCCCTGGCGCGCCAGGACGACATGGACGTCAACCGCCTCAACTCCAGCCTCAACCAGCTGGCCGGCGACCCCACCCTAGGCACTTATGCCCAGGCCGAGCAGGCGCTCGCCCACGCCGCGATCGACCGGCTGGAACAGTCCAGCCGCAGCGAGCGCCCGCACGCGCTGTACCTGGCCGAACGTCGCGTCGATCTGGCCAAGGCCGCCGCGCAGTTGCAGGACGCCCGCGAAAAGCTCGACCAGCTCGACCGCGAACACGCGCAGATCCTGCTGGACGCCAGCCGCCGCGAGGCGGAGGCCGCGCGCATGGAACTGGAGCGCCAGCGCATGCAGTACCAGATGGCGCAGGAAGAAGCCGCCCGCCTGCAGCAGCAGGGCATGGAGGCCTCGCAGGCCGCCGAGCAGGCTCGCGCCGAGGCCGAGCGCGCCAAGAAGCTGGCCGCTGCGCAGAGCCGCGTCGCCCGCGCCGCTCGCCGTGAAGCCGAAGCTGCCGCCCAGGCCGCGCGCGCCATGCGCTCGCAGATGCAGGGAGATGAGTCCTCCGCGCCTGCGGAAAAGCCCGCGCCCAAGAAGAGTTCCAGCAAGGGCACCAAGGGCCACTGAGCGGCCATCACGCTCTGTGTAGGAGCGCCGTCGGGCGACGGCGCTCCTACAGGCGGCTATGCGTCGCATAGGCGGGCTCAACCGTGGAAATCGCGTGCCCTTGCGGCCTCCCGCGGTGGCTTGCACGCCCCCGGGCGCGGGAGTAGGGTCAGGGCTGCCATGGCGCACCCGTTCCATGGCTCACTGACCTGAAACATGCGCCCAATTTCCCCGAACGATTGTTCCCGTTTCGCGTTCATGCGTACGGGGCGTGGGTGCGCGCGCTTCATCCGCCCGCGGGCGTGCCGATCACGCGCCCGCTCATCTCGCGAGGAGGTCGGATCATGTTCGAAAACCAGCAGCGTGACGATGTCGAAGCATTTATGAAGGCCGATGCCGAATTTCGCCGGCTCTTCCAGCATCACCGCGAATTGAAAAGCAAAGTACACGATGCCGAAATCGGCGTGCTTCCCATCGACGATGTCACCTTGGCCGGCATGAAGAAGGAAAAGCTCCACGCCAAGGAACGCCTGCAACGCATGTGGGATGCGCGAGTCCCACGAATCCACTGATTCCACCGTTTTCCTTGACGGCCCCGGCCCTTCATCGAGAAGCGCCGGGGCCGCGTCGTTTCTGAAGCCCGGGCGTGGCGCAGAGGCTGCCGGACGCAACCGTACCGGGCGGCTCGGTTATCATTCCGGGCTTGTCCAGCGCCCGCGGGCGCCGCCTTTCGACGGAGTTGCCATGACGGTCCACCAAAGCGTGCTCGAACTTATCGGGAACACCCCGATGGTGAAGGCCCAGCGCCTCGATGCGGGGTTGTGCGAGCTGTTCCTCAAGCTCGAAAGCGCCAATCCGGGCGGTTCGATCAAGGACCGCATCGGCTTGTCGATGATCGAGGGCGCCGAGCGCGCCGGAAAGATCCAGCCGGGCGCCACGCTGGTCGAAGGTACCGCCGGCAATACCGGCCTGGGGCTGGCGCTGGTCGCCCAGGCCAAGGGCTACCGGTTGATCCTGGTGGTGCCGGACAAGATGAGCCGCGAGAAGATCTTCAATCTCAAGGCGATGGGTGCCGAAGTGGTGCTGACGCGCTCGGACGTGGCCAAGGGCCACCCCGAGTACTACCAGGACATGGCCGAGCGGATCGCCCGCGAAACGCCCGGCGCCTATTTCATCAACCAGTTCGGCAACCCGGACAACCCGCGCGCGCACATCCAGACCACCGGCCCGGAAATCCTCGAGCAGATGGACGGCCGCGTGGACGCGGTGGTGATTGGCTGCGGCTCGTCCGGGACCATGACCGGCCTCTCGCAGTTCTTCGCCGAGCATTCTCCCGAAACCGAGATCGTGCTGGCCGACCCGGTCGGCTCGATCCTGGCGCAATACATCAACGAGGGCACGCTCTCGGACAAGTCCGCCAGCTGGATGGTCGAAGGTATCGGCGAGGACTTCCTGCCGACGATCAGCGATTTCTCGCGGGTGAAGAAGGCCTACGCCATTTCCGACCGCGAAAGCTTCCTCACCGCGCGCGAACTGCTGGCGAAGGAGGGCATCCTCGGCGGCTCCTCCACCGGCACGCTGCTGGCCGCCACGCTCAAGTACTGCCGCGAGCAGGGCACGCCCAAGCGTGTGGTGACGCTGGTCTGCGATACCGGCAACAAGTACCTGTCGAAGATGTACAACGACTACTGGATGCTGGACAACGGCTTCATCGAGCGGCAGCAGCACGGCGACCTGCGCGACCTGCTGCTGCGCCCGTTCGCGCAGCGCGACACCGTGGTGGTCGGCCCGAACGAGCTGTTGATGACTGCCTACACCCGCATGAAGCTCTATGACGTCTCGCAGCTGCCGGTAATGGATGGCTCCAGGCTGGTCGGCATCCTGGACGAGTCGGACGTGCTGATGCACGTGCACGCCAACGAGGTCCGCTTCCGCGACCCGGTCTCCACCGCAATGATCACCTCGCTCACCAAGCTCGACGTGCACTCGCCGATCGAGGCGCTGCTGCCGGTATTCGAGCGCGGGCACGTGGCGATCGTGGTCGACGGTGACCAGTTCCTGGGCCTGATCACCCGCATCGACCTGTTGAACTACCTGCGGCGCAAGGTGCACTAAGCGCCGCCGCGACGCTGTCTTCGCGAAACCGTAACTACGCTCCGCCCTCGCCCCGAAGGAAGCCAGACCCATGTGTGGAATCGTTGCCGCCACCGCCCAGCGCGACGTCGCCCCGCTGCTGATCGCCGGACTGAAGGCGCTCGAGTACCGCGGCTACGACTCGGCCGGCCTGGCCGTGCTCGAGGGCGGGGACATCCGCCGCGTGCGCGCCAAGGGCAAGGTGCGCGAGATGGAGGCGCTGTACCTGGCCGATCCGCTGCGTGGCGGCACCGGCATCGCGCACACGCGCTGGGCCACCCATGGCGTGCCGAACGAGGCCAATGCCCATCCGCACATGGTCGGCCGCGTGGCGCTGGTGCACAACGGCATCATCGAGAACTACGCCGACCTGCGCGCCGAACTGCAGGCGCGCGGCCACGTGTTCACCTCCGAGACCGATACCGAGGTGATGGCCGCGCTGATCGAGGAGCGCATCGCTGGCGGCATGCCATTGCGCGAGGCGGTGCTCGCCACCGTACGTTCGCTGGAGGGCGCCTACGCGATCGCCGTGATCAGCCGCGACCAACCCGGCCACGTGGTTGGCGCCCGCCGCGGCGCGCCGTTGCTGGTCGGCATCGGCATTGGCGAGAACTTCCTCGGCTCCGACGCGCAGGCGCTGATCCAGGTGACCAATCGCATGGTCTACCTGGACGAGGATGACGTGGTGGAGATCACCCGCGACAGCGTGCAGGTCTACGGCCTGGACGGCACGCCGGTCGAACGCGCGGTGCACCAGAGCGAGCTGTCCACCGACGCCGTCGAGCGTGGCGACTACCGCCATTACATGCAGAAGGAAATCCACGAGCAGCCGCGCGCGGTCAACGACACGCTGGAGGCGCGCATCGGCCCGCATGGCGTACTGCCGAACATCTTCGGCGTCGGCGGCGACGAGCTGCTGGCGAAGGTGAAGGGCATCCACATCGTCGCCTGCGGCACCAGCTACCACGCCGGCCTGGTCGCCAAGTACTGGATCGAGGAACACGCGCGACTGCCGGTCAACGTCGAGGTGGCCAGCGAATACCGCTACCGCGATACGGTGGTGCCGGCCGACACCCTGTTCGTGGCGATCTCGCAGTCCGGCGAAACCGCCGACACGCTGGCCGCGATGCGCGAATCGCGCCGGCGCGGCTACCTCGCCACGCTGGCGATCTGCAACGTGCCGGAGTCCTCGGTGGTGCGCGAGGCGGACCTCAAGCTGATGACCCGCGCCGGCCCCGAGATCGGCGTGGCCTCGACCAAGGCGTTCACCACCCAGCTCGCCGCGCTCGCGCTGCTGTGCCTTAAGCTGGCCGAGCAGCGCGGGCTGGACAGGGCGCGCTACGCCGACCTGTGCGCGCAGCTCGCGCACCTGCCGCGCGCGATCGAGGAGGCGCTCCAGCTGGAGCCGCAGATCGTGGAACTGGCGGCCTTGTTCGTGCCACTGGAACACGCGCTGTTCCTCGGCCGCGGCGCGCAGTTTCCGGTCGCGCTGGAAGGTTCGCTCAAGCTCAAGGAAATCTCCTATATCCACGCCGAGGCCTATCCCGCAGGCGAGCTCAAGCATGGCCCGCTAGCGCTGGTCGACGAAGCCATGCCGGTGGTTGCGGTGGCGCCCAATGGCCCGCTGCTGGACAAGCTCAAGTCCAACCTGCAGGAAGTGCGTGCGCGCGGCGGCAGGCTGATCGTGTTCGCCGACGGCGACGCGCCGATGGACGCGGGCAACGCCAATGGCACTACCCTGCGGATCGACGGCGGAGGCGACTTCATCGCCCCGGCCGTGTTCACCGTGCCGCTGCAGCTGCTCGCCTACCACGTCGCCGTGCTGCGCGGCACCGACGTCGACCAGCCACGCAACCTGGCCAAGTCGGTCACGGTGGAATGAGCGCAGCGGCACGGGCTACATCGGTGGTGGGACCTAATAGAAAGTCCAAGGCGGTAATAAAGCGTCCAACTCTTTGCTGCCTCTCGTTATTAGAAAGTCCAAGTCCTTCCCGGCTCCGCGCAGTAGGTCATATCCATCGACGGTTGCGCTATGGGTGAGGGCTTAGGCCGCAGGGCTGGCGCTGACCACACGCGAGCTTTGTGCCAGGCTCACTGGAAATGCGATTCCGGGTTGCGAAGACCGGTTTCTGGTCGTTGCACCACGTCTGGGACAGGGACCGGTGGCGACGTCGAGGAGTGGGTGCACGAGAGTGGCGCGCTGGTCGCCTCGCCCGGCTTCTACCCGTCACGTAAGGTAGGGGCGGACTACGTACGGAGATGGCGCCCTGTGGTCGAGCAGCGCCTGGAGCAGGCGGGCCTGCGGTTGGCCGCCGCGCTTAGCGGCCTATTGACTAACGATGGGCGCAATCTCGCTGAGAGCGCGCGGCCCATCGACAGCCGCAGCCTAGAGCTCGGCAGCTACTGTCGTTTCCGTCGTTCGACGCGGATGCTGCCCAAGCAGCAACGACTTCTCGGGGATGAGCGGTTCTAGCGTCACTGTGAGCCCAGTGCGCTCGTAGCTGCTCGAGGCCCATCTTTCGCGCGTGTTTCGTGTCGCGCGTGTTTCGTGGCTTTGGCCAGTGTGAGCTCTTCCGCCACGCCCGTCGCTCCCTGGAACACACGCCAACCAACCGCGCCTTCTTCAACGGAAACCAGGCACATCCCATAAAGAGCTCAATCGAAAACGGAGGGCCCTGGTCATCGGTCGGCGCCTGGACACTTTCCGTCGGCTCGCGCCTGACCTCCTGTCGCCTTGGGCCTGACTCGCGGGGCAGCCGTAGCATGGTGGGTGTTCAAGCACCCGCCCATCAGGCACCCGCTATCCGTTCTGTAAGGCAATGCCGGTAGCCGCTTCACAGGGAACGTTACTATGGCGAGCGCCCGCCCTCAGGCGAGGGGAGGCTGTCCATGTTTTGCTGATTTACCGAGCGCAGGCATTCTTTCTCTCTCTCAGAGCTCCAGTGCCATATGCACCTTGCCCTCGTGGATCAGCTCAACCTTGAATCCGAGGCGAGTATAAAGATGTAGGGCTGGGTTCTCCTCGAAAACCCGCAAATGCACAGCCGAGAGCTGGCGTTCGCTTGCCAAAGCCGCAACCTTGCTTACGGCCCAAGAGCCTACGCCACAACCCTGCTCATTTGGCAAGATTTGAAGGTCCCTTATCTCAAGACAATCTTTCACCTGTAGCACACGGAGCGCACCGATCCGAACGCCATCATTCGTAATAATCAAGTTCTCGAACTGCCGCCAGCTATCCTCAAATAGCTTAGGCTGCCATGTGACATTGCGAGCTTCCAAATACCTGGCCATGTTGCTGCGGTGAAGCTGCTCGCAGAACTGCTTTTCTTCATTATCTGCAGCTCGGATCTCCAGCATCACCGCGACCTCCGCCTCTCGTTCATCGCCACAAAAGGCGGTTCTAAATTACAAAAGAGCAATGGAATCTACTTCGTAGCCTCGACGAAAAGCGAAAAGCTTTGCTCGCTGCCAGTTTTCGCCATGGCATTATAGCTATGGCCATCGACACGAAGGTCCTCATGTGTGCTGCCCTGAAAACTGCATTCTGACACCCGGCTAAAACCCGCATCGTAGAGGAGTTTGCTCAATGTAGGAAAATCGTAGCCAAATTTATGGTTATAACTGAGGACTTGTTTGTTGGCACCACAGAAAAGCAGAATGTAGTCAAGATTGATAAGCCCGTCACTTACAAAACCCTTGTACATTGGATAGAACTTACGACGATCCAAAAAGAATTCCCTATCCTGGTTTGCGTAGGCGCGAAGAAGCTTTCCAACGTCAGGAACCACCAGCCTTGCAACCCCACCTGTCTCGAGGATCCGATGTATCTCGCGCAGGAACAGCGGAGCCTGATCACCGTATCGAAGATGTTCCAAAAGATGGGCGCAATAAACGAATTTGGCCGACTCATCGGGCAGGTGTAAGCCCCAGTTTACGTTAAGTGCTAAATCCGCGCCTCCGGCATCGATATTTAACCATTCCTCAAGAAGGTTACCCGACGAGCCTATGTGAACCTTAATGCCTCTTGTGTCGGCGTTAATACCAAGAGCATCCAGCTGTTGGTTTACAAATTGTTCTTGCTTGGTCCTCAATAAAGAAAAGGCGCGCCAAAGATGTTCCCGGGCTTGAGCTAGCTGGGCACGTACCTCTGGAAGTTGCACTTTCCTTCCGGATGTCGTGGGAGCGCCACGACTTGAAGCTTCCGAGAACTGCTCAAAAACAGATAAGTGATCAAAGATGTGATCAGCGAGAAGAACCACGTTCTTCAGAACCGTTTCGTTAGATGCATCTTCGGAGATAACTGGTTCCTTCCTTACAAACCTCGCCGGGCTGCATGGGTCCACGAGGTTCCAATAGTCTCGCGTCTCATTCCCACGATCATCCGCCTTCCTGTCAATAGATCGTTCCATCTAACTACCTCGTCCGCGCTTGTGGATTGGTGGGCGCAATGCTCGTCAATGCGGCTTAACCGCGCGGCGCCGCGGCTTCCGCCTGGAAAGGAGTTGTATACCGGTTGCTCGTCCCCGACGAAATTATGGCCGCAGCGTCGCGGCTGTCAATAGTGTTCAGGACAAAGGGCCAATTGGCGCCGAGTATATGCAGTTCCGCCCGGCCGGCCACCGTCGCACTTCTTTGATGCGAGCGAATTTCTTTCGTGGCTTAGCTTGACCTACCGGTTGCACGTGCGGTACTAAGGAGGTCCCCCAGCAGAGGCTGGGGGTTTACCAGCAACTAAGGAGATCGGTATGTCTAGTCCTGTCCTCCAAGAGGTAACCACCCGCAACGAGTGGAAGCGGGAAAACTTGGCCGTGGTTGAAAAGCTGAGTGTTCCTGCCGTGCCTTCCGCTTTCCCGAACGCCTCTGTTCGAGTCTGCGGTTATGAGCTGGAAGATATCTGCGGAGCTTCCTCCGTCTACGCCAGCGGCTAATAAAGCCGGTAGTGCTGGGGCACGTATCACGTGCCCCAGTTAATGGGCTTAGAGCATCACGACGCGGCTGAGGCTAGAGCTTCAGTGGTTGTGTCGTGCGCGCTTTAAAAGAGGACGACTACCTTTTAAGGACTCGTTAGAGATGGATTCTTCTTCGCAGGTCTTCGTAACAACGCCACACGGTCGTTTCGAAATCAATAATTGGCAAGAGAACAACACCATTTTCGAGGTCTGCCAGTTAAACCGGATTCCGCCAAGCGCGGTTAGCTTCTATATCCAAGAAGCTGGTCGTTTGAGTTTAGTAACGAACGTTTTGGCAAAAATAAAGGACGCGGTACCGCCTGGTTCGAGTCTGGTTATCCGTCCTGACCGAAACATCAACTATCACGAAGTCATACCGGAAGAACTTCTGACGGATGTCGGCGCGGACGACGTAAGCGAGTACTTTTTCCCGAATGACAGCCGCTCGCACATTCTCAAAGGGCTGGATTCGGAAGAGTGCAAGGCTTTTGTCTACGAAAGAGTCCATGCTGCTTCGCAGGAACACATTAGTCCAGCGAAAAACGCGCCCCTCGTAGTCGGCGTGAGCGGCGGCGGCGATTCAAATGTTCTTGTAGGATCATTGCTGGCTGCCGGGTTTAGCAATATCCATCCCGTGATGATGATGGGCATACCTGATTGGGACAAAGGCCGAAGCAGGGCACAAGAAATCTGTGATTCCCATGGTGTGCCGCTGCGAGTATTGGAAAGCGACGAGGTTGGTCGACTGCTAGGCGTGGTGTCGGGTAGGAACTGGGTACAAGCGTTTGAGGAGGTATACCCGGACGTCGATCTGGAAATGCTAGGTACGCTAGCGATTCGCCTTGCGCTCACGGCCGTGGCGAAAGAGGTCGGCGCTAAGGTGGTCGTGACAGGCCTAAACCTTGAGGACCTCTTGGGGGAGGCTATCATGTGCGTTCTAGAGGGGCAGCCGCCGCTACCGTTTCCAATAAGAAGCGTCGGCGACGTGGATATCTTTTACCCGCTTTACAAATGTCCCAAGAAAATTATCGACGGCTGCTTTCCCAAGTACTCCCTCGCGAACTACGAAGATCGCTTCCCAAGTCGCCTTCGTGGTCGTGCGTTAGCCTATTACCTCGCTCAGTCAATGAACGGTCTTATCCCTGGTATAGAATTCGATCTCCTAGAAGGCTTTGCAAAGATCGCAAGGAACTGGGAATCAATGCACTTTGATCCGGAGCTCGGCTTTACTGTCTTACGTAGCATTAGCCCGGAAGCGCGAGCGCGCTGGAAGAGTTTCCTCGGACAGTAGCTTTAGGTAAGGGAGATCCGCCATGGATGCGGGTGAGGTGCTCATCGCCTCCTTTATGGAAACTATTTGCGCCTCGCCAACAGAGGCGCAAATAGAAGTAGCCTTTGCTGCGCTTGTAAGAAAGCGCGTTCCTGAGCAATTCCTCGACGGTGAAATCCGCAGGATCGCCGTCGACGGGCGCTACTTCAGCCAGGGGTGGCGGTACAACCAACTAATAATGGCCGAATCACCGTTTGGCACCTTGTCAATCAATAGCGTAACAAAGCCGGCTAAATACGCGTATACCGTTGACGCCGAAACATGGGTCGCCGTTCCCCTATCCGCAGCCGCCGACGGGCTCCTCGTCGAACACTATGAAATATCGGAGCCGTCGATGCTGGGATCAGGTGAAGAGTTATCAAGGTCAGCTGATCAGACAGTGCTGCGGCGGGGCGCGGTTGGAAAATTGAAGGCGGGGCGGGTTTATAGACTGATTGCCACGATTGCAACACCGATCATGAGTTTTGCGTTGCCCTCATCGAGCAATGTCATTCAAAAATATGATTGCGAAACGGGCCGTCTCTGCCCTTCCGCTCATCTCCAAAATGGCGACATGGTTCTGTGCTCCACAGCGCGGATCTTAGGAGAGTTTGGCGATAGTCAGTCCTTTAGCGCTTTGGAAAGTCTCTCGCACCACTCCTCACATCACGTGAGGTGGGAAGCGGTAACCGGAATGACGAAGATTGACCCCATGCGGGCGATAGAAGTTTTGGAGGCACTTCAGTCTGACGAGCATCCAGATATACGCGCCGCAGCGGCGATCACTCTGGAAAGGCTGTTGGACGCGGGTGAGGACCTGGGCCCATGAAAATTTATCCTGTCTCGAACGAACTTGGTACTTCGGATCCTGAAGAGTTTCTCGAGCAAGTATCAGCTGCTTACGACGGAGTAGATCCAGAATCTGTTCTGCCGTTCGTAGCGGATTTCCGTAAAGTCGCGAATAACCAAAAGGCGTTCTTAGCCAGGCTGCACTCGGAGATCGATGGCAGTGTGGTCCAAAGATTCGCGCAGTATTCGCAGTCGAGCTGGTTGCTAGCGGGCGTGCGAGGGCAGCGCCCGTTCCTGAGGGTAAATATGTGGCCTCCAATCGACCCGGCATCCGCTGAAGCGCGAGATCTATGCAAGGCATATTCGTATTATCTCCCCCATAACCACAACTTCTCCTTTTTGACCACCAACTATCTCGGCGAGGGATACACAACTGAAGTTTGGGAAATAACGGATGACACCAAGAGCATCCAAGTTGGCCAAGAAATTAAGTTGGCTTTCGCTGGAAAATTCCAACTAAGTCATTCAAGCATCATGCTCTATGAGGCCGAGAAGGATGTCCACGTTCAGTTCCCGCCATCCTCATTGTCACTCTCCCTTAACTTAATGCTGTATTCCGAACGCGATAAGTTTCGGCCCCAGCACTTTTTTGAGCCCAACTCGCGCCGCGTAGTAGGTGAGTCCAAGCAGTCTCCAGGAGCCAGGCGCCTCGGTCTAATTAATATGGCGGCATGGCTTGGAACCGAGGAGACAGCGGATATGCTTGATTTTCTTTCGCGTACTACGGACGATCCTCTGCTCCGGAAAGCCTCTCACGGCGCGGCCGAGGGCATACGAAAACGCTCTCGTAATGAATCCTCTGCCTGCTAACAAGGACGTCCTTAAGTGAAGCTAAGGAGAGCGATCGCGTCACTGATGCTGGCAAGCTTTACTGCTGGTGGCACCGAAATGTTCACGATGGCACTACTCGCTCGACAGCAGTCGATCGATGAGAGTGGGCTGTCGGCTTCGTTGGTATACGTGGCTACGCTAATCGGGACGGCCCTCATGGGCCTGATAGGCTCAAAGATACTCAGCCGTGTGAGGCCTTCGGTAATAGGCTTGGTCGCCCCTCTCACCTGCTTCATCTGCGTCAGCGGGGCCTACCTCGTATCTCCCGGACCATTCGATTACTTCCTTGCGGGCCTAGTGTCCGTCGCGACCGCTTTGGATTTCCCAAATATCAATAGCACCCTGACCAATCTTGTTAACGTAAAGCAGCGACCCGCTGCGTTTTCGGCGCTTCAGTCCGCCACTTATACAGTCGTGGTCTCCGCTCCCGTACTAAGCGCCTTCCTGCTGTGGGCCTTTGGCGGCCACCACGCGATGCTTGCTATTGCATCTGTTTATCTAATCAGCGCGGCGCCCTGGACATGGCTTCCCTCGCAGCAACTACATGCAAAGACAACCACCTCAGACCAGTCAGCGTATGGACTGGTTACGATGGATCGGGGATTGCGTGGTCTGTTAGTGTTCAGACTGCTGGTTAACCTCATTTACACAGGCATACCAGTCGCGCTGCCGTACCTCTTGTCTAAGAGCGCACCAAACCATGACGAGTATGTCTGGTTGCAGGCCACAAGTTTGGCCGCGCTTCGCGTGGGGCCTCTGGCTGCAAGCCTACTAGGATTGGTGGTGCTAAATGGAAGACCATCTATGGTAACAAAAGTAAGCGTTTGGTCCCCTGTCGTTGGTTCGATCGCGACTATAGTGCTAGCGGCATTCTTCAACGCATACGCAGCTATCGCATGCTGCCTCCTGGTTGGCGTAAGCCAATACGGCTCTCGGCTTACCGGCATGGTCTTGGGCCCTGCAGTAACGCCGCCGAATCGGCTAGCGGAAGTTATTCTCGCTGGAGACACGATTGTACGCTTGGTATCCGCCGCCTATGGTCTCGCCCTCATATCGCTTCTAGGCCTCACCGGAGGCGGGGGCATAGTCCTGGCTATTGCTGCCGCTTGTGCAATACCAGCGCCGCTATTTCTCGGTACTGCATTTGAGTCATACGAAACACAACTGGAATCAACCGACCATGCATTCTAGCCTAGCCACTGCTCAAGGGGAGCCACTTGCCGTTACGGCTAGCCAAGTTAAGAATCTTCTTGATAGGGCCGTCTACGGGAACGACGACGCGAAAGCTTACTTTGCGTCCATTATATTTAAACACCTATATCTGATAAGAGCTGGGCTCGCCACTGGTGCGAAAAGTCACACACTAATACTAGGTCCCACTGGAGCTGGTAAGTCTCACTTAGTGAGTGCTCTGAAGGATCTGGCCGACGTGCCCGTGGTATCGGTTGACGCGACTAGCCTCACTGAAGCCGGTTACCAGGGGCGCGACGTAGATTCTGTGTTCGACGATCTCATGCGTGAGGCTAGCTACGATCGCCTGCGGGCAGAGTCAGGGATCGTATTCATAGATGAGTTCGATAAGATTAAAGCGGCTTCCGGTGGAGAGCGAGATATACGAGGTGAGGGAGTTCAGTATTCTCTTCTAAAGATCCTAGATGGCGACATTAGGCAAATAAGGAGCACGCGTTCCTCCCGGTTGCAAACTGTCTCGCAGGGCGATGTTTATCAATTCGACACCAGCAAGCTCCTCTTCATTTTCGCGGGTGCTTTTAGCTCTTCGCTCGACCTATTAAGTCTCGAACGCATAACTCCGAGCGATATTGCGGCGCTCGGATTTCTAAGGGAGCTGACTGCAAGAATACCAAATATCGTTAGACTTAAAAGTCTGGCAGTTAACGACGTAGAAAATGTTCTTGACGACGGTTGCGGTATAACAGGTGAATATACCTCGCTCTTTGACGCGATGGGTTGTAAACTTGAGTTCACCGGCAGGGCAAAAAAAAGAATTGCTGAGGAGACGGTTGAATTAGCCATCGGCTATCGTGGTTTGCGAACCGTTCTAGACCGTACTCTACTCTCGAGGTTAGTTGAAATCGATAGGCGTTTAGCGATAGCCGGCGGACATGGGCATCGGGTCGTTGTTGACTGCGTCGACAGCGATTTGGATTGTTTCGTGATACCTGGTTGAGCTAGTTAGTTTTGCGGTTGCATAATGCTTGTTGGGTCGCATGTATTGTTGGAGACTCCCGGCTGTGGTATTAACTTTCGAAGGGTTGCGCGTAATCGTCTTTGGAGGCTCAAAGGGTATCGGGAGGCGGATTGCTAGCGACTTTGCGAATAGCGGCGCTAACGTCTCAGTTTGCGGGCGCAGCGTTCCTCAGGTTGAGGAGCCAACTAAAACGCCGGCCGGCTTAACTGCGTTTTCGCACGCCGGATGGTGTGATGTCTCCGATGTCGAATCCGTTAAGTCTTACGTTGCGGCAGCTGTCCATTCCCTTGGAGGCGTAGACATTCTCGTTAATTGCGTCTCGGCGCTGACGGAGGGGGACGATGACGAGAGCTGGCAACGTTCTTTCTCTGTTGACATGCTAGGCATAGTGCGAGCGACTAACCAATGTCTCCCGTGGCTAAGTAAGTCTGTATGTGGATCGATCGTCAATATTGCTTCTGTTAGTGGTCTGAGGCCAAGTTACGGCGCCTATGGGGCTATAAAGGCGGCTGTGGTGCACTACACTAGGTCTCAAGCGAGGCTGCTCGCCGGCAAGAATCTCAGAGTGAATTGTATTGCGCCTGGACCTACGGACTTTCCCGGTAGCGTGTGGCAGAAAGTCCGCGATCGCGATCCAAGCGCTTACGATAGAGCCAACCGCGGTATGCCTTTAGGCGGGTTTTGTGCACCAGAGGACGTCTCCGCTGCGGTTCTGTTCATGGCCTCAGCTTTTGCGCGGAAAATCACCGGGCAGGTACTTGTTGTTGATGGCGGCCAGATGTTGAGCTGCTAACAGGAATACGAGGGATTGGCGATTCGACCCGAGGCATTATGCGACTCAAAAGCTATTCTATCGGCTCTGTTCGAGTACATCCATTTTCTCCTTTTGGTGCAGAGATCAAGGGTATTCGGGCAAATGACGTCGCTCCTGAAGCTGCAGCAGGCCTTCGAGAAGCCTTAGTCCGGCACCAAGTTTTGGTTATTCGCGATCAAGATCTCCCCCCCGCCGATCAAGTTAAGTTAACCGAATGCTTTGGTACTCTCGAATCTAGCCTATCTCTTCGACCGGAAGATCATCAGGTCGCTGGGTACCCGCACGTTCTGCTGTTGAGCAACAAGCCAAACTCTTCCACGGCCAACTATGGCATGGGTTGGCACTCAGACGGGCTAGCCTACGCAAAAGTCCCGCATGGGATCACCATGCTGTATTGCCTTTCGTGCCCGAAGGCTGCGGGTGATACTGTCTTTGCAGACCAGTACTCTTCATACTCGGCGATGTCTGAGGGCATGCGACGTCTTTTAGAAGGCTTATACTGGCATTTGCCGCGTATTCCGTACTCGGAAGTTCCGCCGTCAGCGGGGTTAGTGCAGCCTTTTATTCGGCGTCACTCCATATCCGGTAGGCAGTTCCTTTTCTTTGCTCCGGCTGCCCGTCAAATACGGGGTATGACGGTTTTTGAGAGCGCGGGGATCCTAGATACGGTACGCCAATATCAGGTCCATCGCGATTTCGTTTATCGTCACTCGTGGAACAAAGGTGATATCGTTATTTGGGAGAATCAGACGCTCCTTCATAGCAAGGCGGATGCGGTTGACCCTGACAAGCAAGGGCTTCGGGCTATGCATAGAACCGCAACAAAGGGAGCCTACGAGGCTATCAAGTGTGAGCCGGCTGAAGCTGATTAATGTTTTTACGTGGGTCGAGTTAAGATAGAGGCCATAAATTGCCGGTGGCACTTTGCTGATAATAGGATTTTGACCTCCGCGCTCTCAGGCCTCGCAATAACGCTCGCGACTCTCACTGCGACTTGTCTTGCCGGGTTACGCGTTACTGTCCCCCCGCTTAACGCGGGCAATGCAGGACGTGCCTCAAAAGGATCGAGGCGTCCGAGGACTGTCCGCTTCTCGACCACCAGGGGTGACAAGGATCTGCCCACCGACTCGGACCAGGTGGGAGTCCACAGGTTCCCATTGTTCGGGGGAAAGAAGATGCGGCCGCTGCTGGAAGCAGACCCGTATTCCCCAATTGCGGGGCAAAAGGCCCCGCGCGACGGGTCCAGCCACAGAGGCGGTCGCTCGGACGCATGATTGGGTGACCTGAGGCGCGTCTTTCACTCTGCGTCTGTTGCGCGTACTAGTAAGAAAAACACGTAAAAACAGGCACTTGTGTCGTATCCCGCCTTCCGATATGGTCGCCTCAGGTAGGCCTTAAGCGGACAGAGCGTGATTGACCGCAACGTGAGATCACCCACCACTTACTGGCTCATGCAAGAGCACGGCCCGCTCTTGTGCGCCTCGGTCGCGGCCAAGCTTCTGGGATTCAAGAGCACCGACGCGCTGCGGCAGGCACGTATTCGCCACCGTCTCCCCGTCCCGATGTTCACCATCGAAGGGCGCCGTGGCTGGTTTGCTTCCACGGAAACCGTCGCAGCCTGGCTGGAGCAGACTGTCGATCATGGCACTTCGGGAGCACCTCGCTCCTATGGATAGGGGAGCTCCTCCTCTATCCAGCGAACCCGGCCGTGCATCGGGCGTCACGCCCTTGTGCCGACTGGGCACGCGAAGGAATGTCTTCGCTGCGGTCTATCTGATGATAGTCACTGGCCAAGGAGGTGGGCGAGCGTAGGCCTTCCAAACAACCCACCCGGAAAAAAGAAAAGCCACCCTGTGGCGGGGTGGCTTTCTGGCGTGACCTGAAGGCTCAAGTCTGATCCGCTTGAGCGGCAGTGTGTTCCCTGCCGGCCCTTCAAGTCAAGCCTCCGACACCCAAATCAAATGCCGCCGTTTCGCGGCATAGGAGGCGTGCGTGCGCGAAAAGCATGCAGATCGACGCATCGGCGACAGGACCACCAGGGGGCGTCACACAGCTCACTCGAGCGGGTCGAGGAACCTATCATGAGGATGACCATCGAGAAACTTGCCGGGCTGATAGGAGAAGGACGTGGCCTTGGGGCGGGCGACCACTACAAGCCATGGGAACAGATAACCCGTAAGAGAGCATCACCGTTCTCGAACCTAAACATCGTTCCGGTGCCGCATCTCACGCGCCTTGCTCACTTTCTGTCGCGTGGGGAGCGGGAATTCGGCCTGCTCCTGTGGTGGCTGGGCGCGGAGGATGTTCGCGAGCAGTATCCCCTATGGCCCTGGCCGCATCGGCAGCCGCTTGAGGAGATCGAGCCCTACGCTCCACGGATGCCTAAGCACCCGGGGATGGCTGCACTCGCCGGGGATGCAGGGATCAGACTAGGCCGATACCCGGGAACGAACGTTCCGGTCATTCTCTCTTTGGACCTCTTGGCCACGATCCCGCCGGCCGTCGGTCCTCACCGCTTGGTGGGCTTCAGCTGCAAGCCGCGGGCGCTGTTCCACGCCGCCGCGTCACGATCACGCCTCAGGGAGCGTCTTGAGCTCGATCGTCGATATTGTGCCGCAGCGGCCTTCCGCCATCGGCTCGTTCATCCCGAGCAAATATCCAAAACGTTGGTAGTTCAACTCCACTGGCTGGCCCCGATCATGTCGAAAGGCCAACTCGAACTGTTGATCGGGGGGCAAACGTATCAAGCATACCTCGCTCACATCGCGCCGAAGGTCTACGAGCTTCCTGCTCATCAGGCTTCCTATGCAGCAGCTGAAATGGTTGGGTGGAGCGAAGAACAAGGCCAGCAAGCCCTCAGGCTCGCCCTGTGGTACCAGCACATCGATGTAGACCTATCGCAACCGGTCTGCCTGACGCGCGTACTGAAGCCTGGTGGCGTATCCCTCCGACGAGAACTCCGAGAGCAGTGGTTCGGGGGGCAAGAATGACTCCGATCTATGGCCACATCCTACGGCCAGGACTCGGGGAAGCCTGCATCTCGGCAGACCATCGTGTCGTGTCTGTCCAACAGCTTGCAGATGCGGTTTGGCTTATTCCAATGCCACGAGGGACAGGCACCAAGGGTGAACGACAACGCTACTTCACCGGCCCAAAGCGGTTCAGCCTCTCAACGGTCGCTGAAGCACTTGAGCAGGGCCACTTGATCATGGAAGACGTGCCGCTGCCGGGAGCCTGGCAAATGACAGATGCGGACTATCTCAGCAGTGCACCAAGTGCACGCGAAAGAGACCTGAGGTCCAAGCGCCTAAAAAAAAGGGATGAATGCTGGGAGGCCGTCCACGCGATCGTAGGAGCAGAGTCCGCTCAAGATTTAGCGCCGGTGGCTGATGGACTGGCGGAGAAGATCGAGGCAGTCGCGAAACGACACAGTCGCAGCCTGCCAACAATCTACAGTTGGCTTCATAGGTACTGGGCAGGCCGGGAATGCCTCAACAGCCTTCTTCCCAACACGAGTTTTTGTGGCGGACCCGGAAAGCGGAGGCCGCCAACGACGCGTCGCGCGGGTCGCAAATCCCGGAAGTTCAAGGCAGGACTGATCGAGAGCGAAGGCTATGTGCTGACCGCGGTGGATCAGGAGCGCCTGGCGATGGGATATGCCCTGGTGAAGCCGGGCGTCACAGTAGCGGACGCCTACCGTCTGACCATGGGGGCGTATTGGTCGCAGACGCATCAGGACCAGCGGGGTCATATCAAGCATGATCTGTTTCCCGCGCACCTTCGCCCAACAAAGGTGCAGTTCGAATATTGGGGTCGATTGCTTCACGGCACTCCTCTGAGGCGGAAGCTACTCGGCGTGGACCACTGGTCGACCTCGACGCTTGCCGTTTCAGGGCGCGCTCAGGACCAAGTTCAGGCCGTCGGCCAAATGGCGATGATCGATTCAACCTCATCGGATGTGTACCTCACCTCCATGAGGTCGCGGCAGATCGTGTTGCCACCAATGCACAGGACGATTGTCGTCGACGTAGCTTCCACCTTGGTTATGGGCTTTTGCATGAGCTGGGAAGCACCGAGCTCAGCCACGTCATTGCAGGCGATTCTTTGTGCCGCGAGCGATAAGGCGGATATCGCAGCAAGATTTGGCATCGAACTGAAGCCGGACGACTGGCCCGGTCTCTTGCATCGTTTGTACTTGGCCGACAACGGTGAAATGAAATCCGCGGCGCTCGTGGAGGCTGAGAAGCAATTTCGATTTGGCGTTGAATATGCCAAGGCGTACAGCGGCCAGAGCAAGAGCCTCGTTGAGACCCAGCATCACACGGACCACAAGACGCTGGACCACAAGCTCCCCGGTACTACACGCGGACGACAACGCCAGCGCGGCGAAACTCGTCCTGCTGACGAGGCGTTGTGGAATTACAACGAATACATGCGCGAGTTCATTGTTGCGACGATTGAGCACAACAACGAAGAGGTGCCTGCTCTTGCCCCGTTTGATATGAAGCGCGCTGGCATACGCCCGAGCCGGCTCAATGTCTTCTGCTGGATGCGCGATCATGGGATGCGAGCAGACATATCTTGCGACCTCGGGCAGTTAAGAGCATTCACCCTTCCCAATCGTAAGGCTGTGATGCGCCGGGACGGCATACATTTGCTCATGGAAAACGGAATCCGGCTTCTTCCTGGCCATCGCTTCTTTGCGGGCGACCTTACTGATCATCCGGTGTGGCAGCGTGCAGCGAGCACCGGACGTACCGTCAAGTTGACCGTAAAGCTTGATGCCAATGACCTGAGTCACCTTTGGCTGCCGAGCGACAGGGGGCTCCTGCGCATACCAAACGTTCAGGCCGAGCAGGCCCTCCTGGAGGGCCTGACGTTAGTTGACACGAACAACGAGGTCGAGAGTGAGGATCTCAGGTTAGACATGGCTCGCGAAGCCGAAGACCAGAAGAGTCTCGACACCTTGATCAGACGGAGTGAAGTAACGCGGAACGCTGCGCAAGAAAAAAAATCCGAGGCGGAGAGGCTCCAAACGTCGAAAAAAGGAAAAAGGGTGCGGAGACAATCACTCAAGAAGAATCGAGAGGAGGAGATGGTCGCCCTCACCTTTTCTTCGAAGGCCAGCGCGCCACAACTTCCGGAAGAAGAATCAGCACCTGTTGCCAACCGGACTGCGGAAGCAGCTGAGCGAGCTATGGCCGCGTTTCTGAAGACAGTCGCGCGATGAAAAACAACAACCTTGACCACCCAGAGCTGATTAATGGACCGAATCCATTGCTGGAGGCGATGGCGCCATTCATTAGCTTTGAAGACATGCCAGCTGCCTTAGCCCGTCAGCCGCTCAAATCGTTAAACTGGCGATCCATACCGACCGCGCAGCGCACGATCTTTCTCGAACAGTACAAATGGCACTACTGGCCAAGCAGTCTTGTTCTTGACCTCGCTGAGAGTATCCAGACGATGTTGCGGAGTGGACTTGCAGCGCGCAATCCTTTTTCGGTTTTTGAGCAGCGACGAATCAATGCGCTCGCTCTCACCGGAGATACGCATAAGATGCCCCTTCAATCGCTACGCACGCCCGCAGGCGGAGGGATCATTTCAGCCATCACGGGCATGGGGAAATCCGCGGTGTTGGCACGGACCTTGGAGGTGATAGCTCCACAGCAGGTCGTAGTCCACAGCCGAAGCGAAGCGTGTGGATGGTCAGCTCTAACGCAGGTCCTCTATCTGGTCATTGATGCCCCATTTAATGGGACTCCGGGAGGGTTGCTTGCGCGAATTGTTGAGGGGCTGGACGTTCTCCTGGGAACCGATTACGCCGGCGACCGACGCAAGTTGCGCAATCTTGATCAGCAGCTCCTATTTGTTACAAAGCTCCTATCCAACCACCGGGTGGGGATGCTTGCGATTGACGAGAATCAGCAAGCCAACTTTGACGAGAGCTTTTGGCAAAAGAGCTTCGTCCTGTTCTTTCTTGGGTTAATGAACCTGGGGATACCTGTCTTGCTGCTGGGGAATCCGCTGGCATTTGTTGGCCTCGAAAGCGCATCACAAGACATCCGACGCTTCTCCACGGCGGGCTATTACAAGCTGACGCCTGCTCCCTCGTTTTCAGATACTTGGTGGTCCAAGGAGTTTGTTCCTGGCATGTGCCTTTTTTCTCTATGTGACGAAGTCCCTCCGGTGGAGGAGATCGTGGAAGGGACCTTTGATATGTCGGCGGGCGTGCCTGGCCTGTTTGGGCCGCTTTGGATCGAGGCACAACGACTCGCGCTACGACGCGGAGGCGAGGTCGCTCAGCTCGAGCACGCGGACTTCATTGCGGCTTTGGACACCCCTCGCGTGAGAGAACTTCATGCGATGGCACTTCAGGTGCGTGGTAAAGCGGCGGTCCATCGCTTCACCGACATGCCATTCAAATCCCTAGGAGCAGCAGGATCCGCTCAGCCTATACCCGCCGACGAATGCACCGGCGCACCGACTCCAAAAGCGATCGTGTCATTTGATCACGTAGCCGCCGCTAGGAAGGCCTCTGAACGTAAGATCAAGGCTAAAGAGCGAGCAGCCGAGAAGCGAAGGGAGAAAGCCGAACAGCTCACGCCCGAAGACATGAGGAGACACGAACTCCAAATGGAGATGTTCGCTAGCCTGAGAGGAACGCAAGAGCCGCTCCTGGCAGGCAGTGATCGTGCTCCGCCGAAGCGGCGTTAGGCCTCCATGGATGAGTCGCCCCGCGACCACGCGACTTCACGGCGACGCATCTCCTTCATCAGCCACGAGGAGTCGCTCCAGGTTTGCTCTTTGGACATTGTCTCGAGCAGTTCGATTGGAAGGGTCGTCGCCAGCCGCCTTACAAGCAGTCTGTCGATGTGCCATTTGGCGTCGATGCAGTAGACGTCTATGTCCTCTGCCAGCGCGCGGTACAGAGCTGGCGGGAAGTTCGCATCCATGACGCATCTTCGGAGTTCCGCCTGCGTTCGTGGCGAAAGCCACGATCCAAATGGTTCGGCTTGAGTTACCTCCAAGGGGACCAAGTGAGGGGGACTTTGCCGCCTCGGCGGGCTCATCTGAAGGTGGTCAAGGGCCCCCACTATGACGAGCCGCGAAGCTACGTAGCTTGCTTGCACGCGCTGTTCTAGCTCCGCGCTCACGAAGTGCTCCCCGTCTGCAATATCGAGAGCAGCAGCCACGTGGCTGACCGATACACCCCAAAGCCTTCGGATGGTGGTCTCGATGAGTTCGCATGCGCGCGCCAGCGTGCCAAGGCGGCGTACCACAGCGTCCATCACCAGCATCCACAGATCCGGGGCGATTCCGATCAAATTTCCACCGAATGTCTCCGTCCAGAGATGGAGGTAGGCGGCGTACCCATCTGAAATGGGTAGCGCTGAGGCCTTGGCGGTTGTCTTTCGTAACTTATGTTCGCCGGGTAGCGTCAATGGCCATTTCCGATGGTCACCATCGCTAGTGCCGCCCTCATCACGCAGTCCTTTTCCGTGGTAAGGGCAATGCCCAATGGAGGGCAGCAAGTGGAGTACGCGCCACGATGCAAAGCCCTGATGGTCCATGTCTTCTTGGATACACTCATCGCATGACCGTAGGCAATTTGTAGCGAGCCTTGGAATTCGCCTTCGTCTATGCCCTCTGAATGCAGCTCGAACGCGGTCACCGTTGCCCGACTCAAATCGCTCGGCAAGTGAGTTGGCTACTGACGCTGGCATCGTTCGCGAGTACACGCCAAACAAGGTGTGCTGTTCGAGAACTTGGCGCACAGGCACCGATAGGCCAAACAGCCGTCGCGTTGCCTCACTTGCGCCGCCTCCCAATACGCTCATCTGGCTTGCTCGCCCGAGAATTGCTCTCAAGGATTGCTCCGCGCTTGACGATTGAAACATCCGGTTGTGTATTACGATAGCGCTCAGTAGCGTCGAACCGGGCTTTAGGTAGGGCATGTAGCCGATATATGCCATGCTTAGTCCGGGTTGGTTGGACCTATCTGGGCCCAAAGTGAGGGTAGATTCTGTGCCAGCCAGGCTCGGTCGTGGCGATACAGCCACATGTAGCCGTTATTCGGTATTTTTCTTAGCGCCTTGACCGTTAGTTGCGGGTGCTTGCGAATAAGTGCTTGAAAATGTTTTCGTCTGCGCTCTCGAGTTGTATAAAAGCGAGCAATGCACCATGCCTGCTTAAGGTCTAGATCTGAGGAAAGCATTCGATTGATAGTGACCTGAGAGACCCCGACCATCACTGCAACAGCGCCTGCGTCCGCCCCAGACATGAGTTCCGTTCTTGCCAGGTTCTTCTTTTCGTCGGAAAACACCTTAGTGCGAGGCGTGTAGGCTAGCCCGAGCTGTTTGGCCCATTTGAGGCCTGTGGTCGTGCAAACGCCCGTTTTGATGGATGCCGACCGAATGGACGAGCCGGCTATTACATGGCCCCTAAAGGTCTCTATGGGACACACCTGCGGTCCGAAAGCGCCCGTGGGCGCGACCTCACCACTGGGCGAGAGCGTGTCTTCGTAGGCTGCAAGGAATTCCTCCCAGGCCTCAAACAGCATGGATATGAGCAGAAGATGCTTGAGTGGGTGGCCTGGTCTCGGTTGGCGTCGCGCTAATGCTCCTGCCAGGCCCGGCCAGTCTCCTGTGACTGCCTGAAGGGATTCGAACCCGGGCACGCTCTCTATCCCACGAAAATGTGAGCGGGTGGCTTTGATGAGCGCCGTAAGTCGCAAGCTACCTTTGGCTGTCGCGAGCCCTTGGCTGTGCAATGCTCTCTGGTAAACCCTTGCAAGCACACGTGAGTCGAGTGACCCAGGCGCCAGCGTGGCAAAGCGCGCGGAATACTCAGCTACAGTTGTTAGACGATCGATCTGCTCTTCACCAAGGACAGGCACCTCAATCCATTTTCGCTTCAGGCCGCTCCTCGGCAGCAGCCACCCGCGTCGATGTACTGGCGTGACCGGGTCCCACGCAATGACGAGCGGGCGCCTGTGCTTCCGGCAGACCATAGCGGAGGGCAACTGGTCGTCTATGTGCCAGTAGGCGAACCCATGGGTTTCCTCGTCGTTGTCGAAGCAGACCGCGCAACCCTTGAGATGATGATGGCCTCCGATGCGGCTGGCTGCGATCCCGAGCTTCATCTTCAGCTCCGGCATTGTTCCGGTGAAGACCCGCTGCAAGATGTTCTCTGCCTGATCGACGTGAACTAGGGGGAGGAAGTACCCAAGAAGGGTGTGCCGAAGCGCTATATCCCTGGGCTCTCCCAGCTGTCCTCCTGTCCGCTCGGCGAGGTGGTGAAGCAGACCGGGAAAGTCGTGCATCAACGCGGTGTAGGGCGAACCAAACAAGCTCCGGCTCGTCGAAGTCGCGCTTGACCCATTCCATGCGTGCACCAGTCCACACCAGCTATAGAGGGTCTGATCAGCGACTAGCTTCGGTAGGTTGAGGGACATTCGCCGTGAGGGTTGCTCTATCGGGCCTGAGCAGTACAACATGGCTCGAAGTGCTTGTGTGGTTTGGATTTTTTATTGCGCGGCCGGCCATCAGTGGCGAGAAGTTGATCGCGAGGGGGAAACCATGGGAACGACGGCGAGAAGCAAGCGGGCCGCCAAGTGGACATTGGCCACAGTGGTCACGATCGGTTTGGTGGTGCCACTGATCGTCGCGTTGCTAGTCAGTTCTACCGCCGACACAACGACGCGCGTGGGCGACGTGGGGAGCTTTGTATCGTCCACCACTAGTGCCGGCGGATTCTTCACCCGGCCTGCCACCACGGTTCAGACCTCGGCCGGCAGCATCGTCGTGTCGGGTAGGTTGTCCGCAGTCAAAGGGCAACGGCTCAAAGTGGAAGATCGGCTTAAATCCGGGTTGCATTTGTGCGTGCAGACGACGCCACCCACCTGCGTGGATGTGGAGGGTCCTTGGACCGGCGATATGCAGCCTGTCCGAAATCAGTGGCAGGTATTTGGGTGGCTTGCAGCACGCGTTAGTGTCGCGGCCGCCGGGCTCTGGTTTGTTCTTGGACTCATTGCAACGATGGTCGCGGCGAGCCTGCTTGCAAGTGCGGGTGGTTGGGCGAGAGCGGAAGGCGTTCGGTAAGGAAACCGGTGTTGGACCCTAGCATTAGCCTGGTCGTCTGTCCGCGCAGTGGTTCTACCTCAGCGTACCGTGCCGAATGGTGTGCCGGTACAGGCTAGCCGATGTCCGCTCCCGGCCCAGAGCGGACATCCCAACCTTCATTCATGCGCTCCAATAGCGAGGCGCACAGCGGGTAGAGCAACAGTGTGACATCGCTTTGGCCTGCGCGAAGCGCACGTCGGCAGAAGACTGAGGGATGAGTCAGATACCCGTTATCTTCCCGAGCTTTAATCGAAAACATTTAAGCTAGGACGCAGCTAGTTGCTCGACTACATCGCGAACAATAACCCGGGCGGCATTCCGCTTCTCGGGGTCTGGTTGCGCCGACTCCTTCAAGACGACTGCAACCTTTGCCCTTGCAGCTGGAGGTACATAGCGTTTGAAGGTAAGGGGCTCACGAAGATAAGCGAACCGCCTAAAGTCTCCATGCGCAACTAACAAATGGACAATAGCTCCGAAACTAAAAAAATCAAAAGCTGTTGTGTAATGTTCATCAAGCGGTTGATGGGGCCCCGTCCGCTCAAAAATTGCGCACAATTCCTGATTCGCATATCTCGCACTACCAAAGTCGCATAACTTAACTGTCTTCAGGTCCGAGGCAAGCAAGATGTTGCTCGGCGAAACGTCACCGTGAACGATCCCTTTGATAGAGAGTGCATCCACTGCGCTCAGTAACCCGCAAATGATTTTTAAACTCAACTCCCAGTCATTCCAAGCGACTACATCAACTAGGCAATAGTCAAGATACTCCGTCGCAATAAATGGGATATCCCACTGATATCCATCCGAATCAAGTAAAAGCTGTGACCCGTAGCTTATGAGATCAACCGCAGCACCCGCCATTCCGCTGGTGAGAAATGCCGCTTCATTCCTTAACAAGTCAGCCCCAACAGCGCTTTGGGGATTTGCTATCTTTAGAAATATGGAGCGCCCTCCGTCCTCGCATATCCCAAAATAGCTATATGTTGTCGGCACCACGCCTCTTCTGGCTATAAAGTTCCTAGCACCTTTGTAAGGCCCAATGCCAGGCAGGTCCCAAAATACTGGCGTCGCTATATACATTTAGCTAAGCATCGAGTGGAAGAAATGGGTTGCTGAGTGCCTCGATTGCAAGGGATAAGCATTCCGGTCGGACAGCGTGTTCCAGCAAATGAACAGCCTCTTGCTTCACCCATCGCGAAAAGCAAGGCTCACCGGCGTCGCACGTCGAAAATCGACCCGCTATTTCCATAATGCGAGAGATAAAACTATCCCCTTGAGAAGCCGAGAGATACCGCCCCCCGATGGCGATCTCAGCGCATCTGATCATTGTTCTTCTGGAATGCGATGCGCGCAAGTTGTGTTTCCTAACCGACCTCGAGGGCGCTTCGATTGAGCACTCATGGAAGCAATCATCTAAACCAAACGCCTTGCCCAATGCTTGGAAAGAGTTACGCTGCTGAACAGGATCGCGAGGTAACAGGTCAACTATTTTCCGGAAAGTGGGGTGCTCGATCCTGCTAGTGAGTGCCGCCAGTCCTCTGATGTGAAAATCCAACGCATTGGGACCCACCCAATTGCTCACATCTTCACCGGCGTCCAAAGACAATATTCTTTCGGAGAAGGCGTTCGCTTCATTGAGCCGCCTTTGGGCAGTGGCGCGCAATGAACGAACAAACTCTGTTGGGTACATAGCACCCCGCGCGAGAGTTGCTCTTCGAAGATTGATATCATTGGTCTTGCTAATAACTAATCGCTCAAATTCGTGTTGTGCTTCAAGATGAGCAGGAGACATTTTCCGCAAAGAGCCATAGAGCAGCAAGTCAAGACCGATAATCGACTCTTCGATATTCAGAAGCATCGATTTGGTGGCGCCTATGCTTCCAAACATGCGACAGTAGGAGTCGCCAAATAGAGCAGCATGACAAAGTTCGTGAATCAGGCTAAACGACTGCACCCTCGATGGCCTACCTGGAACTAAGACCGGGGGGCCAATAACAATCGCGCCCAGATCGGGCCTGAACGCCCCGTTCTTTGTCGAAGCGTAAATCTCAATGCCGCTATTGAACGCATAGAATCTCACCGCACGGTATTGGTTGCAAACAAGTACCATAAGGCTGTCATTCACTACAGCGAACGGAATGTCTCCGGCACGAAGCTCTGAGTCAAAAAAGCGCAGAGTGCACATTCCGGCGGCGAGTCCATGGTAGATAGCGGACTCTCCTCGGGAGACACAATATGCGAGAAAATCGTCAAAGGCGGCGAAGAATTCGAGAATTGTCGCTTTTTTACTCTTGGCGATTTCGCGTTCAATCCGTCGTAGCAGAACTGACGTGTATGCCTGAAGTATCTCTACTGGCGTCGATAACAACGCATCTACCCCGTCGACCCAGAGATCGCTTCCTAGCCGTGAGGTAAGAAAACGTTGGGTGCACCTGATTCGCCTCCGCAGAGTTGCGGAGAAGTCAATAACTTCGGATTCGAGGTGCACGGAGACGGCAGGGTGAAGTTTTATGATGAAGTGCAGCCGTAAGGAACAAGTGCCGCGCTAATCTTGTCGATCATTTTCGGATCGATCTTATTCTGCTCTAGAAGCTTGATAACCTGGCCACGAGGCAAGCCACTCTTGTCCACGACGTACCAAGCTAGCGCTTTTTCAGCGGCAGCCTTTGAAACCTTCACAGGTGTCGCAGACTTCTTTTCTGTCGCCATGATTCTGGACTCCGACGTTGAACTCAACAGAACTAAGCGGATTCGACTTAGGCAGGCTTGTCGAGATGTATCGGCATATTAAAACCGCGCAGACCGCGCTCCCGGCTTGGTCATTCAACCGGTTTGCCCAAGGGGCTCCATACATCGCCATACGTAATTTTGGCGTGAATATTTCCCCGCTCGATGCGGCCCCCTCCTGTTTAACGCCCTCGGCGGTAACAGACGCGCACGTGGCCGCTTCGGGTCGGAAGCGGAACTTCGGCCTACCCTCGATAACACCGACTGATCGGTTGCGCTCTCCTGCCTGAGCTACCACGGTAGAAGGCGGAATCCGTTCCCTCCGACCTCAAGCCGGTAATCGAGCGCGATGCGGTTGAGGAAGACTCGGTCATGCGACGCCACGATCAAGGCGCCGCGATAGTGCAGCATCACCTGCTCCAAGGCTTCAAGCGACTGCAGGTCGAGATGATTGGTCGGCTCGTCCAGCACCAGCAGTTGTGCGGACGTCTCGCCATACAACGCACATGCCAGCGCCGCCTTGAGTCGTTCACCGCCACTTAGGCGGGAGACGGCCTTGAGCGCGGAATCACAGGGCAGCGCCAACTGTGCGAGCCGGGTGCGCATTGCAGCCTCAGTTGCGGAAGGGTTAGCCGCAAGCAAGTGCTGCAGGGGGGACTGCCCGGGATCGAGCATTTCCAGCTGCTGGTCCAGAAAGGCGACCGGTACGTGCACCTCGCACTGCCCCGACGCTGGTGCGAGCCGCCCGGCAACCACCTTGAGCAAAGTGGATTTGCCGCTGCCGTTTGACCCCGTCACGCCGATGCGCTGGCAGCCTCCGATGGTCAGGTCGAGCGGCCCTGGAGCCCCCGCACCAAATGGAAGGCGCACTTGGTCAAGCGTGACGGCCTTACGCCGAGGCACGCCGGAGACAGCGGGCGCTGGCAAGGCAATATCGGCATCGTCCGCCACCTGCAGGGCCGCGTCACGTACGTTCTGTGCCAGTTCCTCCCTGCGCGCCTCCTGTGCGCGTTGCCGGCTTGCCGGTACTGACCTGACTCTGCTGCTTGCGCCGGCCCAGCAGGATGGCGGCCTGGTTGGCATCGCGGCCAGCGCGCGTGACGCGCGACTGGCGGCGCCCCAGGTTCTCCAGTGTCTGGCGGATGGCGGCTTCGCCGCGTCGCTGTTCGGCCTTGCGATGCTCCAACTCCTGTCTGGCGCGGCCTTGTTCCTCCACCTTCGAATGCGCGTAGAAATCGTAGCCGCCGCCATAGTCGCGCAGACCGGTGGCCGAGAGTTCCAAGATGCGCTGCATCGGCTGCAGCAGTTCGCGGTCATGGCTGATCACCAGCAAGCTCTTGGGCCACGCGCGCAGGCGCTCCAGTAGTGCCTCGCGACAGGGACGGTCGAGATGGTTGGTAGGCTCGTCGAGCACCAGCATGTCCGGCTCTGCCAACCATGCCCCCGCCAGCGCGATCCGCGTCAGCTCGCCGCCACTGAGTCCGGCGGCCGGGTGATCCTGGGCGAGGTGGCCGAGGCCGTGCGCATCCAGCCACGCGGGCAGTCGCTGGCGGATGTCCCAGCGGTCTCCGACCGTCTCGAAGTCGTGTGCACGCACTTCGCCTGCTTCGATCCGGTCGAGGGCATCAAGGATTGACTGCACGCCTGCGATGGATGCCACCGTCGCGCCTGCCGGACAAGCTACCTGTTGAGCGACATAAGCGATGCGGCCTGTGCGCAGACATCGTCCTTGGGTCGGCTCGAGCTCGCCGGCGAGCACACGCCCGAGCACACTCTTACCTGCGCCATTGCGCCCGACCAGGCCGGTGTGGCGACGGTCGAGCTGGATGTCGATATGCGAGAAAACGAGCTGACCATCGGGCCACGCGAACGCCGCGTCTTGCAGCGTCAGAAAAACTTCCGTCATGGGATCTCTAGGGTGCCGTGTGTCGGTCCATCTGGTGGGATGGAGGGGACAGGCCGTCGGGAAGACGGCGGCATCACCGGCGCATCGGACGGTTCCTCGGAGTTCTGCAGGAGCGGAGCCGGGACTATAGCGATCGCGCTTCGGGGAGACAAACCGCTCGCTGCCAAGGTCCGGTTGTCGATGCAACGTCTGCGCCGTCGCCAGCCGGCCTCGCTGCGAAAGTGGCTCTGCGAACGAAGTGCTTGCCTTCCTTCTCAGAGGCGGGGGAATTCCATCGATCCTCCGCCGGGACAGGCAATCGTGGACATGACAGCAGATGCACTTTGCCCTAACCGGAGAGCCCCCGAAAGCTGCAAGCCACAATTGTCGCGGTGGTTCTTCGAAGCTGTTTTCAACGCCTACCCGAGACGGATCTAGATGGCGTTGCTCGATTCACGCCCCGGATGAACGAGTTCGCTCGATCGACGTGGTGATACAATGCTTTTGTCGTGCCCGAAATAGGGCGGCGTGGTCTCGCGGCGCTTTGACCTAAACTTGGGATGGCTGGCTCGCAAGGAGCATCGCGTGATCAGGGGATGGATGCTTGTCTGCGCGGCCACCGCCGTGCTCGCTGCGTGTTCGGTACGCCCGGACGGTAGCAACGGCGCTCGCCGCGATTTCATCCTTCCCGGCGTTGGCTACGCCGTTGCCTACCATCGGGCCGTCGAGTTCGCGCGCATTTGTCACACCGGCGGCGGCCTCTTCAAGCACGCGACCATCACCAATGAGCTGTTCCCCGATACGGGCGAAGCCTACGTGCACGTCGCCTGGGGCGGTGGCACGATGCCAGAGCAAATCAATATCAAGGACGCGCCCGACGGCGCGGCCGTGTCCGTGGTCAATGTCGACCAAGGCATGTGGGACGGGCGCGAACTGGACGCCGCTACGCGATCACTGCAAAGCGGAATCGCGACGTGCCGGTGAGGATCAAGTATGCCGCCCCATAAGCGCACCACTTACCATGTCCTTAAAACGACTCAGGGCTGGCGCCTTGTGCGTGAGGGCGGCCTGCGTGCATCCGCCGTCGCGAGCACAAAAGAAGCTATCCTCCGCAAGGCGCGTCATCTAGCGCGCCGGGGAGGCTACGAGGTGCTCGTCCACGACGAGCGGGGGCTGGTCACCATGCGCATCGCGACCGGGCGGCGCATCGGCACCAAGAGCGCCAAACCCGTGGTCGCGAGCGCAGCTGCCAAGCGCGTCGGTGCTGGCGAATTTGTTCATGACCTGCTGCCGCCGCCAACCAAGCCCAAGAAGCGTTGAACCTTTTATCCGCGACCAGGGGAACAACAATGGCAAACAAAGAACGCAGCGGGAACGACATTCCGCGTAACCCGACACCGCACGTTCCTCGCGATATTCCTCCGCAGAGGAGCCCGGCTTACGATGGCGGATTCACGCGCGGTGATGTAGTAAATCAGCCCACGGTGCAGGACATTCTTCCGCCCCCAACCAAGCCAGGGAAACGATAGCGGGTGATGCAATGACGGATGAGACCATCGAACAACAAGCCTTCGACACTCTGTGGGCGGTCCAGCTCTCATCTCGTTACCACATGCGTCGGCAGGCTTTCTTCGAGCGCTGGTCACGTGTGACGGCGGCCACTGGCGTGCTTTTTGGATCAACCGCGATCGCCGGCGCTTTCACCGCAGCACATATGCCTGCATGGATTACTGCGGTGACCGGCGCGATGGTCGCGGTCGCGTCAACGGTTGACCTGGTGGTCGGCACCGCAATGATGGCGCGAAAGCACGAGGATCTGCGCAAGCGCTTCCTTCAGCTTGAGGCGGAGATTCGGAGGTGCATGGAGCCAACAGCGGAAACCTGCGTACTGTGGACCGACAAGCGCCTAGCTATCGAGTTTGACGAGCCCCCTATCTACAACGGCTTGGCGTTGCTCTGCTACGACGAGCTCGCTCGCGCGACACGCGGGGTAAAGGAGCGGGTCAGGGTATTGCCGTCCGTGCGAATCACCGCGCAGTGGTGGCGCTGGGACCGCCCGGTCGAGGAACTCATTGCATAAAAAAGGCCGGGCGAGCCCGGCCATTGCTTCCCAGCTGATTCCTACCGCCGCTTTCCCTTGTTTGGTGCCTGGGTCAGCGCTGACGCAGCAACGCTCTTTACCGGAGCGGGGGTCTTGGGGTTGGAAAGCAGCTTGCCGGCGGTCGATGCCACGGACTTGCCGGTTTGTTCATTGCGCTTGGTCATTTTTAGGGCCTCTTACAGGTGTACGTGAGCAGCCGAAGCCGCGTTCGAGCCACCCCATCGCCAGCCCCCTGAAAGGCGGTAGCGCGCTCAAGCCCAACATATGGGCCTTTTCACGCCACGTCAACACATAACCTTGTAGGCCCGAATCCGTAGCCGCGTTGCATTTCCAGCCCGCACCCGCTCCCGGCACAATTGCCCCACGTTGTACTTGTCCTCTCAGACTTGTAGAGCGCCAACACGATCCGCACTCAGGCGCCGAATGTCGCTCACGCCAAGCGGCCGAACCATTTGGTGGTAGGTCTGGATGCGAGGCGCTGGTCCAGTGCAATTGTGAAGCCAATCTTGACCGCTAGCTCGTCGCTTCTTCGGAAGGCGAGCTAGAACTCGGCGGAGCGATTTCCTGGGTCGGATCCACCCACCAAGTCCCTACACCTCAGGGAGTACCTCGGTTCCGGTGGCGCCTTTCCCACTGCAGCTGGCTTTTCACAAGACCATGCAAGCCCTTGAGATCAGGCTCAGCCGCGACCAAGAACTTTCCGTCCGGATCTTCAAGTAGAAAGCCGCCCACCCCAGAGCGGCGCATATAGTCACGGATGGCGTTTAGCATCGCCGATGGGTCGTACTGTACGTCGGGTACGACGTTTTCTTCGTCGCTTGCCATGTTCGCTTCCGACCAAAACTAGCAAGTGCAAACCTAGCAGAAAGCAACAAGGCTTGGCTCATCAATCGTGGCGAGGATTCAGGCTGGCGTGGTTCGCATGCATGATAACTGTGGTTATCAATAGCCCTAAATTTGGCCGCCAAACTCGGCCCGATCCGGCACCACCTCTGCGGTAAAGCCTTGCTCTCCCCAGATCGCGAGGCCTCACCGCCGACGAACCTGTCTGCGTTTGGCGGTCTGACCCCTTGTCCGGCCAGAGGACGAAAGTCCACCTGGGCGGAACGTTCTAGCAACACAGCGTCCCCCAGGCACTTGCCTGAGGGACGCGATCTCTGGCGACTGCCATTGGGAGTGGTTAGGCGATCACCTGGTCGGCGCACGAGCATCCGGCTTGTTTCAGAACGGTTAGAATCGTTCCAGGGGTTTGGTGCGGATTAGGGTGATCGCTGGACAGCCTTCCGGCACGGCCTGAACAACGCCCGGGTGTTTATCATCTTGCTGCTGTTGCCCAACCTGTCAGCCTGAAAGCCAGCTATCGGTTGAAAGGCAGCCTCCGCCTATCGTCCGCTTCCGGCCAAAAGCGGACGTTGGCTGCGGCTCGGCCTTTTGCCCGACCAACTCGCCCTCGTTCCAAGGGGTCCTGCCCTGCTTGTTCTTCATGCGTGAACCCTCGCGATGGGGGGTTCAACCGTATCCACCTGACACAGCGGTTCTTTGGCGATTTTTCTGATGCAGGTCGGCTACACGATCGGAGTATAGCCAGGGTCAGCACGCGCTCGTTGCGTTACCCTCATGTTTTTCCCCGCAACCGTTGGCGCATGGAACCGGTATTCAGGCCATCCAAAGGCTGCTTGGTCACCGGAAGCTTACAGACGAGACCACCGGGTTGAAAGCTCTGTGGCGCGCGGTCAGCATTCGGTATAACCGGACCTGCGGGTCCGTACATTTCGTAGTTAGGCGTCACCAGATAGGCCAACTAAATGCAAAAATTTGCTCTGATGCTCTCAGCCTTCTTCGGTTGCTCAGCAGCTGTACTATGGTTTGTGTCAGCGCGCATAAAGGTCAAGGCTGGCGGGAGACCGAACAACCCTGACGGCTTCCAAACCTCCCATATTTATGTGGGCAGCGGCAAAGACGAGTACGAGCTCGTAGAGACTCTCGTACGGCAGAGCATCTGGAGTAGGCGTGCAGCAGTAGCAGCTAGCCTCTCTGCTGTCTTTCAAACGATCTCCATAGGTGTATCGGGCTAAGTGCCTGACATCTCGTTCAAGGCCGGACGGCTACGCCGCCGCTTAACTCAGCGTTAGGGGCTCACCACACATGCCGCACAGTTGGGAAATTCATGTCGACGCCGGAAGTTATTACCCGGACCTTTCACACAATTTCTTCGGCGACGACATATTCCTCAGTTACGAGAATGACGACCATTGTGGTATGCAGTTCTCTGCGTACTCGCCACACATAGATGAGCTCACTGACCCGCAACATGTTTCTACCAGGATATTCAGCCTTCAGCTCCTTCTAAACGGCGCGTTGAGAGTTGAGTCTGGGGGGCGCAATCCTGTGCCCGTATCATTCACCTCGTTTCGCAGTCTCAATGGGGCAAAATCGAATAATGCAAGTTACTCCCCCATCGAGGAGTACCCGTTCAAATCCGACAGTTCGTCCGCGCCCCGTCCAGAAGGGACGATGGACCCAAGGCAACGGCTAGCATCTTACGCTCTGCATTTGAGCAAAAAAGATGACTCAATACGCAACCTGCTATTTCTCGCCGGTCTCCTAGCTGACAACAGTCCACTCGAGGCCATCCTCTCTTGGGCTACCTTGTATCGAATTCACGACTGCGCTAAGACATACTCCTCCGAATTGGGAATGGATTACGCCTCACTTGTGGATAAAAATGAGATAGAGCGTTTTACTGCTGCATGCAATAACATGAGTATTCTTGGCCTTAATGCTCGTCACGGCGCATCAAGTAACAAGCCCCCAACACGCGTCATGACAGACTACGTGGAAGCGGAAAATCTAATCTTGTCTATGGCAGCGAAACTCGTTCGGGCTCTTATTAGGGCAAAGTACTCCTAACCACTTGTTCAAGACGGACGGCTTCCGTCCCTTAATTCAAGCGTTGGGCCCATTCGAGGAGAATCGCACACCGTGTACGCAATCCTGAGCTACGGATTCCCGCTGCTGCTAATCGCGTTCGAGTGGGGACTCCGTCGTGTCCTCCAGATTGACTCCTCTGGCTTCATAGGGCCAACGCTTGCGGCCGCCGCGCTGTCATTTCTCGTGCCTCTGACAAGGCCGAAGATCACCACTATTTCTCAGGACGGCTCGACCTTTCAGCTGCTGAACGAGCGCGACCAGCAGCTGATCCCGGTAGTCTGGCTAACCGTGCTTGCCGGGCTGTTCGCCTGGGCGGCTAGCTGCTACTTCTCGATCAAGCTGAACTCAGAAACCTTCTACCTGCTCCCTGTTCACGTTGCGATAGGCCTGGCCATTTATTTTATAAGCGTGGTCCTCGTTGCGATAAAGGAGGCCGTCTGATGGATACGTCTCTGTTCACGGCTGCTGTGTCTGCAGCACTCGGCCTCATCACGGCCGCACTCGCTTCTCTTCTCATAAAGAAGCTGCGAGCTAAGGAGCGACGATTCGTCGCGGTGCAGTCTGCCGGCAAGCGCGAGGAAATAACTGCCCCAAGTAACGCCTCGCTCTACGATATTCAAACTATTGCCTTGAAGTCCTTCGCGCTCGAACAGCAGGTTGGAGACATTCTTAGGAGTTTGTCGTCCATCGGCAACGTGGTGGAAATTCGCCCTAGCCGAGCGGTTGACTTCATCGCAACGCAAGGCGACAAGAAAGTTGCTGTCGAGGTAAAGGCTAATCCGCGCGGGATTGACGTCTCGCAGATCGAGCGCTATTTGACCGCCGAACCAGACATCGATAGCGTCATTATTGCATCGCTCGCTCCCCTGCCTCGCCAGCTTGAAATTGCGCTTTCCAAACAACTGCGGAGCGGCAGAGTTCGTTTCGTGAATATCAGTGGTGAGCTCGCAGAAGATCGTAGTCGCGTCCAGGCGGAGCTCGCGGCGTCATTTCATAGGCAAGGGGTCTAAGAAGTTTTTCAAGCCGACCCGCTTCGCGGAGCGGGTTAACTCAGGCGTTAATGTCCGCTCCTGGCCGGTAGCGGGCACCGATCGGTCGCACATGGAATGCCTCTCACCACCACTGTGCACGACTGTGATCAGGGACAGTCCTGAGAGGGCGCGCGTGCTTCACTCTCTAGAAGCTGAGGCTTTATTCAGAATCGGCTATGGCGGCCATTAGTAGTTTCGACGCCAGCTCCAGCATGACCGGGTCAAAGCGCCCCACGAGGTTGCGGTGTGCTGCCCGCGTTCGGTCGAACCGAATCCGTGGCATATCACCTCGCACTCTGGCATTGGGGCAGGTGGGCCGGGCGGTCTCTAGTCGCGACCGCCAACCACTTCGCCTGCCGCTTCGTGCAATACCTCGCCGTCGTGCACCCATATTCCAAGACCCAGCGGAAGCGGGCGGGTACCCAGAATCGCGAAAACCATGCCTGCATAGTCCCGGGTCGCCGCTGCAGCAGCGTGATTTTTCAGGAGTCTCAGATCCTTCGGTGATGGATGAGGCACAGGCTCAGGATGAGTATGCCAGAGCCCAAGACAGTGGTAGCCCTGCTCGAACATGGCTCCCCGTTCCGCGACCGCCTGCTTGACGTCGAAGCTGACCGAAGCCCAGGCAGCGCTGACTTGCGTCAGGAGCGTCGCTCGTACGACCACCACTTCTCGGCTCGTGAGGTCGCGCGTGTACAACTGTCCAACCGACTCCCTGCTCAGCCAACGTTGTTGGACGTACGGGCGTAGAAACGCGGTCACATCGTCCGTGATCGCGAGAGTCCAGCTGGCGCCCTGCAGCCGATAGCGTGCAACCGTCTCAGTCATGGGGTCGGAGGATATCGGCGAGCGAGCGTGTACAGGTCGCGCTGTCGGCGGCGCTGCTGGAAGTTGGAACGATGTGTGTTCGAAGCACGTCGAAGCCCAGTCGATCGAAGAAGCCGCTCGACCGCACCCACGACCAGACGGTAGCGGGATGGCGCGGGTCATCCACGACGGACAAGACCCGCTCGGCTGCGAACGCCGCGACCAAGGTCACGTCAGCGACCCCATACGGATGGAAGCCGCTGTTGCACCCGGGAAGCGCAATGCGGGTGTCATTGGCCGATAGATCCGAAGCGTTGACGAGGTCGTCCGCAGGGTCCTCCTCCGGCCAGGGCACATCGGGCTGCGTCAACACCACATGCCCGGCACTGCAGAGAGGCTCGAGCCACGCATGGATGATGGGCGTATCGCCAAAGAGCTCACGGCGGTGATGCGACATGAAGTTGCGCACCTTAGACTCAGCAGTGCACTCAATGATCAGGTCGTATTGATCAGGTCGGCAGTTGTTCCGACACCAGACCACGGCATCCTCGTGATGGGGAACCACCGCGAGGCCCGGAACATCAGCACACAGCTGCGCCGCGAGTTCGTCCGCCTTCCACCGGTCGCGTGCGCGCATACCCAAGTGGTGGCGCGCCACGTTCTCCGTGTCGAAGATCTCCTTGTCGACGATATCCAATGTACCAATGCCGGCGCGCGCGATCGCGACGGCCAGAGGGCTGCCAAGGGACCCAGCGCCGAGGAGCAGGACGCGCTTGGCGCGTCGAGCGTGCAGCGTCGCCAACTCTTGGTCGCGCGCGAGCGCCCAATCGGCGTCAATGCGCTTGACCGGCACTGGTTCAATCCGCGGCGCACAACCGCACATCGCTTCAGAGGCGAAGAGCTGATACCCGAAGACAGTGCTGCCCACCCCGACAAACACCACCACAGGTCGGTGTAGCGTCGGCCGGTTGCAGAAGCGTTGGGCTTTCGAACGCTTCTTGCCGGGCTCTCTGGGCCGAGGGATGTGGAAGCCGCCGACCTTGGTCAACCAATCGGGCAAGGACAGCGCGCCGCCTGTTGAACGTGCCACGAGCGCTTCCAGCTCCGAGAACCCCGTAGGCCACGTTTGCGGCGTCCAGAGCTCGCCGGCAGGCAGCGAAACGAACAGCGCCTGTCCATGGACTTCGGTGCCACTCGCCCACCCATGCCGCGTCGCGAGATCTCGAGGCGAGGTGTCTCGAAACGTGGCGATCTGGAGGCGAGCGGCCTTGCGGTTTTCGTTTTGGGATACGTAGGCCACCATCTGGCCTTGCGCCCCACTGGGCAGGTTGCCGAGCTCACCCAACGTGTTGCCCGCTACGGGTCGCCGATATCCTCGCGCGTCTTGCGTGCTACAGGCCTGCGCCCAGTACGACGCTCGCTCATCATGGAATTGCTGCTCGCACCAAGCCGGATCCGACGCGGGTGTTAGTAGCTTGTCCTTAAAGGTCTCGATGGCCCGACACACGGCGGCGACAGGCGCTGCGTGATCGCCCGGGACAGCATGGAGACCCAGGCAAACCCTTCCGTCGTGCTCAATATGCGGGACCTTCAGGAAGTAGCTTCGGTCGACGAACAGCTGGCAGGGGCGATCAGGGAAGTTTGGCGGCAAGCGCAGCGTGACCGAAGAGATAGGCAGAGCCGAGTCGCCCAAATCGATGATCCACTCGGCGGCCACATCGGCGCGTCGGATCATCGCCCGCCGAGCGAACGCGGAGCCGGGGCCGTCGAGCCAGTGCTCGACGGCCGTCACTGCGGCGCTAACCGGTCCGGACACGATGATCGATTAGCTGATCGTAGGATTCGAGCCGCGCCCGATGGCCGATCCCAAGGTATTCGAGGATCCTGCGCGCATGGGCGCCTTCGGGTTCGTCGCCGTGGGGCCGGCAGAAGACAGCAGTCCGTTCAGCACGTTAGGCTTTTCGGGCTTGCTCGCCTTCCACGCCTCAACGCCCGCGGGGCCGAAGACGCTGCGAATCGAGTCCTCCCGCGGGGTACGGTCGCTCTGATGCAAGAGGGCCTCGAGGTCGCTCTCGAGCTTCTTGTGCCAGCCGCGGAATTCCCGCTCGCGTGCGCCGAAGTCATCGTTCCAGCGGTCCGCGAAGTTTTCGCGGGGCAGCGCCGGATTCGGCACGTACCACTTCCCGTCGTGCGACAAGATCATGGACGGCATCATCTCGATGAGCTCGAGGACCACTTCGATCGGCGAGTGGAAGTCGTACGCGCGGTCTGCGAGAAGCTTCTCGTAAGCCTGTGTCAGAAGGGTAACGATGATGACGGAGATCGGCATCACCGCCTGCTTTTCGTCAGACGCGCCCCGGTAAATCGTGTCGCGGTGCAGTTTTACCAGCTGCACCGTGCGGCGAAGGATATCGTCGAGCCCGACTTCGTCGTCCGGAAGCGGATCGACCTGGCTGCGTGCTTCGACTGCCACCTTGGCGGTACGAGACTGGAAGGGAAACCGCTTGTTCGCGTGCTCGCAGAACCAGTTCGCATATTCGCCGGGGTTCGAAGGCGACCAGCGCGTGTCCGGATCGCGAACCGACAAGCTTGAACCTTGCAGGCCCGTCTGGTCGTTCACCGCGGGCGTGACGTCGAAGTAGAACCGCTCATTCGGATAGTTCAGGCGCCAGCAACGACGTTTCCCCTGCGGGTCACCAGTCAACGACTCGTGGCCTTCCAGGGCCTGGCCGAATGCCTCGAACATCTTCTCGGGATCAGGCGCTTGATAGCGCGGGCCCTTCAGGTGGACCACCACGTCCAGGTCAAACTTCGTGGGCCACTGTGGCGAGATCGTGGTCTGCGTACGCATCGAGCCCTGGGGGAAGATATGCACCTCATGACGCGGCAAGTCGAGCTTGCGCGCGATGCGGTCTGCCAGCGCTTCGTATTCCTTCTCGGCCTTCTCGCGGTCCTCGCGCTTGAGCTCGAGGCGACGGAGCAGGCGACCGATCAGGGTCGTCCACTGGTCGGTCTCGTGTCGCTCCAGCAACGAGGCGGTGAGGCGTTTCGAAAAGCGGTTCTTGTCCATCTAGTGCCCTCAGGGTTGCAGGGATTGCTCTTGGCCATGCCCACTCACGAGCTCTCGCACAACCTCAGAGGTGAGTTCGATGGTCGGTTTAAAGGAGGAGTCGACGCCGCCAGCGACCGCCTCGTACATCACGTAATTCGCCTGATGGCGTGCTTGCATCTTCTGACCCAGCACCACGACGGCGGACGCGGGCGCGACAGCGAACACGTGAACTCGATTGACCCGCCACTCGTCCTGCAGAACACGGACAGCGTCGTCGATCGCCTCCGTGATTAGCTGCAGGTCTCTCGGGTGCCGGATGCAGTGGATGCTTGGTGCATCGATCGAAATGCGCAGGCCCGGTAGGGCGAGCTCCCCGCCCGACGCGCAATGGTTTGGCAGACGCGCGTAGCTGACCGTGGCCGTTGGATCCAGGATGAGGATCGCCTCACGCTCGCCCGGATCGGGCTCGCGAAGCCTCGTGACCTTGAATTTGTCGGGCGCTGGCTCAACGGAATCGGAGGGCCACGCCCAGCGGGACTCCTTGGCCGGCGTGTTGCGGTGGGGCTGGAAGACATGCACGCCCGCTGTGTCGCCGAGCACGCGGCCCGCCAGTGCGAGAATGGAGGTCGAGTGCTGAGGGAACACGGCGATGTGGGGGCGCGCGGCGCCGTGCCGGCTGCCATCGAGCAACCCTTGGAGGGCAAGGAGGTCGCGTTGGAACTGACGGAACGCGGTCGTCCAGTACGCCATCTCGTGGACGTTATGCTGAGTCCCGCCCGGGTCGAAGAAGCGCTGCGGCTTGAGCTCGCCTGTGCGTAGCTGGCGGCCCCGTAGGGCCTCGTGCGCGTCATGCATCGAGAATTGTGCGGGTTGCCCGGCGATGTTCCCGGTCACGCAGAGCAGCGACACCTCGGGATAGCGCAGCGTGTCGAGCAGGCGCTTAACCTCGGCGATGTTGTCTTCGCGCATCTTCCGAAGGACATCGGTCGGATATGACTGAGGCTCGACCTTGTCGATGCGGCGATGGCAGGCATCGCACAGCAGGAGAATGTTTGCCGGATCAGCGGCGAGCCTAGCCGACTGGACGGAATCGCCGCGCGGGCCATCGGGCGAGGAAGCGACGATGTGCGCGAAGTAGCCAAACCGGCCGATAGTCGCCGTGGCCTCGTGCCAGCGAAGGTCCTGTCCGCAACCCGCGAACTGGCAGCGCCATCCTGCCTGGTAGCCCAACTCATCTTTCTGCGCTGCGGTAATGTCGCCCTGTCGACCCGACGCGGTGACCACGTTGGCCGTCTTAAGCCAGTCCTTGATGCCCTTTGGCGTCGAGACCTTTATATCGACGTTCGCGATGTCCGCCGTCAGCGGATCACCGTCCACCGAAGCCCAGTACATCCTGCCAGGAAGCCGGCGGGCGGCAGCCTGGGACTTGGACCCAAACTCACCCGATGCGGTCCGCGACCAGGGCGCGGTGTCGTCCAAACGCTCGAAGACCAACACTGTGAACGCGTTCGCGACTACAAGTACGTCGCCATTCCCAGTGGCCGCACGCTCCAATTCGAGCGCGAGGGCGTTGTCGTCAAGGGCTGGCACTGGAGGTTCCGCTGGTGCCATGGCCGCACCGCCCGGTGGGGGCTCCAAAGTTGGCGTTGGCATTACCCCTTGGCCTTCCATTCCAATATCTCCCGTGGCGCGGATGCAGGGCTAGGCCCCCCGTGTTGTGGCGGACGCACCCATAGAACGCGATATGAGCGCCGTCACGCAAACTTCAAGGGGTCTTTGCATTGTGCTAACAAAAACCGTCGACGTGTCTCCGTAGGCGCGCCTGGCGCCCTAGCTGGCGGCGGCGCCGAGAGGTGCTTGAGTGCGACCCATCGGTCGAACCAGGTCATCCGCACCCCCTACTCCTGCCGTCGTACCCGACGCTCTCAACGCTAGGCGCCTGAGTCTTCGGCTGCCTGCCTGGGGCACTCAGCGCTTCGATCGCCTGATGCGTCTCAGCCCGCTGCAAAGCCTTCGAGGCGCTACTACTTCAGCACCAGATCCAAGCGCTCCATGGCCGCTGCTGGCCGAAGCGGGCGTCAGGTATTTACGCAACCTGTTCTGCGGCCGGCGGACATGCGCCGAGTCCCGAAACGCGCAGGAGCACGCCCGCCAAGCTGCGAAGATCCTGGGCATTGTGGTGAGCCACGCGACGCAGATTGGTCGCCGGTCCGCCTCGGAGATATGCAAGCCAAGCCGCTGGCGCTTCCGATCCTGGAAGGTCGTCGTCGCGTACCACGCCGAGGAGCTGCCGCTCAGCAGTCGCAAGGCGACAGTTCTCCCAGATACCTTTCCAGCGCCGACGGACAGGATGGAGCAGGTCTAGATGACCGAGGCCGGTGAGCGGGTTGGGTAGCCGCGCTAGGCGATAGCGGGTAGCGAGCAGGGGCGCGTCGTAGCACTTACCGTTATAGCTGACGAGTACAGTGTCGTCGCGAAGCCATCCGGCAAAGGCGTGCAACATAGCCCTCTCAGCGGCCATGGTGGTGATAGTCAGCTGGCGCATTCGGAAGCGGCCGTCCGCCTGCCAATGAGCCGCGCCGATCATGAACGCTCGGGTTCCGGTACCGCCGGCGAGCCCAGTGGTTTCCGTATCGAAATGCATCAGTCGGCCGCTGGCGACCGGCTCACTCCAGCGAGCGAACGCGGTGTCGATCACGGGCGGCGGCGGGAGCCAGTCCACCACCGCTTCGGTGAGGAACAGTCCGCTTGCGATCTCTTCGCCGGGCACGAAGCGATCCGTCGACGACACACGCGGTTCCGCGCACAGCAGCCGCGAGCGGCCGTGGATCAGCCGCAGCACATTGGCGGGCAGGGCTGGTTTCGGCGCCGCCGTCGGAGCCGCGGGTACAGATAGCCCGGATTGCGCGCGCAGGTGGCGCAGCCGCTCGGCCAGCGCGCTCACAGGGCCCCCAGTAGGCTCAGGACCCGCAAGGCCAAGGCCTTGGGCGTGTCAGCGGCCGCCTCGTCCGCGGCCAGAATCGGTCCGACGCAGGCCGGGCAGCCGGCCATGCAGTCGCAGCGCTCGACCAGCGTCATGGCAAGGCGGACAAGGTCCTCACGCCGCTCGAACAACGGCGCGCTCAGGCCCACGCCGCCGGGAAAGGCGTCATAGAGATAAACCGTCGGGGTGAAGGACGCATCGGGCGCCAGCGCCGTGGGCTGTCCATCCATCCCGCGCAGCTGGCCGCGGCCGGCGATCTCCGAAGCGACGAACCACGCCCCGTCAGCACTGCCCACCGACTTCTGCAGGTCGCGCGACTCAGCCATCACGGCGACCGTGGCGACGATGTGCAGCGCATAGGCGGCCCCGAGGAAACCGTCCAGCGCCTGCTGTCGGCCATCGAAAGCCTGTTCGAGCTCGCGCTGGGCAAGCTGCCACCAGACGGCGGTCGTGTGCAGCTCCTGATCGGGCAGGTTGACCGGGCCGTAGCCGATGTTCTCGTGGGTGTAGTAGCGTATCTTCTTGTAGCCGGCCACGCGCCGGACCACGTGCACCTCACCGTGGTGGGCGTCACCGCGTCCCGCGCTGGAGCTGCCAAAACAATCGAGCACCTTGAGCTTGGTGTAGTCGATGGCGTCGGTGTAGTAGTCGACGTGGGTGCGCGTCACGAATGCCTTGCGGCCCTCCCAATCGAGCCGCTCGACCTGGTAGGGCACCGACTGGATCATGTGGATCGCCCCTTCGTAAAGCGTCACCGGCACGGCGGTGTAGTCGACCTCCGCAATGATGGTTTGTTTGCCGCCGCTGCGATCGACGACCACGAAGTTGCCGTCAGCCACGCTGCGCAGCGAGACGGCGTTGGCCGGATAGCTGTCGGCGATCCACTCCCAGCGGTCGCCCTCGCGGTGCAGCACGCCCTCCTCACCGAGCACTTCCAGCCAGGGCGTGGCCGCACCCTGCCCGAATACCTCGTCGCCCACGAACGGAAGCTCGAAGGCAGCGCAGCGTATATGGTCAAGCAGGATCAGCGGCTGGTCCGCCGCGATGCGCGCATGCTCGGGTGGGGCGCCTTCGAAGAACTCCGGATGGCGCACCAAGTATTGGTCCAGCGGATCGCTGCTGGCCACCAGCACGCCGAGCGCCGGCTGCTGGCGCCGGCCGGCCCGGCCGAAACGCTGCCAGGTAGCCGCCATCGAACCGGGATAGCCGTTGAGCACCACGACATCCAGGCTTCCGATGTCCACGCCAAGCTCGAGCGCGGAGGTGCTCACGATGCCGTCGATGTTTCCGGCGCGCATTTCCCGCTCGGCGGCCCGGCGTTCGGTGGCTAAGTAGCCGCCGCGGTAGGCGCGGATGCGCGGCGGCTTGCGTGGGTCGTGGTCGAAGACGTCCTTCAGGTATTTGGTCAGGACCTCGACCATGGTGCGACTTTGAGCAAACACCAGTGTCTTCATGCCGGCCTTGATAGTCAGGCGGGCGATCCGGTTCGTCTGCGAGCGTGCCGAGGCGCGCAGGCCGAGATCCGGGTTGACGACCGGCGGGTTCCAAAGCAGCACGTGCTTGTCGCCCGAGGGCGCGCCGCTTTCCGTGATGGCGGTGACCGGGTGCTCGATCAGCGCCTCGGCGTGCTCCCTGGGGTTGCCGATGGTCGCCGAACACATGATGAACTGCGGAGTGACGCCGTAGAACGCACAAACGCGTTTGAGCCGCCGGATCACGTTAGCCACGTGCGAGCCGAACACGCCGCGATAGGTATGCACCTCGTCGATCACCACGTAGCGCAGGTTCTCGAAGAACTGCGCCCACTTGGTGTGATGCGGCAGGATCGCCTGGTGCAGCATGTCGGGATTGCTCACCACGATGTCGCCGTGCAGGCGGATCGCCTGGCGGGCGTCGCCCGGCGTATCGCCGTCGAAGGTGAACGCTTTGACCCCAAGCTCGCCCGCCTTGTTGAGCTCCAGCAGCTCGGCGACCTGATCCTGCGCCAGCGCCTTGGTCGGAAAAAGGTACAGCGCCTTCGCGCCCTGCTGCATGGCAGCACTGATGACCGGTAGGGTGTAGCAGAGCGACTTGCCCGAGGCCGTCGGGGTCACAATCGCTACCTGGTCGCCGCGTTGCGCCGCGGCCCAGGCCTCGGCCTGGTGGCTGTAGAGCGCCTCGATGCCGCGCGAACGCAGGGCCCGGGCCAGTGCCGGCGGCAGGCCTGTAGGCAGGGGCGCGAATGAGCCCTCGCGGCCGGGCACAACGAAGGCACCGGTGATGCGCGCGGCGTACCGTTTGGAAAGGCGCTGGGCAAGCGCGCGTCCGTCGCTGGGGCCGCGTAGCACCAGATCGTCAGAGGCCTGGTATCGGTCTGGAAGAGCGTTCAATGGAAGAGCCGCCTGTGTTCTTTGGCGGCAGTACATGGGGAGCGCGTCTCGCCAAGTGAGACTGTCACGCTCTCGGGTGCATGAAGCTCAGAGAGGGTGCCGTTGTCCGCGCCCCTTCGACATGCGGTCAGTATGCTGGTTATCCCACGCCGTGAGCCTTCGCCATGTGTTACTCCGCCCAGATCAAGGCCGACTATGTCCGCTACGTGCGCCACTTTGGCGCAACGATCAGTCTGCAGCGATTCACCGAACTTTTCTGGGAACGCCGCCGGGACGGTACGTGGACGAAGATCCCGAAGGCCTTGCGCGAGAGCTTCCGGCATCCGGACAGCGAAGCCGGCTTTGAACTCGCCAAACTGGTGGCTGAGGGGGATCGCGAGTTGGAGCAGCGCTACCGGGAGGACCTGGTGGCGCAGCGGGAGCGTCTGACCAAGGCGGAGGCGGTGCTGGCTGGCCCAAAGCCGACCAAGAAGGCGGCTGAGGACAAACGCATCGCGACCAATAAGATCGCTGCGACAGAGGCCAACCTGGCAGCGCTCCAGCGGCGCGACCTGGTCGATGACGACGCCCGCATCTATCCGGGCTCGTATGCGCCTGTGCTTATTGAGCGCGATGGGCAGCGATTCGTGGTGCCCATGCGCTACCAATGCCGCATGCCCGGCTGGAACGCGACCGTGGAGCGCAAGTATCCGGGCACCTACAATGCAAGACGCGACAAGCTGGAGGAATCCTGGGGCCAGCTCTTCGGTTACCGCCACGGCATCCTAGTCATCACCCGCTTTTATGAGAATGTGGCGCGCCACCGGCTGGAGGGCAGGGAGTTGGCGCCGGGCGAAAAGGAAGAGAACGCGGTACTAGCCTTCGACCCGCAACCGCCCCAGGACATGCTGGTGGCCTGCCTGTGGAATGTGTCCAAGGGGGCGGACAACGGCTCCGACCTCTTCACCTTTGCCGCCATCACGGATGAGCCACCTCCCGAAGTCGCGGCCGCAGGCCACGACCGCTGCATCATCCCCATCAAGCCCGAGCACGTTGATGCCTGGCTAAACCCGGCAGTGGCGCCCCGCGAGGCGCTGTACGCGATCCTGGATGATCGAGCGCGGCCGTACTACCAGCACCGACTCGCGGCTTAGCCTGCCGGCGTTCGAGTCGACGGCGTAAAATCGAGCCATGACTGAGCCCACCGCCGTAGGTCGCCGCCGCTATCCGCACACGCACGGGTATTTCCCCGAGCGGGGGCATATAGAGGCTGCTCCCGACCGGGAGTTGCCGTGTACCTGCACGAACGGGTGTCCGAGCCGCTGCGCCGGTGAGTGTGGCTGCAAAGCGTGCGAGCAGGCCTTTGTCGAGTTTTGTGACGTGGCCGGGTTCTACGGCCCAGGCGAGTTCGACGAGGCCGCAGCGCTGACGGCCTACCGCGAGGTGCACGCATATGGCGGCATTTCTGGCGGTACTGACGCCTGAAGCCGACACCGTTGTCGGGCAGCTGCGCGAGCGCTGGGACCCGTCGGTGCGGCGCGGACTGGGCGCGCACATTACCCTTCGCTACCCGTTTCTCCCGCTCAGCGCGCTGAGCACGCGCGACCGGAAAACGTTGACGGACGCGGTCGCCTCCGTGCCCAGCTTCCCTTACACGCTGGCGCGCGTTTTCCAATTTCCCGTCGACGGTCTTCCTCGACCCGGAACCCGTGTCACCGTTTGCCGCCCTGCGTTCCGCGGTGGATCAGGCGTTCGAGCGGCGACTGCCGGAGGATCCGTTCCCACGGTATGCGCCGCATCTGTCGGTTGCACGCCAAGTACGGAAAGACCGCACAGAGGTCATGGAAGCGCTTGGCGCAGCTCTGGCCGGCAGCGGTGGTGGTGCGATTCACGCAACCTGCAAGGCGGTCGTGCTGCTAGAGCGAACAGGTGGCGGCCCATGGCAGGTACAACTGGACTTGCCGCTCGGCCAGCCTCGCCTTGGTTGAGGGAACCTGGCCCCGCCAGGGACCCGCACCTTCATGCCATCGGGCCTTGCCATCGAGAGACGGTGTGCTACCAGGCCGTGCGCGGAAGAAGTATCGGTGTTGCCCTACAAAACGGGGAGCGGGCGCCTGATAGGCCGCCAATGCAACACGCAACAAGCTATGGCTGCCCCGCGAGTCAGGTCCAAGGCGACAGGGAGTCAGGCGCGAGCCGACGATGGGATGTCCAGGCGCGGACCGATGACCGGGGTTCCTTCCTACTCTTGAGCATGACCCATGCGGTTTGTCTTTTCCGTCGAAGAGAGCGCTGTGGGCTGGCGCGTGCGTGAAGGTAAGTCCGGTGTCGCCGAAGGGCTCACCTTGGGCAAGGCCATCACACGTGCGCGACAGCTAGGCCGCGAGCTTCACGAACGCACGGGGTTGGCGGTCACCGTCGAGTTGGTCATTCCCGAGAAGACGTTGCTGTTGGTGCAGTATCCGCGTCAGATCACGGAAGCGACGGCCGCGGCCTAAAGCTTGGGGTGCGAGGCAGCGAGTTGCCGTCAGCCCTTAGCCCAAGAGGCGGTTGAGGATGGCGGCCAAGCGCAATCCGGCCTGTCCCAAGCGCCGCTCGACCACGGGGCGCCACACACGCACGTAATCGACGCCGACCTTGCGCGGCGGGTAAAAGCCCGGCGAGCCAACCAGCGCTCCGCTCTCGTGAACCCAATCCTCGACGTCGCCACCGGTCGGCGCATGGGGTACGTCCATCTCAACGCGGCGCGCCAAATCGGTCGGTGCCAGCCCGAACGTCTCGATCAGCCCCGTGTCCCAGATGTGGTGCAGGTTCGATCCGCGTCCCTGCCAACGCGCCTGATACGTATTGCCGCCCTTGTCGTCGCCGTAGCCGGCATGCAACGGCTGGTGGGCGTCACCCACCAGATGGACCACATAGCGCAGTGCCTTTGCCCGATCCTCGTCTGAGGCATGGCGGTTGCCCAGCACCAGCTCTTGACGTTTCAGCGCAGCAACCAGGCACTGGTCGCCGCCGGGACATTGCTCGGGCGTGTAGTGAAAGTCCGAACCGCGTGGAAAATTGACGTAGTGCCACTTGCCCGTGGCGGGGTTGCGGTGCTCGTCGGCCCAGGAGGCGATGGATTCCAACGTGGCGCCTGGCTCCAAGCTGAGCAGTCGCTGGATTTCCGCGTGGGCGGCGGGCGTCAGGTGATCGGCAGCAATCCGGGCGACGACGGCATGGCCTTCGCGACCCCATGCGTAAAGATGGGTGGCAGGCAGGAGGAGGGCGAGAGCCAACAGGAGGCGTGTATTCATCACGCCATGGTAGCGGCTGGTCGACAGGACCTCGGCGCCAGACAGCGCGTTTGGGGCCGCGCAGGTCTAGCGCGTACGGGCTGCAATGAGTTGCTGCAGGTAGGCGATCCCTTCCTCTTCCGGAAAGAAGGTCACGACGTCCGCGACTGTCAGACCGTAGCGCTTCCTGAGTGCGAGAAACTCTTCCTTTGCGAGTTCCATGGGCGTCTTGGAAGGGCGGCTCGCATCAAGGGCCGCCAGTTCGGCCTGAAAACGGCGGAAAGCGTCGGTAGGTATGGTCATGGGCGCATTCTCCCATGCGGCTGGACGGGCGATCACTTGATCGATGACGCGGGTGAGAGGCCCATCGGCCTCGAGCACGTCAAGACCTGAGACCCAAGGTACCGCGCGGGCTAGGTGGCCAATCTCGCGTTGTGAGCCAGACTGCGTGGTAGCTTTGATTTCTGTCCCAGAAATCAAACAAGCATGAGCACGTCCAGCAACAACCGCGGGGGCACTCGCCCCGGCGCCGGCCGGCCCGGCGCCCCTTCCCAGCGTATCCGCGTCCCGGAGCCCCACGTGCCCGTGGTGCTTAGCTTGATCGACCGTCTACGCAGGGAGGACGCCGAGGGCGTCGAGCACCTCGGCACCGTCGCCGAGGCCAGCCCCTGGCTGCTCCGACACTTCACCGAAGTGCCATGCGGTTTTGCGTCCCCCGCGGAAGACTATGAAGAGAGCCCGATCGACCTCAACACAGTGGTGATGGATCCGCATCACCGGGAGGCGACCTACCTGGTCCGCGCCAAAGGCCACTCGATGACGGGCGCAGGCATCAACGATGGCGATGAGCTGGTGGTCGATCGCGCACTCGAGCCGCGTAATGGCTCCATCGTCATCGCCGTCTACCAGGGCAAGGCCACCTGCAAACGCTTGCGCTACATGGCGAACGGGCGCCCCTACCTGAAAGCTGAGAATCCTCACTACGAGGACCGCGTCATCGCGGAAGGCGACGAATTCGAGATCTGGGGCGTGGTTCGGTACGCCTTGCACAAGCTCATCTGATGGCCACGCGCTTCGCGCTCGTAGACGTCAACAACTTCTACGTCTCCTGCGAGCGGTTGTATGACCCCACGCTACTCGGTGTTCCCACCGTCGTGCTCTCCAACGGCGACGGGTGTGTCGTCGCGCGATCGGCCGAGGTAAAGGCGCTGGGAGTTCGCATGGGGACCCCTTGGCACCAGATGCAGGACCTGGTGCGACAGCATGGCATCCAGTACCGGTCTTCGAACTACACCCTCTACGGGGACATGAGCCGTCGAACGATGAGCGTGATCGGCCAGTTCGTGGCGCGCGAAGACCAAGAGGTCTACAGCATTGACGAATCGTTCCTGGATCTCCGTCGCTACCCGCACGCAGACGGTGCGGCACTCGGCAGGCAGATCCGCCAGCGTGTCGCGCAGTGGTGCGGGCTGCCGGTATGCGTCGGCGTGGGCGCCACGCGCACGCTCGCCAAACTGGCCAACCACTTGGCAAAGAAGCGGCCGGAGTTCGGTGGGGTGTGCGACCTCACTGCCATGGCTGTTCGGGACTTCCACGACCTCACTGTGACGGTCGCCGTCGGCGACGTCTGGGGCATCGGGGGCAAGCTCTCGGCCCACTTGAACAGCATGGGCATCGACACGGTGCCCCAGTTGATCCAAGTCGACCCCAAACGCCTGCGGGAACGCCTGGGCGTGGTGGTCGAGCGCACGGTACGCGAGCTGCAGGGGATCGCCTGCCAAGGGCTGGACGTGGTCGAACCGCGCCAGCAGATCATCGCCTCGCGGTCGTTCGGCGAGCCGGTATATGCGTGCGAGGACCTGAGGGCCGCCGTGCAGACTTACGTGGGTCGCGCGGCCTACAAGCTGCGGGGGCAGGGGAGTCGGGCGGGCACGTTGAAGGTCTGGCTGGAAACCAACCGCTTCCGACCGCAGGATCCGCAATACCACCCGTGTGCCGGCGTGCGCCTGCCAAACCCAAGCGATGATCTGGCCGCGCTGACGCGCGCCGCCGATGTCGCGCTCGCCCGGATTTTCAAAGCCGGCTACCGCTACACCAAGGCCGGTGTCATGCTGGAAGACTTGGCAGACCAAGTGCACGTGCAAGGTGGCTTGTTTGATGCGGCGGCGGCAAGCCCCCGACGCCAAGCCCTGATGGCGACGCTCGATCGCATCCACGCTCGTTTCGGGCGCACGGAAGTTGGCATGGGGCTCGCAGGGGTCAAGGCAACGAAGGGATGGACGATGCGGCGCGGGCGACTCTCTCCGGCGTACACCACCGACTGGGGCCAGCTCCTGGTGGTCGAGGCGTAGCGCCGTGAGGGGTACTGCGGGTCAGCGTTAGGCCAAGTTATCGGGGGTAGGAGGGTCGTCTGCTTTCGACCCGGAGCGGACACGTCGGCAATTTCTGTCCATATGTCGATTGAGAGGTTTGCTTGGCAGTACCTGTCCGCTTCTGGCCGATAGCAGCCGCCTAGCCAGCCTGCTATGTTGCTTCCTGACAGGCGTTCACCAGAAGGCACTAGGCATGAACTACAACCTGGCTGATTTCAAGCTGGACGTACGCATCGGTGCGAGGCGGGCGCTTCGAGACCTCTTTGCACCGGTCGTAGGACTCTCCCGTTGGGTTCTGCGGTGTGCAAATGAAGCTGCGGACCGGAACATTCGCGAGGCTCGCGAGATGTGCCGGCGCCAATGAGCGGCACGAGTAGGCCTGCAACGCGCACATTTCGCCGAGAGATACCTGAACGTGGCAAACAGCTCTCCGCCCCTCACCCGCCTAGAAGGCAGCTGGTACCTCAGCTTCATGAACTACGCAGCCACTGGCGAGGGTGTAACGTCGTGCCTGGTTGTAGCCGGAACCGCCGAGGCTGCAGAGCGGTTGCTTAGGGAGAGGCTACCTAAGTACTTCCATCGCGGCATCGTAACGACGCCGATCAACGCTTCTGCGAGCGCGGAGGCTCAGGCGATGTTTCAGTGGATCCCTGCTGCCGCAAGTAAGGTTTTGCGGGAGATTCCAGCGGGTACGGGGCATTACTTCGCCGAGATTCACTACAACTTGACTTGACTCAGGAAGGGACGAGCATCCGCTGCTAACCGTAAGCGGACGTCAATGAGTAAAGGGCGTGGCTTCTGATCCACGTGGGCGTCGTTACAAGCATGGCTTAGGTGACGTTCCCACTAACTTGCGGTCACAGAAAAACCCCGCAGAAGCCTGCGGGGTTTTTGACGGAGCAGTCTCGGCTAGCGCCGCCGGCTAAGGCTTGATCCAGGCGAAACAACATTGCTGGCCTGTTTAGTGAAATTTGACTCTATTTTCTTCACCAGCTTGGCGTTCCGATGAACAGGGCCGGGGGTTTGGACTCTTTCCTTCCACATATGCGGCACGCGGCCGACGGTCACTCGCCGTCTCAGGACCGGGTGACTTGGACTTTATTTTAGGTCGGACCAATCGGTCCGTGCTCGACCTGCCGTTCGCGCTGCATCAAGGTCCACTCCGCGTGCTCGGTCAGCGCGGCATGGCCGAGCGCGCGCAGGATGGAGCGTTGTTCGGCCGGGTCGTCGGTCTGGTCCAGCGCCGCGCGCGCGGTGCCGAGGATGCGCTCCATGAAACGGTATTGCTTGAGCAGCACCTTGTCGGCCTTGCGGTAGGCGTACGCTTGGCGCACCGCGGCAATGATCGAGAGGATGCCCATCACCGCGACCAGGCCGGCCTTGGTGTCTTCCTCCAGTCGCAACGCGAACACCGCCAGCAACACGCTGATCGACACGCCGCCCCACAGGCTCAGCGCGCCCAGCGCCTCGGTCACGCGATGCAGGCCGGCGCATTCGATGCTCTTGCGCTCGTAGTAATACAGCTGGCCCGAGCGGCCCGGCTCGCCCACCCACTCGGCGATCACGCCGGCCAGTTCCGCCGCGTTCGCCGGCGGCGCGTGGCTGGGTGGCAGGCCGGAGGCCCGCATCACGTTGCGTATCCAGCCCAGCTCGACGTTCTGGCGCTGCAGGAAGTCATCGTGCGCGAAGGCATGGTCGCGGGTCAGCGAGATGCCGGCGCGACGCCAGTACGACTGGATGCGCAGCCCTTCGGCCAGCGCCCTGTAGTCGAGGTACTTGCGGTGCCAGCCGCGGCGCTTGGCGATCGCGGTCATGGTGGTACCGAGCGCGAACAGCAGCAGAAACAGGTAAATCAGGTAGTTCTGCGCCGCGAAGTGCGCGTAGCAGGTGAAGGCGATGCCCATCAGGGCGGCCAGCGTGTAGATGGTGCGCATGGCCAACAGCACGCGATGCTGGAAGTGCATGGCCAGCCAGTCCGCCTCGCGGAAGGTGCGCTCGATGCCCATGCGGGCCGTGGCCGGTGCCGCGGGATCGGCGTGCACGCCAGGGCGTGTCGATGCATCGATCGCGTCGGCGTACGTGGTGCACTCGTCGTTGAACTCGGCCATGCGGTCGAACATCAGCCGGAACGGTGCCGGCAGGTGGTCTTCCGACGTCGCCGCCAGGGCATGCCGCCAGCTCGCCGTGACCCCCGGGCGCGCATCGTCGGCCAGGTCCGACCGCCCGCAGAGCACGTGGTAGAGCAAGCGCTCGTCGCCCGCGACCAGGATGTGATGCGGGTCGCGGTCCTCGCTGGGCGGGCCGGGCAGGGTGCCGCGCAGGTGGTAGCGCACGATCTGCGCGGTGCCGCCAAGGCGGTCGGAGGGCTGGCCGTCCCAGATCGCCAACAGGACGTGGCAGTGGCTGGCGATGTACACGCCCGCCTGCGCGTATTGCTGGTCGCGCGCGGTGCCGGGGTTGCCCACCTCGCGGTGCGAGTGGCCCTTGCGCACCGGCAACGTCATCACCTCGGCCTGCCGGCACAGGGCCTCGAAGCGCGTGCGCGCCGCCGCGTCGGTGAAGTCTTCCACATAGAGCTCGCGCGGCAGCGGCAGCGGGGCGATCAACCGCGCGCCTTGCGCCAGCGCCTCCTCCGCCACCAGCTGGTCGCCGCCCTCGGCCAGCGCGGAGAGCACCACCAGCGGCAGCGACGGCCAGGATTCCCGCAGCGTCACGAACAGTTGCCCCACGACCGCGCGGACGGCCTGGATGTCGGCCGGCGGCAGGTCCCGATGGCTGGTCACGCCGATCACCAGGGGCGTCATGGGTGCTCCAGGGCTTGCGGCCGGAGCCGCCACGGCGGCCGGGGGGCCGGCCGCCGTTCCTTGCGCAACCGCCGTTCGGCTGCGCGGCGAGTGCGCTAGCTGGTGCGATTGATGATGGTGGGATCGCGCGTACTGGCCGTAGCCAGCGAGTCTTCCGGAATCTCGAGCTCCTCCGGCGGGTTGTCGGGTGGTTTGCGCTCGGCGGTCGACTTCGGTTCGTCCGGGGTGCCCTGGGTGGTGCGTGGCTTAGTCATGGTCAGCCTCCGATGGGCCTGGCGGCGGCCGGCACGGCCGCCGTGTGCGTGTACGTCTTGCGTCGTTATGCGCTGGTGATGCCGGTGCGACGGGATCAGTTGTTCTTGATCGATGGATTGGTGGTGGTGCCGGTGGGTATGGTTCCCTGCGTGGAGTATTCCTGGCCGTCCAGCGTCAGGCTCAGGCTGTAGATCCAGGTGCCGGCGGAGTCCCGGCCGTCGTTGAGGTCGGTCATCGTCATTCGCTGGCCGTTGGCGGCCACCTCGGGCGGACCGAAGATGCCCTCCGGCGGCGGCTCGACCCACTGCAGCGGCAGCAGGTCGCCGCCGGCGGCGTTGCCGGTCAGCTCCCACGCCAGTGTCTGTGGTTGCGGGCTGCGCCCGACCTGGTTGGCGTTGCCGTTCTGGTCGATGTCGACCAGCCAGGGCGTGGTGGACTTGTCCAGACTGACGCTGAGCATGTGATCCATGGTGTTCTCCCGTGGGATGGTGGTGGTCGGTCAGCGCGCGAGTGCGAGCGCGCGCCGGTCGAGGACGTCTTGCAGACGTTGCTCGAAGGCGGGGTTGGGTCCGAAGGCGATGCCTGCCCGCGCCAGCCGCCGGACCAGCGCCGGTTCGCGGTAGCCCGAGGACCACAGCCGTCGGACCAGCGGCCGGGCGTCGTCGATGCGGCCGAGAGCCAGCAGGGCGTCGACCTGCGCGGCGAGCAGGCGCAGGTCGCCAGCACCGCTGCCGACCCCGCGCAGGTCATGCAGGGCGGTCAACCGCAAGCTTTCGGCCTCCTTGCCGGTCCGCAGGTCGGCCAGTTGCAGGCGGGCGCGGACGGTGGCCAACAGCAGGGTGCGCTCGTCCGGCTGGTCGGCCAGCAGGGGTGTGAGCACCGCCAGCGCGGCCTGCGCGTCGGCCCGCGCCTGGTCGGGATGCCCGGTTGCCTGCAGCCATGCCGCGCGCTCGATACGGGCCTCGGCCAGGTCCTGCTGCCAGCCGGTGTTGCTCGGATCGTGCCGCGCCAGGTCTTCGAGCGTGCGTGTGGCGCGCGCCAGCAGGGCCCGGGGCGAGCGGGTGTCGCCCTGCGTGCGCCGCAGACGGGCAAGCTGGGTCGAGTACAGGCCGAGGCTCTCCCTGGCGTCGGTCAGGCTGGGATCGAAGCGGTGGATGTCCTCGATCACCGCCAGCGCCTCCCCGGTCTCGCGGTCCGCCTGTTCGACGCGCCCGGCCAGGGCCAGCGTGCGGGCCAGGATGGCGCGAACGCGCGCCATGTTCTGGTGCTGGCCGTTGTCCTGCGGGTGGGCCTGGCTCAGCTGCGTTTCGATCGCGTCGTCCGCCGAGTATTCGTCGATCGCGGCAAGGAGGTCGCCGCGCATCAGGGCCATCTTCCCGAGGTTGTTGTGCGCCTCGCCCAGGTGTTCGAGCCACTCGCTGCGCGGCGAGGGGCGGGCGGCCAGCAGGCGGCAGCGTTCGAGCATGCGCTGGTAGTGCACGGCGGCTTCGTCCAGGTGCCCCCCCGCTTCCAGGACGTGACCGATGTCGTTGTCCAGCGTGCTCAGTTCGAACAGCACGCGCGGGTCGGTGCGCGCCGGCGCGCCCAGCCGCTCGAGCGTGGCCTGCGCCGCGGCGAAGTAACGCCCGGCCCCTTCGAGGCGGCCCTGGTACCAGTCGCTCATGCCGAGGAAGGCCTGCACCCGCGCATAGGCAATCTGCCGCTCACGGTCGGCCGGCGCCGCGCGGGCAAGCGCCCGCGCCAGCGGCTCGGCGGCCCGGTACGCGCTCGTGGCGGCGGCCAGGCGCCCCTGGTCCAGCCGCACGCTGCCGATCTTCTCCAGCGCCTTGGCCCGTTGTTCGAGCACGTCGTCGGTCACGTCCGTAGCGGGCAGCGACTGGAAGTAGGCCATCGCCTTGTCGTCGACGGCCTCCAGGATGTCCAGCCGCTGCACCTGCGCCAGCTTGTCGTTGAGGTCGCCGAGCATGAAGCCGATCAACGCCTCGGCCTGCTTCTGCCGGCGCTCGGCGGTGCGGCGGGCGATCATCGCGTCGATCGCCAGCAGGGTGGTCACAAGCATCACCAGCGTGGACAGCGCCGCAACCACTGCGAGTCGCCGGTTGCGCCGCTGCAGTTCGCGCCGGCGCAGCTGGTCCAGTTCCAGTCCGAGCAGGCCGGCAACGAGCTTGAGTTTGGCCGCCTGTTTGCCGTCCTTGCCCGAACGCACGTCGGCGGCGATCGGCTCGTCCTGTTCCGCATCGGTGTGGCCGTCCAGAGGGCCGCACAACGCTGGGGAAAGGCATTCCTCGGCGGATTGTCCGGCCGGCGCGTTGGGTTCGCCGGCGACGATGAGGCAGAAGATTCGATCGTTGCGGCCGAGCCGCCGGAACGCACGTATCTCGGCGCCGACCCAGCGCGAGGCGGCCGCCGCCGGGGAGCACACGACGATCAGGTTGGCCGATTGCGCCAGGGCTAGGTCCACCTTGTGGCCCAGGTCGTGGGAACTGGCCAGTTCCTCGCGATCGCGGAACACGGGCGCGATCCGCCGCGGCACGATGCCAGCGTCCGTGACCTGGCCCACAAGGCGCGAGGGCACGCGGTAGGTTTCCAGGGCGCGATGGAGCCACTCCGCCCAGCGCCGGTCGCGGTGGCTGTAGCTGATGAACGCGCGGTAGCGGTATTCGCCTTCGGCGGAAACCTGGTTCATGGCGCACGACCCTTTTGCGAGTCGCACAGTCCCCTGGCGCTGGCGGCCGGCGGAACCTAGCACCGCGCGCGTGATGCCGGCCTCACGATGGGGACGGCAGCGTACCGCCGGTCAGGGTGCCTGGTCGGCCAACCGGTCCATCACTTCGCGCAGGACCTCGCGCCAGTCGGGTAACGGACGTGCGAGCCACTGGCCCAGGCCGGTGTTGTCCAGCACGGACCAGGCCGGGCGACGGGCGGGCGTGGGGTAGTCGGCGGTCGCGATCGGGAGCACGCGGGGCTTGTGGGCGAGCAGGCCTCGCGCATGGGCTTCGTCGAAGATCGCGCTGGCGAAGCCGTGCCAGCTGGTGTGGCCGCTGGCGACAACGTGATGCGTGCCGCGCAACGAGGCGCGCGCGTCGGGTCGAGCGAACCAGTGGTCGAGCAGCGCCAGGCTGGCGTGCACGATCAACGCGGTGGAGGTGGGCGCGCCTTGCTGGTCGGCGACCACGCGCAACTCCTCACGCTCGGCCCCCAGGCGCAGCATGGTGCGCAGGAAGTTGTGGCCGTGTGGGGCATATACCCACGCCGTGCGCAAAATCAGGTGGTCGGCGCCGCTGGCGCGCAGCGCCGCTTCGCCGGCGAGCTTGCTGCGACCGTAGGCGCCCAGCGGGCCGGTGGGCGCCTCGACGGGGTAGGGCACGTTGGCGCTGCCGTCGAACACGTAGTCGGTCGAGTAATGAAGCACCAGCGCATCGTGCGCAGCGGCCCACGCGCCCAGTTCGCCGACGGCTTCGCCGTTGACGCGCAGGGCCAGCGCTTCTTCCTGCTCGGCGCGGTCGACGGCGGTGTAGGCCGCGGCGTTGACGATCACGTCCGGGCGCAGGCGGTCCAGCTGCGCGTCCAGTCCGGGCACGGCCAGGTCGATCGCTTCGGCGCGCTCGCCGTCCCACAGGGTGCCGTCGCGCGTGGCCACGAGGAGTTCGCCGCGAGCGGCAAGGCCACCGTCCTCCACGAAGCTGCGGCCCAGCTGGCCGTTGGCGCCCAGCAGCAGGATTTTCATGGCGCGTAGACGGGGAGGCGCTCGGGCGGCACGTCCTTCAGGAACGGTGCGCGGAGGTCCTTGTCCGACAGCAGCGGGGCGCTGACCGGCCAGTCGATCGCGATCTCCGCGTCGTTCCAGCAGATCCCCGCGTCATGCTCGCGCTCGTACAGCGCGGTGCACTGGTAGCTGAAGGTGGCGAACTCCGACAGCACGCAGAAGCCATGCGCGAAGCCTTCGGGAATCCAGAAATGCCGGTGGTTATCGGCCGTCAGCATCGCGCCGACCCAGCGTCCGAAGGTGGGCGAGCCGCGGCGGATGTCCACCGCCACATCGTAGACCTCGCCCTCGAGCACGCTGACCAGCTTTCCCTGCGGGTTGGGCCACTGGTAGTGCAGGCCGCGCAGCACGCCACGGGCCGAGCGCGAGACGTTCGACTGTACGAAGCGTACGTCGATGCCGGCCTCGCGATATTTCGACTCGTTGAAGCTCTCGTAGAAGAAACCGCGCGCATCGCCGAACACCTGCGGCTCGATCACCACCGCGCCGGGGATGGCCGTCTGGATGACCTTCATCGCACCAGGCCCTGGTTGACCAGGTTTTTCAGGTACTGCCCGTAGCCGGTCTTGGCCAGCGGCTCGGCCAGGCGCAGCAACTGCTCGGGGCCGATCCAGCCCTTGAGGAAGGCGATCTCCTCCGGGCAGCACACCTTCAGGCCCTGGCGATGCTCGATGGTCTGGATGAAGTTGCCCGCCTCCATCAGCGACTCGTGAGTGCCGGTATCCAGCCATGCGTAGCCGCGGCCGAGTTGCTCCAGGTGCAGGGCGCCTTCGCCCAGGTAGCAGCGGTTCAAGTCGGTGATTTCCAGTTCGCCGCGGGGCGAGGGCTGCAGCGAGGCGGCGAAGTCGCAGGCACGCTCGTCGTAGAAATACAGTCCGGTGACGGCATAGTTGGACTTGGGTCTGGTCGGTTTTTCTTCCAGCCCTACCACGCGGCCGTCACCATCGAATTCGGCCACGCCGTAGCGTTCCGGGTCGCGCACCCAATAGCCGAACACCGTGGCGCCGCGCTCGCGCGTCGCCGCGCGCTGCAGCCGCTCGGTCAGGCCCACGCCGTAGAAGATGTTGTCGCCCAGCACCAGGCAGCTGGGCGCGCCATCGAGGAATTCGCGGCCGATCAGGAAGGCCTGCGCCAGGCCGTCCGGCGAGGGCTGCACGGCGTAGTGGATGTCCATGCCCCACTGCGAGCCGTCGCCCAGCAACCGCTGGAACAGCGCCTGCTCGTGCGGCGTGTTGATCATCAGCACGTCGCGGATGCCGGCGAGCATCAGGATCGCCAGCGGGTAATAGATCATCGGCTTGTCGTACACCGGCAGCAGCTGCTTGCTGATGCCCTGGGTGATCGGATACAGCCGCGTGCCGGAACCGCCGGCCAGGATGATGCCCTTGCGTGCGCTCATGCGTGGCTCCTCACGATCCCAGCCGTTCCATGCGGTAGCTGCCGTCCAGCACGCGCTGTACCCACAGCTGGTGCGCCAGGTACCAGTCGACGGTGTGTGCCATCCCGCTCTCGAAAGTATGCGTCGGTGACCAGCCGAGCTCGCGCTGGAGCTTGCCCGCGTCGATGGCGTAGCGGCGGTCGTGGCCCGGGCGGTCCTTGACGAAGGTGATCAGCGATTCGCGCGGGCGGCCGTCGGCCAGCGGCCGGCGCGCGTCGAGCAGCGCGCAGATCGTCTTGACCACGGTCAGGTTCTCGCGTTCGGCGTTGCCGCCCACGTTGTAGGTCTCGCCCACGCGGCCGGCCTCGAGCACCCGGCGGATCGCGCTGCAGTGATCGCCCACGTAGAGCCAGTCGCGGATGTTCAGGCCGTCGCCGTAGACCGGCAGCGCCTCGCCGGCCAGCGCCTTCTGGATCACCAGCGGGATGAGCTTCTCGGGAAACTGGTAGGGCCCGTAGTTGTTCGAGCAGTTGGTGGTGAGCGTGGGCAGGCCGTAGGTGTGGTGGAACGCGCGCACCAGGTGGTCGGAGGCCGCCTTGGATGCCGAATAGGGCGAATTGGGCGCGTACGGCGTGGTCTCGCTGAACTTGCCCTCGGCGCCGAGCGAGCCGTACACCTCGTCGGTGGAAACGTGCAGGAAGCGGAAGCCCTCGTGCGCCGCGCCCTCCAGGCCGCGCCAGTAGTCGCGGGCGCCTTCGAGCAGGCCGAGCGTGCCGACCACGTTGGTTTCCACGAAGGCGGCCGGGCCGTCGATCGAACGGTCCACGTGCGATTCGGCGGCGAAGTTGACGATCGCCAGCGGCCGGTGTTCGGCCAGCAACCGTGCCACCAGCGCGCGGTCGCCGATGTCGCCCTGCACGAACAGGTGCCGGTCGCTGCCTTCGAGCGAGGCCAGGGTGTCGCGGTTGCCGGCGTAGGTCAGCTTGTCCAGGTTGACCACGCGCAGGCCGTCGGCGACCGCCTGCAGCACGAAATTCGCGCCGATGAAGCCGGCGCCGCCGGTGACGAGCAAGGTTTCCATGGGGTCCGTTCGCGTTCTTCCAAACCCCGCATTGTGCCATCGACGTCCCTTCGCCGGGGCCCGGGCGAGGCTTCCGGCTGATGAAAATTAAGGAAAAAGCGGGCTTCGCGGTTAAGATGGCAGCCCCATCATCGCCGGCTACCCCGCCGCTCCCACGCCATGACCAAGAAGAACGCTGCCCCTCTCGGACTCGGAACGCGGGCGATCCATGCCGGCCAGCACCCCGACCCGAGCACCGGCGCGATCATGACGCCGATCTACGCCACCTCGACCTACGTGCAGGAGAGCCCCGGCAAGCACAAGGGCTACGAATACTCGCGCACGCAGAACCCGACCCGCATGGCGTACGAGCGTTGCGTGGCGGACCTGGAAGGCGGCGTGGCCGGTTTCGCTTTCGCCTCCGGGCTGGCCGCGGCGGCCACGGTGCTGGACCTGCTCGACTCGGGCAGCCACGTCATCGCCATGGACGACCTGTACGGTGGCAGCTACCGGCTGTTCGAGCGGGTGCGTCGTCGCTCGGCGGGCCTGGATTTCGATTTCATCGACCTGAACGACGCCAAGGCGCTGAAGGCCGCGCTCAAGCCCAACACCCGCATGATCTGGGCCGAGACGCCGACCAATCCGATGCTCAAGCTGGTCGACCTGGCCAAGGTCGCCGCCTTCGCGAAGAAGCACGGGCTGATCCTGGTGGTCGACAACACCTTCTGCTCGCCGATGGTGCAGCGGCCGCTGGAATTCGGCGCCGACCTGGTACTGCATTCGGCCACCAAGTACCTCAATGGCCATTCGGACATGGTCGGCGGCATCGTCGTCGCCGGCAACGGGGAACTGGCCGAGCGGATGGCTTTCCTGCAGAACTCCGTCGGCGCCATCGCCGGTCCGTTCGATGCCTTCTTGGCCATGCGCGGCCTGAAGACCCTGCACCTGCGCATGCAGGCGCATTGCCAGGGCGCGATGGAACTGGCGCAATGGCTGGAGAAGCATCCGGCGGTCGAACGGGTGATCTACCCGGGCCTGAAAAGCCACCCGCAGCACGCGCTGGCGCGCCGGCAGATGCACGGCTTCGGCGGCATCATCACGATCGAGGTCAAGGGCGGCCTGCGCAAGGCGCGTCGCATGCTCGAGCGCTGCGAGCTGTTCGCGCTGGCCGAATCGCTCGGCGGCGTGGAAAGCCTGATCGAGCACCCGGCGATCATGACCCACGCCTCGGTGCCCCCGGCCAACCGCAAGCGACTGGGCATCAGCGATGGCCTGGTGCGGTTGTCGGTGGGCGTGGAGGACGTGCGCGACCTGCGCGACGAACTCGCCTTCGCCCTGACTTGAGACCGGCTGTCCGGATGACCCCGTGAAAAACGCTGTCCTATCGTCCTCCGCCGCCGGGCCCTCCTGGCTCCAGCGGGGGCCTCTGGCTGCCCTAGGCGCCTACCGATCGCTTACCTGGGAACTGGCCAAGCGCGACGTGCTCGGACGCTACCGGGGCGCCAGCTTCGGTCTGCTGTGGTCGCTGTTCAGCCCGTTCCTGATGCTGCTGGTCTACTCGTTCGCGTTCGGGTTCGTGATGAAGGCGCGCTGGCCGGAGGCGGAAGCCGGCGGCATCCATTACTCGATCATCCTGTTCATCGGCCTGATCGTGCACGGCTTCTTCGCCGAATGCCTCAACCGTGCGCCGAACCTGATCACGACCAACGTCAACTTCGTCAAGCGGGTGATCTTCCCGCTGGAGATCCTGCCCTGGCCGATGGTGATGTCGGCGCTGTTCCACACGGGCATGAACGTCCTGGTGTTCCTGGCGCTGCACCTGTTCCTGGATCACCAACTGCCGTGGACGACCGTGCTGCTGCCGGTGGTGTTCCTGCCGCTGGTGGTGCTGACGCTCGGGGTCTCCTGGCTGCTCGCCGCGCTCGGGGTGTACCTGCGCGACATCGGCCAGGTTACCGGTGTGCTGGCCACCGCGATGCTGTTCCTGTCCACCGCGATGTTCCCGGTGGATGCGCTGCCGTCGAACTGGCGCTGGATGCTGCAGATCAATCCGTTGAGCTTCATCATCAACCAGGCCCGCGCGGTGACGCTGTGGGGAACCTTGCCGGACTGGCAGGGGCTGGCCATCTACACGACTGGCGCGCTGGTCGTGCTGCTGGGCGGCTACACGGTCTTCGGTCTGACCCGGCGGGGGTTCGCCGATGTCATCTGAGCTCGGCATCCGCGTCGCAGGTGTCCATAAGTCTTTTCCGATCTACGAGCGACCGGTACACCGGCTGCTGCAGATGCTCTCGCCGCGCAGCGCCAAGCAACGGTGGTTCCGCCAGTTTCATGCGCTCAAGGGCATCGATCTGGAAGTGCGCAAGGGCGAGACGCTCGGCATCGTCGGACGCAACGGCTCGGGCAAGTCGACCTTGCTGCAGATCATCTGCGGAACGCTTGAACCCTCCGCCGGAACGGTCGAAGTCCAGGGGCGCATTGCCGCGCTGCTCGAACTGGGCGCCGGCTTCAATCCCGATTTCACCGGGCGCGAGAACGTGTTTCTCTACGGCACGGTGCTGGGGCTGACCCGCGCCGAAGTGCACGCGCGCTTCGACGACATCGCGGCCTTCGCCGACATCGGCGATTTCATCGACCAGCCGGTGAAAACCTACTCCAGCGGCATGTACGTGCGCCTGGCCTTCGCCGTGGCGATCAACGTCACGCCGGACATCCTCGTGGTGGACGAGGCGCTGTCCGTCGGCGACGAGGCGTTCCAGCGCAAATGCTTTGCGCGGATCAACCGCATCCGCGACGACGGCGCGACGGTGCTGTTCGTTTCCCATTCGGCCGGCGTGGTCACGCAGCTGTGTGACCGCGCGATCCTGCTGGACCGTGGCGAACTGCTGCTGGACGGCGTGCCGAAGTTCGTCGTTTCGCGCTACCAGAAGATGCTGTACGTGCCGGCCGAACGCGCCGAAGCCGTGCGCGAGGCCATCCGCGCCGAGCGCGAGGACGCGCTGGAGCCCGAGGCGCCCGCGCTGTCGGCGATCGACGAGAGCGACGCGCAACTGGTACGGCAGGCATCGCCCGACGCCGCGATGCCGCGCAAGGCGGCCGAGGACTGGTTCGACGAGGGCATGACGCCCAAGAGCACCATGCGCTACGACGAACGCGGCGCCACGATCATCGATCCGCACGTCGAGTCGCTGGACGGACGGACGGTCAACGTGTTGCGGGCGGGGCGGGACTACGTCTACACCTATCGCGTGCGCTTCGATGAGGCCATGCGTGGCGTCCGCTGCGGTATGTTGATCAAGACCCTCACCGGCCTGGAGCTCGGCGGTGCGGCGAGCAACCTGGCTCGCCAGCCGATTGCCCAGGTCGAAGCCGGCGGCATGGTGGAGGCTCGCTTTCGCTTCCGCTGCCTGCTCGACGGAGGCACGTACTTCTTGAACGCCGGGGTGCTGGCCATGGTGGGTGAGCAGGAGACCTATGTCGACCGGCTGATCGACGCGGCCATGTTCCGCGTGCTGCCCCAGCCGGAGCGCCTGGCCACCGGCTTCGTGGATTTCTGCGTGCAGCCCTCTGCATGCGTCTTAGGGACCGAGCTTGCTTCATGAACGACCTTCCCAGCCCCACCCCGCGGCGCGCCATCCTGATCGTCGGGATGCACCGCAGTGGTACCTCGGCATTGACCCGCGTCATCAACCTGCATGGCGTGCCCCTCGGTCGCCAGCTGCTTGAGGCGGCGTTCGACAACGAGGCCGGCTTCTGGGAAAACCAGGCGGTCGTGCGGCTGCACGAGCGCATCCTGGAGCACCTCGGCTCCAGTTGGGACGATCCACGCGAACTGCCCTCGGGCTGGCTGGACGAGGTCGAGGGGGCCGGCTATCGCGAGGCGCTGGTGGCGGTCATCCGCGAGCAGTACGGCGACACCCCCCTGTGGGCGGTGAAGGACCCGCGCCTGTGCCGGTTCCTGCCGCTGTGGTTCGACGTGCTGGCGGAGCTTCAGATCGAGCCCCGGCTGGTCTTCGCGGTGCGCCATCCGGCCGAGGTGGTCGGTTCGCTCGTGCGCCGCAACGGACTCTCGCCGTCGGTGGCATCCATGCTGTGGCTTCGGCACCTGGCCGAACCGCTCAAGGCTTCGCACGACCGTGTGCGTTGCATGGCCGATTACGAGGGATTGCTGGCCGATTGGCGCAACTGCATGGCGTCGCTGGGCGAGTGCCTGTCCGTGGAATGGCCGACCGGGTCTGCCGCCGTCGCGGACGACGTGCACGCCAACCTGCGACTGGACCTCAAGCACCAGCACGCCAATGTGGCGGAAGAGCTGCTGCCGGCGTCGTGGCGCGCGGCCATCCTGGGCATCCATGCCGAAAGCCTGGCCCTGGTGAAGGGCGAGCTCGAATGGACCGCGCTGGAACACTCGGTCGATGCGTTCCTCGACCGCCTGGCGTTCGCCTCGCCCCTGATGGCCCAGGTCCAGGTGAAGTCGCGACTCGATCGCCTCGAAGGCGAGCTTGTCGCCCTGCAGGAGGCCAGTGACGTCTATCGCGGCGAAGCGGAACGCCTGTTCGCCGAAAGCAGCGCCTCGCGCGAGGAGGCGGCCGCGGCGTTGAACGAGGCGGCCAGGGCGAAGGAGGAAGCGGCGAAGGCGAAGCAGGAAGCCGAGCGCATCCGCAAGCTCGCGTTGTTGCACGAGGAGGATGCCTGCGAGCACGAGGAACGGGCGCTGCGCCTGCAGGAGGAGGAACTCCGCGAAGTGGAGGCTGCCCGCCGGGAGGTCGCGCGCGCGAAAGCGCTGCTGGTGGCCGCTCGCGGGGAACTGGCCAAGCGCCAGGCGCGGATCCATACGCTGGAGCTGGCGCGCCAGGAACTCGATATCATCAAGGGCAGCCGGTCATGGCGCATGACGCGTCCGATCCGGCTGGCCATGCGTCTGGTGCGAGGCCGCGGACGGCTGGGCGAGGCCGATCGCGAGCAACTGATGCGGCTGCTGGGTCGCCGCGCGGTTCCCACCGTCATGGCGCCGGGCGAGATCGACGCACCGCCGACGCTTCCGCCGCTGGCGCCCCAGGCTGACGGCTGCCGCGACGTGTTCGTGTGGTCCGTGATCGACTGGCATTTCCGTATCCAGCGTCCGCAGCATCTGGCCCGGGAACTGTCACGCGAGGGGCACCGCGTGTTCTACGTGTCGTGCCAGTTCGTCGATTCCGGCGACGCGGGTTTCCACGTCGAGCCGCTGGACGAAGCGGGTCGTCTGTTCCGCGTGCAGTTCAATCTTGCCGGCACGCCCGGCATCTACCACCAGGTGCCGACGCCCGACGTGCATGAGCAGCTGCGCGAAGGCCTGGGCAAGCTTCTCGCCTGGACGTGCAGCCGTTCCTGCCTGTCGCTGGTGCAGCATGCGTACTGGCTGGAGCTGGCGCGCGAGTTGCCGAACCTTCGGCTGGTCTACGACTGCATGGACCACCACGGCGGCTTCGACGAGATCGGTCCCGCGATGCTGGCCCGCGAAAACGAGCTGATGCGCACGGCCGACCTGCTGGTGGTCACCTCGCAGTGGCTGTACGACGAAACCAGTCCACTGAACCCGCGCACGCTGATCGTGCGCAACGCCTGCGAGTACGCGCATTTCGCCACGCCTGCCGAGCCCTGCTTCCGGGACGAGCGCGGGCGGAAGATCATCGGCTACTACGGCGCCATCGCCGAATGGTTCGACCTGGAACTGCTCGAAGCGGTCGCCAGGAAATTCTCCGACTGCCTCGTGCTTATGGTCGGCAGCGACACCGTCGGTGCTACTGACCGGCTCCGGCATCTGGACAACGTGCATTTCACCGGCGAGGTGCCGTACGACGCGCTGCCGTTCTACCTGACCGCATTCGACGTCTGCATGATGCCGTTCCAGGTGATCCCGCTGACGCTCGCCACCAACCCGGTGAAGGTGTACGAGTACCTCAGCGCGGGCAAGGACGTGGTGGCCATTGACTTGCCTGAAATGGCCCAGTTCCACGGCCTGGTGCGCACGGCCGGCGACCACGAGGGCTTCCTCGAACAGGTGGCCCTGGCGTTGGCGGCGGGCCCGGATGCCGAACTCGCGGCGCAGCGGCGCCAGTTCGCCTCGGAGCAGACGTGGGAGCACCGCGTTCAAGACCTGAGGGCGGCGATGGATTCGCTGCCGGAGCCGCGGGTCTCGGTCGTCGTGGTCACGTACAACAATCTCGACCTGACCAAGGCCTGCCTGCGCAGCCTGGAGCTGTACAGCGACTATCAGAACCTCGAAATCATCGTTGTCGACAACGCATCCTCGGACGGCACGCCAGCTTTCCTCACCGAGTGGGCCACGCGGGGCGAAGGGCGCCGGGTGATCCTCAATCCGGACAACCGCGGTTTCGCCGCGGCGAACAACCAGGGCCTGGCCGTGGCCGAGGGCGACTACCTGGTGATGCTGAATAACGACACGCATGTCACGCCGGGCTGGGTTGCAACGCTGGTGGCGCACCTGCGGCGCAATAGCGCGCTCGGGATGATCGGGCCGGTGACCAACAACATCGGCAACGAAGCACGCATCGACATCCGCTACGAGGACATGGACGGCATGCTGGGGGCGGCGGCCGACTACACCGCGCGGCACGTCGGCCAGCTCACCACGCTGCGCACGGCCGCGTTCTTCTGCGTGATGCTGCGTCGCGAGGTCTACGAAAAGGTTGGCCCGCTGGACGAGGCGTTCGGCATCGGCTTCTTCGAGGACGACGACTACTGCCGCCGCGTCGACCAGGCGGGCTGGTCGATCGCCTGCGCCGAGGACGTGTTCATCCATCACCATCTTTCCGCCTCGTTCAATAAGCTCAAGCAGGAGCGCCGCGCCGAGCTGTTCGCGCAGAACAGGGCGCTGTACGAGAAAAAGTGGGGACCGTGGGAACCGCACCGCTATCGGCCCGGCATGCTCGGCTGACATTCCTGTCCCGTCTCCGCACCGCATTCATTCCCAGGTTGATCCATGGCAAGTACGCCCAAGCACATCGTCTGCATCGTCGGCACCCGCCCGGAAGGCATCAAGATGGCGCCGCTGATCAAGGCCCTGCAGCGGGAGCCCTGGGCACGGGTGACGGTGCTGGCCACCGCGCAGCACCGCGGCCTGCTGGACCAGGTGCTGGCGCTTTTCGGCATCGTGCCGGACGTGGACCTGGACATCATGCGTCCGGGCCAGGCGCTGCCTGAACTCACCGCCCGTCTCATCACCGGCCTGGACGAGAAGTTCGGCGAGCTGGATCCACACGTGATCCTCGCCCAGGGCGACACCACCACGGTGATGGCCGCGGCGATGGTCGCCTTCTACCGGCGCGTGCCTTTCGGCCACGTGGAAGCAGGCCTGCGCACCCATGACCTGGGCAATCCGTTTCCCGAGGAAATGAACCGACTGCTGGCCGGCCACCTGTCGCGATGGCACTTCGTACCGACCGAGCGCGGCCGGCAGAACCTGCTGCGCGAAGGCATCGATGGCGCCGCCATCCACGTCACCGGCAACACGGTCGTCGATGCGTTGCTCGAGGTGGCGGCCACCGGTCGCACGCTCGACCTGCCGCTGGATCCGTCAAAGCGCCTGGTGCTGCTCACCGCCCACCGCCGCGAGAACTTCGGCGAGCCCTTGCGCGAGGTCTGCCGCGCGGTGCTGGAACTGGTCGAGCGCCACCCGGATATTGAAGTGCTCTATCCGGTCCATCCCAACCCCAACGTTTTGGCGGTGGCTCGCGAGCTGCTCGGTGGCCGCGAGCGCATCCATCTTTGCGAACCGCTGGACTACGCGCCGTTCGTCGAGGTGCAGAAGCGCGCGTACCTGATCCTCACCGACTCCGGCGGAGTGCAGGAGGAGGCGCCCGCCTTGGGCAAGCCGGTGCTGGTCATGCGCAACGAAACCGAACGGCCCGAAGCCGTGGACGAAGGCGTCGTGCGACTGGTCGGCACCGACCGCGAGCGCATCGTGGCGGAAGCCAGCCGGCTGCTGGATGACGCCGATGCCTACCGGCAGATGGCGCGTGGCGTGTCGCCGTACGGCGACGGCAAGGCCTCCGCGCGCATCGTCGGGGTCCTGCGCGAAGCGCTGGCCTCCTGAGGCACGGGCGCCCGGCCGCCCGACCCGGACCAGTTGTATCTTGTTGTAATATTTCCGCTTTTGCGGGCAGGGGAAAGCGACATGATGCAGCCTGAAGGGCGCATGCGGCGGGTGTGGCAATCGACGGCACTGCGGACATGCCTGCGCCTGGTCGCGCTGTTCGCCGTGCCGTTCGCGCTGGTGTGGTGGCTGGATCCCGCCATCGCGAAATCGCCCGGCATCCTGTGGTGGCGCAACGCGTTGCCCGTGGTGTTGCTGGCGTTGCTCATCCTGGCGCTCAGCGGCCGCGCGCTGGTCACCTCGCTGCTGATCGGTGGTCTGCTGATTGCCGTGTTCCGCGTCAATGCAATCAAGCAGCTCAATATGAACGAGCCCTTGTTGCCCGGCGACGTGGTGTTGAAGGACCAGTTGGCGAACAATCTGGAATTCTTCGGCCGCTACCTCGGCCATAGTGCATTGCCGTGGATCGCCGCGGTGATCGGCGTGCTTGCGCTTTTCTGGCTGTGGCGCTTCGAGCGGCACAGCCGGCTCGCCTTGTTGCCGCGCCTGGCTTCGTTGCTGGTTGCGCTGGTGGGCCTGGTCGCCTTGTTTCACGGCGACGGCCCTTTCCGCACGGCATACGCCGATGGGCACATGCCCAGCTTTCCGCTCTGGCATCCCATCGAGGGCGTCCGGCGCGATGGACTGATGGCAGGCCTCGTGCGCCTGTCGCAGGAAGCGCGGGTAACCATCCCGACGGTCGATGCCGCGCCTGTGCACAAATTCGTTTCGGTGCATGCCAAGGAGCTGAAGGCGCGCACCGAACGTCCGGTGCCGGCGGAGCTTCCCGACATCGTGATCGTGCAGAGCGAGGCGTTCTTCGAACCCGGCCTGCTCAAGGGCGTGGAGTTCGGCGATTACGCACCGAACTTCGCTCGCCTGTCCGGCCAGGGCATCAGCGGATCCCTCGATACGCCCGCTTATGGCGGCGGCACGATACGCACCGAGTTCGAGACGCTTACCGGTTATCCGGTGCAGGCATTCCCCGCAGTGGCCTACCCGTACTACGGACTTGCGGCCAGTTGGATGCCGAGCATGCCGCGACGGCTGCACGAGTTCGGCTACGAGACGCGGCTTCTGCATCCGTTCAAGAGCAGCTTCTGGAACCGCGCGCAGGTGATGCCGTTGCTGGGCTTCGGGCACACCGACTACGAGGAGAGCTTCAAGGGCGCCGCGCATGCCGGCTACTACGTCGGCGACCAGGCGTTGTTCGAGCATGTGCTCGGCACGCTGGAAAAGCACACCGACAAGCCGCAGTTCGTCATGGCCATCACCATGGAAAACCATGGCCCCTGGGGGAGCGACGTCGGCGAGTTCGGAAAGATCCTCAAGGATAGGCCGATTCCCCAGGGGCTCTCGGACAGCGCCCGGCTCGAGCTCACCCACTACCTTTCGCACCTGGTTAACGGTGACCGCGCGCTCGGCGATTTCGCTGCGCGGCTGCTCGCGAGGCCACGCTGGACGGTGCTGCTTTTCTACGGGGATCATCTGCCCTCGCTGCACCACGCGTTCCAGGAAGTCGGCTTCGACGATGGACAACTGGGTCCGGCACAACACACCCGCTATATTCTGCTCTCGAACAGGAGCCTGCCCGCACGTACGCTGGACATCAACGCGTATGACCTCCCGGGATTGGTCTTCGACACGGTCGGACTGCCGGAAGGCGGCTACCTCGCAATCGAGGCCCAGGTGCGCAAGACCATCCAGGAGGCGCCCGAGGAACAGGCCCCCGGCTACGGCCAGGTGGTATTCAACGCCGCGCGATTGGCCGTCAACTGCCGCAAGACGCTGACGATTGATGCACGCTGCCCGGCAGGACCAGGCGGGGCGACCGGAACTCACTAGCGGCGACGACCGGCCCGGGGCGGCCAGCGGGCTGCTTTCGGCAACGCCAGCAACCGCAGTCCAGAACATGCGCATCCTACTGATCGCCTACCACTTTCCACCGCTTGCCTCGCCGCAGGCGATCCGCTGGTACTACCTCACCCGTGAGCTGGCGAGACAGGGCGCGTCGGTGCATGTGCTGGCACCCGACCTGCCGGGTACGCCCGGCACCTCATTGCCGGTGCCCGAAGGAGTGGTGGTGCATCGCTGCCATGCCGGCGGGTTGGCTGGATGGACTGCGCGCACGCGCAGGGCCGTAACGCCAGCCGCGGGCGCCCGGGACAGGCAGCCTCCGGTCGTCCGGCTTAACTGGAAGGGGCGCCTGTACCGTCGCCTGGACTGGCTGATCTCCCTCTACTGCTACCCCGACGGCCGGGGCCAGTGGCTAGGCCCAGCGCGGCGCGCGCTCGATCGTCTGATCGACGAAATCGCGCCGGATGTGCTCATCAGCTCGCACGAGCCGCCGGCGCCGCTGCAGCTTGGCCTGGAGGTGGCTGACCGCGTACCGGTATGGCTGGCCGATCTCGGCGATCCGGTATGGGCGCCCTACACCCCCAGGCGCTGGCGACGGCGTGCCTTGAGGCTGGAGCGGGAAACCTGCCGCAGGGCCGCAGTAAGCGTCACGACGGAGGCTACCCGCCAGCTGATGATCCGCCGGCACGGGGTGGACCCTTCCAAGGTGCAAGTGCTCACCCAGGGTTTCGACGATTCGCTGCCGGTCGCCATACCCTTTGGCCCCGCAGGGCCCGTTGGACCGCTGCATCTGCTGTACGCGGGCCGGTTCTACCCCTTCCGCAGTCCCGCGGCCCTGCTGGAGGCGGTCTGCGCCACGCCCGGCGTGCGCCTGACGGTCGTGGCCCCGGAAGTGGATACCGAGTACCTGGCGATGGCCAAGCGCAGTGGCGGGCGCATCGTCTTCCTTGGCGAGCAGCCGCACGAGGCGGTGTTGCGCATGCAGCTGGAGTGCGACGTGCTGGTGAACATCGGCAATGCACTGGAGGCGCAGATCCCGGGCAAGCTGTATGAGTATCTCGGCAGCGGCAAGCCGATCCTGCACCTGGCCTCCACCGGCGAGGACCCGGTCGTTCCGCTGATTGCCGAGTGGGGCGTGGGTTGGTCGTGTTCGAACAGCCCGACCGCCATCGGCGAGCTGTTGGCCAGGATGGCGGATGCCTTTCCCACGATGCAGGCGCAACTTCGCCTCGACCCGGCGCAACTGAGGGCGTTCGGCTGGTCGGGCCTTGCCGAGAGTTTGCTGCAACGCTGCCGCCGGCTCTTGCAGGCGGCACGCGCGGACTGACAGGCCGCCGCCCCGGCGGGTCAGTATGCCGGCGGTTTCCTCATCATGCGGTTGGCGCGCTGGAACTCCGGCGAGAACACATTGAGCCGATTCGCCTGCAGCAGGTGAATGAGATCCCGGCGCTTCTGCTCCGGATAGCCACAGACGGTGAGCAGCGGCAGGCACTTCTCCGGAGGCAACGTGCCATGGTCGGCCATGTACCAGATCTGCCGTGCCATCTTCTGGTGGTAGAGCGCCCCATACGGCGCGCTCTGCCATGCCTCCGTGGAGTACGGGATTTGCAGCGCCACCAAGGCGACGCAGGCAATGGCCACGAGCGAACCTTTCATCCGCGCGGGCGCTTCTGTCGTGCGCACGTCACCGGCACACATGAGCAGCAGTGCGATGAGATTGAAACCATAGAACATGACATAGCGCGACTGGTTGAGATAACCATTGCCGTACGTGGGGATGCGGCCGTAGATGATGCCCGCGAGCAGCGCATAGAAGAACAACATCAAGAGCACACCGACGAACATGGGTGCGTTGATGGGACTCTCGCGGAGCGCGCGCCACCAGAACCACAGGTGCGCAAGCGCCAAAGCTATGCCGATGGTTATCTGGATCGGCATCGCAAAGGACCCGATCAGGGACTTGAGTGGAAGGATGTGGGCGAAGGAGGATGCCAATGGAATGACCCACCATTGCCACCAGCCACCATCGGCAAATGCACTGGCCAGCTTGGCCACCCTTACGCCAAGCGGCATGCCCGAATAATGCGGAACGTGATAAAGCATCGATAGGGCAATGCGGCCTACCACCAGGCACAGCAGCAAAACCAGCGCGCATTTCCAGGCATGGGTCCGGACCGGCGGGGAACGAAGCGCCACGATCCCCACGGCCAGCCAGGCAGCCGCCGTGGCGAGCATCGCGGTATCGTCGGCCGCCAGGTCCAGAGCTAGCGCCGACAGCAGCAGCCAGCCGAGAGCGCCGTGTGCAAGCCCGCGCCATAGCGCCATACAGAACGCGAACAGCAACACGTAGGTCGTATACGCACTGCAGACCAGCGGCCACGTCCAGACCCCTGGACTGTTGAGCGAGAGGACCACGGCGACAGCAGCGGCCCACAACAGCACCGGGCTTGCCACTGCAGGCCCGTCCACCCACCGCATGATCTTCCGCAACATCAGCAGGCAAAGCAGTGCGCAGGTGACTCCGAGCAAGGCCTCCGTGCGGAAGTCGAGATGGAAGTAGTTCAGCTCCCAAAGCAGGATCAGCTTGCGCAATGGCTGTGCATGATCCAGCCCGATCCGGCGCGCGAAGTAGTCACCGACCGTCAGCGTCCCGTCCAGCGCCTTGCGCACGAAGGTATCGAGGAAATACCACGCGTCGCTGGAGACGACCGGATTGCTGTAGTTGACGACGAAGGCGGTGATGTTCGCGCACGCCACGACCAGCACCAGCCAGCCCCAGGCTTCCGGTGTACCGCCCAGCGTGGCCCATCCGACCCAGGGGTTTATTCCTTTGGCGCTTCGTGGTGTGTGCAGTTCCATGGTTTCCCCAACTGACTGCTCAAGCTGTCCGTTCAACCGCCGACGCCAGCGCTTGCTGCGCCGCGGCCAGGACCTCATCGAGGTGCTCCTCAAGACCAAGCCAAAGCGGCATGCGCACCAGGCAGTCACTGACCCGGTCGGTAACCTCCATCGACCCTGATACGCGGCCCAGCCGCTGTCCCGCCGGCGACGAATGAAGCGGAATGTAGTGAAAGACGGCAACGATGCCCTGGTCACGAAGGCTCTGGATGAAACGCGTGCGCACGTCGAGGTTGGGGAGCAGCAGGTAGAACATGTGCGCGTTGTGCACGCATTCGCCGGGAATGACCGGTCGGCGGACCATCCCCGCGGCTTCCAGCGGACCAGCCCACTCGTAGTAGCGATCCCAGATCGCCAGGCGCCGCTTGGTGATCGCTTCGGCCGCTTCCAGCTGGGCGGAAAGGAACGCGGCGATGATCTCGCCCGGCAGGTACGAGGAGCCCGTGTCCACCCAGGTGTACTTGTCAACCTGTCCGCGGAAGAACTTGCTGCGGTTGGTGCCCTTCTCGCGGATGATTTCAGCGCGCTCGATCAGATCGGGCCGGTTAACCAGCAGCGCGCCGCCTTCGCCGGAAATGACGTTCTTGGTCTCATGGAAGCTCAGCGCCCCCAGCGCGCCGATCGAGCCCAAAGGCTGCCCGCGGTAGGTGGACAGGATGCCCTGCGCCGCGTCTTCGATCACTACCAGGTCATGGCGCTGCGCAATCGCCATGATCGCGTCCATCTCGCACGACACACCGGCATAGTGGACCACGCAGATCGCGCGGGTCTTCGGCGTGATCGCCGCCTCGATCAGGCGCTCGTCGATGTTCAACGTATCCGGGCGGATGTCGACGAACACCGGCGTCGCACCGCGCAGAACGAACGCATTCGCCGTCGAGACAAAGGTGAACGAGGGCAGGATGACCTCGTCGCCCGGCTCCAGGTCGAGCAGCAGTGCCGCCATTTCCAGCGCGCCGGAGCACGAGTGGGTCAGCAGCGCCTTGCGGCATCCGGTGTTCTGTTCCAGCCACGCATGGCAGGCCTTGGTGAATTCGCCATCGCCGGACAGGTGTCCCTTGGCGTGCGCCTCGCCGATCCGGGCCAGTTCCTGGCCGGTCATGTAGGGCCGGTTGAACGGGATCTTCATCTCAGATATTCCCTGCAGAACTCAGATGCTGTAGAGGGCAATGCCGGCCACGATAACCGCGAGCGCGGCCCACTGCGACCCGCGCATTCTTTCGCGGAACAGCCATACGGCCGCGACCGGGGTCAGGACGTAGGACAGTGCCGCACCAATGTAGACACGGCCGATGCCAAGGTCGCGCGTGGCCAGCAGCGTGCAGGGCACTGCCGAGCAGAACAGTCCCACGGCAACCAGCAGGTAGAAGCGCCGTCCGGCCAGGTGGCTGAGCTTGAAGAACAGCTGCGCCGCCACCGTCGCGAGGATCGTGAGCATCAGGAAGAACCAACCGCTCATGCGGTAATTTCCTCCTGTTCGCTGTCCGAGCGGATCAGCATCAGCACTCCGATGGTGACCAGCACCGCCCCCAGCGCCTGCCGAAGCGAGACCGGCTCGCCCAGGAACCAGGCCAGCGTGACCAGACAGGGGAAGAACAGGGCCGTGGCCGGGTACGCAACGCTCACCGGAAAGCGCCGGTGCATCGCGTGCCATGCCGCGAATCGGCCCAGGCTCAGGGCCATGACAACGGACAGGACGACCAGCAGTGCCCAAACCCGGGCATGGCCGAGCCCCGCCGCGTACTTGATCAGGGAGGCGCTGGTCAATTGCAGCGCGATGTTGACCCCTACCAGCGCAAGCAGAAGCTTGTTGTCGGGAGCGGGACGCTTGGCGGAAGGGCCCATGGCGCGGTGTCTTCTGGAGTGAACGGACGGTCCGCGCCGGCAGCTGTCAGCGCCGGATAACCGAGGAAGAAGCGATGCCGGGCTGGCGTTGGCCATCCCGGGCGGGCGTCAGGCGGACAGTTCCTGCGCCTTGGCGTAGAACTTGTCGATGGTGTTGGCCGTGGACAGGTCGAATTCGCCGAAATTGATGCCGGTCTTCGATTCGACCTGCAACACCAGGTCCATGCCGTCGAGCGAATCCAGGCCGGCGACGGAGAAAGCCTCATCGTTGCCGATGTCGACCGTGTCCACGTTCTTGATCTTCTTGATGCTGTCGATGACGGCATCGCGGAATTCGGCCTTGCTGATCACGGGAGTCATCCTGAAGTTCTCGCAAGCGCCATTGTAGCCCACGACAGGCCCACGCCGAACCCGCTCATCAGCACCCGTGGCGGCGGCGCATCCAGGTAGTCCTTGAGCAGCAGCGGGATCGAGGAGGACACGGTGTTGCCCGTCGAGGCGGCGCCGAAGGGGACCTTTTCCGGCGGAAGGCCCATGCGTCGGGTCATCGACTCCACGATGAAGCGGCTGCCCTGGTGCAGCAGGAACAGGTCGATGTCCTCGATGCTCAGGCCCTCGCGCTCCAGGTAGCGGGTGATCTGCTCGGGCACCACGGTCATGGTGAATTTGAAAACGTTGCTGCCGAGCATGCGCAGCTTCTCTCCCGGCGCGGGCACCGTGATCGAGTGGCCGAGGCTCCCGTCCGTGCCAAACATGGCCGGTCGGCACGCATAGACCGGGTCGTCGGTCAGCCAGGTCGCGGTGGCGGCGTCACCGAACAGCAGTTCGGTGTCCCAGTCGGCCGGGTCGAGGATCTTCGAGTATGGGTCGGCGGTGAAAAGCAGCCCGTTGCGCAGTCCGTTGGCCTGCATGAACGAGGTCGCGACGGACAGCCCGTAGACGTAACCGGAACAACCCAGCGAGATGTCGAAAGCGGCGACGTGGTTGCCGAGGCCAAGCTTCCCTTGCACCACCGCGGACGTGTGCGGAATGCCATGGCCATCGGGATTCTGCGTGCAGACGATCACGCAGTCGACGGCAGCCGTGTCCAGACCGGTCCTGGACTGCAGGTCGGCGAAGGCCTCCACGCACAGGTCGGACGATTCCTGCGAAGGGTCGCGGCGAGCCAGTGATTGGAACCCGATCTTGTCGGTGACAAAGGCCGCGTCCTTGCCGGCTTCGGCGGCACGGTCGAGGTTCGAAATCAGAGTGTCGGGCACGTAGCTGCCCACGGCGCGGATACCGATCATTGCCATACCCCGAAGAAAATCTGCCCCACGATCTCGCCGTTTTCGCGGATGTCGCCCTGAAAGAACGGTCCGATGTCCCGGGCGTAGGTGATGCTCGCGACCCCGTCGGGGACATGGGTGAGTCGGATGCGGACGAAAGCATGCTTGCGGTTTCCGCCCAGAGGCGACACCTGCTGCAGCAGGTGCTTGAACGCAGCGACCAAGGCGTCGATACGGGTGAATCCGTCGAGTTTCGCCGGGATGTCTACCGTGCGGTCCTTGATTCGGAACTTTGAAACCAGGGCGGCCTCGTCGTAGGCCACCGCTTCGTGGATCGGCTCTTTGCGCTCCACGACAAAAAGACGGCCATCGGCGTCGGACCACTCTGCGACAACCACATCCTCTGGGCCCGGCGGCGTGTCGAGGTAGGCCACCTGTCGATCTGTCCTGCGTGAAAAACGGAAATCGATCTGATGCGCCGAGCGGCCACGGACAGCCATCAGATCGTCGAACAGTGACGTGCTGTGGAGATAATCCCGTTTCGCCTTGAAGGTGAAATGCCTATCGCTTCTCACGGGATGCCTCCCTGGTAAAGGTGCGCATGGCCTTGGCGTGGTCGAGTGCGAAATTTCCGCTCGATACATCGGCGTCGGTGGGCACGTCACGGACGACGACCGAACCGATCCGTATTTTGGCGCGGTCGCCGATCGACACCGCGTTGGAGACGGTGGCGGACGCACCGATCCACACGTCCGTACCGATACGTGCGCGTCCAGCGATGACGACGTTGCTGGAGATGGTGGTGCGGGCGCCAACCCACACGTCATGTCCCACGTTGGCCATCACGCCGACGTGAGTTTCCGAGCCAATGGACGTCGCTTCGCCAGCGATTGCGGAGCGAACGATCACCGCTCCTGCGTGGACGAAAGCGTCGTCACCGATGATCACGCCGCCGTAGTGGGGAATGTGGCAGCGCTTGCCTGAAACGTCCTTTGCATAGAGTCCGTCGCAACCGATGATTGCCCCTGCCTCGACGTGCACCCCGCAACCAACGGTGGCCGGTCCACTGATGACCACGCGTGGTCCGATCCACGCGCCAGCGTCGATCTTCACGTCCCCCCGCAGCACGGCTGAGCCATCGACGCTTGCCGATGCGTCCACCTGTGGTTGCCTCGTGTCTGCGGCAGGATGTTGGCGAAGATGCAGGTGAAGGTATAGCTCCTCGGGGCGTTCGCAGGCGATCAGGCAGGACGCCCCTGCATTCGGATCCCGCGAGGCGACCTCGTCACTTGTGATGATCGCCACGACGTCCGGATTCGATCGCGCAAGCGAGAGATAGTGGCGATTGGCGGCGAGGCACACCACGCCGGGTTGGCGTGTCCAGACAAAGCCGGTCTGGCGTGCGGACCTCAACAACTGCGGGCGAGTAACGTGGGTAATACCGAACTCGGCAGTCACGCGATCGAGCATCGCTTCCAGGCTTTCCGGCCAGCCGGCCATAACTATTGTCTCCAGTGTGGCTTGAGGCGCGCCATGGCCGCTTGGGTCGCGGTGCACGCGCAGGGATCAGCTGGTCTTGCTGGCGGTTGTGCCTTCCCCGATCCGCTGCGGTGCAGGTGTAGCGCCTTCGCCCAACTGGCGTCGCACGATGTAAAGCGGTTGTCCCTTGCTCTCGCCCAGGATCCGGATCAGGTATTCGCCAATGATACCGACTGCCAGCAGGCTCAGGCCGCCGTAGAAGTTGACTGCCAGGAACAGGCTGGTCCAACCGGTAGCGCCGGTTCCGCGCAGCAGGCGGATGGCCAGGAACACGGCCCCCATGATAAAGCTGATGCCTGCAACGACCACGCCCACCATGGAGATGAGCTGCAGTGGCAACGCGCTGAAGTTCAGCACGTTGTCCAGCGTCGTGCGGATGAGTCGGCCCAGTCTGTAGTTGGAAACTCCATGCTGCCGGGCGTCGTGCTGCACGGGCACGTTGGCGATGCGACGAGTACTGCTGAGAATCAGCGGGCCAATCACCGGATAACGAGTGCGATGCGCGAGCAGGGTATCGACCAATTCCCGCCGCAGGCACCGGAACGAGGACATGACCAAGCCAGGAGGTTTGCCGAAAATGTAGGTGTTAACCGTGCGGACCAGCAGGCTGCCGAGGTTGCGCCCGGAGGAGTGTTGCTTGGTGACGTAGGCGCCGAACACGGCATCCAGTTCAGGGTGCGCCACTAGATGTTGGTAAAGCTTCCCGATTTCCTCCGGGGGGTGTTGCAGATCGTCGTCCATGGTGACCACGTAGCGGCCCCGTGCATGTGCAAAACCGCACATGAGAGCCCGGAATTGCCCCACGTTGAACATCAACTCGATGTAGCGCACGTTGGGATGGCGCGCGACTTCGCGGGCGGCGGCCACGGCCGTGCCGTCCGGAGAGCAGTCGTCCACCAGGATGATCTCGTAGGGCCGGCCAAACGCATCCAGGCTCTGTTGCAATCGCGCAAGCAGCTGGGGCAAGGCCTGCTCGGTGCGGTAGCAGGGTATGACTACCGATAGTTCGGGGGTTTGCGTATCCATGATCTCGAGTGCTGCTGAGCTGTGATGCATGCGGGCGTGGCTCTGGATAGTAGGTTCAGTGCGCCTTGGCGCGCGCCGCCACTAAACGCGATCCCCCGACCGGAAAGCGAAGTCCGGCGCGAATCAGCGCGCTCTCCACCCGCAACAATCCGTACAGGATCGAGTTGGTCATGCGACCGACCGACATTTCATCCTCGATCGCGTTGTCGCCCTCGAATCGCTTCTTGCGCCGCGAAACGTACAAAAGCGGCAGCAGCAGGCTTACGAACGAGGTCGAGAAAAGTATTTCGAACCCGACCTTTTGCAACTTCGCCTCGAGTTCCCCGCGCCGATAACGCCGCTTGTGACAGGCGTGCTCGTCCTGCGCGCTCCAGAGCGAGGGATGCTGTGGCACGGTGAAGATCGCGCCGCCTCCGGGGACCAGGGCGGCGTGGATCTCGGCGAGCACAGCCTCGTCCTCCTCGATGTGCTCGATCACGTCAAACGCACCCAGCAGATCAAACTCATCGCGGTAGGGAATCCGGCGCGCGTCCATCTGGAACAGATCAGCATCCGGCATGCGCCGGGCGGCAAAGCCCAGGCCTTCGATGAAGATCTCGCTGCCGCTGAGGGCCAGGCCCGGGCATTTCGTGGCGAGGGAACTGAGCACGTAACCGGTACCGCAACCGATTTCCATGAACGTGCGCGCCGTGGGGAAGTACCGGCGTATCACATGGGCGATGAGCTCGGAGCGCGCGCGGAACCAGAAGTGTCCGCTCTCGCGCTCGGCCAGCCAGGCGAATCCTTCCGGCCGGAAGCCGGACGACTCGCGCGCCAGCTCCGGTGCGTAGCACGGCACGCCTTCGATAATCGCAACCGCCTGCCCGCACCCGGGGCACGGTTGCGTGTGTGCGTCCGCGCGGAACAACGTGCCGCAAGAGAGGCAACGTCTCATCGGTTTCTCTCCCTCCAATCGCGCAGGATGATGGCACGGGCGTCGTGCACTGCGGTAGGGAGGCTTCTGCGAAGATGCCCGGAGAACGCCCCGCACTGTGCGACGCGGGCACGATCTGGAGCGCGCCACCACCAAGGCTCAAATCCGCACTTCGAAGACAGGTGCCTCGGTGGACTTGTTGGGCCGCCCCACGGGGGCGGCCTGGTCGCCGTCCAGGCAGAAGATGGGCGACGGTCACGCCGATAGTCGTGTACGGCTAATGCTGCTCACGGATCAATGCCTCCGCCACGCGCGCAGCGAGTTCCTCCGGCGCGTTGTCCGTCGTGGCCAGCGTCAGTTCGGGGTTCTCGGGCTTTTCGTACGGTGAATCGATGCCGGTGAAATTGCGAATGCCGCCGGCGCGCGCCTTCGCGTACAGGCCCTTCGGGTCGCGCTGTTCGCAGATGTCCAGCGGCGTGTCGACGAAGACTTCGACGAACTCGCCTTCGGCGAACATTTCGCGCGCCATCGACCGCTCGCTGCGGAACGGGCTGATGAAGGAAACCAGCACGATGAGCCCGGCGTCGACCATCAACCTGGCGACTTCGGCCACGCGGCGGATGTTCTCCACGCGGTCCTCGTCGGTGAAGCCCAGGTCGCGGTTGAGGCCGTGGCGGACGTTGTCCCCGTCCAGCACGTAGGTGTGATAACCCATCGCGTGCAGGCGCTTGTCCAGCAGGTTGGCGACGGTCGACTTGCCCGAGCCGGACAGGCCGGTGAACCACACGCAGCGCGGGCGCTGTCCCTTGATGCGGGAGCGCGCGTCGCGGTCGATGGTCAGGTGCTGCCAGTGGATGTTCTCGGCGCGGCGCAGCGCGAAGTCCAACGTGCCGGCGGCGACCGTGGCGTTGCTCTGGCGGTCGATCAGGATGAACGCGCCCAGTTCCCGGCAGTCGCCGTAGGCCTCGAACGCGATGGCGTGGTCCATGCTCAGGTTGCACACGGCCACCTCGTTGAGCTCCAGCCGCTTGGCCGCCAGGTGTTCCTGGGTGTTCACGTCGATCCGGTGCTTGATCTCGGTGATCTGCGCACTGACCGTGCGGCTGCCGATCTTAAGCCAGTATGGACGCCCGGGCAGCAGCGCCTGGTTGTCCATCCACAGGATGTGCGCGGCGAACTGGTCGGCCACCTGCGGCGGCTGGTTCGCGCTGGCCAGGACGTCGCCACGGCTGATGTCGCGTTCGTCGGCTAGGGTGAGCGTGACGGCCTGGCCGGCGCGGGCAAGCGCCAGGTCCCCGTCCGGCCCGAGCACGCGCTCGATCCGCGAGCGCGCGCCGCCGGGCAGGATCACCACTTCGTCGCCGGGCCTGATCTCGCCGGCCACCAGGGTGCCGGCGTAGCCGCGGAAGTTCTGGTCCGGGCGGCAGACCCACTGCACCGGCATGCGGAAGCCGGCGGTGGCGGCTGGCGGCTCGATGGCCACCGTCTCCAGGTGTTCGAGCAGGCACGGGCCGGTATACCAGGGCATCCGCTCGCTGCAGGTCGACACGTTGTCGCCGCGCAGGGCAGATACCGGAATCGCGGTGACCTCGGGAATGCCCAGTTGCGTGGCCAGCTCGCGGTAGCTCGCCTCGATCGCGCGGAAGGTGTCCTGGTCGTGGCCGACCAGGTCCATCTTGTTGACCGCCAGCAGCACGTGGCGAATGCCGAGCAGGCTGCAGATATAGCTGTGCCGGCGCGTCTGGGTCAGCATGCCCTTGCGTGCATCGACCAGCACCACCGCGAGGTCCGCGGTGGAGGCGCCGGTCGCCATGTTGCGCGTGTATTGCTCGTGCCCGGGGCAGTCGGCAACGATGAACTTGCGCCGTTCGGTGCCGAAGAACCGGTAGGCCACGTCGATGGTGATGCCCTGCTCGCGCTCGGCGGACAGGCCGTCCACGAGCAGGGCGAAGTCGAGTTCGCCGTTCTGCGTGCCGTGGCGGCGGCTGTCGCCCTCGAGCGCGGCGAGCTGGTCGTCGAACAGCAGCTTGGTGTCGTACAGCAGGCGCCCGAGCAAGGTGCTCTTGCCGTCGTCCACGCTGCCGCAGGTGATGAAGCGCAGCAGGCCCTTGGATTCGTGCTGTCGCAGGTAGGCGTCCACGGCCGAGGCGGCCTCGGCCAGGGTATCGATGGGTGCGTCTTCGTCGCGGCGCATCAGAAATAGCCCTCCTGCTTCTTCTTCTCCATGGAGGCGCCGGCGTCCTGGTCGATCAGGCGGCCCTGCCGTTCGGAGGTCCTTGCGACCAGCATTTCCTGGATCACTTTCGGCAAGGTGTCCGCCTCGGACTCGATCGCACCGGTTAGCGGATAGCAACCCAGCGTGCGGAAGCGAACCTTGCGCATGGTGGGGCGTTCGCCTGGCGCGAGCGGCATGCGCTCGTCGTCGACCATGATCAGCATCCCGTCGCGCTCCACCACCGGCCGTTCGGCCGCCAGGTACAGCGACGGTACGGGGATATTCTCCCGGTAGATGTAGAGCCAGATATCCAGTTCCGTCCAGTTGGACAGCGGGAACACACGCACGCTTTCGCCCTTGCGGATGCGCGCGTTGTAGAGGCTCCACAGCTCCGGTCGCTGGTTCTTCGGATCCCACCGGTGCTGCGCGTTGCGGAAGGAGAACACGCGTTCCTTGGCGCGCGACTTCTCCTCGTCGCGCCGGGCGCCGCCGATGGCGGCGTCGAAGGCGTGGGCATCGAGCGCCTGCTTGAGCGCCTGCGTCTTCATGATGTCGGTGTGCACCGCCGAGCCATGGCTGAAAGGCCCGACGCCGTCGCGCAACCCATCGGGGTTGGTGTGCACGATCAGTCGGCAACCGGTCTCGGCGGCGCGCCGGTCGCGGAAGGCGATCATCTCGCGGAACTTCCAGGTCGTGTCCACGTGCAGCAGCGGAATCGGCGGCGGCGCGGGACGGAAGGCCTTCTGCAGCAGATGCAGCAGCACCGAGGAGTCCTTGCCGATCGAGTACAGCATCACCGGGTTGGAGAACTCGGCGGCGACCTCGCGCAGGATCTGGATGCTTTCGCCCTCGAGACGGTTGAGGTGAGAGCTTGAATGAGGCGCGTCGATCGCCGTCATGGCACCCGGATCCTCTGCAAATGACGCGATTGTAACGGCATGGTGAAGCGCGTTGCGCGGCGGGACTGCCTGGACCAGTCCGGCGGCGCGCAAGGTCATCCACGCCGCTGGAAGGTCATGGCCTGCAGGGCATTCGCGCTGAGGGGCGGCAATGGGCCGTGCGTGCCTTCCGACATGCATCGACCCCGGCAGGCGGGGTCGATGCAGAGGTCGTGACAAACGCTCGAGCACGGCAGCGGAGGCCGCCTCAAGCCGGCGGGCGATGCCCGCCGAAGGGTCAACCCAACGCCTGCTCCAGCTCCGGGATGAGCTTGAACAGGTCGCCGACCAGGCCGATGTCCGCCACTTCGAAGATCGGCGCCTCGGCATCCTTGTTGATCGCCACGATCGTGCCGGCGTCCTTGATACCGGTCAGGTGCTGGATGGCGCCGGAGATGCCGATGGCCATGTACAGCTCCGGCGCGATGATCTTGCCGGTCTGGCCGACCTGCATCTCGTTCGGCACGTAGCCGGCGTCAACCGCGGCGCGCGAGGCGCCCACCGCCGCGCCGATCCTGTCGGCGAACTTGTAGATGATCTCGAAGTTTTCCTTCGAGCCCACGCCGCGGCCGCCGGAGACGACCTTGCTCGCGCTCTGCAGGTCCGGGCGGTCGCTCTTGCCCTGCTTCAGTTCGACGAAACGGGTGTGCGAGGGCAGGGCGACATCCAGGTTCAGCACCTCGACCGGGGCGCTGTTCGCACCGGTGGCGGCCGCCGGCCAGGAGGCGGTGCGGATGGTGGCGACCACGGTGTGCGCCGGGTCGGCCTCGACCGTGACGATCGCGTTGCCGGCGTAGATCGGGCGCTTGAACGTGTGGGCGCCTTCGACCGCCATCACGTCGCTGACCTGCGCCACGCCGAGCAGGGCGGCCAACCGCGGGGCGAGGTCCTTGCCGAAGGTGGTGGAAGGTGCGAACACGTGGCTGTAGCCGGCGGCGGCCTTGGCCACCTGCGGCGCCAGCACGGCGGCGAGCGCGTGCGCGTTCTCGGCGCGGGTGGCGGTGAGCACGCGGCTCACGCCTTCGATCTTCGCGGCCTCGGCGGCGATGGCGTCGGTGTTGTCGGCCAATACCAGCACGTCGATGGCCTCGGGCTTGACCGCCGCGGCGGCGCTCACGGCGCGCGCGGTGGAGGGGTTCAACTTGCCGCCCAGGTGTTCGGCGATGACGAGGATCTTGCTCATGTCTTCTCTCCTGTTGCCGGCGGCTGCTTAGAGCAGGCCCTTCTGCTTGAGGGTGGCCACCAGCTCGGCCGCGTCCTTCACCATCACGCCCTTGGTGCGCTTGGGCGGCGCGGCGTAGTGGGTGGTCTTGAGGTGGTCGCCGCCTTCGACGCCGAGCGAGGCGAACTCGATCACGTCGATCGGCTTGGACTTGGCTTTCATGATGTCCGGCAGCTTGATGAAGCGCGGTTCGTTGAGGCGCAGGTCGGTGGTGATCACCGCCGGCAGTTCGGCCTCGATGGTCTCCAGGCCGGCGTCGACCTCGCGGGTCACGGTGGCCTTGCCGTCGGCGATCTCGACCTTGCTGGCGAAGGTGGCCTGCGGGCGGTCCCACAGCGCGGCCAGCATCTGGCCGGTCTGGTTGGCGTCATCGTCGATCGCCTGCTTGCCCAGGATCACCAGCCCCGGCTGCTCCTTCTCGACCAGCTTGAGGAAGGCGCGCGCGGCGGTGAGGGGCTGGATCGCGTCGGCGGTCGTGACGTGAATGGCGCGGTTCGCGCCCATGGCCAGGCCGTTGCGCAGGTGCGCGGTGAGGTCGGCCGGGCCGATGCCGACGATCACGACTTCCTCGGCAACGCCCTTCTCGCGCAGCCGCAGGGCTTCTTCAAGCGCGATGTCGTCGAACGGATTGGCCGAGAGCTTCACTCCCTCGGTCACCACGCCGGTGCCGTCGGGCTTGACCTGGATGCGGACGTTGTAATCCACCACGCGCTTGTAGCCGACCAGAATCTTCATCGGATGGGATCCTTGCGTTGAATGCAGCGCCAAATGCGCCCGAAAACGCCCATTCTAGCGTGAGCGGTGCATGGGGCGCGTCGCCGTGGCGCCCGCTTCAGGCCAGGGCGCGGTCCAGCGCGTGGCGCGCGGCATCGAAGGAGAAGTGCTCCCGCACGTTGGCCAGGCCCGCCTCGGACAGGCGCATCCACAGCACCTCGTCGTCGTACAGGCGCAACACGGCCTCGGCGAAGTTTCCGGCGTCGTCCGCCACCAGCACGTCCTGGCCATCCGCCAGGTTCATGCCTTCGGCGGCGATCGGGGTGGCGACCACCGGCAGGCCGTGGCTCATCGCCATGTTCACCTTGCCCTTCACGCCGGCGCCGTAACGCAGCGGCGCCAGTGCGACGCGACAGCCGGACAACCACGGGTCCAGGCTTTCCACCCGCCCGTGGGCGCGGATGCCGGCAGCGGCCAGGCGCGTGCGTTCCACCTCGGGCATGTCGCCGAGCAGGTGCAGTTCGATGTCCGGTCGCTTCGCACGGATGCGCGGATAGATCTCGCCAGCGAGCCAGTCGACGGCATCGATGTTGGGCGGGTGCGCACAGCCGCCGACGAACATCAGCCCGGCACGCTCGTGGAAGCCGCGGCTGCGGCCGGGCACGTCGTGCACGTTGGAGAGCAGTTCCACGCGCGCCTGCGGCAGTTGGGCCATCAGCAGATCGCGTTCGATCGGGCTGACCACCAGTGTGACGTCGGCGGCCTGTATCAGGCCGAGCTCCGCCTGGCGCGAGGCTTCGGCCTGGCGCGCCAGTGCCGGGTTGTCCGCATGTTCGGCAGCGCGCTGCTCGCGCAGGAAATGCAGGTCGACGGTATCGAACAGCACCCTCGCGCGCGGTGCCAGCCGGCGCACGAGCGGAAGGTGGGGCAGGGCAATGTAGTGGCGGCAGAGCATCACTGCATCCAGCCCCTGGCCTTCGCGCACCAGCCAGTTGGACAGCGGCGGGGTCCAGGGCTTGCACAGCACGCGCACGCCCAGGCGCCCCAGCCGCTCGATCTCTTCCGGCGTGGCGCGGCGGTTGTCCGCCATGAAGCTGACCTGCCAGTGCCGCTCTCGCAGCAGGCGCATGATGTTGACCAGCCGCAGCGAGCCCGAGTCGCGCGTGGGATCGGGCGTCAGCGCATCGACGATGAGGATGTGCCGGCGACCCCAGCCCAGCGCCTCCTCCACGCGGGTACGCGCGGGCGGTTGGCGACCGAGCGCATCGCGCCACTTGTCGACGAACTTGGCCTGGTTGATCTGCTGGTACTGCTTGACGCCGGCGAAGGGATCGAGCCCCGAAGTGATGCCTTCGCAATGCACCACCACGCTGGCCGGTTCGTAGAGCACCCGTCTGCCGGCCGCGCGCACGGCAAAGCCCAGGTCCATGTCCTCGCAATAGGCCGGCGCGTAGCGCGCGTCGAAGCCTCCGATCGCGCGGAACAAATTCGCGTCGACCATCAGGCTGGCGCCGGAGACATAGTCGGCATCGCGGCGGTAAAGGAAACGCGGATCGTCCGGCTGCTCGAAGCGGCCGTAGTTCCATGCCTGTCCGTCCGCATACACGATGCCGCCGGCTTCCTGCAGGCGGCCGTCGGGATAGACCAGCCGGCTGCCGGCGATGCCGGCGTCGGGTTCCTCGACGAGGCAGGCATGCAAGCGGTCCAGCCAGCCCGGCGTGACCTGGGTATCGTTGTTGAGGAACAACAGATACGCGCCGCGTGCCGCGGCGGCGCCCGCATTGCAGGTGCCGATGAAACCCAGGTTGTCCGGATTGCGCAGCAGCCGCACGCCTTCGATGCCGGCGAGGACCTGCGCGGTGTCGTCGGGCGAGGCATCGTCCACCACGATCACCTCGAACGGCGCCTGCGCGCCATGCCGGGCGATCGAGCGCAGGCAGGCCACCGTGTAATCGAGCTTGCCGTGGACCGGGATGATCACCGACACCAGCGGCTGATCGCTGCACGGCAGCGCCGCCGGCGGCACGCCGCTACCCAGCGGTTCGATCTCGAAGGTGGTGGATGCCTGCCGGCGCGGCCGCCATTCCTGCAGGATGCGGTCGGCGGTGCCGCGCAGGCCGCGCTGGGCCATGCTGCCGCTTACGCGCTGCAGCAGGTAGCGGGCGCGGCGGAGGTGCCAGCGGAAGGTACTGCTCAGGGTTGCGTCCTCTGTGCGGTCGAGACTTCGGAGCCCGTTACATGTTCTGGTAGTTCGGACCCGAACCGCCCTCGGGGGTAACCCAGGTGATGATCTCGTACGGGTCCTTGATGTCGCAGGTCTTGCAGTGCACGCAGTTGGCGGCGTTGATTTGCAGGCGCTTGGCCTGGCTGCCATCGGGCATGGCGTCTTCCACGATCTCGTAAACGTTGGCCGGGCAGAAACGGGTGCAGGGGTTGTCGTACTCGACGCTGCAGCGCTCGATGCAGATGTTGGTATCGGCCACGTGCAGGTGGATCGGCTGGTCTTCGTCGTGCTCGGTGGCGGCGAAGTAGACGCCGGCCAGGCGATCGCGCGGGGCCAGGTCGCGCGTCACGTAGTCGCGCTTGGGTGCCTCGTACTCGCCGATCTTTTCCAGCGAGCTCCAGTCCGGCTTGTTCTTCAGCGTCCACGGCGAGGCGCCGCGGGTGAGCGTTTCCCAGGCCGCGTTGGCCATGCCGAACCACAGGCCCTTCTTGAAGCCGGGCTTGATGTTGCGTACCTGCTTCAATTCCGCCATCGCGGGCGAGGCGCGCAGGGCGGCATCGAAGCCGGCGGCGTTCAGGCCGTTGGCGGCCAGGTGTTCGGCGGCGAGCATGCCGCTGCGGATCGCCTGGTGGGTGCCCTTGATCTTGGGCACGTTGAGCAGGCCGGCGGTGTCGCCGATCAGGATCGCGCCCGGCATCTCGACCTTCGGCAGCGACTGGTAGCCGCCGGTGACGATGGCGCGCGCGCCGGCCGACAGGATGTTGCCGCCCTCGAGCAACGGCTTGACGTGCGGGTGGTTCTTCCACTGCTGGAAGGCTTCCCACGGCTTGTATTCCGGGTCGCAGTAATCCAGGCCGCTGACGTAGCCCAGCGCGATGCGGTCGCCATCGAGGTGGTAGAGGAAGCTGCCGCCGTAGGTGCTGTCGTCGGCCGGCCAGCCGAAGCTGTGCACGATCTTGCCGGGCGTGACGCGGCCCGCGGGTACCTGCCAGAGCTCCTTGATGCCGATGGAGTACCCCTGCGGGTCGCTGTCCTTGTCCAGTGCGAAGCGCTTGATCAGCTGCTTGGTCAGGCTGCCGCGCGCGCCCTCGGCCAGCACGGTGACCTTGGACTTGATGTCGATGCCCTGGGTGTAGCCGCTCTTGTGGGTTCCGTCCCTGGCCACGCCCATGTCGCCGATGCGCACGCCGGCGACCGAGCCGTCCTGGTTATAGACGTTGTCGGCAGCGGCGAAACCGGGAAACACGTCCACGCCCAACGCTTCGGCCTGTGGCGCGAGCCAGGCGCACATGGCGCCCAGCGACACGATGAAATTGCCATGGTTGTTCATGCCCGGCGGCACCGGCAGCTTGCGGCCACCGGTCTTGGTCAGCAGCCAGAATTCGTCCTCGCCGGCAGGCACGCAGATCGGCGGCGGGTCGTCGCGCCAGCCCGGCAGCAGCGCATCCAGCGGAGCCGGCTCGATCACCGCGCCGGACAGGATCTGCGCGCCAATGGTGGACGCCTTCTCGATCACGCAGACGGTGGTGTCCGGCTGCAGCTGCTTCAGGCGGATCGCGAACGACAGCCCGGCCGGGCCGGCGCCGACCACGACCACGTCGTATTCCATCGTTTCGCGTTCGCTCATGGCGGGCTCCGTGCGGCGTACATATAAGGAAAGAGAGGCATTGTCCGGTTTCGCAGGCCCGGCGGCAAACCGGACTCTTCACTAAAGGTCGCTTGCAATCGCTTTGCGGCCCGTGGCGATAATCGGGAATCCACCCTGAAGGACGAGGCATGAATTCGACCCCGCCGATCGCCGACATCGACCTGCGCCGAGCCAGCGTGTGCCAGCTGCTGCACTGGCTGGCGGTAGGGCGCGTGCAGCCCCAGGCACTGGCCGACGTCTACCAGACGGCCATCGAGCGGATCAATCCCGAACTCAATGCCTACGTCGACCTGCGTCCCGGCCTGCTGCAGGAGCAGGCGCGCACCGCGACCCATCGCCGCCGCGACGGCGTGCTGGGACGGCTCGACGGCATCCCGATCGCACTGAAGGACAATTTCGACATGGCCGGCTGGCCCACCCGCGCCGGCTTGCCCGGGCGCGAGCAGCCAGTGCAGGACGATGCCCACGTGGTCGCGCGCCTGCGCGCTTCGGGTGCGGTGCTGGTGGGCAAGACCAACATGGACGAGGCGGCGCTGGGCGCGGCCACCGACAACCCCCATTACGGTCCGACCCAGAATCCGTACAAGCCCGGTTACAGCGCCGGCGGCTCCTCCGGCGGCGCGGCCGCGGCGGTGGCGGCCGGGCTCGCGGCGGCGGCGGTCGGTTCGGACAGTCTCGGCTCCATCCGCATCCCCGCCAGCTACTGCGGCGTGTACGCCCTCAAGCCGACGCACGGCGAGATATCCGCCCGCGGCATGCTGCCGGCGGCGCGGCGCCTGGACGCCGTGGGCCTGCTCGCGCGCAGCGCCAACGACCTGACCGTGCTGCTGCAGGTGCTGGCCGGCTACGATGCCGACGACGCGCGCTCGCGCCGCCGACGCGTGGCGTTCTCGCCACCGGACTGGGAGCCGGGCAACCTGCGCGCTGGCCTGCTGCCGGACCTGGCGGCGATCGGCGTCGAGCCGGACGTGATCGAGGTGTTCGAGTCGGCGCTGGCCCGTTTGCCGCGCGAGCTCGGCGAGCGGCGCACGGTGGACTTCTCCGACTGGAACTTCGCGCGCACGCGCCGCGCCGGCCTGCTGCTGATGGAAGCGGAGATGCTCGGCACCTTCGCCGAGGATCTCGCCGACAGCGCGCGACCGGTGTCGCCGCGCCTGCGCGAGATGCTCGGCTACGCCGCGCGCAAGAGCGCGGCCGACTACGCCATCGCCGACCGCGTGCTCGACGCGGCCACGCTCAAGATGCGCCGCCTGTTCGCGCAGATCGACGTGCTGGTGCTGCCGACCACGCCGCAGGGCGCATTCCCGCTCAATGGGCCCGCGCCCGACTCGGCGGCCGACCTGACCAGCTTCGCCAGCCTCGCCGGCTGCCCGGCGGTGAGCATCCCGATGGGCGCGCTGCCCGATGGGCGTCCGATCGGCCTGCAGTTCGTTGGTGCGCGTGGTTCGGACCTGCGGTTGCTGGAGCTGGCAGCGGTGTGCTCCTCGACGCTGGACGCGGAGCCGACCTACCCGGCGATCGCCTGAGCGCGTGGGCTGGCAGCCGCTTGCGCTCGCCGGCGCAGACCTGGCGCTGTGGACGGAATGGTTGCCACCGACCGAGGCCGATGCGCTGTTGCGGGAGTTGCGCGACACGATTGCCTGGGAGACGCACGTCATCCGCATCTTCGGCCGCGAGGTCGCCTCGCCGCGGTTGAGTTGCTGGATCGGTGACCCGGGCGCGAGCTACGTCTATTCGCGCACTCGCTTCGAGCCGCATCCGTGGCCGCCGGCGCTGGCGGCGCTGCGCCCGCGCCTGGAGCAGGCCTGCGGCAGCACGTTCAACAGCGTGCTGGCCAATCTCTATCGGGACGGCCACGACGCCATGGGGTGGCACAGCGACGACGAACCGGAGCTGGGGCCGGCGCCGGTGATCGCTTCGCTCAGCCTGGGCGCATCGCGCCGCTTCGTCTTTCGTCGCAAATCGCCGCGCAGCTCGGCAGCCCTGGAACTGGAGCTGCCGCACGACAGCCTGTTGCGCATGGCCGGCGCGACCCAGCGCCTCTATCAGCACGCCCTGCCGCGCACCGCGCGCGTCCGTACGCCACGCATCAACCTCACTTTCCGCCACGTCCTCGAAGGGTCACCCTGAGCCACCCCCGCTTTCTCGGACGGTCTAATTAAGCACCTTCAGCCAGTCTCTCGAAGGCCTCGGGTGAGCGATAGCCAAGGCTGCTGTGCAGCCTTTGGCGGTTATAGAAGCCCTCGATGTAGCG
>NZ_JBHZGI010000006.1:0-235343 GCF_051900535.1 Frateuria sp. GZRe12
AAGCATTTACTATCAGTGTGGGCCGGCTCTACGTTGGTCGCACCCCTTGCTTACGTGGCCACGTTGGTGCTGGCCTAACCACTCGTCCAAGCGGACGGCGTACCGCCGCCGCTTAACTCCAGCGTTAGGCTTCAGGGGAACCATGTCGCTTTCAGAGACAATGCTTCTGCAAATGCGCTCGGTCGCTATTGGAGGCGCGGGTCTATGCGCCGCGATCATCCTGGTGGTCGTCCAGGCAAGCACCCGGTCGCAGCCCCACCTCGTCGCACTATGGGCAGCCTCTATTGGCACGCCGGTGTGGCTGGCAGCTTGGCAGTATCTGCAGCCGTACATCATCCAGGGCAGCGGTTCCTATCCTCACTACAAGGCAACCACCGCCGGCCTTCTTGGCCTCGCTGGCATGTCGTCGCTCTTCATCGCTCTTGGCTCTCTTGTCTGGCTCATTTCACCGGTCGCCGCAGGCAGCTTCGCCATCGCATGTTTAGCGGCAGCACTGTTCGTTAGCGTGCACATCCGGTCGGTGTTAGCTTTTGTCCGTAGGGACGGCGCGCCAAGTGCCTAACCACTCGTCCAAGCGGACGCGGCCGCGCGCCGCTTAACTCCAGCGTTAGACGAGCTCGCCATTCATGCATGCAGCAAATGTCTTCTTCGCGCTTGCCCTCATGGCCACATCCGCTTCATCGGCGAAGCCAACGGGCGAACGCGACTACAGCGGCTTCTGGAAAACGAACTGCGGTAATGCGTTTGGCCTCCAAATTCTGCGGTCTCAAAATCACTTGTTTTCTGTCTCGTTTTGCGGCCCAGGAGGTTGCTTCAAAACTGGCACCTATCTTCCAGATACTCCAATAGATGGAGACCCCATGTACGAGGTCATCAGCCCGACGGAGATCAGGTTGAAGCTAAAGGACGGGGGCTCAGTTACGCACTACAAGTGCACAAGCAACACCCATCCGGTGCTCAGATACCCGCACGACGGGGTCTAACACATCGTTCAAGGCGGACGGCTTCGCCGCCGCTTAACTCAAGCGTTAGGCATCATGCGCATTCAACCAGCCGACGACGTCGCACAAGAATGGATTCAGGCTTGGTCCGGCACCGAGCCGCCAACCGCTGGAGCAAATGTCGTCGCACCCCGCTTGGATAGGGAACTTCCGCGAGAAGACCCGGAGCTATGTCTCGAATCGATCGTCAAAAATACTCGGCCGTATCGATTGCTCTTCCCCAAACCCTCTTCTTGCAGCGTTAGCCGCTGGCCCGCTAGAAGACCTCCTAGCTAAGAATGGGGGCGTCGTCGTGGATCGAGTGGAGATGCTTGCGAGACGCAACCCGCACTTTCGTTTATTACTCAACGGTGTCTGGGGCAGCAGCATCAAGCCGCAAGTGCTCTCCAAATTGGCCAAGTACCGTGACCAGCGGTGGTGAGCCTAACAACTCGTTCAAGGCGGACGCGCGTTCGCGCGCCGCTTAACTCCAGCGTTAGAGGGCACTACGTGAAGTCTCGTGCAGCGCAACTTATTCTCGCTACGGCGCTGTCCGCATCGGTCGCCCATGCTGCCAACGTGACCTGTCCTGCGAGCCAGTTGCTACCAGGGCTCGATTCGAGCTACCACGAGTGCAGCCATGGTTTCCAGAATGGAAGCTGCAGAAAATTTGTCCACACGTTCACCCAGCTTCTTCCCAAGTTTGATTGCCAGCGTTCTTTTGACACTGCGCCGGTTCCTGCAATCTGGCTGGCAAACGATGCTGCGTTCGAGGACTACGTTCGGTTGCTTTCAAAACTTAAGCAACCCGACGCTCGCAAACTTTTTGCGAGCCCCGAGTTCAGGGCGGTTCTCGACGGTGCAACGGCAGAGGAGTACGTGCCTTTGTCCCTAAAGGCCGAACGTGATTCGTTGCGGCAGGCGCCCTCTAACCACTCGTCCAAGCGGACGGCTGCGCCGCCGCTTAACTCAGGCGTTAGGCCTTCATGGAAAAGATGACGCACGCCGAGTACATCACCGGATTGCGAGAAGAGGCCGGTCAAATCGCTTCAATGGTGCTCTCTGGAAGCATGAGCTTGCTGGATGGGTGCTGGCTGCTGGGCCCCCTGCTCGCCCAGGCTGAGCTTGAGCTTGGAGACCCAGACGCAAAGGCGATCGGCCTGGTGTGCTCCGAGCTAGACGGGTTGCCAGTCGGTCCCCAGCGCCCGCTTTGGTCACCTGCCGCCTTGAAACGACTTGCGCCCCAGCTAGAGTCACTTTCACACTGGGCCTCGCCTCTTGCCATGCCCGCCGTCAAGAACGTGGCCCAGCGCTTTGGGGCCTAACCACTCATTCAAGCGGACGCGCGTACCGCGCGCCGCTTAACTCCAGCGTTAGCGGTCATGAACTTTTCACCATCGAACCTAGGGGTCATCGTCTGCTGCCACGTCTTTGACAAGTCGAGGCCAATCTTGCTCGTGGCGCACGAAGAGGGTTACTGGAATTTTTCCTGTGGGCAGCACGACCACGTTGGAGCCGAGGATTTCCATAATGTCGGTGTTGGGCATTTGACCAGCCGCGATCCTCAATCAATGCCTGTGCAGACATGCAAGATGGCTACGTTGCCGAGAGGCAAGATCAAGATCATCCTTGGGTCAAAGTGGCGTTGCTTTCGGGTGGCCGCTAACAACTCGTTCAAGGCGGACGGCTACGCCGCCGCTTAACTCCAGCGTTAGCGGCCGATGAGGTCTCACAGGGGTGTAGGCAAACATGCTCCACGGAAATCCAAATTGGAACCGGAACCCTGATTGGCCAAGGGAGCTCGCCGAAGAGCTCGGCAACATTGCAATCCAGTTTGCCAATTATGAGTTTGTCTTCAGTCATCTTGTGGCCTTCGCCGAGCGCCTCGACAAGCCCACGCTGTACCGCGAAGTACTGACGCTTCCGCCGTCAGAGAAGTTGAAGAGGTTGAGAAGCTTCGTGGCTGGCAAGTCAGATGAGATCTCTCGTCTCTACTCGAGTCTTTGCGACAGATTCGAAGTCGTGCTCACCGACAGGAATCGCTATCTGCACGCGTATTGGTACAAGGCTGCACCTGGCTCCAATGAGTTCGTGTTCGTCGACATACACGGAAAAAAAGACAAATTAAGCAAAGAGACTCATCAGTGCACCATCCGCGATGTCGCGTTGGTGGGCATGGTTTGTGCCATACAAATCCATAACCTCAACATGCTTCGCGGAACGCCTGAAATGGACGGTTTTTTTGAATATCTATCTCTACCAGATGCCCTCCCGATTACTAATACATCGCCACGTAAAATCCCGCACGATCATCGAAAGAAGGCGGAAGAGCGTGGCAAATAGCAGCTATCAGTGGCCAAGCACCCAAAGTTCGCGTTTGCCGCTAACAGCTCGATGCAGCGGACGCGGTTCCCGCGCCGCTGATTTCGGGCGTTAGGCCTCACAGGAGATGTATGTCGGACTTAAATAAGCAAGAAGCAGCTCTCCCGGCAATGGGCGCAGCTGGGCTGCTGCTTGCCGGGGCTGCTTCGCATCACGCTCTTTTAGGCATCGTGTGCGCCGTGGCCGTTTTCCTGGGGCTTTATCTACGTACTCTTCCCAACAAGCGCCTTCTGGGCAATCTCTTGTACCTTGTTGGCGCGTTGGCCTTTTGCCTGATCCTGCTGTTTGGCACCGGCTACTCTCTCGGCCGAGACATGGCGGGTCGCGATGCAACTCGAAGTGGGCAAGGCCCAAGTGGCGGCTAGTGGAGGCATTGCCTGTGAACTCGGCATCCCGCCCGTCAAAACCATTTACCGATCCGCTCACCGCAAGCGTTGTCGGCGGCGTCTTGCTGTTGATCGCGGCAGCCGGCGTGCTGCTTGGCGCAAACGCGCTCGCCACCGGGTGCGTTCGCCTGCTGCGCGGGCGGCACGGCCCGGGCATCTTGCACTGCGCTCCGGAGCCTTCGTACTGGATCGCCACTATGCTTTCGCTGGCGCTGGGCACCGCCGTCGCGGTTGGCGGCTTGAAGTTCCTGCGAATCGCACGCAGCGCGCGTAATGCCAATGCTGCCCGGCGCTGAACATTCGTCCGAGGGCAACGCCGCTTCGCGACGTCGACTGGATCTGTTTGTGGAGAGTTTCGAATGATTGCGATGCTCGTGTTTTTTGCCATGTCAGCTGTGCCGCAGCTCGGCTTTGATCAGGCCAAGGCGCTCGCGGACAAAAACGAAGCGTCTCTGGATCGCGATATGAGTTCGCGGCTGCTTGGGGCGCAGGGCAAGGCGCTGGAGGCGGCAATGGCAGCTTGCGCCCGCCCCGATGCGGATGTTTCGAAGTTCACGGTGGTCTTGTCGTTGAACGCTGACGGTTCGACGGAAGCAAGCTGGCTCCAAGGGACGACAGCGCTCGCAAAGTGCGTGCAATCGGAACTGGCTGGTGCCGGGCTTGCGGGCCGCTGGCCCACGCCTTTCTACACATCGTTCGAGCTGTCGTTCGACAAGCCCTGAGGCGTAAACGCATCCGCATCCGACCGGGGGAAGGACGCGGCGCTGATGGGCGCGCAGTCGACGGCGCCTGTTGCCTTCAATACGGTCGGCCGTTCCGATCAGATCCAGTTTTCAGGGGGGAAACGATATGAAGCCTTGGCAGCGGCGGGGGATTGGACTCCTGGGGGTCGGGGGCGGGTCGGTGGGCGTGTTCGTGATCATGTCCTCGCTGGTCCATCAGGCGAATGTCATGGTCTGGCTTTTCTCCCTGCTGTTCATGGGTCTCTACGCGTGGGGCGTCTGGAGCGGGCTGCGCATGCTCGAGGGGTCGCCCGGCGCCGTGCGCGCCAATTTCCGGTTTTGGCTGTTGCAGGTACCTGCGTTTTCGTCGTCGGTGATCGGGTATTTCTTCGCCAGCGGCTTTCATCTGACGGTTACCCTGCAGTGGTCGCCATTGAAGTTGAACGCCAATTTCCTGCTTGGCAGCACCTTCACCTGCTCGCTGTTGCAGGCGGACAAACCGCTGGGCGCGGGCATAAACGTCTTTGCTCTTTTGATTGCGCTGTGGCTGTTGCGCCAGATGCGCCGCTTGCCGCCGGACGCTTCGCCCACACCCATGCCGGCGCCTGACACCGCTTGAGCTTTTGATCCGCGGCGAAGCAAGGCCGCAATTCTTGTGGCCGCCTGACCACGCCTGTGCGCGTTCGCCAGCCCGGCCTTTGCGTTCCAGCAACGTTGCATGGCGCCCAAGGATCGCTTGCTCCAGGCGCTCGCCGGGTTGCTGGCGTCCTACCTGAAAGTTCTGCCTTACGCCGCCGTTGCCTGCCAGCTCTTGAGTCCTGATATGCGAAGGCTCCGATAGCCGGACTCCCGTTCACCCACGCACTGCCCTACCTCGTGGGCGGATACGGCTTGTCCCGCAACAGCGCCGCCAGGTGCGCAGCGTTGCACGCCTGCGTCTGGATGGCTCCCGCCAGCGCCTTGGGCGTCTGGTCGAGGTCGATGTAGTTTTTCTTGCTCATGGCTTCGCCCACCCAATAGGTGGAACTGCCGCCCGGGATGCTGAAGCCGACGTCGGCCAACGCCTGGTAGAGCTCGGCGGTGACGTGGTGGGCGCCGTCCTCGTTGCCGACGACGCTGACGATGGCGACCTTGCCGAAGGTCGGATAGATTCCGTGCTTGTCGATCTCACCGAAGACGGCGTCGAGCCGCTCCAGCACGCGCTTGGCGATGCTGGAGGGCTGGCCCATCCAGATCGGGGTGGCGAGGACGAAGATGTCCGCCTCGTCGATGCGCTTGCGGATCGACGGCCAGGCATCGCCCGGGCCTTCGTCGGTTTTCACGCCGGGCTTGATGTCGTGGTCGACCGCGCGTTCGTAGGCAGTACTCACGCCGTAGCCGTCGAGTGCGCGCAGCACCTGGTCCAGCAGTTTCTGGGTCGAGGACGGCTGGTTGTCGCGCTTGAGCGTGCAATTGAGGCCGAAGGCGGAGAGCATGGCGGCTCCTTGAGCGAGCGGGTCCTCGAGTCTGCGCGTGAGGGTGTCTAGTCGGGGTCGGCGCAGCGGGCCCGGCCCTTTCACAATTGGCAGAAGATTTCGGCCATCGCCGCGTCGTGGCGCCTGTAGTGCGGACTGGGACCGTCGAAGTGTCCTTCCAGCAGCGCCAGGTCGGCGATCCCGGCCACGTCGAAGAGTCGCTCGGATGGCTCGCCGCCGTTGACCTGCCGACCGCGCAGAAGCTCGGTGCCGCGATGCCCCCTGCCGTGGCATTGCGGTTCCACGACGCGCAGGCTGCCGTGGTAGACGAAGCGCAACGGTCGCCGCTCGCGTATGGCCTTGTCGATGAGGATGCTTGGCATGGATGGTCTCGGGCAGATCAATCGGCGGGCCTGCACGCAAGCCTGCACCTGCCTGCGTGGAAACCGGGTCACCCCGCCGGCGAAACGGCCTCGACGGGGTTCTTCGCCGGACGCAACCAGCGACCACGCAGCCAGCGCTCGCACGGCATCGACCAGCACCGCGCAACCAGCATGCCCAGCACCCAGCATGCGGCGAACGCCGGCAAATACCACAGGAAACCGGTACGCGCGTCGGCGCCGGTCCAGCGATACAGCCGCATCAGCGCGAACACCACGAACATGTGACTGAGGTAGATCTCATAACTGAGCCGGCCCCAACTGCACAACCAGCGCAGGCCGCGCGGCACGCGTGGCGGCTCGCTGCGGAAGGCGAGCAGCAACGCCAGCGTCGAGCCGGTGAGCAGCAGCATCACGCCCTCGTGCAGCAACGGCCACAGCCAATGGCCGCCCAGCGTGGCGCCGAGCAGGCCGAGCGCGCCGCCCCAACGCAGCAGGCGGACGGCCCGCGGCGACGCGCGCTTGCCGCGGGCGAACCACAGCGCACCGAGCACGCCCGTGGCGATTGCCGCCATGCCCGGGAGATAGGCCTTCTCCTGCCAGATCTCGTTGCCGTCCAGCGCGCCGCGTGTCCATGGCAGCGACAGCGCCAGCGCGAGCAGCAGCGGCGCCAGAAACCGGATGCGCCTGATCAGCAGACAGGCCATCGGAAAGCCCAGGTAGAAAGCCTCCTCGATCGACAGCGACCAGAGCACGTCCCAGCTGCCCGGCAGATAGCCGGTCCGGCCTTCGTACCAGTTCAGGTGCAGGCCGAGCGCGGCGATCAGCGCGCCGCCCAGCGACTGTCCGGGGCGATGGATGGTGTAGTCCGCCACGCCCAGGCCGTGCAGCGCCCCAAGCACCGCCAGCAGCGCGACCAGGCAGGGCACGATGCGGGCGAAGCGGCGGGCGTAGAAGGCGCCCGGCTCGATCCGCGCCAGGCTGCCCCAGCGCTCAAGCGCGTTGCCGGCGATCAGGAAGCCGGAGATCACGAAGAACACGAAGACCGCTTCGTAGCCGTTGTAGTTGAGCGCCTGCAGCAGCCGCACCGGCAGCACGTCCGCCAGCGCGGAGGCCTTCAGTGGAAGGCGCATCGGCAGGCCCAGGTGATTGAGCAGCACGAACGCGATCGCCAGCCCGCGCAGCAGGTCGATGCCTGGATTGCGCGGTGCGGCCGCATGGCGAGGCTCAGCCATAGCGCTTGAGCTCACCCTCGTCCTTGAGGCTGAACGGGGTGAAGTGCGTGTGCTCGTCGTAGGTGTCGACACCCTCGCGCGACTTCAGGAAGCCGACCACCGCGTAGGTGACCGGCGTGAACACGACCTCGACCATCACCTTCATCGCCCAGTTGAATGCGATCACCTTGAAGATCGTCTGTCCCTCCCAGATGCCGATGAAGGCGATCGGGTAGAAGGTCAAGCTGTCCAGGCCTTGTCCCACCAGCGTCGAGCCGATGGTGCGCGTCCACAGCATGCGTCCGCGCGTCCACAGCTTCATGCGCGCCAGCACGAAGGAGTTGGCGAAGTCGCCCAGCCAGTAGGCAACGATGGATGCCAGCGCGATGCGCCAGGTGCCACCGAAGACGATTTCCAGCGCCGGCTGCAGTTGCGCATTGAACGGCTCGCTCGGACTCGGCGGCATGTGGATGATCGCCTGTGACATCGCCGTGGCGAACAGCATGGCGCCGAAGCCCGCCCAGATCGCGCGTCGTGCCCGGGCGTAGCCGTACACCTCGGTAAGCACGTCGCCGAAGATGTAGCTGACCGGAAAGAACAGGTTGCCGGCGCCGAAGGACAGCGCGCCCAGCACCGGCAACGTGATGGTGCAGACCTTGGCCGGTCCGATCAGGTTGGAACACAGCAGCACGGCGACCATGCCGCCCACCAGCAGGTCGTAGTAGCGGAAGCCGCGCATCGGCGCGGCAGGTGCGGACGGCTGCATGCGGCCCCCTGGCAGTGAAGCGCCAAGCATACGGCCCGGCTCGCCGCGCGTGCTACGTGCGGACTTCGACACCTTGCCAGAACGCTACGCGACCGGCGATCTCCGCGGCAGCGGGTTTGGGGGCCGGGTAATACCAGGCAGCACCCGGATTGACGGCCGTTCCGACGACGACGTCGTAGTAGCTCGCCTCGCCTTTCCACGGGCAGGTGCTGTGGCGGTCGCTGGTGCGGAAGTACTCCCTGTGCAGGGCGTCTGCAGGAAAGTAGTGGTTGCCCTCGACAACCACGATGTCGTCGCTTTCCGCCAATACGCTGTCGTGCCAGATTGCGCGCATCGATCAGTCCTCCTGCACTGTCTGGCCGGGAAACAGCACATCGGTGAAACCAAACTTGGAGAAATCGGTGATGCGCGAGGGGTACAGCCGGCCGATCAGGTGGTCGCATTCGTGCTGCACCACGCGGGCATGGAAGCCCTCGGCGGTGCGATCGATCGGCTGGCCCCTGGGGTCGATGCCCTGGTAGCGGATCAGCGTGAAGCGGCTCACCGCACCGCGCAGGCCCGGCACCGACAGGCAGCCTTCCCAGCCTTCTTCCATGTCGTGCGAAGCCGGCGTCACCAGCGGATTGAGCAGGATCGTGCGTGGCACGGGCGGGGCGTCGGGATAGCGCTCGGCATGGTCGAAGCCGAAGATCACCAGCTGCAGGTCAACGCCGATCTGCGGCGCGGCCAGGCCGACGCCCCCGGCGTCTTCCATGGTGTCGAACATGTCCTGGATCAGAGCGTCCAGCTCGGTGCTGCCGATCATGCCGGGCGGCACGGCGGGGGCGACGCGCGTCAGGCGGGGATCGCCCATTTTGAGGATGTCGCGGATCATCTTGGGCCTCGCGGTGGGTGCCGGATGGTTTTGCGGCGCGGCAGAGCGACGGGTGGAAAGCCCCTTCTACGCAAGCCGTCAGCGGCTGCCGAAGACCTTCTTCAGCAGATCGGTGGTGCGCGCGGCCGGATTCTTGCGGATGGACTGCTCCTGCTCCCCGATCACGGTGAACAAGCCATTGAGTGTCTGGGCGGTGACGTAATCGTCCAGGTCCAGCGGGTTGCGCTTGTCGTCGTTGCCGCCCAGCGCGCCGAGCACATTGCCCAGACCGCCGCCGCTGGCGGAGGTGAATGCCTTGTACTTCTGCGTGACGCCGACGCGGTCGGTCGCCTGGGCGACGATCGGACGGATGCGTGCGGTCAGCGCGTCGCCGGCGACGCGGCGGAAGAAGTCGGTGGCGGCATGGTCGCCGCCGGTGAGGATGCCGCGCGCGTCCTGCAACGTCATCTTGCGGATGGCGTCGCCGAAGATGTCGGCAACTTGCGGCACCGCCTTCTCGGCGGCGCGGTTCATGCTCAGCTGGAAGGCATCCACCTTTTCGCCCTGGCCGAGTTGGCGGGCGAGGTCACCCACTTGCTTGAGCTTGCCCGGTAGCGGAATGCGCACCTTGGCATTGCCCCAGAAACCATCGGTGCGACCCAGCGAATTGATCGCGTGGGTGGTGCCCTTGGCGAGGGCTTCCTTGAGGCCGGCGGCGATGTCGCTGGTGGGAAGGTTCGCGGCCTGGCTGGCGTGGGTGCCCTGCTTGAGCTGCTTGAGCAGGTCGTCGAACTGGCCGGTCGAGGCCGCTGGCAGTGCGGTCGCCGCCAGCAGCAGGCCGAGGGAAAGGGATCGCAGGCGCATGACGGTGCTCCTTGGGGACGCCGGTGGAGTGTACGCGGGCCGTGCCGCGCGGGCCGTGATGGCAATCGTGCGCCACTTGCCGGACCGCCTTGCACGCCTCACCTGCGGAAAAGAACCTGCCGCTAGTGCCCGGTTCGTTTGACGTCAGATTTCGTGGTGGAGGGCTTCGGCGTCCAGCGCCGTACCGCGCCTGGGCGCCAGCTCCACCAGATACATCGCGCCCAGCACCAGCGCGCCGCCGGCCAGCATCCGCCAGCTCAATGCGTCCACGCCCAGCGCCACCGCGAACCCGGCGGCGAACACCGGTTCGGTGGTCATCACGATCGCTGCGCGCGCGGGCGGCAGGTGGACCTGCGCCCAGGTCTGCATCAGCATCGCGCCGGCGCCGGCCACCAGCGCCATGTACAGCACCGCCAGCCAGGCCGAACCGTCGGGCGGCAGCGCCGGACCCTGCGGCGCGGTGGCGAGCAGGCAGATGACCGCGATCGCCACTACCTGCACCGTCGACATGCCCAACGCGTCCTGCTCGCGCGACCAGCGACCCAGGCCCACGATGTGCAGCGCATAGAGCGCCGCCGAAGCCAGCGTCAGCCACACGCCCAGGTCCACGGACACGCCGTGCAGCGACAGCAGAGCCAGCCCACCGGTCGCCAGCGCCACCGCCAGCCACACCACGCCCGCGATGCGCTCGCGAAGAAGCAGCCAGGCGAGGATCGGCGTGAACACCACATACATGCCGGTGACGAAGCCGCTGACGCTGGGTGCGATCAGCTTCAGACCCCAGGTCTGCAGCAACTGGGCGGCGCCGTAGACGATCCCCAGCAGCAACGCGCGGCCGATCTGGCCGCGTGGCAACCGCCACAGCGGACGCGCGAACAGCACCAGCATCGCCAGCGCGGCGATGGCGAAGCGCACGGCGAGAAAGTCCACGACACGCATGCGCCCGACCACGTCCTTGATCAGCACGAAAGTCGAGCCCCACACGGCGGTGAGTGCGAGCAGCCCGAGGGTAGCGGCGAAGGTGCGGGGACGGGTCGTCATGTCAGGCAAACGCTTTTCGAAGGAGGCCGCTTGCGGGCAATGCTTTTGTTGCGATGGGGGAAAGTGCATCGCGCACGAGCGGGCGCCTATCCAGGGCGACGCGAGGCCTTGGCCAACCGCCAGAGCTGGCCGGGCACCTGCATGGCGAAGTGCGTCCAGATGCCGAGCCACACGGCGCCCGCCACCAGCGGGTTGCGCGCGGCCGGATCGAACTTGCGGAACCAGCGCCACATGCCGCGGTGCTTGTGCCGGCTGACGAATACCGGCCGGTGCCGGCTGGAGCCGCCCTTGCCGTGCAGCACGCGCACGTCGCCAGCGAGCAGCACCGTGTAGCCGGCATCACGGGCGCGCCGGCACAGGTCCAGGTCCTCGCAGTGCAGGAAGTAGGTTTCGTCGAAACCGCCCAGTTGCTCGAACACTTTTCGCGGCAGCAGCATGAGCGCGCCGGAAACCGCTTCGGCGGTGACTACGCCCGTCGGGATCTCGCCTTCGATGTTCATCCCGCCACGCGCGCCAAGCAAGGTCGCCAACGCCTGGCGCAAGAGCGGATCGCGCCGGTACGAGGCCGGATCCGGCGTGCCATCGGCCGCGCACACCACCGCGCCGACGATGCCAGCCTTCGGGTACTCGTCGAGGGTGTCGAGCATGCGCGTGAGGGTATCGGGCTCGAGCAGGCAGTCGGGGTTGAGCACGAGCAGGTGCTCGCCTTTCGCCGCGGCCGCGGCGCGATTCACGGCCGGGCCGAAGCCGAGGTTGGCGTGGTTGTAGATCACTTTCAGACGCGAATCGTCCGCGTGCGCGCGTTCGATCGATTGCGGCATGCCATCGGCCGAGCCGTTGTCGATCAGGATCAGCTCCAGCGGCACCGCGCTGTCGAGCGCCCGCTTTGCGCAATCGCGCAACGAGGGGCCGCTGTCGGCGCACACCACGATCACGCTGACCGGCAGCATCCGTGCGAGGGGAATGGGAGTGGACACCCTGCAAGTATGCGGGAGGTGCGGGGCTTGGGAGAACTGCCTGCAGGTTTCCCGCGAGCCCCACCCCTCACCCCAACCCTCTCCCCGGAGGGGAGAGGGAGCCGGCTCGCGGCACGCCCACACCTCCCGCTCTGGCCTTCCGCTCTGGCCTTCCGCTCTGGCCTTCCGCTCTGGCCTTCCGCTCTGGCCTTCCGCTCTGGCTTGGCTCCTCTGAAACGTGCGCGCAGGAAGCGCGCTGCTTTTCCGGGTCCCCTATGGCGCGGCGGGCGGGTGGCGGATCAGCCCGCAGGGTGGCCGGCAGGACGCCGGCCAGTTTTTCGTCGGGACAGGAGTCCCGTCGAAAAACCCCGCCGCCCGCACGCGTACCCGAAGGGCGCGCCATCGGGGTGCCCTTTCTCTTGGTTACTTCTCTTTGGGCAAGCAAAGAGAAGTAACTCGGGCGCCGACAGGCGTCCGAAAGCTCTTGCTCGCGCTGGATACCGATCGAGGCGAGGTCAGCGGCGGCCCAGAACCTCACGCCAAGCCATCGCCGGTCCGGTCCCACGAGTCAGCCATGGACCCTCGTGCCAGCCACACAATTCCCAGCCACGCAGGCGATACCGTCGCCCATGGTCACGATCGAGCAGCACGAGCCCACGCGATGTACATGCAACGAACCATCGACCGTCCGGGCTGAACGACGCACGCGCCTGCACGCGTTCCACCGTCGCGTCGGCCAGCACGAACCGCCCCGCCTCCCAGCGAGCCTCACCTCCGCGCGGGTCCGGACAGGTGCCCTCCGACCACTGCGGCGGCACCAGTTCGACCACCACCGCCCCAGGCCCGATCGGCGCCAGCGCCAGGCTCGGCCAGTCGCGCAGTTCCGGCTGCGCAACCTTCTCGCGCCGCCCGCGATCGAGCCACGCCTCCAGCCCAGCCAGCAGCGTGAAACCGGCCAGCGCGCCCAGCAACGCCATCGCCCACGCAAAGGCATCGCCTCCCAGCGCCCGCTGCAACGCGAACAGCACGCCTGGAAGCCCCCAGCGCAACGCCAGGCGCAACAGTGGCGCGTGACCTTCCAACCGTTCGGCGGCGAACAGCAGCACCGTCGCGATCGCCAGCAACAACGGCAGCCCCAGCCACCACGGCAGCACCGCCAGCGCCAGCAGCCAGGCCGGCGCGTAGAACCAGCGGGCGCTCACGCGCGCCCTCCCCGGCTATCGGAGATCAGCCGCACCACACCCGCGCGTTGCGGAACATGCGCATCCACGGGGAATCCTCGCCCCAGCTGTCCGGATGCCAGCTCAACTGCACGCTGCGGAACACGCGCTCCGGATGCGGCATCAGGATCGTGACGCGCCCGTCGGCGGCGGTGAACCCGGCCAGGCCGCCGGGCGAGCCGTTCGGGTTGAGCGGGTAGTTCTCGGTCGGCTTGCCGCGGTTGTCGACGAAGCGCACCGCCGCCTGTGCCTTGGACGGGCTGCAGGCATAGGGGAAGCTCACGCGGCCTTCGCCGTGCGCCACCGCCACCGGGATGCGCGAACCGGCCATGCCCTTGAAGAACAGGCTGGGCGAGTCGAGCACCTCCAGCGTGGCCAGGCGCGCCTCGTACTGCTCGGAAGCGTTGCGCACGAACTTTGGCCAGTGCTTCGCACCCGGGATGATGTCCTTCAACTGCGACAACATCTGGCAACCATTGCAGGCGCCCAGCGCGAACTTCGACGGATCGTTGAAGAACGCCTCGAACTGCGCGCGCATCGCCTCGTTGTAGAGGATCGAGGTGGCCCAGCCGCGGCCAGCGCCGAGTACGTCGCCGTAGGAGAAACCGCCGCACGCGGCGAAACCGCGGAAGTCGGCCAGCTTGTGGCGGCCGGCGGCGAGGTCGGACATGTGCACGTCCACCGCGTCGAAGCCGGCGCGGGTGAACGCCGCGGCCATCTCGACCTGGCCGTTGACGCCCTGCTCGCGCAGGATCGCCACGCGCGGACGCGCGCCCTTGGCGATGTACGGCGCGGCGATGTCGTCGGCGGGATTGAAGCCGAGCTTGGGGCTCACGCCCGGATCGGCATCGTCCAGCCGCCATTCGCACTCGGCGTCGGCGCTGGCCGGGTTGTCGCGCAGGCGCTGCATCGCGTGGCTGGTGTGGTTCCAGGCGCCGAACAGCTGCGTCCAGTTCCACTTGAACACCGCATCGTCGCCCAGGTAGAGCTTGATGCCGAGCTTGTCCTTCGGCCGGCCGATGCGATGGCTCATGCCGGCCAGGCCGTGCTTGACCAGCAGCGCCTCGAACGCCTCGCGGTTGGCGCTGGCCACCTGCAGCACGGCGCCGAGTTCCTCGTTGAAGAGCGCGCGCAAGGTCGCCTCTGCCCAACCATCGAGGTGGATCTGCAGGCCGCAGTGGCCGGCGAACGCCATCTCCAGCAGGGTGACCAGGACGCCGCCGTCGGATCGGTCGTGGTAGGCCAGCACCAGGCCGGCGCGATTGGCTTCCTGCACCAGCTCGAACAGCGCGCGCAGGCGCTTGGTGTCATCCAGGTCCGGCGGCACGCCGCCGGCGCGGTTGAACACCTGCATCAGCACGGAACCGCCGAGGCGGTCGCGGCCGGCGCCCAGATCGATCAGCCACAGCTCCGAATCGCCGCGGTCGAGCTTGAGCTGCGGGGTGAGCGTGCGGCGCACGTCGTCGACGCGGGCGAAGCCGGTGATGACCAGCGACACCGGCGCGACCGTGCGCTGCGGCTGCTCGCCGGCCTGCCACACGGTCTGCATGGAGAGCGAGTCCTTGCCGACCGGGATGGCGATGTCGAGCGCGGGGCACAGCTCCATGCCGACCGCCTTGACCGCGTCGAACAGCGCGGCGTCCTCGCCCGGGTGGTTGACCGCGGCCATCCAGTTGGCGGACAGGCGGATCTCGCCCAGCGAGCCGATCGGGGCGGCGGCCAGGTTGGTGATCGCCTCGCCCACCGCCAGCCGCGCGGCATCGGCGCTGTTGAGCAGTGCCACCGGCGCGCGCTCGGCCATCGCCATCGCCTCGCCCTGGTAGCCGTCGAAGTCGGTGAGCGTGACGGCGCAGTCGGCCACCGGCACCTGCCACGGGCCGACCATCGGATCGCGATGGTTGAGCCCGCCCACGGTGCGGTCGCCAATGGTGATCAGGAAGTTCTTGCTGCCCACGGTGGGAAGCCGCAACACGCGCTGGACCGCCTCGTCCATGCCGATGCCGGACAGGTCCGGCAGCAGGTCCACGCGCGGCTTGATGCGCTGCGCGTCGCGGTGCATGCGCGGCGCCTTGCCGAACAGCACGTCCATCGGCAGGTCGATCACGGTGAGGTTGCGGCGCGGGTCGGTCACGCGCAGCGCGCGCTCGGCGGTGGCGGTGCCGACCACCGCGTAGGGGCAGCGCTCGCGCCTGCAATAGGCCTCGAACTCGGCGAGATCCTCCTGCGCGATGCCCAGCACGTAGCGCTCCTGCGATTCGTTGCTCCACACCTGCATGGGCGAGAGCGACGGGTCGTCGCAGGGCACTTTGGACAGGTCGATCTCGCCGCCCACGCCGGCGTCGTTGAGCAGCTCGGGAATCGCGTTGGACAGGCCACCGGCGCCGACGTCATGGATGCTGACGATCGGGTTTTCCGCGCCGCGCATCCAGCAGCTGTCGATCACCTGCTGGCAGCGGCGCTCCATTTCGGCGTTGTCGCGCTGCACCGAGGCAAAGTCCAGTTCCGCGCTGGAGGCGCCGGAGGCGACCGAAGAAGCCGCGCCGCCGCCCAGGCCGATCAGCATCGCCGGGCCGCCCAGCACGATCACCGCGTGGCCCGGCTGGATGTCGCGCTTCTGCACGTGGTCGTGGCGGATATTGGCCAGGCCGCCGGCGATCATGATCGGCTTGTCGTAGCCGCGGCGCACGCCGGCTTCGCCGGTTTCGTGCTCGTACGTGCGGAAGTAGCCGCCCAGGCACGGCCGGCCGAACTCGTTGTTGAACGCGGCGGCGCCGAGCGGGCCATCGCGCATGATTTCGAAGGCGCTCGCCATGCGCGGCGGCAGCGGGCGATCGATCTCCCACGGCTGCGGCGCGCCCGGGATGCGCAGGTCGGAAACGGAGAAGCCGGTCAGGCCGGCCTTCGGCTTGGCGCCGCGGCCGGTGGCGCCCTCGTCGCGGATCTCGCCGCCGGCGCCGGTGGCTGCGCCAGGCCACGGCGCGATCGCGGTCGGGTGGTTGTGCGTCTCGACCTTGATCGCGTAGTCGACCTGTTCGTCGTGCTTGCGCCAGTTGCCTTCGCCGTCGGTAAAGAAGCGGTGGGCCGTGTGGCCCTCGATCACCGCTGCGTTGTCCTTGTACGCCGAGAGCGTGTGCGTGGGCGAGCACTGGTGGGTGTGCTTGATCATGGCGAACAGGCTCTTGTCCTGCGCCTCACCATCGATCGTCCAGCTGGCGTTGAACACCTTGTGGCGGCAATGCTCGGAGTTGGCCTGCGCGAACATGAAAAGTTCGGCGTCGGTCGGGTCGCGGCCGAGCTCGGCATAGCGCGCCGCCAGGTACTCGATCTCGTCGTCGGCCAGCGCCAGGCCCAGGCGCGCGTTGGCGGCGGCAAGCGCCCCGCCCGGATTGCCGCCCAGTTCGATGTGCACCAGGTCGCCCGGCGTGCCGGCCAGGAACAGGCCCTGCGCCTCGGCCAGGTCGGTGAGCACCGATTCGGTCATCGGATCGTGCAGCACGGCCAGGACCGCCGCGTGATCGGGCGTGCCGGCAGCCGGCAGGCCAGCCACCTGCCAGGCCACGCCGCGCTCGACGCGGCGTGCGTCGAAGCCGGCGCCGTGCAGGATGTCGGTGGCCTTGCTCGACCACGGCGAGATGGTGCCCAGCCGCGGCACCGTCCACAGGGTGGCAGACTCGGGCGTGGCGTCCTTGGCTTCCAGCACTTCGAGCAGGCGCTTGCGCTCGGCGCCCTCGGGAACGTGGTCGGCCTCCAGCACGTAAACGAGCCAGGCAGCCTGCACGCGCGCACCGCGGTGCACCGCGTCGAGGCGGGCGTTGAGGCGATCCAGGCGAAACGGCGAAAGGGCGCTCTGCCCGTCGAAAGCGATCATGCGGGGGGATTCGGCGCTGAAAGGGAAGCTCCCTATTCTACCCGATGCGGCCGGACGGCCCATCCAGGCCAGGATTTCCCCGCGAGCCCCGGCCGCTCACCCAATCCTCTCCCCGGAGGGAGGGGGTTCAACGCGTGTCAGCCGCCTTTTTCGAGCATCTTCAAAAGCTTGTCCGGCGTGACGTAGCCGCCCAGGACCATGCCGTCGGGCCCCAGCACCATCGGCGTACCGGTCACGCCCAGCTTGACGCCGAGGTCGAACTCTTCCTTGACCGGGTTGGGGCAGTCGGCGGACTTGGGCGCCTTGCCCTGCTTGGCCGCGGTGAACGCCGCCTTGCGGTCGGCAGCGCACCAGACCGAGACCATTTCCTTGTAGGTATCGGTGGGGGCGCCGGCGGTATCGGTCACGCCCTCGCGCGGCCATGCCAGGTATTCGACCGCGATCCCTTCGTCGTTGAACTGCTTGATGTGCGAATGGAACATGCGGCAGTAGCCGCAGTTGACATCGGAGAACACGGTCACCGTGTACTTCGGGTTCGGCGGCGCGAACACTATGCGCTGGGACGCCGGCACCTTGGCCAGTTCGGCCTTGCGAAAATCCGCCCAGGCGCGCTCGCTCAGGTTTTCCTTGGCGCCGAGGTCGACCACGTCGCCGTTGAGCATGTACTTGCCGTCGGTGCTGACGTAGACCAGTTGTCCCGAGGCGATCACCTGGTAGAAGCCTGGCAGCGGCGAGAGAGCGATCTGGTCCACCTTCACGCCAGGGGCGAGCTTCGTCAGAGCGGCGCGCACCGCCTGCTCGGCGGCCGGATCGGTCGCGTCGCCGGGGGCCGCGGCGTCCTGCCGGTCGGCGGCGCAGGCGGCGAGCGCGAAGGCGCTGGCGAGCAGCGCGGCGGAAAGCTTCTTGAACATCGGGAAACCTCATGGCCGCGTGGGGAAAGCGGCGATTGGGCCGATTCTGGCACAGCGGCGTTAGCGGCAAGTGTGAGCAGGTAGAGGCCATTGCGCGGCGATGGTTTGCAGGCAGGTTTGCGCTCCGTTGCCGGACTGCAAGAGTGGCCCCTCGCCCCAACTTTCGGGGAGAGAAGCTACTCAGCCGCGGGGGTGGTGTTGCGCGTGCAGGCGCTTCAGGCCCTCCTTCGCCACCAGCGTGTAGATCTGCGTGGTGCTGAGCGAGGCGTGGCCCAGCAACAGTTGCAGCGCGCGCAGGTCGGCGCCGTGGTTCAACAGGTGCGTGGCGAAGGAGTGGCGCAGCACGTGGGGGGAAATACGCTTGCCCTCGATGCCGACCGCCAGCGCGTGGCGCTTGACCAGCGTCCAGAACATCTGCCGCGTCATGCCTTCGCCCCGCTGGCTCAGGAACAGCGCCGCCGGCTGGCGGCCCTTGGCGAGCTGCGGCCTCGCGTCGGCAAGGTAGGCCTCGATGCGCTCCAGCGCGACTTCGCCGACCGGCACGAGGCGATCCTTCCCACCTTTGCCGGTGACGCGCAGTACGCCCTGGCGGGTGTTGAGCGCGGCCAGCGGCAGCTCCACGAGTTCGGAGACGCGCAGGCCGGAGGCGTACATCAGTTCCAGCATCGCGCGGTCGCGCAGACCTAGCGTCGACGCCAGGTCCGGCGCGGCCAGCAGCGCCTCGATCTCGCGTTCGGCGAGCGCCTTGGGCAGGCTGCGCGGCATGCGCGGGCGTTCGATCAGCAGGGTCGGGTCCTCGAAACCCGGCGTGTCGCGCGCGAGCTGGCCGTAATACCGCCGGAACGCCGACTGGCGCCGCGCCATCGAGCGCACCGCCGCGCCCTGGCTGCCATGGAAGGCCGACAGATCCTCGCGCCGCGCCGTCTGCAGGCTGCGCCCGCGCGAGGCGAGCCAGCGCGCCAGCGCCTCCAGGTCCTGCCGGTACGCTTCGAGGGTGCGATCGGCCAGGCCGTCCTCCGACCAGACCCGTTCGAGGAACGCGCCGATGCTGAGCTTGTCGGCTTCGGCGATACTTGCGCTCTTTTCCTGCATGCGCAGATGCTCGCCGCGAGTCGCGGCGGGCGCAAGCGAAACGCCGATGAACCGATCGCACGACGCCGCCTCCCTCCCCTGCCCGCTGTGGCGCCGCCTGACCGCGTTGGTCTATGACCTGCTCGCGGTGGTGGCGATCGTGATGGTGGTCGGCCTGCTGTGCCAGCTCGCCACCGGCGGCCAGGTGGTGGCGGGCGGCGCGCATGCCACGGTCGCCTGGTGGTACCAACCGCTGCAGGGCCTGGTGGTGGCCGCGTACTTCGTGGTTTCGTGGATGCGCGGCGGCCAGACGCTTGGCATGCGCCCCTGGCGTATCCGGGTGGTCGGTACCGATGGCGGCAAGGTGCTGGCTGGTCAGGCGTTGCGGCGGGTCATCGTGGCCGCGTTGCCGCTGCTGTTGCTCGGGCTGGCGCCGTGGCTCGGTCTTCGTGTTGCAGTGTGGGCTGTTTTGGTCGGGTGGGCATTGTGGTTTGCGCCGGGGCTGGTCGATCGCCGGCGGCGAGCTGTCCACGACCTGGCGGCCGGTACCGAGGTGCGCCAGATCTGATCGCACCTTGGATTGAAAAGCGGTTCGGCGCTTCACATCCGCGGCGGCTGCGCTTGCTGTAAAAGGACGCATGGCCGCCTCCGCACCCGCCCGCACCGATGCCGAACTGCTCCGCGTCAATCGCGGCTTCTACGAAGCGCTCTGGGCGCAGGCGCGACTGGTTGATCCCGGGCGCTTCAACACCTGGCCGCTCCTGAGCCGGTTGGCGGCGGAAGCCCCACGCCGGCTGGAAGTCGCGCCAGGCCTGCGCCCTCGCCTTCCGCTGGACGGCACCTGCTTTGTGGATCTCAGCCACGCGGCCCTGCGCCAGTTGCGCGCACGCGGCGCCAGCGCCATGCACGGCATGATCGGCGCCCTGCCCTGCGCCGATGCGCAGTTCGACCTGGTGTGCGCGTTCGACATCCTCGAACACGTCGCCGACGACGAGGGCGCCTTGCGTGAACTCGCGCGCGTGACGGCGCCCGGCGCGACGCTGCTGCTGTCGGTGCCCCTGCACGCCGATGCCTGGACGGCGTTCGACGAGTTCGTGGGCCATTGCCGGCGGTACGAGCCGGAGACCATCGAGGCCAAGCTGGCCGCGCACGGATTCGCGCTGGAACGCAGCGCGATCTACGGCATGCAGCCCAAGTCCTCGCGGTTGCTGGATTTGGGGCAATGGTTCCTCACCCATCGGCGCGAGCGCGCGATGTGGTGGTACAACCACGTGTTCATGCCGCTGGGGCTGAAGTTCCAGAAACCGCTGCAGTGGCGCGATGGGTTGTACGGAGTGGAAGGGGTCGACGAGGTCTTGCTGATCTGTCGGCGCATGGCAGGCTGAGGCAGGCGTCTGGACTGCGCCTTCGGGCGACGCCGGATGCGGACAGGTAGCCGTTCTCCCTGAGCGCAAGCACAGCGCCGACGTCGAAGGACTGCCTTGTCGCAGTGCAACATCCGACACGCAAAGCCACTAGAATGGCGCTTTGCCCTAGGTAGCCGGTTGCCCATGCTCTACCAACTCCACGAATGGCAGCGCGCCTTCATGGGCCCGATGAGCTACTTCGCGCAGGCCAGCGCGAAAATGTTCAGCGAGCCGGGCAGCCTGCTCGCGCAGTGGCCTGGCGCGGCGCGCTGGGCGGCCGGTTGCGAGTTGATGTACCGCCTGGGCAAGGACTACGAGAAACCCGCCTTCGGCATCCACGAGATCCAGGCCGGCGGGCATACCCTTGCGGTGGTCGAGCAGACCGCGCTGGCGTTGCCGTTCTGCCAGCTCAAGCGCTTCAAGCGCTACAGCGACGATCCGGCGGTCGTCGGGGCGATGCGCCGCCAGCCGGTGGTGTTGGTGGTGGCGCCGCTCTCGGGCCACCACGCCACGCTGCTGCGCGACACCGTCCGCACGCTGCTGCGCGACCACAAGGTCTATGTCACCGACTGGGTCGACGCGCGCATGGTGCCGGCCGAGGCGGGCATGTTCCGGCTGGACGACTACGTCGCCTACGTGGAGCGTTTCATCCGCCACATCGGCGCAAGCGAACTCCATGTCGTTTCGGTGTGCCAGCCGACCGTGCCGGTGCTGGCCGCAGTGTCGCTGATGGCCGCGCGCGGCGAGGAAACCCCGCGCAGCCTGGTGATGATGGGCGGCCCGATCGACCCGCGCCGCAGCCCCACCAGCGTCAACGACCTGGCCACGACGCAGCCGCTGTCGTGGTTCGAAGCCAACCTGATCCACACGGTTCCGGCGAACTATCCCGGACGCGGGCGCAAGGTCTACCCGGGCTTCCTGCAACATGCCGGCTTCGTCGCGATGAACCCGGGCCGGCACCTGTCCTCGCACTGGGATTTCTACCTCGACCTGCTGCGTGGCGACCTGGACGACGCCGAGGCGCACCGGCGCTTCTACGACGAGTACAACGCCGTGCTGGACATGCCGGCGGGCTATTACCTGGACACCATCAGCACCGTATTCCAGCAATGCCTGCTGCCGCGCGGGCTGTGGGATGTGGCGGGCGAGCGCGTGAACCCCGCCGCGATTTCGCGCAGTGCGCTGCTCACTGTCGAAGGCGAGCTGGACGACATCTCGGGCCTGGGCCAGACCGAGGCGGCGCACGCGCTATGCACGGGCATTCCAGCAAAACGCCATGCGCATCGCGTCATCGAGGGCGCGGGCCACTACGGCATTTTCAGCGGCCGGCGCTGGCGCGAAACGGTCTATCCACAGGTGCGTGACTTCATCGCCGATCACGCTGCGCAACCGCCGCGGCGCACGCCTCAACGCAAGGGGTGAGCCGCGACGCCCTGCCGCGTCATCCGCACCGGCAGGATGCGGCCACGGGCGTCGAACTCCAGCCGGTCGATGCAGATCACGCGGTGGTTGGCCGCCGTCTCGCCCTTGGGTCGCCGGTGGTAGACGATGTACCAGCGGCCGTCGGGCGTGTGGAACAGCGAGTGATGGCCGGCACCGGTGGCGATCGACGAATCCTGCTCGAGGATTTTGCCGATGCGCCGGAACGGACCCAGCGGCGTGTCACCGATCGCGTAGGCCACCGAGTAGTCCGGCCCGGTCCATCCGCCCTCGGACCACATCAGGTAATAGCGGTCATCGCGCTTGAACATCATCGGCCCTTCGACGTAGTGCTCGGGCGTGATCTCCTTGAAAATCCTGCCGTCGTCGAAGGGCACAAACCCGGTGAAGTCGCTCTTCAGCCGGGCGATGTTCGCGTGCTTCCAGCCGCCGAAGATCAGGTAGTACTGCCCGTCGTCATCACGGAACACCGATTGGTCGATAGGCTGCGCGCCGTTGTGGAAAGCGCCCACCAGGGGTTTGTCGAGCAGGTCGTGGAACGGGCCGTCCGGGCGGTCGGCCACGGCCACGCCGATGCCACCTGACTCGCGGTCGCTCTGGATGTCGTTGGCGGCGAAGAACAGGTAATAACGCCCATCCTTCGCGACCACGGCCGGCGCCCACATGGCGCGCCTGGCCCAGCTGACCGCATGCACGTCCAGCACGCGAGGATGGCGCGTCCACGCGACCAGATCCGGCGAGGAAAAGGCGTCGAAGAAGAGCTGGCGATCGTAGGCGTCGGACCAGGTCGGATAGATCCAGTAGGTGCTGCCAAAAATCGCCGCCTCCGGATCGGCGTACCAGCCCGGTATGACCGGATTGCCCGCATGCCTTGCGTTGCTGGCCTCCCCACACCACGCCGCCGGCGCGGCCAGCGCGAGCGCCAGCGCAATCGTTCGCAGCAACGGCGCGCCGCAGGAGCGTTCGGCGTCCGCCATGGCGCTCAAGCCGCCCGCTCCCGGGCGAAGAACGTGGCGAATGCCTCGACCGTGCGGGCGATGCCGGCCTCGTCCACGTCGAGGTGCGTGACTAGCCGCAGCGTCGGCAGGTAGCCGATGCTGATGCGGACGTTGGCGTCGCGCAGGTGTGCATCCAGTTCGCGCAGGCGTTCGGTCGGCACTTCGACGAACACCATGTTGGTGTGCTGGCCCAACAGGCGCAGGCCGGGCACGGCTTCGAGCCGCCGTGCCAGCGTGGCGGCGCGGGCGTGGTCGTCGGCCAGCCGCGCGACATGATGATCCAGCGCATGCAGGCCGGCCGCCGCCAGCATGCCGGCCTGGCGCCAACCGCCGCCGGTGACCTTGCGCCAGCGCCGCGCCTTGTCGATCAGTACCGACGAGCCGACCAGCACCGATCCGATCGGCGCGCCCAGGCCCTTGGAAAGACACACCGAGACGCTGTCGAAGAGCCCGGCGATTTCGCGCGCCGCCACGCCGGAGGCCACCGCGGCGTTGTACAGGCGGGCGCCGTCCAAATGAAAGGCAAGGCCGCGCTCGCGGGCGAAGTCATGCGCGGCGCGCAGGTAATCCATCGGCAGCACGCGGCCGTGCCAGGTATTTTCCAGCGCGAGCAGGCGCGTGCGGGCGAAATGGGGATCGACCGGCTTGATCGCCGCGCCTACCCGGTCCAGCGGCAGCGAACCGTCCGCATCCTGCACGATCGGTTGAGGCTGGATGGAACCGAGCACTGCCGCGCCGCCGCCTTCGAACTTGTAGGTGTGCGCGTCCATGCCCACGAGGTACTCGTCGCCGCGCTCGCAGTGCGACATCAACGCCAGCAGGTTGGACTGCGTGCCGCTGGGCACGAACAGCGCCGCCTCGAAGCCGAGTTCGCCGGCGAGGCGCTGCTGCAGCTGGTTGACGGTCGGATCCTCGCCGTAGACGTCGTCGCCCACCGGCGCGTCCAGCATCGCCGCACGCATGGCGGGCGTGGGCCTGGTTACCGTATCGCTGCGCAGGTCGACCCAGTCCACGTTGCACCTCATTCATCGCGGCAAAGAGGGGCAGCTTCGCGCGCGGCCCTGCGCGAGGCAAGCGGGCACAAAAAACCCGCGACGGGCGCGGGCAGGATGGTGGGTCGTCCGGGACTCGAACCCGGGACCAATAGATTAAAAGTCTACTGCTCTACCAACTGAGCTAACGACCCATCAAGCGAACGGGCGATTTTAGGGTTTGCGTGCGGCCCGCACAAGCAAAGCGCCAGTCGCGCGGCTCCCGAAGGATAGGACTTAGCCCACTGCGGCTGAAGGAAGAGCGGTGGGGGCTGAACCTCACCCTGCGGAATCAGGCATAGCGTGTGGGATCGGCGAGGCCAGCGGTGCGGAAGCCTTCGGCGCGCAGGTGGCAGGCGTCGCAGTGCCCGCAGGCGCGGCCCTGGGCATCGGCCCGGTAGCAGCTGACCGTCTGGGCGAAGTCGACATCCAGGCGCTGGCCCTCACGCGCGATGTCGGCTTTGCTCATGCGCATGAGCGGCGCGTGGATGCGCAACCCCGCACCTTCGACGCCGGCCTTGGTGGCGACGTTGGCCAGTTGCTCGAAGGCATCGATGAAGGCGGGGCGGCAGTCCGGGTAGCCGGAGTAGTCGACCGCGTTGACGCCGCAGAAGATGTCGTTGGCGCCGAGCACTTCGGCCCAACCCAGTGCGATCGATAGCATGATCGTGTTGCGCGCCGGGACGTAGGTGACGGGAATGCCTTCGCCCCCCTGCTCGGGCACATCGATATCGGCGGTGAGTGCGGAACCACCGATGCTGCGCAGGTCGACCTGGACGGTCTTGTGCGCGAGCGCGCCCATCGCATGCGCCACCCGTTCAGCCGCCTCCAGCTCGGAGCTGTGGCGCTGGCCGTAAGCGACGCTCAACGCGTGCACCGCGAAGCCGTGTTCGCGAGCGATGGCCAAGGTGACCGCCGAGTCCATGCCGCCGGAGACGAGCACGACGGCCTTGCGGAGAGTGATGTCTGACATGGAACGGGATCCTTGCGTACGGCCGGTCACCGGCCGGATGGCGCTCGCGGCGCCACAGGCCACGGCGCGTTTACTCCACCCCTGAAGCTGGTCAGGGGAGCAGCGTCAGTGCCCGGCCGCGTCGTTCCAGAGCAGCTTGTGCAACTGCAACTGGAAGCGCACCGGCAGGCGGTCCTCGATGATCCACTCGGCCAGCTCGCGCGGCTGCACCGCGCCATGCACCGGCGAGAACAGCACCATGCACCGGCGGTCGAGCGCGTGCTCCGCCACGACGGAGCGCGCCCATTCGTAGTCGAGGCGGCTGGCGATGACGATCTTGACCTGGTCGTGCGGCAGCAAGTGGTCGAGGTTGCCCCACAGGTTGCGCGCGCTCTCGCCCGAGTCGGGCGCCTTGAGGTCCATGACCTTGCGCACGCGCGGATCGACGGACGACACATCGAGCGCGCCGGAAGTCTCCAGCGAAACGTCGTAGCCGGCATCGCACAGGCGGCGCAACAGGACCAGGCAGCGCTTCTGGGCCAGCGGCTCGCCGCCGGTTACGCAGACGTGGCGTGCACCATGGCGGGCGACCTCGGCGAGGATGTCGTCGATGGCGTGCCACTGTCCGCCGTGGAAGGAATATTCGGTGTCGCACCAGACGCAGCGCAGTGGGCAACCGGTGAGCCGAACGAACACGGTGCGCCAGCCGATCGCGTCGGCCTCGCCCTGGATCGAATGGAATATCTCGGTGATGCGCAGGCGTTCGGCCGGCACCGGCGCGACGGGCGTCTCGCCCGCGTCACTGCCCATCACACGACCCTCAGCGGATCGCCGATTGCAGCTGCAGTCGGCGCAGACGTTCCTGCGCCAGGCTGGCGGCGCGGGAGTTGGGGTACTTGCTGGTGACCTGTTCCAGCGTGGCCTTGCCCGCGTCGGCCTGCTTGAGCTCGAGCTGGCTGTAGCCAACCTTGAGCAGCGCGTCGGGCGCCTTCTCGCTCTGCGGGAACTGGCTCAGCAGCCGCTGGAAGGCTTCCAGAGCCACCGGATAGTTCATGGTCACGTAGTAGGACTCGCCCAGCCAATACCAGGCGTTGGGCGTCAGCGAGGTGTCCGGATACTGCTGGATGAAGCTGCGGAAGCCGCGCGAGGCCTGCGCGTAGTCACCACCACGCAGCGCCTGGAAGGCGGTGTCGTAGGCGGCCTGTGCGTTGGCGTCGGGTGCGGCGGCAGGCGCGCTGCTGCCGTTGGGCGGCCCGGCGGCCGGCGCCTGTGCCGGATTGGCAGGGGTCGCCGCAGCAGCGGCCGAACCGGTGGATGCCGGGGCATTGCCCGCGGGTGTGGAATTCGTACCGGCGCCGTTGCCCTCGAGGCGGCCCAGCCGCGAATCGAGGTCGATGTACTGCGCCTTGTTCTTCTCTTCGAGCTGCTGCACGGTGTGCTGCAGTTCCTCGACCTGGCCCTGCAACTGCTGCACTTGCGACTGCAGCTGCTGCACCTGGTTGACCAGACTGGTGCCGCCCTGATTCTGGGCCTGCGCCTGTTGCTCCAGTCGCGCCACGCGGTCGGCGAGACTCAGGCGGGAATTCTGCGCGAAGGCCGGAGCGGCAATGAGCATGGCGGACGCAAACGCGCCCGCCATGCCGAGCCTGGCCGAAAAACGCTTAGCCAGTGCGCTCTTCATTACTTCGCCGTGTAGACGATCTCGACGCGACGGTTCTTGCTCCAGCAGTCCTCGTTGTGCTCACGGCACACCGGCTTTTCCTTGCCGTAGGAGATCACTTCGACCTGGCTGGCCGAGCCACCGTTGGCCTGCAGGGCGTCGGACACGGCATTGCCGCGGCGCTCGCCCAGGCCCAGGTTGTACTCGCGGGTGCCGCGCTCGTCGGTGTTGCCTTCCAGGCGGATGTGCGACTCCGGGCGGTCCTGCATGTACTTGGCGTGGCACGCCATGATCTGCTGGAACTCCGGCTTGATCTCGGTCTTGTCGAAATCGAAATACACGACGCGCTGGCGCAGGCAGGCGTCGGTATCGAGGTCGGCCGGGGTGTACTTGTTGCTTTCCGGGGCCGGCTGGGTGGTCGGCTGCGGCTCCGGCTGCGGCTGCGGCTTGACTTCCTGCTTCTTCGAGCAAGCGGCTGCGCCGATGCAGAGCAGGGCGACCAGGGCGACGCGAGCGGTCTTATTCATGGGTGACGTTCCTTCAAAACGGGTTTGAGTTCCGACAGTCAATGACGATTGCGGTGTTGGGACAGTGATCGCCGGTGGTCCGGCTTGTTGTGTGACGCTTGGTGTTACCGCGGGCCAGTCGCTCCTCGCGCCCGGCAACCGTTGGCTGGACGCCTTTGGCTGCGCCCCGCCCTAAGCGAAATGGCGCCAAGGCGCCGTTTCGGCCCATTCCATGGGCATTCCGCCGGAGCGCTCGCGCGCCCCAACGGACAAAAAACTCAACGCTTCCGGTACGGACCCCAGGCCGGTTCGCGGACGTCCCCGTCGGACAGCACGAGGCGCTGGCGGACCTGGCCATCGGCCGAAACGGCATACAGCACGCCACGGCGACCTTCCGTGGCCGCGTACAACAGCATGCTGGCGTTCGGTGCGAAACTCGGGGAATCGTCAATCGGGCCGGGGGAGATGAAGCGCACCTGCCCACCCAGATTGCGATCCATAATGGCAATACGATACACGTTCCCATTGCCCTGCACCATCGCGATCAGCTTGCCGTCGAAGCTGACATCGGCGTTGGCGTTGTTCTGCCCTTCGAAGCTGATGCGCGTGGGCGAGCCACCGCTGGCGGACATCTGGTAGACCTGCGGCCGGCCGGAACGGTCGGACGTGAAGTAGAGGCTCTGCCCATCGGCCGACCAGGTCGGCTCGGTATCGATCGACAGGCTGTTGGTCAGGCGCGTTTCGTGGCGCGAGGCCATGTCGATCACGAAGATCTCGGGGTTGCCCACGTAGGACAGCGACACCGCCAACTTGCTGCCATCGGGCGACCAAGCCGGGGCGCCATTGATGCCCTTCTTGTGCGCCGCGACGAGCTGGCGCGCGCCGGTGGTGATGTCCTGCACATAGACCTGCGAGTTGCCACTCTCGAAGGAGACGTAGGCGATCTTGGTGCCGTCCGGCGACCAGGCCGGCGACAGCAGCGACTCGCGCGAGCGGGCCACCACTTGCGGGTTGTAGCCGTCCGAGTCGGCCACGATCAGCGAGTAGGTGGTGTTGTTGCCCAGGCCCACGGCGGTGACGTAGGCGACCCGGGTCCAGAAGGCGCCGCGCACGCCGGTGATCTTCTCGTAGATCTGGTCGGCGATCTGATGGGCGACGCCGCGCAAGTCGCCGGCCGGCGCGGTGAACGCCTGCGCCAGCAGGCTCTGCTGCTTGTTGACGTCCCACAGCTCGTACTCGACCCGCAGCAGGCCGCCGCCGGCGTCGCTGATGCGACCGACCGTGATGTAGTCCTGCTTGAGCAGCCGCCAGGTCGGGAACTTGATGTCGGCGCCGCGCGAGGGCGACTCGACGATCTCGCTCTTGGCCAGCGCCCGGAACTTGCCCGAGCGGTTGAAATCGTTGCGGATGACGTCCGCCACGTCGGTCGGAAGCGGTGCGCCGCCGCTCTGCGCGAAGGGCACCACGACGATCGGGGTAGCCGTCTTGACGCCGCCGACGATGTCCACGTTGAGCGCCTGCGCACCCGCGGGTCCGGCGACGAGGGCGCCCAGACACAGCACGGCAAGGGCGAAGAGCGTTTTCATTCTGGACATGAATATCTCACTGCGGCCTGAAGGTAAGGGTCAGATCGCGGCTGAATACGCTCTCGAATCCCTTGTACGGCAAAGTCTTGGTCCTGAGCACGGCGTTTTCGATCGAGCGCTTGCCCGCATCGTCGTACGGGCAGCTCGGATCGACCTTCGCACTCATCACATCGCCCCCTACCAACTGGACGATATGCACCTTGCACGGAACATCCGGCATGTTATCCGGACGTAACCAGTTGGGCGTGACCGCATTCTGAATGGCCGCTGCATACTGGTCGGCCAGGGAGCTGTTCTGGGCGTTGTTGCCGGTCTGGCGCTGGGCCGCGTGTGGCACGTCGGGCAGGCCCGCGTCCTGCGCGTCCTTCAGGTCCTCCATCTGCTGCTTGGCCTGTTTGGCTCGGTTTTCCGCCTTCTGGCGCGCCGCGGCAGCTGCGTCCATCTTGGCAAACAGTTCGTCCAGCTGCTTCTTCTGCTCTTCCTTCTTCTTGGCCGCCTGGGCGTCCAGTTCGGCCTGGCGCTGGCGCTGCTTCTCTTCCTGTTCCTTCTTGGCCTCCTCGGCCTTCTCCAGCGCATCGGCCACGATCTTTTCCTGGTCGACGGTGTCCGGATGCTCGGGCGGCGGCGGTAGGGTCTTGATCTCCGGCGGCGGCGTTTTCACGTCCGGCGGCGTAACCGTCGGCGGCGGCGGGATCGTCGGCACCGGCTTGGCCTTCTTTTCGGCCTTCGGCGGCGGCGCGCCGGTGGGGCCGATCAGCGTGGCCTCGATGACCGGGCCTTGCAGCTCCAGCGGCTTGGCGCAGGTGATCGGATTCCAGCCCGCCGGCAGGTGCAGCGCGCTGAACAGGCTTTCGTAGAACGAGCACGGCACGATCGCCAGCGCGAGAAAGCCGACGATGCCAAGGTGCAGGACGGCGGAAAGCAGGACCGCCGTGGAAGTGCCCTTATTTTCCCGCATTGCCCGCGCCCGACCCCTGCGGCTGGCTCATCAGGCCGACCTTGCTCACGCCGGCCTGCTGCAGGTCGGCCAGCACCTGGTAGACGCCGTCGTACTTGCCTTCGCGGTCGCCGGCCACCAGCACGCTGATGTCCGGGTTGGCCTTGACGAAGGCGCCGACCTTGGCCTGCATGGTCGCCACGTCGACCGGCTCCTTCTTGGCCCCCTCCAGGGTCAGGTACAGGCTGCCGTCGGCATCGACCGAGACGATCACCGGGTTCTTCTTGTCGGCCATCGACCGGGCGTTGGCCTGGGGCAGGTTGACGTCGACGTTCGCGTTCATCATCGGCGCGGTGACCATGAAAATGATCAGCAGCACCAGCATCACGTCGATGTAGGGGACGACGTTGATCTCGGACTTGAGCTTCATGCGCTTGTGGCGCGCAGCGTTTCGCATGGCCATGGGCTTGCCCTCGTCAGGCCACTTCGTCGGTCTGGATCTGCCGCTGCAGCACCGAGGAGAACTCTTCCTGGAACACTTCGTAGCGCGAGGCCACGCGCTCGACCTTGTTGGCGTAGCGGTTGTACGCCCACACCGCCGGGATCGCGGCGAACAGGCCCATGGCGGTGGCGATCAGCGCCTCGGAGATGTGCGGGGCGACCACTGCGATGGTGACGTCCTTGACCTCGCCCAGGCCCTGGAAGGCGCCCATGATGCCCCACACGGTGCCGAACAGGCCGATGTACGGACTGATCGAACCGACGTTGGCGAGGAACTCCAGGTTGCGTTCGAGGCCACCGATCTCGCGGGTTCCGGCCACGCGCATGGCGCGTTCGGTGCCTTCCATCACCACGCGCATGTCGTGCGTCTTGCGCTGGCGCTGGCGGGCGAACTCGCGGAAGCCGGATTCGAAAATCGTCTCCATGCCGCCGTTGTCGGCATTGCGGCCGCTGACCTCGCGGAACAACCCGGCCAGGTCGCCGCCGGACCAGAAGCGCTCCTCGAACGCCTCGGCGTTCTCCATCGCCGCCTTCATCTGCGAATACTTGCGGAGGATGATGACCCACGACAGGAAGGAGAACATCAGGAGCAGCAGCATCACCAGCTGCACGGGCAGGCTGGCCTCGGCGACCAGCTTGAAAATGTTCAATCCACCGTTCATGGCTTGGGGAGTCTCCGGGTGTGCTGCTTTAAAAGGCGGGCAAGTCTTAGGGGGCGAGGCCGGGAATGAGGTCGGCCGGGATCGGCGCCGGACGCATGCGGCTGAGGTCCACGCAGGCGACCCGCACCTGGGCGCGAACTAGCTCCGTGCCGTCCGCCCGGCCGATCGCTTGACTGAACAGGATACTGGCTGAACGCCATTCTTTGACGGCGACCGTCACTGCCAATTCATCATCCAGCAGGGCCGGCCGCAGGAAGTCCAGTTGCATGGAACGCACCATGAAGGCCAGGCCGGTCGCCTCGCGCAAGGCCGATTGGTCCACGCCTTGGGCGCGCAGCCACTCGCTGCGGGCGCGTTCCATGAAGCGCAGGTAGCTGGCGTGGTAGACCACGCCGCCGGCGTCGGTGTCTTCCCAGTAGACGCGGACAGGCCAGGTGAAGGTGGCGATCGAGGGCATGATGGGAACAGCTCGCGTTTTGCGGAAAGCCCCGAGCATGCGTGTTGCCGCCGCCAGGTTCAAACCGCCATTCCAGGAGGATGCTTCGGCAGGTCAGAACTCGCCGCCATCGAACATGTCGCCCACCAGTGCCTGCCGCGGCGGCGGGTTGCGCCCCAGGTGGCGCCAGGCCCTGGGCGAGGCCATGCGACCGCGCGCGGTGCGGATGAGGAAGCCCTGCTGGATGAGGTACGGCTCGACCACGTCTTCCAGCGTGCCGCGGTCTTCGGACAACGCGGCGGCCAGCGATTCGACGCCGACCGGGCCGCCATCGAAGTTCTCGATGATGGTGGCGAGCAGGCGCCGATCGAGGTCGTCGAAACCTTCGGCATCGACCTTGAGCATGGTCATCGCCGCCTGCGCGGCGGCCAGCGTGATCTTTCCGCCGGCGCGCACTTCGGCGTAGTCGCGCACACGACGCAGCAGGCGGTTGGCGATGCGCGGTGTGCCGCGCGATCGGCGGGCGATCTCCTGCGCACCCTCGATCTCGCAGTCGATCGCCATGATCCGCGCCGAGCGGCGCACGATTGCGGTCAGCTCGTCGGGCGAATAGAACTCCAGCCGCTGCACGATGCCGAAGCGGTCGCGCAAGGGCGCCGTGAGCAGCCCAGCACGCGTGGTCGCGCCGATCAGGGTGAACGGCGGCAGGTCCAGCTTGATCGAGCGCGCAGCCGGGCCCTCGCCGATCATGATGTCGATCTGGAAGTCCTCCATCGCCGGATACAGCACCTCCTCGACCACCGGCGACAGACGATGGATCTCGTCGACGAACAGCACGTCGTTCTTTTCCAGGTTCGTCAGCAAGGCCGCCAGGTCGCCAGCGCGCTCGAGCACCGGACCGGAGGTGGAGCGGACATTGACGCCCAGTTCGTTGGCGATCACGTGGGAGAGCGTGGTCTTGCCCAGGCCCGGGGGACCGAAGATGAGCACGTGGTCCAGTGCCCCACCGCGCTTCCTGGCCGCCTCGATGTAGATCGACAGCTGCTCGCGCACCGCCTGCTGGCCGAGGTATTCGTCAAGGCGCCTGGGGCGGATCGAGGCTTCCAGCGCCTCGTCGTCGAGCTGGGCGGCGGAGGTGATGATGCGGGCTTCGGTCATGCAGCCATTATGGCAGGGCCGCAAAAGGCCCGTAGGGTGGGCTTCGGCCCCGCCTTCCCTCTCGCGGGAACCGGCGGTGGGCTGAAGCCCTCCGCGCGCCTTCCCGCTAAATCTCCACCTGCGCACCCAGTTCGATCAGGCGATTGCCCGGAATCTGGAAGAACGCCGTGGCCGGCAACGCGTTGCGCGCGAGGAAGGCGAACAGCTTGTCGCGCCACAACGCCATGCCGGGGCGGCGCGCGTCCGCGACGATGGTCTCGCGCGAGAGGAAGAAGGTCGTATCCATCAGGTCGAAGGTCAGCCCTTCCCGCCCGCACAGCGACAGCGCGTGCGGAATGTTCGGGTCCTCGGCGAAACCGAAGCGCAACTCCAGCCCGAAGAAGCCGCCTTCCATCGGCGTGATTTCGATGCGCTCGTCCGCGTCCGCCACCGGCGTCTCCAGGATCTGCACGGTAAGCATCACGTTGCGCTCGTGCAGCACCTTGTTGTGCTTGAGGTTGTGCAGGAGCGCGTGCGGCACCGCGTATTGGTTGGCGGTGAGGAACACCGCCGTGCCGGGCACCCGCAGCGGCGGATGTTCGGCCATGTTCTCGATGAACGGCGCAAGCGCCAGCCCGCCCTGCTTGATCTCGCGCACGACCAGTTCGCGGCCGCGGCGCCAGGTGGTCATTACCGCGAACAGGAACAGGCCCAGCACCAATGGGAACCAGCCGCCGTCGGGAATCTTCAGCGTGTTGGCGCCGAAGAAGGAAAGATCAACGCACAACAGGCCAAGGGTCAACGGGATCACCGCGGCCAGGCTCCAATTCCAGCGGCGCCAGGCCACCAGCATCACCAGCAACGTGTCGATCGCCATGGTGCCGGTCACCGCGATGCCGTAGGCGCCGCCGAGCGCCTTGGATGAGCCGAACCCGACCACGGTCAGGATCACCATCACCATCAGCGCGCGGTTGACCCAAGGCAGGAAGATATGGCCGATCGCTTCGCGCGAGGTCTGCACCACCTGCATGCGCGGCACGAAGCCGAGCTGGATCGCCTGGCGAGTCACCGAGAACGCGCCGGAAATCACCGCCTGCGAGGCGATCACCGCCGCGGCGGTGGCGAGCACGATCATCGGATAGCCGGCCCAGTCCGGCACGGCGTGGAAGAAGGGATTGACCGCCGCCTGCGGTTCGCGCAGCAGCAGCGAGCCCTGGCCGTAGTAGTTGAGCAACAGCGCCGGCAGCACGAAGAAGAACCAGGCCGCGCGGATCGGAAACCGGCCGAAGTGGCCCATGTCGGTGTACAACGCCTCGGCACCGGTCACGCACAGCACCACGGCGCCGAGCGCCACGAAGGAAATCGTGCCGTGCGAGGCGAAGAAGCGCACCGCGTACCAGGGCGAGAGTGCCTTGAGCACCTCCGGCCCCTGCAGGATGTTCCACACGCCGATCACCGCCAGGGCGAGGAACCATACGCACATCACCGGCCCGAACAACGCGCCCACCTTTGCCGTGCCGTGCTTCTGCAGCCAGAACAGGAACAACAGCACCAGCACCGCCAGTGGCACGACCCAGTGTTCCAGCGAGGGAGCCATGACCTCGAGGCCTTCCACCGCCGAGAGCACCGAAATCGACGGCGTGATAACGCCGTCCCCGAAGAACAGCGCCGCGCCGAGCAACGCCATCAACATCACGATCCGGCGCGCCATCGGCGAGCCGCCGACCGCGCGCTGGGCCAGCGTCATCAGCGCCATGATGCCGCCTTCGCCACGGTTGTCCGCGCGCATCACCAGGGTGACGTACTTGATGGCCACCACGATGATCAGCGCCCAGGTGACCAGCGAGAGCACGCCCAGCACGGTGCTTTCGGACGGATGAAGGCCGTACTCGGGGCGGAAGACTTCGGCCAGCGTATACAACGGACTGGTGCCAATGTCGCCGAACACCACCCCGATAGCGCCCAGGATCAGCGCAGCCTTGGTGCCGTGCAGCTTTTCGTCGCCGCCGGACTCGGCCGGCGGCGGCGTGTTACGGGTTGCGTCGTTCATGTTTTTCGCTCATGCCACCGGGCCTCATTGACCCAGCGCGGCGCGCAGCGCCTTGCGGATGATCGCCTCGGCGTCGTCGCCCTCGGCGGCAACTTTCTGTACCAGACGTGTGACCTCGGCAGGTTTGTAGCCCAGCTGCTGCAAGGCCACGGTGGCCTCGCCGGCGGGATCCAGCGGAGCACCGGCGCCCTTGCCCGCAAGACCGGGCAACGCCGCGCCCAGGCCTTCGACCCGGTCGCGCAGCTCGACCACGATGCGCTCGGCGGTCTTCTTGCCGATACCCGGGATCTTGGTCAGCGCCACCACGTCGCCGGCCTGCACCAGCCGCGCGAAGTCGGCGGTGGAAACGCCCGACAGCACCGCCAGCGATATCTTCGCGCCGATGCCCGAGACCTTCTGCAAGTTGCGGAACAGGGCGCGCTCGTCCTCGCGCAGGAAGCCGTACAGCGCGACGCTGTCCTCCTTCACCGCGTAATGGGTAAGCAGAGTCACTTCCTTGCCCGTCTGCGGCAGGTCGTAGATGGTCGACATCGGCGATTCCAGCTCGTAGCCGACGCCGCCGACCTCCACCAGCAACCACGGGGGCTGCTTGGAAACCAGGGTGCCGCGCAGTCGTCCGATCATCGCCTTCTCCATGCCGTACGGGGAATGCCCACGCGCGCAAGGCTCGCGCGCGTGTGCGCATGGGTCACCGCGATCGCCAGCGCGTCGGCCGCGTCCGGCTGCAACGGGCCCTTCAGGCCGAGCAGGATGCCAACCATGTGCTGCACCTGGGTCTTGTCGCCGCGGCCGCTGCCGACCACGGCCTGCTTGATTTCGGTGGGCGCGTATTCGTGCACCGCCAGCCCCTTGGCCGCCACCGCGCAGATCGCCGCGCCGCGTGCCTGGCCGAGCTTCAGCGCCGAATCCGGATTGCGCGCCATGAACACCCGCTCGATGCCGCATTCGGCCGGCTGGTGAGCCTCGATGATGGCGGCCAGGCCGTCAAAGATGCGTTTCAGGCGCAGCGGGAAGGTTTCCTCGTCGGCCACAGCCAGTGCGCCGTGATGCACGTGCGTGAGCTTGCCCGCCGCATCGACGTCGATGATCCCGAAGCCGGTGCGTTGGCTGCCCGGATCGATACCGAGGATGCGGCACGCCGACGGTCCGGACCGGATGTTCATGCTGGACACGGGTGCGTTCACGGGCATGGCCGGCCGCGTGGGCGCGGGCCGGCCGGTCCGTCAGCCATCGGCCGGCAGCAGGGCGTTGTGATAGACCTCGCTGACATCGTCCAGCCCGTCCAGTCGTTCGAGCAGGTCGGTCAGCGGTTCGAGCACGTCCTCGGGCACCGCCACGCGGTTGTTCGCGCGCATGCCCACGCCGGCGTGCAGCGACTCCAGGCCGGCATCGGACAGCGCCTGCTGCACCGACTCGAAGTTTTCCGGTGTGCAGATCACGGTGCTTTCGCCGTGCTCGTTGATCACGTCGTCGGCGCCGGCTTCCAACGCCGCCTCAAGCACCTTTTCCTCGGCTGCCTCGTCACCGCCGGTGGCGAAGGTGAGCTCGCCGCAGCGGGTGAACTGGAAGGCCACCGAACCGGAGGTACCGAGGTTGCCGCCGTGCTTGGTCAGCGCGTGCCGCACGTCGGCGACGGTGCGGGTGGGGTTGTCGGTGAAGCACTCGATGATCATTGCCACGCCGCCGGGGCCGTAGCCCTCGTAGCGCAGCTCCTCGCCGGCGCCCTCGGCACCCGAGCCGCGCTTGATCGCGCGCTCGATGGTGTCCTTGGTCATGTTGGCCGACAGCGCCTTGTCCACCGCCGCGCGCAGGCGCGGGTTGGCGGCCGGGTCGGCCACGCCGGCGCGGGTGGCGACGGTGATTTCGCGGATCAGCTTGGTGAACACCTTGGCGCGCTTGGCGTCTTCGGCATTCTTGCGGCCTTCGATGGACGGGCCTCTACCCATGGCGGGAAAACCTGAACAATGGACAAGCGGCCGATTTTACTCCAACCCGTGCCCGCGCCGACAAACCCCTTAGGGCGCCCTTGGGCGCGACCGGCAGATGGTCGCGTCCCTACGAGGAAGCAAATCGCCCGTTCTGCAGGAAGTGCACCACTTGCTGGGCTGCGTCGGCCGACAGCACCAGGCCGGTGTGGCTGGTTTCGACCACGCAGTGGTCGGTCAGGCCCGGCAGCCGCGTTTCGGCGACGGCGACCGTGCCATCGTGCTCGCCTTCCATGTGCGCGAGCATGGCGCCCAGGCCGATCGGCACGCGGCCGGCGATCACGCCGACCTCGCGCTCGCCGTCCCAGCGCTCCATGCCATGTTCGAGCAGCTCGCGGTTATGCCCCAGCAGGGCCTCGCCGCCCTGCCCGAAACCGGCGAAGCCGCGGGCCGCGGCGCTGCCCTGCAGCGGGGAGCCCAGGCAAACGATCCGCCCCGGCGGCAGGTCGGCCGCTTCGCGGCAGGCCTGCAATGCCAGCAGGCCACCCAGGCTGTGGCCGACCAGATGCACGGGTCCGGGCGCGTGGCGCTGCATGCGCAGGTGCAGGCGCTCGACGATGCGCTCCTGCGAGGACACCACGCTCATGTAGTCGAAGCGGTCGACCGCGAAGCCGGCGTCGGCCATCCGCTTGTGCAGCAAGCCCAGCGCAAATCCGCGCATCCACAGGCCGTGCAGCAGGATGATCTGGTCGGGCATGGCGCTGCCTGTCGTAGGGTGGGCTTCAGCCCACCTTGGGGCGTGCGGCGGGGTGGCAAGGTGGGCTCAAGCCCACCCCACGGGTTGCGGTCAGCCGGCGACCTTGACGTGCAGTTCCTTGAGCTGCGCCTCGGCCACCGGCGAAGGGGCGTCGGTCATCAGGTCCTGCGCACTGGTGGTCTTGGGGAAGGCGATCACGTCACGGATCGATTCGGTGCCGGCCATCAGCGCTGCGATACGGTCGATGCCGAAGGCCAGGCCGCCGTGCGGCGGCGCGCCGAACTTGAGCGCTTTGAGCAGGAAGCCAAATTTGGCCTCGGCCTCCTCCGCGCCGATGCCGAGCAGTTCGAACACCGCGCTCTGCATCTCCGGCCGGTGGATGCGGATCGAACCGCCACCGATCTCATTGCCGTTCAAGACCATGTCGTAGCCACGGCTCACTGCGGTGGCGGCATTCGCCTTGAGATCGGCGATGTCGTCGACCTTCGGCGCGGTGAACGGATGATGCAGGGCGACGTAGCGCTGCTCCTCCTCGTCGTACTCGAACATCGGGAAATCGGTGACCCACAGCGGCTTCCAGCCCGCCTCGACCAGCCCGCGGTCCTTGCCGACCTTCAGGCGCAGCGCGCCCATGAAGTCGGTGACGGCCTTCCACTTGCCGGCGCCGACGAACACGATGTCGCCGGTCTGCGCGCCCGTGGCGGTGAGCACCGCCTCCAGCGCCGCGTCGTCCAGGAACTTGGCGACCGGCGAGCTGACGCCCTCGCGGCCCTTGCTGCGGTCCTCGACCTTGATCCAGGCCAGGCCCTTGGCGCCGTAGCGCGCGACGTATTCGGTCAGGCCGTCGATGTCCTTGCGGGAGAACGCGGCACCACCCGGCACGCGCAGCGCGGCCACGCGGCCGGCCGGGTCGTTCGCCGGCTCCGCAAACACCTTGAACTCCACGCCCCTGAGCGCGTCGGCCACGTCGACCAGCTCCAGCGCGATGCGCAGGTCCGGCTTGTCCGAACCGAAGCGGCGCATGGCCTCGGCGTAGGTCATGCGCGGGAAGGCGGCATCCAGCTCGACGTCCACCACTTCCTTGAAGACGTGGCGGATCAGCCCCTCGACGAAGTCCTGCACGTCCTGCTCTTGGACGAACGCGAACTCCAGGTCGAGCTGGGTGAATTCGGGCTGGCGGTCGGCGCGCAGGTCCTCGTCGCGGAAGCAGCGGGCGATCTGGTAGTAGCGGTCGAAGCCGGCCATCATCAGGATCTGCTTGAACAGCTGCGGCGACTGCGGCAGCGCATAGAACTGGCCCGGATGCACGCGGCTGGGCACCAGGTAGTCGCGCGCGCCCTCGGGCGTGGCCTTGGTCAGGATCGGCGTCTCGATGTCCTGGAAGCCGCGCGCGTCGAGGTAGCGGCGCAACGCCTGCACCAGCTTGATGCGCCGGCGCATCATCGTCTGCATTTCCGGGCGGCGCAGGTCGAGGTAGCGGTAGGTCATCCGCAGGTCCTCGTTGGGGTTCTCGTGCATCGCGAAGGGCAGGTCCTTCGCCGCGTTGAGCACCTCGACCGTGTCGGCCACCAGCTCCACCGTGCCGGTCTTGAGCTTGTCGTTGACCGACAAGCGCTTGCGGATCGTGCCGGTGACCGTCAGGCAATACTCGTTGCCAACCTCGCCCGCCACCGCGAACGCATCGGCGTTCTCGCGCTCGACCACCACCTGCGCGATACCTTCGTGGTCGCGCAGGTCGATGAAGGCGACGTGGCTCTGCAGGCGGATCGTGTTGAGCCAGCCGCACAGGGTGACGGTCTGGCCGACCAGCGACTCGTCGATGAGGCCGCAGTAGTGCGTGCGCATAGGAAGGAAAACTCCGGGACTGGGTGCCGATGAGGCGGGCGAACGGGCGATTTTAGCATCCGGCCGCCAACGACAGGCATGCCCACGCAGGAGTGCACCTGTGCGCGACCGAGCACAGGCACGCTCCTGCCAGGGACGCGTACGAAAGCGAATCAGTCGCCGCTGGCGGCCGGCTTGCTGTCGCTGGCAGGGGCCGGGGCCGGCGCGGCCGGCTTGGCCTCGCCCTCACCGGCCAGGTTGCGCTTCTTGTCGCCATCCTTCTTGAAATCGGTCTCGTACCAGCCGCTGCCGGCCAGCCGGAACGAAGGTGCGCTTACCTTGCGCTGCACCCGCGGCGCCTCGCACGAGGGGCAGGCCGAGGGGTCCGGGTCGGACAGCTTCTGCAGGCGATCGAAACGGTGCCCGCACTGGGCACACTCGAATTCGTAGATGGGCATGGATGACAAACTCCGGGCACGCGGCCCCGTGAAACGCTGGTGCGCATTATCGAGTCGCCGGTCGCGATTTCAATGGCGCGTGCCTTGGCGCGACCCATCGCCGGGAGTAGCCTGCCCCTCAGCCGCGCACGGCCCTTCGCGACACCCACGCCTGCGCGCGCATCTTCGCTGGACGTTGCTTCCCGTCCGCCGATCCCGATGCCGGCATCGAGCCGCGCATCGCCCGCACCGCTACAGGAGTTGCCGTGAACCGTCCCCGCCTCTTTCCCCGACTCGCGCTGCTCCCGGCGGCGCTGTTGCTCGCCTGCTCCGCGCACGCCCAGGATGCCAACGACGCGGCGCAGAAAGCCAAGAACCTCGGCACCGTGATCGTCACCGGCACGCGCGCCGACAACCGCACCGAAAGCAGTTCGCTCACGCCGGTCGACGTGGTGTCGGCCCAGTTGCTCAAGCAGACCGGCACCACCGAGCTATCCACCGCGCTGGCGCGGGTGATTCCCTCGCTCACCTTCCCGCGCCCGTCCGCTGCCGACACCGCCGACTCGCAGCGCCCCGCGCAGCTGCGCGGCCTCTCGCCCGACCAGGTGTTGGTACTGGTCGACGGCAAGCGCTGGCACCCGGGCGCGATCATCCTGACCAACGGCGTGCTGGGCCGCGGCTCGCAGGCGGTGGACCTCAACACCATCCCGATCGACGCCATCGACCATATCGAGGTGCTGCGCGACGGCGCCTCGGCGCAGTACGGTTCCGACGCGATCGCCGGCGTGATCAACATCGTGCTGAAGAAGGGCGCCGAAGGCGGCGACGTGGCGCTGTCGGGCGGCCAGTATTCGGCCGGCGACGGGCGCAAGTGGCAGGGCTCGGCCAACGCCGGCATCCCGCTCTCCGACGCGGGCTTCATCCGCTTCACCGCCCAGGCCGGCCACCAGGACTACACCAACCGCGCCGGCCCCAACCGCACCCGCCCGCAGGAAGGCGTCACCCAGCGCTACGGCGATCCGGAAGTGACCGACCGCAACCTGATGCTCAACGGACAGTACGACTTCGGCGGTGCGCAGGTGTACGCATTCGGCCACTACGGCAAGCGCGACTCCGTGTCGCCGGCGTTCTTCCGCAACCTGGACAACGCCAATGCCGTGCCCTCGCTTTATCCCAACGGCTACCTGCCACTGGAAAACGCTCAGGCGACCGATCGCTCGCTGGTCGTGGGCGTCCGCGGCAAGACCGGTGGCGGCTGGCGCTGGGACGTCTCGGGCAACTACGGCGGCAACCGGGTTTCGTACGCCACCTTCAACACGCTCAACCGGGCCTACCTCAATGACTTCGGCAGCACGCCGACGCGCTTCCACGACGGCATCCTGGATGCCGCGCAGCAGTCGCTGGACGTCGACATCGCCAAGGACCTGTCGGTCGGCTGGCTGCCCAATGACGTGACGCTCGCCTTTGGCGCGGAGTACCTGCGCCAGAGCTATCAGATCCGCGCGGGCGACCTGTCCTCGTACTACACCGGGACCTCCGGCTTCTCCGGCGGCGCGCAAGGCTTCGGCGGCTACCAGCCGGCCAACGCCGCCTCGCACCAACGGCACGACGTGGCCGAGTACGTGAGCCTGGAAACCAACCTCACCGACCGCCTGGGTACCTCGCTGGCAGTGCGCCACGAGGACTATTCCGATTTCGGCACCACCACGTCCGGCGCGCTGGCCGGGCGATTCGACTTCACCGACCGCTTCGCCCTGCGCGGCAGCGCCTCGACCGGCTTCCGCGCGCCGTCGCTGGCGCAGCAGTACTACTCGTACACCTCCTCGCTCTACTTCGGCGAGGGCAATTCGCTGGGCCTGCCTGCTGGCATCTACAACACCGGACTGGTGTCCTCGACCAGCGCCATCGCCACGCTGCTGGGCGGCGAGCCGCTCAAGCCGGAGAAATCGCGCAACCTGACCTTTGGCGCCGTGTGGAGCCCCGCCGACGGGCTGGACCTCAGCGCGGACATCTACCAGATCAAGATCCGCGACCGCGTCACGCTCTCCAGCACGATCTCCACCACCTCGCCCGCGGTACGTAACTACCTGGCCGCCAACGGCATCACCAACACCAACTTCAGCGGCATTTCCTACTTCACCAATGCAGTGGACACGCGCACGCGCGGCATCGACCTGGTCGCCAGCTACCTGTTCGACGTGGGCGACGGCGCCTCGCTGCACACCACTGTCAGCTTCAACTACAACAAGAACGAAGTGACCGACGTGCGGCCCAACCCGGCGGTGCTCGATGCCCTGGGCGTGAGCTTCAGGCGCATCGACCGGCGCGACCAGTACGGACTGCTGGCCGACACCACGCCGCGCAGCAAGCTGATCTTCAACTGGCTCTACACCAACGGCCGCTGGAGCCTGGACAGCACGCTGACCCGCTACGGTGGCTTCACCTCGTACAACTCGACCGACCCGACGCTGGACCAGCGCTTCGACTCGAAGTGGCTGTTCGACCTGGCGCTCAACTATTCGATGGACCGCTGGATGTTCACGGTGGGCGCGGACAACCTGTTCGACAGCTACCCGGACCGGGTGATCGAGGCCAGCGACAACAACGGCGCGATGCCGTACAGCGTGTTCTCGCCGTTCGGGTTCAACGGGGCATATGTGTACGGGAAGGTGCGCTACAGCTGGTAGTTGGCACCAAGCCATGCGTCAGCACCCTCTCCCCTCCGGGGAGAGGGTCGGGGGTGAGGGGCCACTCTTGCGGCAAAGGTCGATCAGGCCGCACCTGAGACGAGAAAAGCAGAACGCGCTGGACGAGCGCTACTCGCGACAATCGTCCCCTCACCCCAGCCCTCTCCCCGGAGGGGAGGGGGAGCAAGGCGGCGTCAGGAGGCCTTGAAGGTCAGGTGCCCGCCCTCGGCATCCACGTGGATCGTGGTGCCCGGCGCGAAGCGGCCCTCCAGGATTTCCCTCGCCAGCGGATTCTCCAGCTGCTGCTGGATCGCCCGCTTGAGCGGCCTTGCGCCGTACACCGGGTCGAACCCGACATTGCCCAGCAACGCCAGCGCGTTGTCGCCGATCTCCAGCTTGAGGTCGCGCTCGGCCAGCCGCTTCTCCAGATACGCCAGCTGGATCTTCGCGATCGCGCGGATCTGGTCCTTCTCCAGCGGCCGGAACACCACCAGCTCGTCCAGGCGGTTGATGAACTCGGGACGAAAGTGCGCCTGCACCACCCCCATCACCGCCGCCTTCATCTTGGTGTACTGCTCTTCCGGATCGCCACCGGTGTCGGCGGCGTCCTGGATCATCTGCGAGCCGAGGTTGGAGGTCATCACGATGACGGTGTTGCGGAAGTCCACCGTCCGGCCCTGGCCGTCAGTGAGGCGTCCATCGTCCAGCACCTGCAGCAGGATATTGAACACGTCCGGATGGGCCTTCTCCACCTCATCCAGCAAAATCACCGCGTACGGCCGTCGACGCACCGCCTCGGTGAGATAGCCGCCCTCTTCGTAGCCGACATAGCCCGGGGGCGCGCCGATCAGACGGGCGACGGAGTGCTTCTCCATGAACTCGCTCATGTCGATGCGCACCATCGCTTCGGACGTATCGAACAGGAACTCGGCCAGCGCCTTGCAAAGCTCCGTCTTGCCCACGCCGGTGGGACCCAGGAACAGGAACGAGCCGTACGGACGGTTGGGATCGGACAGGCCCGCGCGGGCGCGGCGGATCGCATCGGAAACGGCACGCACGGCCTCATCCTGACCGACCACGCGCTTGTGCAGCGCCTCCTCCATGTGCAGCAGCTTCTCGCGCTCGCCCTCGAGCATCTTGGACACGGGAATGCCGGTCCAGCGCGAGACCACTTCCGCGATCTCCTCATCCGTCACCCGGTCCTGCACCAGCTTGAATTCCTGCTTCTCGGCGGCCTGCGCGGCGGCGAGCTGCTTTTCCAGTTCCGGAAGCTGGCCGTACTGGATCTCGCTCATCCGGGCGTAATCCTGCCGACGCTGGGCCGCTTCCAGCTCCAGGCGCGCGGCCTCGATCTGCTCCTTGATCTTGGTCGCGCCCTGCAGCGCGGCCTTTTCGGACTTCCACACCTCGTTCAAGTCCGAGAACTCGCGCTCGAGCTTCTCGATGTCGCTTTCGAGATCCGAAAGGCGCTTCTTGGATGCCTCGTCGGTCTCCTTCTTGAGCATCTCGCGCTGGATCTTCAGCTGCGTGAGGCGGCGCTCCAGGCGGTCGAGTTCCTCCGGCTTGGAGTCGATCTCCATGCGGATACGCGAGGCCGCCTCGTCCATCAGGTCGATCGCCTTGTCGGGCAGCTGGCGATCGGTGATGTAGCGGTTCGAAAGCGTCGCCGCGGCGACGATCGCCGGGTCGGTGATCTCCACGCCGTGGTGTACCGCGTAGCGCTCCTTCAGGCCGCGCAGGATGGCGATGGTGTCCTCCACGCTCGGCTCGCCGACGAACACCTTCTGGAAGCGGCGTTCCAGCGCGGCGTCCTTCTCGATGTACTTGCGGTATTCGTCCAGCGTGGTCGCGCCGATGCAGTGCAGCTCGCCGCGCGCCAGTGCGGGCTTGAGCATGTTGCCCGCGTCCATCGCGCCCTCGGCCTTGCCGGCGCCGACCATGGTGTGCAGCTCGTCGATGAACAGGATCACCCGGCCTTCCTGCTTGGCCAGGTCGTTGAGCACGGCTTTGAGGCGCTCCTCGAACTCGCCGCGGAACTTGGCGCCGGCGATCAGCGAACCCATGTCCAGCGCGAGCACGCGGCGGTCGCGCAGGCCCTCGGGCACTTCGCCCTTGACGATGCGCTGGGCCAGGCCCTCGACGATGGCGGTCTTGCCCACGCCCGGCTCGCCGATCAGCACGGGATTGTTCTTGGTGCGCCGCTGCAGCACCTGGATGGTGCGGCGGATCTCCTCGTCGCGGCCGATCACCGGGTCGAGCTTGCCGCTCTCGGCGCGCGAGGTCAGGTCGACGCAGTATTTCTCCAGCGCCTGGCGCTGGTCTTCGGCGTTCTCGCTCTGCACCTTCTCGCCGCCGCGAACCTTCTCGATCGCCGCCTCCAGGTTGGCCTTGGTGGCGCCAGCGGCCTTCAGCGCCGCGCCGACCTCGCCCTTGTCCTCCAGCGCAGCCAGCACGAACAGCTCGCTGGCAATGAACTGGTCGCCACGCTGCTGCGCCAGCTTGTCGGTGAGGTTGAGCAGGCGGGTCAGGTCGTTGCCGACGCTGATGTTGCCTTCCTGACCGCTGACCTGCGGCAGGCGGCCGAGGATCTCGCCGACGCGCTCGCGCAGCACCGGCACGTTGACGTGGGCCTGGGTCAGCAGCGGCGCGGTCGAGCCGCCCTGCTGGTCGAGCAGCGCCGCCATCACGTGAGCCGGCTCCAGGATGTTGTTGTCGCGACCCACGGCCAGCGACTGTGCGTCGGCCAGCGCCTGCTGGAAACGCGAGGTGAGTTTGTCCATCCGCATGATCGGGGTTTCCTCGGCAATCGTGGCGGCCCCCGCCGCAATGCGCAGGAGATAGGGGCGTCTCAGCCACCTTCAAGACGACCGTCGCGGCCTATTCGCCGCAGGGGGTTGACCCGTATCATTTTCGGCTCAGCCTGCAGGGACGCCTTGTGATGAAACTTTCCGGATCGCGTGTATGAAGCGCCTCGCCTGGGCGCTTTTCAATGCGCTGCAATTGCTTTTCACCCTGCTCTGGACCGCCGGCTGGATCTGCCTGGCGCTGCTGGTGCGCCTGCTGAGCGGCGGGCGTCACTGGCCGCTGCGGATGGCCTCGCGCTGCTGGGCGCCGGGTCTGCTGCGCGGTGCCGGCGCGCGGCTGGAGGTACACGGGATGGAGCGGATCGACTGGTCACGACCGCACGTGTTCGTGGCCAACCACCAGTCGATGATCGACATCTGCGCGCTGTTCCGAGCCTTGCCGGTGCCGGTGCGCTTCGTGCTCAAGCAGGAGCTTGCGAAGGTGCCGTTCGTGGGCTGGTACGCGCGGGCGATGGGCATGGTGTTCATCGAGCGCGGCAGCGCGCGAAGTTCGGCGCGGCGACTGCGCGCGGCGGTGGACCTGCTGCGCGATGGCGCCAGCTTATGCGCCTTCCCCGAAGGCACGCGCGGTCGTGGCCGCGTGGGTCCGTTCAAGGGCGGCGCCTTCCAGTTGGCGATCGAGGCGGGCGCACAGGTGGTGCCGGTGGCGATCGAAGGCAGCGGCAGCGTGTTGCCGGCCGCCGGGTTTCACGTTCGGCCGGGACGCATCGTGGTGCGCTTCGGCGAGCCGCTGACCACGCAGGGCCTGGCGCCGCACGAGCGCAACGCGTTGGCCGGCCAGGCCCGCGACGCGGTGATCGCCTTGCTGGAAGGCCGACCGTTCAGTAGCGCAGCAATGCGTGCAGCGGCGTAACGCTCTTCCAACGCGCCCTGCCCCCCAACGCTTCCAGTTCGATCACCACGCCGGCACCCACCAGTTCGACGCCGAGCCGATCCAGCAGCACCTGCGCCGCCGCCAGCGTGCCGCCGGTGGCAAGCACGTCGTCGACCAGCAGCGCCCGCTCGCCGCGGGCCAGCGCGTCGGCGCGCACCTCCAGCCGGTCGTGTCCGTATTCGAGCGCGTAATCGACGCCCATCACGGGCGGTGGCAGTTTGCCCGGCTTGCGCAAGGGCACGAAGCCGGCATTGAGCTTCTGCGCCAGCGCGGCGCCGAAAATGAAGCCGCGCGACTCGATCCCGCACACTGCGCGAACGCCCTCGCCCAGCCAGCGCGCGGCCAGCGCATCGACGCAGCGCGCGAAGGCGCCGGCATCGGCCAGCAGGGGCGTGACGTCGCGGAAGACGACGCCCGGCTGCGGGAAGTCGGGCACAGCTCGGATGAGGGTTTCGAAGTCGTGCATTACGTGGCCCTGTGAGGAAATCCTATTTTTGCCGGGCGCCGCGCAAGGTACCCAGCAGGATGCCGGCCAACGCCAGCGCCAACCCCGACCAATCGCCCGCGCCGGTCGGGCGCCTGAACAACAGCACGTCCAGCACGAACGCCAGCGCCGGTTGCAGCAGCAACAACAATCCCACCATCGAGGCCGGCAGCAGCGGCATCGCGCGCACCATCAGCAACCAGGCCACGACCTGCCCAAAGAAGCCCAGCGCCAGCAACGCGCTCCAGCTGCGCGCCGTCACCAGCGCGAAGGTGTCCCCCTCGAACGCGCCCCACGCCAGGAGCAACAACGCGCTCAGCAGGCTCATCAAGCCCAGGAATTGCGCCGCAGACAGCGCCGTGTGCCCCGACAACGCCCGCCGGAAGCTGAGCAGGTACAGCGTGTAGGCCACGCCGCTGGCCAGCCCGAACCACACGCCGAGCCGGTGCCGCGCGTCGAACAGCGCCCAATGCGCGCCGACCAGCAACCACAGCCCCGCGAGCGCCACCACCAGGCCCGGCGCGAACCACGTTCCCAGCCGCTCGCGGTAGACCCACCAGCCGGCCAATGCCATCAGGAACACCTGGAAATTGGTCAGCAACGTGGCTACGCCGGGCCCCACCCAGAGGATCGAGCGGTGCCAGAAGATTAGGTCCAGCGAAAACCCCAGCGCCGGCAGCAGGGCCAGCCCGAGATCGTGCCATCCGATGCGCACCCAGCGCCGCGTCAGCACCACCCAGCCCAGCAGCATCGCGCCACCGAACAGCATGCGGTAGAAGGCCGAAACGGTCGGGGGCACCTGCGCCAGCACCACGAAGATGCTGGTGGTGGACAGCAGCATTGCGCCGAGCGCCATGCGGCCGACCGCTGCCGGCGGCGCCGCTGGCGCCGCGATCGCGGGAGCCCGTGCGGTCACGGCGTGTCGGTCGCCAGCTGCGCGTCGCCGTCCCAATCGTCGATCGACGCGCGCGCCTCGGCCAGTTGCGCTTCGATCCGGCGCACCACCACGTCGGCGGCCTCGGAGGAGGACTCGGGCACCATCACCGCGACATAGTCGAGCGCCGGCAACTGGCCCACCGCGCCGGTCAGGTATTCGCCGGAAATGAACGCGGGAATCTCCTCGCGTTCCAGCGCATCCTTCACCAGATGGGCGTCGATCAGGCTTTCGGCTCGGTAGGCGATGCGCATGCAGCCACGCTACTGCGCGCCCCGTGGGGCGGCAAGCCCCGCTGCCTGCGGGGCTATCGGCGGAACCGCACGTAGGCGCGCTTGGCCAGGTAGAGCAGGTGACCGGTCAAGCCGCGGTCCTGCGCCTGGCGCAACGCGGTGTTTTCCGCATAGAGCATGCGGATGTGGGCGTCGCGCAGCTCCAGCAACTGCCTGATCTCGGCCACGTCGCCACGCGAGAGCGTGCGGCCTTCGTCGATGTGGCCGGGAAGCTGGCGGTTGACGTAATAGGTGGTATGCCGCGGCGCGGTTTCCTCCGCGGGCCGGTCCTTCGTGTAGAAGTAGAGCGCGATCGAGCGACGCGTCAGGTCCGCTCGCTGCGGCGGCAGCCGGATCGGATCGAACGCATGCCAGGAACGCTCGGAGGTTTCGAAAATCACGCAGCGGTTGAACAGCGGCGCCACCGAGCGTGTCGGCCTGGCATCGGCGTGGGGATCGCGGAACAGCTCCAGGCAACCGCCCCACTCCGCTTCCCATTCCGGGTTGAGGTAGACGATCAGGTTGAGCCGCCGGTGCCAGCGCTCGCTGGGATGGAAGTTGAAGTCCACGTGCGGATCGAGCGCCATCCCGTTGCGATTCTCGTGGGTGCCGCCGCCGAGGTACCACGGGTCATAGATCAGCCCCTGGATACCCGTGATTTCGCCGACCGCCTTCAAGAATTCCGGGCTCTTGATCGCGTCGTCCAGGCGCTGGTAGGCCGGTCCGGCGCCGCGGATGCGATCGAGTGTCGACTTGCCGCCGGGCGTGCCGTCGTCGCCGACGCTGTTGCCGCGCTCGAAGGCGGGGAACGATGCCAGCAGTTCCCTGGCGAAGGTCGGGTCCAGGAAATTCTCGATCACCACGTGCGGGAAGGGCACCGCCGAGGTGAAGTTGGCACGGTGGTCCGCCGCGGTTTCGAGGACGCGCGGATCGAGGATGGACAGGCCGGCTGCAGGCATCGGGCGTTTCGATGGAAGGGAATCGGCCGATTGTAGCGGGCGGGCCCGGCCGTGACGCCCTGCCGCACCATCCGCGGGCAGATGCGCAACTCAGGGTAAACTCCCCTGTTTCCGCCCGCACCCGCCCGAGCCGCACCGATGTCCAGCGAGAACACCGCCGCCGAAGCCGCCAGCCACGAGAACATGCCGCGCGCCGACGTGCAGCGGGATTTCGTGCGCCAGATCATTCGCGAGGACCTCGCCACCGGCAAGCACACCGCGATCCGCACGCGCTTCCCGCCGGAACCCAACGGCTACCTGCACATCGGCCACGCCAAGGCGATCTGCCTGAACTTCGGCATCGCGCGCGAGTTCGGCGGCTGGTGCAACCTGCGCCTGGACGACACCAACCCCGGCAAGGAAGACCCCGAGTTCGTCGCCGGGATCAAGGACGACGTGCGCTGGCTGGGCTACGAGTGGCACGACCTGCGCCACGCCTCTGACTATTTCGACGTGTTCTACCGCGCCGCGCTCAAGCTGATCGAGGACGGCAAGGCCTATGTCGACGACCTGTCCGCCGACGAGGTGCGCGAGTACCGCGGCACCTTGACCGAGCCGGGCCGCAACTCGCCGTATCGCGAGCGTTCGATCGAGGAAAACCTCGATCTGTTCCGGCGCATGCGCGCGGGCGAATTCGCCGACGGCAGCAAGACGCTGCGCGCGAAGATCGACATGGCCTCGGGCAACATCAACCTGCGCGATCCGGCGCTCTACCGCATCCGCAAGGTCGCGCACCAGAACACCGGCGACGCCTGGCCGATCTATCCGATGTACGACTTCGCGCACGCGCTGTCCGACGCGATGGAAGGCATCACCCACTCGCTGTGCACGCTGGAGTTCGAGGACCACCGCCCGCTCTATGACTGGTGCGTGGACAACGTCGACCTGACCGCGCATCCGGCGCTGTGGCAGTCGGTCGTCGATGCCGGGCTCGAGGCGAAGCCCGCCAAGCCGCGCCAGATCGAGTTCTCGCGCCTGAACCTGTCCTACTGCATCACCAGCAAGCGCAAGCTCGCGCAGTTGGTGAACGAGGGCCTGGTCGACGGCTGGGACGACCCGCGCATGAACACCCTGCGCGGCCTGCGCCGGCGCGGTTTCACGCCGGCCGGCCTGCGCCTGCTGATCGAGCGCCTCGGCATCAGCAAGCAGAACAGCGTGATCGACTACGCGATCCTCGAGAACTGCGTGCGCGAGGACCTGGACGCGACCGCGCCCCGGCGCATGGCCGTGCTCGACCCGCTCAAACTGACCATCACCAACCTGCCGGGCAACCACGAGGAAACCTTGCGGTTCGCCAACCATCCGAAGGACGAGAGCTTCGGCACGCGCGAGGTGCCGTTCGGCAGCACCGTGTGGATCGAGCGCGAGGACTTCGCCGAAGTCCCGCCGAAGGGTTTCAAGCGCCTCGTCCCTGGTGGCGAGGTGCGCCTGCGCGGCGTGGGTATCGTCAAGTGCGAGGAGGTCGTCAAGGACGCTGCCGGCGACGTGATCGAGCTGCGCTGCACGCTCGATCCGGAGTCGCGCGCCGGCCTGCCGGGCGCCGACCGCAAGGTCAAGGGCACCATCCACTGGGTCAGCGCGCGCCACGCGGTCGCCGCCGAGGTGCGCATGTACGACCGCCTGTTCGACGCGCCCGCGCCGGACGACGAGAGCGACGGCAAGAGCTGGATCGAGCACATCAATCCGGACGCCAAGCGCATCGGTCGCGGCTGGCTCGAGCCGGCGGCGGCGAACGCCGAACCGGAACAGCGCTTCCAGTTCGAACGGCTGGGCTACTTCGTCGCCGACCGCATCGACCACCGCCCGGAGGCGCCGGTGTTCAACCGCACGGTGACGCTGCGCGACACCTGGGCCAAGCAGGCCTGACGTGCTGCTGCCGCTGCAACTGCACCTCACCCTGCCGCCCTGGGTCGGCGAAGTCGCGGATACGGGCCGGCGCTATCTCACCGACGAGGAGCGCGTGGGCCTGGCGATCGAATTGGCGCGCCAGAACATCAAGCGCAGCCACGGGGGTCCCTTCGGCGCGGCGGTGTTCCACGAGGACGGCCGCCTGGTTTCCGCCGGCATCAATCGCGTCGTGCCGCAAACCTGCTCGGTGGCGCACGCGGAGATGATGGCCTACATGCTGGCCCAGCAGCGCCTGTCGAGCTTCCGCCTCAACGCGGGCGACAACGGCCGCTACATCCTGGCCACCAGCGCGCAGCCCTGCTGCCAGTGCTATGGCGCCACCGTGTGGGCGGGCATCGACGAGCTGCTGATCGGCGCGCGCGGCGAGGACGTCGAGTCGCTCACCACCTTCGACGAAGGCCCGCTCCCGGCCGACTGGATCAGCCAGCTCGAGCGCCGCGGCATCGCCGTGCGCCGCGACATCCTGCGCGAACAGGCCCGCGCGGTGCTCGCCGAGTACGGCCAGGGCGGAGCGCACTATTGAGCCGGCTGCGCGCCGCGTTGCCGTTGCTGCTGCTGGTGGTCGCCGGCGTGGTGCTGTTCGCTTCCGGGGCGCTGGACCGGCTCAATCCCGAGCAACTGGTCGCGCACCAGGGTGAACTGCACGTACAGATCGCGAGCCACCCCTGGCTCAGCCGGCTGGCCTACATCGGCCTGCTGACGCTGGCCATGGCGACGGGCATTCCCGGCACGGTGATCATCATCTTCGCCGGCGGCTTCGCCTTTGGCGTGGTCGAGGGCACTACCTGGTCGTCGATCGGGCTGACGCTCGGTTCGCTGATCCTGTTCCTGGCCAGCCGCTACGCCTTCGGCGCGGGCAGCCGCCATCCGCCGGCGCTGGTCGCGCGATTGCACCGTGGCTTCGAGCAGCACCCCGTGAGCTACACCTTGTTCCTGCGCTTCGTGCCGGTCGCACCGTTCGGCCTGATCACCGTCTGCCTGGCGTGGCTGCGCTGCCCGATGTGGCTGTTCCTCGGCGCCACGTGGCTGGGCGGAACCGTCGCGCTCATCTTCGAAACCTCGATCGGCGCCGGCCTGGGCCACGCGCTCAGGCAAAGCGACCGGATCGGCTTCGGGCTGTTCATGCATCGCGACGTGCTGCTGCCGCTGGGCGCGATCGCCCTGCTCGCACTGGTGCCGTTGCTGATCGGCCGCCTCACGCGCCACTGGCGCCAGCCGGAAGGCTGAGCGCCAGCGCGATCAGCGATGGCGGTCGCGCCCGAGGGCGCCGCTACACGGGGCTGGCGACGCTCTCCTCCAGCAGGGCAGGCAACGCGTCCATCGAAGTGAACACGCGATGCGCGCCGGCTTCGCGCAGGCGCATGGCCGGTGTCCGGGCGGCGAATCCGAGCACGCGCATGCCCGCCGCCACGCCCGCGGCGACGCCGGCCGGCGAATCCTCGACCACCACGCAGGCCGCAGTCGCCACGCCCATGCGGCCGGCGGCATGCAGGAACAGGTCCGGCGCCGGCTTGCCGCGCGCCACGTGGGCCGCGCTGAACAGGCGGCCTTCGAAGCGCCGCAGCAAGCCGACCCGGTCCAGGCTTAAGCGCATCTTGTCGGGACTACCGTTGGAGGCGACGCAGGACGGCAGCGCGAGTCCGTCGAGCACCTTCGCCACTCCAGGAATTGGCGCGAGTTCCGCCGCCAACGCATCGAACAGGTGCCGGTCGTGTTCGGTCTCGAAATCGTCCGGCAAGGGCCGTCCCAGCCGCTCGACGACGAGCGCGAGGCAATGCGCCATCGTGCGGCCGAGGAACAGCTCGTCCATTTGTCGGTCGTCGATATCCAGCCCTTGCTCGGCCAGCATCCGCGCGAACACGCGGTTGGCGATCGCCTCGCTGTCGACCAGCACGCCGTCGCAGTCGAAAATCACCAGGCCGGGCGGAACGCCTCTCACTCGAAGACCGGTTCGCAGCGCACGTCGCAGCGCACGGAATGGGCCAGGTAGCAGGTGTCGTGCGCCTGGTGGTGCAGCTGCCCGACCTGTTCGCGGGTGGGCAGGACGTTGCCGGAAAAATCCACGCGTGGTCGCAAGAGCACGTCGCGCATGACCGTGCGTCCGTGATCGTCACGCCCCATGGTGCCGGTCGCCGCGTCGCGGTAGCTGTCCACGCGGAAGCCCTGGCGCGCCGCCAGGCTGAGAAACCACAACATGTGGCAGCTCGCCAGCGAGGCGACGAACGCCTCTTCCGGGTCCACCGCGGACGGGTCGGACATCGGCGCCGGCACCACGTCCGGCGAGGAAGACATGAGCAACTGCTCCCCGCCATCGAAGCGCGCCATGTGCCTGCGGCTGTAGCGGTTGTCGATGAAGCCCTGGTCCTCGCGGGTCCAGGTCAGCTCGGCGGTGTGCTTGCTCATGTCATGCCCCTCTGGTTCGACTGGCCGGACCCTGCAGGAACACGCCTGAAGGGACATCAGCTGCGCTTGCGGAAATACAGCCACGCCCCGAGCGCCAGCACTCCCGCGGGCAGCAGGTTGGCCGGCAGCGGCGGTACGCCGTAGATGGTGGCGAAGTTCACCAGTGCCTTCTGCAGGAAGTACCAGCCGATCGCCAGCAGGATGCCCACGAAGATGCGCTTGCCCAAGCCCCCCGAACGCAGCGCGCCGAAGGCGAACGGCATCGCGCACAGCACCAGTACCAGCACGTTGAACGGGTACAGCACGCGACCCCAGAAAGTCACCGCATAGACGCCCGGGCTCTGCCCGTTGCGCTCGAGGTAACTCATGTTGCGGTAGAGGTCGCGCATGGGCAGGTACTGCGGCTGGGTCACCGACTGCTCCAGCACGCGCGGGTTGAGTTGCGAGTCCCAGCCCTCGCTGGCGCGGGCGGTGGTGTGCGTGCCGTTCGCGCCGAGGGTCGTGGTGCGCACTCCCTTGAGGATCCACTGCCGACCGTCGTTCTCAGCCGATTGCGCCCAGTCGAAACGGTCGATCTGGCCATCCGGCGTCAGCGTGAAGACACGCACGTCCGCCAGCTGCACCACGTTGTGACCCTCCACCTGCTTGATCAGCGTGGCCTTGGCGTTGACGATGCGCTTGCCGTCGCGGGCCCACAGCCCGGTGCTGCCGGACAGGCCCAGGTGGTTGGCCTTCATGCGCAGCTGGATGGCCTGCGCCTTCTGGTCGCCCCATGGCGCTGCGGTCTCGCCCAGGATGGTCACGCCCACGATCAGCACGGCCACCACGCCCGCCGCCGAGGCGGCGATACGCAGTCGCGACATGCCGGCGGCGCGCAGCGCGGTCAGCTCGCCGTTGCCGGCCAGGCTGCCCAGCCCCATCAGGCCGCCGATCACCGCGGCGAAGATGAAGTACTCGTACAGGCGCCGCGGCACGGTGACCAGCACGTAGCTGATCGCGTCGAACGTGGTGAAGCCGTTGCGCCCCACGAATCCGAGCTGGCGCAGCAACTGGGTCACCACGTCGAAGCCGGTCAACACCAGCCAGGTGGTCAGCAGCGACCCAAGGACCGTAAGGCCGACCAGCCGGTCGACCCGCTTGATCGTCAAGCCCATCACGCCACCGCCTTGCGCGGGCCGCGCGGCTTGCCGGGAGCGTGCTGCTTCCAGAACAGCCACCCCGCCAGCCCCAGCGCCAGCAGGTGCACCAGCAGCAACGGCATCGAATTGGCCCAATGCCCCTTGCCGATCTGCGCGCGCCCCAACGCCAGCAGCAGGTAGTAGAAGTAGAAGCCCAGCAGCGCCAGCAGGATGCGCCCGTATCGCGGCTCGCGCGGGCTCTGCCGCGACAGCGGCAGGGCGAGCATCAGCAGCACGAACGCCATCGGCGGCGCATGGATGCGCCAGGCGAACTCGGCGCGCGCGTCAGGCGAAGGCGAGGTGGCCAGCGCCCAGGTTCCCTGCGAGTGCGCGGGATCCTCCTCGTCGTCGGCCTTCACGTCGGACAGCGCCACGTCGTTGCGCGCGTATTGCATGCGCCACCAGTCGTCGCGACCGAGCGGGATCTTGTATTGCCAGCCGTTGCGCAACGCCATGAAGCGGCCTTCGCCGCTGCTCTCCTGGTACAGCTGCCCACCCGCGGCGGTGACCACCTTGAGCTGGCGGACCCCATCGCTGTCTTCGCTCTCGGTGGCGACGAAGGTCTTGCCCAGCACGCTGCCGTCGCGGCTCAGGCGGTCGACGAAGATGATGCCGCCCTTGCCCGGCAGCTCGGTGAAGCGGCCGGCGTCCAGGCCGGCGGCGATCACCGAACGATTGGCCTCGGCCACCAGCGTGTCGGCGGTGCGCACGGCCCAGGGCCCGAGCCACAGCGACACCACGCCGGTGATCAGCACGATGATGCCGGCCAGGATCGCCACCGGTTTGAGCAGCCCGCGTGGACCCATGCCGGAGGAAGCGAGCACGTGCATCTCGCTTTCGCGGTACATGCGGCCCAGCGCCATCATCACGCCGAGGAAGCCGGCCAGCGGCAGGAGGTTGGTCAGGCCGTCCAGCGTGCGCAGGCCGAGCACCGGGAACATCACGCTGGCGGGAAAGCTGCCGCCCGCCACCTGTTGCAGGACCTTGGCGAAGGTGGTGCCGGTGATGATGGCGACCAGCACGATGGCCGTGGCCGCCACCGTCTGGGCCAGCTCGCGGAGGAAGTAGCGGTCGAGGATGCTCAGCATGCGATAGGATTGAATGTCTCGCACCGCAGGCCGGCGCTAAAGCGCCAAGTCTAGCCGGTTAGTACCTTTCCCGACTTGCAGGACCCACTTCATGACGCTTCAGTTCAGTCTGGTCGCCGCCAGCACCTCGCCCGAAACCGTCGATACGCCCTGCCTGGTGGTGGGCGTGTACGAGAACGGTTTGCTGACCAGCGCCGCCGCCCGCGTGGACGGTGCCGCCGAGGGCGCGATCAAGCGCCAGGTCGAGAGCGGCGACGTCAACGGCAAGGCCGGCAGCGTCAGCGTGCTGTTCGCGCCCGCCGGCGTGGCCGCCCGTCGCGTGCTGGTGGTGGGCCTGGGCGCGCAGAAGAGTTTCGACGCCGCGCGCTTCCAGAAGGTGAACCTCGAAGCGATCCGCGCGCTGGGCAAACTCCCGGTCGATTCGGCCGTGTCGTTCCTGACCGAGGTCGACGTGCCCGGCTGCGACGCCGCCTGGCGCGTGCGTACCGCGGCGCTGGCCGCCGATCACGCGGCCTATCGCTACACCGCCACCTTCAAGCCGCGCGAGAAGAGCGCGCAGCCGGAGCTGAAGTCGGTGGCCTTCGCCGCCGGCGACGAAGCGCAGTCGGGTCTCGACCAGGCGGTGGCCATTGCAGAAGGCGTGCGCTTCGCCCGCGAGCTGGCCAACCTGCCGCCGAACATCTGCACTCCCGCCTACATCGCCGCGCGCGCGCAGGCGTTCGCCGAGGCCAGCGCGGGTGTCAGCTGCCGCGTGCTCGACCACGAGGAAATGGAAAAACTCGGCTTCGGGTCGTTGCTGGCGGTCGGCCGCGGCTCGACGAACAAGCCGCGACTGATCGCGCTGGAGTACAAGGGCGGCGCCGCGGGCGACAAGCCCTACGCGTTCGTCGGCAAGGGCATCACCTTCGATTCGGGCGGCCTTAGCCTCAAGCCGGGCGCCGGCATGGAAGAAATGAAGTTCGACATGGGCGGCGCGGCCGGCGTGCTGGGCGCATTCGTCGCCGCGGTCAACATGAGGCTCAAGCTCAACCTGGTCTGCGTGGTGCCGTCGGCCGAGAACATGCCCGACGGCGACAGCTACCGCCCCAGCGACGTGCTCACCAGCCTGTCGGGGCTGACCATCGAGGTGCTCAACACCGACGCCGAGGGTCGCCTGATCCTGTGCGACGCCCTGACCTGGACGGCCCAGACCTACCAGCCCAAGGCCATCGTCGATGCCGCCACGCTCACCGGCGCCTGCGTCGTCGCACTGGGCAAGCACGCCACCGGCCTCATGAGCAAGCACGACGACCTGGCCGCGGAGTTGCTGGATGCCGGCGAGCACACGCTCGACCGCGCCTGGCGCCTGCCGCTGTGGGACGACTACCAGGTGCAGCTGGAATCCGGTTTCGCCGACGTGGCCAACATCGGCGGCAAGAGCGCCGGCGCGATCACCGCCGCCTGCTTCCTGTCGCGTTTCACCGAAGGCCAGCGCTGGGCGCACCTGGACATCGCCGGCACCGCGTGGGACGAGGGCCGCAAGGGCCTGGCCACTGGCCGCCCGGTGCCGCTGCTGGCGCAGTGGCTGATCGATCGCGCCGGCTGACCGCCACCGGCGCCGCACGCGCGGCGCCGGACTTCTCTCATCCTGCCGAGTCGATCATGCCCCGCGCCGACTTCTATTTGATCGACAAGCCGCGCTTCCGCGAGCAGCCCCTGCTGCTGGTGTGCGAACTGGCGCGACGCGCCTATGCGGCGCAGCAGCCGACGCTGATCCTCACCCGCGATTTCGAGCAGGCCGAGGCGGTCGACGAACTGCTGTGGGACTTCGACAGCGACGCCTACATCCCGCACCAGCTGGCGGGCGACGACGACGACGCGCACACCGCCGTGCTGATCGTGCCGCCCGGCATCGGCACCGACGACCGACCGCTGCTGATCAACCTGCGCGACGCCTGTCCGAACGGACGCTTCGAGCGCGTGCTGGAAGTGGTAGCCGCGGACGAGGCCGAACGCACCGGCTCGCGCGAGCGCTGGCGCGAGTACCACCAACGCGGCTTCCAGCTCGCCAAGTTCGACATGTAGGCGCCACTTGCGGGCGCGCGCGTCCGGCATACCGGTGCCTTTCGCCCGTAGGAGCGCGAAGCCGGGTGGTCCGCACTGCGCCGGCCCAGGCGGTATGCTCTTGGCCATCTTCGGACAGGGGCCGGACGATGGATCAGGGGATCGAGGAAGCGCAGGCGGTGCCGTCAGTCGTGGCCGGCCGCGCACGCGGCGGGCGCGCCACGCAACAGGATGCCTGCATCTGCCTGCATGACCCGGCCACCGATACGCGGTTGCTGGTGCTGGCCGACGGCATGGGCGGCGACGGCGCCGGCGAGCTGGCGTCCGCGGGCGTCATCGAGGTCACCCACCGGTTGTGGCAGCAGGGCCTGTGGCGCGAACAGCCCGGCCCGCTGTTCCTCGAATCGCTTTGCCAGTCCGCCCACGCCGAGTTGCGCCGGCGCGGCGAGGGACTGATCGGCGCCGAACCGCACTCGACGGTCGTCACGCTGCTTATCCGCGGACGCCGCGCCTGCTGGGCGCACGTGGGCGACAGCCGGCTTTACCGTTTTCAGCGCGGACGCCTCCTTGGCCGCACGCAGGACCACAGCGTGGCGCAGATGAAGGTGGCCCGTGGCGAGCTCGAGGCCGAGGCCATGGGCGAGGACATCGACCAGCACATGCTGCTGCGCGGGCTGGGCGGGCCGCATCCGCCCCAGGTTGAGCACGGTCTGGCCGTGCTGCGTTTGGGCCAGTCCTTCGCGCTGTGCAGCGACGGCGTGTGGGAGCGGCTATCGACCGTGGAGCTCGCCCGGCTTGCGCGCCGGCGCAATCAGCGAGAGGCCCTGCACGAAGCACTGGCCCGGGCGGTGGAGCGCGGCGGCGTGGACGGCGACAATGTGTCCTTGATCTTCGCCCGGATAGGCTGGATGCAATGGTTGCGCGCCCGCAGTCGTGGACTGTGGAAGCGCCTTGCCCGCCGCCGCATGGCGGGCGACTTGGGTATCGGACAGGTATGAGGCAATCGGTGCAGAACACGGATTACGCGCGCCATGTCGCGCAGGGCCAGCGACTGGGGCCGCTGGTGCTGGTCGGACTGCTGGCGATCGGGTTGGGCGGCTGCGCCCAGTTGCAGCAACTGAAGGCGCGCATGAGCGGCCACAACAAGCCGGCGGTGACGGTGACGCCGGCGCCCGCCTCGGCGCCGGTGCGCGCCCCGGCCGACGAGGCGCCGCCGCCCTCGCTGGCCTCCATCATCAACGACCAGTTGCAGTCGGGCCACTATGCCGAGGGCGAGCGGCAACTGCGCCGGTACTTGCAGGTCTATCCGGACGATCGCGCGGCCCAGTCGGTGTTGCGCCAGCTCACCGTCGATCCGGAAGAAGCGCTGGGACACGCCTCGCGCCCGTATGTGGTGCGTCCAGGCGATTCCTACAGCACGCTGGCGGCCCGTTTCCTGGGGGACGGCGGACGGTTCCTGATCCTGGCGCGGTACAACGATTCGGCCGATCCGTCGATGCTGCGCGTGGGCCAGACGCTGCGCGTGCCCGCCTCGCGACTGGCCGCCGGCACGCGACCGGAAGGTCCGGTGCAGGCGCCCGACGCCACGGCTGCAGCGCCGCCCTCCGGCGACGGTTCCGGCACGGCCAGGGCGCGCCACCTGCAGGACGAAAGCCTCGCGTTGCTGCACAAGGGCCAGCACAGCCAGGCGCTGGAACGGATGGACCAGGCGCTGGACGTCGATCCGCAATTGCCGCCTTCCGGCGCGGACGCCAAGGCGCTGCGCGAGCAGCTGGTTGCGGTCTATCACCAGCGCGCGATCGTGCTGTACCGCGACCAGCAACTGGACCAGGCGATCTCGCTATGGAACCGCGTGCTGGCGATCGAACCGGACTTCGAGCCGGCGACGGTATACCGCGCGCGGGCGCTGGAGCTCAAACAGCGGTTGAAGCAGTACTGAGGAAACGGCGGGTGACAGGGAGCCGATTCCGCCCCGGCGCCCGGCAAGCTCACCACTAATGCCGTGTCGCCTTGTCCTCCACCCGCTGCTCGGTGGGCATGATGCGGGTAGGTAGTTCGAGCGGAACCGTCGGTTTGACGGCGGGCCGGCGGGGTCGTCGCTCGCGCGCCTGCAGGGCATTGCACATCAGGTTGAAGGCGGTGAACAGGCGGCCAAGTTCGTCGTGGCGCACCAGCCGGATGCGATGCCCGAAGTCACCGCGGCCGACCCGCAGCATCGCCTCGCCGAGCACGTCCAGCAAGCCGAGCAGGCGGCGGAACAACCAGTAGGCGGCACCGGTCACTGCCGCCAGCGTCACCAGCAGCACGGCCACGATGGCTTTGAGCGTGGTCTTCTGCGCAGCGCGCAGCGGTGCGTCGCTGATGCCCAGCCGCAGCTGGCCGACCTTGGCCGTCTGGTAGTTGACCGGCACGTCGAACACCAGCATTTCGCCGGAGTCGTCGCCGTCGGGGAGGCGCACGCGGTAACTGGCGATGTCGGCCGCGCCCGGCAGGAACTCCTCGTTGGTGCGCTCCGGCAGCGGCTTGTCCTGCTCGTCCGCGCGGGTGCTGGCGATCACTTCGCCGTAGCGGTTGGCCACGGCCAGGTAATAGATCTGCTTGTTGCGCGCGATGTCCTGCACCAGCGCGCGCGTGGCGGCGCGGTCGTCCAGCAACAGGTTTTCCGCCGCCTCGCTGGCGACCATCCGGCCAAGCGAGCGTCCATAGTCCTGCGCCAGGCCGGTGACCGCGGCGTTCTGCCGGGTGTAGATCGCCGCCAGTCCGATCAGCAGCGTCAGGCTCAACACCGCAGCCAGGATGCCGGCCCAGCGCAGCCGCAGCGAGATCAGCCGCGTGGCGATCGGCTTCGCGTGCAGGCGCTCGTACTCGCGCAGCGCCAGGCGCAGATCGTCGATCAGCTCGGCGCCGCGCTGGTAGCGGTCCTGCGGCGCTGGCGCGAGCAGCGTCTGCACGATGTCCAGCAGGATCGAAGGCGTGAACGCGTCGCGCAGCTGCAGCGTGGGCTGCGGCAGGCGCTGGCGCTCGGCCTGCAGGCGCCGGACGTCGCCGGTTTCCTCCCACGGCAACTTGCCGCTCAACAGCCAGAACAGCACCACCCCCAGCGAGAACAGGTCGCTGCGCGCGTCGGTACGTTCGCCGGACAGATGCTCCGGCGCCATGTAGGCGGGCGTGCCGCCGACCTCGCGGCGCGGTCCGCCGGGACTGCGCGGGTCGCGCCGTTCGGCGATGCCGAAGTCGCTCACCTTGGCATGCTGCCAGCCGTCGGAGAGCATTATGTTCTCCGGCTTGATGTCCTGGTGGACCACACCTTGCGCGTGCGCATAATCGAGCGCCCCCGCGATCTGCTCGACCAGGCCCAAGATCACCGGCAACGCGGGAAAGCCCTCACGGGCCACCCGGCTGGCCAGGGTGTCGCCCGAAAGCCGCTCCATCGCGATATAGGGACGACCGTCCTCCATCTCGCCCACGTCGAACAGGGTGACAATATGCGGGTGGGTCAGATGGCCGACCGCGCGTGCCTCGGTGACGAAGCGCGCGCGATAGGCCGGATCGGCCGCCACCGCATTGCGCAGGCACTTGATCGCGACCTGGCGCTCGATTTCCGGATCGAAGCCGGCGTAGACCACCGCCATCGCGCCGGCGCCGAGCACGCCCTCGATGCGGTAGCGTCCCACCGTCGGCGGGACGGCACGTTCTTCGGCGACTGGGGTCAGACCAGCCACCATGCCGCTACTCCCATTGCAACCAGCGCGGCGGCGCCGAGCGCCAGCCAGCCGTGCCGGGCCGCCGCCCCGGCACCGCGTTCGCGGGTGAGGAAGGTGAATTCCATCTGCCCGAAGCGGACGCGGTCGCCGTGGCGCAGGGTCGCCTCGTGGACGCGCTTGCCGTTCACGAAGGTGCCGTTGGTCGACAGGGTGTTCATGACCACGTAGTGGTTCTGCTGGTTCATGATCCAGGCATGCGAGGCCGACACGCTCAGATCGTCCAGCACGATGTCGTTGTCGCCGCGCCGGCCGATCGTCTGCCGGCCCGAGCGCAGGGAGATCCGCTTGCCCTGGAGCGCCCCGGTGGCACCCTCCAGCACCGGGGCGGCGGCGCTGGCGCGGCCGAGCAGGACGGGCGCGGCCTCGCGGGCGACCTGGCGCAGTTCCTCGGCGGAGAACAGCCGGGTTCCCTGCGGTCCGGACGATCGCTTGCTGCGGGAAAGAACGGGTGTCTGGCCAGAGCTGTCCATCGATATGCCTCGGTGGTATATCCGCGCACTATAACCAAGCGTCTGTCATCAAGGCATCGGGACACCTGGACCGCACCGTTACATCCCCGGAGCGCGACCGCGTTCACAGAGTTCAGGGCGATGCCGATACCCCCTCCCGCCTTTTGCCGGAACTGGCGACCCCCAGCCCTCCGGTGCCGCAGCCATCCACGAAACTGCGTCCGGTCCGGGCCCCGATGCAGCGCGCCCCGGGGGTCGTCTGGCGCAGCCCGGCGGGCCTCGCGACTATCGACACGGAGCGTGCATGGCGCGTGAATCCCGAACGGCCCGATTCCGGTACCGCGGCGGGCGCACCCTCCCGGCTCGCCGCGGCACGACCGAGAGGCTCCGCGACCTCGGGCGGCGAGGGACGCCAGCCAACCGTTACGGCACCTGGTCGGTCGCGTTGATCACGGCCAGGAAATCGCGGCCGTATCGCTTGAGCTTGGCTTCGCCCACGCCGCTGACTTCCGCCAGCTCGTCCTCGTTGGCGGGCATGGCGCGCAGCATGGCCAAGAGCGTGGCGTCGTGGAAGACCACGTAGGGCGGTACGCCCTGCTGCTTGGCCAGGCGCGTGCGCAGCGCACGCAAGGCATCCCACGTCGCCTGTTCGTAGGCTTCGATGCCCAGGCTGGCGCCGGTCACCAGCTGGCTGTCGCGGCGACGGCGGGCACTGCGCACGGGACGGGCGTCCTCGCGCAGCAGCACCGATTGGCTGCCGGTCAGCACTGCCCGGCTGGCTGGCGTGAGGCGCAGGGTGCCGTAGCCCTCGGCATCGGCTTCGAGCAGGCCGGCGGCGAGTAGCTGACGGAACACCGAGCGCCAGCCTTTCTCGTCCATGTCGGCGCCGATGCCGAACGTGGTCAGGCGTTCATGGCCCAACTGGCGCATGCGCTCGCCCTCGATGCCGCGCAGGATGTCGATCACGTGCCCGGCACCGAAACGCTGGCCGCTGCGGTAGACCGCCGACAGCGCCTTCTGCGCGGGGACGGTGGCATCCCAGGTCCTGGGCGCCTCGAGGCAGTTGTCGCAGTTGCCGCAGGGTCCCTCGTAGTCCTCGCCGAACGCGCCCAGCAGAAGCTCGCGCCGGCAGCGGGTGGCCTCGGCGAAGCTGAGCAGACTCTCCAGCTTCTGGCGCTCGATGCGCTTGCGTTCGTCGGCTGAGTCGGACTGGGCGATCATCTGGCTCATCGTCACCACGTCGGACAGGCCATAAAGCATCAGGGCCTCGGCCGGCAGGCCGTCGCGACCGCCGCGGCCGGTCTCCTGGTAGTAGCCCTCCATCGAGCGCGGCAGGTCCAGGTGCGCGACGAAGCGTACGTCCGGCTTGTCGATGCCCATGCCGAAGGCAACCGTGGCGACCATGACCACGCCATCCTCGCGCAGGAAGCGCTGCTGGTTGGCCGCGCGCACCCGCGCATCCAGGCCGGCGTGGTATGGCAACGCCTCGATACCGGCCTCGGCCAGCCAGGCGGCGGTGTCGTCGACCTTCTTCCGGCTCAGCGCATAGACGATCCCGGCCTCGCCACGGTGGCCATCGAGGAACTGCATCAGCTGCGTGCGCGGATTGTGCTTGAGCGTCACGCGGTAGCGGATGTTCGGCCGGTCGAAGCTGGAGACGAACCGGTGCGCCCGGCCCAGGCCGAGCCGCTCGACGATTTCCTCGCGGGTGCGCGCGTCGGCGGTGGCGGTGAGCGCGATGCGCGGGATCTGGGCAAAGCGCTCGGCCAATACCGCCAATTCGCGGTACTCCGGACGGAAGTCGTGGCCCCACTGCGAAACGCAGTGCGCCTCGTCGATGGCGAACAGCGCCACGTCGATCTGTTCGAGCAGGCCCAGGAAGCGGGGCGTGAGCAGGCGCTCGGGCGCCACGTAGAGCAGTTTCAGGCCGCCGGCGAGCAGGCGGCGTTCGACCTCGCGCTGGTCCTCGGGCGGCAGGCTGGAATTGAGGTAGGCCGCGGCCACGCCCGCTTCGCGCAAGGCATCGACCTGATCCTGCATCAGCGCGATCAGCGGCGAGACGACGATGGCCGTACCCGGTCGCAGCAGTGCGGGAATCTGGTAACACAGCGACTTGCCGCCACCGGTGGGCATGAGTACCAGCGCGTCGCCGCCCTCGGCCACCGCATGCACGATGGCCTGTTGCTGGCCGCGGAAGCTGGCGTAACCGAAGACGCTGTGGAGGAGATCGAGGGCGCGGGAAGACATCGGGTGCATGCTACCAAAGCAGCGTTCCGCGCCCGTCCGCGACGCGCGCCGGTAGCGGTAGGCAAAGCCGGATGCGGGTTGTAGGTCGCGGGTTGCGTGGGTGGGTTGAAGCCGACCCTACAAGGTCATGCCCCAGAGCACGCGGTCCAGGTCCGCATCCAGTCCAAAGCGCGACAGGGGCACGCGACCATTGACCACGTCGATGCCCTCGGCGCGCAGCAACCGGCACTGCTCGCGGAAGCCGCGACTGCCCGGCGGCAACGCAATGTGGCCGCTCGCGCGCAGCACGCGATGCCAAGGCAGTTCCATCCCGTCAGGTGTCTCGCCCAGCAGCTTGCCGACCAGCCGCGCGCGCCCCGGCAGCCCGGCGCGGGCGGCGATTGCGCCATAGCTGGCGACGCGGCCACGCGGGATGGCGGCGACGGCGGCATAGACGCGGGTGTGGCTTTCCTGCATGGCTCGTCACTTGGGCACGATGCGGCGGGAGGTTACCATCGGCGTCGCATCAAGGAGTCCGCCCATGCGCCATTTCGAAGCCGTGCGTTCCCACGTCGGCAGCCAGCACGCGCTGCGACAGAACGATCCGTACCTGATCAGCTTCGATCTGGCCCTGCCGCTCGGGCGCCACCAGGGCATCTATCTGGCCGAGCTGGAGGACGAGGGTGGCCGTCGCTACCTGCGCCTGTCCACACCGATCGGCCCCTTGGCGGGCACCGATCCGCGCCGCTGCCTGCGCTTCAACTGGGAACAACGCACCGGCTTCCTGGCCGTGGCCGATCTGGACGGATCGCCCTACCTGCACCTGTGCGAGAACCGTCCCTACGAGTTCCTCGACGGCGGCGAGCTCGAGCGCCTGATCGGCGAACTCGGCCAGTTGGGCGACCAGCTGGAGCAGGTCATCGCCAGCGGTGGCGACAGCTTCTGACGCAAACGGCGCGCGGCTTTTCGTGAAACCGCTGCCGGCGTGCCTTCCGCCGGGAGCATCGCCGTCAAGCGCAGCTTCTACAAAACTCCCGGATCAGTGCGCGAACAGCTGCACCAGCCGCACGAAGCCGTAGGCCAGCAGTGCGGTGATCGGCAGGGTCAGGATCCAGGCCCACACCATGCGCTCGACCACCGACCAGCGGATCGCGTTGAAGCGCTTGGCCGCGCCCACGCCCATGATCGAGGCGGACACGTTGTGCGTGGTCGACACCGGGATACCGAACGCCGAGGCGGTGAGGATCACCGCGGCCGAGCTGCCCTCGGCGGCGAAGCCGTTGATCGGATGCAGCTTGACCATCTTGTGGCCGAGCGTCTTGATGATGCGCCAGCCGCCGCCGGCGGTGCCCGCGGCCATGGTCAGCGCGCACACCACCGCCACCCACGCCGGCACATTGAAGCCACCCTCGGCGGAACCGGCGATGCGCAGGAAACCCAGCCACTGCGGCAGGTGATCCATCTGGCCCGCGGCGGTACCGCCGGCCAGGGCGAGCGCAATGATGCCCATGCTCTTCTGCGCGTCGTTCATGCCGTGGGCCAGGCCCATCGCGCTGGCCGAGACGATCTGCGCCTTGCCAAAGAACGCGTTGACGAACGGCGTACGACCCAGCCGCTTCAGCCATCCCTTGCGGTTGGCCAGCCAGGCGAACAGCGCGTACAGCGCCCCCATCAACAGGAAGCCGATGATGAAGCCCATCAGCGGCGAGACCACCATCGGCACGACGACCTTCGGGATCACGCCCTTGCCGGCCCACCAGCCACCCTGCGACCAGATCACCGCGCCGAAGTTGTCGCCCGCCGCGGCGATCGCCGCGCCGACCAGCGCACCGACCAGTGCATGGCTGGAACTGGAAGGAAGGCCCAGCCACCAGGTGATCAGGTTCCACACCGTGGCCGCGAGCAACGCGCAGATCAACAGTTGCGGCCCGGCCTCGACCACGTGCGTGTCGATCAGTCCGGCGGCGATGGTCTTGGCCACCGCGGTGCCCCACAGCGCGCCGATGAGGTTGGTCACCGCCGCCAGCAGCACCGCCTGGCCGGGACTGAGTACCTTGGTCGCCACCACCGTGGCGATCGAGTTGGCGGTGTCGTGGAAGCCGTTGATGTAGGTGAAGGCGAGTGCGATCAGCACCACCGCGAAGACCAGGCCCAGGCTCATGCGCGCGGCCTCAGGAGTGCTTGAGCACGATCGAATAGACGATGTTGCCGACGTCGCGGCACTTGTCGATCGCCTTCTCGATCAGTTCGAACAGATCCTTGGCGAGCATCGCCTTCATCGCGTCGTGGCCTTCCACGTACAGCGTGCGGTAGGGCGCCAGCAGCATGCGATCACCCTCGGACTCCAGCGCCTGCAGGCGGTCCTGCAGCTTCTTGACCGGATCGATGCGCAGGCCGTGGCGCAGCTCGCCGATCATCTCGACGACCACGCTGACCGACTCTTCCAGCACGCAGGCGCGCTGGGCGAAATCGACGTCCGCCACGCGCTCGACCACGATCAGATAGCGCTCGGCGAACTTTTCCACCGTCTTGGGAATCTTGTAGAGCGCGGAATTGAGCGCCTCGATGTCTTCGCGATCCAGCGCGGTGACGAAGGTGTTGACCAGCTCCTCGCTGATCTGCGCGGCCAATGCCTTCTCGCGGGCACGAGCGCCGGCAAAGTCGGCCATCACCGGCGCGCGCTCCTTGTGGGCGAGCATCTGGTGCAGTGCCTTGGCGCTGCCGTGCGCCGCCTCGGCGCTCTGCTCGAGCAGGCCGTAGAACCGGTCGCCCTTACCGAAAATCGTCTGCAATGAAAACATGCGCGTGCCTGGAAGCCGGAGTGAGGGGTCAAACAGGCGACATGTTACAGGAGCCACCGCGGCAACGGCTGACGCTGGCCTTCACTGGCCATGCACGCCCCACTGCGTGCTTGCCGGGCATCCCGTACACTGCGCACCCATGCGACCCCGAAGTCACCCGCCGCGATGCTGACCGATATCGCGCTCGTCATCCTTCTGTCGGTGTTCAACGGCTTTTTCGCGTTGTCGGAAATGGCGCTGGTCACCTCGCGCAAGAGCCGCCTCAAGCAGATGGCCCAGGGCAGCCGGCGCGCCCGGGTGGCGCTGCGCCACGCCGAGGCGCCGGAACACTTCCTCTCGACCGTGCAGGTGGGCATCACGCTGGTGATGCTGGTGACCGGCGCGGTGGCCGGCGACCGGCTCGGCGACCGCTTCGCCGAGTTGCTGCAGGGAGGCCGGATCAGTTGGCTCGCACCCTATGCCCACGGCCTGGGCATCGTGATCGGTTTCGTGGTGATCTCCTACATCCAGATCGTGATCGGCGAGTTGCTGCCCAAGCGGCTGGCCTTGTCGGCGCCGGAGCGGCTTTCCGGGTTCGTCGCCATGCCGATGCTTTTCTTGGCGCGGGTCACCGGCCCGTTCGTATGGCTGCTCAACCGCTCCAGCGGGCTACTGCTCAAGCTGCTGCGGGTGAACGACCAGGGCAGCGGCAGGGTTACCGAAGAGGAGATCCGTTTGCTGGTCGCCGAAAGCGCCGAGCAGGGCGTACTGGACCCGGACGAGCACAACATGGTCAACCGCGTGCTGCGCCTGGGCGACCGCACGGTCGACAGCGTGATGACCCCGCGCATGCGCATCGCCTGGCTGGACCGGTCCGCCTCGCGCGAGGAGAACATCGCCGTGATGCGTGAGACGCCCTACTCACGCTACCCCGTCTACCAGGGCGACGAGAGCGATGTGGTCGGCGTGCTGGAGGTCAAGAGCCTGATCGGCGGCATGACCGGCGATACGCCGGAGCTGTTCCGCCAATTGGCCAAGCCGCTATATGTCCCGGCCACGGCTCGCGCGATGGACCTGCTGGAGGAATTCCGGGACGCCGAGACGCCGGTGGCGCTCGTGGTGGACGAGTACGGCGATATCGATGGGCTGGTCACGCTCAACGACCTGCTCGCCGCCGTGGTCGGCGCCAGCCAGCTCGGTCATGGCGGCAGCGAAGAGCACCCGCCGATCGTGGCGCGCGAGGATGGCAGCTGGCTCGTCGACGGGTCGCTCTCCACCGAGGACCTGCGCGAACTGCTCCACGTCGAGCGCCTGCCCGGCGAGGAGGAGCACGAGTTCCGCACCGCCGCCGGCATGGTGATGACCGCGCTGGCACACATCCCGCAGGTAGGCGAGGTCTTCGCCTGGCGTGGCATCCGCTTCGAGGTGGTCGACCTCGATGGTGCGCGTATCGACAAGCTGCTGGTGACGCCCGCCCCGCGCATCGAGGCGGCCGACGACGAGCAGTAGTTGGCCAAACTTGGCACGGCACTGACCGCGTTCGGCCTTTCACATCCCCCTTTGCTAGTCTCGGACCGATGTCTTCGTCCAAGTCCGCCAGCGTGAGCTCGTCCCTGCCGGCGCCACCGTTGCCCCGGCCGGACCAGCGCTGGGCCCTGTTCCTCGACGTGGACGGGTGCCTGCTGGACTTCGCCGACGACCCGGCAGCGGTGATCGTCACTCCTCGACTGCGCGCGGTCCTGCAGGCGCTGCACGACCGGCTCGGCGGCGCGCTGGCCCTGGTCAGCGGGCGCGGCGTGAAAGATCTGGACCGACTGTTCGACACGCCGGCCTGGGCGCTTGCCGGCCTGCACGGCTACGAGCTGCGTTACGACGACGGCCGCCATCGCGAGCTCACCGCCGATCCGGCCGACCAGGCGCGCATGCGCGCCGCGGTGCAGGCATTGGCCGATCGGCTCGACGGCGTGCAACTGGAAGACAAGCAGCACGCCATGGCGCTGCACTGCCGGCGCGCCCCGGACCGCCTGCCGGCCTTGCGCGCGGCGGCCGAGGCGGTCGCCGCCGATCTGCCAGGTTATGAGCTGCAGCCGGGCAACCTGGTGATGGAGTTCAAGCCGACCGGAATGGACAAGGGCCGCGCCGTGGACGAACTGATGCAGCAGTTGCCGTTCGCCGGCCGTACCCCGGTGTACCTGGGTGACGACCTGACCGACGAGCACGCTTTCCATGCGGTCAATCGCGCCGGCGGGATCAGCGTGCGGATCGGGCAGCGCGAGCCCAGCCATGCCCGGTTCACGCTGCCTAGCCCGGCCGCCGTCCAGGCTTGGCTGGAGCGGGTGCGGGACGCGCCCGGCCACGGACAAGACCTTGCACAGGGAGTACCGATCGATGCCGACAACGGCGGAGGACAATTACCCGACCGCCAGCCCTGAGCTGGACCTGACCGGCGCCTGCCGTACCGCCCCGCCGTGGACCGCCCGCGCGCACCCCGGGGGCGCGCGATGACGCGCACCGGCAAGAAGCCCGGGCGACTGGTGGTGGTCTCCAACCGTGTCGCCATGCCAAAGCAGACGGCTACCGGCGGCCTCGCCTCGGCCATGCGCGCGGCGCTGCAGGAACGTGGCGGACTGTGGTTTGGCTGGAGCGGCAAGCTCGCCACGCATACCGCCGAGGAGCTGCACCGGCTCAGCGACGACGCGATCGAGTACGTCACCATCGACCTCTCGCGCGCCGACCACGACGACTTCTACGCCGGTTTCGCCAATCGCACGCTGTGGCCGCTGTTCCACTACCGGCCCGACCTGGTCGATTACCAGCGCAGCCATCTGGAAGGCTATCTGCGGGTCAACGCGATTTTCGCCGACGAGCTGGTCAAGCTGCTCGAACCGGACGACATCATCTGGGTGCACGACTACCACCTGATCCCGCTGGCCGCGATGCTGCGCGAGCGCGGCGTGCGCAACCGCATCGGCTTCTTCCTGCACACGCCGCTGCCGGCAGCCGCGCTGCTGATAGCGCTGCCCAAGCACCGCGAGCTGCTCGAAACGCTGGCCAGCTATGACCTCGTCGGCCTGCACACCGCGCGCGACCTGCGTGCGCTGGAGGACTATTTCCTGCACGAGGTGGGCGGCGCGATGCGTCCGGGAGGACGGCTGCGCGCGGCCAATGGCCGCCTGTTCCGCGCCGGCGTGTTCCCGATCAGCATCGACACCGCCGAGGTGGCCGAGGTGGCACGCAAGGCGATGGGCGAGGATGCGGTGCGCGAGTTCAAGCAGAGCCTGGACGGGCGCGACCTGGTCATCGGCGTCGACCGGCTGGACTATTCCAAGGGCCTGGCGCAGCGCTTCGAAGCCCTCGCCCACGTCCTGGAGCGCTCGCCCGCGCTGCACAGCCACGTCACCCTGCTGCAGATCGCCCCACCCTCGCGCGGCGCGGTGCCCGAATACCGGCTGATCCGTCGCGAGCTCGAGCGCATGGCCGGCCACATCAACGGCAGGTTCGCCACGCCCGAATGGGTGCCGATCCGCTACGTCAACCAGTCCTTTCCGCACAGCCTGCTGGCCGGCTACTACCGCGTGGCGCGGGTGGGCCTGGTCACGCCTTTGCGCGACGGCATGAACCTGGTCGCCAAGGAATACGTGGCCAGCCAGGATCCGAAGAATCCGGGCGTACTGGTGCTGTCGCGCTTCGCCGGTGCAGCCCAGGAGCTGACCGAGGCGCTGCTGGTCAATCCTGCCGATACGGTCGAGGTGGCCGATGCGCTGGAGCGCGCGCTGGCGATGCCCCTGCGCGAGCGGATCGCGCGGTGGCGGTCGATGATGGACGTGTTGCAGCGGCATGACCTGACCGCGTGGCGGATTGCCTTCCTGCATGCGTTGACGAGTTGATCGCGCGGGGATGGCGATCCGGCTGCACTTTGGCATCTGCTCGGCCCGGATTCTCGCCGGCCCGGCCTGCTCCCGTTCCCGCCCAGCGCGAATGGCTATTGGCCCGCGCGTCGAAAAAGCCTCCAAACGCCCCGGGCGCCGGCGCGCCCTTGCGGAAATCACCGTCCAAGCGCCCCGCCCCGAGTGCGGCCAGCCCGCACACCCTGCCCCGATCCGATTACGCTAGCCCGGTTGCCCCAGGGGAGCCCCGCCATGAAGTCACGCCTCGCCGTCCGACCGATCCTGCTGGCCCTGCTGCTCGCCGCCAGCGCCGCGCTGCCCGCCGCCGACGCACCGCAGTCGGCATACCCGAACTATCCCAGCGAAACGCCGGCGCATTTCACGCCCGTCACCGCGGGCTTCGACTACGAACGGCGCGATGTGATGATCCCGATGCGCGACGGCGTGAAGCTGCACACCGTGATCCTGGTTCCCAAGGGCGCGAAGCGCGCCGGCACCCTGCTCACCCGCACGCCCTACGATGCCGATGCGCTGACCAGCCACACCATGAGCGGCCACCTTGCGCCGATGCTCCAGGGCTACGACAACGCCACCGACGTGATCGTCGAGGACGGTTACATCCGCGTGGTGCAGGACGTGCGCGGCAAGTACGGCTCCGAGGGCGACTTCGTGATGAATCGCCCGGTCCATGGGACGCTCAACCCGACGCCGGTGGACGACGCCACCGACACCTTCGACACCATCGACTGGCTGGTGAAGAACGTCCCCGAGTCCAACGGAAAGGTCGGCACGCTGGGCATTTCCTACGACGGCTTCGAGCCGCTGATGGCGCTGGTCGACCCGCACCCGGCGCTCAAGGTGTCGGTGCCGATGAACCCGATGGTCGACGGCTGGATGGGCGACGACTGGTTCCACAACGGTGCCTTCCGCCAGCAGAACATGTCCTACATCTACGAGCAGGAAGCCAGCCGGGACAACTCCGTCCGCTGGTGGACCAGTTTCCACGACGAATACGACCTGTTCATGCACTACGGCTCGGCCGGTGCGATGGGCGAGGCGTACGGCATGGGCCAGCTGGGCTTCTGGAACAAGATCGTGGCGCACCCGGCCTATGACGCGTTCTGGTCCGACCAGGCGGTGGACAAACTGCTGGCGAAGCAGCCGTTGAAGGTCCCGGTGATGCTGGTGCACGGCCTGTGGGACCAGGAGGACATCTACGGCGCAACGGCGGTGTACCGCGCGATCAAGCCCAAGGACACCGACGGCACCATGGTCAAGCTGGTGATGGGGCCGTGGTACCACGGGCAGCAGATCGACGAGGGCAGCGCGCTGGGCGCGATCCGCTTCGGCAGCGACACCGCGAAATATTTCCGCGAGCAGATCCTGCGGCCGTTCCTGGCGCAATACCTGAAGGACGGCGCGCCCAAGGCCGACATCGCGCCGGTCACCGCCTTCCAGACCGGCGCCAACCGCTGGCAGCGCCTGGACCACTGGCCGCTGGCGTGTGCAAAGGGGTGCGCCACGACGAGTCGCGCACTGTATCTGGAGCCGGACCATGCGCTGGGCTTCGCCGCCCCGGCCCAAGGCGCCGCCTATGACGAGTACGTGTCCGACCCGGCGCATCCGGTGCCGTTCCGTGCTCGCCCGATCCAGCCGGTCGGCTACGACAATGGCCAGACCTGGCAAGAGTGGCTGGTGGACGACCAGCGCGAGGCATCCGGCCGCACCGACGTGTTGACCTACGTCTCCGCGCCGCTGACCGCGCCGCTGACCATCGCCGGCGCGCCCGAGGTCCATCTGGTGGCCTCCACCAGCGGCACCGACAGCGACTGGGTGGTCAAGCTGATCGACGTCTATCCCGACCAGGTTGCCGAGCAGCCGCAGATGGGCGGCTACCAGCTGGCGGTGGCGATGGACATATTCCGCGGCCGCTACCGCACCGGCTTCGACAAGCCGGCGCCGCTGGCCACCGACCAGCCGCTGGACTACCGCTTCAGCCTGCCCAACGCCAACCACGTCTTCCTGCCCGGCCACCGGCTGATGGTGCAGGTGCAGTCGAGCTGGTTCCCGCTGTACGACCGAAACCCGCAGACCTACGTGCCGAACATCTTCAAGGCGAAGCCGGCCGATTACGTGAAGGCAACCCAGCGCGTGTACCACGCGCCGGGCAAGGCGAGCTTCATCGCGCTGCCGGTCGTGAGCCGCTGACGCGAATCCTCCCCCGCCTCGCGGGGAAAGGAAGCGCGCGGGAGCGACGGCGGTCCGCCAGGCATGCCGATCCGTCAGGCATGCGCCAACTGTTCCTGGCCGCGATAAAAGCGGTGGTGCGCGAGATCCAGCAACGCGAGGTCCTCGTGCGTGTCGCCATAGGCGTAGATGCGCCCGTACCTGGCCAGGTCGTAATGGGCACGGACCCGCAGCGCCTTTTCCTCGTTCACGCACTGCGCGCCCTGATAACGCCCGGTGAGGCGGCCATCGCGATGTTCCAGCGTGGAGCAGACCAGCCCCAGGCCGTGCAGGCGGCACCAGGGTGCGAGATAGACGTCCAGCCCGCCGGAAACCACCGCCACGGTGTCGCCCTGCTGCTGATGCCAGCGGACGCGCGCCATCACCTCCGGCCGCAGCAGCGGCGGCAGAGCCTCGTCGGCAAACGCCGCGCCATGGGCCTGTACGCTTGCGAGCGCCACGCCGGCGAAGCCGACGCGCACGACCGCGGTGCGCACCGCCACACCGGAGAGCACGCCACACTTGTAGCCGGCGACCCAGGGGGCCAGCAGCAGCCTGCCCCACGCCTGCCGGCGTGCCGGCACGGCGCGATACATGAACGTGGCCATGGTCTCGCGGGTGGTGATCGTTCCGTCGAAGTCGAACAGCGCAAGGTTCGCCACGCATCAATCCTTTTTCGCGTCGGCGCATTCTAAACAGCCGCACGGCCAGCCTGAGCGATACGGGTCAGCGTCGCGGCTTTCGTTCCACAGGCTGGACCGCCTCGGCGGCCACCTCGATCATCAGCTCGGGCCGGAACAGTGCGTCAACCTTCACCAGCGTGCTGGTGGCCGGCGCGTCGGTGGGCAAGTAACGCGCCCGCACATCGCGCAACACGTCCAGGTGCGCAAGGTCGGTGACGTACATGTCCGTGCGCACCACGTCCTCGAAGTCCAGTCCCGCACTCCTCAACGCGACGCGCAGGTTTTCGAACACCTGCACGCACTGCGCACGGAAATCGCCTTCGCCGACCACCCTGCCCTTGCGGTCCATCGCGACCTGGCCGGAAATCGACACCATCCGTCCCGGTGGCGCGATCACGACGTGCGAATAGCCGTGCGCTGGCGGCAGCGCGGACGGGTTGATGGCTTGCGGGGTGTCCTGGGCCTGTACGGCAGTGGCGAGGACCAGTCCCATGCAGGCCAGCAGGGCAACCGGCCTGCGCGAGGCGCGGGGAGTGGATAGACGTCCGTTCATCGGCATTTCTTCCGGGCAGGGGAGGCTCGCACCGTAGCAAAGCCCGGCCGGATTCGCGGGCGGGACTTCCCAGCCGCGCCTGCTCGGTGGTAGAACCGCTTCCATCGTTGCCAACCGAACGACCGCCGTATGAGCGACGCGAATTTCCTGATCCGCCTGGCCGAGGACGATGACGACTTCATCCTCGGGTTGGTCCCGCGTTTCGTGGAGTTTCCGCTGCCGCCCTGGCGCAAACGGCACACGTGCATCGATGGCATCCGCAAGGACCTGCTGCGTCACCTCGAGGACGGCACCGCCAACGACTTCCTGTTCATCGCCGAGGACGGCGACGGCACCGTGGTCGGCTTCATCGAACTGCAGAAGACTCAGGATTTCTTCACCGGTCGCACCAACTGCCACATCAACAACGTGGCGGTGGCGCCCGCCCACGAAGGCCGCGGCGTCGGCAAGGCGCTGATGGCGCACGCCGAAGCGTGGGCCCGCGAACACCGCTGCGCGCTGATCACCCTGGCGGTCTTCCCGGGCAACGAGCGGGCCCGTGCGATCTACGAAGCCGCCGGCTACGGCGTGGACCTGCTGCGGATGGTCAAGCCGGTCCAGTAACGAGCAAGATGCGGATGGCCGCGATCAGGGCGCGGCCGGAGGATGGGCACTCCCGCCGCGGAGCCGCGCCATGTCACGACCACTCCTGTTGCTTGTCCTCGCCGGCATGTTCGTCAGCGGCTCGCTGCGGGCAGACTGCGAGTTGCTGTACGCATCGCCGGAGGTACGCACCCGGCTGCTGGCATTCCATTACACGAACGAGCTTCGTCGGGCGCGGGAGCGGGAGCAGCATTCGGTGATCGACGGCGGGCGCAAGCCGCCAGCCGCCGCGACCGCGCGTCATCGCGCCGTGCCCGCGGGGTCGGGCGGCAGGACGCGCTAGAAGCTGCGCCCGTCCACCGGCACGCGTTTGAGCGCGGCCAGATCCAGCCCTTCCAGGCACCGCGCGTTGATCGCGGCCATCGGCTGGCCGTCCGGCGCGGTCCCGAACGCCAGCGGCGCACAGCCGCATTGCGGGCAGAAGCGGTGCTCGATCGCATGCTTGTTGAAAGTGTAGGCCGCCATGTCGGCTTCCGGCGTGGCCAGCTCAAGCTGGCCGCGCGGCACGAACCAGAGCAGGTAGCCCTTGCGGCTGCAGTGCGAGCAGTTGCAGTCGGTCACCTGGTCAAGCTCGCCCTCGACGTCGAAGGCGATGCGGCCGCAATGGCAGCTGCCGTGGTAATGCATGATCGATCCCGTGTCCGTGGCCGAAGCCCATTGGAGCACGCCAGGCCTGCGTCCGCAGGGGGCTTCGGCCCACCACGGACGTCCGATGGTGGCCGAAGCCCCTACGCCGGACTGGACGGGGTGGCAGGTCGCAGGTAGCGGCCAGCAAGCGCCGGCATGACGAGCAGGTTGAGCACGGTGGACGTGAGCAGGCCGCCCAGGATCACGATAGCCATCGGCCCCTCCACCTCGCGCCCCGGCTCGCCGCTGCCCAGCGCCAGCGGCAGCAGGCCCAACGCGGTGACCAGCGCGGTCATCAGGATCGGCGTGAGCCGCTCGCGCGCGCCGCGCAGCACCGTGTAGCGGTTCCAGTGCGCGCCTTCGGTGGCGACCAGGTGCTCGTAGTGGGCGATCAGCAGGATGGTGTTGCGCGCGGCGATGCCGAACAGGGTGACGAAGCCGACCAGGGCGCCGATCGACAGCACACCGCCGGCCAGCGCTGCGGCGATCACGCCGCCGACCAGCGCGAACGGCACGTTGGCCAGGATCAGTGCCACGCTGCGCCGGTCGGGGAAGGAGAGCAGCAACAGCGCGATGATCGCGGCGCCCGCGAGCGCGCTGTGCAACAGCAACGCATGTTGCGCGGCTACCGCGCCCTCGGCGGCGCCGCCGAACTCGACGTAGTAGCCCGCCGGAAGCTTCAGTTGCCGGTCCAGCTTCGCGCGGGCGTGCGCCACGAAGCCGACCACGTCGGACGTGGCCGGCGTCACCGCCAGCACGAGGCGGCGCCGGCCGCCTTCGTGCTGCACGGTGGCGCGACCCTTGACCAGGTCGACCGTGGCGACCTCCGACAGCGGCACGCTCTGGCCGTCGGCGGCCGGCAGCAGCAACGCGCCGACGGCCTCCGGGTCGCGCACGGCTGTGTCGTCGAGAGTCAACCGGATCGCCACCGGCTGGACGCCGCGGTAGACCTCGCCGACGACCACGCCCTGGTGAGCGGCGGCCACGGCATCCAGCACGTCGGTCATGCGCAGGCCGCGGGCGGAAAGCCGGTCCGGATCGGGCGCGATGCGCAAGGTCGGCACGTCGGCCGATTCGGCCAGCCGCACGCTGCCGGCGCCGGGAACGGCCCTTACGATGGACTGCGCCTTCGCCGCCAGCGTGTCGAGGCGATCCAGGTCGGAGCCGTAGAGGCTCAGCGTTACCGGTGCCGTTTCGCCCGAGAGCGATTCGCTGATGCGGTCGCCGAGGAAGGTCACCACTTCCGAACTCAGGCCCGGATAGCCGTCCAGAAGTTTGCGCAGCGCGTTCTCGATGCGCACCTGCGCGTCAGCCGCCAGGTCCGGCTTCAACTCCACGTGCAGCTCGCCGCGGTTGGGCGGCCAGGTGTCCTGCACCGCTTCGGCGCGGCCCATCTGCAGCGACACGCTGGCCACGCCGGGGATCGCCAGCACGCCGCGGCTGATGCGTTCGCCGATGCGGTCCATCTCCGCCAGCGAGGCGCCCGAAGGTCCGGTCAGCTGCAGCACGAAATGCCCCTCGCGGAACTCGGGCAGCAGCGAGGCACCGAAGAACGGCAATGCCGCCACCGCCAGCGCGCCGACGACCAGCGCGGCCGCCAGCAGCGCGCCACCATGCGGCAGCGCGCGCTCGAGCAGGCGGTGCTGGGCGAGCTTGGTGCGTTTGAGCCAGCGCGGCTCGCGATGGCGGCGACCCGGGCGCAGCAGCCACAGGCACAGCGCGGGCGTCACCGTCAGCGCCACCAGCAGCGACGCGAAAGTGGCCAGCAGGAATGCACCGGCCAGCGGTGCGAAGAAACTGCCTTGCAGGCCCGGCAGCAACAGGATCGGCACGAACACCAGACCGACCACCACGGTGGCCAGCACCACCGGCCGGCGCACTTCCAGCGAGGCGGCCAGGACCGTGTCGATGCGCGGTATCCCGTCGCCCGCCGTGCGCAGGCGCCGGTCGATGTTCTCCACGTCGATGATCGCGTCGTCCACCACCACGCCCAACGCCACCGCCAGGCCGCCCAGCGTCATCGTGTTGATGGTCCAGCCGAACCAGCGCAGCGCGAGCACGGCCAGCGCCAGCGACAGCGGGATGCTGACGAAGGAAATCAGCGCCGTGCGCCAGTCCTTCAGGAACAGCACCAGCACCAGCAATACCAGCGCGGCTCCGAAGGCCAGCGCATCGCGCATGTTGGCAAGCGCCACCTCGACGAAGGTCGCCGGGCGATGCAGCGCCGGCACCAGCGTGACGCCCTGGCCGCCGAGCATGGGCTTGAGATCGTCCAGCGCCCTTTCCACCGCGCGCGTGACTTCGAGCGTATTGCTGCCGTACTGGCTGGTCATCGCGATGAGGATGCCCGGACGTGCGTCGATGCGTGCGTCGCCGAACGCCGGCGCGGCGCCGACGCCGACGCTGGCCACGTCCGCCAGGGTGACGTTGCGCCCGGCATGGCGAGTCAGTACGGTGCGGCCCAGTTGCGCCGGGTCGGCGAGGCCGCCATCGGCTTCGAGCACCACACGCTGGTCGGGCGTGTCCATGTAGCCGGCGCCGCGCACGCCGCTGGCGGCGGAGGCAGCCGCGCGCACGTCTTCGAGGGTGAGGCCGTAGGCGGCCAGGCGGTCCGGATGCACGCGCACGTCCCATTCGCGCACGCCGCCGCCGAACACGATCGCGTCGGCCACGCCGGGCACGGCGAGCAGGCGCGGCTTGACGGTCCAGTCGGCAAGATCGCGCAGGGCCAGCGGATCGAGCCGATCACTGACCAGGCCGATCTTGAGCAGGTCCATGGTCGAGGACGTCATCGGGCTCAACGACGGCGCATCGACACCGGCCGGCAGGTTGGCGGCCGCCTCGCCGACCCGCTCGGCCAGCAGCTGGCGATCGCGGAACGGATCGCTGCCTTCCTTGAACACCACGTCGATCACCGCCAGGCCCTGGATCGACTGCGAACGCACCACGTCGACGGCCGTGGTTCCGTTGACCGCGTTCTCGATCGGCTGGGTGACGCGTTGCTCGACCTGCAGCGCGGTGAAGCCCGGTGCCTCCACCTGCACGGTGGCCTGTGCCGGCACGAAATCGGGAAACACGTCGTAGCGGGCGTCGATGAGCCGCTGCACGCCGAGCGCCAACACCAGCACGGCCAGCAGCACCACCCAGCCGGCGGCGCGCAACGCGCTGCGGACGATGGCGACGAGCACGGCGTCAGTCGTCCGAGGCGTCGGCGGCGCTGCCCGCTACCGGCGCGGCGTCGACCGCGACCAGCGCCTCGGCACCCTGCACCACCACGCGCTCGCCCGGCTTGAACGGCGAACCGACCAGCCAGCCGGCCGCGGTCATCGCCCGCGGGTGCACCGCGCGGCGTTCGAACTGCGTGGTTCCGGTGGCGACGTAGGCCCAGTCCAGCCCGTTCCAGCGCACGATCGCCGCGCGCGGCAGCAGCACGCCGCGCAGCGGCTTGCCCTCGCCGTGCAGGTTCACGGTCAGCACCATGCCGGGCACCAGCGGACCGGCATCGGCCTGCAGCAGCCAGCCGGCGGCCAGTCCCGAACTGCTGCGTGGCAGGCGGCCGAGCACCTGCGCGGAAACGTCGGCGCCGTGCGGCAGCTGCAGCGTGGCGGCGCGCACCTGCAAGGTTCCGTCGGGACGGCCCAGCGGCTCGGCCTTGAGCAGCACCTGGCGGCCTCCCACGAGTGCGTCGAGCAGACGGTCGCGGTGTGCGGAGGCCATGTCGGCGAGATCGTCGCCCCATGCGCTGCGCAGTGCCACGCGCGCCTCGCGCAGTCGCGCCTGGTCGGCGGTCGCCTGCGCCTGCGCCGCCTCCAGCGCCTTGCGCGAGGCGTTGCCCGCGGCGGCGAGCAACGCCTGCGTGCGCGCCAGCTCCGCATGCGAGGCCTGCGCCGCCGCCCGCGCCGCCTCGAGGTCGTCGATGGCCTTGGCCAGCGGCACCGGGTCGAGCACGTCGGCGACCGCGCGCGTGGTCGGCGCCTGCTGGCCTTCGGCAAGTGTGGCAAGGCGCAGGCCGAGCCGCGCCTGGGACGCGGCGTCCAGTTCGGTGGCCGTGGCGTGGCCGACAAGGACAAGCAGGAGGGCGAGCGGTGCGAGGCGTTTCATGGGCGATCTCCCACGGCGGGCCGGAGCGCGGCCTCGGTCGGATCCAGCGGGGTGCGCAGGGCGTCTTCCAGCGCCGCCTCGGCCTGCCAGGCGGCGTCGAGCGCGGTGAGCGCCGACTGGTTTGTCGCAAGCGCGGCCAGGCGTGCGTCCAGCAGGGCAGCGCGGTCGATGGCGCCGAGCTTGAATGCGTGTTCGGCCTGGTCGCGAGCGCGCACGGCGGCCTGCTCTCCCGCGCGCGCGGCCGCCAGCGCCGGCAGCGCCGCGGCCAGCCGCGAGCGCGCGGCGTCGATGGCACTGGCGATATCGGCCTGCACCGCGCGCACGTGGGCCGCCGCCGCTTCACGCCGCGCGCGTGCCTCGGCGATCGGCCCCTGGTTCTGGTTGAACACGGGCAGGCTGAGGCTGGCGTTGAAGGTGAGCTTGCGGATGCCGTGGTCGTAGGTGTAGCCCGGCCCGAGCGAGAGCTGCGGGTACTGCGCGTGGACCTGCTGGTGCAGTTCGGTCTCGCGGTCGGCGTAGTCGACCAGCGCGCGCTCCAGGTCGCTGCGCACCAGCAGGGCGTGGTCGGCAAGCGTGTCCAACCGGGCGGTCGGCGGCGCGGCGGGCCGGTCGAAATCATCCCAGCGCAGGTCGAGCCCCTGCACCGCGGAGATCGGTACGCCGATCGCACGCGCCAGTTGCGCCCGCGCGCTGGCGGCGCGCTGGGTGGCGGCAGCCTCTTCGCTGCGAGCCTGGGCCAACGTCTGCACGGCCAGCAGGGCGACCTGCGGGGCGTCTTCACCCAACGCCACGCGCTGGCGCGCGGCCAGCTCCAGCGCGGTGGCGGCGGCCACCGTGCGGGCGGCCAGGGTCTCCTGGCGACGGGCAATCCATTGTTGTTCCAATGCATCGCGCACGGCGCTGCGCACGCTCCACAGCTTGCCGGCGTAATCCAGCCGCGCGCCGCGCACGCCCTGGCTGGCCAGTTGCACGCGCAGGCGCCGGCGCAGGCCGCCGTCGAGCAGGAAGTCCGTGCTCAGGCCCCACAACCAGGGCGCGCTGCCGGCCTGCGCCTGGGTGTAGCGTTCCAGCGCCAGCCCCAGCGTCGGATTGGCGCGCACGCCCGCCGTCTGCACCGCGGCGCTGGCCTCGGCCAGGTGCGCCCGCGCCTCGGCGACGTCCGGATTGAGCGCGAACGCCGCGAGTACCAGTTCGGCGCGACCGTAACGCGCGGGTGGCCATTGCCCCTGATCGCGCGCCGGCAACCACGGTCGCAACTGCGCGGCGAGGGCCGGATCATCCAGCCGGCGTGCCTGCCACTGCGCACGCGTCGCGACCGGGTCGACCGGCGCAGGGCGGTAAGTGGCACAGCCTGCCAACATGGTCACCACCGCGGCGCCGGCGGCCAGGCAAAAAAAAGGATGGCGCATGGGCGCCATCCTTGCAGAACGTGCTTAGCGCTCTCTAAGGCCGTCCGGCAGGGCGGCCCCGGCGCTTGTCCGACTTCAGGCCTTCGCCCGCTCGCGCTGGTCCAGGCGCTGCACCAGGCGATCGATGTTGGGCAGCGACAGCAGGTGCGCGTAGATCCAGCCCATCACGCCTTCCTTGAGGAACTCGTGCGCGGTCTTCTCGTCGAGCTGGCGCAGCTTTTCCTCGTTGACCACGAACAGGCCGTTGAGGTTGATCGCGTTGCCGTCCTTCTCCAGGCGGATGTTGCGCGGCTCGAGCAGGTCGTGCTTGCGCAGCTGTTCCATGAACGCGTGGGTGCGCGTCACGTGCTGCTGGAACTCGCCCAGGAAGCCGACGGCGTTGGCCAGCATTTCGCTGTCCGTGCCGTCTTCCTTGAAGAGGCGCTCGCCTTCATCGCTGCCGAAACCCTCGTAGGATTCGTCGAGAAACACGGTGAAGTCGTCGCCCTCGGCGCCCGCCGGCTTCTCGGCCAGGATGAACGGGTAGCGGCGCACGAAGGCCGGCACGTACACGCCCTGCGCCCACTTGCCGTTCTCGTCCACCAGCAGGTTCTCGTTCTGGCGCAGGCCCAGCAGCGCCATCGGGCCGGCGTCCTCGATGCTCTGGCCGGCGAACAGGATCGGCACGTCGCGCGCGGCGATCGGGAACTCCGCGGCCGTCAGCGGCACCGAGTGCGCAGCGGCGGCGAACTTCACGCCCGGGATGCTCTTCAGGCGCAAGTCCTTGTGCTGGTTGCGGTTGAGCGGCACCGGGCGCTCGTAGAAAAGTACTTCAGCCACGTCTTCTTACCTCTGCCCCGCCGTGCCGGGGTCGCCACCGATGGCTCCCCCTCCCAAACCCGGCGTCGGGTCGCGAATCCGTGACTATATCAGCGGCCACGCGCCCGGGCGAATGGCCTGCGGCGACGGCGATCTGCCAAGCGCGTCAAATGCTTACCGCGCGCGAGGCGGCGAAATTGGGCTATGCTCGAAACACGAGCGCATCGCTGCATCACCTCCGCCGAATCTCATGAACTGGCTGAAGGAACCCGCATGCTGATGGAAGTGCCACGCCGGGACCTCAATGCGACCCGGGTGCTGTCGCTGGACGCCGCCGGCCGGATCCTGGACTGGATCAGCTGGCAGGACGCCGTGTGCCTCTACGTGCGCGAAGCGGTGGCCTGGACGCTGGGCGACCCCTGCCTGACCGTGCACGGCGGCCACAACCGCGCCCGCGGCGAGCGCAGCAGGCTGGACCTGCATCCGATCATCGCCAGCACCGGCCATTGCCGCGACCACGCGATCGACCCGGCGCCAGCGCTGACCAATACCGCGCTGTTCGCCCGCGATCGCCACCTTTGCCTGTATTGCGGCAACCAGTTCTCCCGCGGCGAACTGACCCGCGACCACGTCGAGCCGGTCTCGCACGGCGGCAAGGACGAATGGGAGAACGTGGTCAGCGCGTGCCTCAACTGCAACCTGAGGAAGGCCAACCGCACCCCGCAGCAGGCCCACATGCCGCTGCTGGCCGTGCCCTACCGGCCCAGCTGGGTGGAACACCTGATCCTGTCCAACCGAAACATCCTGGCCGACCAGATGGAATTCCTGGTCAACCACCTGCCGCGCGACCGGCGACGGGCGATGGGCTAGGCGGATTTCGCCTTCCCGTCCGAATCCTCGTCCGCGTCCGCCTGATCCGCACTGGCCTTGGCCAGTTCGCGCTCGATCTCCCGGATCTCCTCGCAGGCCTCGTCCGACTCGTCCTCGGCGCGGGCGCGGTGGCCGGCCCGTTTCGCCTGGCGTGCCTCCTCTTCCTTGTTGTGGGCGAGCTTGCGGTAGCTCTCCCGAATGCGCTCGAGCGCTTCCTCGTCGAGGTTGTCCACGTCCAGCAGGCTGTTGCGGGCCCGCGTGGCGCGGATCAGCTCGTCCAGTTTGATCTGCAGGGCGGCGCTGTCGCGGTTCTGGCTGTTCTGGATCAGGAACACCATCAGGAAGGTGATGATGGTCGTACCCGTGTTGATCACCAGTTGCCAGGTGTCGTTGAAGCTGAACATCGGCCCGGTGATCGCCCATACGACGATGACCGCGGCGGCGATCAGGAAGGCAGCGGGTTTGCCCGAATAACGGGCGGTAGCTTCGGCGAAGCTGCGGAAGGCCTGCGATAGCTTGGACATGGAGGCATCTCTGGCCTTGGGTCGCATCCAGCTTGCGAGCGGTTTCGTGTGCCCGGTGTGCACGGCGCCCGGTTTCGTTCACGTCGCCGCCCTTGCCCCGCCCTGCGGCTGGGCCAACAATATGCGGATGATCGATCCATCCCGCTATCCACACCTGGCCCACATCGAGGCGCCGGACGACCTGCGCCGCGTGCCCGATGCCGAACTGCCCGGCGTCGCCGACGAATTGCGCCAGTACCTGATCGAATCGGTTGCCAGCTCCGGCGGCCATTTCGGCGCCGGCCTGGGCGTGGTCGAGCTCACCGTCGCGCTGCACCACGTGTTCGACACCCCGCGCGACCGCCTGGTGTGGGACGTGGGCCACCAGTGCTATCCGCACAAGATCTTGACCGGCCGGCGCGACCGGATCACCACGATCAAGAAAAAGGATGGCCTGGCGCCGTTCCCTCGCCGCGAGGAAAGCGAGTACGACACCTTCGGCGTCGGCCACTCGTCCACCTCGATCTCGGCCGCGCTGGGCATGGCGATCGCAGCGCAACGCAAGGGCGACGACCGCAAGGTGGTGGCGGTGATCGGCGATGGCGCGATGACCGCGGGGATGGCGTTCGAGGCGCTCAACCATGGCGGCGATGTCGAGCCCAACATGCTGGTCGTGCTCAACGACAACGGCATGTCGATCAGCGAGAACGTCGGCGCGATGACCAAGATGATGGCGCGCGCCATGGCCAGCCGTCGACTCAATGCCGTGCGCGAGCGGGCCAAGAAGGCGATCCCGCGACAGTCGTTCTTCGGTCGCTTCTTCAAGAACTGGGAAGAGCACGCCAAGGGCATGTTCCTGCCTTCGACCCTGTTCGAGGAACTGGGTTTCCATTACACCGGCCCGATCGACGGCCACGACATCCCGGCCCTGCTGCGCGCGCTGCGCACGGTCAAGAACCTGCCCGGGCCGCAGCTGCTGCACGTGATCACGACCAAGGGCAAGGGCTACGCCCCGGCCGAGCAGGCGCAGATCGAATACCACGCGGTCGGCCCGTTCGACCCGGTCGCCGGCGTAGTGAAGAAGAACGCGCCGGCCAAGCCGACCTATACCGACATCTTCGGCGACTGGCTGTGCGACATGGCCGCCCATGACGAGCGGCTGCTCGGCATCACGCCGGCGATGCGCGAAGGCTCCGGCCTGGTGCGCTTCTCGAAGGAATATCCCGAACGCTACTTCGACGTGGCGATTGCCGAGCAGCACGCGGTAACGCTGGCCGCCGGCATGGCCTGCGAGGGCGCCAAGCCGGTAGTGGCGATCTATTCGACCTTCCTGCAGCGCGCCTACGACCAGGCGATCCACGACGTGGCGCTGCAGAACCTGGACGTCACCTTCGCGATCGACCGCGCCGGCGTGGTAGGTCCCGACGGCGCCACGCATTCGGGCAGCTTCGACCTGTCGTTCCTACGCTGCCTGCCGAACATGGTGATCATGGCGCCTTCGGACGAGAACGAATGCCGCATGATGCTGTCGACGGGTTTCGATTACGCCGGACCGGCGGCGATCCGCTACCCGCGCGGCACCGGCCCCTGCGCCGCCGTGCGCAAGGAGCTGGACACGCTGCCGATCGGCAAGGCCGAGCTGCGCCGGCGTGGCCGCAACCTCGCCATCCTCTCCTTCGGTGCGATGCTGGCGCCGGCCGCGGTAGTCGCGGCGGAGCTGGATGCCACGCTCGTCAACATGCGCTTCGTCAAGCCGCTGGACGAAGCGATGATCCTGGAGCTTGCGAAGACCCACGATGCCTTCGTCACGCTCGAGGACAATGCGATCGCCGGCGGCGCGGGCTCAGGCGTGGCCGAGTGCCTGGCCGCCCATGGCATCGTCAAGCCGGTACTGCACCTTGGCCTTCCGGACGTCTATCTGGAACACGGCAGCCGCGAGGAAGTGCTCTCGATGGCCGGGCTGGACCTGCCGGGCATCCGCAACGCGATCCGCGCGCGGTTCCCGCAACTGGCGAGCGTCGCGGCCAGCGCGGGTTGATGTCGGTCGCGCCCGGGGGCGCTACTTCATGAGCGCCAACCCGTGGGAGCGCACCCTGCGCGCGACCGCGGACCGTGCTGTCAGGATCGCTCCCTTCGACCGCCGCTCACCCGGTCGCGCTTCTCCAGATCCTGCGCCGTGAACACCTCACGATAGCCTGCCGCTTCGAGCAGGCCGCGCACGGCCGCGCCCTGGTCCCAACCGTGCTCGAACAACAGCCACCCGTCATCCGCCAGGTGCGACCGGGCGCCGGCCACGATGCGCCGGATGTCGTCAAGGCCATCGCTTCCCGAGGCCAACGCGCTGCCTGGCTCGAAACGCAGGTCGCCCCGCTCCAGGTGGGGATCGCCGGCCGCGATGTAGGGCGGGTTGGACACGATCAGATCGAAGCGGTCGTCGCCAAGCGCGGCAAACCAGTCGCCTTCGGCAAAGCCGACGTTGCGGATGCGGTTGGCTTCGGCGTTGCGTCGCGCCACCGCCAATGCGGCGGCGCTGGCGTCGGTGGCGAGGACGCGCGCGTGCGGGGACTCGCGAGCGATCGCAAGGGCGATGGCGCCGCTGCCGGTGCCCAGGTCGGCGACACGCGGCGCGCCCTCCCGCGGCAGCTTTGCCAGCGCCAGTTCGACCAGCAGCTCGGTTTCCGGTCGCGGGATCAGCGTGGCGGGCGTCACTTCCAGATCCAGCGTCCAGAAGCCGCGATGGCCGGTGAGGTAGGCCACCGGTTCACCGGCGGCGCGGCGTTCCACCAATGCGGCGAAGGCCGCGGCGCCCGCCGTGTCGGCCTGATCGTCGGCGTGGGCGAGCAACCAGCTGCGCGGTTTGCCCAGCGCATGCGCAAGCAGGATGGCCGCCTCGGCGCGGTCGTCCAGGCGCGTGGCGGCTTCGGCCAGCAGTTGGCGCACCTCAGGCATCGGGCGGGGTCTCCGCGGTGGGCAGTTGCGGTGGCATCACGGGCCTGGGCTTGTCGCGACGCCAGTAGCCGCCGCGCGACCAGGCGTCGAAGCCCCAGCGCAGCCAGCCGATCAGCGCATTGGCCAACCACAGTGCCCAGGCCAGCATGGTCAGCTTGTAGGTCCACAACGGCAGGCTCAACACGCCCGCCCGCGGCAGCGCGTCGTTGGTGCGGTCGGCGAACCAGTGCAGTTGCAGCGCGCTCGAGCCCATGCCGGCGACGTGCATATCCGGCTGTCCCAGCAGGCCGCCCGGCACCGCGGCCACCAGCACGCCGAGCGCGACCGCGGTGAGCAGGGCCAGGCCCACCTGCATCAGATCGAACGGACCGGCGCGCCAGGAGGCGACCATGGCCCGCGCGCGCAGTCCGAGCAGGATCAGCCAGGCCACCACCACGGCGTACGCACTCCAGGCGAAGGCGGAGAAACCCAGGCCCAGCAGCAGCCAATGGCGGAAGCGCAAGGGCGTGGGCGCGTAGCGCGAGAGCAGCCAGGCCGCGGCCAGCAACACGATCAGCTGCGCCCAGTACAACACCGCGGGACCGGCGCCCGGCCCCCACGTCCACAGCACCCAGCGGTTCTGCGGAAGTTGCAGGAACGTATCGAGATTCGCCGCCGGCGCATGCAGGGCGATCGCTGGTGAGCGGGTGCACAAGGCGGCGCCTCCGGACTCGCGCAGCCGCAGCTCGTACCGATGCGTGCCCGGCAGCAGCGGCAGCGACAGCGTGCCGTTGCGCACGGCCAGCGGCAGGCGCTCGCCGTCGCGGCTGGCCTGCAGCAGCTCGGCATCGGCCGGCAGGCCCAGTGCGTGTTCGCCGCCACGGGTACTGCGCGCCTGCAACTGCAGGGTGGTCTCGGTCGCCCGTTCACCGATCGTGCTGCGCGAGTCCACCTGGTCGAACGCCAGGGTGCCTCCCGCGACGGCGACCGGTTGGCTGAGTGCCAGCGTGAGTCGCTCGCCGGGCAGCGGCTGGAAGCGCGGCACGTCGCCGCCGCTCGCCGGCACGCCACTGACATCGACATGCCACATCGGTGCGGCATCGATTTCCCACACTTCGGCGCGTTCGGCCAGCGCCGGCGCGGCCAGCTGCAATAGGGCCGCGCGGTCCAGGCGGCTGGTCCATTCGACGCTGTCCGTGCCTGCGTTGAAGGCGAGCTGGATATGCCCGTCGCGCACCGGCGCGTTGGCATCCAGCGGGTGCTCGCCCGGAAGAAGCGGCAGGGCGATGCTGAAGCCGCCGGCCTGCGGCGCAATGCGCTCGACCTCGTTCTGCACCGTCCACTCGTTGCCGAGCACGAGATGGCGAGTCAACCGCACGTAGGGCGGAAAGTCCTGCGCGGGTGCGCCGGCCGTGCCACCGGCGGCGACCCGCTGGCGATCGAAGGCCAGGCTGTCGCCGAGCAGATGATCGGTATCCAGTCCGTCGGCTGTCCAGCCGTCCATCTGCAGCGTGACGCGCTGCGGCGCCAGAGGGAAGCGCAGCCGCGCGCTGTCGGTGCCATCGAGCCTGTAGCGCAAGTCCAGATCGTGCACGCCTGGTTCCAGCCGCAGCCAGAGTTGGTCGTCGTCGCGACGCGCCAGCACGGCTGGTCGCCCGTCGACCGTCACCGCGACCAGCGGCAGCGTGGTGGCCGGCAGCGGCAGCGCCATGGTGGCACCGGCATGAGCTTGCAGGGTGAGGTCCAGCGTGTCGCCGGCCACTACCACGCGCGCCTCCGGCAGGTTCGCGCAGGAGGGCGAGCAGGCCGGCGCCTCCACCAGGCGCTGGCGAAGCTGGTCGAGCAGTGGCTGGCTCGGCAGTGTCTGGGCGTGGGCATGCCAGGGCAGCAGCGCCAGCGCCAGCAGGGCCGTCGATGCCATGCCGGGCCCGCCTTGCCAGCGCCCGCGCCAGGGGGCCAGCAGCGCGGGCAACACGCGCGCGAGCAAGGCGGCCAGCAGCGCGACCATCAGCACGCGCAGCAGGCTGACAAGCCAGGCGGGCGCGATCACCAGGCGCATGGTTTGTTGGGCCGTGACCGGACCCGACCAGCCCAGGTGGTAGTTGCCACCGAGGCGCCAGGTCGGCATGCCCGGGCCGGCCTGGACAAGGCTACGGCGGTCCGTCGGCACATCCAGTGACGAAAGCTTGGCCGCGCTGACCGTTATGGCGCCGAGCGCTTGCGCTGACTCCGATACCGGCGGTGGGGGGGGCGCAAGTGCAGGAGCGGGAGCAAGCCCGGGAGGCGCGACGTTGTAGCTCTGGTCCAGCTTTCCTTCGCCGAAGTTGACGCGAAGGCTCTGTGGCTCGAGTTGCGGGTGCAGCGCGTACTGCAGTTGCGTCGCCGCGAAAGCCAGCGTCCACAGCGCGGCGAGTGCGAACGACGCCAAGGCAGCGATATTTGCGGTGCGGCTCAGACGGCCCTCCGGCAGCGCCCGCAGCAGCAACGCCAGCGCGAGCAGCAGTGCCAGCGTCCAGCGGGGCGCGCCCGGCTCGTGCTGCGCCAGCGCCAGGAAGCCGGCAGCCAGCACGGCCCATGGCCAGCCGAGCAGGCGGCCGGCCAGCAGGGCGATCAGCGCGACGCCGAACACATCCAGCAGGCTCCATCGGGCCACCCACGAATCGGGCGAACTGTCCGCGCCGGGCGCGCCGAGCAGGCGATAGCCCGGCGGCAGTTGCAGCGTGGCGTCGATGCGCTCCAGCGGGACGTTCCAGCCGGTCACCGGCAAGGCACCGCTCGCGGGCACCCGCAACCCGGCGCCCAGGTTGAGCTGCTCGCTGCGAACCTCCACGCCGCTGCGGCCGTCCTTGCCACGGCTGACCAGCAGCGGCTCGCCGTCCTGCTCGGCGCGCTGCAATTGCCAGGGCGCGCCGACTTCCAGTCGCTGGCGATGCAGTTCGCCTTGCAACTGATCGTCCACGGCCAGGCCCTTGCCGTCGAAGTCCAGCCACAGGCGGCGCGACAGGTGCAGGCGATCGTGCCGCCCTGCCCCGCGCTCACCCGGCTGCACGGTGAGCGTGGACTGGCCGTCCATCACGAAGGCGGGAAGCTCGCGCCAGTCGTCCGGCACGCCGGCCTGCGCCGCGTCGGTGGCCTGGCCTTCGGCATGGCTGCCGCGCAGGTCGGGATCGTCGGCGTAGCTCCAGATCTCCTGCCGCGGCCAGGGTGCCGCAGGCAACGTGGTCGCGACGCGCGCGAGTGGCGCGCTGGCGCGGGCATCGAGGGTGACCGTCCAGCGACCGGGCTTCAGTTGCACGCGCAAGCGGCCGTCGCTCTCCAGGCGCGCGGGCAGTTCGCCGTCCAGCGCGGTGGCGATGAACCCCGCTGGCAGCGCCGGCCCGAGTACCAGTTCGCGGGCGCTGCCGGTGACGTCGAAGCTCAGGCGGGTTTCCAGTGTCGCCGGCAGCCCGTCGGCCAGGCGGCGATCGACGCGCAGCGACAACGCGTCGGCCACGCGCTGGGCCGCGGCCGCCTCGCCCAGGGTCAGCTGGTCGCCATCGCGCTGCAGGCGTGCGACCGGCTTGCCGTCCAGGGTGAGGTCGACCAGGCCGATCGACTCCGGCACCTGCAGGCGCGCCGGCCGTGCCGACCAGGGAAACAGGCCCTGCAGCCGGTGGTCGCCGGGTGATACGCGCACCATCGGCTGGTCATCGCGCTCCAGCACCACGGCCGGCTGGCCGTCCAGCCGCACCTGTTCCGGCCAGTGGCGCGCATCGCCCGGCAGGGCGATCCACGCCGGTGCATCGGCATGGGCGTCGAGGGAGAACTGCCCCCCGCTCGCGCCGGCCGTCAGGGCCAGCCGGCCCGGCCAGGCGCATTGCCAGGCCTCGCCCTCGCCCGGCGCGTGCGCCAGCCGCGGGCAGGCGTGCGCCGGCACGTCGTGCAGCACCCAGTCCTGCCAGTCGCGCAGCGGGGGCGGCACCTGCTGTGCGCCCGCTGGCGCGGCCAGCAACAGACCCATGAGCAACAACCATCCTGATCGAGCACGCATGCCTGGTCTCCCTGTCGCCCGGCGGGCGCGGGACAGTTTAGGGGAACGTCAAAGGCGCGGCGGGATGGCTCCCTCTCCTCTCCAGGGAGAGGATTGGAACGAGGGGACACGCTGGCGTGGATGGCGATCGGAGCGTGGCTTGGTTGCAAGGATGACAAGCCATCCTTCCCGCAAGCCCCGGCCCCTCACCGCGCAGGGGAGAGGGCTGAAAAAGCAAGACGCCGGGCGTTGCCGCCCGGCGTCTGCTTCGAGCGCTGGCCGCGGGCCCTAGTGCAGGATCGCCTGCGGATCCTGCTTGGCCTTCAGCGCGGTGCACAGGAGCGTGTCCTCGGTGGTCTGCGCGAGGCCACGCTCGGCGCCGGTGACGTCTTTGGCGCGGGTCTTGAAGAAAGACTGCAGGCGGTCCGCTTCCTCCTGCGAGCAGCCGCCACCGCCCATCAGGCCCGGCAAGCGACCGCCAGCGAAGCTGCCGGTGCGTTCGACGATGCGGTCGTAGTTGGCGACTGCCCACTTCCACATGGCATCGCGCTGGGCACGGGTCTCGCGGCTCCCACGCAGCAGGGCCGCCATCTCGCCGACCTTGACCTGCTTGTCCAGCGCGAAATCGCGCACCTGCCCGGCCAATGCCGGATCCTCGACCGCGCTCAGGCCGGCCAGCATGGCATTGCGCTGGGCGGGATCGGAGGTCTTGGGCAGTTCCGCGACCAGCGCATCGACCGCGCTCCTGCCGTGCTCCTGCACCACCACCGCAAGCGCGGTGTCGAGCAGGTCGGGATCGGCCGCATCGAGGCTGAGGCGGCCATCGTCCTTGCGCTTGAGCGCCGCCTCGCCCTGCTTGAGCAGTTCGGCGCGAACCTGCGGCAGCTTCACGTCCAGCGCCAGGAAACCGGCCAGCGTGCTGCGCAACAGGGAATCATCGTCCGGCTCGCCGGGCTTGCGGTGGTAGCCCAGCAGTTCCATGCGCGGCAGGTAGGCGGACCTGGCCCACACATCGAGGGCGTTGCGCTGCGCGTCGGTGCCGGCCAGGTAGCGGTTGATCCATTCGAAGCTGGCGATCGGCGCAGTCGCCACCGCGCGCACGCGCGAGGCAGTCAGCGGCTTGAGCGCGGCCAGCAGGTCGCCGGCGTCGATGTCGCCATGGTGGAAGCTGGCGTCGGCGGCGTCGGCAAAGGCCAGCTGCTCCGCGTCGGTCAGGTGGCTCACCTGATCTCCAAGGCGAGCCAGGTCATCCTTGCCCATGCCGAAGCGGTAATAGCCACTGGCATTGGCATTGGGCATCACCCAGGGGTTGGCGCTGGCGCCCGGCAGCGCGATCGTGCCGGTGGCCTTTTCCAGCAATTCGCAGTTGACCTTGCTGCCGTCAGCGGTGCCATAGCGAACGCACACCGGCACGCCCCACACGTGGCTGGCGCTGCCCTTGCTGCCGACTGGCAGGTACCGGCTCTGGCTCAACTTGAGTACGGTCTGGCCGCCCTTCTGCATCAGCTGGGTCTGCACGTAAGGCACGCCGGGCTGGTTGAGGAAACTCTTGAACGCCTGCTTGAAGTCCTCGCCCTTGTCGGCAGCCTTGGCGATCGAATCGACCAGATCATCGGCGGTGGCGATCGAGAACTTGTGGTCCTGGATGTACTGGCGCATGCCTTGCTGGAAAGTCTTCTCGCCGACGTAGCCCTCGAACATGCCGAGTACGCTGGCGCCCTTCTGGTAGGTGATCGAGTCGAACGCGGTCTCGATGTCGCCGTTGCCGGTGATCGGCTGGCGGATCTTGCGCGCGGTGACCAGGCTGTCGTTGTCCATCGCGTACTGGGCGCCGCGCACGCGGTCGAGGTCCGCGCGGTACTGCGGATGGACCTTCATCGTCACCTTCTGCTGCATCCAGGTGGCGAAGGCCTCGTTGAGCCAGATGTCGTTCCACCAGGCGGTGGTGACGGTGTCGCCCGTCCACTGGTGGGCCAGTTCATGGGCGTTGACGTTGAACGAGCCACGCACGTATTGCGCCGGGGAATCCGGATCGAGCAGCAGCAGCCAGTCGCGGAAAGTCACCAGGCCTGCGTTCTCCATCGCGCCGGCGGAGAAATCCGGCGCGGCGAGCAGGTCGAGCTTGTCCCACGGATAGCCGAAGCCGTAATAGTCCTCCAGCGTGTGGATGATGCTCGGCGTCTCGGAAAGCACGTGCTGCATGCGGTGGCCCTCGCCCTTGGCGGCGATGCCGCGCAGCTGCAGCGCGGTGGCGCGGTAGGCGTCCGGCGAGATGTCCGGGCCGGCGACGATGTCCCAGGGACCGACGCCGAAGGCGACCAGGTAGGTCGGCAGCGGCTTGGTGGTGGAGAAGGTCAGCGTCTTCCAGCCATTTCCGGCGGGGACTTCCTTGATCTGCTTGGTGTTGGCGACCGCCTTCTCGTCGTTCGGGATGGTCAGGCTGATGTCGAACGGGGTCTTGAAGTCGGGCTCGTCGAAGCCGGGGAAGGCGTAGCGCGCGCTGATCGGCTCCATCTGTGTCATCGCGTAAGGCACGCCTTCGTGGCTGACCTTGTAGAGGCCCTGCAGCTGTTGGTTGAGCGGCGCGGTGTACTCGAAGCTCAGGGTCAGCTCCTGCGGCTTGAGCGTGTTGTCGAAGTCGACGCGGACGACGCCTTCCTTCGGCGCGGCCTCGACGTACTTCGCGCTGTGCGTCTTGCCGGCGGCGTCGGTCACGCTGACCTTGGACACCTTGAGTGCGTTGCCGTGCAACCAGACGTGGTCGGAGGCCTGCTTGAGCTTGACCTTGATGCGCGTGGTGCCGGAAAAGTCCTGCTGGCGCGGATCGACCTTGAAGGAGAGCGCATAGGATTCGGGCACGGCCCAGCGCGGCAGCTTGCCGTGCGGCACCTGGTCGGCGGTGGCGGCGAAGGCGGCGCCGCAGCAGGCGGCCAGCGCGGTGAGCACGAGCGGTTGGACGAGTCGACGCATGGTGGTTTTCCCCAGGGACGGTGAAGGCAAGCTTCCGAAGCTAGGCCGGGCATGACTTGTGACACAGTGCCAAAAGGCATGGGCGGGCTGGAGGCGGCGTGAAGCCTGCCTCCGGTCCACAGGCGCGCGCAAAAAAAAGCCCGGCCATCGCTGGCCGGGCTTCGCAACTTCCCGCGTGGGCTCAGCCGGCGACGTCGGCCTGCTCCAGCGCCACGGCCACGGCGTGGATCACCGCCGCGATGCGGATCGCGCTCTGGATCGGCTGCGCCGAAAGCCCGTGCTTGCGCAAGGTCTTCTCGTGCGAGTCCACGCACATGCCGCATCCGTTGACCGCGGCCACGGCAAGGGACGCCAGCTCGAAGTCGATCTTGGTGCCGCCGGGATTCATCATCGCGTTCATGCGCAGCCCCGCGCGCAGCGTGCCGTATTCGGGCTCGCTGACCAGGTGCACGAAGCGGTAGTAGATCGTGTTCATGCCCATGATGGAGGCGGCAACGCGGGCGCCGTTGAGCTCTTCGGTGCTCGCGTGCTGCGCGGCTTCCTCGGCCACCGCCTGGGTCAGCGGCTTGTAGCGCGAGGCGATCGCCGCGGCGAGCGCGACCACCATGATCTGTTTCTGGGTCAGCCCCGGCGCACCGCCCTCGCTCAGCACCGAATCGAGGTTCAGGCGCAGGTCCTTGGCGTAGTCGGGGAGCTGGCTCTTGAGGTCGGCAAGACTCATGGGGACACCTTCTTGAAGTCAAAAAAAAAGACCGGCGGCGAAGCGCCGCTTCGCCGCCGGCTGGGGAGTCCGCGCGTCCGTGGGGGAGGGGGAGGAATCCGGACGCGCGGTTACTGCAAGCAAGAGGCGATCAGGCGACCTTGAGGGTGTCTTCGCCCTGGTGCCAGTTGCACGGGCACAGCTCGTCGGTCTGCAGCGCGTCGAGCACGCGCAGCACTTCCTGCGGGTTGCGGCCGACCGAGCCGTCGGTCACGTAGACGAAGCGGATGATGCCGTCCGGATCGACCAGGAACGTCGCGCGCTGCGCCACGCCGTCGGCGGTCAGGATGCCCAGCGCATTGCTGAGGTCCTTCTTGATGTCGGCCAGCATCGGGAACTTGAGGTCGCGCAGGTCCTTGTGGTCCTTGCGCCAGGCCAGGTGCACGAACTCCGAGTCGGTGCTGGCGGCCAGCACCTGGCAGTCACGGTCGGCGAACTGCTGGTTAACGTCGGAAAAGCCCTTGATCTCGGTCGGGCAGACGAAGGTGAAGTCCTTCGGGTAGAAGAACACGCACAGCCACTTGCCCTTGTAGGTGTTGTTGTCGATCGTGCTGAACGCCTTCTCCAGGCTCTCGATCGAGACGGTGGCCGGAACGCTGAACTGGGGGAACTTGTCGCCGATGGTGAGCATGGGGCTTCTCCTTGAAGTACTGAGGGTTAGAGCGATCGGTGAGAGCATCATGGGCGCCGTGGAAAGCGCGTCATGAGGGCAAGGTTACGCACCGCCTGGGCATTGTTCAAATTGATTGTTGCCATCACACTCATAGGCATGACCTATCGGACCGAACCATGAACCTGCGCGACCTCGCCTACCTCGTGTCGCTGGCCGAGCACCGCCATTTCGGGCGCGCGGCGGAGGCGAGCTTCGTCAGCCAGCCGACGCTCTCCACGCAGATCAAGAAGCTCGAGGACGAACTCGGCGTCGCGCTGGTCGAGCGCACGCCGCGCAAGGTGCTGCTCACCGAGACCGGGCGCGAGATCGCCCGCCGTGCACGTGGCGTGCTGGCCGAGGTCGACGAGATCCGCGCCATCGCCCAGCGCACGCGCGATCCGGAAGCCGGCAGGCTGCGCCTGGGCGTGTTCCCCACGCTGGGCCCCTACCTGCTGCCTCACCTGGTGCCAGCGGTGCGCCAGCGCTTTCCCCGGCTGGAACTGCTGCTGATCGAGGAAAAGACCGAACAGGTGATCCGCATGTTGCGGGAGGGTTCGCTGGACGTGGGCATCCTCGCCCTGCCGATCCACGAGGAAAGCCTGCACACGGAGTTCCTGTTCGAGGAACCGTTCGTGCTTGCGGTGCCCAACGACCATCCGCTGGCCCATCGCAAGGCGCGCCTGAAGCTTGCGGACCTGGAGGACGAGAGCCTGCTGCTGCTGGAGGACGGCCACTGCCTGCGCGACCAGGCGCTGGAGCTGTGCCAGCTGGCCGGCGCTGGTGAAAAGGTGGGCTTCCGCGCCACCAGCCTGGAAACACTGCGGCAGATGGTGGCGGCGAATGTCGGAATCACGCTGCTGCCGACGCTGGCGATCAAGCCGCCGGTGGCGCGCACCGAGAACGTGCAGTTGCTGGAGTTCGCCGGCCACGCGCCGAGCCGCCGCATTGCGCTGGTCTGGCGCAAGAGTTCTTCGCTGGGCCCCTTCCTCGAGCGTTTTGCCGAAGTGGTGCGCGGCCTGCCGGACGACCTGCTGAAACCGGAACTGGCCGCGCCAGTCAGAACCACGCGGCGCAAGCGCGCCTGAGCGCTTCCAAAGGGGGATATCGATGCAGCGACTGGGATGGCTGGCACTTGCCGTGCTGCTGGGCTGGGGTGCGCTCGGCTGGTGGCAGCAACGTCCGCTGCACCCGCCGCCTGGGGTGCTGGCCGCGCAGGCGCCCGAACAGGTCGACCTGGATGATGGCGCCGTGCTTCGGCAGGGCGACACCACGTTGCACACGCGCGCCCACATTGCACTGACCGCGCGCGTGCTCTCCCGCGAAGATTACCGTTGGGACGCAGGCGCCTCGCTCGCGCCGACGGACCTGGCGCTGGGTTGGGGACGGATGTCCGACAGCGCGGTGCTGGCCGGGATCGATATCAGCCAGACCAGCCGGTTCTTCTACTGGCACGTGCGCCAGTTCCCGATCCCGCGCCGCGAGATCGAGACGTCCGCGACGAACATGCACCTCATCCCGGCCGACGATGGCGTGCGCTACGCGTTGAAGCACGTGCGCCCGGGCGAGCTGGTGCACCTGGAAGGCTTCCTGGTCGACGCCAGCCGTCCGGACGGCTGGCACTGGCGCAGTTCGCTCACCCGCGAGGACACCGGCGACGGCGCCTGCGAGCTGGTGTACGTGGAGGAGTTGGAGCCGGTCGCGCCGTGATTTCCCTGTAGGCGCTCGGCTGTGCGCTCCTACGTACGCTTGGCGAGCGTGGCCATGCGCTGCGCATCGGCCATCACGCCGTGCAGGATGCGCAACTCGCGCTCGTCCGGTTGCGCACGCAGGAACAACCGACGCAGGCGCAACATGATCGTGGTCGGTTCGCGGCCCTTGTGGAACTCGATGTCGTCCAGGGTCTGCCCCAGGTGTTCGAAGAAGCGTTCCATCCGCGCCGCATCGGCCGGCGGCTCGTCGTGTTCCGGCGGCGCGGCCACCGGCGTGGCGCCCAGCATCGCCAGGCGCTGCTCATAAGCCATCACCTGCACGGCCTGAGCCAGGTTGAGCGAGCTGTAGTCCTCCACGCTGGGGATGCGCACCATCGCGTGGCAGCGCGCCAGTTCCTCATTCTCCAGACCCGTGCGCTCGTTGCCGAAGACCAGCGCCACCTGTTCGCCGCGGGCCGCGGCCGCGAGTGCCTGCGCGGCGCCCTCGCGCGGGGTCAGCTCCGGCAGGTTCACGCCGCGCCGCCGCGCCGACAATCCCAACGCGAAGGTCGCGCCCGCCAGGCCATCGACCAGCGATTCGTGCACGCCCGCCTCCGCCAGCACCTGCACCGCGTTGGCCGCCAGCGCGTCGGCTTCGCGGCTGGGAAACTCGGCCGGCGACACCAGCTCCAGCCGCGTGAAGCCCATCGTGCGGATCGCCCGCGCCGCGCTGCCGATGTTACCCGGGTGCGAGGTGCGCACCAGCACGAAGCGGAACAGGCGGGCGAGATCGGCGTGATCGGTCATGGCGGCAAAAAGTCAGGCAGGGTCGTCAAGGATAGCCGCCGGGGCACCGGCACGCCGGCTCTGCTAGAATCGCCGGCCGCATTTCCGCTCTTTTCCCAAAGCCGAAGCCATGCCAAGACCCGCCGTCACCATCGCGGCACGTGCCGCGCGCGCCGCAGGCAACGTGATCCTGCGCTACATGAACCGCATCGACGGCCTGCACGTGGTCGAGAAGCAGCGCATGGACTTCGCTTCGGAAGTCGATCGCCTGGCCGAAGCCGAGATCGTCAAGGAACTGCGCCGCGCCTACCCGGATCACGCCATCCTCGCCGAGGAAAGCGGTGCCACCGGCAAGAGCCAGCACACTTGGGTGATCGATCCGCTCGACGGCACGCACAACTACCTGCGCGGCATCCCGCATTTCTCCGTCTCGATCGCGCTGCTCGAGAAGGGCGTTCCAGTCTACGGGGTGGTGTTCGATCCGCTGCGCGACGAGTTGTTCACCGCCAGCAAGGGCGACGGCGCCTACCTCAACGACCGCCGCATCCGCGTGGGCAAGCGCGAGAATCTGGGCGGCGCGATGATCGCCACCGGCTTTCCCTATCGCCAGCGCGAACACCTGGATGCGCAACTGGCCATGACCCGCGCCCTGCTCGGCCAGGCCGAGGACATCCGGCGCTCCGGCTCCGCCGCGCTGGACCTGGCCTATATCGCCGCCGCACGCTATGACGGCTATTTCGAGATCGGCCTCAAGCCCTGGGACATGGCCGCCGGCGTGCTTCTGGTGCACGAGGCGGGCGGGCGCTACGGCGACTTCGCCGGGCGCGACGGCATGCCCGCCAGCGGCAACCTGATCGCCGGCAACCTCAACATCGCCAAGGCGATGACCGACGCCATCGGTGCACAGGCCACGCCGGCGCTGCTCAAGGCCTGAACGGGTCATCATCGGTAAAAAAGGGTGCCCGGGCGGCGCCCTTTTTTTTGTGCGCGAGAACACCGCCTCCGCGGGAGCGCACCCGGCGCGCAACCTGCCAGCTTCCGGTCGCACATCGCGCGGGCGCGCAACCGCGCCCTTGCCTGTCCGGGCAGCAGCCGGGCGCTGCTGTAGATCTTTCCAGCCGGCGCGTTTTTTTCCGGCAGCACGAACGCAAGGGCACCGATAGGCAGCGCCCCTCGTGCTGGCACCGGCATTGCAAAGCCCCTGCTCGTCCGAAGGGCCCTCGACGCATCGCCGGCCCTTGCGGGCGAGCCGCCCGGGCCTATGGCCGGAAGCTCCGGCCCTGCCGGACCCGCGGTGCCTTCCCGTGTGGCGGAAAGCGGTCAGCAGCGTCCCGCCCACGACGATCGAATCCCAACGGAGATAAACCCATGAGCCGGCAACAGTCCCCAGACAGTCAGTCCAGCAACAAAACCCACCACGCCGCCGAGGGCACGATCGACGATACGCGCGGCAAGCTCAGCGTGCGCGAGGCCGGCCGCAAGGGTGGCCTGCGCGTGCGCGAGTTGATCAACCGCGGTCGCGAGGTCGAAGCTCGCCAAAGCGAACAGCGTCCGCATTGAGAGACGCGCGAAAGGTGGACCCCTGGGTGCCGCCGCACAGGCCCAGGGCAAGTACGCCAGCGGCATTCAGCGCGACGACGGCAGGTGGCCGTTCCAACGGCTGCGGGGATGAGGGTCATATCCGCGTGCGGCCCGATCGGAGCCAGCCGCGGTGCTGCACGACAAAGTCCCGTGCCGGCCCCGGAGCGGCGGACATGACAAGGCACAACGACAACCGGCACGCCAAGGGCGACATGACCGTCCGCGAGGCCGGCCAGAAAGGTGGCCCGCAGGGGCGGCGAGATCCGCAAGCAGCAACTTGGCCCCGAGGGCTAAGCGGCACTCGGCCGCTAGGGTGGCCGGCGCGTGCGCGAACTGGTCGCGAAAGGCAGGCAGGCGGAGGGCGGGAAGTAAGCGCAAGACGCTGCCGCGCCGGGGGACCGGCGCGGCAGCGAGCCTTGCGGCCGCGCCGTCAGGCAGCGGCCATGAGCCAGCCGGCGGGCGTTACGGCTGCACCGGCAGGTTGGACACGATGCTCCACCCGGTCGGATACGTGTTCTGGTATCCGCCACCCGATGCCGGGTAGGCCGCGATGCCCTTCGAGACGAAGCCACCCGTGCCGCTGTTGAGCCACACATACATGTCGCGCGACGCGCTGGTCCAGAGGATGCCATCGCCCTTGGTGGAGAACTGGTCGATCGCGGCGATCGAATAGCCGGGCGAGACGTTGATGATCCGGTAGCCGGTGCGGGTGCTGCCGTTCATCAGCCAATAGGCGAACTGGTGGTCCACGTCGTTCATCCAGACGAGGTCGGCACGCGCGTCGCCGTCCATGCGTCCGCTACCCACGATCCGCCATCCGGCCGGGTAGCTGAGCGAGCGCTTGCTGCTGAATCCGCCGCTGCTGGCGGTCGTCCAGATGTACAGGTCGCGCGCCGCGCTGGTCCAGGCGAGATCCGCCCGACCGTCGCCGTTGAAATCGCCGATCGCGGCGATGTAGTAGCCGGCCGTGATGGTGAACGTCCGGGTACTGGCCACGGTGGCGCCGTTCATCAGCCAGTACATGAGCTGGTGGGTGGTGCTGTTGGACCACACCAGGTCGGCTTTGCCATCACCGTTCATGTCGCCCGTGCCCACCAGCACCCAGCCAGCGTCGTAACTGGGCCCCTGGATGGACTGGTAGGCGTCGGCACCGTTGTTGATCCAGAAGAACAGGTCGCGGGCGCTGCTGGTCCAGATCATGTCCGTACTGCCACTGCCGTCGAGGTCACCTACACCGGCGATCCGATAGCCCGCCGTTGCGTTGCGGGTGTTGGTGGTCGGACGGAAGTCGGCCGTTTCGAGCATGGTCGTGAACGACCCGCCGACGGTGTCCTGCAGGACGATGTCGGCCTGGTGATCACCGTTGAGGTCCAGCGCGGCGCGTCCCGTCGGGCTGGCGAAGTTCGCCGTCACCGGCATGGTCTGGTTCAACACCAGGGTCTGGTTCGCCGTCGTCGGGTCGCCGCAGCGATTGCCGTTGCACAGGGTGATGTCCGGATTGGCGAAGTACGGCACCGGCTCCTGTGCACCGGTCGAGTACGCCATGATCGTCGAGAAGCTCCCCGTGGTGAGGGACTTGCGCCAGCCATAGGCATAGCTGTAGGCACCCGGTTCCGGTGCGTTGAGCTTGTTGTGGGCCAGCCCCATGTTGTGCCCCAACTCGTGGGCCAGGGTGGTATCCACGCAATAGGTATTGGTCGCGGGGTCCTCGCCATCGCCGATGGTTGAGTAGCCATAGGGCGCCGACTGCGTCGTGAACGGCGTTTCGTTGGCACCGTTCAGATAGCCCAACCCGCAGAAGCCTCCCTGGCCGGACTCGGAGTAGGGACGGACCAGGCTGACCAGGTCGGCCCCGAGAGTGGCGCGACGCGCACGAAGCGCAGCCAGCGGTCCGGTGGACGAAGTGTTGGTCATGTCATCCAGGACGCGATCGTTCGAGCCCGTGTCCGAATAATCCACCGCCATCGTCCCGACCAACCTGACGCGATAGTTGACCTTGCTGTCGGCATAGGCCTGGTTGGTGACCGCGATCAGATAGTTCATGCGCGTCTGCACGGCCGAGACGGAACCCAGCCGGGTGACCACGCCGGGCGTGTAACCCAGCAGGACATCGACCGTGTTCGACGCTGTCGCCGCCGCCGTGGTCATCGGTTGCGAGGCCTGCGTGCCCGATAACGGGAGGCTGGCCTGCGGCTCACGCGGTGCCGCGCGGTAATCCAGGCCCGGCGGGTTGAGCACCGGCCCGCCGGCGCGCAACCGCGCCGCCGCGGCATCCATCTGCACCATGTAGGTCTTGCCGCTGCGGGTCACCAGCCTGAACGGCTTGCCCTGTGCGGTGACCAGCGATCCGAACGTGGCATCCGGCCCGACGGTGAGCACGACGCTGCGATCACCACCCGGCACGGAAACCTTGCCGATCCAGGTCTCGATTCCACTGGGTCCCTCGATCAACCGGACGGTGCGGGCATAGACCCTCTTCCCGTCGGGCTGGGGCAGCCACATGCCGCCCTCCCTGACCGCCGTCTTGGGTGCGGCGCGTTCCACCTGCACCGGGTAGTAGCGATCTTTCCCCAACACGAAACTGGTCTTTCCCCCGACCAGGCTGAACGGTTCTACCGGAGCGGCGGAAATGGCGCCGGATACCAGCAACGTTGCCCCAAACATCAGCATCCTGAACATGGCGAACTCCTGTCTACAAAGTGTGTGCCTCGTTAGGCCAGGCACGGCCGCGCAGGGCGGATCATCGCCACGCGGAAGTAGGCGTAATGTGTACGCCGGGGACAGGGGAAGCGAAGGCTGCTTAGCTTGCCTCGCGCAGGAATTCGCGCAGGAACGGCACGGTAATGCGCCGCTTGGCGGCGAGCGAGGCCTGGTCGAGCCGGTCCAGCAGATCCAGCAGCGCAGTCAGGTCACGCGCGTAGCGGTTGAACAGCCAGTCCAGCACGGCCTCGTCCAGACCGATGCCGCGCGCGGCTGCCTGTTCGCGAAGCACGGCGCGACGCTCGGCATCGTCGAGTGCCTTGAGCGCGAACTGTGTGCACGCGCCCAGGCGCGAGCGAAGGTCCGGCAGGTCGATGCCCAGTTGCGCCGGTGGCGCATCGGCGGCGAACAGCATCGCCCCGCCCTCTGCGCGCACCTGGTTGTACAGATCGAACAACGCGTGTTCGGCGGCGCGCTCGCCGGCCAGCACGCCGAGATCGTCGATGGCCAGCAGTTCGGTGCTGCCCACTCCGCGCAGCGCACCGATGTGTTCGTGCATCGCCGAGAGCGGCAGGTATTGCACGCGTCGGCCCGCCGCGCTGGCGGCCTGGCAAGCGGCCACCAACAGATGGCTGCGCCCGCTGCCGGACGGGCCGTGCAGATATACCCAGGGCGCGCCCGGCGCCTCTGCCACCAGTTGCACCGCCGCCACCGCGGCGGCGTTGGCGCCGGCGTGGAAGTGCTCGAAGCGCTGCCGGCGTGGCCAGCGCAAGGCGAGCGGAAGTTGCGGGATCATGGCGCGCCGTCGTCCGCAGGACCGCGGCGCACGGGCACCGCGGTCGCGCGCTCGTCCGTACCGCCGGGTCCGCTCACCGTGACATCGACTTCGGCGATCACCGGATCGTCGGGGCCTGCCTCCATGTACAGCTCGCTCATGCGGTAGCGCTCGAGCAGGTAGCGCAACAGCACCATGATCACCGAGGCGGCCGGCAGCGCCAGCAGCACGCCGAGGAAGCCGAACAGGTAGCCACCGGCAAGGACGGCAAAGATCACCGCCACCGGATGCAGGCCGATCTTGTCGCCGACCAGCTTGGGTACGAGCACGTAGCCTTCCAGCAGCTGGCCGACGATGAACACGCCGCAGACCATCAACGGGTGGGCCCAGTCGCCATACTGCACCAGCGCGGCGATGATCGCCGCGCCGAAGCCGACCATGAAGCCCAGGTAGGGCACGAAGCTGAGCAAACCGGCGACCATGCCGATCAGCGGGCCGACCGACAGGCCGACCAGGGTCAACGCACCGCCGTAGAAAATGCCCAGTCCCAGCATCACCAGCAACTGGCCGCGCACGAACGCACCCAGCACCGCATCCGATTCGCGCGCCAGGTGCGCCACGGTCGGCTGCACCGAACGCGGCAGCACGCTGTCGACGTAGGCGATCAACCGATCCCAGTCGCGCAGCAGGTAAAACGCCACCACGGGAACCAGCACCACATTGGTTAGCCACATCACCGCGCCCAGGCTGGAGCGCGAGACGGTGCCCAGCACGGTGGTCGCCACCGCGCCGATCGAGCCAATGTGCGCACGGATCGCCGCCATCAGCCGGCTGGTATCGAACGCATCCGGATCGAGGCTGAGCTTGCGCTGCAGCCACGGCAGCGCGGTGTTCTGGATCCAGTCCACGTAGCGCGGCAGGTTGTGGACCAGGTTCTCGATCTGGTCGGAAATCAGCGGCACCAGCAGCAGCAGCGCGCCCACCAGCAGCAGGATCAGCACGAAGAACACGATGCTGACTGCCCAGGTGCGGTTCATGCCCAGCCGTTCGAGCCGGTCGGCCAACGGGTCGCCAAGGTAGGCCAGCATGCCGGCGACCGCGAAGGGCATCAGCACCGGCGCCAGCAGCCAGATCAGGAAGCCGATCACCAGCACGATCGCGAGCAGTTGCCAGCGGCGGGAAATGTCGTGGGTCAAGGAGAGGCCTCGTTCAAGCGATGCACGGCGTTTCCTCTGTGGGAACCCGCTTGCGGGCGATGCTCTTCTCGTTGTGCGGAAAGGGCATCGCCCGCAAGCGGGCTCCTACAAGGGGCATTGTTTCAATGCAGCCACTGCAGGCTGGCGTCCGCCCCTGCGTGCGGCGTGCCCTGGATCACCCGGCCGCCCGCGGCCAGGCCGGCGGCCAGCGCGGCCGGCGGCGTGCTTGCCTTGATGCCGAGCAGGAAGCCGTCGTTGTCGGCGGCGAGCGTGTTCACCTCGCGCACCGACGGGTCGGCGCGCAGCATCGCCAACAGGTTGGCGTAGGCCTGCGCCGAGTCGACCTTGCTTACCCACAGCTTGCCGCTGCTGATGCCTGCGCCGATCACGTTGAGCTGCTTGCCCAGTCGATCGGCCATGCCGTTGCCGCCGTCAGTGAGCAGCGCATCGGCGCTGACCGCCTGGTCGCTCCAGGGCAGCGGATTGCCTCCGGACACCAGGGTCCAGTCCGCGCTGCCGCCCTTCAGATTGCCGACCAGGATCAGGCCGGTGTGATAGCGCTGGGTGATCATTGCCAGCGCGGTCGGGTCGGCGTTCGCCACGGCGGAGGCTTCGGGCACGTGCGACGGGTCCGGGTAGGCCAACTGGTAGCCGCGGGCCGCGGCGGCCTGCGCCAGCGCGCCCAGCGCATCCTGGCCGAGCAGGCTGCCGTCGCTGCCATGCACCAGCACCAGCACGGGCGGCTTCACGCCCGCGGCCGGCACGCCGATCTGCGTGATCAGCCGGCGCACGGCGCCCGGATCGAAGTTCACCTGCAGCACGATGCCAGTGCCCGCGCGCTGGTACTGGAACTGCTGCACCAGGCCCGGCGCGCCCTTCAGCGCGTCGTCATAGCCGGGCTTGCTGCGCAGGTCCTGGCCGCCGGCGACGCGTTCGAGCACCTGGGCGAGCGCAGTGGCGAAGGCCGCGTCACGTTGCGCCTCGCTGGTGTCGGTGACCGGCACCACCACCGCGTACGGCGAGACCGGCACGGGTGCCGGCACCTGCGCCCACGCCGCCGGCGCGAGCAAACCCAGCAGGAGGAAGGCGAAAAACAGGCGTGGCAGGCGCATCGGCAAGTCTCGTCCGTGGAAGCTCGGATAACACGGGAGTCTGCCCAATCCCGCCCGCAGCGTCCATCGGCGCGGCCTGGCGCAAGACCGCGAAGCGGGGTTTTCAGCCGCCCGCGACCCGCGCATGGAGGACGGACCGCGCCCGCGGGAGCGTGCTGGTAGAATTGCGCGCTTTCCTCCAGGCCTCCTCCGCCATGTCCGACGCCCTCACCTACCGCGCCGCCGGCGTCGATATCGACGCGGGCAATGCCGTGGTCGAACGCATCAAGCCGCTGGTCAAGCGCACCTTCCGCCCGGAAGTGATGGGGGGACTGGGCGGTTTCGGCGGCCTGTTCGACCTGGCCGGCCGCTACAGGGAGCCGGTGCTGGTGTCCGGTACCGACGGCGTGGGCACCAAGCTCAAGCTTGCGCAGCAGCTGGGCCGCCACGACACCATCGGCATCGACCTGGTCGGCATGTGCGTCAACGACGTGCTGGTGCAGGGCGCCGAGCCGCTGTTCTTCCTGGACTACTTCGCCACCGGCAAGCTGGACGTGGACACGACCGTCGCGGTCGTGGGCGGCATCGCCAGGGGTTGCGAGCTTGCCGGCTGCGCACTGATCGGTGGCGAGACGGCCGAGATGCCGGACATGTATCCGCCGGGCGAATACGACCTGGCCGGTTTTACGGTCGGCGCGGTTGAAAAGTCGCAGCTGCTCTCGGGCGAGGCGATCGCCGCCGGCGACGTGATCCTCGGCGTGGCGTCTTCGGGCCCGCATTCGAACGGCTATTCGCTGGTCCGCAAGATCGTCGAGCGCGCCGGCAGCCCGCTCGATCTCGATCTCGGCGGCGTGAAGCTCGCCGACGCGCTGATGGCGCCGACCACGATCTACGTCAAGCCGATGCTGGAGCTGCTGAAGAACCAGCCCGTGCACGGCATGGCGCACATCACCGGCGGCGGCCTGAAGGAGAACATCATCCGTGTGGTGCCCGATGGCCTGGGCCTGGCGCTCGACGCGAACGCGATCGTGCTGCCGCCGGTGTTCGACTGGCTGATGCGCGAAGGCAAGGTCGCGCGCGAAGAGATGTGGCGCACGTTCAACTGCGGCGTGGGCTTCACGGTGATCCTCCCGCGCGACGCGGTCGATGGCGCGACCTCGCTGCTGGCGAAGCATGGCCTGGCCAGTCGCGTGATCGGTGAGGTCGTCAAGGCGCAGGGCGACGAGCGCGTCCACATCGGCTGAAACAGAAAAACCGTTTGCCCTGAGCGCAGGCGCGCAGCGCCGAAGTCCAAAGGCGGCTCACATACGGCCCCGCGGGTCGATGCCCAGGGCGAACGGCAGAGACAAACATGCCCCATCCTCTCCGTATCGCCGTCCTCGCCTCCGGACGCGGCAGCAACCTCGCCGCCTTGCTCGCCGCGCGCGAGCGCGGTGAGCTGGCCGCCGAGTTCGTGCTAGTGGCGAGCGACAAGACCACCGCCGGCGCCCTGCGGCTGGCCGAAGACGCGGGCATCCCCACGCTGGTGCTCGACCCGAAGGCTTATCCGGACCGCCGCGCATTCGACCTGGACCTCTTCGGCCGGCTCGCCGCCAGCGGCGCCGAGTTGGTCGTGCTGGCGGGTTTCATGCGCATCCTCGATGGCGAGGCGATCGCCCCCTGGGCCGGCCGCATGCTCAACATCCACCCTTCGCTGCTGCCCAGATACCGCGGCCTGCACACGCACCGGCGCGCGCTGGAAGCCGGCGACCTGGAGCACGGAGCCAGCGTGCACTTCGTCACCGCCGAACTCGATGGCGGCCCGGTGGTGGCGCAGGCAGTGTTGAGGATCGAGCCGAACGAAGACGAACACCGACTGGCGCAACGCCTGCTGCCGCTGGAACATCGTCTGTTGCCGTCGGTAGTGAGGTTGATCGCCGAGGGCCGCCTGGCCTGGCGCGACGATGGCCCCTGGCTGGACGGCGCGCCACTGAACGCGCCGCTGCGGCTTACCGAACGCGGGCTCGCGCTGGCCTGAATCCGATGTTCAGCGAGCCGCGGGCACACTGGACCCCATGACTTTCCGCCATCTCCTGCGCCTCGGCGGCGCCCTGCTGCTGGCCAGCGCCAGCGGACTCGCCCTCGCCGCCCCGCCCAAGGCCTTCACCGCCACCTACCGCGTGCTGCGCGACGGCTCGCCGATGGGCGATGCCACCGTGAGCCTCACGCCGCTCGGCAACGGGCAATGGGCCTACAGCAAGCACCTGCGCGGCACCTCGGGCCTGGCCGCCCTGCTGGGGGCGAACCTGGACGAGGTTTCGCATTTCCGCTGGAAGGGCGACGTGCCCGAGGCGCTCAGCTACGACTACCGCCTCGACGCGGCGATCAAGTCCAAGCAGCGCCACGTCACGGTGGACTGGGGCAAGCACCAGGTCACGGTGGATGAAGGCAAGGGTGCGATCACCTATCCGACGCAGCCGGGGATGGTCGAGCGCAACACCACCGCGCTGGCGATCGGCCAGGCTCTGCGCGACGGGCAGAAGCAGATCGCGTTGCCCGTGGCGGTGAAGCAGGAAGTGGAGACGCAGCGGTTCAGGATCACCGGCAAGGAGAAGGTGACGGTGCCGGCCGGCAGCTTCGACGCCGTGCGGGTGGACCGTACCGACGCCGATCGCGGCTTCAGCGCCTGGTACGCACCCGATCGCTACCCATTGCCGGTGAAGCTGTCGCAGAAGGACGGCGGCAACCTGACGATGGAGCTGGTGAGCTTCCGGTAGCCGCGTTCCCGGGTTTCGAATTCTCGAGCCCCCAAGGGAAAAGCGAGCAAAAACCCGGGTCCCGTTCGCCGCACGAGCGGCACACTTTGGCGGTTGCGAGCGTCAGCTCGGCAGACGGCGGATTCTCGCGCCGAGCACACCAAGCTTCTCCTCGATGTTCTCGTAACCGCGATCGATGTGGTACACGCGGTCGACCGTCGTATCGCCATGCGCCACCAGACCTGCCAGCACCAGGCAGGCGGAAGCGCGCAGGTCGGTGGCCATGATCGGCGCACCGCTCATGTGTTCCACGCCCTGGATGATCGCGGTGTTGCCTTCGAGCCGAATGTCCGCGCCCAGGCGCTTGAGCTCCTGGGCGTGCATGAAGCGGTTCTCGAACACCGTCTCGGTGATGACGCCCACGCCCTCGGCCACGCAGTTGAGCGCGGTGAACTGCGCCTGCATGTCGGTCGGAAAGGCCGGGTACGGGGCGGTGACGATATTGACCGCCTTCGGACGGCGGCCGCCCATGTCCAGTTCGATCCAGTCAGGACCGGTGCAGATATGCGCGCCGGCCTCCTCCAGCTTGGCCAGCACCGCGTCCATCGTTCCGGCGCGGGCGCCGCGGGCGCGCACCTTGCCGCCGGTCATCGCCGCGCCGACAAGGAACGTGCCGGTCTCGATGCGGTCGGGCAGCACTTCGTACTCGGCGCCCTCGAGGCGCTCGACGCCATGGATCACCAGGGTCGCGGTGCCGATGCCCTCGATGCGCGCGCCCATCGCCACCAGGCAGTTGGCCAGGTCGACCACCTCGGGTTCCTGCGCGGCGTTCTCGATGATCGTGGTGCCGTCGGCCAGCGTGGCGGCCATCAGGATGTTCTCGGTGCCGGTGACGGTCACCATGTCCATCGCGATGCGCGCGCCCTTGAGGCGTTTGGCGCGGGCACGGATATAGCCGTTTTCCACGGTCACCTCGGCACCCAGCGCCCGCAGGCCGCGGATGTGCTGGTCGACCGGGCGCGAGCCGATCGCGCAACCGCCGGGGAGCGAGACTTCCGCCTCGCCGAAGCGTGCCACCAGCGGGCCGAGCACCAGGATCGAGGCGCGCATCGTGCGCACCAGGTCGTACGGCGCCACGTGGCTTTCGATGGTGCGCGGATCGACGTGCATCTTCATGCGGTCGTCGAGCACCAGGTTGACGCCCATGCGGCCGAGCAACTCGATGAAGGTGGTCACGTCGTGCAGGTGCGGCACGTTGGAGATCGTCACCGGGCCGTCGGCCAGCAGGCAGGCGGCGAGGATCGGCAACACGGCGTTCTTGGCGCCGGAAATGGCGACTTCGCCATGGAGCGGTTCGCCACCGCTGATCAGGATCTTGGCCATGTGGGTCCTTAAGCTTGGAGTGAGCGAAGCGAAGCGCAGCCTCAACGGCGCGCCGCGGCTTCCTCGGGAGTCAACGTCTTCAGCGCCAGCGCGTGGATCGCGCCGCCCATCAGCTCGCCCAGCGTGGCGTAGACCATGCGGTGGCGCGCCAGCGGCAGCTTGCCGGCGAACTGGCTGGCCACCACGGTGGCTTCGAAATGCACGCCGTCGTCACCGCTCACCTGCGCATTCGCGCCGGGCAGGCCGGTTTCGATCAGTGCCTGGATGCGGGCAGGGTCCATCGGAGGGGTCCATCGTCGGCGCGCGGGGCGCGGATTCACCAGGCTTGATGAATCCAGTGCGCGGCCATATGACGCTAAAATGCGGATATGCCATGGTAATGGAAATCCCGTGGCACAGAAATGCCGAAGGCCGCCGGCCACCCCAGCAGAGACCCCATGAACGCACGCATCGCCCCGCCCGTCGCCAAGCTGGACCCGGACGCCATCGCCCGCAGCGGGCGCATGGTAATCGCCACGGAAGCGGCCGCGATCCGCGCGCTCGAACCGCGAGTGGACGCCAGCTTCGTGGAGGCCTGCCGGCTGATCCTGGCTTGCCGCGGGCGCCTGGTGGTCACCGGCATGGGCAAGTCCGGCCACATCGGGCGCAAGATCGCCGCCACCCTGGCCTCCACCGGTACGCCCTCGTTCTTCGTGCACCCGGGCGAGGCCAGCCACGGCGACCTGGGCATGATCCAGCCCGACGACGTGGTGCTGGCACTGTCGAATTCCGGCGAGACGGATGAACTGTTGTTCATCCTGCCGGTCATCAAGCGCCAGGGCATCCCGCTGATCGCCATGACCGGCAACCCGAAGTCGTCGCTGGCGCACCAGGCGGACGTGCACCTCGACGCCAGCATTTCCAGCGAGGCCTGCCCACTCGGCCTGGCCCCCACCGCCAGCACCACCGCGGCGCTGGTGATGGGCGATGCGCTGGCAATCGCGCTGCTCGAGGCGCGCGGTTTCACGGCCGAGGATTTTGCCCGCTCGCACCCGGCCGGCAGCCTCGGCCGCCGCCTGCTGCTGCACATCAGCGACATCATGCACACCGGCGAGGGCATCCCGATGATCGCACCGGATGCCAGCCTCACCGAGGCGCTGATGGAAATGACCCGCAAGCACCTGGGCATGACCGCGGTGGTCGACGCCGAGCGCCGCTTGCTCGGCGTGTTCACCGACGGCGACCTGCGCCGCGCGCTCGACGACGAGGACGTGAACCTGCGCGGCGCGAGCGTCCAGGCGCTGATGACCCGCGGTCCGAAGACGATCACCTCCGACAAGCTCGCCATCGAAGCGGCGCAGCTGATGGAGAAACACCAGATCCACGCATTGCTGGTGGTGGACGAGCAGCAGCGCGTGGTCGGCGCGCTGAACATCCACGACCTGCTCCGCGCCCGCGTGGTCTGATCCAGGGGCGCAGACGAGGGCCGGGACCGTCGACAGTCCGCAACCCCACATTCCCGCCCTGCCTGTGCCCGGCCCTCATTTCCGTTTCCCCGCGCTGACGACCATGCCCTATCTCGCCAACCTCCCCGCCGACCTGCTCGCCCGCGCCGCCGGCATCCGCCTGGCCGTATTCGACGTGGACGGCACGCTGACCGACGGACGGCTGTACTACGGCGAGGATGGTCGCGAGACCAAGGTGTTCTTCGTGCAGGACGGCCTGGGCCTGAAGCGCCTGCAGGTGCACGGTGTGCAGGTGGCGATCATCAGTGCGCGGATCAGCCACCCGGTGGCGCTGCGCGCCGAAGAACTGGGGATTACCCACGTCTACCAGGGCCAGGGCGACAAGCGCGTCTGCCTGCTCGAACTGCTCGACGCGCTTAAGCTCGCGCCCGAGCAGGTCGCTTTCGTCGGCGACGACCTTCCCGACCTTCCGGCCATGCGCATCGCCGGACTCGCCGTGGCCGTGGCCAATGCCCACCCATGGGTGATCGAGCAGGCGCAGTGGACCACCAGCCGTGCTGGTGGCCAGGGTGGCGCGCGCGAGGTCTGCGACCTGATCCTGCATGCGCAGGGCAAGGCCGGCAACGAGAAGGAGCGCTGGCGGTGAGGGAGTGGCTGCGCGACCGTCGCCTCGCGGCGGCCATCGTCGTGGTCGCGCTGCTGGCCGGCACGGCCCAACTGCTGTTGTGGTGGATCGGCCCCCCGCCGAAGGTCAACGAGTTCGTCGGTCCGCCGCGCTCGGGCTATACGCTGACCGACTTCAAGCTGACCCAGTACGGCACCGACGGCCTTCCCAGTTTCCTGATCCAGGCACCCCAGCTGGAGCGGCGCGAGGGCGACGAGTCGCTGTATATCAACGCGCCCGAGTTCCGCCTTCCTTCCAATCAGCCGGCCGTGCCCGACTGGCTCGGGCATTCGCTGTACGGCTGGGTCAACAACGAGGGGAGCCTGCTCAAACTGCAGGGCCCGGTGCATCTGGAGCGTGCCGCGTTCGACGACACGCCAAGGACCACGATCGACACCGCCGAAGTCACCGCCTGGCCCAAGCAAAACCGCCTCGAGACCGCCGCGCCGGCGCAGCTGGTGCAGGGCGGCACTAGAATCCACGGCGTCGGCATGCGCGCCGACCTCAACGACAAACACCTGGAGCTGCTCGATGACGTCCATGCCACGTTCCCGCCCCGCCAGCATGCGCGCTAGCGCGGCGTTGGTCCTGCTGGGCCTGACGGTGCTGGCACCGGTGCAGGCCAAGCGCACCGACCGCGACCAGCCGATGGACGTGCAGGCCTCGCACTTCGACGGTTTCCGCAAGCCCAACAGCACCACCACGCTCAAGGGCAACGTGGTGATCACCCAGGGCTCGCTCAAAGCCACCGGCGACCTGGCCAAGGTTCACTTCGACGCCAACGCCGAGATCGACAGCGTCGTGTTGACCGGCAGCCCCGCACACCTCCAGCAGCTGGACGACAACGGCAACCTGATGCAGGGCGACGCGGCCACCATCGACTACAAGGTGGCCAAGGACTACGCCGTGCTGCAGGGCCATGCCTCGATCACCCAGCAGGGCCGTGGCGAGGCGCACGGCGATCGACTCACCTACAACACCCAGACCAGCGAAATGACCGGCGACAGCGGCGGCGACGGTCGCGTGCACATGATCTTCAAGCCCCAACCCAAGTCGGGAACCGCCGCGCCTGCCGCGGCCCCGGCCCCGGCCACCAGTGCACCCGCGCCCGCCACCAGCACCGGGCAGCCCTGACCGATGCTCGCTGCCGAAGGCCTGCAGAAACGCTACCGCTCGCGCCAGGTCGTGCGCGATTTCGGTTTTTCGATCCGCCAGGGCGAAGTGGTCGGCCTGCTCGGCCCCAACGGCGCCGGCAAGACCACCTGCTTCTACATGGTGGTGGGCCTGGTCGAAGCCGACGGCGGCACCATCCGGCTGGACCGCCAGGACATCACCGGCCTGCCCATGCACTCGCGCGCACGGCTGGGCATTGGCTACCTGCCGCAGGAAGCCTCGGTATTCCGCCGGTTGTCGGTGGCCGACAACATCATGGCCGTGCTGGAGCTGCGCGAGGGCCTCAGCGCCCGCCAGCGCAACGAACAGCTCGAAGGGCTGATGGACGAGCTGAAGATCGCCCATATCGCCGGCCAGAAAGGCATCAGCCTCTCCGGTGGCGAGCGCCGCCGCGTGGAGATCGCCCGCGCGCTGGCCGCGCAGCCGCGCTACATGTTGCTGGACGAGCCGTTCGCCGGCGTCGACCCGATTTCGGTGGGCGAGATCCAGCGTATCGTGCGGCACCTGAAGGAACGCGGCATCGGCGTCCTCATCACCGACCACAACGTGCGCGAGACGCTGGGCATCTGCGATCGCGCCTACATCCTGAACGATGGCGAGGTGCTCTCGCGCGGCACGCCGGCGCACATCCTTGCCGACGAAAAGGTGCGCGAAGTCTACCTGGGACGCGAATTCAAGCTGTGAAGCGGTGATGTGACGCAGGGACCGTCGGAGCCTGCCATCGCTATGGTCGCGTCACACCCACCGGGGTAGGATGACCGCAAGTCTCTCCCCAACGGCTGGCATGAAACCCGGGCTCCAGTTCCGACTCAACCAACAGCTCACCCTGACGCCGCAGTTGCAGCAGGCGATCCGGCTGTTGCAGCTGTCGCAGCTGGAGCTGGAGGCGGAACTGCGGCAGATTGCCGAGGGCAACCCGCTGCTGGAGTTCGAGGAGGAGTCGGCGCCGGGCGAAACCGAGGAAGAAAGTTTCTCCGCCGCCCCGGTCGAAGCGCCGACCGTCGACCACAACGCGGACGACGCCGCGGACTGGGGCGAAGCCGACGCCCCGGCCGAGGCGCCGATCGATTTCTCGCTCGGCAGCAGCGCGCCTTCGGGCAGCCGCGGCGACGAGGATTTCGAACCGCAGAACGCCGCGCCCGAGACCCTGCAGGAACACCTGCTGTGGCAGTTGAACCTTTCGCCCTTCAACACGCGCCAGCGGCTGATCGCCACCGTCATCATCGACGCGCTCAACGCAGACGGCTACCTCGCCGAAGGCATCGAAGGCGTGCTCGCCGCCCTGCCGGCGGATCTCGATGCGACAAGCGACGAAGTCGAGACGGTACGTCGCCAGTTACAGCGTTTCGATCCCACCGGCATCGCCAGCCTGGACCTGCGCGACTGCCTGCGCGTGCAGCTGGAGCAGTTCGACGCCGCTACGCCGCATCGCGGGCTTGCGCTGCAGATCGTCGCAGGCGAACTGGAACTGCTCGCGCGCAACGACATCGCCAAGCTCGCGCGCAAGTTGCGTGCGAGCGAGGAAGAAGTCGCCGCCGCGGCGCTGCTGATCCGCAGCCTGGATCCGCGTCCCGGCGCCGCGCTGGACGCCACGCCGGTCGAGTACGTGGCGCCGGACGTCTACGCCTACAAGGAAGGCAACCGCTGGAAGGTCAGCCTCAACCCGGACTGCCAGCCGCGGCTCGGCCTCAACCAGCACTACTGCAGCCTGATCGCGCAGGCGCGTGGCGAGGACGCCAGCTGGATGCGCGGGCAGTTGCAGGAAGCACGCTGGCTGATCAAGAGCCTCGAATCGCGCGCCGAAACGTTGCTGAAGGTCGCCGATGCGATCGTGCGCCGGCAGAGCGCCTTCCTGGACTACGGCCCGGAAGCGATGCATCCGCTGGTGCTGCGCGAAGTGGCGGAAGAGGTCGGCATGCACGAGTCGACCATCTCGCGCGTGACCACGCGCAAGTACATCCACACGCCGCGCGGCACCTTCGAGCTCAAGTACTTTTTCTCCAGCGGCGTCTCCACCGAGGACGGCGGTGGCGCCTCGGCCACCGCCATCCAGGCGATGATCAAGAAACTTATCGACGGCGAGGACACACGCAAGCCGTTGTCCGACCAGGCCCTGGCCGAGGAGCTCAACCGCAAGGGCATCCAGGTCGCGCGCCGCACCGTGGCCAAATACCGCGAGGCCCTTCGCATCCCCAGCTCGAGCGAGCGACAACGCGCCGGCTGACCGGCGCCTGAAACCCACCACTTGGAACCGGCCCGAACGATCCCATACCGAATGAAGACCGGCATGCCGGCACCAATCACCGGCATGCGAACCCGCCGCCCCACGGCGGCCTGTACCAGAGGAGGCGCCCCATGCAGTTCCAACTCACCGGCCAGCAGATCGAAGTCACCCCCGCCCTGCGTGCGCATGCCGAATCCCGGCTCGATCGCCTGACCCGCCTCGACGAACGGTGCCTGGGCCTGAGCATGGTGCTGTCGATCGACAAGCTGCAGCACTGCGCCGACGCCACCCTCAGCACCACCGGTGCCGCCCTGCATGCGGCGGCCTGCGGCGCCGACATGTATGCCTCCATCGACATGGTGTTCGACAAGCTCGCCGCGCAACTGCGCCGCCACCGCGACAAGGTGACCGACAAGCATCAGCAGGAAGCCCGGGAAGCGCGCCAGATCGGCTGATCCGTCCCGCACCAGGCAAAGGAGACCCGCCCCGGTGGCGGGTCTTTTTTTGCTCGAAGCGCGACACCACGGGCCAAGCCCCGCCGCGACCGCGGGAGGAAGATCCCGAGACAGGGGCGGATAGCCGCCCTCGGGACGCCCGCCCAGTCCGCCCTCCCCCGCATAGCTGGCACAATGGCGCCCATTGCCACCCGGCAGGGACACCCCTTGGAACGCCTGACCGCACGACAACTCTTCGACGGCGTCCACGAGCGCATGGGCCTGCGCTGGGTGGCAGGCATGCGTGGCGAAGGGCGCGTGCTCGAGCCTGGCGCCACCGCCACGCGCCGCCCGTCGCTGATCGGCTACCTCAACGTGATCTACCCCAACAAGGTGCAGATCATCGGTACCGAGGAACTCAACTGGCTGGACAGCCTGGATTCGCGCCAGCGTTGGGAAGCGATGCACAAGATCGCCGCCTACCAGCCGGTGGCACTGATCGTGACCAAGGACCAGACCATTCCGTCGGACCTGCGCGAGGTGGCCGAGGAGACCCACACTCCGCTGTGGATCAGCTCCAAGCGCGGCCACGAACTCCTGACCTGGATGCAGTACCACTTGGCGCGCCTGCTGGCGCCCCGGATCACCCTGCACGGCGTGTTCCTGGAAGTGTTCTCGATCGGCGTGCTGATCACCGGCGAGTCCGGCTCGGGCAAGAGCGAGCTCGCGTTGGAGCTGATCAGCCGCGGCCACCGTCTGGTCGCCGATGACGCCACCGAGTTCACCCTGATCGCACCGGACGTGATCGACGGCACCTGCCCGGAGCTGTTGCAGGATCTCCTGGAAGTGCGCGGTCTGGGCGTACTCAACGTGCGCGAGATGTTCGGTCACACCGCGGTCAAGCATTCGAAATACCTGCGCCTGGTAGTCCACCTCAAACCCCTGCGCGAGGGCGAGGACATCGACGCGGCAACGCGCCTGACCGGCGACACCAGCCACCGCGAGATCCTGGAGGTCTCCGTGCCGATGATCACCATCCCGGTGGCCCCCGGCCGCAACCTGGCGGTACTGGTGGAAGCGGCGGTGCGCCACCATATGCTCAAGAGCAAGGGCATCGATCCCGCGCAAACCTTCATCGACCGCCAGGCGCACCAGATGCGCCGGCTTCCGCCGTGGTGAAATCCATGAGTACGAACGATCCCGCGTCGCCCTCGAACGGCCTTAACGATCCCAACGCCGTGCACCTGGTGGTGCTGACCGGCATGTCCGGCGGCGGCAAGACGGTCGCGCTGCGCGCGCTGGAGGACCTGGAGTTCTACTGCGTCGACAACCTGCCCAGCGGGCTGCTGCCGCAACTGGTGCAGTCGGTGCGCCGCGATGGCGGCGGCCGCCGCCGGCGCATCGCCGTGGGCGTGGACGTGCGCAACCGCGGCGAGGACTTCGAGCACATGCCGCTGGTGCTCTCCGAACTGGCCGCGGCCGGCGTGCACGTCCACCTGGTTTTCATCGACTGCAGCGACGAAGTGCTGATCAAGCGCTATTCGGAAACCCGCCGCCGCCATCCGCTGGCCATCCGTGGCGTGTCGCTGGCCGACGCGATCGCCGAGGAACGCCGCCTGCTGCGTCCGCTGATCGGCATCGCCGAAAAGGTGATCGATTCGAGCGACCTCAACGTCCACCAGCTGCGCCGGCTGATCGCCACCGGCTACGCGGCGGCCACCGAGGGCCTGACGCTGATGTTCCAGTCGTTCGCCTTCCGCCGCGGCCTGCCGCTGGACTCCGATTTCGTCTTCGACGCACGCTGCCTGCCCAATCCGCATTGGCAGCCCAAGCTGCGCCCACTCTCGGGCAAGGACGCGCCGGTGCGCGAATTCCTCGAGGCCGATCCGATGGTCGGCGAATACTTTGCCGACACCGCGCGCTGGCTCGACGCCTGGCTGCCGCGCTTCGAGCAGGACGACCGCAGCTACGTCACCATTTCCGTCGGCTGCACCGGCGGGCGACATCGATCGGTCTACCTGGTCGAGCGCCTGGCCGCGCATTACCGCGCGAAGCGCGAAGGCGTCCTTACCTTTCACCGTGAACTCGAATGAACACGCCCGCCTCCTCGCACGCCCGTAGAAGCGCACCTGTGCGCTGCCACCCCGTGCGCCCTGCGCCGGTGTTTCGGCGCGCCGTCGCATCCCGGTCGCGCACCGGTGCACTCCTGCGGAGTGGCGTCCATGCAACGGTTGTCGGCCACCCGGCAGGAGCAGGCCCGTGAGCGTCGGCGTCCTCCTGATGACACACGAGGCCGTCGGCAGGGCACTGATCTCCGCCGCGCACCACGTCATGCCCAAGCTGCCGCTGAAGGTCGACGCGGTCGAGGTGCCGGCGCACGCCGATCCGGATGTGATGCGCACACTCACCGCGCACCACGCACGCGAGCTCGACCAGGGCGACGGCGTGCTGGTGCTGGCCGACCTGTACGGTGCCACGCCCTGCAACATCGGCCTTTCGCTCACGTCGCTGGGCGTACGGTTGCGTTGTGTGTCCGGGCTCAACCTACCGATGCTGCTGCGCGTGCTCAACTACGCCGAAAAACCGCTGGACGAACTGGCACAGGTGGCAGCCCATGGCGGCCGCGGGGGAATCTTCATCGATCATGCTTGAACAGGATCTCGTCGTTTCCAACAAGCTCGGACTGCATGCACGCGCCTCGGCCAAGCTGGTGCAGCTGGTGCAGGGCTTCAAATCCACGGTGTGGCTGGTCAGCAAGGGCCGCGAGGTCAATGCGCAGAGCATCATGGGCGTGATGATGCTTTCGGCCGGCCTGGGCACCCCGCTCACCGTGCGTGCCGACGGCCCCGACGAGGCGCAGGCCCTCGCTGGCGTCGTGGCGCTGTTCGAGCGCAAGTTCGACGAGGGCGCATGAGGCAGTTGCTGCCCGGCACCGCCGCATCCAAGGGCATGGCCCTGGGCCGCGCGCGCCTGGTGCAGCCGAGCCGCTACCTGGTCGACACCCGCCCGCTGGCGGAGGACGAAGTCGAGGGCGAGCTGGAAAACCTGCACCGCGCGCTCGACACCGCGCGGCAGGAACTGCACGAATTGCGCGGCCGCCTGCACGGCGCGCTGGCGCGCGAGGTCAACGAGTTCATCGACGCCCACAGCCTCCTGCTCGACGACAAGGAACTGCTGCGCGGCCTCGACGACCTGGTCCGCGTCGGCCACTACCGCGCCGGCGTGGCGCTCAAGAAGCAGCGCGACCGCCTGGCCAAGGTATTCGAGGCCATGGACGATCCGTACCTGCGCAGCCGCCGCGAGGACGTCGACCAGGTCATCAACCGGGTGATCTCCGCCCTGCAGCGCCAGACCAGCCGCGAGGAGCGCAAGCTCGCCGCGCGCGTGGGCGAGATCCTGGTCGCCGATACCATCGCGCCGGCCGACATGGCGCACCTGGTCGGCAACGGCCTGCTCGGCGTGGTGGCCAGCTCGGGCAGCGTCTACTCGCACAGCGCGATCCTGGCGCGCAGCCTTGATTTGCCGATGCTGGTGGGTACGCGCGACGCGCTGGCGACCATTCACGATGACGACCTGATCCTGCTCGACGCCGAGCGCGGCGAGACCATCGTCCACCCGACTGCACAGGACCTGGCCCGCTACCGCGCCTGGCAGCGCGAAGCGGCGGCCGAAGGGCGACGCCTGGCCAAGCTCGCGAATGCGCCCACGCGCACGCGCGACGGCGTGGCGTTGAAGCTGTTCGCCAACGCCGAAACCGCCACCGACATCGCCATGGCGCGCGCCCGCGGCGCCGACGGCGTGGGCCTTTACCGCACCGAATTCCTGTTCCTCAAGCACAAGGGCCTGCCCTCCGAGGACGAGCAGTTCAACGCGTACCGCGACCTGGTGCTGGGCATGGGCGGCCTGCCCGTCACCATCCGCACGCTCGACCTGGGCGCCGACAAGGCTGACGCCGCCGGCCTGGCGTTGCGCGGCGAGGACAACCCTGCGCTGGGCGTGCGCGGCGTGCGCCTTTCGCTGCGCTATCCGGCCGTGTTCACCACGCAGATCCGCGCGATCCTGCGCGCCGCCTGCTACGGCCCGGTGCGTGTGCTGGTGCCGATGATCACCCAGCCTGACGAACTGATCGCCGTGCGCACGCTGTTCAAGCTCGCGCGCCAGGACCTCAAGCGGGAGAACATCGACCTGCCCGAAAAACTGCCGTTGGGTGCCATGGTCGAAGTCCCCGCCGCGGCGCTCAACGTGCGCGCACTGCTGGAGCACGCGGACTTCCTCGCGATCGGCACCAACGACCTGGCCCAGTACGTGCTCGCCGCCGACCGCGGCAACGATGGGCTGGAAAACATCTACAACCCGCTGCAACCGGCGCTGCTGCGCCTGATCGCCTACGTCATCTCCGCCGGTCGCCGCGCGAACAAGCCGGTGAGCCTGTGCGGCGAGATCGGCGGCGACGTCAACTTCACGGCCCTGCTGCTGGCGCTGGGCCTGTGCGAATACAGCATGCACCCCAGCCAGATCCTGCACGTACGCGATCGCCTGGCCACCCTGGACCACGCCGCCATGCGCCGCGAGGCGCCACGCCTGCTTCGCGCGCACACTCACGAAGATGTCGAGGCGCTGCTTGCGCAACTTGCCGGTTGAGTGCTTTCCAACGAAAGAGGCCCGCATCGCTGCGGGCCTCTTTCCGGGCGCGACATTGAGCGCTCAGAACGGAATGTCGTCGTCGTCGAAGCCGCCGCTGCTTTCGGCCGGCGCGGGCGCGTTCTGACGCGGGGCGTTGCCGTAATCGTTGCCGCCTCGGGACTGGCCACCGCCGTAGTTGCCGGCGCCCTGGCGCTGGCCACCGCCCTGCGGGCGCTCGCGGAAGCCGCCACCGCCACCGCCGCCACCACCTTCACCACCCATGCCGCCGAGCATCTGCATGTCGTTGGCGATGATGTCGGTGGAGTACTTCTCGACACCGCTCTTGTCGGTGTACTTGTCGGTGCGCAGCGAACCCTCGATGTAGACCTGGCGGCCTTTCTTCAGGTACTCGCCGGCGATCTCGGCGAGCTTGCCGAACAGCTTCACGCGGTGCCATTCGGTGCGTTCCTGCTTCTCGCCGGACTGCTTGTCGGTCCACTGCTCGGAGGTGGCCACGCTGAGGCTGCACACCGCGGTGCCGCCGCCGGTGTAACGCACCTCCGGATCGGCGCCCAGGTTGCCGACGATGATGACCTTGTTGATGCCGCGTGCCATGGGTTTTCCTCGCTTTGCTGGCGGCCGGCGCGCGCGCCCGCCTCGTCAAGAGATTCCACCGGCGGGGCCGGCGGGTCGATCCCTATCATACCGACCCGCCCTCCTCCGCGCGCCGGGGCCGCGTGCGCCTTTGTCGGCTGGCGCGGAAAGGGCACCCCCATCCGCCTGTCGGCTCCTTTCCCGCCTTTGCGGGGAACCCGGCACTGGATGTGAGGGCAAATGGACCGCGTGTGCCTTCACACCGCCGGCGAAGCCCTGGACGGGGCCGCCGCGGCGACGTGGAGGCGTTCGACCGCATGGCCGGCCGCCGCCCAGGCGTCCAGTCCGCCGCGCAGCGGACGGACTTGGCGGTAACCCTGAGCTTTCAGCAATTGCGCCGCGCGGGCGGCCGAAAACTCGTTGGGGCAATTGCAGTAGAGGACCAGCTCGCGTTCGGGCGGCACGCCAGCCAGCAGCGCGTCGAGGGTGAGCGGGTCGAAATCGAGCGCACCGGGGATTGCGCGATCGTCGAGCTCGCGCGAACCGGCGGCGCGCACGTCGAACACCAGCGGTGGGCGCGCCGATCGCAACGCCTGCGCCAGCTCGTCCACTTCGATCCGGGCCATGCGCAGCGCCACCAGCAATCGCCGGCGCTGCCACCATTTGTAGAGAATGTAGAGCGCCAGCAGAGCGCCCAGCAGCTCGATTGCGGCGGTTCCCGTGCCCTCGAACGCCGCCAGCGCACGCTCCACCCCGTCGGCAAAGACATAGCCCAATGCCACCGCCACCCCGGCCCACAATAGCGAGCCGAGCGCATCGAACAGCAGGAACGACCGCGGTTCGAGGCCCATGGCGCCGACCAGCGGCGGCGCCACGGTCGACAATCCCGGCACGAACTTGGCCACAAGCAACACCGGCGCGCGCCAGCGCTGGAAGCGCAGCTCCGACTGCTTGACGCAGGAATCGGGCGAAAGCGAGATGCGGCAAAGCGTGCGCATCACACCCGCGCCATAGCGACGACCGGCGGCGTACCAGGCGAAATCACTGAGCAGGCAACCGGCGAGCGCCACCAGCAGCACGCCCCACAACGGCAGCTGGCCGCCCGCGGACAACGCGCCGGCCACCACCAGCGTCGGCACGGCCGGCAGCGGCAGCCCGGCCTGCTCGACCAGCACGTTGAGGAAGACCAGCAGCAGGCCGTATTCGGCGATCAACGCGACGATCTGGTGGGCCACGGGCAGCCTCGCGGGGAGTGGATGCCGCCGCACATGGGGCCGGCAGCCGCGCAACGCAATCCCGTCAGGCCACCTGTTCGGCCAAAGCGCGCGCGGCGATGCGCCGGGCGCCGAACGCCACCAGCGGCAGCCACAACAGCGTGGTCGCTGCCGCGCACAGGAACACGCCACTCACGCCCAGCCGGCCCAGCGCGATGCCGCCGATGGCACCGCCGACAAAGGCGCCGACGAACTGGCTGGTCGAGTACGCGCCCATCGCAGCGCCACGCAGGTGCGCCGGTGCGAGCCGGGATACCAGGCTGGGAAGCGCGGCCTCCAGCAGGTTGAAGGCCGAGAAGAACGCCGCCGCCGACACACCCAGCCAGGCCAGGTGGCCGCCCGACTGTGCGAAGCCCAGCAATGCCAGCCCGATCGCCGCCACGCAGACCAGCACGATGCGCAGGCTCTGGCCAATCTCCTTCATGCGATGCAGCGACGCGCCCATCACCAATGCGGCGATCGTCATCACCGGCAGGTAGAGCTCCCAGTGGCGCTCCACCGGCAGGTGCAGCCGCTCGGCCAGGAGCAGCGGCAGGCCGACGAAGCTCGCCGTCAGCAGCAGGTGCAGGAAGAACACCGACCCGTTGATCACCAGCAGCCGGCCGTCGCGCAGCATCGCCAGCACCCCGCCGAGGCTCGCCGCGGCAGGCGCCTTCGCCCGCCCGGGGGTGGGCACGATCAGCCACAACAGCACCAGCGACACCAGCGCCAGCAGCGAGGTGGCGCCGAACAGGCCCGGCAAACCGGCCACCGCCTCCAGCGGCGGCCCCAGGATCAGCGCCAGCAGGAAAGCCACGCCGATCGACACGCCGATGATGCCCATTACCTTGCCGCGCTGGTCCTCGCGGGTGAGGTCGGCGGCCAGCGCGGTGCCGGCGCCGGCCACCGCGCCCATGCCCTGCAGCGCGCGGCCTGCCACGATCCCCATCAGCGTGTGAGACATCGCCGCCACCAGCCCGCCGACGGCAAAAATCAGCAGCCCGATGGTGATCGCCGGCTTGCGGCCGATCCGGTCGGACAACAGTCCCAGCGGGATTTGCAACAACACCTGGCCCAGGCCGTACACGCCCAGCGCCAGGCCGATCAGCAGGCCGCTGGCGTCGGGCATCTGCCTCGCGTACAGCGAGAACACCGGCATGATCAGGAACAGCCCGAACAGGCGCAGGCTGATGACGCAGGCCAGGGTCAGCGCACTGCGGCGCTCGAGGGGCGAGAGCTTGCTCACCGGAAGGGGCACGGACGGGAAGTCATCCGTCCATTATAGGGAGCCGCTCCCAAGCCCGATTGCGGCGCCATGTCGCGCCGCCGCACTCATCAGCGCTGGCCCTATAATCGCCCGTCTTGCCACCCGGACACCCATGCAACCGATGCCCGCCGACGCCAGCCGAACCGCCGACTTCGCCGCCGTGCGCGAGCTGGCCGCCGCCGACATGCAGCGCGTGGATGCGCTGATCCGCGCGCGGCTGGCCTCCGACGTGGTGCTGATCAACCAGATCGCCGACCACATCATCGCCGGCGGCGGCAAGCGCCTGCGCCCGATGCTGCACGTGCTGGCCGCCGGCGCCGCCGGTTACACGGGTGCGCAGCACATCAAGCTGGCCGCGGTGATCGAGTTCATCCACACCTCGACCCTGCTGCACGACGACGTGGTCGACGAATCCGACCTGCGCCGCGGCCGCAAGACCGCCAACGCGCTGTGGGGCAACGCCGCCAGCGTGCTGGTCGGCGACTTCCTGTACTCGCGCTCGTTCCAGCTGATGGTCGAGCTGGACGACATGCGCGTGATGCGCATCCTGGCCGACACCACCAACACCATCGCCGAAGGCGAGGTGCTGCAGCTGCTCAACATCGGCAACGCCGACGTGGACGAGGCCGCCTACCTGGCGGTGATCGAGCGCAAGACGGCGGTACTGTTCGCCGCTGCCACCGAGCTGGGCGGTTTGCTTGGTGGCTTGCCCGATATCCAGGTGGCCGCGCTGCGCCGTTACGGCATGGAGCTGGGCTATGCCTTCCAGATCGCCGACGACCTGCTCGACTACACCAGCGATGCCGACACCCTGGGCAAGAACATCGGCGACGACCTGGCCGAGGGCAAGCCGACCCTGCCGGTGATCTACGCGCTGCAGCAGGCCACGGCGGACGAGACGCAGGCGATGCGCCTGGCGATCGAGCATGGCGACCTCACGTCGCTGGATCGCGTGCTGGCGACCATCCGCCGCAGCGGCGCGCTGGAGCGCACGCATGAGCGCGCCGTGGCGCACGCGGACGCGGCCCGCGCCGCGCTTGCCGTCCTGCCCGCCTCGCCCTATCGGGAGGCGCTCGACGCGCTGGCCGCCTACGCGGTCGAGCGCAGCGCCTGAGGCGCATGCTCCGCGCGCGGCCGACCGTTTCGCCGGACCGCGCCCGACGCCTTCGGTCAAGCTGCCCTCACATCGGCCGATGACGGGCCGGATGCGCGCCTTCCCATCCACCTGTTGGCTGGCCCTCGTACTGCTGGGGCTGGCGTTGCTGCTGCCGTCGACGCCCGTTGTCGCCACGCCGGCGGTCGACTGGTCGCGCTGGGACCACCTGGCCTTCGAGCACCTGACCGTGCGCGCCGGCCTGCCGCACGCCACCACCACCGCCTTCGCGCAGGATCGCGACGGACTGATGTGGATCGGCACCTTCGGCGGGCTGGTGCGCTATGACGGCTACCGCGTGCAGATGTTCCGCCAGTCCGACGGCCTGCCGGACAACTACATCCGCGCGCTGCAGGCGACTTCCGACGGCAGCCTGATCGTCGGCACGTCGGCCGGTGGGCTGGCCCGCTTCGATCCGCGCGACAACCGGTTCTCGACCTACGATGCCTCGCCCGACCACGGCACAGGCCCGCACATCCTTGCCCTGGCACCCGACGGTGCAGGCGGTTTCTGGGTCGGCGGGCAGAACGGGCTCAGCCACCTGCGTGCCGGCCTGCGCACGATCGAGCGCCCGCCGGCCGACGCCGGCCTACCCGCAAACCTTGCGGTTTTCGCGGTGCGCGAGGACCGGCACGGCAACCTGTGGGTCGGCAGTGGCGAAGGCCTTTACCTGCGCCGCGCCGGCGCCGCGCGGTTCGTCCGCTTTCACGGCGACGATGCAGCCGCCGGACCCGTGCTTGATGAGGACGTCTGGGCCCTGCGCGAGGACGCGTCCGGCAATCTCTGGGTCGGCAGCGGCACGCGCGGCGTGGCGGTGATCGACCACCAGGGCCATGCGCGTGTCCCGCCCGGGCTGGACGGCGACGCGCCGGCGATCCAGCACCGCACCGTCCGCGACCTGCTGGCGGGCCCGGACGGCCGGCTGTGGATCGCCACCGACGGCGTGGGCGTCGCGATATACGACCCCGGGCTCCACACGCTCGAAACCCTGCGGCACGACAACGCCCGCGCCGCCACGCTCGGTGGCAACATCGTGCGTGCGTTGTTCCTGGACCGCTCCAGCGGGCTGTGGGCCGCCACCGAGATCGACGCTTCGCGCTGCGACACGCGCCCGACGATCGTGCACACGCTGGACGCCCTGGCGTTGTCCGGCCGCCACGATGTCACCTTCGACGAGAACGTGCGCAGCGTTTACACCGACCGCCGCGGCACGATCTGGCTGGGCTTCAACCGCGGCCGCCTCGCCCGCGTCGACCCGGCCAGCGGCCGGATCCGGCTGCTGACGCTCGGCGGTGCGCAGCAGGACCAGGACGTGCGCGCGATCGACGCGCTGCCCGACGGGCGTATCGTGGCCGGCGCGCGCGGGCTGGTCACGATCGACCCGGTATCGCTGGCGATCCGCCCCTGGTCGGTCGACGGCCTCGACGCGCGGCCGATCCTGGCGCTGCGCGCCTGGCGCGAAGAACTGCTGGTCGGGACTTACGACGGCTTTTATCGCATCGATCGCGGCGGTCGTGTCACGCATTACCAGCACGATCCGAACGATCCGCGCAGCCTGGTCGACGACCAGGTGCGCAACATCGCCGAACTGTCCGACGGCAGCGTGTGGATTGCCACCAGCGGCGGCATCAGCATCCTTCGCCCGGGTGCGCGTGGCTTCGACAACCTCATGCACGAAGACAGCGATCCGGGCAGCCTGCCGCAGAACTACGCCGGCTCCGTGGTCGAGCTCGGCGGGCGCATCTGGGTCGGCACCTATGGCGGGCTGGCCTCCACGCCGGCGGCACCGCCCGGCCTGCACGGCTACCGCTTCAGCGTGCTGCGCGGACACGACGGCCTGGGCAGCGACAACGTCGCCAGCGTGCTGGCCGACCGCCTGGGCCAGCTGTGGATCGCCACCGCCAACGGGCTGGCGGTATACGAGCCGACGTCCGGCCGCATCCGCTCGCTGGGCGAGCGCGACGGACTCGGCGCGCGCTTCTACAACCATCGCACCGCGGCGCTGGGCCCTTCCGGCGAACTGCTGTTCGGCGGGCTCACCGGCCTCACCGTGATCGAGCCCGCGCCGCAAGCGCGCCCGCGCCAGCCGGATGCCCCACTGGCAGTGACCATGGCGACGCGCGACGGCACGCCGCTGTCCTATGCCGCGCTGCCAACCGCGCGACGGCCGCTATCGCTGGCCGACGTGCACGCGCTGCGGCTGGGCTTCTCCCTGCTCGACTACACCGCCACCGATGACGTGCGCTACCGCTACCGGCTGGAGGGCTTCGACCGGCAGTGGACCGAGCTCGATCCGGGTGTGCCACCGACCGCGGCCTTCACCAATTTGCCCGGCGGCAACTACCGCCTGTGGCTCCGGGCGGACATCCCCGGCCTGCATGCGCGCACGGTGCGGAGCGTAATTCCCGTGGAGGTCCGTGGACGCTGGTACGAGCGGGCCTGGGTACGCACGGGGCTGGCACTGCTGGCCGCTGTCCTGGTCTACCTGCTGGTGCGCCTGCGCACGCGTTACCTGCTCGCCCGCGCCGACCGCCTGACACAACTGGTGCGCGAGCGCACGCGCGAACTGCAGGAGGCCAACGAGCGGTTGAACCGGTTGGCCAGCGTCGACGAGTTGACCGGGCTACTCAACCGGCGCGAGCTGATGCATCAGCTCGAACTCGCGCACGACGCCGCGCAGCGCACCGGTGCGCCGTTGTCGATCCTGATGCTCGACCTGGACGCGTTCAAGGCGCTCAACGACACCCACGGCCACCAGGCCGGCGACGCGGTGCTCCGCAGTGCAGCACAGCAGGTGGCTTCCCTGTGCCGCCAGGACGACCGGCTCGGACGCTATGGCGGCGAGGAACTGATGGTGGTGATGCAGGGTGTCGACCTCGCCACGGCCGCGCTGCGCGCCGAGGCGATCCGATCGGCGATCGAAACCATGGAAGTCGACCATGGCGAGCATCGCCTGCGGCTGACCGCCAGCTTCGGCGCCGCCCAGCTCAAGCCCGGGGAACGCACGCACGAGTTGATCGCGCGGGCCGATGCCCGGCTTTACCGCGCCAAGCGCGACGGCCGCAACCGGGTCGCGGCCTCGTAAGTCGAGCGGAACATCGCAGGGTGGGCTTCGGCCCGCCCTGCGGGGTGGATCGGTCGACCCAACTACGGCCGACCGGCGAAAGCCGCGTCCAACCAGTCGTGCATCATGCGGTAGCTGCGCGCCGCGGCACGCGCGTCGTACTTGCAGCCTGGCGAGTCCTCGCCGGTCTCGGTGAAGCAATGCACCGCGTTGCCGAGCACCACGAACTGCCAATCCGCATCGCTGGCGCGCATCTCGTCCATGAACGCGTCGGCGTCGGGCATGGTGCCCTTGTCGTCGGCTCCGTTGAGCGCCAGCACGCGCGCCTTGAAGTGATCGGGTGATGCTGGCTTGCCGGCCGCCAGGGCTCCATGGAAGGACACCACCGCGGCCACGTCGGCGCCGCTGCGGGCCAGGTCCAGCACCGCCGAACCGCCGAAGCAGAACCCGATCGCGGCGAGCCTGCCGGTATCCAGCGGCGCCGCGCCGGCCTGCGCCTTCAGTTGCGCCAGCGCCGTGTTCACGCGATGGCGCATCAGCGCCCGGTCGGCGTAGAGCGGCTGCACCGCGGCCTTGGCCTGGTCGTTGTTGGTCGGGCGCACGTTCTGCCCGTACATGTCGGTCAACAGGATCACGTACTGCTTGCCGGCGATCATCTCGGCTTTCTTGATCGCTTCGTTGTTCACGCCGTACCAGTTGGGCACCATCACCAGGCCGGGCCGCTTGCCTGCGCCGGCGTCGTCGTAGACCAGCACGCTATGGAAACGGGTGCCTCCATCGGTCCACTCGACCGACCGGTGCACCATCTTCGCCGAAGCGGCGAAGGCCAAAGGGAGCGAGAGCAGGGCGAACAGGATGCGACGCATGGCGACGACTCCGGTGGGTGGGTGGCGCTCCGCGCCGGGTACTGCGGCGTCCGGCCGCGGCGTGGGATCAGCGGCCCGCGGCGTGCGCGGCGAGGCGGCGCTTGAGCGGCGCCAACCGGTCGACCAGGCGCACGCCCAGCGACCGCGCCGCCACCAGCGGCGGCGCCTGCCAGGCATAGATGCGACCGAGTGCATCGAAGCTCCACGCATCCAGCGTGTCGGCGCTGCGCCGGCGGCGCGCGTAGCGGCGCAGCACGTGCGGCGCGGCGATGTCGCGGCCTTCCTCGCGGGCGGCCACCAGCGTGTCGCGCAGCTCGGCGACGTCGCGCAAGCCCAGGTTCACGCCCTGCCCGGCCAGCGGGTGCACCGCGTGCGCCGCATCGCCCAGTAGCACCAGGCGCTCGGCCTGGTAGCGATCGGCCAGCTGCAGCCTGAGCGGGAAAGCGGCGCGACGGGTGCTCGCGAGCACCGGGCCGAGGCGGAAATCGCTGGCGACGCCGAGCTCGGCGCAGAAGGCCGTGTCATCGAGCGCCAGCACGCGTTTCGCCTCGGCCTCGGGCAACGACCACACGATCGAACTGCGCCCGTCGGCCAGCGGCAGCAGCGCCAATGGTCCGCCGGGCAGGAAACGCTGCCACGCGGTGTGCTGGTGCGAGCGCTCGGTGGTGACGTGCGCGACCACGCCGCGCTGGCCGTAGTCATGGCCATGCGTATCCAGCCCGGCCAGCCGGCGCAGTGGTGAGCCAGCACCGTCTGCCGCGACGAGCAGACGTGCGGACAACGTCTCCGCGTCCTCCTGTCCGGGCGCAGGGGCATCGCCCGCAAGATTGCTCCTTCGGACATCGAGCGTGATGCGGTCGGCGTGCGCCTGGAAGCCGGTCACTTCCGCGGGGCACAGCCGCTGCACGCCTGCCGCTTCGAGCGCCTGCCACAGCGTCCATTGCACCAGGCCGTTCTCGGCGATCCAGCCCAGCCACGCGCGACCCTCGGCGGTGGCGTCGAAGTCGACCGCGGCGCCGGTTCGCGCATCCCATACGTGCATCCGCGCGTAGGATGCTGCGCGGCGGTCACGTATGGACGTCCATACGTCCAGATCGTCAAGCAGTCCGATCGACGACGATGCCAAACCGACGACGCGAAGGTCGACCTCGTCCTCCGCGCGCCAGGGCGCCGGCGGACGGGCTTCCAGCAACGCGGTGGCGAAACCCGCACGCGCCAGCGCCAGCGCCGCGGCGGCGCCGACCATGCCGCCGCCCACTACCGCCACGTCGAGCAGCGGCGCGCGGCGGCGCGATTCGGAACGGGGCGCGCTCATGGCGCGCGCTCCAGCACCGCCTGCGGCGGCTGGCCGCGGAAGCCCATGCCGCGGCGGAGCACCGCGTCCTTCAGAGGCGGCACGCGGTCGCAGGCGAGCAGCGCCAGCGACCGCAGCGGAGCGAGCCAGGGCTGCGGCAGGCAGGCCAGTTGCACCAGGCCATGGCTCATCGCCATGGTGCCTTCGCGGTCGGGCGCGCGCCGGGCCGAGTAGGTGGCGAGCAGGCGCTCGTCGCCCGGGTCGGCCGCGGCGGCGACCAGTTCGGCCAGCGTCAGCGCGTCGCGCAGGCCCAGGTTGAAGCCCTGCGCGCCGATCGGGTGCACCGTCTGCGCGGCGTTGCCGACCAGCACCGCGCGCGGCGCGATAAGGCGGCTGGCCGCCACGCGCTGGATCGCGTACGGAAAGCGCTTGCCGGGCCGGGCCAGTCGTCCCAGCCGCCAGCCGAAGCGGCGCTGGGCCAGCGCGAGGTATTGCGCATCGTCCATCGCCGCCATCGCCCCGGCCTGCGAGCCGGGCACCGTCAGCACCAGGCCGCAACGACGGCCGGCCAGCGGCAGCAGGGCGACCGGCCCCTCGTCGCTGAAGCGCTCGTAGGCGCGATGACCGTGTTCGCGTTCGGGGGTGACGGTGCAGACGAACAGCGTCTGGCCGTAGTCGTAGGTTTCAGCGCTGATGCCCAGTCGCCCGCGCACGAAGGAGCCGGTGCCATCGGCGCCGACCAGCAGCGGCGTGTCGATCTGGCGCACGCCTTCAGCGGTACGCACCTGCGCGCGCCAGCCTTCGGCGAGCGGCTCGAGCGCCTCCAGTGTCGCGGGCGCCAGCCGCTGCAGGCGGGTGCATTCGTCCAGTCGGCGCAGCAAGGCGGCGCCCAGTTCGCGCGCCGGCAAGGTCCAGCCCAGCGCGTCCACGCCGGCATCGCGCGCCTGCAGCCGCACGCTGCCGAATTCGCCGGCGCGGCTGACGTGGATGTGCTCGATCGCCGTGGCGCCCTCGCGCGCATGCGCCCACACGCCGATCGCCTCCAGCCCGTTGACGGTGGCGCGGGCCAGCGCAAGGTTGCGCTCGTCGTAGCTGGGCTGCGCATCGGTGCGGGGCGCGGCAGCCTCAACCAGCATCGTGTCGATGCCGGCCACGTCCAGCGCGATCGCCAGGCTGGCGCCGACCAGGCCGCCGCCGACGATCAGCACGGGCCCGCGTGGGGAAAGAGGAGCGGTCATGCGGCGGATGATACGGCCGAACACGCGGGCGTCGCATGAGCCGGACGGGCTTCGGCTAAACTAGCCGTCTGCACTTCCCCTTCTCGCCGCCTGCTAACGGAGCACCTCATGGCTATGACGCGAAACCAGCGCCTCGGCATCTTCCTGGCACTTGCCCTGGTGATGGCCATTACCCGCGGCGCCGTGCACACCCATCATTTCGAGGCGTTCCCGGACGCGTCCTGGGGCGTGTTCTTCCTGGCCGGCTTCTGGCTGCGCGGCGCGGGGCGCTGGGCCTTCCCGCTGCTGATGGCCGAGGCCGTGCTGGTCGACTACCTGGTGATCAGCGGCCAGGGCCTTAACTTCTGGAGCCACTACTGCGTCTCGCCGGCTTACTGGTTCCTGGTCGCCGCCTATGGCGCGTTGTGGCTGGGCGGCAGCTGGCTGGCCCGCCGCCAGGCCGGCCTGAAGCTTTCGACCGCGGGGCTGGCCGTCGCCGCGCTGCTGGTCAGCGAGGCGGTCTGTTTCGTGGTTTCCAACGGCAGCTTCTACTGGCTGAGCGAAAGCGTGCCGGCGCCGCGCAGCATGGCTGCCTGGTTCCAGAACATGGGTGACTGGTATGTGCCGTTCCTGCAGGTGACCGCTCTGTACGTCGGGCTGGGTGCGGCGGTGCACGTGCTGGCGGCCCAGCTGACCCGCGCTGTCGCCCACGAAGGCCAGGCGCGCTGATGGGCAACCGCCTGTCGAAGATCTACACGCGCACGGGCGACGATGGCAGCACCGGCCTGGGCGATGGTTCGCGCGTACCGAAGGACTCGGCGCGCGTGGCCGCGTACGGCACGGTGGACGAACTCAACAGCACGATCGGCATGGTGCTCGCCTGCGCGGACGTCCCGGCCGACGTGCGCGAGGCGCTGACCCAGGTCCAGCACGAACTGTTCGACCTGGGCGGCGAGCTGTGCATCCCCGGCATGGCGATGGTCCAGGACGCCGACATCGCGCGGCTGGAATCGGTACTGGACGGCTTCAACGAACCGCTGCCGCCACTGAAGGAATTCATCCTGCCCGGCGGCGGCATGGCGGCGGCCAGTTGCCACCTGGCGCGCACGGTGTGCCGCCGCGCCGAACGCGAGGTGATCTCGCTGGCGCGCGAGGAAGTGGTGCGGCCGCAGGCACAGCGCTATCTCAACCGGCTGTCGGACCTGCTGTTCGTGATCTGCCGGGTGCTGGCGCGTGCCGGCGGCCACGGCGAGGTGATCTGGCAGCACGAGCGCCGCCCGCGCGGCTGACATTCTCCGATGCTGCGGCTCTATACCCATCCGGCCTGCCTGCAGCACGACCCCGGCCTCGGCCATCCCGAATCCCCTGCGCGTCTGCACGCCGTACTGGCGGCGCTTGACCGCGACCGATTCGCCGCGCTGGACCGCATCGAGGCGCCCCGCGCCAGCATCGCTGCGCTAGCGCGCGTGCACGATCCGGCGTACGTGGAGCGCATTCTCGCCAGCGCTCCGTCAGCGGGTGTCGTGCGTCTGGACGAAGACACCCTGATGTCGCCCGCCTCGGCCGAAGCGGCACTGCGCGCTGCCGGCGCCGTGGTTGCCGCGGTCGATGCCGTGCTCGACGAACATGCCGGCGGCGCATTCTGCGCCGTGCGTCCGCCCGGCCATCACGCCACGGCCAACCAGGCGATGGGGTTCTGCCTGTTCAACAACGTCGCGGTCGGCGCCGCGCACGCGCTGGCGGAACATGGCCTGGAGCGCGTGGCGATCGCCGACTTCGACGTGCACCACGGCAACGGCACGCAGGACATCTTCGCGCGCGACTCGCGCGTGCTGTTCGTGTCCAGCCACCAGTCGCCGCTCTACCCGGGTACCGGCGGGGCGGATGAGACCGGCGTTGGCAACCTGATCAATGTCCCCCTGCCGCCGCAGACCGGCTCGCGGGCTTTCAGGCAAACCTGGAAGGAACGGCTGCTGCCACGGCTGAATGCCTTCCGCCCGCAACTGCTGCTGGTCTCGGCCGGCTTCGACGCCCACCGCGCCGACCCGCTCGCGCAGTTGCAGCTGGACGCCAATGACTACGCATGGCTGACCGCGCAACTGGTGGACATCGCCCGTCTGCACGCCGGCGGCCGCGTCGTTTCCACTCTCGAAGGCGGCTACGACCTCGACGCCCTGGCCACCAGCGCCACCGCTCACGTCGCCGCCCTGATGGGCTGAGCGCAGCGCCCTGTTGGCTGGGCCTTCCAGCCATCCTCCTCGCGGAAAGCGGTGGACTGGAGCCGCCATGCGGGGCATCGGACGCGGGGCGCTCCTGCCGGCCATGCACCCTTTCTGCTAGTTTTACGCGTCCTGACGAACGCCGACAGCCACCGTGACGCTGAGCCACACGATCCCGCTCGCCTTGCCCCCACGCCGCCTGCTGGCGATCGCCGCAGCCTTCGCCCTGTTCGGCGGCCCGGTCGAGGCCCAGACCGCGGCGCCCGAGGCCGCGGCACCCGCCGCGCCAGCCAGCGCCGCCGGGGTATCGAGCTGCCCGCTGGGTGCGTTCCACTGTCCGGCGCGCCCGGAAAGCTTCGCGCTGTGCCGACCCAACGCACTGCTGGAGTTCTACGATCCGACGCTGCCGCGCAACGCCGCGCTTCGCGAGACCTCCGACACGGTCGTCGACGCCGCCCACGTGGACAGCTCCAACCGGGCGGTCTACCGGCTTTCGGGCAACGTGCGCATCGAGCGCGCCGACCAGCTGCTGCGTGGCGACCGGATCGACTACAACGACACCACCACCGACTACGACGCGCGGGGCAACGTGCGCTACCAGGAGGCCGGCGAGCTGCTCAGCGCCGACCGACTTCGCGGCAACACCCAGGCCAACCGCGGCGTGGCCGAGAACGTGCGCTACCAGCTACTGCAGTCGCGCGGCAATGGCACCGCCGCGCGCGGTGAACTGCTCGACGCCCAGCGCAGCCGCTACAACCTGGTGAGCTATTCGACCTGCGATGTCGGCCATCATCTTTGGGAAGTGCGCGCAAAAAGCCTGGAAATCGACAAGTCCACCGGCGTGGGCAAGGCGCACGGCGCGACCATGCGCTTCGCCGACGTGCCGTTCCTGTACCTGCCCTACTTCACCTTCCCGGTCGACAACCGGCGCAAGAGCGGCTTCCTGTACCCGACCTTCGGCAGTTCGAACCGGTCGGGGACGATGTTCGCCATCCCCTATTACCTGAACCTGGCGCCCAACTACGACGCCACGATCGAGCCGCGCATCTATACCCAGCGCGGCGCGATGCTGGCCGGCGAGTTCCGCTACCTGGTCCCTGGCACCCGCGGCCAATTCAACTTCCAGTACCTTCCCGACGACCGCGGCGACAACACGTCCGAGGACGAGCCGACCAAGGGCACCGACCGCTGGTGGCTGAAGTACTCCGACGTCACGCGCCTGGGCGGGCCGTGGTACTTCAGCACCTCGATCAATCGCGCATCCGACCGCAGCTACCTGCGCGACTTCGGCAACGACCTGTACACGACTTCGGTCGGCACGCTCACTTCCAGCGGTTACGTCCGCGGCAATGGCGACTGGTGGAATGCCTCCTTCGGCGCCAGCAGCTACCAGAACGTGGATCCCTACCTGCCTGACACCGTGGTGCAGTACAAGCGCTGGCCGAGCGCGAACCTGGGCCTGGACATCCCGATCAACCGCTGGCTCGAGTTCGGCGCGGACGCCCAGGCCACTGCCTTCCGCAAGGATGAACGCATCGAGGGCGACCGCCTCGATCTCTATCCGTATCTGGCTGCCGATTTCCGTGGCGCCGCGTGGTTCGTGCGGCCGAAGCTGGCCTACCGCTACACCGCCTACCAGCTGGACGGCAATTACGCGAACTATGGTTACCGCGGCCCGCTGACCGCCACCCAGGTGTCGCCCTTCGACGACCGCGCGCCCAGCCGCGCGCTGCCGATCGCGAGCCTCGATACCGGCCTGATCTTCGAACGCCCGACCTCGCTGTTCGGAACGTCGTATACGCAGACGCTGGAACCGCGTCTGTATTACCTGTACGTGCCCTACCGCAACCAGGACGACCTGCCGGTGTTCGACTCGCGGCGGATGTCGTTCGACTACTGGCAACTGTTCTCGCCCAACCAGTTCTCCGGCGCGGACCGCCAGATGAACGCCAACAACCTCACCGCGGCGCTGACCACCCGGTTGCTGGACGACGATGGCGTCGAGCGGTTGTCGGCCAGCATCGGCCAGATCCAGTACTTCGCCCCGCAGCGCGTGCAGTTGCCCAACGGCGCGGTCACCACCGCCGCACCGACCGACTGGACGCGTTCGGACTACGTGGCCCAGCTGGGTGTGCAGTTGAACGATCGCTGGCGCCTCAACAGCGCCTACCAGTGGAGCCCGAACTCACGCCAGACCGACCTGGGCACGCTGGAGCTGCAACGGCGCGTCGGTGCCGACGGCATCTTCAACTTCTCCTACCGCTTCCGCCGCAACCTGGTGGAGCAGTACGACGCCTCGGCCATCTACCCGATCTCCGAACGCTGGCGCCTGCTCGGTCGCTGGGTCTACTCGGTGCGCGACAAGCGCACGGTCGAGGCCCTGGCCGGCGTGGAATACGACAGCTGCTGCGTCGCCGTACGGGTGGTCGGACGCCACTACGTGGTCACCCGCGGCCCGATCACCGATCGCGGCAACAGCAACAACGCGCTCATGTTCGAACTGGTCTTCAAGGGCCTGGGCGCCTTCAATGGCCAGACGGAAGACGTACTGCGGCGTGGTATTCTTGGCTATCAGTAACGGCCTGGCCGCGAACTTTCCGCTGCCGTTGCGATCCACGGTTGTCGACCGGCACGACCGGCCCCCTGGCACCGCCTCCTCAACCATCGCCGCGCAGGCGATCGAAGGTTCCGACCGATGAAGCAACCCACCGCGCTGCTCCTCCTCGCGCTCGCCGCGGCCACCGTTTTGCCCGTCCACGCCCAGTTGCTGCCCCAGGCCCAGGGCCAGGGCGACGCCACGGCCTCGGGCACGCAGCCGCTCGACCGCATCATCGCGGTGGTCGACGACAGCGTGATCCTGCAGAGCGAGCTGGATGAGGCCATGCGTTCGGTCAAGCAGCAGTACGCCAGCAACCCCGGCCAACTTCCTCCGGAAAACGTGCTCAAGCGCCAGGTGCTCGACCGACTGGTGCTGATGAAACTGCAGGTGGCCAAGGCCGGCGACCAGGGCATCCGCGTCTCGGATTCGGACATCGACCAGGCGGTGGCCGCGGTCGCCCAGCAGAACCACCTGACGCCGGAGCAGTTGCAGCAGGCGGTCGAGCAGAGCGGCCAGGGTTTTGCAGCCTTCCGCAACCAGTTGGGCGATCAGCTCATGGTCCAGCGCCTGCACGAGAGCGTGGTGCGCGATTCGGTCAACATCACCGACAGCGAAATCAACAACCTGCTCAACAGCCCCACTTACAAAGCGGGCGAGGTGCATCTGGCGCACATCCAGGTCTCGATTCCGGCCGGTGGTAGCGCGGACGACATTGCCGCGGCGCAGGCCAAGGCGCAGGCAGCACTGGATGCGATCAAGGGCGGCATGGACTTCAATGCCGCGGCGATCCGCTACTCCGACGCGCAGGATGCGCTTGAAGGCGGCGACCTCGGCTGGCGCAAGATGGACGAGATCCCGCCGGCCTTCGCCGACACCATTTCGGGCATGAAGCCCGGCCAGGTCAGCGCGGCGCTGCGCGGACCCACCGGCTTCCACATCCTCAAGCTGGTCGATCAGCGCGCACCCAGCCGCCAGGTGGTCACCGAGTACCACGCCCGCCAGATCCTGATCCGCCCGAGCGAGCTGGTGACGCCCGAGCAGGCGCAGCAGAAGGCGCAGGACCTGTACAACCGCATCGTCAACAAGCACGAGGACTTCGCCAAGCTGGCGAAGGAGAACTCCAAGGACCCCACCACCGCCAACGCCGGCGGTGACATGGGCTGGTTCCAGCGCGACCAGTGGGGCGGCACGATCGCCCAGCAGCTCTCCCAGCTCAAGGATGGCGAGGTATCCCAACCGTTCCAGAGCGAGGCGGGCTGGCACATCCTGCAGCTTGAAGGCACGCGCAAGAGCGACGTGACCGAGGAGAGCGAGCGCAACCAGGCGCGCCAGGCGATCGGCAACCGCAAGGCCGAGCAGGCCTATGAAGACTTCCTGCGCCAGCTGCGCTCGGATGCCTACGTCAACATCCTGGTGCCGGAGCTCAAGGACCCCGACGCGCGGGACAAGGGCTGAGTCGTGCCTTGAACGCCGGCCTGCCCCGACTGGCGCTGACCGCCGGGGAACCGGCCGGCGTCGGTCCCGAGCTGCTTGTCCGGCTCGCATCGATGCCGTTTGCGGCCGGACTCGTCGCCATTACCGACCGTGACCTGTTGCGCCGCGCTGCAGGACGTTGCGGCGTACCGCTGGAACTGCACGAAGACGACGGCCAACCGCATGCGCACGTGCCGGGCAGCCTGCTCGTCCAACACGTGCCGCTGGTGGTGGAGGAGCGCCCCGGCAAGCCCGATCCACGCAATGCGCGCCATGTCCTGACCACGCTGGCGGAGGCGACGGACGGCTGCCTGACCGGCACCTATGCGGCCGTGGTCACGGCGCCGTTGCAGAAGGCGTCGATCAACGACGCCGGCATCCCCTTCACCGGGCATACCGAGTTCTTCGCCCACCGTGCCGGCGCGGAGGTGGTGATGATGCTGGCCAGTCCGGAATTGCGCGTGGCGCTGGCCACCACGCATCTGCCGCTGCACGCGGTGCCCGCGGCGATTACCGGCGATGCGCTGGAGCGCACGCTGCACATCGTGCATGACGAACTCAAGATCCGGTTCGGCATCCCCGCCCCGCGCATCGCCGTACTTGGCCTCAACCCGCACGCCGGCGAAGGCGGTCATCTCGGGCGCGAGGAAATCGAAGTGATCGAGCCCGCGCTGGCGCGCCTGCGTGCGCAGGGCATGCAACTGCTCGGTCCGCTGCCGGCGGACACCGCCTTCGTGCCGGCGCAGCGCGGACGCTACGACGCCGTGCTGGCGATGTACCACGACCAGGCGCTGCCGGTACTCAAGAGCGAAGCCTTCGATCGCACCGTCAACATCACCCTCGGCCTTCCCTTCATCCGCACCTCCGTCGATCACGGCACCGCGCTGGACCTGGCTGGCACCGGCCAAGCGGATCCGTCCAGCCTGATCGCCGCCGCGCGGATGGCGGCGGAGTTGGCCAGCCGCTCCCGGGTACCAGCGGCAAGCGAGAACTCCCGATGAACGCCCGTCCCAAGAAAAGCTTCGGCCAGCACTTCCTGCACGAAAAGCGCTACGTCGAGCGCATCGTCGGCGCTATCGCACCGAAGGCGGACGACCGCGTCGTCGAGATCGGCCCGGGCGAAGGTGCCCTCACGCTGCCGCTGCTGGCCGCCGCGGGCCGGCTCGTCGCGATCGAGCTGGATACCGACCTGATTCCCGGCCTGCAGGCGCGCGCAAGCAGCGTGGGCATGCTGGAGATCGTCCATGCCGACGTGCTCAAGGTGGACTTCACTGCGCTGGCGCAACGCCTGGGCGTGCCGCAGGTGCGCCTGGCCGGCAACCTGCCCTACTACATTTCCAGTCCGATCCTGTTCCACTGCGTGGACCACGCGGCCGCGATCCAGGACATGCACTTCATGCTGCAGAAGGAAGTGGTCGACCGCATGGCGGCGGCGCCCGGCAGCAAGGTCTATGGCCGTCTGTCGGTGATGCTGCAACTGGCCTGCCGCGTCGAGCCCTTGTTCAACGTGCCGCCGGGCGCGTTCCGCCCGCCGCCGAAGGTGGACTCGGCGGTCGTGCGGCTGGTGCCGCTGGCCGCGCACGAGCGCCACGACGCCGACCCCGAGCGCGTGCATGCGATCGTCAAGGCGGCCTTCGCGCAGCGGCGAAAGACCCTGGCCAATGGGCTGAAGAACCTGCTCGACAGCGACGCCATCGCCGGCGCGGGAGTCGATCCGAAGGCACGCGCCGAAACTCTCGCCCCTGGCGAGTTCGTGCGCCTGGCGAAGCTTCCCGCCTGACGCGCCTTCTACACGCGCAGGCTTGCGCGCAGGCCGTACAATCGGCGCATGAATCCCAAAGCTTCCTACACGATCGACGTGCAGGTCGAAACCCGTTTCGTCCCCGACCAGTCCAAGCCGCACGACAACCGCTACGTCTTCGCCTATACCGTGACGCTGCACAACGCCGGCGACGTGCCCGCGCGCCTGCTCACCCGCCACTGGGTGATTACCGACGCCAACGGCAAGGTGGAAGAAGTGCGCGGCGAGGGCGTGGTTGGCGACCAGCCGTGGATGCGTCCGGGCGACCGCTACCAGTACAGTTCAGGCGCGGTGCTCGACACCGCCGTGGGCACGATGCGCGGCAGCTACCAGATGCTCGCCGACGATGGCACGCACTTCGAGACGCCCATCCCGCCGTTCACGCTGTCCATACCGCGCACCCTGCACTGATGGAACGCACACCCGAGGGTTCGCCTGCCATGGATCGGTTCCCGATGGACGAGTTCTGATGGCGACATATGCAATCGGCGACGTGCAAGGCTGTTACCCGGAGCTCTCGCGCCTGCTGGACAAGTTGCGGTTCGACCCCGCCGATGACCAGTTGTGGTTCTGCGGCGACCTGGTCAATCGGGGCGGCGAGTCGCTGCAGGTGCTGCAGATGCTGCACACCCTGCGCGAGAACGTGGTGGTCACGCTAGGCAACCACGATCTCAGCCTGCTGGCGATTGCCCAGCGCAAGCCCGACGCACAGTCGCGGGTCAACCCGGAACTGCGGGAGGTGTTGTTCGCCGACGATGCGCCGGTACTGTTCGAGTGGCTGCGCAACCAGAAATTGATGCACTACGACGAAGGACTGGGCTGGGGCATGGTGCACGCCGGGCTGGCTCCGTCGTGGACGCTGCGCCAGGCGTTGCGCGCGGCGCAGGAAGTGGAGCGCGAGCTTTCCAGCCCGCGCCACCCGCGTTTGCTGCGCAACCTGTTCGGCAACCGCCCGGCCGCCTGGTCGAGCCGGCTGCAGGGCGTCGATCGTTTCCGCGCCACGATCAACACCATGACGCGCATGCGCTACTGCGACGTCAACGGGCGGATCGACTTCGAGGCCAAGGGCGTACCGGGTTCACAGAAGCCCGGGCTGTACCCGTGGTTCGCGGTGCCGGGCATGCGCCGGCGCGAAGCCAAAATGGTCTGCGGGCACTGGTCCGCGCTCGGGCGCTTCGCGGGGCTGGGCGTCTACGCGATCGACACCGGCTGCGTCTGGGGCGGCCAGCTGACCGCACTGCGGATAGACGAGGACGAACCGCAGTACATCACGGTCAATGCGGAGCCGCATCGCAAGCGGCCGTCGGGCGGCGGGGACTGATCTTCTGCCTGCGCCCTTCCCCTCCGGGGAGAGGACCGGGTGAGGAGCCGTTCTTGCAGCGAACTCACCCACCCGTCGTCAAAGCCGCCGTAGTGGCTCATCGAGCCGTCTCGGTTCTCTCTCCCCGTAGGGGAGAGGAAGCACTGGACAGTCAGGCGAGCTGGCCGTGGCAGTGCTTGTACTTCTTGCCCGAACCGCAGGGGCACGGATCATTGCGGCCGATCTTCGGGCCGTCGTGCTGCACGGTACCCGCGGCGGCCGAGGGCGGAGCATCGTTGCCCAGCGCATTGACCGGGGCACCACCGCCGCTGGCAAGCATCTGCTGCTGCAGGCGCGCCGCCATGCGCTGCTGCTCGGCTTCCATCGCGATGACTTCTTCCTCGCTGCGGATGCGCACGCGCGCGAGCATCTGCACGACTTCGGTCTTGATCCGGTTGAGCATCTCGGCGAACAGTTCGAACGACTCGCGCTTGAATGCCTGCTTCGGATCCTGCTGAGCGTAACCGCGCAGGTAGATGCCCTGGCGCAGGTAGTCCATGCTCGCCAGGTGCTCCTTCCAGGCATTGTCGACCACGCTCAGCATGATGTGCTTCTCGAGCTGGCGCATGGTCTCGGCTCCGATCTGCGCCTCCTTGGCCTTGAAGGCCTGGTCCATCGCCTCGCGCACGTGATCGCGGATCTGCGCGGCTTCCAGCTCGTGCTGCTGCTCGACCCAGACCTTCAGGCCCGTGGCGATGCCGAACTCGCTGTCCAGCGCCCGCTCGAGGCCGGCGATGTCCCACTGCTCGTCGATGCTGTCCGGCGGCACGTGGGCGTTGACGATCGACTCGACCACGTCCTCGCGGATGTCGGCGATGGTGGCCGAGACGTCCTCGCCCTCCAGCAGCTCGTCGCGCTGGCGGTAGATCACCTTGCGCTGGTCGTTGGCGACGTCGTCGAACTCGAGCAGGTGCTTGCGGATGTCGAAGTTGTGCTGCTCGACCTTGCGCTGCGCCTTCTCGATCTGGCGGCTGATCATGCGCTCCTCGAGCGGATCGTCCTCCTTCATGCCGAAGCGCTTCATCCAGCGCACCAGGCCTTCGCCGCCGAAGATGCGCAGCAGGTTGTCCTCCAGCGCCAGGTAGAAGCGCGAGGAGCCCGGATCGCCCTGGCGGCCGGAGCGGCCACGCAGCTGGTTGTCGATGCGGCGGGACTCGTGCCGCTCGGTGCCGACGATGTGCAACCCGCCGGCGGCAAGCACCTGCTCATGGCGCTTCTTCCATTCGCTCTTGACGCGCTGGCGGTCGACCTCGGAGGCATCCTCCGGCAGTGCCGCGAGCGCCGCTTCCAGGCTGCCGCCGAGCACGATGTCGGTGCCGCGGCCGGCCATGTTGGTGGCGATGGTCACCGACCCGGGCGCGCCCGCCTGCGCCACGATGTGCGCCTCGCGCTCGTGCTGCTTGGCGTTGAGCACCTCGTGCGGAACCTTGGCCTTGGTCAGCATGTCGGACAGCAGTTCCGACACCTCGATCGAGGTCGTTCCCACCAGCACCGGCTGGCCACGCTTGTGGCAGTCCTTGATGTCCTCGACCACCGCGCGGTACTTGGCCTGCTGGCTGAGGAACACGATGTCCAGGTTGTCCTTGCGAATCATCGGCTTGTGGGTGGGAATGACCACCACCTCCAGACCGTAGATGGTCTGGAACTCGTACGCCTCGGTATCGGCCGTACCGGTCATGCCGGCCAGCTTCTTGTACATGCGGAACAGGTTCTGGAAGGTTACCGTCGCCAGCGTCTGGTTCTCGCGCTGGATCGGCACGCCTTCCTTCGCCTCGACCGCCTGGTGCAGGCCGTCGGACCAGCGCCGGCCAGCCAGGGTGCGGCCGGTGAACTCGTCGACGATGATGACTTCGCCGTCGCGCACGATGTAGTCGACGTCACGCTGGTAGATCGCGTTGGCGCGCAGCGCGGCGTTGAGATGATGCACCACGGCCAGGTTGCGGGCGTCATACAGGCCGCTTTCCGGATCGATCACGCCGACCTTGCGCAGCAGTTCCTCGGCGTGCGCCATGCCTTCTTCGGACAGGTGCACCTGCTTCTGCTTCTCGTCGACCCAGTAGTCGCCAGCGCCATCCTCGGTCGGCTGGCGCTTCATCTGCGGCACGATGCGGTTGACCGCGAGATAGAGCTGCGGGGAGTCCTCGGCCGGGCCGGAGATGATCAGCGGCGTGCGCGCCTCGTCAATCAGGATCGAGTCGACCTCGTCGACGATCGCGTAGTTGAGGCCACGCTGGTATCGCTGCTCCTTCGACAACGCCATGTTGTCGCGCAGATAGTCGAAGCCGAATTCGTTGTTGGTGCCGTAGGTGATGTCGGCGGCGTAGGCGGCATGCTTGTCGCCGTGGTCCATGCCCGGATAAACCACGCCCACGCTCAGGCCCAGGAAGTTGTAGAGCTTGCCCATCTGCGCCGAGTCGCGGCGGGCAAGGTAATCGTTAACGGTGACCACGTGCACGCCCTTGCCTTCGAGGGCGTTGAGGTAAACCGGCAGCGTGCCCACCAGCGTCTTGCCCTCGCCGGTGCGCATTTCGGCGATCTTGCCCTGGTGCAGCACCATGCCGCCGATCATCTGCACGTCGTAGTGGCGCATGCCGAGCACGCGCTTGGCGCCTTCGCGCACCACGGCGAAGGCCTCCGGCAGCAGCCTGTCGAGCGTTTCGCCCTTGGCCACGCGCTCCTTGAACTCGTCGGTCTTGCCGCGCAGGGCCGCGTCGTCCAGCTTCTCGAAATCCGATTCCAGCGCGTTGATCCGCGCGACGGTCTTGGAAAGCTGGCGCAGCACCCGCTCGTTGCGGCTACCGAAAAGGCTGGTCAGGGCGCGATTGAACATCGATCTTCCGTCAGTGAAGGCTGAAGGCCCGCGGCGGCCACGGGCGAAAGGAGGCATGTTACTACAGCCGCTCCAACTGGCCGGGATGGCGGCGGAGGGCGGGGGATTCAAGAGGGCGGAGCGTCGTGCCCGCGCGGGGACCGCCAGCAGTAGCTTGCGGCAAATGCACTCCGGCAGCGCCAGAAGCGCCGCCCCAAGCGGGATCCTGAAAGCCGGCTACCGGCTCAGCGGTGACTCTTCACGTAGGCCAGCGGGTTGACCACGCGGCCCTTGTACCAAACCTCGAAATGCACGTGCGGGCCAGTCGAACGACCGGTGGAACCCGCCTGCGAGACCACCTCGCCGACATGCACGCGCTGGCCCGGATGCACCAGCAGTTTGCTGTTGTGGGCATAGCGGGTCATGTAGCCATTGCCGTGGTCGATCTCGACTACATTGCCGTACCCGCTGCGCATGCCGGTAAAGGTGACCATGCCTTCGGCCACGGCATGGACCGGCGAACCGAACGGCACGGCGATGTCCAGACCTGTGTGGCGCGCGCTGTGGCCGTCGAACGGATCCGGGCGCACGCCGAAATAGGAGGAGATGTAACCCGAGGCCGGCATGCCGGTGGGCTTGAGGTTGGAATCGATCTTGGCGTCCAGAAGCAGGCTCTGCAGCGCGGACAACTGCGCCTGCTGGACGTCGAACTGGCCCGCGAGCTGGTCGATGCCCTTGTCCAGTGTCGGCGGCAGGGCGTAAGCGCTGCCGGCGGTGTCTTCCAGGCCGCCCATCGCGGGCTGCTGGTCGAAGTTGAATTCGTCCGGATCGAGCTTGCCGACCTCGGTCAGCCGTTCGCCCAATGCGTTGAGACGGGTGGACTGCGCTTCGAGCTGGCCGAGCTTGATCGCCAGGGCGTCGAGTTCGCGCTGGGAGTCCTTGCGCACGCCCGCCAGTTGCGTGTCCTGATCGCGAATCTGTTGCTTGAGCTGCTGGATCTCGGCCAGCGCGCGATCGCGCGGGCTCGATACGGTCAGCGCCACCGCGGCGCCCAGTACGCCACACCCGACCACAGCCGCTATCGCCAGCCCTGCCAGCCGCCAGCGCAACCGCCGCTGGCTCAGGTCGAGGGTCTTGGGCACTTTCCGGGAGCGGGATACGAGTATGATCTGCATTGCTTTTTTTCACTTCAGATGACGGCCATGCAGCGCGCCGATTCTCCCGCCTCCCGCCGCCTCGACCGTGGCCCCAAACCATTGGCCGAATGCGGTTCGTTCGCCTCGCTGGCCAAGAAGGCCGGTGAGCTGGATGCGTTGGATCGTGCCCTGCGCCAGACGTTGCCGACGCCATTGCGCGAACAGGTGCGATTCGCCCACCTGCGCAACGGCCGCCTCGTCTTCCTGGCGTCCTCACCGGCCTGGGCAGCTCGCCTGCGCCTGATGCAGGCGCAGATACTCGCTACCGCACGTGCCATCGGCACGAGCGCCAGTTCGGTCACCGTGAAAGTGGCTCCCCCCCGACCGGCCGCAACGGAACCGGATCGGTCAAAACCGCTTTCGCCTGCCGCAGCCATCCATCTCAAAGCCGCCGCAGCGTCAATCACAGACCCTGAACTGAAGGGACTGTTCCTCGAGCTGGCGTCCATCGCCGAAACTGCTGGATTCCCGGTCGCCAAGGACTGACTGGCGCGGGGCGCCGTGCCTTCGCGTGGTGCCCGGCGGGCACCGATTTTCCCCTGCCACCCCGAGGGCGGCAGAAGGTTTATAGCACGGTGGGAGGGCAGGTACACCCCGGCATGTCGCCGCAGCGTGAATCCGGGCGTGTATTGCGGGCGGCCTGCGTCACAGAAACGACGAAGGCCGCCTCTTGCGGGCGGCCTTCGTGGCAGACATCGGCAGAGTCAGATCGCCTGCGCCGGATGCGCGTAGGAGATCGGCGAAACGGCCGGATCGTCCTTGTAGACCACCTCTTCCCAGGCGGAGGGGTCGGCGATCAGGGTGCGCAGCAGCTTGTTGTTGAGCTCGTGGCCCGACTTGTGCGCGTGATACGCGCCGATCAGGCTGTGGCCGAGCAGATACAGGTCGCCGATGGCGTCCAGGATCTTGTGCTTGACGAATTCGTCCTCGTAGCGGAGGCCGTCCTCGTTCAATACGCGGTAGTCATCCAGCACCACGGCGTTGTCCATCGACCCGCCGAGCGCCAGGTTGTGCTCGCGCAGCATCTCGATGTCGCGCATGAAGCCGAAGGTACGCGCGCGGCTTACTTCCTTGACGAAGGAGGTCGTGGAGAAATCGATCTCGGCGCGCGAGGTGCGCTTGGAGATGATCGGGTGGTTGAACTCGATCGAGAAGCCCACCTTGAAGCCTTCGAACGGCTCGAAGCTGGCCCACTTGTCGCCTTCCTGCACCTTGATCGGCTTCTTGATGCGGATGAAACGCTTGGCGACGCCCTGCTCTTCGATGCCGGCAGACTGCAGCAGGAACACGAAGGGGCCGGCGCTGCCGTCCATGATCGGCACTTCCGGCGCGGACAGCTCCACGATGGCGTTGTCGATCCCCAGGCCGGCCATCGCCGAAAGCAGATGCTCGACGGTGGAGACGCGTACGTCGCCCTTGACCAGGGTGGTGGATAGCCGGGTGTCGCCCACGCAATCCGGGCGCGCATGGATGTCGACCGGCGGATTGAGGTCCGTACGGCGGAACACGATTCCCGTGTTCGGCGCGGCGGGGCGCAAGGTCATGTAGACCTTGTCGCCGGTGTGCAGGCCGACGCCGGTCGCACGGATGATGTTCTTGAGCGTACGCTGCTTGATCATTTTTATAGGTACCAGTGTGGGCAGCAGCCAATCAGGGGTCGGATGCTAACACAGTCTTAACCTGTGGCAATAGCAAACCGTACCGTACAGTCTGGTCGCCTCTTTAGCTTTCCTTCATACGTGACGCCGGTCACGAAGCCCGGCAATTCCCCGTCGCCTCAACCAGTTATCGCGACACGCCCCCTGCGCCGGGAGGACGGGTATCCGGCGCAGGAGGGCGGACAGGCCGGCGGCTCCCTTGCCGGCCGGTGCGCGCACCGGTCCTCGGTGCGCTGCCTTCACCCGAAGATCACCTGACGGACGGTCACGAAAACCACACAGGCGGTAGACGCCTGTCGGGCCACGTCATGCACTGACCAATCGATCTGGTGTTTCGTTCAATTTTCGCAAGACCTCCGGTGAGTGCCGTTTAGTCGGCCTGACGGCGCAAGAACGCGGGGATGTCCAGATAATCGAAGCTCGGGTCGGCGCCCTTGGCCGGCGGCTCGGCGCGGGTATGCGACACGACCGCCTCCGGGGCGGCGTAGTCGACCACCTCGTTGCCGGTGCCGGTGCGCAGCACCACCGGACGCGGACGCTGGCGCATCTCCACCTGCTGGGTGGCCACGGCACGCGGAGCCTGGCGAGTGGCGGTCGCGCGGTTGAGGCCGGTGGCCACCACGGTCACGCGCACGTCGTCCTGCATCTCCGGGTCGAGCGAGGTGCCGATCACCACGGTGGCGTCTTCGCTGGCGAAGTCGTGGATGACCCGGCCGATCTCGTCGAACTCGCGCATGGTCAGGTTCGGACCGGCGGTGACGTTGACCAGGATGCCGCAGGCGCCATTGAGGTTGACGTCTTCCAGCAGCGGGTTGTTGATCGCCGCCTCGGCCGCAGCCTGCGCGCGGTCGTCGCCGCGGGCGGTGCCCGAGCCCATCATCGCCATGCCCATCTCGGACATCACGGTGCGGACGTCGGCAAAGTCGACGTTGATCAGGCCAGGGGCGGTGATCAGGTCGGCGATGCCCTGCACGGCGCCCTGCAGCACGTCGTTGGCGGCCTTGAAGGCATTGAGCAGCGTGACTTCGCGACCTAGCACCGACAGCAATTTCTCGTTCGGTACGGTGATCAGCGAGTCGACGTGCTGGGACAGGTCCTCGATGCCCTTCATCGCCACCTGCATGCGGCGACGCCCCTCGAACGGGAACGGCTTGGTAACCACCGCCACGGTGAGGATGCCCTTTTCCTTGGCCAGCTGCGCCACCACCGGGGCCGCACCGGTGCCGGTGCCGCCGCCCATGCCGGCGGTGATGAACACCATGTCCGCGCCGTCGAGCATCTCCTCGATGCGCTCGCGATCCTCCAGCGCGGCCTGGCGGCCGACTTCCGGATTGGCGCCTGCGCCCAGGCCCTTGGTGACATTGGCCCCGAGCTGCAGGTGGGTGCGCGAGCCGCAGTTCTTCATCGCCTGCGCGTCGGTGTTGGCGACGACGAACTCGACGCCTTCGATGTTGGCGCTAAGCATGTGTGCCACGGCGTTGCCGCCGCCGCCGCCCACGCCGATGACCTTGATGACCGCGTTGGGTGCAAGTTTTTCGATCAATTCAAACATTTCCCGTCCTCCGTAGAGCTTCGTTGTCGTTGTAACCGCGGGTCCGACGTCCTGCCGGCCTGCGGTGGTGGGCGAACCTCCATTCGCCCGCGATGGCGCTCCGCGCCATCACTTAAAAGTTCTTGGTAATCCAGCCGCGCACCTTGTCCACCAGCCCGCCGACGCTGCCCCCGACGGGGTGGCTGATCCGGACGCCGCCCGCTCGCGCCCCATGCAGCAACAGGCCCACGCCGGTCGAATGCAGCGGGTTGGCGACTACGTCGCCGAGGCCGGTGACGTGCTGCGGCACGCCGATGCGCACCATCTTGTGGAAGATCTCCTCGGCCAGCTCCAGCGCGCCCTCCATGCGGGAGGCACCGCCAGTCAGCACCACGCCGGCGGCGACCAGGCTGTCGTAACCGGAGCGGCGCAGCTCGTCCTGCACCATCTCGAAGATTTCCTCGTAGCGCGCCTGCACGCTCTGCGCGAGCGACTGGCGGGCGAGACGACGGGGCGGGCGGTCGCCGACGCTGGGCACCTGGATGGTTTCCTCGGCGTGCGCCAGCTGCGCCAGCGCGCAGGCGTACTTGATCTTGATCTCCTCGGCATGCGCGGTCGGCGTGTGCACGCCGTAGGCGATGTCGTTGGTGACCTGGTCGCCGCCCACTGGCAGCGACTTCGTGTAGCGGATCGAGCCCTGCGTATAGATGGCGATGTCCGTCGTACCGGCGCCGATGTCGACCAGGCACACGCCCAGTTCGCGCTCGTCGTCGGTGAGCACGGACTTGGCGCTGGCTACCGCCGAGGGCACCAGCTCGTCCACGGACAGCCCACAGCGCTGAATGCACTTGCTGATGTTCTGCACCGCCGCGGCCGCGCCGGTGACCAGGTGGACGGAGGCTTCCAGGCGCACGCCGCTCATGCCGACCGGCGAACGGATGCCGTCCTGGCCGTCGATGCGGTATTCCTGCGACTCCTTATATAGAACCTTGCGATCGGCCGGGATCGCCACCGCGCTCGCCGCCTCCAGCACCTGCTCCAGGTCGCCGGGGGTGACTTCGCGGTCGCGGATCGCGGCGGTGCCGTGCGAGTTCTTGGTCTCCAGGTGACTGCCGGAGATCGAGGCGAACACCGAGCGGATGTCGCAGCCGGCCATCAGCTCGGCCTCTTCCACCGCGCGCTGGATCGAGTGCACGGTCGATTCGATATCCACGACCGAGCCGCGCTTCATGCCGCGCGAGACGTGCGAGCCGATGCCGATCACCTCGATCGGTTCGCCCGGCTCGTACTCACCCACGATCGCGGTCACCTTGTTGGTGCCGATGTCCAGGCCGACGACCAGCTGCTTGTCGTTGCGAGTCTTCATAGGGTCAGGCTCATGTGCGGGGCGCCCCCGCGGCAGGTGCGGCGGCATCGGGCCAGCGCACGGCGAATCCGTTGGTGTAGCGAAGGTCGGCGTAGGCAAAGGCGGCGGGGTGGCCTGCCATCACCTGCGGGTAGACGTCGAGGAAGCGGCGCAGGCGCTTGCCGGCCTGGGCACGGTCGCCCAGCACGATCTGCGCACCCGCTTCGGTGGTCAGGCTCCAGCTGCCGCGTTCGGACAGCGCCACGCCGGACACCTTCAGCGGCGTGCGCGCGACGGCCTTGAGCGCATCGGCGTAGAACGCCACCACTTCGGGCATCTGCGCGTCCGGACCGCGCAGGTCGGGCAGCGGCGCAGCTGCCGCGTCCTTGCCGCCGTCGAACAGCACGCCCTGGCGGCTGATCAGACGCGTGCCGTTCCAGCGCGCGAACGGCTGCCGCTCGTAGATGCGCAGGATCAGCGTGTCCGGCCAGCGCTTGCGCGCCTCGACCGATTCCACCCAGGGCAGCGCGGCCACGGCCTGCTGCACCGAATCAAGGTCCAGCGCAAAGAAGCCATGTCCCAGGCGGGGCAGCACGGCGGAGCGAATCTCCTCGGTGGTCACGTGCTTGAACTCGGCCTGCACGGTCAGCTGCGTCACCGGCCATCGGTCGGCGGCGAACCAGCCGCGCAGCACGCCGACGACCGGCAGCGCCACAAGGGCGATGGCCAGGCACCAGGCAACGAGGCGGATGGCTCCCCTCACAGAGCCTCCCGGAAGCTGGTTTCCAGCACGCGCCAGCATACGTCTTCGTAGTCGATGCCGGCGGCCTTGGCGGCCTTGGGCACCAGCGAGTGCGAGGTCATGCCCGGCGCGGTGTTCACTTCGAGCAGGAAGTTGCGGCCCTGGCGGTCGCGCATCACGTCCACGCGGCCCCAGCCATGGCAGCCAAGCGCGTCGAAGGCCTCGAGCGCCAGCGCGCGCAATTCATCCTCGGCCGCGCCCTCGAGGCCTGGGCAGAGATACTGGGTGTCTTCGGCGACGTACTTGGCGTTGTAGTCGTAGAACGCGCCCTTGGGCACGATATGGATCGAGGGCATCACCTGGCGGCCGAGGATGGCGACGGTCATCTCGTCACCCTCGATCAGGGTTTCCATCAGCAGGTCACCCGGGTAGCGGGCGGCCAGTTGCACGGCGCTGTCGAGCTGGTTTTCCTCGAACACGCGGGTGACGCCCACGCTGGAGCCCTCGCAAGCCGGCTTGACGATCAGTGGGAAACCGACCCGTTTCGCCGCCGCATGCACGGCATCGGCACCGGCACCGCGCGGCAGCGCCACGAAGGTCGGCGTCGGCAGGCCGAGCGATTGCCACACGCGCTTGGAGCGAACCTTGTCCATCGACAACGCCGAGCCGAGCACGCCCGAGCCGGTGTAGGGCACGTTGAGCGATTCGAGCGCTCCCTGAAGGACGCCATCCTCGCCTCCACCGTGCTGGCCATGCAGGATGTTGAACACGCGCGCGAAGTGACCGGCGCGCAACGCGTCTAGCAGGGCCGGGATGCCGTCGATCGCATGCGCGTCGACGCCACGGCTCTTGAGCGCCGCCAGCACGTTGCGGCCGGAATCGAGCGAGACCTCGCGCTCGGCGGAGCTGCCGCCCATCACCACGGCCACCCGGCCGAACTGGGCGGGGTCGGTGATCCTGCTGGTCGTAGCGTTCACTTCGTAGTCCTCAGGTGGCCAGCCTGCGCGAGCTCCACCGCCGCCGCGCCGATGTCGCCGGCACCGAGCAGTAGCAGGAGGTCGCCGTCGCGCAGCAGCGTCGGCAGGGTGTCCTTGAAATCGCGCGGGTGCTCGACGAGCACCGGGTCGACCTTGCCGCGCGCGCGCACCGCGCGGGCCAGGGCACGCCCGTCGGCGCCGGCGATCGGCGCCTCACCGGCCGGGTAGACCTCGGTCAGCACCAGCACGTCGGCCTCGGCCAGCACATTGGCGAAGTCGTCCAGCAGGTCGCGCGTGCGGCTGTAGCGGTGCGGCTGGAAGCCCACCACCAGACGCCGGTCCGGCCAGCCGCCGCGGGCGGCCGCGAACACGGCGGCCAGCTCGCGCGGATGGTGGCCGTAATCGTCCACCAGCAGCACGCTGCCCTGTTCCAGAGCGAGCTCGCCGCGGCGGTGGAAACGCCGGCCGACGCCCTGGAAGTTCTCCAGCGCGCGGGCGATGGCCTCGGCTTCGACGCCGAGCTGCCAGCCGATCGTGGCGGCGGCCAGCGCGTTGAGCACGTTGTGCTGGCCCGGCAGGTTGAGCGTGACCGGCAGCGGCGCGGCGCGGCCGGGCAGCTGCAGGTCGAACAGCATCTGGAAGCCGCTCTGGCGCACGTTGATGGCGCGCACGTCGGCGTCGGTCGCGCGGATGCCGTAGGTCATCACGCGGCGCGTGGTGTCCTTTGCCAGTTTCGCCACTTCCTCGTCGTCCACGCAGAGCACGGCCAGGCCGTAGAACGGCAGGCGGTGCAGGAAATCCGCAAAGGCCTTCTTCACCTGCGCGAAATCGCCGCCGTAGTTCTCCAGGTGATCGGCGTCGATGTTGGTGACGGCGGCGATCACCGGCGAGAGCAGCAGGAACGAGCCGTCGGATTCATCGGCTTCGGCGACCAGGTATTGGCCCGTGCCCAGCCGCGCGTTGGCGCCCGCGGCGTTGAGCTGGCCGCCGATCACGAAGGTTGGGTCGTAGTTGGCCTCGGCCAGCACGCTCGCGACCAGGCTGGTCGTGGTGGTCTTGCCGTGCGTGCCGGCGATGGCGACGCCGCGGCGGAAGCGCATCAGCTCGCCCAACATCTCCGCGCGCGGGATCACCGGGATGCGCGCGGCACGCGCGGCGACCAGTTCCGGGTTGTCCTGGCGGATGGCGCTCGAGGTCACCACCACGTCGGCATCGCCCACGTGCGCGGCCTCGTGGCCGATGCGCACATCGATGCCGAGCGCGGCCAGCCGCTGCGCCGTGGGCGAGTTGGCCTTGTCCGAGCCGGACACGGCGTAACCCAGGTTGTGCAGCACCTCGGCGATGCCGCTCATGCCCACGCCGCCGATGCCGATGAAATGCACGCGGCGGAACGTGGTCATCAGGTCTTCGTGTGCCAACAGGCGACGCGGCGTCATGCGGCCACCTCCAGGCAGGCGCGCGCGATCGTCGCGGCGGCATCGGGCTTGGCCTGGGTGCGCGCGGCCTCGGCCATCGCCATCAGCTGGCGGCGATCGGCGAGCAGCGCGGCGAGACGCTGCGCCAGTTGCTGTACGTCCAAATCACGTTCCTGGATCAGTTCGGCGGCGCCCGCTTCCACCAGCGCCTGCGCGTTGCCTGTCTGGTGGTCATCGACCGCGTGGGGGAAAGGCACCAGCACGGCGCCCAGGCCCGCGGCAGTGAGCTCGGCGATCGTCAGCGCGCCGGCACGGCACACGGCGAGGTCGGCCCAGCCGTAAGCGGCGGCCATGTCCTCGATGAAAGGCACCACGTCGGCCTCGACGCCCGCCTGCGCGTAGGCCGCGCGGGCTTCGTCGACACCGCGGCTGCCGCACTGGTGGCGCACGGCCGGGCGCTGGTCGGCAGGGATCAGCGCCAGCGCCTGCGGCAACGCGAGGTTGAGCGCGCGCGCGCCAAGGCTGCCCCCCAGCACCAGCAACTGCGATCGTCCGCTGCGCGTGGCGAGCCGATCGGCCGGCGGCGGCAGTGCCGCGATGTTGGCGCGCACCGGGTTGCCCACCCATTCGCCGTTCGGGAGCGCGTCGACGAAACCGGCCATCACCCGCTTCGCGAAACCGGCGAGCTTGCGGTTGGTGTAGCCGGCGACGCGGTTCTGCTCATGCACCAGCAGCGGCGTGCCGGTGATCCGCGCGGCGATGCCACCAGGGCCGGCGACGTATCCACCCATCGACAACACGCTGCGCGGGCGTACCCGGCGCAACACGCGCAGCGAGGCGAGCAGTGCGCGGGCCAGCATCAGGGGTGCCAGCAGGCGCGTCCTGAATCCCTTGCCGCGCAGCCCGCCGACCGCGACGGTGTGCAGTTCGATGCCGTGCGCCGGCACCACGCGCGTCTCCATCCCGCCGGCCGCGCCCAGCCAGGCCACCGGGATGCCCTGCGCGCGCAGCACGTCGGCCACGGCCAGGCCCGGGAAAATGTGGCCGCCGGTACCTCCGGCCATGATCAGCACGGGACGGTTCGCGCTCATGCGGCCACCGCCTCGCGCTCGCGCGGCGGCGCCACTGCCGCGTTCGCGTCAGCTACGGCCGCCGCGGGCATCCGCGTGGCCGTCTGGCGCGCGTCCAGCGCGCGGTTGATCTCGAAGGTGGCACGCAACAGTACGCCGGCCATGGCGCAGGTCATCAACACGGACGAGCCGCCCGAGCTGATCAGCGGCAGGGTCAGGCCCTTGGTCGGCAACGCGCCGAGGTTCACGCCGATCGACACCATCGCCTGAAGGCCCAGCATCAGCGAGATGCCGAAGGCCACGTAGCCGGCGAAGCGCTGGCCCACTTCCACGCCCTTCAGGCCGAGGTACAGGCCGCGGCCGACCACGGTTGCAAACAGCCCGATCACCAGCACGATGCCGGCCAGGCCCAGTTCCTCGCCGATCACCGCCAGAATGAAGTCGGTGTGCGCTTCGGGCAGGTACGACAGCTTGAGCACGCTCGAACCCAGTCCCACGCCGGTCCACTCGCCGCGACCGATCGCCATGAGCGACTGGGTCAGCTGGAAGCCGTCGTTGAACGGATCCTTCCATGGGTCCATGAAGGAGGTCAGCCGCTTCATGCGGTAGCTCTCGCTGGTCGCCGCGACGACCAGCGCCGGCATCAGCGGCAGGCCCATCAGGAACAGGTACAGCGGCCGCGCGCCGCCCAGCCAGACCATGCCGATGGTGACCGCGATCACCAGCGTGGCCGAGCCGAAGTCCGGCTGCGCCAGCAGCAGAAGCACGATGACGCCCGCCACGATGATCGGCCGCAGCAGGCCCCAGAACTTCGTCTCGACGCTTTCTCGGTGGCGCACCAGGAAGCTCGCCACGTAGACGACCAGGATCAGCTTCACCGCCTCGACCGGCTGGAAGCTGAGCACGATGAAGTTGAGCCAGCGCCGCGCACCGTTGATGCGCATGCCCAGGTGCGGCACGAAGACCGCCAGCAGCATGACGCCACCGACCAGCAACAAGGGAAATGCGTACTTTTCCACCTGTTTCAGTTCGGTGCGCATGGCGATGCCGGCAAGCAGCAATCCCATCGCCAGGTAGAACAGGTGCTTCTTCAGGTAATAGAACGCACCGATATGCTGGCTGTCGGCCACCGCGATGGAACTGGAGGTGACCATCACCACGCCCATGCTGGCCAGCCCGACGAGCGCGACCAGCAGCGGCAGGTCGAAGCTGCCGCGCGGCCCGTGCCGCTTGATCGCCTGACTGGATCCGAAGCCGAACATCGTCAACGCACCTTCAACGTGGCGAGGCCGACCAGCACGAGCACGACGCTGATGATCCAGAAACGCACGATCACCCGCGGCTCGGGCCAGCCCTTGAGCTCGAAGTGGTGGTGGATCGGCGCCATGCGGAAGATGCGCTTGCCGGTCAACTTGAAGCTCGCCACCTGCAGCATCACGGAGACGGTCTCCAGCACGAACACGCCACCCATCACGATCAGCACGATTTCCTGGCGCACGATCACGGCCACGCAGGCCAGCGCCGCGCCGATGGCGAGCGCGCCGACGTCGCCCATGAACACCTGCGCCGGGTACGTGTTGAACCACAGGAAGCCCAACCCCGCGCCGGCGAGTGCACCGCAGAAGATCGACAGCTCGCCTGCCCCGGGAATCGAGGGGATGCCCAGGTACTCGGAGAACACCTTGTTGCCGGCCAGGTAGGCAAATACGCCCAGCGCGCCGGAGACCAGCACCGAGGGCATGATCGCCAGGCCGTCCAGCCCGTCGGTGAGGTTCACCGCGTTGGAGAAGCCGACCACCATGAAGTAGGCGACCACCACGAACAGCACGCCCAGCGGCAATGCCACCTGCTTGAACAGCGGCACGTACAGCGCGGTCTCGGCCGGCAGCTGGGCGGTCTTGTAGAGGAACAGCGCCGCCGCCAGTCCGAACACCGACTGCCAGAAGTACTTCCAGCGCGAGGCCAGCCCGCGACTGTCCCTGAGCACCAGCTTCTTGTAGTCGTCGTAGAACCCGATCACGCCGAAGGCGATCAGCACCGCCAGCACGATCCACACATAGCGGTTGTGCAGGTCGGCCCAGAGCAGCGTGGCGATGGCGATCGCCAGCAGGATCATCACCCCGCCCATCGTCGGCGTACCGGCCTTGACCAGGTGCGTCTGCGGTCCATCGCTTCGCACGACCTGTCCGGCCTTGAGCGCCGCCAGCCGCATGATCAGGCCCGGACCCAGCAGCAGCGACATCGCCAGCGCGGTGAGCGCGGCCATGATCGTGCGGAAGGTGATGTACTGGAAAAGGTGCAGGGCGGTGAAATGCCGTGCCATCCAGTCGGCCAGCTCAAGCAGCATCGGCGGGGCCTCCGGAGGCGTGGGTTTGTTCTTTGAGTGAGGACACGACCTGCTCCATGCCGGCCGAGCGCGAGCCCTTGACCAGGCAGGTCACGCCCGCGTGCAGCTGGCGCGCCAGCGAAGCGGCCAGCGCGGCCTTGTCGGCGTGGTGTTCGCTGCCGCCACCGAAAGCCCTGGCCGCGCCGGCGCTCAGCGGCCCGACCGCGAACAGCCGGTCGATGCCAGCCGCCTTGGCGCGCGCGCCGATGCCTTCGTGCAGCGCGCGCGCGTCGGCGCCGAGCTCGGCCATGTCGCCGAGCACCAGCCAGCGTTCGCCGGCAGCCAGCGCCAGCGTGTCGATCGCAGCGCCCACGGAACCGGGGTTGGCGTTGTAACTGTCGTCGATCAGCGTCCAGCCGCCCGGCATCGTCTCGCTGCGCAGCCGCCCGGCGACGCCAGGCACGTGCAGAAGGCCGGCGACGATGGTCGCCAGCGGCACGTCCAGCGCCAGCGCGATCGAGGCCGCGGCCAGCGCATTGGCGATGTTGTGCCGTCCGGCCAGCGGCAGCGCCACCTCGGCCTCGCCCTCGGGCGTGCGCAGGATGAAGCGCGAGCCGTCCACGCGCTGCTCCAGGATGGTGGCGCCCACGTCGACGTGACCGTCCAGGCCGAAATGCAGCGTCGCGCGCGAACCGGCCAGGCCTTCGAAGAAGCCGGCGAAAGCATCGTCGGCATTGATGATCGCCACGCCGTCGGCCGGCAGCGCCTGGTACAGCGCGCCCTTGGTTTCGGCCACGCCTTCCAGACTGCCCATCCGCTCAAGGTGCGCCGGCGCGATGGTGTTGACGAGGCCGATATCGGGCCGCGCGATGGCGGCAAGGTAGGCAATGTCGCCCGGCTTGCCGGCGCCCATCTCAAGCACCGCGTATTCGGTGTCGGCGGGCATCGCCAGCAAGGTCAGCGGCAGGCCCAGCTCGTTGTTGTAGTTGCCCGCGTTGACGTGGGTGCGGCCGTGGCGCGAGAGAATCGAGGCGGTCAGCGTCTTGACCGTCGTCTTGCCGTTGGAACCGGTGATGCCGACCACGCGCACATCGCGCTGCGCGCGCACCGCGCTGGCCAGGTCGCCGAGCGCGGCCTGGGTGTCGTTGACCAGCACCTGCGGCAGGTCGACGTCCATGCGGCGCGTGACCAGCGCCGCGGCAGCACCGTGCAGGGCGGCCTCGCGCACGAAGTCGTGGCCGTCGACGCGCTCGCCCTTGATCGCCACGAACAGCTCACCCGCCTTCAACCGGCGGGTATCGATCGCCACTCCATCCACCTGCAGGTCGGCGCCGAGCAGGCGCCCGTGGGTCCATACCGCGATCTCGGAGAGGCGCATCATGCGTGGTTCTCCCTGGCCGGTTGCGCAAGGGCGGCGCGGGCGACAGCGAGGTCGTCGAACGGACGCTTGCCGGCGGCACCTTCCTGGTAGGTTTCGTGGCCCTTGCCGGCGATCAGCACGACGTCGTCCGCGCCGGCCCGGGCGATGGCCGTGCCGATCGCGGCGGCACGGTCGCGCTCGATCGCTGCGGGACGCTGCATGCCGGCGCGGATCTGCGCCACGATGGCGTCGCCGTCCTCGCCACGCGGGTTGTCGTCGGTGACGATCGCCACGTCGGCCAGGCGCTCGGCGATCTCGCCCATCTGCGGACGCTTGCCCGCATCGCGCTCGCCGCCGCAGCCGAACACGCAGATCAGCCGCCCGGCGCAATGCGCGCGCAGCGCGGTGAGCGCCTGCTCCAGCGCGTCGGGCGTGTGCGCGTAATCGACCACCACCAGCGGGCGCCGGCCATCGCCGCCGAGGCGATTCATGCGGCCGTTGACCGGCACGAGCGTCTGGACCGCCTCGACCACGCGCGCGAACGGCTCGCCCAGCGCGCCCAGGCAGGCCACCACGGCGAGCAGGTTGGCCACGTTGAAGCGGCCGAGCAGCGGGCTGCGGATCGCATGCGCGCCCCAAGGCGTAACGAGTTCGAAGGCGAGGCCCTCGGCGGAGGTCGCGATGGCCCGGGCACCGACGTCGGCGCCTCCCACGATGCTGGTGCGCAGCACGCGCACGCCGGCCGGCAGGCGATCGGCCAGGGTGTGGCCGAACGCGTCGTCCACGTTGATCGCGGCCGCCTTCAGGCCTGGCCAGGCGAACAGCCTGGCCTTGGCGGCGCCGTAAGCCTCCATCGTGCCGTGGTAGTCGAGATGATCGCGGGTCAGGTTGGTGAAAGCGGCGACCTCGAAATCCACCGCGCCCACCCGGCCTTGCTCCAGGGCATGCGAGGAGACCTCCATCGCCACGTGCGTCGCGCCCTGGTCGCGAAAACGCGCCAACAGACGCTGCACGCTGATCGCATCGGGCGTGGTGCGCTCGCCGTCGTCGAGCGCGCCGAAAAGCCCGGCGCCGAGCGTGCCGATGCTGGCGGCCGTATGACCCAGCCGCGACAGCGCCTGGGTGATCATCTGCACCGTCGAGGTCTTGCCGTTGGTGCCGGTGACGCCGACGATGCGCAGCGCGCGCGAGGGGTGGTCGTAGAAGCGCGCGGCGATCTCGCCCAGGCGCGCATGCAGGTGCTCGATCCATAGCACCGGAACGCCCGGCGTGAAGCCTGCCACCGTCGGCGCCTCGGCGAGCACCAGCGCCGCGCCGCGCGCCACTGCCTCGGCGGCGAAGGCGATGCCATGCGTGCGGGTCCCGTTCAATGCGATGAAGGCTTCACCGGGACGCACCTGGCGCGAGTCCAGGCTCAGGCCACAGAGACGAAGATCGCCGAGCGCACCGGCGTCGGCGAAACCATCGAGCAGGTCGAGGAGTGGGCGCGTGGTCACGGCTCATCCTCGACGGGTGCGTCGTCGATCGGTGGATCGACCGGCGGCTTGCTGCCGGCCAGCCCGGTCGGGCTCATCAGGGGTCCGCCGCCATACCAGCGCCCGATGTTGTCCGGTGGCACGTCGAGCAGGCGCAGCGCCCCTTCCATGACGCGCGCGAACACGGGGGCGGAAACCATGCCGCCGTAGTAGCTGCGCTTTTGCGGGTCGTCGATGATCACCACGCCCACCAGCCGCGGGTTGCTCGCCGGCACCAGGCCGGCGAAAGCGGCGGTGTAGTTGTTGCGCGAGTAACCGCCGGCGGCGGCCTTGTGCGCCGTGCCGGTCTTGCCCGCCACGATGTAGTTGGCAATACGCGCGGTGGTGGCGGTGCCGCCCGGGGCGGTCACCGTCTCCATCATCCGCACGATCTCGTCGGCGACCTGCTGCGACACGATCGCCTTGGCGTCGTTGTCGGCATCCTTGATGAAGCTGGGCGAATGCATGACGCCGTGGTCGCCCAGCGTGGCGTACGCGTTGGCCAGCTGCAGCGGCGTCACGTTCAGGCCGTAGCCGTAGCCCATGATCGCCTGTTCCAGCGGACGCCAGTCGCGACCGATGCGAAGCAGGCCCGAGGACTCGCCAGGAAAGCCGCTGCTGGTGCTGTTGCCGAAGCCGAACGCGCGGTACGTGTTGTACATGAGTGCGGTGTCGAGCGTCATGGCAATGCGCGCCGCGCCGACGTTGCTCGACTTGGTGATCACGCCGGTGGGCGTGAGCAAGCCGTAGTTGTGCGTGTCGTGGATGTCATGGCCCTGGAAGTACCAGTGGCCGCCGGTGGTGTCGATCAGCGGGCTGGTCGGCGTGTACTTGCCGCTGGAGAGCGCCGCGGCCATGAGCACCGGCTTGATCGTCGAGCCGGGCTCGATCAGGTCGGTGACGGCGCGGTTGCGCCGGTCGGAGAACTTGCTGCCGGACAGCGAGTTGGGGTTGTAGGTCGGCAGGTTGACCATCGCCAGCACTTCGCCGGTCGGCACGTCCAGAATCACCATGGACCCGGAGGACGCATCGAATTCGGTCAGCGCGTTCTTCAGCTCGTTGTAGGCCAGGAACTGGATGCGCCGGTCGATGCTGAGCGTGAGGCTCTTGCCCGGCTTGGGCTCGCGCACCTGCTCGACGTCCTCGACCACGTGCCCCATGCGGTCGCGGATCACCCGCTTGGCGCCCGGCTTGCCGGAAAGCCAGTCGTCGAAGGCAAGCTCAAGCCCTTCCTGGCCATGGTCGTCGATGTTGGTGAAGCCGAGCACGTGCGCGGTTACTTCGCCCGACGGGTAGTAGCGGCGGTACTCGCGCTGCGCATTGATGCCCGGGATGTCCAGGTCGAGCACGGCTTCGGCTGCTTCCGGCGGCATCTGCCGGCGCAGATAGACGAACTCGCGGTCGGCGCGCTGTGCCAGGCGCTCCTTGAGCTCGCCTGCGTCCACGCCGAGCGCTGCGGCCAGGTCGGGGATGCGGTCGGCGTTCTCGAGCACCTGCGGCGGGTTGGCCCAGATGGACATCACCGGCGTGGACACTGCCAGCGGCTCGCCGTTGCGATCGAAGATGGTGCCGCGCGACACCGGGATCTTCACTTCGCGCAGGAAGCGCGCGTCGCCCTGGTCCTGGTAGAACTGTTTGCGCATCACCTGCAGGTCGAACGCGCGTGCGACCAGCCCCAACGAGGCCAACGACAGTACGCCGACCACCAGCAGCATGCGCTTGCGCGCGCTTGGGCCCGCGCCACGGCGGCGGCCGGCGGAAGGTTGCGGGAGCGGGCGGCGCAGGCTCATCGGCGCACCAGCTGGATGTCCTGCGGCCTGGGCGTCACCATGCCGAGCTTGCTGCGCGCTTCGTCGTCGATGCGCCGCGGCTCGGCCCAGGTCGCCTGCTCCAGTTCGAGCCGACCGTATTCGACGTTGAGTTCGTCGCGCTGGTTCTGCAGGCGGGTAAGGTCGACGAACAGCACGCGGCTCTCATGGCGCGTCCACACCACACCGATCGCGCTGGCCAGCACGGCCAGCAGCAGGATCACCAGCGTGACGCCGCCGAGCGCCCTCATGCGAGTTTCTCCGCCACGCGCAGCACCGCCGAGCGGGCGCGCGGGTTGACCGCCAGCTCCTCGTCGGACGGGAAGCGTGCCTTGCCCACCGCGGCCAGGCGCGCGGGCTTGGCGGCTACCGGCGGACCGCGCCGGCTGCCCTGCACGCGGCCGGAATGGTCGCGGATGAATTGCTTGACCGCGCGGTCCTCCAGCGAGTGGAAGCTGATCACCGAAAGCCGTCCACCGACCTTGAGCCGCTCCAGCGCCGCATCAAGGCCGCGCTGCACGGCATCGAGCTCGCCGTTCACGCGGATGCGCAGGGCCTGGAAACTGCGCGTGGCCGGGTGCTTGCCCGGCTCGCGGCGACCGATGGTGCGCTCGATCAGCGCCGCCAGCTCGCCGGTGCGCGCGATCGGCGCCTCGGCCCGGCGCGCCACGATGGCGCGGGCGATCTTGCGGCTGAAGCGCTCCTCGCCGAAGGTCCACAGGACGTCGGCGATCTCGTGCTCGTCGGCGCGGGCAAGGAACTCCGCTGCGCTCTCGCCCTGGGTGGTGTCCATGCGCATGTCCAGCGGCGCATCGGCCATGAAGCTGAAGCCGCGCGCGGCCTCGTCCAGCTGCGGCGAGGAGACGCCGAGGTCGAGCAACACGCCATCGAGGCCGGCGGCGGTCTCGTCCCACTCGGCGAGCTCGGCGAAGTTGCCGTGGCGGATCGCCACGCGCGGATCGCCCGCGAACGCCTCGCGCGCGGCCGCGATGGCGGTCGGATCCCGGTCCATCAACAGCAGCCGGCCGGCGGGCCCCAGGCGCGACAGGACCGCGCGTGCGTGACCGCCGCGACCGAAGGTGCCATCCAGATACCGCCCGCCTGCCTGCACGGCTAGGCCCTCCACCGCTTCGCCCAGCATCACCGGGATGTGCCGCAACTCGGCCACGCCGCACCCTCCCGTCCCGTATTCGTCCCGCACCGAAAACCTGCGCGCCTTACAGGCGCAGGTCCGCCATGTCGTCAGTGATGTCGCCTTCGCCGAGGGTCTGGCGGATCTTGGCCAGGTGGGCCTGTTCGCTCCACAGCTCGAACTTGTTGCCCATGCCCAGCAGCACTGCCTTCTTCTCGATGCCGGCGGCGGCGCGCTGGCTGGCCGGTAGCAGGACGCGCGAGGCGCCGTCCGGCTCGACCACGGTCGCCGCACCCACCAGCTTCATCTGCAGGTTGCGATGCGGCGCCTTGACCATCGGCAGCGCGTTGACCTGGTCGCGCACCTTTTCCCACTCGGCGTAGGGAAACAGCCACAGGCAGCCCATCTCGAACGGGCTGTAGGTGACCACCAACCGATTGGCGCAGGCGCCCGCGACCAGCTCCCGATACGCGGTCGGGATGGCCAGCCGGCCCTTGTCGTCAACGGTGATGGCGGTTTCGCCCTGGAACACCCGTGCGGACTCCACTGATTCCCACGATTTCACACAGGGTCCCACGATACGTCTCGCCTTTTGAGACGTCAAGGGAATTTTGCTTGCGAATCAAGGAGAAAGGCGGAAGTGTGGAGGTATTTCCAGCCGTTTCAGAGAAAGGTTGGCAAGGTGCTTGAAAGCTGGGGAAATTTCCAAACCGGATGTGAGGCAGGTCACGGGCGTTTTGCCTTGGTGGAGACCGCAGATGAACTGCCCGTTCAGCTCAAGCACCTTGCAGGAGCACATCGTGCGCGTCCGCGCCCCGATGGGGTCGCACGAAAAAAAAAGGGCCAGGGTGGCGCAATCTTCCGCGCCACCCTGGCCCTTCCCTGGCGGCGCGCCCAAAGCGCGCCGCCGCAAGAGGCGGAGCCGGCCTGTAAGCCGGGTTCTGTACGTCTTGCGACGCGACAGTCATTCCTCTCGGCCAGGCGTCACCGCCTGGCTCCAGCGACCTACCCGGGAACAACGCGGGCCGCGTTATCGTTCCCCTATTCGGTCTTGCTCCGGGTGGGGTTTACCGTGCCGTGCGACGTTGTCCCCGCACGCGGTGCGCTCTTACCGCACCCTTTCACCCTTACCTGTGCCCTTGCGGGCCATCGGCGGTCTGCTCTCTGTTGCACTGGCCGTCAGCTCGCGCTGCCCAGGCGTTACCTGGCACCCTGCCCTGTGGAGCCCGGACTTTCCTCGACGCACTTGTGATGCGACGCGACTGTCCGGCCGACTCCGCGGGCCATTGTAATGGGCCGGGGACGGGATTGGCGATTGGAAAGGCGGACACGGCAGGGTGGGCTTCAGCCCACCGTTTCCGATGCGCCGATGGTCGCTTGAGCCCGCCCTACATCTGATAGAGCGCCTTGCGCGAGGCGCCGGTGATAGCCGCGGCGAGCTTGGCCGCCTTGGCCGGAGGCAACTCCTCGCGCAGCAGCGCGAATACGCGCTGGCCTTCAGCCAGCCGCGCGTCCACTTCTTCCCCGCGACCGGCCACCAGGATGACGCACTCGCCGCGCTGCTGATCCGGGTCATCCGCCACGCGAGGGGCCAGTTCGTCGAGCGGTTCGCCGATCACCGTCTCGAACAGCTTGGTAAGCTCGCGTGCCAGCACCGCCTCTCGCGCGCCACCGAACACCTCGCGCATGTCAGCCAGGCTTTCGGCGACGCGATGGGACGACTCATAGAAGATCAGCGTGCGGGGCTCGCCGGCCAGCTCCTGCAGGCGGCTGCGCCGTGCCGCCGCCTTCGGCGGCAGGAAACCTTCGAACACGAAGCGGTCGCTCGGGAGCCCTGCCACCGACAGTGCCGCGACCGCCGCACAGGCACCCGGCACCGGCACGCAGCGGATGCCCGCCGCGCGCGCCGCGCGTACCAGGCGGAAGCCCGGATCGCTCACCAGCGGCGTGCCAGCGTCGGAGATCAGCGCCACCGATTGGCCTTCCAGCATCCGCCGCACCAGTCCATCGACGACCTCGCGTTCGTTGTGCTCGTGCAGCGCCACCAGCGGCACGTCGACATTGTGATGAAGCAGCAACGGACGGCTGTGGCGGGTGTCCTCCGCGGCAATCACGTCGGTGGCGCGCAGCGTGGCGATGGCGCGCGCCGAGATGTCGTCGCGATTGCCGATCGGCGTGGCGACCACCGAAAGGCTGCCGGGCTGGACAGTAGGCATGGGAACTCCAAGGGCGGTGCGCAAAGGGCTTGCGGCACGATCGGCTATGATCGCTCACCATGTCGATCACGACCAAGGGACACTCCATGCGACTGCTCCGCGCCGCCGGCCTCGGCCTGCTGATCGCCTTGGCATCAAGCGCCTGCGTACCGACCAAGGTGACCCGCTCGCCTCAGGAACTTGCCGCCGCGCAGCACGCCGAACAGCTCGCCAGCCAGGGGCAATTCGACCAGGCCATCCAGGTCTACCTCGACCTGGGACGCCAGACCGGCGACACCGACCACTACAACATCCTGGCGGCCGAGGTGTATCGCGAGGAAGGCACGCTCGAGCAGGCCGCCCCGCTGCTCGACGCGGTGCGTCGCCCGCGCCTTGAGGGCGAGGACGCCGCCCGCTACGACTTGCTCCGCGCGGAGCTGGCGCTGGCCCACCACGACGCGCACACCGCGCTGCAGCTGACCACCCAGCCCACGCCCGTCCCGCCGACGCTCGAACTGCGCCTGCTCGAACTGCGCGCGCGGGCGATGGAAGCCGCCGGCGACCTGTGGGGCGCGGCGCGCACGCGCGTGCAGATGGATCCGCAACTCGAAGGCCTCGACCACACGCAGAACCGCAAGGAGATCCTTGACCTGCTTGGCCGCCTGGGCGTGGAGCCGCTCAAGCGCCGTGGCGCCGCGATGCAGGCCGGCGACCGCATGCTGCCCTGGATCAACGAGGCGTTGACCCAGCTCGGCGTGCCGGTGGCGCAGCCGCAGCCCGATCTGGACCAGCCGGTCGGCACCATGCTCCCCGGCGCGGACGCCAACGTGCGCGAGGGCTACCGCATGCCGGCGAACGTGGCTTTGCTGCTGCCGCTGGGCGGAAACTTCGCCGGGGCCAGCGGCGCCATTCGCCAGGGCTTCTTCGCCGGCTACGCCGATGCCGCGCGTACCAAGGCGCCGCGCGCGAACGTGCGCGTGTACGACAGCGGCGGCACCGCCGACGGCGCCATCAAGGCTTACCAGCAGGCTGCCAGCGATGGCGCTCAACTGATCGTCGGCCCACTGACCCGCATCGAAGTGGCCGCCGTGTTCGGACAGCCGCAGCTGCCGGTTCCCGTGCTCGCGCTCAACCATCCGGACGACAGAAGCCTGCCCGCCGCCGGCGCCACCGAGTTCGGCCTGCTGCCGGAGAGCGAAGGCGCGCTGGCCGCCGACCACATGGTCGAGCGTGGCATCCACAACGCCTACGTGGTCGTATCCGACGACGACTTCGCCCAGCGTGCCGCCGGCGCGTTCAAGGCCGAATTGGAAGCCCGCGGCGGCCGCGTCGCCGGGATGGCCACGCTGCCGCCGGGCAAGGTGAACTACGCCAACGCCATCGCCGGCCTGAACATGCCCACCACGGCCACTCCGCTGGCCGGAACCGAACCGGCGGAGGTCGCCTCGACGCCGGCCGCCCCCGGGAGTGTGGAAACCCTTCCGGCACCGGTGCCGACGGGCGACACCGGCATCTTCGCCAGCATGCGACCGGAGCAGGCGCGCCTGCTGCTGCCGCAGTTGCACGTCGCGCACGTCGGCCTGCCGGTATTCGCCACGTCGCACATCTATGCCGGCGTCGATGACGCCGCCGCCAATCGCGACCTCGATGGCGTGGAGTTCTCCGATGCACCGTGGCTGTTCGACGCCCAGCCGGGCATGCCCAGCCATGATGCGATCGCCTCCCTATTGCCCGCTGCGCGCGGCACCTCGGCGCGGTTGTTCGCCTTCGGCATGGACGCATGGAACCTGGTGCCCTATCTGGACTGGCTGCGCGACCACCCGGGCAGCTACCTGCCTGGCGCCAGCGGCCAGCTCGCCGCCGACCAGTTCGGACGCATCCGCCGCGTGCTGGTCTGGGCGCGCTTCCAGGACGGGATCGCCCGTCCGCTGACCGGCAGCCTGCAGATGGACGACGTGCCCTCGGCCGCCCCGCCGGTGGACGAAGGCACCCGCACCCCGATACCGGCGACGTCCACCGGTGTGCCGCCCGCCGCCTCGACCATCCTGCCGCCCGCCGATCACTGATGCGCGCCGCAGGCGACGCCTTCGAACAGCGCGCCTGCCGCGAGCTGGAGCGTGCCGGACTCAAGGCGCTGGCGCGCAACTACAACACGCGTCACGGCGAGCTGGACCTAGTGATGCGCGATGGCGACACCGTGGTGTTCGTCGAAGTGCGCTACCGCGTGCGGGCCGGCCACGGCGATGCCGCGGCGTCGGTCACGCGGTCCAAGCAGGAGAAGCTGATCCGCACCGCGCAGCTGTGGCTGGCGGCGCACGGCCAGCACGCCAACCGCCCGTGCCGCTTCGACGTGGTCAGTTACGACGGCCCGGCGGCCGACGCAACAATGCATTGGCTGAAGGGTGCCTTCGAAGCGGAGTGACTGGTTGGCGAGGCGGGAAGCCAGGAACGCCCGCGCCGCTTGCGTTACTGTCGACCGGCCACACCGCCCGCTCCTTCCGAAATGCCACATGGGAGCCATGCTCCATGCCGCTGACCGACACGATGCTTCAAACGCTCCATTCGATCTTCGGTGACGCCTTGCACACCGGTCCCGCCGAGCGCCTGGCCTACGCCTACGACAACTCGCGCCTCAATGCGCATCCCGACGCCGTGGTATTTCCCACCGCGCACGCGCAGGTCGAGGCGCTGGTGCGCGCCTGCCGCGACCAACGCATCCCGCTCACCGCGCGCGGGCGCGGCAGCAACACCACGGGCGCAACGGTGCCGGTCGAGGGCGGCGTGGTGGCCAGCTTCGAGCGCATGAACCGCATCCTGCGCATCGACCCGGCCAACCGGCTGGCGGTGGTTGAACCGGGCGTGATCAACGGCGACCTGCAACGCGCACTGGCGCCGCACGGCTTGTTCTGGCCGCCGGACCCGAGTTCGTCGCCATGGTGCAGCATCGGCGGCAACCTCGCCTGCAATGCCGCCGGACCGCGCGCGGTCAAGTACGGCACGCCGCGCGAGAACACGCTGGGCCTGCGCGCGGTCGCCGGCACGGGCGAAGGATTCCGCTGCGGCACATACACCAGCAAGGGTTCCACCGGCTACGACCTCACGCGTCTCCTGATCGGCTCGGAGGGCACGCTGGCGCTGATCACCGAAGCCACGCTCAAGCTCACGCCCCGGCCCTCGGCGATCCGCACGCTGCGCGCCACCTATCGCGACGTCGGCGCCGCCGCGCAGGCCGTGGCGCGCATCATGGGCCAGCCGGTCACGCCTTGCGCGCTGGAATTCATCGACGAAACGGCGCTGAAGCTCGCCCATGCGCATGCCGGCGACCACATCCCGCTGGCCGGCGCGCTGCTGATGATCGAGGTCGATGGCGAGCCGGATACGCTCGACTCCGCCGTTGCTGCCATTTCCGCTGCCGCAGGCGGCGAGGGTCTGCTGTCCCTGCGTGCGGCTGCCACCGCCGAAGAGGCACGGCAACTGTGGGCAGCGCGCAAAGCCCTCTCGCCCGCACAACGCACGATCGCGCCGGACAAGATCAACGAGGACGTGGTGGTGCCGGTCAGCCGCCTGCCGGAGCTGGTGCTGGGCATCCAGTGTCTGGCCGCAAGGCACGACGTGCTGGTCGTCAGCTTCGGCCACGCCGGCAATGGCAACCTGCATGTGAACCTGCTGCCGCGCAATGCCGCCGAGCGCGAACGCGCACACGCCTGCCTCGCCGGGATCTTCGCGCTGGTGATCGAACTCGAAGGCACGCTTTCGGGCGAACACGGCATCGGCCGGATCAAGCGCGAGTTCATGCCGCTGGCGCTGGAGGCTGAAACCCTTCATCTGATGCGCGAGGTCAAGCGCGCATTCGATCCGGACGACATCCTCAACCCCGGAAAACTGCTGCCCGCCGGCACTTCGTAGGAGCCTAGATTGGGCGACGCTCCGGTGCCGGCCACGAGCTCGCCCACAAGCAGGCTCCTAAAAGATGCGCGCGGTGTGCCACCATTTCGCGATGCCTTCCAAGCTCGATCGCGTGCTCGCCGAAATCCGCGCATGCCAGCTCTGCGCCGCCGATCTCGCCCATGGCGTGCGTCCCGTGCTGCAGGCCTCGGCCACCGCGCGGCTACTGATCGTGAGCCAGGCCCCGGGGCGCAAGGTGCACTTGAGCGGCGTGCCATTCAACGACGTGAGCGGCGAGCGCCTGCGTGACTGGCTGGATATCGACAAGACAACTTTCTACGACGCCCGCCGCGTGGCGATCGTGCCCATGGGTTTCTGCTTCCCGGGCAGCGCGCGCGGCGCCGACCTGCCGCCGCGGCGCGAATGCGCACCGGCCTGGCATCCGCGGCTGATGCCGCTGCTCAAGAACGTCGACCTGACCCTGGCGATCGGCCGCTACGCGCAGGTCGGGCTGCTCGGCACGCAGGCGGGCGCCAATCTCACCGAGACCGTGCGCGACTGGCGCACGCACCTGGCGCGCGGCGTGCTGCCGTTGCCGCACCCGAGCCCGCGCAACCAGCCCTGGACCCGGCACAATCCGTGGTTCGCGGAGGAGCTGCTGCCGGTGTTGCGCGAACGCGTGGCGCACGCGTTGCGTCCGTAGGTCCGCTTCCGCCCATCAGTCCGGACCGGAGCGACGCGCTGAAGCCCACCCTACGCCGCCCTACGGATCAACCGCGGCGGGCGAGGATGAGGTGCAGGCCAAACGCAACAAACACCGCACCGGCAAAGCCATCGATCCAGCGCGCCAGCCGGAGGTAGCCGCGGCGCATGGCCGGCAGCGCGAAGAACGCGGCCACCAGAGTGAACCAGGCGAACGTCTCGGCCACGATGAGCGCCCACAAGCCCCAGCGCGTTGCCGCGTCCACGCCCTCGCCCAGGAAGGCCGAAAACACGCTCCCGAAATAGACCACCACCTTGGGATTGGCCAGATTGGTCAGCAATCCTGCGCGTAGCGTGGCCAATTCGCTGCCGGGCGTGGCGATCGCACCACCGTGCGTCACCGACGCATGCGTAAACGCACCGCGCAGCATGCGCAACCCCATCCACGCCAGGTACAACCCGCCAGCAATGGCGATCGCCTGTTGCAGCCATGCCAGCCTGTGCAACAGCAACTGCAGGCCCAGCAGTGCCAGCGCCGACCACAGCGTGATCCCCAGGGTGATGCCTAGCACGCCGAACAGCGCCTGTTTGCGCGAGCGGCTGACCGCGGTCTGCGAGACGAAGAAGAAATCGGGGCCAGGACTGAGCAGCGCGACCAGATGAACGAGGGCGATGGTAAGGAACAGGTGCATGGCGTTTCGTTCGGCGCAGGGATGCGGTGAGTCTAGTGGGGGTCGCGGTTTGCTTGCGGCACACCCACCCACCAAGCCGTCCTCTTGGAGGAAGCGAGCCGATCCTTTCGCCTTCGCCTTGGACAATCTTTTGCCCCATTCGAGGGAAGGGTGGGGGATGGGTTTGTCCGCACGCAGGTGAGCGCACGCGCTGCGCCGCGCCTTGCCCGCCCGCATCCCTTTCTCTAACCTGCCCAACTTTGCAGCCAGGGTCTTCGTCCCGCGGCTTTTGCAGGGGAAAAGCACATGCGGGACTTTGCGCCATGAACATCAAGCTGCGTCTGATCGTGATGAACTTCCTGCAGTTCTTCGTGTGGGGCTCCTGGCTCACCACCATCGGCGCCTACTGGTTCCAGACCCGCCACTGGGGCGGCGCCGAGTTTGGCGCGATCTTCTCCACCATGGGCATCGCCTCGCTGTTCATGCCGGCGATCACCGGCATCATCGCCGACAAGTGGATCAACGCCGAGCGCCTGTACGGCGTGTTGCACCTTGGCGGCGCGCTGATGCTGTTCATCGTGCCGTCGATCGACAACCCGAGCACGTTGTTCTGGGTGATGCTGGTCAACATGTGTTTCTACATGCCCACCATCGCGCTCTCGATCACGGTGGCCTACAACGCGCTCAAGACCGAGGGCGTGGACATCGTCAAGGTGTATCCACCGATCCGCGTGTGGGGCACGGTCGGCTTCATCGTGGCGATGTGGGCGATCAGCCTGCTGCACATCGAAACCTCGCCCGACCAGTTTCGCATCGCGGCCATCGCTGCCGTGCTGTTGGGTCTGTACTCGTTTTCGCTGCCCGCCTGCCCGCCGCGCGACACCCGCCACACCTCGATGATCGACGTGCTGGGCCTGCGTTCGTTCGCGCTGTTCAAGAACTACAAGATGGCGGTGTTCTTCCTGTTCGCGATGGCGTTGGGCGCCGCGCTGCAACTGACCAATGCCTACGGTGACACCTTCCTGCACGACTTCGGCAAGGTCGACGCCTACAAGGGTCTGATCACGGTGCGCTACCCGAACATCGTGCTGTCGATCTCGCAGATGTCCGAAACCCTGTTCATCCTGGCTATTCCGTTCTTCCTCAAGCGTTTCGGCATCAAGAAGGTGATGCTGATCAGCATGGTCGCCTGGGTGCTGCGCTTCGGCCTGTTCGCCTACGGCAACCCGGCGGAACTGCTGTGGATGATCATCATGTCGAACATCGTCTACGGCATGGCATTCGACTTCTTCAACATCTCCGGCTCGCTCTTCGTCGAAGGGCAGGCCGACCCGAAGATCCGCGCCAGCGCGCAGGGCCTGTTCATGCTGATGACCAACGGCGTGGGCGCGGTACTGGGCAGTTCGATCAGCGGGTTGGTGATCGAGCATTTCTTCACCGGGCCGGACCATTCGCTGCAGTGGCAGGGCATCTGGCTGAGCTTCGCCGGCTACGCGCTGGTGGTGGCGGTGCTGTTCGTGATCCTGTTCCGGCACAAGCACATCCCGGAGAACGCGGCGCGAGCGAACCTGGGGCACTAGGCGGGGATCTGACCGCGGCACGCAGTTTCCTGCTTGTTGTTGAGAATCATTTTCATTAGCATGCGCAGCCTTCCCTGCAGGAGGCTGTCATGCCCTCGTCCGTACGCCCGCTCGCGCTCGCCCTGACCCTGGCCATCGCGGCCCCGTTGCACGCCGCGGACGCGCAGCAGGCGACCAACCTGGAGCGGGTCGAGGTTTCCGAGAGCACCCTGCGCCTGCCGCGCAGCCAGGGCGCGCTGCCGATGACGATCACTGTGATCGACCGCCAGGACCTCGCCAACCAGCTGGCCATCACGCCGGACCTGGGCGACGCCATCGGTGCGCTGGTGCCCTCCTTCGCGCCTTCGACGCAGAAGCTCTCGGTGCGCGGCCAGACCCTGCGCGGGCGCAACCCGCTCTACATGATCGACGGCGTGCCGCAGTCCAGCCCGCTGCGCAATGGTTCGCGCGACGGCTACACGATCGACCCGGCGATGATCGAGCGGATCGAGATCGTGGAAGGCTCCAACTCGCTGCAGGGCCTGGGCGCTGCCGGCGGCATCATCAACATCATCACCAAGCATGCCCCGGCGCAGGACGGCATCCGCCAGGAAGTCACGCTGGACGCGAGTGCGCCGACCCAAGGCGCCGATGGCCTGGGCTACGGCGCGGCCTTGCTGGTCGGCGCGCGATCGGGCGCGTTCGACCTGGTCGCCGGCGCTTCCTGGCGCAAGCGCGGCATGTACTCCGATGCGCGCGGCCGGCTGATCGGCGTGGACGGCACCCAGGGCGACCTGATGGATTCGAAAAGCTGGGACGGCTTCGCCAAGCTCGGCTACACCTTCGCCGGCGACCGCCGCCTGCAGCTGACCGCCAACCGCTTCGACCTGCAGGGCAACGGTAGCTACACCGCCGTTTCCGGCGACATGGACGCGGGCGTTCCCACCACTTCCATCCGTGAAAAGCAGCCGGGGGAGGCGCCGCGCAATCGCGTGCTGACCACGAGCCTGGACTACCGCGACCCGCATCTCGCCGAGGGCGAACTGCGGGCGCAGCTCTACCACCAGCGCAACCGCGAGCTGTTCGGCGGTGGCACCTTCGGCACCTTCCAGGACCCGGGCTACGGCCCGCTGGTGTTCGACCAGTCGCAGAACGAATCGGTCAAGGACGGCGCGCGGCTGTCGTGGTCTCGCCGCGGCCTGCTCGACGACACGCTCACCCTGCTGGCCGGCGCCGACGGCTACCGCGACCGCACCCACCAGTCGCTGGTGCAAACGAACCGCAACTGGGTCCCGCGGAGCACCTACACCGGCTGGGCGCCGTTCCTGCAGGCCGAGTACTGGCCGCTGCAGGCGCTGTCGGTCAATGCCGGCCTGCGCCAGGAACACGGCCGGCTGGAAGTGCCGACCTTCCGCACGCTGGCTTCCTACGGCGGCGTGACCGTCGAGGGCGGCTCGCGCAGTTTCAAGAAGACGCTGCCGAACATCGGCGCGGTCTGGTACCTGACCGACGCGTTCAACCTGTTCGCCAGCTATGCCGAGGGCTACACCCTGCCCGACGTCGGCCGCGTGCTGCGCGCGATCAATGTGCCAGGCCAGAGCGTCGGCCAGTTCCTGGACCTCAAGCCGGTGGTGTCGGACAACCGAGAGGTGGGCGCCGAATATGCGGGCACTGCCTTCAACGCGCGCCTCAGCTACTGGACCTCGACCTCGAAGCTGGGCGCGCTATTGGTGTTCGATGCGCCCAACCAGGTCTACAACGTGGCCCGCCAGCGCACCGAGATCAGCGGCTGGGAAGCGCGAGCCGGCTGGACGCCGCGCGAAGGAACGCGGCTGGACGCCTCCTACGCGATCAACCACGGCCGCTCCGACCGCGACGGCGACGGCCAGGTGGATTCGGACCTCGACGGTGCCAACATCGCGCCGAACCGCTTGAACCTTTCGTGGACCCAGCGCTGGAACGGTGCACTCTCGAGCTATCTGCAGCTCTCGCGCCTGGCCAGCCGCGACTTCGCCACGCTGGGCGAGCGCACCGCGCATTTCGACGGCTACGTCACCGCCGACGCTTACCTGAAGTGGCACGCCGGCACCGCGGGCGACTGGACGCTGGGCGTGCAGAACCTCGCCAACAAGCAGTACATCAACTACGTCTCGCAGACGGTCGGCGACGACGACTCGTACTTCGCCGGCCGGGGCCGCACCGTCTCGCTCGCCTGGCAGCGGGTGTTCTGATGCGCGATACGGTCCGCCAAGCCGCGCCGGCCCGCTCCGCGCTCGGGCTGCGTCACTGGTTGCGCAAGCTGCACCTGTGGCTGGGCCTGAGCCTGGGCACGGTGTTCGCACTGATCGCCCTGAGCGGCAGCGTGCTGGCGCTGCAGGGGCCGTTGCTGCGCGCCTCGCATCCGGAACTGGCGGCACATGCTCTCTCCACGCCGTCGCAGGAAGCGGCAGTGCTGGAGCGCATCGCGCGCGAGTGGTCGCCGCGTGGCCTGCGCAGCGCGGACCTGCCCGATGCCGAGCTGCCCGTGTGGCAGCTCTACTTCAACGGCGGCGTGCGTCGCTACCTCGATCCTGCCAGCGGCGAGTTGCTGCTTACCCGCACGCCCGGCGACGACGTGCTGCTCGCCCTGCGCGACTGGCACACGCACCTGCTCGCCGGCCACGCAGGCGAGACCTGGCTCGGCGTGGTCGGTTGGTTCAGCCTGTTCCTGCTGGTTTCGGGCGTGGTGCTCTGGTGGCCTGGGCGCGGACGCTTCCTCGCTCACCTCCAGCCCCATGCGCAACCGCCGGTACGGCGCTGGCTCACCTGGCACCGCAGCTTCGGCGCGTTGAGCCTGCCGGTGGTGCTGCTGGTGACCTCGACCGGCACCTTGATGTGCTACCACGGCGGCACTCGTGCGGCCTTGCAGGGATTGTTCGGCGACACTCCAGAACCGCCGCCACCGGCGACCATCGCTTTGCGCCGGGACCGGATCGACTGGCTTGCCGTGCTGGCTGCGGCCAGACAGGCGCTGCCGGGCGCGACGCTGGGTCGACTCTCCTTCCCGAGCGAGCGGGATGGCCGCGTGACCCTGCGCGTGCGGATGCCGGGCGAATGGAATCCCACCGGCCGCAGCACGCTCTGGATCGATCCCTACCAAGTACGCGTGCTGGGTGTGTCGGACGCCACCCGTGCCGACACCGGCGTGCAGGTGAACAACGCGATCTATCCGGTGCACGCCGGTACCACCGGGCCGCTGTGGCGCGCGCTGGTGCTTATGTCCGGTCTGCTGCCGCCGTTCTTCCTGGTAACCGGCTTCCTGTTCTGGCGCGCGCGCACGAAACGCCGCGGCTGAGGCCGACATTCCGGTTTCCCGTGCACGCGCTAGCATGCGTGCAGGCCACGGGGGACACGCCATGCAGGACGCCAATCGACGCCCAATCGCCGTGCGCGACAGCGGTTGGGCGCAGCGCATCGCCGCGGTACTGGCACGCAGCCGGCTGACGCCCAACCAGATCTCCGTGCTCAGCGTGTTGTTCGCGCTGGCCGGCGCCTGGTCACTGCTCGCCCTGCCCGGCGCGGTCGGCGCGCTGCTGTGCGCGCTGGCCATCGGGTTGCGGCTGTTGTGCAACCTGTTTGACGGCATGGTCGCCGTCGAAGGCGGCAAGGGCACCGTCACCGGCGCCCTGTACAACGAGCTGCCGGATCGGCTGGCCGATTCGTTGTTCCTCGTCGCGTTGGGCTACGCGAACGCCCTGCCCTGGCTCGGCTGGCTGGCCGCCCTGCTGGCCGCGCTCACCGCCTACATCCGCGCGCTGGGCGGCGCGCTGGGCCAGGGGCAGGATTTTCGCGGACCGATGGCCAAGCCGCATCGCATGTGGTTGCTCGGCATCGCGCTGGTGCTGGCGTCGCTGCTGCCGGCGTGGCGCCAGCCGATCCTGCTGGCGACCGCGGCGATCATCGCGGCCGGCTCGGCGCTGACCTGCGTGACGCGCACCCGCGCCATCGCCGCGCGGCTCAAGGACGCCGGCGCATGATCACCTCTCGCATCCTGGTCGGCCTGGTGCGCCTGCTGGTCGGCGCGCACGGCCGCTGGCTCGGCTGCCAACCCAAGCCGGCGCAGCGCATCTACTTCGCCAACCACAGCAGCCACCTGGACACGCTGGCGCTGTGGGCGGCACTGCCGCCACTGCTGCGCCAACGCACGCGCCCGGTCGCCGCGCGCGACTACTGGGGCAAGGGCGGGCTGCGCGGCTTCGTCGCCGAGCACGGCTTCCGCGCCGTGTACATCGAGCGCGATCGCGAGCGCCGCGAAGGAGACCCGCTCGCCCCCCTGTGCGAAGCGCTGGCCGCCGGCGACTCGCTGATCATCTTTCCCGAAGGCACACGCAGTCCCGATCCCCTCCCGCAGCCGTTCAAGGCCGGCCTCTATCACTTGGCCCAGCGCCATCCGCAGGCCGAACTGGTGGCGGTCTACCTGGACACGCTGCACCGCGCGATGCCCAAGGGCAGCCTGCTGCCGGTGCCGCTGACCTGCATGGTGCGCTTCGGCCGCGCGCTGCGCCTGGCCGAGGGCGAGGACAAGGAAAGCTTCCTGCAACGCGCCCACGCGGCGGTGGTGGAACTGGCATGAGCCCGCAACAGAAATTCTGGACCGTGATGGGCGCCGTGCTGGCGCTGCTGGTGGTGGCGAGCGTGGTCGGCTGGGCGCTGGCGCGGCGCGCGCGCAGCGACGGCTCGCGCGAGGTCATCGCCAACTTGAACGCCCGCATCGGCGCCTGGTGGTGGATGGTGGCGATCCTTTGCGTGTGCTTCCTGCTCGGGCGCATTGCCACGCTGGTGCTGTTCGCGCTGGCCTCGTTCTTCGCACTGCGCGAGTTCCTCACGCTGACGCCGACCCGTCGCGGCGACCACCTGCCGATGGTGCTGTGCTTCTACCTGGCGATCCCGCTGCAGTACTGGCTGATCGGCATCGACTGGTACGGGCTGTTCGCGATCTGCATCCCGGTCTACGGCTTCCTGCTGCTGCCTGCGATCACCGCGCTGGGCGGCGATACCGAGGCGTTCCTGGAGCGCACCACCAAGATCCAGTGGGGCCTGATGCTCACCGTCTACTGCATCAGCTACGCGCCTGCGGTCCTGCTGCTGCACGTGCCCGGTTACGAGGGACAGAACCTGTTGCTGCTCCTGTACCTGTTGCTGGTGGTGCAGATCAGCGACGTGTTCCAGTACGTGGTCGGCAAGCTGTTCGGGCGGCGCAAGCTGGCGCCGTCGGTGAGCCCGTCCAAGACGGTCGAGGGGCTGGTCGGCGGCGGGTTCTGCGCGGTGGCGGTGGGCGCGTGCCTGTGGTGGATCACGCCGTTCTCGCTCTGGGTCTCGGCCGGGATGTCGCTGATCATCGTGATCGCGGGGTTCCTGGGCGGGCTGGCGCTGTCGGCGGTCAAGCGCAGCCTGGGCGCCAAGGATTGGGGACACATGATCGATGGCCACGGCGGCATGCTGGATCGGCTCGATTCGGTCAGCTTCGCCGCGCCGGTGTTCTTCCACGTGGTGCATTACGCATTGATGTAGTGCCTTTGCCGGGCGGGCTTCAGCCCGCTGTCCCAGGTCGCGGAAAAGCGGTGGGCCAAAGCCCCAGCCTACCGGACCTCGTACAATGGCCGGATGCAGATCGGTCCCTACCGCATCGACCCGCCCGTGGTACTCGCGCCCATGGCCGGGGTCACCGACAAGCCTTTCCGCCTGCTGTGCAAACGGCTGGGCGCGGGGCTGGCCGTGTCGGAAATGACGACCGCCGATCCGAAGCTCTGGCACACCCGCAAGTCGCTGCATCGCATGGACCACGCGGGCGAGCCGGAGCCGGTCAGCGTGCAGATCGCGGGCTACGACCCAGGCATGCTGGCCGAGGCGGCGCGCTTCAACGTGGCCAACGGCGCGCAGATCGTCGACATCAACATGGGCTGCCCGGCCAAGAAGGTCTGCAACGTGTGGTCGGGCTCGGCGCTGCTGCAGGACGAGCCGCTGGTGGCGCGCATCTGCAAGGCAGTGGCCGACGCGGTCGAGGTGCCGGTGACGTTGAAGATCCGCACCGGCTGGGACCGCGAGCATCGGAACGCGCTGAGCATCGCGCGGATCGCCGAGGACAGTGGCATCGCCGCCCTCTCGGTGCACGGACGCACCCGCGCGGACAAGTACGAAGGCGAGGCCGAGTACGCGACGATCGCCGCGGTGAAGGCCGCCGTGCGCATTCCGGTACTCGCCAACGGCGACATCACTTGTCCCGAGCGTGCCCGCCACGTGCTCGACGTCACCGGCGCCGACGCGGTGATGATCGGCCGCGGCGCGCAAGGCCGGCCATGGATCTTCCGCGAGGTGGCACATTACCTGGCCAGCGGGGAAAAGCTGCCGGAGCCCACGCCAGCCGAGGTCGCCGCGATCCTGCTGGGCCACCTGGAACACCTCTACGCGTTCTACGGCGAGCACGCCGGCGTGCGCATCGCACGCAAGCACCTGGGCTGGTATGCGAAGGATCGGCCGGAGAATGCCGCGTTCCGGCACGTGGTCAACCGTGCCGAAAGTGCAACCGAGCAGTTGCGCCTGACCACCGAATATTTCGCCGGTCTCGGCGAGCTCCGCCGCGCCGCGGCCTGACCTCCCGCCGACAGGAGCCCTCTCCCCGGACAGGGAGGGGAGCCAAGCGTGCGTTTGGCCATCCAGCCGTCCGCCGCCTGAACAGGTATGAAACCTTCACCCCCGGGTAGTACGCTGGCCTGCAATCCGCCGCGCTCGCGTGTATCATGCGCGGCTTCTTTATCTCTGTATCCGAAAGGAAGGATATAACCCGCGATGAGCAACTACCTCTTCACCTCCGAGTCGGTCTCCGAAGGCCATCCCGACAAGGTCGCCGACCAGATCTCCGACGCCGTCCTCGACGCGATCCTCGCGCAGGACCCGCGTGCGCGCGTGGCGTGCGAGACGATGGTGAAGACCGGCGTGGCGATCGTCGCCGGCGAGATCACCACCTCCGCCTGGATCGACCTGGAAGGCCTGACCCGCAAGGTGATCCTGGACATCGGTTACGACTCGTCCGAAGTCGGCTTCGACGGCGCCACCTGCGGCGTGCTCAACCTGATCGGCAAGCAGTCCCCCGACATCAACCAGGGCGTGGACCGCAAGAAGCCGGAGGAACAGGGCGCCGGCGACCAGGGCCTGATGTTCGGCTACGCCACCAACGAGACGAAGGACTTCATGCCGGCGGCGATCTACTACTCGCACCGGCTGGTCGAGCAGCAGGCCAAGATCCGCAAGAAGAAGAACTCGCCGCTGCCGTGGCTGCGCCCGGACGCCAAGAGCCAGGTGACGCTGCGCTACGAGAACGACGTGGCCGTCGCCATCGACGCCGTCGTGCTCTCGACCCAGCACGATCCGGGCATCAAGCAGAAGGACCTCGTCGAGGCCGTGCGCGAGGAGATCTTGAAGCCCGTGCTGCCGGCGAAGCTGCTGCACAAGGGCACCAAGTTCCACATCAACCCGACCGGCAAGTTCGTGATCGGCGGCCCGGTGGGCGACTGCGGCCTGACCGGCCGCAAGATCATCGTCGACACCTACGGCGGCTGGGCCCGTCACGGCGGCGGCGCGTTCTCCGGCAAGGATCCGTCCAAGGTCGACCGTTCCGCGGCCTATGCGGCGCGTTATGTCGCCAAGAACGTGGTGGCCGCCGGGCTGGCCGACCGCTGCGAGGTGCAGGTGTCCTACGCCATCGGCGTGGCCGAGCCCACCTCGATCTCGGTGACCACCTTCGGCACCGGCAAGATCGGCGACGAGAAGATCGAGAAGCTGATCCGCAAGCACTTCGACCTGCGCCCGTACGGCATCATCAAGATGCTCGACCTGATCCACCCGATGTACCAGCAGACCGCCAGCTACGGCCACTTCGGCCGCCAGCCCTACGAGATGAAGGCGGCCGACGGCTCGACCTTCACCGCGTTCTCGTGGGAGAAGACGGACAAGGCCGAGGCGCTGCGCGCCGATGCCGGGCTGAACGGCAAGCGCAAGTAAGCGCTTCCGGCACCAAAAAAAAACCCGCGGCTTGCCGCGGGTTTTTTCATGTCCGACGTGGTGTTCGACGCGACGTCAGTCGTCGCCGTTCTTGGCGCTCGCCGTGCGCCGCGTCTTGCGGTCGGCCAGCTTGACCGTGTGATGGCTTGTGCGATGGCTGGAACGATGGGCCGTCGCCGCCTTGCCATGGTGTTTCGCATGCCGCGGCACCGACGACGGCGCCGGATCGGCTTCGGCGTTCGCGATGGGCGAGAGCGCGGCCAGCACGCGATGGGCCACGCCCGTGGCCGGTTGGCCGGCGGCAGCCAGCGCGGCCGCCGCGTCGGCCTGCTCGAAGCCGGCGTCGAGCAGGCTCGCCATCAGCCGGTCGCGCTTGGCCGCGGTGCGCCCGCCCAGCACCACGGCGAACAGGCGGTGGTCGTCACGCACGGCGGTGGAAGCGAGGTTGAAGCCCGAGGCTGCGATGTAGCCCGTCTTCAACCCGTCCATACCTTCGTAGCGTTCCATGAGGTGGTTGTGGCCGTGCACCACCCGGCCTTCGAAGGTGAACTCCGTGGCCGAGAAGTAGTGCGCGTATTGCGGGAAGTCGCGATACAGCGCCATCGCGAGTGTCAGCAGGTCGCGCGCGGTCGAATAATTCTTCGGATCGGGCAGGCCCGAGGCGTTGTCGAAATGCGTGCCGGCCATGCCGAGCAGCGCCGCCTGGGCATTCATCATGTCGGCGAAACCCGCTTCGGATCCGCCGATGCTCTCCGCCGCCACGGTGGCCGCATCGTTGGCCGACTTGGTCACCATCGCGAGGATGCAGTTCTCCACCGAGATGTTCTGACCCGTGCGCAGGCCCAGCTTGCTCGGCTCGCGGTTGGCGGCCCAGCGGGATACCGGCAGGTTGTCCTCCAGCGTCAGGCGACCGGCCTTGAGCTCGCGGAAGGTGAGGTAGAGCGTCATCATCTTGGTCAGCGAGGCAGGGTAGTTCTGCTCGTCGGCGTTGACCTGGCCCAGCACGCGTCCGGTGGTGGCATCGACCACGATGGCCGCCTGTCCTGCGTGGGCTACGCTGGCGACCAACCACAACAGGGCAACAACCCACAGGGCGCCGAGCCGGCTGGGCGAAAACGATTCTGTAGTCACACCTGTTATGTCCCCGCCGCCGCCGACGACGTCATGTAGCGTTGAGCAGACCTTAACGCACGGCAGCTCTGAAAAGCCACAAGTTCGTCATGCAAATGGCTGTTGTGTCGGCGCTTTGTGGCGGGGATGTCGAGCACGTCCGGTCGAGTCCGCTTGTGCGAAGGCCCTTTTTTGTTGCGGCTGGCGGCAGCGCAGGACGGCGGCCTGGCGCGATTCCCTGGCCCGTGGCCTGCCCTGTCGGCAAGGCATGCACGGCGCTGCCTAGCCGTCGACTGCCGCGATCGCCTCTTCCCGCACGCTGCGCATGCCGGCGTTGAGCGTTTCCGGCTTCATGGCAATGACCGGTTGCAGATAGGTGGCGAGAACATGCTGCGCGGCCGACGCGTCGTGCAACTGGCGCAGCACCACGTACAGCCGCGAGGCGCTCTCGATGGTATGCGCATCGGTGTTCCCGAGCGTGCGCGCGCGGCCCTCCAGCGCTTTCACATGGGCATCGCGCGCCCGCGCCCAGTGGCCGGCGCTGGCCTCGATGCGGCCGACGAGATCCCAGGTCGCCAACGTCATCGGGTGATCCTCGCCGAGCTGGCGGCGCAGCGCGGCCAGGACCTCCTCGCCCTGCTTGCTGGCCTCGGCGTACTGGCCGTTCCCGCACAGCAGGCTGGCCAGGCTGCCGCGGGCGTACAGGGTGCTGAAATGATCCGGACCCAGCGTACGGGTGCGCCCGTCGAGGATCTCGCGTTCCATCGCGATGGCTTCGGGGTAGCGGTCCTGCTTGGACAGCAGCCGCACCATGTCGGTCATCGCCTCGAGCGTCTGCGGGTTGTCGGGGCCAAGCACGCGGCGGTAGCCCTGGATGATTGCGTCCAGGCGTTCGTGCACTTGCGCCATGGTCGCCGGATCGAGCGCCAGCCGAACCTCGTTCGACGCCGCCAGCGCGCGTGCCTGCAGGGTCAGCGGGTGGTCGGCGCCGAGCCGGCGCTGGCGGATCGCCGCCACGTCCTGCGCAAGCACGAGCGAGCGCTCGTACTCGTTGTCCTGCGAATAAAGCAGCGTGGCCAGCGTGAGGGTGGTGGCCAGGGCCTCCGGGTGCTCGGCGCCGAAAGCCTGGCGGTACAGCGGCACCAGGTATTCCAGCTCCGCCCGCGCGCGATCGCGCTCGCCCAGCTGGGTGAGCGTTTCGACGCGATCGCGCCGCAGCCGCAGCAGGCCTTCGTCGGTGGCGGGCAGGCGCGGCGCCAGCCCGGCGTAGAGTGCTTCCTGCCGGTTGAGCGCCTGCCCGAGGTGACCCTGCGCGGCCAGCACGCGGGCCCGTCCGGAGAGCACGGCGACCTGCAAGGGATCGGCCGGGGGCAGGGCCGCGGCGGCCGGCAATGCGGTGTCATAGACCTGCGCCGCCTGGTCGAGTTGACCGCCACGGTACAGCGCCTCGGCGAGGTCTGCGCGCGCCGACACCAGCGCCGGGTCGCCCGTGGGCAGGCGCTGCCCGCGCACCTGGACCACGGTGCGCAACTCCACGGCCGCGTGCGCATAGCTGCCGATGGTCAGCAGCACGCGAGCCAGCGACTGGCGCATGTCCGCCGCCAGCAGCGGCGCATCCGCGAAATCGCTGTCCAGCCGCGCCAAGGCGTGGCTGACCACATAGGTGTCCAGCGCATCGCTCGCCGGTCCCGCGGCATCGATCCCGGCGAAGGCCTGTTCCAGCTGGCGGCGGTCGATGGCCTTGCGGCCCAGTGCGTCGAAGCGCGCGAGCACCAGCGAGTTGGCGTCGTGGGTCAACGCGTGGCCCATGGCGTCGATGTCGACGCTCTGCAGCATCGATTGCTGGAAGTCGACCATGCGCTCGAGGTCGTGCTGGCGCTGCTCGGCCAGCCGCTGTGCCGCGCGTGTCTGGCCCAGCGCCATCAGCGAGGCGGCGAGGCCGGCCAGCATGGTCGCCAGCACCATGCTGGCGGCGGCCAGCGGCCAGCGGTTGCGCTGCACGTAGCGGCGCAGGCGATACCACTGGCGACCGCGGCGCGCCTTGACCGGTCGCTGCGCCAGGTAGTGGCGCAGGTCCTGCGCGAATTCGGCCACGCTGGCATAGCGCTGGCTCACCTGCCGGCGCAATGCCTTGAGCACGATCGCATCGACATCGGCGGGAATCGACCGCCGCGACCGGCGCTGCTCGGCCGGCGCCGCGCGCAGGCTGCGGCTGGGCGCCTCGACCTGGCCGCCGACGATGGCGTTGGACAGAAGGTGCGGCGTGACCAGATGCTGATACGGTCGGCGCCCTGCGATCAGCTGGTAAAGCACCACGCCCAGCGAATAGACGTCCGCGCCAGTGGTCAACGGCTGCTGCTCGATCTGTTCGGGGCTTGCGTAGGCCAGCGTCAATGCGTGCGCCGCGGTGGCGGTGGCGAGCACCTGCCCGCCCTCCTCGATGATGCGGGCGATGCCGAAATCCAGCAGCTTGGGCGTGCCGTTGGCGGTGACCAGGATGTTGGCCGGCTTGATGTCGCGGTGGATCACCAGGTTGCGATGGGCGAACTCGACCGCGTCGCACACCTTCAGGAACAGCGCGATGCGCTCGTTGAGCGGGAGCGCATGCGCGTCGCACCACTCGTCGATGCGCCGCCCTTCGACGTATTCCATCGCCAGGAACGGTTGGCCGCCGTCCATCACGCCGCCATCGAGGAGGCGCGCGATGCCGGGATGTTCCAGCCGCGCCAGCAGCCGGCGCTCCTGGCTGAAGCGCTCGTGCAGGATCGGCGACCCCTGCGCGGACGCATGCAGGAACTTCAAGGCGACCTGCTGGGTGAACCCCTCGTCGCAACGCTCGGCCAGGTAGACCATGCCCATGCCGCCCTCGCCGAGCAGGCGCAGGATGCGGTAGTTGCGCGGCGCGGTGGCCTGCGTCTGCTGACCGCTGAGGTCGGGCGCGACGGCGGCGGGGGAAAACGGAAGGGTGGCGGTGTGCGTGCGTTCGATCGCCTCGAGCATCCAGCGCACTTCGCGCTCGAGTTCGGCGTCCTCGCCCACGTGCCCACCGATCAGCGCGTCGCGCGCGGACGCATCCACGTCCATCGCGGCCATGGCGATGCGCTTCGCTTCGACGTAGCGATCGGTCAGCTGCCCTGCCATGCGATCCCCCGGTCCCGGACGGGGATTATGGCGCCGATTTCACGTGGAAATCACATGTCGCGGCACGTAGGCTGCGGCGTGGGGCGATTGGTCCCGCGGGCCTCTGCGCAAAGGCGCCTCCAGCCGCCTGCCGGCATTCTCCCCCGTAACCGGAGAAAGGCTCACGGGGAAAGGTGATCGAAGGGCGACTGGTGAAGGCTTCGCGGCGCCGTCAGACCTTGGCGAGGATGCGCACGTCGACCGAGCCGCCGGCACGGAACGCAACCGTGCGCGAGCCGATCCGCTCGAAGCCCAGGTCGATGGCGTCGCCACCCACGTCCAGCCGATGCAGGGTCAGCCGGTCGACGCCATCGGGCAGTTGCGGGCGATCGATGCGCACCTCGCCGCGGCGGCCGTCGACGGTCACGCCCAGGCAGGCCTGCAGCATCATGAACACCGAACCGGCGGCCCAGGCCTGCGGCAGGCAGGCGACCGGGTAGGCGATCGGCGGCTCGCCCGTGGCGCGCGGGAAGCCGCAGAACAGTTCGGGCAGGCGCATGCCGAAGTGCACCGCCGCCTCGAAGGTTTCGCCGAGCAGGCGCACGGCGTCCTCGCGCTCGCCGTAGTGCGCCATGCCGGCGGCGCACATCGCCACATCGTGCGGCCAGACCGAGCCGTCGTGGTAGGACATCGGATTGAAGCGCGCCTGCTGCATGGCCAGGGTCCGCACGCCCCAGCCGCTGTCGAAGGGCGCGGTGCGGAACTGGCGGATCACCTTCTTCGCCCGCCACAGCTTGGGCAGGCCGACGTAGAGCAGATGCCCGACGTTGGACGAGCGCACGCAGCACAGCTGGCCGTCGCCGTCGCGCGCGATGCCATAGGTGCCCAGCTCCTCGTCCCAGAACAGCTCTTCGACCTTTTTGCGCATGACGAGCGCGCGGTGGCGCCAGCCGGCCGCCGAATCGTCGTCGCCCCGCCGCTCGGCCAGGCGGGCCATGGCGGTCAGCGCGGCGTACACGTAGCCCTGCACTTCCACCAGCGCGATCGGCGCCGGCGGGATGCGCCCGTCGGCGTGGAACACCGAGTCCTCGCTGTCCTTCCAGCCCTGGTTGAGCAGGCCGCCCTTCTCACCCTGCGCGTAGGTAAGGAAGCCGTGCGGGTCGCGATCGCAGGTGCGCTCGATCCAGCCCATCGCGGCGGTGAGCGCAGGCCACAGCTTGTCGACGAAGACGTCGTCGCCGGTGCGCTCGGCATACGCACCGGCGAGCATCACGTACAGCGGCGTGGTGTCGACCCCACCGTAGTAGCGGCCGAACGGCACCTCGCCCAGGTCGGCCATCTCGCTCTTGCGCGTCTCGTGCATGATCTTGCCCGGCGCCGAATCGCGGAAGGCCGACGTCTCGTGCGCCTGGTGCTCGGCCAGGTAGCCGAGCACGCCGCGGGCGAGGCCGGCATCCAGCCACAGCAGCTGCAGCGCGGTGATGATGCCGTCGCGCCCGAACGGCGTGGCGAACCACGGGATGCCGGCGCAGGGATACGGGCCGGTGGAAAATTCGCTGACCAGCAGCGCGATGTCCGCGCGCGAGCGCTCGAGCCATGCGTTGAACAGGCGCGCATTGCTGCGTGGGCGCGCGCCGTGGTTGAGGCGCCGGCGCATGGCGCGGCGCGCCTTCGCGGCGGCGGCGCGAAAGCGCTGGCGGCTGGGTTCGGCGTCCTCCGGGCCTATCTCCACGTAGAGCTCGGTGTTGCTCAGCCGCGGCAGCGTCAGGGAGAGTTCGGCCGACTCGCCATCCATGCGATCGGGCGTGGCCGAAAAGCAAATCACCGAGCAACGCGTGACGCCATCGAGGCCGTCGTAGCGCAGCGCCACCGAAGCGTCCCCCACCTTGGGCGCATGCAGCACGCCCCGCTTCCTGCGGGGCGTTCCGCGCACTTCGAAGATGTCGCGGAAGTCCGCCGCGAAGTGCAGCGTCAGGGTCACCTGCACCTCGGTGTCGTCGTAGTTGACGCAGGAGATGCGCTCGTACATGCGCGCGCCCCACAGGAAGCGCGTGCGCTGCAGATGGATCACCCCCTGCGGCGTGGCGCGCTCGCCCATCGGCGGCAGCGGCTTGTTGGAAAGGTTGGCGGTGAACAGCACGTTGTCGTGGGCGATCGCCGCGCTGAGCAGCGAGGGCGGCTTGCCGCCCAGGTCCAGCGTGAAGGCGGACAGCATGCGGGTGTCGTTGTGGAAAAGTCCGCTGGAGTCGCCGCGGATGTCGCCATAGGCATCGCAGACGACGAAGGTGTCGCCGGACTTGAGCGAGTATTGCCCGCGCGAGGTGCCGGCCGAAGGGGTTTCGTCGTCTTGCGTCGCTTCACTCATCGTGCCGCCTCCCAGGCCACCGGCCACGCCGGCAGCGCCGGGGCGACACGGCAGCGTCGTTCGTAAAGGTCCACGTAGTTGCTTGCCATGATCTCGGCGGAGAAACGCCGCTCGAAGCTGGCGCGCACCTGCCGCCGGTCGATCTGCTGCAACCGGCGCACGGCGTCCACGGCTTCGCATTCGCTGTCGACGATGAAGCCGTTGACGCCCTCGTCGATCACCTCGGGCACCGAACCGCAATTCCACGCGATCACCGGCGTGCTGCAGGCCATCGCCTCGATCATCACCAGGCCGAACGGCTCGGGCCAATCGATCGGGAACAGCAGCGCGGCGGCGTTGCCCAGGAAAGCTTCCTTGTCGCCATCGCCGATTTCCCCGATGAACTCCACCAGCGGATCGTCCAGCAGCGGCTGGATTTCCTCGTGGAAATAGGCGCGGTCGGCCAGGTCGACCTTGGCCGCGATCTTCAGCGGCATGCCGCTGGCGCGGGCGATCGCGATGGCGCGGTCGGGCCGCTTCTCCGGCGAGATGCGGCCGAGGAAGGCAAGATAGCCGCCCGTCGGATTCGGGTGCGGGCGATGCAGGTGTTCGGGCATGCCGTGCGGCACGGTGCCGGCCCAGTTGGCGAAGTGCAGCGGCTGGCGCTGGTGGTGCGAGATCGACACCAGCGGGTACCGCGGCCAGCGACGGTACACCTCGGCCAGGTCCTTCAGGTCCAGCCGGCCGTGCAGCGTGGTCAGCGTGCGCCCGGCGCAATCCTCGAACATGGGAAAATGCAGCATGTCGACGTGGAAGTGCAGCACGTCGAATTCGTCGGCCCGCCGGCGCACCTCCTGCAGCATCGACAGGTGCGCGGCCAGTTCCGACTTGAGCATGGTGGGATCGAGCCGGATCGCCTGGTCGCGCACCGCCACCAGTTCCGCGCGGGTACAGGCATCGGCGCTGGCGAACAGGGTGACGTCGTGGCCCAGTTCGACCAGCGTGTCGGTGAGCCAGGAGACGATGCGTTCGGTGCCGCCGTAGAGGCGGGGCGGGACCGATTCGCAGAGTGGAGTGATCTGGGCGATGCGCATGGGAATCCTCGGCGTCCGGCCTCCAGGCCGAAGGCGCCATCAACGGGCCTCGTGCACGCCGCATCCGCCGGGCCGTCATTCCTGGGCCGAAGCGTCCAGACCCTGTCGATCGGGCCCTATCGCCCAGGCCATATCGATTAGAATCGGCGGATGTCCCTGATCCAATTGCAGCGCGTCGATTTCAGCATCGGCGGCCCCCTCCTGCTTGCCGATGTCGACCTGTCGATCGAGCGCGGCGAACGAGTTTGCGTCGTCGGCCGCAATGGCGAGGGGAAGTCCACTCTGATGAAGTTGATCGCCGGGGAATTGCACCCCGACGACGGTGAAGTGAGGGTGCAGAACGGCATCGTCGTGGCGCGGATGGCGCAGGAGGTGCCGCAATCCACCGCCGGCTCGGTGTTCGACGTGGTGGCTGAAGGCCTGGGCGACCTGGGCCTGCTGCTGGCGCGTTACCACCATCTGCTGGCCACGGGCGACCTCGATGCGCTCGGCGAGGTGCAGCACGAGATCGAAGCGCGCCAGAGCTGGGATCTTGACCGCCGGGTGAACGAAGTACTCGCGCGGCTGGAATTGCCGGGCGAAACCGACTTCGCCGCGCTCTCCGGCGGCATGAAGCGCCGCGTGCTGCTGGCGCAGGCGCTGGTGCAGAAGCCCGACGTGCTGTTGCTGGATGAGCCGACCAACCACCTGGACATCGAGGCGATCGACTGGCTCGAAGGGTTCCTCAAATCCTTCGACGGCTCGATCGTGTTCGTCACCCACGACCGCAGCTTCCTGCGTGCGCTGGCCACGCGCATCGTGGAGATCGACCGCGGCCAGCTCACCGACTGGCCCGGCGACTACGACAACTACCTGCGGCGGCGCGAGGAACGCCTGCACGCCGAGGCCCAGGCCAACGCACACTTCGACCGCAAGCTGGCGCAGGAGGAAGTGTGGATCCGCCAGGGCATCAAGGCCCGGCGCACCCGCAACGAAGGTCGCGTGCGCGCGCTCAAGGCGATGCGTCGCGAGCGCGCCGAGCGGCGCGAGCTCTCGGGCAACGCGAAGATGACGCTGGCCAGCGCGCAGGCCTCGGGCAAGAAGGTGATCGAGCTCGACCACGTGCACCAGGCCTACGGCGGTCGCGTGCTGATCGACGATCTCTCGACCACCGTCATGCGCGGCGACCGCATCGGCATCATCGGCCCCAATGGCGCGGGCAAGAGCACGCTGCTGAAGATCATGCTCGGCGAACTGAAGCCCCAGGGCGGCACGGTGGAGCTCGGCACCGGCATCCAGATCGCGTACTTCGACCAGCATCGCGTGCAGCTGGACGAGCGGCTCAACGCGCTGGACAACGTGGCCCAGGGCCGCGAGTACATCGAGCTCGGCGGACAGCGCAAGCACGTGATCGGCTACCTGCAGGATTTCCTGTTTTCCCCCGAACGCGCGCGCGCTCCGATCACCCGCCTCTCCGGCGGCGAGCGCAACCGCCTGCTGCTGGCCAAGCTGTTCGCCCAGCCGTCCAACCTGCTGGTGATGGACGAACCGACCAACGACCTGGACGTCGAAACGCTGGAGCTGCTCGAAGAGTTGCTGACCGAATACACAGGTACGCTGCTGCTGGTCTCGCACGATCGCGCGTTCCTGGACAACGTGGTCTCCAGCACGCTGGTGCTCGAGGGCGAGGGCCAGGTCGGCGAATACGTGGGCGGCTACAGCGACTGGCTGCGCCAGCGTCCCGCGACCCCGGCACCTTCTTTGGCCAAAAACGCAGCGGCGCCCGCGGCCACTCCCGCCGCCGCGCCCGCGCCGGCAGCCGGCCGGCGCAAGCTGAGCTTCAAGGACCAGCGTGAGCTGGAGCTGTTGCCGGTGCGCATCGAGCAACTCGAAAACGAAGTCGCCGAGCGCTCGGCTGCCATGAACGAACCGGCGTTCTTCCAGCAGGACAGCGCCGCCATCGTGCAGGCCAACGAAGCCCTCGCGAAACTTCAGACCGAGCTCGACACCGCCTACGCCCGCTGGAGCGAGCTCGAAGGCTGAGGTTTCGCTTTGGCACCATCTCCCCTCCGGGCAGCGGGCTGGGTGAAGGGCCGCGCTTGCGGCCCGCAAGGAAGAAGGCACAAGCGCGCACCTGTGTGACCGGATGCACGGCGGACGCGCAACAGTGCGCCTTGCGTCGGCGGATCAGCCGGTGTTCTGCAGCCCCTGCGAGACGCCGTTGACGCAGGCGACCAGCGCGCGCAGCACAGCGTCGTCTTCGCTGCCGCCGGCGCGCCAGCGCGCGAGCAGGTCGACGGTGAGCAGGCTCATGGGGTCGACGTACGGATTGCGCAGGCGGATCGAGACCGCCAGGCGCGGGTTGTCGGACAGCAGCCCATCGCCGCCCTTGAGCTTGAGCAGCCACTGACGGGTGCGCTCGAATTCCTCGCCGATCATCGCGAAGAACGGCGCGTGCAGGTCGCCGGCCAGCCGCGAGAACGCCTCGGCGATGTCGAGGTCGCACTTGGCCAGCACCATCGCCACGTCGTCCAGCGCGTTGGCGAAGAACGGCCAGTCGCGCGCCATCTCCGCCATCGCCTGCTCGCCGAACGCGGCGGCGCCCTGCTCCAGTGCGGTGCCCAGCCCGTACCAGCCGGTGATGATCGAGCGGCACTGGGTCCAGGCGAACACCCAGGGGATCGCGCGCAGGTCCTGCACGCCACGCATGCTGCGGCGGCTGGCCGGACGCGAACCCAGGGTCATGCGCTCGACGACGTCGATCGGCGTGGCGGTACGGAAGTAGTCGACGAAGCCCTCGCGCTCCACCAGTGCCCGGTAGTGCCGGCGGCTGTGCGCGGCAAGCGCTTCCATCCGCTCGCGCCAGTCCGCCTCGCGCGACTCCTGCGCGCGCGGGCGCAACGAGGCCCGCAACACGGCGCTGACGGTCTGCTCCAGGTTGCGCAGCGCCAGCGCGCGGATGCCGTACTTGCGATGGATCACTTCGCCCTGTTCGGTCACCCGCAGCACTCCGGCGACCGAGCCGCGCGGCGAGGACATCAGCGCGGGCGCGATACGCGAGCCGCCGCGGCTGGCCGAGCCGCCGCGGCCGTGGAAGAAGGCCAGGTGGATGCCGGCTTCCTTCGCCACTTCGAGCAATTCGGCTTGCGCGCGTTGCAGGGCCCAGCGCGAGGCGAGCGTGCCGCCGTCCTTGCCGCTGTCGGAATAGCCGAGCATGACCCACTGGCGATCGCCGCGGGCGCGCAGGTGGGCGCGGTAGACGGGATCGGCGAGCAGCGCGCGCAGCGTGGCGGGGGCGTGCTTGAGGTCGTCGACGGTTTCGAACAGCGGCGCGATGTCCAGCGGTACCGCCGTATCGTTTTGCCCGCCGGACACCGGCTGCGCGCGGGCAGGTTCGATCAGGCCGCCGTAGCGCGCCAGCGCGAGCACCGCCAGGACATCGGCCGCGGAGCGCGCCATGCTTATGATGTATAGCCCGATCGCCTCGCTGCCGTAGCGGCGGCGGGCGTCGCCCAGCGTGGCGAACACGTCGTACAGCGTGGTCACCGTCCCGGCATGGCTGAGGGCGAAGCGTTCCTGGCCGGCGGCATGGGCGCTCAGCTCGCGCGCTCGATCCGCCGCCGACCGACTCGCCCAGTCGGCATCGTCGAGCAACGCGGCCAGCGCGTCGTCGTGTACGCGCGAGTCCTGCCGCACATCGAGCCGCGCGAGGTGGAAGCCGAAGGTACGCACGCGCCAGATCAACCGGCGCACGGCATAGGCGCCGGCATGCAGGCCGCAGTGGTCGAGCAGGCTGTGGTCGATCAATTGCAGGTCGTCCAGCAACTCGGCCGCGGATGCATAACCCTCCGCGCCGTTGTCGCCGGTCGCTTCCAGCCGGGCACCGATCAGCGTGAGCAGACAGCGGTAAGGCATGTCCGCATGGCGCGGGCGGATGCGGGCGGCGGCCTGCGGAAAGCGGCCACGGTAATCGTCCAGGCGCGCGGTGAGCGCGGGGTCGACCACCACCCGCCCGGCGGTCTGGCTGAGCAACCGCGCCAGGCTCGCGACGTCGGCGACGTAGCGCTCCAGCACATGCGCGCGCTGGGTCGCCAGCGCCGCCGCGATGGTGTCGGCGCCCACGTTCGGGTTGCCGTCCATGTCGCCGCCGACCCAGCTGGCGAAGCCCAGCAGCCGCGGCAGCGGCATGGTCACGCCATAGACCGCCTGCAGGGCGCCCGCCAGCGATTCGTACAGCGCCGGCACGATGCGATAGATCGGGTTGGAGAGGTAAAAGCCCACGTGGTCGTGTTCGTCCTGCACGGTGGGACGCACCGGCGACGCTTCGGCCGTCTGCCAGCCGGTGGACAGCGCCATGTAGATGCGGTCCTGGTCCTCGGCGCGCTCCTGCGGCGTGCGGCCCGGGTCGAATCCGTCGACCAGCGCGCGAACGATCGCCTGTTCTTTCTCCAGCAGCGAGCGGCGCATCGCCTCGGTCGGATGCGCCGTGAACACCGGCTCGATCCACAGCCGCTCGAGCCAGCCCAGCAATTCCTCCGCGGTGACGCCTTCGCGCTTGAGGCGGCCCAGCACGTCCAGCAGCGATTCGGGTTGCGCCGCGCCGCCCTCGCGCTGGTAGTCGCGACGGCGGCGGATGCGGTGCACGCGCTCGGCGATGTTGACTGCCTGGAAGTAGGTGGCGAAGGCGCGCGCCAGCGCTTCGGCCTGGTCGGTGTCCAGGCCCTCGAGCGCGTGCGCCAGCGTGCCTACCGGGTCACCTTCGCGACGGCGATGGATGGCAGCCTGGCGCACGGCTTCCACCCGCCCGAAGAAGCCCTCGCCTCCCTGCTCGGCAAGCATCAGGCCGACCAGGTGGCCGAGCCGGCCGACGTCCTCGCGCAGAGGGGCGTCGGGCGGCAGGTAGTCGGTGTCGCGGCTGGCTTCCATGGGCGGCTCCTCGAGGGTTCCCCAAGACTAGCGAATCGGCCGCCAAGCTCTTGTCGGAGTGCACCTGAGCGCGACCGCCATGCCTTCCGGCCGCGCACAGGCGCGCTTCTACAGAGAGATCGTGCGGACGGTATAATGGTCGCCTTTCGTGCCCACCGAGGGGCGCTGCGACCGTCGTGGGACGGCCAGGCTCGGCGGACATGTGCAGCAACGGCGCTCACCCATGCGGACCTTCGCCCGCAGTGGCAAAGGTTCCCCAAAGAACCGGAGACAAGCATGAACGCCGCCATCCAGGCCCACCCCAACCACGACTACAAGATCCGCGACATTTCCCTGGCCGAGTTCGGCCGCAAGGAACTGGACATCGCCGAGCACGAGATGCCCGGCCTGATGTCGATCCGCCGCAAGTACGCACCGCAGGCCCCGCTCAAGGGCGTGCGCGTGACGGGCTCGCTGCACATGACGATCCAGACCGCGGTGCTGATCGAGACGCTCAAGGACATCGGCGCCGACGTGCGCTGGGCCTCGTGCAACATCTTCTCGACGCAGGACCACGCCGCCGCGGCGATCGCCGCCTCCGGCACGCCGGTGTTCGCCTGGAAGGGCGAGACGCTGGAGGAGTACTGGGACTGCACGCTCGACGCGCTCTCCTTCCCCGACGGCAAGGGCGGTTTCCTCGGCCCGCAGCTGGTGGTGGACGACGGCGGCGACGTCACGCTGCTGATCCACAAGGGCTACGAGCTGGAGAACGGCAGCGACTGGGTGAACACCGCCTCGGGCAGCCATGAGGAGCAGGTCATCAAGAACCTGCTCAAGCGCGTGCACAAGGAGCGCCCGGGCTACTGGCACACCGTGGTCAAGGACTGGAAGGGTGTCTCCGAGGAGACCACCACCGGCGTGCATCGCCTCTACCAGCTGGCCCAGGAAGGCAAGCTGCTGATCCCGGCGATCAACGTCAACGACTCGGTCACCAAGAGCAAGTTCGACAACCTGTACGGCTGCCGCGAGTCGCTGGCCGATGGCCTCAAGCGCGCGATGGACGTGATGCTGGCCGGCAAGGTCGCGGTGGTGTGCGGCTACGGCGACGTCGGCAAGGGCTGCGCGCACAGCTTGCGTGCCTACGGCGCGCGCGTGGTGGTCACCGAGATCGACCCGATCAACGCCCTGCAGGCGGCGATGGAAGGCTTCGAGGTCAACACGGTCGAGTCGACCCTGGGCCGCGGCGACATCTACGTCACCACCACCGGCAACAAGGACGTGCTTACGCTTGCCCACATGCAAGGCATGAAGGACCAGGCGATCGTCTGCAACATCGGCCACTTCGACAACGAGATCCAGGTCGACGCGCTGAACGCCTCGGGCGCCGAGCGCCTGAACATCAAGCCGCAGGTGGACAAGTACACCTTCGCCAACGGCACCAGCATCTTCCTGCTGGCCGAAGGCCGCCTGGTGAACCTCGGCTGCGCCACCGGTCATCCGAGCTTCGTGATGTCCAACTCGTTCTCGAACCAGACGCTGGCACAGATCGACCTGTGGGCGAACAAGGACCTCTACGGGCCGAAGGTCTACATCCTGCCCAAGAAGCTGGATGAGGAAGTGGCGCGCCTGCACCTGGAGAAGATCGGCGTGAAGCTGACCACGCTGACCAACGAGCAGGCCGCGTACCTGGGCGTGCCGGTGGAAGGGCCCTACAAGGCCGACCACTACCGCTATTGAGCGATCGGCAGTTCTGCAGAGGAAAGGGCCGCAGCGATGCGGCCCTTTTTCTTTCCCCCATCCAATCTTGCCGCCCGCTACGCCCCCGCCAGTGCGAGAAGATCGGACGCGGACACCGGACCCGCAGCGCCGGGGTAGGCCCGAGTCTGAGTTGAACAGGCTCAGCTGCCGGTGAGCCTGGCCCGGATGCGTTCGCGGATGACCCGGGTTTCCGGCGTCTGCACCGCCTCGAACTCCGCCATGCCCATCAGCGGCCGGATCTCGGTCTCGCTTCGTCCCGCCGCGCAATGGGGCGCACGCATCACCCAGGCCATCGCCTCGTCCATGTCCTCGACCTCCAGGATCATGAAACCGGCGACCAGCTCCTTGGTTTCGGCGAACGGGCCGTCGATGACGGTACGGCTCCCGCCATCGGACACGACACGCTTGCCGCTCGCGGAGGGCGTAAGGCCACCGAGGGCGACCAGGACGCCGGCGTCGATCAGCTCCTCGTTGAACCGGCTCATCGCCTCGAGCGCCTCCGGATCGATACCCGCGCCATTTTCGGTGCCATCGGTCGCCTTCCCTATCACCATCACGCGCATGGTCTGTCTCCTCCGCACCGGATCGTCCGGCCTATGGGGGAACGACGAACGGGGGCATCGGAATTCGACGTGCGCGATCGCCTGGCACGACCAGAGCTAGGCGTGATCACCCACTGGCGTGGGTGCATCCCGAGCAGGACAGGCTAGCCTGGGGCAACGACCGATGGGACCGACCGGCGCTGGATCACTCCTCGGGCGTAAGCGGGATCTCGATATCGCATTCCACCCCGGCCATGGGATAGCGGATCGAGGTTCTGCCGTGCAGTTCCACCTGGATGCCGCGCTCCAGCAGGCGCGTGCCGAAGCCCTGGCGCGTCGGCGGCGTGATCTGCGGGCCGTCCCGCTCCAGCCAGCGCAGGTGGAGCGTGCGCCGGTCCTTAGTCTGTTCGACGCTCCAGCCCAGCTCCACCCGCCCGGAGGGCGTGGACAAGGCACCGTACTTGGCTGCGTTGGTGGCAAGCTCGTGTATTGCCATGCTGAGCATCAGGCCGACCCGCGGCGCGACGATCGTGTGACTCCCGTCGAGCACGACGTTGGCCTTGCTGAGGTAAGGCGCGATGCAGGCTTCCAGCAGCTCCTGGAGTTCGGCATCCGCCCAGCTGCGCCGGCTGAGCTGGTCGTGGGCCCGGCTCATCGCCAGGATCCGGCCTTCCACGGCATGCCGGAACTCCTCCACGTTCCGCGCGCTCTTCGCCGCCTGTATCACCACCGACTGCACCGAAGCGAGGGTGTTCTTCACGCGGTGGTTGAGCTCGTCCAGCAGCAGCTTCTGCCGCTGCTCGGCCTCCTTCCGCCCGGTGATGTCCACCAGCATGTTGATCGCTCCCGTCAGCCTCCCCGACGGGTCCCGCAGGGGTGTCGGATAGGGCATGAACCAGCGCCGCGTACCGTCGGGGCGTTCGGCGATCGCTTCGGCGCCGCGAACCGGCCGGCCTTCCTTCAGCGCGACCGCCATTGGGCATGCCTCGTGCGGCAGTGGCGACCCATCCGGATTGAGCAGGCGCCAGGTGACGCACCAGAGCTTGCCGCTCTCCGGGCGACGTCCGGCGAATTCGACGGCAGCTTCGTTGTAGAAGTCGATCCTGCCGTCCGCGTCGGTGGTGTAGACGGCGGCGGGAAGCGCTTGCAGCAGCTGGTGGAAGCGGTGCTCCGATTCGCGCGCCCGAGCGAGGCTTTCCAGCGCGGCGCGACCGGCTTCGCGCGCGTCGAGCAGCTTGACCGTCCGATAGGCGGCCGAGGCGAAGCGGCCCATGCTCTCGAGCTGACGCAGATCCTCGGCGTCGAACCGGCGATATTCACTGTGGGCGATCACCCAGATCGTACCGACCGCCTTGCCGTCTACGCGGAACGGCACCAGCAGCCCCTCCTCCGCGAGCGGAACCGCCTCGGCAAGATAGGGATAGCGCTTTTCCCAACGGCTGAAGAGCAGTGGCGCATCGTGGTCGAGCACGTCGCCACAAGGCCCGAAGTCGCGTGGCGTGCCGCCTCCCAGGTGCGGACTCCAGCCTCCGGCGATCGCGGCCCAGTAGAAGGCGTCGCCGTCGTCGGTGAGCAGGCTCATGCCGGCGGAGTCGGCATTCAATGCATCCAGCATCGTGTCCGCGAGCGTCTGGAGGATCGACTGCGGCGCTTCACCCAGCGCCTGGGTGAGCCTGGCGAGCGCGCGGTTTTCGTTCTCGTAGTCGGGGGCGCGGTTCGGGCGACGCCAGAGCTCGTCGGTCCTCAGGATGGCGTCCAGCGGTGCCAGACCGCAGTCCCCGCCCGGGGCCATGCGCATATGCCCGCGTGGCGGGGCCGCGATCGGCGATTGATCGCCGCTTGCGCTCGTCATTCGACTCGTCTCCAGTGACCCAGCGGTCGGCCGCGATGGCAGTGGGTGCGCCGCGCGGCATCTTCCGGCAGCGGACGGGGGCAGGCCGGACGGGGAAGACTAGCATCCGGGCGATGCCCGCGTTGCCGTGTCGCTCGCGGCCTCCGGAGGGCTGAACGGACCGATTTGGACGGTGCACTGCAGATCCTGGCCTCTGGAACAGAGCGGCCCAATCCATCTATCGCTTCATCGCGATGAACGTATAATGCCGACCACGCACCGCAGGAATGCTCCGATGCCGGCCATCAGTTTCGAATTCTTTCCCCCCAAGACCGACGAGCAGCGCGCCCAGCTCGACCGCGCGGCACAGATGTTGAAGGCACACGCGCCCGACTACGTGTCGGTGACCTTCGGCGCGGGGGGCTCGACGCTCAGCTACACCGGCGACACGGTGGCGCGGCTGCATCGGGGGCACGGCCTGCCGGTGGCACCGCATCTGTCGTGCATGGGCGGCACCAAAGCGGAGATCGCCGCGCTGCTCGACGGCTATCGCGCCGCCGGCTACCGGCGCATCGTGGCGCTGCGTGGCGACCTGCCCTCGGGCATGGCCTCGCCGGGCGACTTCCGTTACGCCGCGGAACTGGTCGCCTTCATCCGCGAGCACTCGGGCGATCATTTCCAGATCGAGGTGGCCGCGTATCCGGAAACCCACCCGCAAGCCGAGGATGCGCTGCGCGACCTCGCCCATTTCAAGGCAAAGGTCGATGCGGGCGCGAACGGCGCCATCACGCAGTACTTCTTCAACCCCGATGCGTATTTCCGCTTTGTCGACGATGTGCGGCGGCTGGGCGTCGGCGTGCCGATCGTGCCGGGCATCATGCCGATCACCAACTTCAGCCAGCTCAAGCGCTTCTCCGATGCCTGCGGTGCGGAGATCCCGCGCTGGATCGTCAAGCGCATGCAGGCCCACGGCGACAACGCCGAATCGATCCGCACGCTCGGCGCCGAGGTGGTGGCGCAGCTGTGCCGGCGCCTGCTCGACGGTGGTGCGCCAGGGCTGCACTTTTACACGCTGAACCGTGCCAGGGCGACGCAGGCGGTTCTTGCGCAACTGCACTGATGCGTCCAGGCCGGGCAGCTATGCTCGGGCAATGCCCATGCTGCGCCTCGCCCTGATGCTGTTGCTGGTCCTGGCCGCCCTGCCCGCCCGCGCGCAGTCGCCGATCTACCACTGTATCGCCGCCGATGGGCACCCGGTCTTCACCGACCAGCCCTGCGCCAATCTGCAGGCCACGCTCGCACCGGCCTCGTCGGCTGCCGCCGAAGCACCCTCGCTGCGACCGCCCGCGGTCACCTGCGCCGCCGATGTCGACCAGCTGCGTGGCGCGGTGATCGATGCGTTCGCCAACGCCGATGCCAACCGTCTGGCCGGACTCATGCTCTGGGGCGGTTATGGGGAACATGCCGCGGTGACCGACATCGGCGCGCTGGCTGCACTGATGCGGCGACCGCTGGTGGGCATCGACCTGTCGCCGGACGGAAGCGGTTCGGAACTGGTGGTAAGCACGGTGCCGGACGAGGGCAGCACGGAAAGCGGCGAAACGCGATTTGCCATCGAGCCCCGCGCCGGCTGCCTGTGGTTGCGCCAGGAGTAGGCACGCGCGGGCGGCGGTGCCCAGCGGTTATCATGGGCGGTCCCCTGCAAGGAGAATCGCCATGGCGCAGCAATACCCCGAGTGGATCTGGCAGAACGGCACGATCAAGCCGTGGCGCGAGGCCACCACCCACGTGATGTCGCATGCGCTGCATTACGGCTCTTCCGTGTTCGAAGGCATCCGCAGCTATGCCACGCCCGATGGCGCGGCGATCTTCCGGCTGACCGACCATCTGAAGCGCCTTTATCAATCCGCGCGCATCTACGACATGGTGCTGCCGTACTCGCAGGACGATCTGGCCGCCGCCTGTCGCGACGTGATCAAGAAGAACGGCCTGACCGCCGCCTATCTGCGCCCGGTGGCGTACCGTGGCCTGGGCGGTTTCGGCCTTTCGGCCGAGACGCCGATCGACGTGGCGGTGGCTGCATGGCCGATGGGCCCGTACCTCGGGCCGGAGGCGCTGGAACAGGGCATCACCGCCTGCGTATCGAGCTGGCAGCGGTTCGCGCCGAACACCATTCCTGCCGGCGCCAAGGCCGGCGGCAATTACCTCTCCGGCCAGCTGATCGCCCGCGAGGCGCGCCGCCTGGGCTTCGGCGAAGGCATCGCGCTGGCCAACACCGGCCTGCTCAGCGAAGGCGCGGGCGAGAACCTGTTCCTGGTCTTCGACGGCGTGCTGCACACCACGCCTGCCAGCGCCTCCATCCTCACCGGCATCACCCGCGACACGCTCAAGACGCTGGCGCACGAGGACGGCATCGAGGTGGTCGAGCGCGACCTGCCGCGTGAGTACCTGTACCTGGCCGACGAAGTGCTGATGTGCGGCACCGCCGCCGAGGTCACCCCGATCCGCTCCATCGACGGCAAGCAGGTCGGCAACGGCACGGCCGGACGCGTGACACGCCGGTTGCAGGAGCTGTACTTCGGCCTGTTCGACGGCCGCACCAACGACCAGTGGGGCTGGCTGGAACCGGTCTGATCGACGAAAGGGGACGCGAAAAAAAGGGCCGCAAAGCGGCCCTTTTTTTTGACTTCCCGCCAGTCCGAGTCCTCATCCCAGTCTTCGCACGGAGGCAGAGGCAGCAGATCTAGGCGGGGTCGAAGACCAGGCTGGCGATGGCGCCGTTGGCGTCGCTGCGGGGACGCATCGATACCTGCCAGCCGTACAGGTCGCACAGCCGGCGCACGATCGCCAGGCCGAGGCCGGCGCCGCTGCCGCCGGCGCCTTCACCACGCACGCCGCGCTGGAACAGGCGCTCGGCATCCTCGGGCTTGATGCCCGGACCGGTGTCGATCACCTCGATGCGGCCGCCGCCGACTTCGACCCGCACCTGGCCTTCGAGCGTGTACTTGATGGCGTTGCCGATCAGATTGGTGAGTGCGACCGACAACACCGAGGCCGGCGCGTTCACGCTTACCGGCTCGCGCACGGCCAGCTCGATGCCGAGCGGCTTGTCGCGCATCTGCGGGCGCTGGCTCTCGATCACGTCGGCGGCCACCCTGGCCACCTCCGTGGTTTCCCCGCGCGTGGGACCACGCCGCTCCGCGCGCGAGAGCAGCAGCAGCGCCTCGATCAGCTCAGTGGCCTGGCGCGAGGCGCGTTCGATGCGCTTCAACCGTTCGCGCAGCTTGTCGGTCAGGTCGGGCGAACCCTGCAGCAGCTCGGTGGTGCTGGCGATCACCGCCAGCGGCGTGCGCAGCTCGTGGCTGACGTCGGAGTTGAACTCGCGGTCACGCTCGACCATCGCGGTCAGCCGCGCGGCGTATTCGTCCAGCGCCAGTGCGAGCTCACCGACTTCGTCATCGGCAAAATGCGGCGCCAGCGGATCGGCCTTGCCGGCTTTGCGGAAATCGCGCAACCGCGTGGCCAGCTCGCTGACCGGCTTGAGCACCTTGCGCGACAGCCACAGACCCAGCACCAGCGAGAGCAGGCCGAACAGGAACACCGCGCCGATCACGCTGATCAGCAGTTGCTGCTTGCCCAGCTCGTCGCGCGAGATGTCGTAGCGCAGGAAACTGTAGATGCCGTTCTTGTGCTCGACCGCGAGCTTGTAATGGTGGATCCTGCCGTCCGCGCCCGTGTCGCTGACGTCGTGGACCCCGTTCTCGAGGTGCTGCCACTCCAGCGGGGCCTTGTAGATCGTGCGATCGCTCCAGGTCCACGCTTCGACGATGCCGAACTTCGGCTGGCGATCGGGATGCTCGTGCACCTGCTGGTTGAGGTTGTCCACCTCATCGAGCAGCGTGGCGGTAACGAGCTGGTCTTCGACGCGCGCGCGGATATTCAGGGCCGAAAACGCAAACAACGCGCTGAGGCCGAAGCCGAACAGCGCGAAGGAGACGATCAGGCGGAACCGCAGCTTACGCCTGGACAGCATCCGGCTCGACCATGCGGTAACCGATGCCGTGGCGCGTGTGGATCAGCGGCTTGTCGAACGGCTTGTCGATTGCCGCGCGCAGGCCGTGGATGTGCACGCGCAGGGAGTCGCTGTCGGGCAGCTCCTCGCCCCACACGCGCTGTTCCAGGTCCTGGCGGGTGACCACCGACGGGCTGGCCTCCATCAGCGCCTGCAGGAGTTTCAGGCCGATCGGGTTCAACTGGATCGACTTGCCGTCGCGACTGACGGTGAGCGTGTCCAGGTTGTAGGTGAGGTCGGCGACCTTCAGCACGCGGCTCTGCGGGCCCTTGCCGCGGCGCGCCAGCACTTCCAGGCGCGCGGCCAGTTCCTGCAGCGCGAACGGCTTGGTCATGTAGTCGTCGGCGCCGGACTCGAATCCGGTGAGCTTCTGCTCCAGCGCGTCGCGCGCCGTCAGCATCAGCACGGGCGTCTGCTTGTGCGCCTCGTGGCGCAGCTTGCGCGCCACGTCCAGGCCGTCCATGCCCGGCAGCGTGAGGTCGAGCACGATCACGTCGAAGTCATGCACCACGGCCAGGTGCAGGCCGGTCACGCCGTCGCCGGCGAAGTCGACCACGTGGCCGCGATCCTCGAGGTAATCACCGATATTCGTCGCGATATCGCTGTTGTCTTCGATCACAAGGACACGCATGCGCCACTCCAGAGGCCAGGGGAACAAGCTTAACAAGCTTGCCTTACGGGTAGCCGGCTCTTCGAGCCGCGGCCAATAAAAAGGCCCAGATGCCCGACTCGTCGTCGCTGCACCTGGGCCCAAGCTTACTGCCCCGATACCGAATCTGCCGGCTTCGACCAAGCGGTCGCCGCCAGCACATTGCAGTGGAGCCTTTATAGGGCCCGGGCGGTTACGGTGCGGTTAACCGCGTCTCACACGGCCGTTAACGGACGTGTCCGGCGCGCCCGTTCTAGTGCAGCGCACGTGAAGGAAAGCTCACCCGCCTGCCCGTTCTTCCAGGTGGCGGATGATGTGGCCGGACACGTCCACCCCTGTGGCCGTCTCGATCCCTTCCAGCCCGGGCGAAGCGTTGACCTCCAGCAGCAGCGGGCCGCGATCCGAACGCAGCAGGTCCACGCCGGCGATCCCCAGGCCCAGCGCGCCGGCGGCGCGGATGGCGATGCGCTTTTCCTCCGCGCTCAAGGTGGCCTTCACCGCACTGCCGCCGCGATGCAGGTTGGCGCGGAAATCACCCGGGCTCGCCTCGCGCTGCATCGCGGCGATCACCTTCTTGCCGACCACGAAGCAGCGCAGATCGCTGCCCTTGGCCTCGGCGATGAACTCCTGCACCAGGAAGTTGGCGTACAGGCCGCGGAAGGCCTCGATCACGCTCTGCGAGGCGCTGCGCTTCTCGGCCAGCACCACGCCGGTGCCCTGGCTTCCCTCGTTGAGCTTGATGACGTGCGGCGGCTCGCCGAGCATCGCCAGCACGTCGTTGGTGTCGTCCGGGTTGTCGCCGAACACGGTCACCGGCATGTCCAGCCCGTGCGAGGCGAGGATCTGCAGGGCACGCAGCTTGTCGCGCGCGCGCAGCACCGCGTCGGAGGAATTGGGCGTGTATACGCCCATCATTTCCAGCTGCCGCAGCACCGCCGTGCCGTAGAAGGTGGTGGTGGTGCCGATGCGCGGGATCACCGCATCGATGTCCCGCAACGCCTTGCCCTTGTAGCGGATCGACACGTTGTCGGGCGCGATGCGCACGTAACAGCGCAGCGGGTCGAGCACGCGCACCACGTGGTTGCGTTCGCGCGCGGCCTCGACCAGCCGGCGGGTCGAGTACAGCCGCGTATTGCGCGAGAGGATCGCGATCTTCATGGGAGCTGACCGTGGTGACATTCGTGGGCGAACCGCGCCACCGGTTCGGCGAAGGCCGGTTGCGGGCGCGGCTGGGTGTAGGAAAGCGACGGGTCGACCGCAAAGCGCCCAAGCAGCGCACTGCGGCCCAGCAACATCGGGAAAAGCATGTGCCTGCGGTCGGTGAGGCTGATCTCGATCGGGTAACACGCGCCCGCCAGCGACACGTCGGTGCGCACGAACCAGCGCTCGGTGCCGTGCCCACCGGTGTCGGTCACGACGCGTCGGCCCAGCGCCTGGGCCTCGCACTGCACGACGCGCGGATGACGCCGACCGATGGTGAGCGAGAAGCGCAGCCAGGTAACGCCGCCGCGATCGAGGGTCTCGAGCGTGTCCACATGCAGCGAACTGGAACGGGCGCCGGTATCGAGCTTGGCCTTGAGCACGTCGACGCCCAGCTGGGGCAGAGCCAGTCGTTCCCGCCAACCGAGGGTGATCACTTCTTTCATCGCTGCACGGATGGGTGTCGGGAAGGCCGGAAAGCGTGGCGGCGCGTCCCCTCAAGGGGAAGTGAAAACAGCCCGACCAGGCGGACGGGCTGCGTGCAGGCTGGAGCGGGTGAAGGGAATCGAACCCTCGTCAGTAGCTTGGGAAGCTACAGCTCTACCATTGAGCTACACCCGCGTTCGCCGCCGATGGTAACCCGGGAGGCGGGAGTTGGGGAACGGGCGCCGATGCGTCGGGGCAGGCGCGCTACCCGCATGGCGCATGAACCGCACATGGCGGCCGGCTGAACCGTTGGCCACCGAATGCATTGCCAGATCAATCGCCAGCCCATAATCGGTCATCGCCTCGTGACGCCAGCCGTTTCCATGGCGCGTACACGACGGAGGGAAAACCCATGCGTGCACTCTCGAGACTGCAGCTGTTCTGGCGCTCCTGCGCCGCCACCCTGCTGCTGTGCGGCGCCGGAGTCCTGCACGCGCAGGCGGCCGACGACGCCGGCGATCCGCCCGACCGGGTCGCGCGCCTGTCCTACCTGGAGGGCGACGTCGGCCTGCTGCCTTCGGGTGCGCAGGACTGGGGCGACGCCGGGATCAACCGTCCGCTGACCACCGGCGACAAGCTGTCCAGCAGCAACGGCGCGCGCGCCGAGCTGGAGCTGGACGGCGCCGCGGTGCGCCTGGACGGCGGCACCGACGTCGGCTTCCTGCAGCTGGACGACCAGCTGGCGCAGCTGGAGCTCACCCAGGGCACGCTCAACCTCACCGTGCGCCGCCTCGGCGAGGGCCAGAGCTACGAGATCGACACCCCGACCGTGGCACTGGTGGTCGATCATCCGGGCAGCTACCGCGTGGATGTCGACCGCGACGGTCAGGGCACCCGCGTCACCGCGTTCGACGGCAGCGCCACGGTGTACGGCGAGAACGATGCGCAGCGGCTGGTGATCGCCGGCCGCAGCTACCATTTCGCCGACTCCACGCTGGCCGACGTGGACGTCGAGGATGCCGCCAGCGGCGACGACTTCGACGCATGGAACGACGAACGAAGCCGCCGTTACGCCGACTCCGAGTCGCGCCGCTATGTGTCCGAGGACGTGATCGGCTACCAGGACCTGGATCGCTATGGCGACTGGCGCAGCGACCCCGAATACGGGCAGGTCTGGTACCCGGCCCAGGTCGATACCGGCTGGGCGCCGTACCGCAACGGTCACTGGGCCTATGTCGGCCCGTGGGGCTGGACCTGGGTGGATGACGCGCCCTGGGGCTTCGCGCCCTATCACTACGGTCGCTGGGCCTGGCGCAGCCGCGGCTGGTGCTGGGTCCCGGGCCCGGTCGGCTGGCGCCCCGTATACGCACCGGCGTTGGTCGCCTTCGTCGGCGGCAACCACTGGCGCGTGTCGGTGGGCGACGCGCCGGTCGGCTGGTACCCGCTAGGTCCGGGCGACGTCTACGACCCGTGGTACCGCGGCAGCCGCCGCTACTACACCCAGGTCAACGTGACCAACATCCATGTGCACAACACGGTGATCGTCGACCGCCGCTACCGCGACTGGCACCGCGGCATCGCGCCGCCGGTGCGGGCGCTGCACGGGCGCGGCCCGCGCGGCTTCACCGCGGTGCCGGGGCGCAATTTCGCCGGCGCCGACCGCGTGCAGCGCCATCGGCTGAAGATCGATCCGGACAAGCTCGCCGGCGCCAGGCTGCTGACGCGCAACGCCACGCCGAAACCGACGCCGCACAGCTTCGCGCCGCCGCGCGGGCCCAAGGCGCGGCCGCTGCCGGCGCAGGGTTTCCGGCGCGAGGTGGTGGCCCGGCATGCGCCGCGCGTGGAACGCGTGGCCGACCGCATCGAGGCCACCCGTCCGCGCACGGCCACGCCTTCCCACGTGCGTGTGCTGCGTCCGCGTGGCGACACGCTGCCTGCGATCGCGCACATCGCGCCGGCCGGGCGCGCCGACACGGCGCCGGACATCCGCCGCGCGCCGATTCGCAACGACGCACGCGGCGATCGCATCGGCGCACGGGACGTCCGCAGCAACGACGCGCGAGAGGTCCGCAGCGTGAATGTCCCCGCGCGCATGGCGCCGCGCGAAGCGCCGCTGCGGCCGGGCGAACTGCGCTCGGCCCGCTTCGTGCGCCCGCATGCATCCCGACCACCCGCCGAGCCGCGCCCCGGAGTGAGCTTCATCTCCACGGCCGAAGCCGATCGCGAACGGGCGGCACGCACCGCGCGGACGCTGCCGCAGCTGCCGCGCTTCGAGCGCAGCGACGCGCCGCGTGCGCCGGTGCGCCGGCCGGATGTCGATGCCGGCCCGCGCTTCCAGCGCGCGCCCGACGCGCGGATCGAGCCCCGGCAGACCGTGCAGGGCGGACCGGCTTTCCGCGGCAACGATCGCCCGAGCCAGCCTGCGAACATGCGCCGGCCGGACGTCGATGGGCAGCTGCGTGCCCGCACCGCGCCGCCGCAGCAGCATTTCCAGCGGCCGTCGGAGTTCCGCCAGACGCGGCCCGTGCCACAGGCGGTTCCCATGCAACGCGAGTCCGCCCCGGCGCCAGCCCCACGCTCGCAGGCACCGGCAACGCAGTCGCGGCGCGAATCGGCACGCCGCTTCGACCGGCAACACTGACCTGCAGGCGGCGCCCTCGCGGCGCCGCCGCTACAATGCGCCCCCGCGGCATGGCGCGCCCGTCGTCATGCCATCGCACCCAGGCGCATGCCGTGAACGACCAGTCCGAACATCCCCAAAGCTCCCCCTACCTGCGCCGCATCCGCAGCTTCGTGCTGCGCGAGGGCCGCATGACGCCCGCGCAGCAGCGCGCCTTCGACGCGCACTGGGCGCGCTTCGGCATCGACTACACCGCGGCGGTACAGGACTTCGATGCGCGCTTCGGCCATGTCGCGCCGCGCGTGCTGGAGATCGGTTTCGGCAATGGCGAGGCCCTGGCCTGGGCGAGCGAACACGATCCAATGCGCGACTACATCGGTGTGGAAGTGCATGGACCCGGCGTCGGCCGGCTGATGAACGCTCTGGCCGCACGCGAGGCCGCCAATGTGCATCTCTACAAGCACGACGCGGTGCAGGTGCTCGAGCATGAGATCGCACCGGGGACCCTGGCCGAGGCACGCATCTGGTTCCCGGATCCGTGGCACAAGAAGCGCCACAACAAGCGCCGCATCGTGCAGCCGGAATTCGTCGCGCTGCTAGCCTCCCGCATGGCGCCCGGCGGCCTGCTGCACCTGGCCACTGACTGGCAGCCCTATGCCGAACACATGCTCGAAGTGATGGAAGCCGCGCCTGCCTGGCGTAATGCCATCGCGCCGGGCCTGTATGCCGAGAAGCCGGCCTGGCGCATCGAAACGCATTTCGAGCGGCGCGGGTTGAAGCTCGGGCACGGCGTGTGGGATCTGCTTTACCGCAGGGTTTGAGCTTGTGCGTCCTCCTGCGGGCGAGGGCCGGGGGACGGCCCCGGCTCGCAGGCGCTAGGCCCTGGGAGCCATGGTCGGAGCGCACTGCGGAAAATCTTCCGGACCGTCCACGCCAAGACTCCTCGCCGTTCCAGCACGGGGTTGGCCCGAAACACACTGGCCTCGGTCCTGTGGCTTTGCTCCTCCCCGTCCGGAAAGAAGTTCCAGGCGAGGCAAGCCCCGAGGTTCACCAGCCGCTGCGATGGCCCGCTTATACTGGCCGGCAAACAGGGACGGGCCGCCACCGCGTGAGGCTTCCACTGCACAATCCCATCCGCTTCCACCACCAGCCCTACCTGGACGCTCGCTAGTGGCCCTTGCGCTCACCCCCGAAATGATCCTGGTGCTCGGGCTGGTGGGCTTCACCATGCTGATGCTGGTGCTGGAGTGGATCCGCGCCGACATGGTGGCGCTGCTGGTGGTGGTGGTGATCGGCCTGACCGGGCTGATCCCCTCCGACCGCGTGTTCAATGGCTTCGCCGGCAACGCGGTGATCGCCATCATCGCGATCATGATCATGGGCGCGGGACTGGATCGCGCCGGCGTGCTTTCGCTGACCGCCAGCTTCGTGATGCGCATGGCGCGCGGCAAGGAGTCGCGCCTGGGCGTGGTGATCAACTCGGTCACCAGCCTGTTCAGCGCGGTGATCCCGAGCCAGGCGCTGGCCGCGCTGATGATCCCGGTGACCAGCCGCCTGTCCGCGCGCACCGGCGTGCCGATGTCGCGACTGCTGCTGCCGATGGGCTTCTGCATCCTGACCGCGACCAACACCACGCTGATCGCCAACTCGCCGCTGATCGTCCTCAACGACCTGATCGCCAGCGCGAACGCCAACCTGCCGCCGGGCGCGCACACGATCCCGAAGTTCGGCCTCTTCAGCGTGACGCCGGTCGGCCTGGTGCTGGCGCTGCTGGGCATCACCTACTTCTGGCTGTTCACCCGCAAGCTGCTGCCCGAGCGTGAGGACGAGCGCCTCAAGGTCACCCCGGGCCGCACCGAGAGCTACTTTGCCGAAACCTACGGCATCGGCGGCGAGACCGCGGAGCTGACCGTCACCGCCGAAAGCCCGCTGGTCGGCATGAGCATCGGCGAGGTCGAGCAGTTGCATGGCGCGCCGCTGATCCTGGCGATCAAGAGCGGCAACGACGCGCGCATGGCCCCGCCGGTCGACTACGTGATCTGGGTCGGCTCCGTGCTTGGCGTGCTTGCGCCGCGCGAGGAGATCAACCACTTCGCCAACAACCAGCTGTGCAAGGTTTCGCCGCGCATGCGCCAGCTGGGCGAACTGTTCAACCCGACGCGAGCGGGCATTTCCGAAGCGGTGCTGCCGCCCTCCTCGCGCTTCCTCAAGCAGAGCGTGGGTGACCTGCGCCTGCGCAAGCGCTACGGCATCTCGGTGCTGGCGGTGAACCGCGGCGAGCAGGTGTTCCGCGATGACCTACGCGGCGTGAGCCTGCGCGCGGGCGACACGCTGGTGCTGCACTCGAGCTGGCGCGACCTGGCGCTGGCCGCCGAGGACAAGGACCTGGTCGTCGTCACCGACATCCCCAAGGAAGAGCAGCGCCCGGGCAAGATCTGGCAGGCAGTGGGCTTCTTCCTGCTCGCCAAGTGCCTGGCGCTGTTCACGCACCTGGACCTTTCGGTTGCGATGATGACCGGCGCCATCGGCATGCTGCTCACCGGCGTGCTGAACATGGACGAGGCCTACAAGGCGGTCAACTGGAAGACGATCTTCGTGACCGCCTGCCTCATCCCGCTGGGCTGGTCGATGGACGCCACCGGCACCGCCGCCTGGCTGGCGCAGGAAGTGCTCGACAAGCTGGGCGGCGCCTCGCCGTGGGTATTGCAGACGTGCCTGGCCGTGCTCACCCTGCTGTTCTCGCAGGTGATGTCCAACGTGGGCGCGACGGTGATGATGGTGCCGATCGCGATCAGCGTGGCGGTCGCCACCGGCGGCAATCCTTCCGCCTACGCGCTGATCGTGGCGGTATCCTCGTCCAACACCTTTCTGCTCAGCTCGGGCCACCCGGCGCTGATGATGGTGGCCGGCCCGGGCGGCTACCGCGGCAAGGATTTCCTGCGCGTCGGCGTGCCGCTGACGCTGTCGATGCTGGTGGCCACGCTGGTCGTCATCAACCTGCTTTTCGACTGATTCTTCACTGAATCGTGAAGCGGACGCGACGGGTCCGCAGGCCCCGCCCTTGCAGGCCAGTCGCGCCTGTTTCCTGTTGACGAGAATTGCACTGGGGCCTGCTTACTCTCCCCGGAAGCCCCTTCACCGGGGCCAGGGAACGGGGATATCCGGTTTTTGCCTGCGTATGCAGGTGGTGCCGTGTCAGCGACGGGAGAGTTACGTCTGCAGGCATGGCCCGATCAGGACGATGGGACTAGCCACTATGCAGTACTCCCGGATACTTATTGCTTGTCTGACGGCCGCCTGCGTTTCTGCGCTGGCGATCGCCATTCTCTATCGGTTCGCCGGCTCCTGGGGCCTGGTGGATCGTCCCGATGAACGCAAGCATCACGTCGGCCACATCCCGTTGATTGGCGGACTGGCCGCCTTCATCGGCGTCCTCGCCGGTGCCGTGGTCGATGGGCAGGCCCACCTGTTCACCAGCGTGTTGCTGGCCACCGCGGCGGTGCTCGCGGTGGTGGGTGCGCTCGACGACCGCTTCGACCTGAGCGTGCGAGCCCGCCTGCTGGTGCAGACGGCCGCGGTGCTCACCATGGTCGCGGTGACCGGCGTGCAGATCCACACGCTGGGCCACCTCTTCGGCCACGAGTTCGAACTGGGCGTGTTCGGGATCCCGCTGACGGTGGTCGCGGTGATCGGCCTGCTCAACGCCTTCAACATGATGGACGGCATCGACGGCCTCGCCGGCATGCTGGCACTGGTCAGCATCGCTGCCATCATCCTGTACCAGGGCCAGCCCCAGTGGCCAGGCGTGATCGTCCTGGTCTTGCTGGCTGGCGCGCTGGTGCCCTACCTGGCGGCGAACCTGGGCCTCGTCGGCAAGAAGATCTTCTTGGGCGACGCCGGCAGCATGGTGGTGGGTTACATCCTGGCGTGGACGTTGATCCACCTGAGCCAGAGCGGGAACAATACCGAGCTGTCCACCATCGATGTGCTCTGGTGCGTGGCCCTGCCGGTGCTCGACACGCTGCAGGTTCTGGTTCGCCGCATCCGCGAAGGCAAGAGCCCGTTCAAGCCGGATCGCGGCCACATCCACCACATGATGCTGCGTGCAGGTCTTGGCCCGCGCACCACGCTGGTGGCGCTGGTGATGTTCGCCATCCTGCTTGCGCTGACCGGCATGCTGACCCACTCGCTGGCCCCTGGCAGCAACCTGATCGCCTTCGGCGCACTGTCGGCGATCTACGTGACTGCGACGGGACGCATCTGGCAGAAGCAGCAGTCGGCGCCCTCGGTGCCTCAGCCCCGGCCCACGCTGGAAGCGGCAGCACTGCCGAGCAACGTGGTGCGGCTGCGCTCGTCGGTCACCCTGCTGTCCACCTACGGCAAGAACAACCGCGGCCCCAAGCGCGGCTCAGCGGCCAAGTAGGCATCTCCGCCGGGCGCCGTGCACGGCCGTAGCGCCTCTTTCGGCTCCCCGTGGCCGGCCGCAGGAAGACACATGCGGCCGGTCCGGCAAACCGGCCGGCGACGCCCCACCCAGTCGCCGTACGACCGGCAGCAGCCTCTTCCGCATGTGTGCGTCCGGCTCTCCATGACATTGCACGTTGAATCGACCCCGCACGCCCGAAAATCACTGTCATCCCATTCCATGGAAACCGCCAGCGCGTGAGTTTGACCGTCCATCCGAAAATGCAGGAGAGCTTGCCGCCCCGGCTGCAACAGAGGGTCGGCGGACAAAACCGGGCGAGCGGGGACGCGAACGATCGCGCACTTCCCGCTTCGCAACAGGCGACACGATGACGACGCGGAAACTCAAAGCCTTCAGGGAACAGGTGTCGCCGCTGGTGATGGCGCTGCCCGATTGCGCTTTCTATCAATACAAGTACCTGATGACCCACGGGCGGCCCTGCCACTTCGAGTTGCCGCGCCGTTTCTCGGAAAAGATCTTCCATCGCATGCGCTATCCCTCGCCGCTGTTCTCGCGATTGGCGGACAAGGTCGAAGTACGCGGTTACGTGGCCAACGCGGTGGGTTCGCAGTATCTGGTGCCGGCCTACCTGATCGCCGAAAAGGTGGGCCCGGAAACCTTCGACACCTTGCCGGGCTGCTTTGTGATGAAGGCCAACCACAGCTTTGGCCAGTTGCGCATCGTGCTGGACAAGCGCGACGAGGATCCCGTGGCGCTGGCCCGCCTGGCCAACGAGTGGATGACCTCCGAATTCCCGATGCGGATGCGCGAGAAGCACTACCGCTACATCCGCCCACGCATCATCTTCGAACATGCCCTGCTGACCGACGGCCGCCCGCCGGCCGACTTCAAGTTCAACGTGTTCAATCCGGGCCCTGGCCAGAAGCCCTACGTCTTCATCCAGCACATGCAAGGACGCTTCGAACACCTGACCCAGGACCTCTACCTGGAGGATTGGCGTCCGGCCCCGTTCCAGTTGCTGCACCAGAAAACCAGCGGCTGCGTCGCTCCGCGGCCCGAGCAACTGGACGAGATGCTGCACGTGGCGCGCAAGCTGGCCGAGCCGCTGGGCTACATGCGCGTGGATCTCTACCTGCACCAGGGCCGCGTCTACGTGGGCGAACTCACGCTCACGCCTGGGGCTGGCCGGTACGTGTTCGAGCCCAGGGAGTGGGACGAAGCGCTGGGTGCAAAGTTCGGCTGGCCCGAACCCGGCCCGTACGCGGATCTTCCGCCGAGCGGCAGGACTGCCACGGCGCCGGCGACGCACGTGGCCAGCACCCTCGATTGAGGTGATTTCTGGCCGCCTCCGGCAAAGGCCCCCAGACGGGCTCGGATGACGCGAGCAGCTTTCTCCCCCTCCCCCTCGAGCGGGTTCGAGCTGGGGATCGCACTGGCCTCTGTCTCACGCATCGAGCCGCGTAAAGAGTTGTCGGGGCGAGGTGTCGCACTGCGTCGGCCACGCACAGAGGCGCGTGAAAAGTTGCCGTCACCAGCAACCTCCCCGCGATTCCCCACCCCCGAAGGGAGCGGATTCAAACAGGCAACGCGCAACAAAAAGCCCTCTCCCTGGGAGGGAGAGGGCTCAGGAACGCGGGGCGTTTATACGGGCCGCAGGGCCGAAGTCACTGCCCGAGCAGGCCGTCGATGATCCGCTGGGCCAGTTCGTCCACCGAAGCGCCCATCGTGTCCAGATGCATCTCCGGGTTCTCCGGACGCTCGTAGGGCGAGTCGATGCCGGTGAAGTTGCGGATCTGTCCGGCCTTCGCCTTGGCATACAGGCCTTTGGGGTCGCGTTGCGCGCACACTTCGAGCGGCGTGTCGACGAACACCTCGCGGAATTCGCCGTTCTCGAACAGGCTGCGCGCCATGCCACGCTCGCTGCGGAACGGACTGATGAACGACACCATCACGATCAGGCCCGCGTCGACCATCAGCTTGGACACCTCCGCCACGCGGCGGATGTTCTCCACGCGATCCTCGTCGGTGAAGCCGAGATCGCGGTTCAGGCCATGGCGCACGTTGTCGCCATCGAGCATGTACGTGTGATAGCCCATCGCGTGCAAGCGCTTCTCCACCACGTTGGCGATGGTCGACTTGCCCGAACCGGACAGGCCGGTGAACCACAGGCAGGCCGGCAGCTGGCCCTTGATGCGGGCGCGCGCCGTACGATCGACGTCCGTGTGCTGCCAGTGGATGTTGTCCGCGCGGCGCAACGCGAAGTTGAGCGTGCCGGCGGCCACGGTGGCGTTGGTCTGGCGGTCGATGAGGATGAACGCGCCGAGCTCGCGGCAGTCCTCGTAGGACTCGAACGCGATCGCGTGGTCGAGACCGAGGTTGCAGTAACCGACTTCGTTGAGTTCCAGGCGCTTGGCCGGACGCTTCTCCTGCGTGTTCACGTCGACGCGGTGCTTGATCTCGGTGACCTGCGCCGTGACCATGCGCGCGCCGATCTTCATCCAGTACGGGCGCCCGGGAAGCAGCGCGGCGCTGTCCATCCACAGCAGGTGCGCGGCGAACTGGTCGGCCACCTGCGGCGGCGAGGAGGTGGCCGCGATCACGTCGCCGCGGCTGATGTCACGCTCGTCCTCGAGCTGGATGGCGACCGCATCGCCGGCGACCGCGCGCGGCAGGTCGCCGTCGGCGGTGACCAGGCGCGCCACGCGCGAGCGGACGCCGCTGGGCAGCGCGACCACTTCGTCGCCCGGCGCGATGGAGCCGGCCACCACCTGGCCCGCGTAACCGCGGAAGTTCTGGTTGGGGCGGCACACCCACTGCACCGGCATCCGGAAACCGAGCTTGCTGGCGACGCGCTCGACCTGCACCGTCTCCAGGTGCTCGAGCAGGCTGGGGCCGTTGTACCAGCCCATCACCTGCGAGCGGCTGGAGACGTTCTCGCCCGCCAGCGCCGACAGCGGGATCGCGGTGACGTTCTCGATACCCATCTGCGCCGCGACCAGGCGGTAGTCGCTCTCGATGCGCTTGAAGGTGCTCTGCGCGTAGTCGACCAGGTCCATCTTGTTGACCGCCAGCAGCACGTTGCGGATGCCGAGCAGGCTGCAGATGTAGGTATGGCGGCGGGTCTGGGTCATCAGCCCCTTGCGCGCGTCGACCAGCACCACGGCAAGGTCCGCGGTGGAGGCGCCGGTGGCCATGTTGCGCGTGTACTGCTCATGCCCGGGGCAGTCCGCGACGATGAACTTGCGCTTGTCGGTGCTGAAGAAGCGGTAGGCCACGTCGATCGTGATGCCCTGCTCGCGCTCGGCGGACAGGCCATCGACCAGCAGCGCGAAATCCAGTTCGCCGTTCTGCGTGCCATGGCGCAGGCTGTCGCCCTCGAGCGCGGCCAGCTGGTCGTCGAACAGCAGCTTGGTGTCGTACAGCAGGCGACCAAGCAGGGTGCTCTTGCCGTCGTCCACGCTGCCGCAGGTGATGAAACGCAGCAGGCTCTTGGTCTCGTGCCGCTGCAGGTAATCGTTGATCGCGGTGACGGCGTTGTCCGGCTGGCTGTCGGTGATTTGCAGATCCATCAGAAATACCCTTCCTGCTTCTTCTTTTCCATGGAGGCCGAGGCGTCCTGGTCGATGATGCGACCCTGGCGTTCGGACGTACGCGCGATGAGCATTTCCTGGATCACCGCCGGCAGCGTGTCGGCGTCGGACTCGATCGCCGCGGTGAGCGGGTAGCAGCCGAGCGTGCGGAAGCGCACCTTGCGCATCTGCGGCACTTCGCCCGGCTCCAGCGGCATGCGGTCGTCGTCGACCATGATCAGCTGGCCGTCGCGCTCGACGATCGGGCGCTCCTTGGCCAGGTACAGCGAGGGCACCTCGATGTTCTCGCGGTAGATGTAGAGCCAGATGTCCAGCTCCGTCCAGTTCGACAGCGGGAACACGCGCACGCTCTCGCCCTTGTGGATGCGCGTGTTGTAGAGGCTCCAAAGTTCCGGACGCTGGCTCTTCGGGTCCCAGCGGTGCTGCGCGTTGCGGAAGGAGAACACGCGCTCCTTGGCGCGGGATTTCTCCTCGTCGCGGCGCGCGCCGCCGATGGCCGCGTCGAACTTGTACTTGTCCAGCGCCTGCTTCAGCGCCTGGGTCTTCATGATGTCGGTGTGCACGCTGGCGCCGTGGCTGAACGGGTTCACGCCCTGCGCCACGCCTTCCTGGTTGGTGTGCACGATCAGCCGGCAACCGGTTTCCTTCGCGCGGCGGTCGCGGAAGGCGATCATCTCGCGGAACTTCCAGGTGGTGTCCACGTGCATCATCGGGATCGGCGGCGGCGCCGGGTAGAACGCCTTCTGCAGCAGGTGCAGCAGTACCGACGAATCCTTGCCGACCGAGTAGAGCATCACCGGGTTGGCGAACTCGGCAGCCACCTCGCGCATGATGTGGATCGCTTCGGCCTCCAGTCGCTTCAAGTGCGATGAAGCGGCAAGGCGCTGGAGGTCGTTGTCCGGCGCCTGTTCGGGGCGCGGGAGGGCGTGGTCTTGGGGCGTGGCGGCCAGGGTCATGGGCAGTCCTGTTGCGGGGAGGCGCCAAGAAGGCAACCGTGACGTTGCATCTTGGGCAAGCGTTTGTGAAAGAAATCGGTAGCTATGCGTTATGCGATTCCGGAACAAGGACCCGTCAGGGGAGTGCCTTCCTCCAGGCCGGGACGGCTCCGCTTCACCGCCGGCACACGCCTTGTGAACGAATACCGGCGGACTGGGCAATTCTTTCAACGGCGGCGTCGATGTGCTGTCAGCACCGCGTGCTCGATAGATGAAACGGCGGTGGCGGAACGTCCAATGACAAGGTCTGGCGCACCGCACGCATTTGGTTGTCTGGATGACCGATGCGTGAACGCAGCCGCTAGACCGGCGCGGTCGCGCGCCGATCGCATGCCCCGGCCCCCGGCGCGAGGTAGCCGAATTTCTCAACGATCAGCTTTTCGCGCTCTGCGACGAGCCGCTCGGCCGCCGCGTCGTAGTAGTACTGCGCGCCGTGCTTCTTGGAAGACGCATTGGTCTTCGGGCGCTGCCGGATTTCCTCCACCGTCGCCGGCGGCACGGCGATGTTGGCGCGCGCAAGGGCGTCGAGCAGGTCCGATTCCAGCCGCTCGTTGCGGACGAAGCAGTCGATGAAGCAATCCCTGCTCTCGTGCGCGGCCAGCTGCTCCGGCGTGGCGACGGACATCAACGCGCCCAGCCCGCCTTCCCGGCAGGTGAACAGCTTCATGTAGCGCCAGGTCAGCAGGCCGGCAACGCGGCTGGCCGGCCACTTCCAGTAGCCCTCGCCGACGTCGGGCCAGTAGGTCGGATCGTGCAGCATGTGCAGCCACTGCCGGAACGCCCCCGGGTCGTTGGCATCGCGATAGGTACGCCGCCACTCGTGGGCGTGCCGGTTGGGACGGCTCTGCAGGAACTCGGCCAGCGTCTGCATCGGGTGCTTCTTCCAGCCACGGCCGCGACCGCGCCAGCCCTCGGTGGTGACGTTGAAATAGACCGTGCCCTTGCCGTCGCAACCGTAGGCCCAGTGCGAGACGTACCAGTCCCACGGGTTCCGGATCGAGCCGAGGAAGAACCGGTCGCCGGTGAACAGGTGCGATCCGGCCTGGTTGTGCTTGTCGATGAGCTCGCCGCCGACGATCTCCTTGAGCAGCTTGCGGATGTGCGTGCATCCGGTCTTCTGCAACTCCACGAAAACGACCCTGTCGGAAACAAACATAGCGGCTCCATCGGTGGTTGTTGCCCGCAGGCGGTGGCATCCGTGCATGCGGTCGGCGCGGGGCACCCGTCGGCGCCACGAAACGCCGGGACGTTGCCATCGCGTTTGTCGTAGGCGGGTGAATCGGCGGTCGCCGCGCGGCGCAAGCGAGGTCAGCAGTTCACCCCTCTACGACAGTCCGGATGGCAACGTCCCACCTGCGGTGATCGCCCCCTGCGGACGCCACACGCTGTCGGCCTCGATGCCTGCCCGCGCCACGGCGCGGGCGCGCGCGGGTCGGTCGGCTGGCGTGGCGCGTCGGCTCAAGAAACCTGGAGTCCCTATGTTCGTTTCCGACAGGATCGTCTTTCTCGAACTGCAGAAGACCGGATGCACGCACATCCGCAACCTGCTCAAGGAGATCGTCGGTGGCCGCCTGGTCATGCGGCACAACCAGGCGCCCGCGGACCTGTTCGCCGGCGACCGGTTCTTCCTCGGTTCGGTGCGCGATCCCTGGGACTGGCACGTCTCGCTCTGGGCCTACTGCTGCGACGGGCGGGGCGACCTTTACAGCAACCTGAGCACGCCCGGCATCCGGTGGCGCGACCACGGCTGGAAGCGGGACTTCTTCTCCGTGCTGCGCCTGGTCATGGGCATGCGACCGAACTGGCATGCGAAGGAGTGGAAGCGCACCTTCCGCGACGTCAACGACCCGGCCGCCTTCCGCGAGTGGGTGCACATGCTCCACGACCCGGGCTATTGGCGCGACATCGGCGAGGGCTACTGGAGCTGTCCGCTGAACCGCTTCGCGGGCTTGCTGACCTACCGCTACATGCGCCTGTTCACCTGCCGCAAGAACCAGTTCGGCACGCTCAGGACCGTCACCACGCCGAAGCAGTTGATCGAGCACGAGCGGCAACACTGCTTCGTCGATCGCTTCATCAGGAACGAGCACCTGGAGACCGACCTGCTGGAGGCGCTGCGGGCCGCGAACGTCGAGGTACCGAAGCAAAAGGCTGCCGAACTGATGGAACGGCCCAAGACCAACACCTCTTCCAAAAAGCGCGGCCCGGCCTACTACTACGACGCGGAGACGGAAAAGCTTGTCGGCGACCGCGACCGGTTCATCGTGGAGAAGTTCGGGTACCTCGCGCCGAGCGCCCGGGCTGCCTGCGACCAGGCGCAACGGGCGCGGCAGCCGATCTGAATCCTGCGGCCGGTCACGCCACCCGGCCGCCGCCCTCGAAACGCGGTGTTTTTCGCATGCGTCCACGAACACACGATGCAGCTACCGGAACGCAACGCGTCGTCGCACTGGAGGCACTCACCGGCAGGCATGCGCCGTGATGACGAATCCGGGACCTTGAAGTAGAGTCGCCCCGCTGCCTTCGGGCGGTGGTGGGAGCCCGACCAGGCGCGTCATGGATTGCACGAAACCAGCCTTGCGTACCTTCCATGGACGTGTTGCCGGAAGGACAGGAAGAGAGAGCGTCATGAAGATCCTCGCGCCCAAGAAGGCCATCAAGCGCCTGTTCAATTCGCTCCCCGACGCTGGGTTCTACCAGTACAAGTCGCTGCAGGTGCACGGCCGGTTCTGCAACTTCCGCAACCCGAAGCGCTTCTCCGAAAAGATCTTCTACCGGATGCGCTATCCGGAACCGGTGTTCACCATGCTGGCGGACAAGGTCGCGGCCAGGGACTACGTCGCCCGGACGATCGGCTCGGATTACGTGGTGCCGGCCTATCTTTCCTGCGACGCGGTCACGCCCGAGACCTTCGATGCCTTGCCCCAGGCATTCGTGATGAAGACGAGCAACGGCTTCGGACAGGTGAAGATCATCCGCGACAAGCACCAGGAAGACCTGGCGCAGCTGGCCGCTTTGGCCAACGGCTGGCTCGCCGACGGCGCAGCCTCGCGCAGCCGCGAAAAGCACTACCTGTCGATCCCGCCGAAGATCCTTTTCGAGAAGGCGCTGCTGGACGGCGACGACGCGCCCGACGACTACAAGTTCAACGTGTTCAACGCGTCGGGGCAGGAGCCGTTCGTTTTCATCCAGCACATGCACGGCCGCTTCCGCGACCTCGAGCAGCAGCTGTACCTGGAGGACTGGTCGCCGGCGCCCTTCCAGATGGATCTTCCGCTGCTGCGGCCGAGCACCGGCACGACCGAGAAACCCCAGGCGCTGCCCGAGATGCTGGCGCTGGCGAAAAAGCTCGCGCAGCCGTTCGGCTACCTGCGCGTGGATTTCTATGTGCACCAGGGCAAGGTGTACGTCGGCGAGCTGACGGTCACGCCGGGCGCCGGAACCTACGTGTTCACCCCGAAGGACTGGGACCGGTCGCTGGGGGAACGGTTCGGCTGGCCGGAGCATCTGGCGCAAGCCTGACGCCGTCGCCCGCGCGGCCGCGCGGGTGCCGCAGATGGCCTGACCCAGCAAAGGCAAAACGCCCCACCGGGGCGTTTTGCCTGTCTGCGGCGCGACCTGGATCGACACGGCTTCCAGCCGCCGCGCGGCCCTGCCGCGCGCGACGGATGAGGGTCAGGCGAGGTGCACGCCCATGTGCGCGAGTTGCGCCTTGCCCTTCTTCAGGAGCTTCGCGACCAGGGCGCGATCGCCGGCCTTGTTGGCGTGCGGGAACGCGATGGCGGGGATGGGCTTGCCCAGGAACGGGGCCAGCTTTTCCCAACCGTCACCCTTGGCCAGCTCCATCACCAGCAGGTCGTCCGGACGATCGCGGAAGTATTCCAGCACCTCGCGGTTGTGCGTCTCGTAGCGGCGGACGTAGACCTCCTCGTTGCCCTGCGGGCAGCCGTGGGTGTCGCCGTAGATCCACTTGCGCATCGCCGTCTCGCGCTCGCCGAAATGCTTGAGCTGGCTGCGCATCCACGACTCGGTGCTGCGCACGGTCAGCACGAACTTGCTGCCCGGGTAGCGCGCGTCCAGCTCCTTGTAGAGGATCGGCCAGGGGTTGTCCTGGAACGCGTCGTACTTCTCGACCAGTTCCCAGGCCATCGGACGCACCCGGTTGGCGATGTCCGGATCCCTCACCCCGTTCGGCCCGGTCACCCGGTAGCCAAGCACTTGCAGCGCCTCGGCGAGACTGGTGGTACCGGTCTTGTGGAAACCGATGCAGAAAACTTTGGCCGTCACCTTGGGATCCTCCTTGTGTGCGGTACCGGGTACGCGCGTTGTTATGTGCGACGGCTACGCGTCATGCACGTCGTTGCGGGTGTTCGGGTGTCCCGGCCGCCTTCGCAACGGATGCGAGGATGCCGGCACTCCCAATGGGTTGCAGTTGCCTGGTCTTCGGCCGCAACGCTGCAGACGTTGCCATCCGTGCCGTCGCAACCGGGTGAATGGTCGGGCTCCCTGGTGACGCCCGGATGCCCGGCCGGCTTCGGTCAGGCGTAGCCGAACTTCGCCATGTGCTCGCCGCAGGTGCGCTCGATGATCGACAGGTTCCGCTTGCCGAAGAATGCCTCGGTGGAAAGGGAGCGGTAGCCGTGGTGGGCCGGCCGCCGGGCCAGCCTTTTGCTGACATCGGCCCGGAGCTCGAGGCCGAGCAGGTCGGCCAGGTCCGCGATGAAGGCCGCCCGGTCTTCGAGGAAATCCTCGTAGCGCACCAGATGCACCGGCGTGCCCGCGGCGAAGTACGCGTCGACCCCGCGGGTCCAGCGCTGCGCCAGGCGGCCGATGTAGTTCGCGCGCCCGTCCAGGCCGAGCCCGCGACCGTCAAGGATCGCGCGCCAGCCGCCTTCGCGGGCGAGCGTGCGTTTCTCGGCCGGGCCCAGGTGCTCGAGGTCGCCGCGCATGTGCAGCCGGTCGAGGATGCTGCGGATGTTCTCCCGCGGATCGCGCACGATGAACACCTGCGGCGACTCCGGGAACACCTGCTGCAGCTCCCGGTAGAGGAAGGCGAAGTCGGGATCCTTCACGATCTGCGCGGAGAAGTAGGCCGGGTACTTGCGCACGAAGGCATCCAGCCGCAGGTTTCCCTCCAGCACGTCCGGCAGCAGGAAGCCGTCGCCGTCGCTGCGCAGCACGCGCCAGAATGGATCGTTGCTGAGCGAAAGGCCGGTCGCCTCGGCCAGCAGCGCCGCGATGGCGGTGGTGCCCGACTTGGGGCTTCCGCCGAAGATGACGGGACTGGGGAAAACCGCCGCGGTGCGGTGGCGGCAGTAGCGGACGAGGTCCGCCCCTGCCTGACGCAACGGTCGCGACACGCGAAGCCATGTTCCCTGCATGGTGCCCTCCTTGCCCTTGGATCCGGGGCTCGCGGCATGCCGCGAAACGCCCTCAACGCTTGCGCGAGCGCAACTCCTCCAGCACCGACATCAGATCCCGCATGTGCGCCCGCCCGGACGCATCAGCGAGCCACGCACCGAAGTAGAGGCCGCCGTAGATCAGCGCGTCGAGGAACACCCAGCGCGCCGGCAACTCGCCGGTCGCCGAATGGATGCCCCACAGCACGAGTGCGGCGCCGATGGACGTGGCGGCCGGCCGCGCCAGCGTCTTGGCCGTGGTCCACAGGTCCACCGGCGTGCCGCGGTAGGCGTTGTTCAGCCAGGGAACGACCAGCAGCACGCGGGTGGCGCTGAAGGACAGCGCGATGCCCAGCGCGCCCCAGGGCAGGCCGATGAAGAACGCCGCCACGGTGATCGGCGTGGAGATGCCCTGCCAGAACAGCCGGCGATCGGTGCGGCCCAGCGAGGTATAGACCCAGTTGCCTGCGATGTTGAAGGTGCCGATGAACGCGGCGATGCCCAGCGCCTGGAACAGCGGCACGGTGGGTAACCACTTCGGTCCCAGCGCAAGCTCGATGACCTGGCGCGCATCCACCTGCAGGAAGCACACGATCGGCATGCCGACGAATACGATCGCGCCCAGCGCCCGGTAGTAGAACCGGCAGAATCGCTTGGGCTGGTGCTGCAGGCGGCTCAGCGCCGGCAGCATGACCGAGGAGAGCGGCGCGTTGATCTGCTGGATCGGCAGCAGCAGCATGCGGTAGGCCAGCGTGTAGAAACCCAGCGCGGCATCGGAGATGTAGCGGCCGATGAGCACGTTGTCGACGTTGCGGTTGGCGAAGTTGAGGATGCTCGATGCGCTCTGGTTCGCGCCGAGCTTGACCATCGGCCGCACGCCGCTGCGGCGTCGCGGCAACCCCGGCACCCAGCGGCAGAAGCCGTAGAGCATCGCCAGCGTGACCAGCGCCATGGTGTATTGCTGCACGACGAATGCCCAGTAGCCGGCGCCCAGCCAGGCGGCGAAGACGGCGGCGGCGAAGCCGGCCACCAGCGCCACCAGGTCGCCGCTCACCTTCTGCGTGAAGCGCATCTGCCGTTGCAGCAACGCGCGGTGTTGCACGCCCAGACTGCTGATCAGCACCACGCCGGCCATGGCCAGGCCGAGGGCCAGCACGCGCGGATCCTTGTAGAACCACGCCATCGCGGGACTGAGTCCGGCAACGAGCGCGGCGGCGGTGAGTCCCAGCAGCGCATTGAGCCAGAACAGCGTGCTGACCTGGCCATGGTTGATCTCGGCCTGCTGCACGGTCGCCAGCGACAGTCCACCGGTCTGGATGGTCGTGATGAAGCCGGTGAGCGCGATGGTCTTGCCGTAGACGCCGAAATCCTCCGGCAACAGCAGCCGCGCGAGCACCGCCATGCCGCCGACCTGCAGCAACAGACGGGCCGCCTGGCTGGAAACGGTCACCGCCGCACCCCGCACGCTGCGCTTGCGCAGGTCCTGGTGCAGGTGTTCCGTTTCGAACAGGGCGTGGTGGGCGGCGCTTACGTTCGTGTCTGTCATGGGTGGTGAATCAGAGGCGGGCTCGACCGTAGGCCGGGGTCGCGAACGTTGGAGGGGACGGCGTGAATCGGCCGTATAGCGACGGTACCGGGACGACTGATCGCCGTTGCGCCGCATCGAAAGTCCTATCGTTGCGCGATGCGTCGATACACCGAACTGGTGCCGGCCTTGATGCGCGAGGAAATCCGGATGCCGAGGAACGAGGCCAGCAGCGCGCTGCGGGCGTTGTAGCCGCGGTTGTGGAAGCCGAACTCGCGCGCCTTGGCGCTCCACTTCGCGCCCGACGCGCTGTCGCCGTAGGCGTAGGCCACCCACGCGGTCTTGCAGCAGAGGCGACCGAGGGCGAACCGCTCGTCCTGTCCGTTGCCGCCGGAGAGCCGGGACCGCACCCAGCCCTCGATCTGCTCGAACACCACGTCGGCCGCGTACATCACGTCCTTGATCTGCGCCTTGGTCACGCGGTGGGGCGAGTCGTGCTGCCAGTAGACACCGTTGCCCTGGCTGGAGATCGCCACCTTCAGGCCGCGGATGAGCGCGCGGATCATCAGCTCGCCGTCCTGGTCCTTGCGCAGCCGCTCGTCCCACGCGCCGATCGAGCGAATGGCGTCGGTGCGCCAGGCGATGCAGCAGGGCGGGAAGAACGCGTGCATGACCCAATGGAAGATCCGCTCGCCGTTGTCCAGCGCGGGCGGCTGGCGCAGCATCCCGCGCTCGCGACCTTCGCCGTCGTACACCCACGGGCCGATCGCCACGTCCGCGTGCTCGCGCTCCATCGCGTCGACCAGTCCGGCCAGCAGGCCGTTCTCCACATAGTCGTCCGAGTCCAGGAACATCACGTAATCGGTGTCCACCTGGGCCAGGCCCAGGTTGCGCGCACGCGGCGCGCCGCCGTTCTGCTGCAGCGAGAAAAGCCGCGCCCCGGTGGCCTGCACGACCTTGCCCGTGCCGTCGAGCACGCCGTCCTCGACCACGATGACGTTGCGCTCGGCAACGCCCTCGGCGATCGCCGAACGTATCGTCCGCTCGACCCAGCGCTCGGAACGGTACGCGGGCACCACCACGCTGAGGTTCATGCTCGCCTCTTGCCGGTTGCCGTGTTTGCGGTCGATCGGATCCATCTGGCCAAGCCCTTCAAGTCGTTCGGATTGCAGGCCGGCCGCGCTGTCGCAAGCGGCAGGCGACGCCCGCGGTCGCCCTGCGCGAGGGCGCCCGCGCGACCTGTTTTGCCTGCCGGATGATTGAGGTTTTGCCGTGAAATCGCCGTTCAAGAACCGCAAGCACGCGGAGTTCCGGCGTACAGGCATGCGCCCTCTCCCCCTCGGGGAGAGGCCGCACGGGCTTTCTGGCGAGGCCGTTTCGCGGCGATTTCAGTAGTGATAGCCCAGCAACCGCAGTTCATCGCCGAAGGTCTTGTCCACCCAGCTGCGCTCCTCCTCGCCCAGCACTTCGCGGTAGCCGCGGTTGTCGCTGCGGTGCTTGGCCTTGGCGTGCGGCAATTGCAGCGGCTCGGGCAGGCCGATGATCCGGCGGACCTCTTCCAGCTCGTCGGCGATCGACTCGAAGCGGCAGATGCGATCGACCGCCACCTTGCCGCCGAGCGTGTACACATCGAAGCCGCGGTGCTTGAGCATCATTGCCCGGGGGGTGCGGATGAAGCTGGACATCGGCGGGCGCGGCTCGGAGCGGTTGCACCAGTAGTAGTGCGAGATGAGCCGGTCGTAGGGATTGCGCTCGAAGCAGAACTTGAAATAGCCGTTCCACGCATCCCGACCGATGTACTCGCGCACTTCGCGCCCGGTCATGTGGTTGTAGAAGCGCAGCTTGCGCTTGCCCTTGAGCGCCAGCTTCGCCACATCGCGCACGCCGTACTCGTACCAGGGCGCCAGGTAGTTCTGCGCACCGCGGTAGCCCAGCGAGCGGCGGGTTTCCTCGTCGACCGGCGAGATCGGCGTGATGATGTCCTCCGGACCGCAGAACTTCGACAACGCGATCTCGATCGACGTGCCGGCCGTCTTGTTGGTCTTGAGGAAAATGAACTTGTGCTTGTGGGAAACGATCATGGCAGTCTTCCTAACTTGCCCGCAGGAACCGAGTGGCCGCGCGGCGGCGCAGGCGCGCGGCAATGCCCGGACATTCTTTCGACAGGAACGTGGACGAAGTGTCTGCGTGGCGCGCGAGGCGGAGTCGCCCGGGCTCGCCCGACGTGCACTGCGCCCTTGCCGGAGCCCACGCGTGGCGATGCGCTTCACCGCGCCGGCAAGGCGTCGCCCCCACGGGGGGCGCTGCATGGAACGCGTTCAGGCGGGGGCGTGAGTGCGGCCGCGCAGGGTGCGCGCGACGGTGCGGCGCATCTTGTTGACCAGGCCGACGGTGCTGGCGAAGACATACTCATGCCTGCTGAGCAGGCCCTGCCGCACCAGCTTGCGGCGCAAGTCGCGCCGGCCGCGGTGGATCGCGTCGAAGTCGTCGCTCAAGCCCACCTCGCCGTCTTCGCGGCGGTTCCAGATGGCCAGCACCTGGTCGATCTTGGCGCAGCGGTAGCCGGACAGCACGATCTGCGACCACAGCAGGTAGTCTTCCGAGCGGCGGAATTCCTCGTCGAAGCGGAACGGGAGATCCCGTCGCAGGACGACCGAGGCGGTCGGGAAAGGATTGCGCACCAGCAGGGTTCCACGCCCCACGATGTCCACGCCTACCGGCGTCTGCGGCGTCGGCAGCACCGTTCCGCGCGGGCGCACCAGCATCTGGTGCGCGATGAGCGCGATCTCCGGATCGGCTTCCAGCGCGGCCATCTGCAGCTCCAGCTTGCGCGGACCCCAGGTGTCGTCGGCGTCGAGGAAGGCGATGTAGGGTTGCTCGGCCTGTTGCCAGCCGGTGTTGCGCGCGTGTGAGGGCCCGCGGTTGGCGGGAAGCGCGATCACCTTGACCCAGTCGGTGCCGTAGGCGGATGCGACGCGGTGCAACGCCTCGAGCGTATCGTCGCCGCTGGCGTCCTCCACCAGCAGCACCTCGGCCGGACGCAACGTCTGGGCGGCGATCGAGGCGACGGCGTCGTCGATGGTCGCCGTGCAGCGGAAGCAGGGAACCACCACGCTCACCGGTGCCAGCGCCCTCGAAGGAGTGACCCGGCTCCGTGCGCCCCCTTCCAGGACGGCTTGAGCTTCATGCCCATTATTCATGACCGACCTCGACCGTTCGGAAATTTAACGACCTAGGATTGACCGGACCGGATCAATGCATCGTCAATGCCCTGGCGGGCGATCGACCGGCGAAAAAAAAGGGGCAGCCATGAGGCTGCCCCGGAGAGTACCCAGCTGGTAATGCTTAGCGGGTGTAGGTGTTGTACTTGGCGTTCGAGTAAATGTTGTCGTGGACCGTGATGTTGTACGAGCCCGCGCTGAACTGGATGTCGCGGCTCAGCGAACCGCCTTCCTTGGTCGCGGACATGTAGCGGGTGCTGTTGTACTTGAGCGTGTTGCCGGTGATCAGCCAGTCGTGCGACTTGCCGCTCGGGCGCACGCCCGCCAGGCCGTTCTCGGTCATGAAGTTGCCGGTGACGGTGACGTAAGGGGCACCGATGCCCATCACGCCGAAACCGTAGTTGCCCTTCATCGTGTTGCCGACGATGGCGATGTCGGCGATGTTGGCGTGCAGCTCGATACCGTTGCCGTGGTTGTCGGCGAAGGTGTTGTTTTCCAGGCGGATCGCGTTGGTCTCGCCCTCGGTCATCGGCTCGATGTCGATGCCCGCCTCCGGCAGCGTGCCGTTGGTGCCCTGGAAGGTGCTGTTGACGATGTAGACGTGCTGCGACGGGCCGATCGACAGGCCCTGGCGGCGGTTGTTGCTCGACACGATGCCGTCGACGGTCACGTAGTCCGAACGCACGTGCACCTTGTTGACGTCCTTGGCGCCGATCCACACGCCGTCGCCCCAGAAGTTGGAGATGTTGACGTTCTTCAGCACGACGTTGGTCGAGGCGGTGACGTTGATGCCGTAACCCCACTCACCGGTGTCGCCCAGATGCTTGGTGCGGTCGCCGATCAGGTTGCCGCCGACCACGCGCACGTCGGTGGCGTTGTAGACCTGGATCACCATGTAGCGGCTGGCGCTGGTCGGGATCACTTCCAGGGTGGCGGCCGGGTCCATCTTCAGGCGGGTGTGCGAACGCAGCTTGATCGGCTTGGTGGCGTTGACCATGTAGTGGCCAGCCGGCACGAAAACGGTGCCGCCGCTGATCGGCAACGAGTCGACGGCGGCCTGGATGGCGGCGGTGTCGTCATGCACGCCGTCGCCCAGGGCGCCCTTGGTGCGCACGTCGACGGTCATGGTCTTGCCGATGACCGGCTTGGGCATCGCGGTCCACCAGTCGGCGGCGAACGAGGGCGCGGCGACCGCGGAGAGGGCCAGCGCGGCGAACGCCAGCATCAACGGCTTCTTCACGAAGTTCTTCGCGGTGACGGAGGTGCGGCCGGCGACGGCAAGCTGCTGATTCTTAACGGAAGTGTTCATGTTCAACGGGATCTCGGGTCTTTTGTCGGGTAGCACTTCGTCACGCGAAGCTCACGCAAAAAATGCGCGATCGTCACGTACCTAAGCAAGCTCGACAGAGGACCCCAAGTGAACAAAACATGATCACGTTGGCAAAACATGCCCGGACGGCCCAAAAGCCTGTCGCGACAGGCGAGACCCGCATCACACACAAGGGCTGCAGGGCACACAGACAGGCGCCTGCCAGCTTTGGTGAAAATCCCTCCGGTCGCGCGTTGCACGCCACCGGAAACCTCGTGGCACGAGGCGTCCGCCACACACGACAAGGGCGCCGTATCGCTACGGCGCCCTTGGCAGGCCGGCACGAACCGGCCGATGCGTCACATCCGATGGCTAGTTATCGGCCTCCACCCTCAACGACTTGAGGTGGATCGTGTGGCCCTTGGCCGGATGGGCTCGGCCGTTCGCCCGCACGAAGGAGATGCTGAGCTTGTCCAGGTCGGCGGGCCAGATGCCGCGGAGCGCCTCGCTCAACGGGAAGACGAAGCGCACTTCCGGCTTGCCGGCCCCATGCATGTCCTGCATGCCTTGCATTCCCTTGCCCTGCATGGCCGCCTGCATCTGCGCCACGCCGATCTCGAAGGAGCCCAGCATGCCGAGCAGGTACTTGCGCTCGGGCTGGTTCACGCCCGCCTGCTCCGGAAGGTTGACGAACACCTTGTAGAAATACCCGCCCTTGGCGCCCAGCCCGGTGAGCTGCACGCCATCGAGCACCAGCCGCAGCGGATCGGCCTTGGCCGCGGCCTGCGTACCGGTCGATTGCAGCAGCAGCGAACGCACCTGGCCGGCGTCCTGGGCCGTGAGCGCCACGTCCACGGTGACGGAGTGTTCGTCCAGCACCAGTGGCTCCGATGCGCCCAGCGACGTCGTCCGCACGCTCGCCGGCCGCAGCGGCGCCGTACGCGGGGACGAGAACGACGACAGCGAGGTGGCGCGTACCGTCGACGTGGAGGTGCTCGGCGGCGGCTCGGCGGGCGGCAGCGCGGCGGGCATGGTCTCGTTTTCGTACACGTAGAACATGTACCGGGACGGGTTCCTTGCCCACACGCGGGGCACCTCGTCCACCGCGTCGCCGTACTGGAGCGAGCCCTGCCAGTAGTTCTGGTAGGCCCTGGGCATGTGGCGTCCGTTGCCGGCCTCGAACCAGGCCAGCCACAACCGGTCGATGTTGGCGTGGTGGACCCAGAACAGCGGGTCCCGGGGTGAAATGATGATGTCGCCCATCGCCCCGCCGATGAGGTTGTGCACCGGGTTGTGCGGTGCGGTTTCCAGTTTCGCCTCGAATGCGTTGCCGCTGCCGCGCTGGAAATTGACCACATCGTCGGCGAACGGATCCAGGCTCAGCGCCTCGGTGACATCGTCGCCCGTCCGCTCTTTGCGCCACAGCGGCGAGGTGGTGTCCAGGAACTCCGGCGGGACCTGCGGATGGGTGTAGTAGTCCCAGTACGGAAGCACCATGTCGGGAATGCCCGAAACGGCGCGCAGGTTTTCCTCGAAGCGATACAGCAATCCACGGTGCCAGGCGAGGAAGTACGGGCTGCGGTGGGGACAGAAATTGACGTGGACGTCCACCCAGTAACCCCAGTTCGCGGGCGTGGTGGTGCCGCGGTTGTCCCGCATGGCGCCGATCGCGGCGACGAAAGGTTCGTACAGGGGGCCGGTGCAGAACGTGTCCCAACTGGGCCGGGTGCGCACGACCGTGTCGGCGGACCTGACCACGCTCGGCAGGAGCGGCAACAGGGCAAGGGAAGCGGACGACTGAAGAAAGCGCCTTCTTGAAATCATGGTGGGTCCTCCATGGGGCTAGCGGGTCTCGAGGGATCAACGCGCCCGGATTGCCCGGCACGGAAGTGGGGACGAGACCTCAAGCGGGATTACAGACTTTCGGCGCGGCGGGGCTGTTCCGGCGGCCGCTTTTTGAAGGTGCCGTCCTAGGCACCTATTCAGTGAATAGCGGGGCACGTCAACCGGAGGTATAGGAAGCGCCGCGTTCCTGCATACGCGCGCGCGCAGGCACCCGTGTGCCTGCCATTTTCACCGACGGAAAACCCTCGCAGGGCCGGTCATCGCGGTCGTTCCCGATCTAATTGCACGAGCGCGCCGATCCAGCCTCATCGGTCGCGAGGCCCCATGCACCAACGATCCGGCGTGCACCAGCCCGCTCCACTTCCATGAACCGAACCCAATGGTCGAGCTTGTTAGTCCCGTGAAGGACTTGCATCTTCCGCGTCGCTTCCATGTGACGAGCGAGTCAACCTCCTGATGATGAATCAACACGACACCCAGTCCTCGGCCAAGCCGGGCACCACCAAGCGGAATTTCTCCATGAAAAAGAACTTGATGATCGCTATCGCTTCGCTGACGCTGTCTGCCGTGGCACTTCCTGCTGCCGCTTCCAACTGGTGGGACGCGACGCCGAACATTTCGATCGGCTCGTCCTCCGTCAACGTCAAGAACAAGGGCGCGCTGGGCAACGGTTCGCATGACGACACCGCCGCGATCCAGTCCGCCATCAACTCGCTGCCGAGCAGCGGCGGCACCGTCGTCGTCCCGGCTGGCCGCTACATGATCAACGCGCTCAAGCCGCTCACCCTGCACTCGCACACGCGCCTGCAGCTGGACTCCGGTGCGGAGCTCAAGGTGATCCCCAACGGCGCCAGCCGCTACTGGGTGGTCAAGGTGTTCGAGGTCAACAACGTCGAGATCGTCGGCGGCAAGATCACCGGCGACCGGGCCAACCACAAGGGCAATACCGGCGAATGGGGCTACGGCATCAACATTTCCGGGTCCAGCAACGTGCTGGTGCGCAATGTGAACATCTCCGAGTTCTGGGGCGATGGCATGTGGATCGGCGCGGTCAAGTCCGGCGGCAAGCTGACCCGCTCCAACTACGTGACGGTCAACAACGTCACTTCCTCGCATAACCGCCGCCAGGGCCTGTCGATCGGTCCGTCCCAGCACGTCTACATCGTCAACAGCACCTTCAAGAACACCCAGGGCACGCTGCCCGAAGCGGGCATGGATCTCGAGCCGCAGGACCAGGGCCCGGTGGACACCGTCCGCCTGGAGAACAACACCTTCTCCGGCAACGCCGGCAACGGCATCGAGCTGCACTACAACGTCTCGAACGTGACCATCACGGGCAACACGCTCAGCGGCAACGATGGCTTCGGCTCGCTGGCCATCGGCCCGGGGCAATTGAACATCAACAACAACTACGCCACCAAGAACGGCCTGGCCGGCGTGGGCATGAGCGGCCAGACGCACAACTCGTCCGTGAGCGGCAACAAGCTCCAGTACAACAGCACGCACTACATGTCGCCGAGCAGTTCCGGCGGTTCGGACAGCCGTGACATCCAGATCGGCAAGAAGACCTCCTCGATCTCCGTTTCCGGCAACCAGCTCACGCCCAACAAGTAAGGGCCAGCCGGCCGGGATGGCCTTTGCAGAGAAAGCGCCGGGCAGCGATGCCCGGCGCTTTTTTTTGCCTTGAGGGGGGGGAGCCCCTCGGAACCGCAGGTGCGGTGTTACCCGCAGCTTCGCTTGCCTTCCGCACCGGGTGAACGAGCAGGTGGCGCGGCAGGGCTGGAACACCATCAAGGGCACGTGCACAGGGTTCGCCCCGAAGGATCGCCTCCTGCTCCCGCCATCGCCTTTAACGCATTGATTGCATAAGTAAAACGAAATGATTACGAGAGCGTCACTGACCCCTTCCGAGCCGGTGCAATTTTCATGAACAGCACCCAATGGTCGAGCTTGTTAGGGTCCGTGAAGGTCATGCATGGTGCACGTCACTTTCACGTGACGAGAGGGTCAACTCCTGATGATGAATTTGCACGACACCCAGTCCTCCGCGAAGAAGACCGCCAAGCGCTCGCTTCTTGCCAAGCCTCTGGTGATCGCCGCTTCGCTGGCACTGTCTGCCGTGGCACTTCCTGCTGCTGCTGCTTCCTGGTGGGACGCCACCCCGAACATTTCGATCGGGTCGCGGACCGTCAACGTCAAGAATATGGGTGCCCGCGGCAATGGTTCGCACGACGACACCGCCGCCATCCAGAAAGCCATCGATTCCCTGCCCAACAGCGGCGGCACGGTCGTCATTCCGGCCGGGCGCTACATGGTCAACGCACTCAAGCCGCTCAAGCTGCACTCGCATACCCGCCTGCAGCTCGATTCGAACGCCGAGCTTCGCGTGATTCCCAACGGCGCCAGCCGCTACCACGTGGTCAAGGTCTTCAACGTCAGCAACGTCGAGATCGTCGGCGGCAAGATCACCGGTGACCGCGCCAAGCACAAGGGGAACACGGGCGAGTGGGGCTACGGCATCAACATCTCCGGCTCCGACCACGTCCTGGTGAAGAACGTGAAGCTCTCCGAATTCTGGGGTGACGGCATGTGGGTCGGCGCGACCGGCAAGAACAGCCGGCTGGACCGTTCCAACTACGTGACCATCAACAACGTGACCTCCTCGCACAACCGCCGCCAGGGCATGTCGATCGGTCCGGTGCAGCATCTCTACATCGTCAACAGCACCTTCAAGGACACCAAGGGCACGCTGCCCGAGGCCGGCATCGACTTCGAGCCGCAGGAGCAGGGTCCGGTCGACACCGTCCGCCTGGAGAACAACGTCATCTCCGGCAACAACGGCAACGGCATCGAGATGCACGCCCACGTCTCGAACGTGACCTTCGCGGGCAATACCTTCGCCGGCAATCGCGGGTTCGGCCTGATGTCGATCAATGCACACCACATGCAGCTCAACGGCAACCACGCCACGAAGAACGGCCTGGCGGGCCTGCGCATGAGCGCGAAGACCCACAACGTGACGATCAGCAACAACAAGCTGCAGTACAACAGCACGCGCTACATGTCGGCGACCAGCGCCGGCGGTGGCACCAGCCGCGACATCCAGATCGGCAAGAAGACCTACTCGATCAGCCAGTCCAACAACACGCTTTCGCCCAAGCGGAAGTAAACCGCGCCGCGGGCGGCCGCCAGGCTGCCGCGTGAACGCACGACCTAGCGCCGGGGCAGCCACGCTGCCCCGGCGCTTTTTTCTTTGGCTGTTCGCCAGTTGGCGAAGCTACTCGCGGATGCCCATTTTCCAGCAGCACCCTGGGTGCGACCGCGGAGCTTCGTTCACACATGGCGGTCGCGCCCAAGGGCGCTCCTGCACAAGAACGAAGCTCGTGCGAGGCGCCCTACGACGCCGAGCCGGCCAGCGAACCACCGGGCATGTCCGTGCCCAGCAGGCGCTCGTAGACGTCCAGCGTGCGCTGGATCACCGCGCGCTCGTCGAATTCGCCGAGCGCCTTCTCGCGCGCCTTCGCACCGAGGCGCGCCAGCAGTTCGCGGTCGTCGTCCAGCCGCGCGACGAGCGCGGCCAGTGCGCTGGCATTACGCGGCGGTACCACCAGGCCGTCCATGCCGTGCCGCGTGACCACTTCGCGGCAGCCGGGCTGGTCGGTGGTAATCAACGCAAGTCCGGCCGCCGCACCTTCGATCAGGCTCTTGGGCACGCCCTCGCGGTAATAGCTGGGCAGCGCCATCACGTCGATGGTGGAAAGCAGCGCGGGCATGTCCTCGACGTGGCCGAGCCAGGTGATCACGCCCTCCTCGGCCCAGCGTCCCACCTGCTCGTCGCTCACCGAACGCGGGTTGCCCGGGTCGGGCGCGCCGGCCAGCACGAACTCGATGTCGCGGCCCTGTGCCTTGAGCTGGCGGGCGGCCTCGACGTACTCGCCGATGCCCTTCTCCCACAATAGGCGAGCGGCCAGCAGCACACGCAGCCGCCCGTCGCGGCCGGACATCGAACTGGGGCGGAAGCGCGAGGTGTCCACGCCGGAACTGCGGATCACGTGGATGCGCTCGCGCGCCACCAGCCGCGAGCGGCGGAAGATCTCCGCGTCATCCGGGTTCTGCAGGATCAGCAGCGAGCGGCGATGGTCGAGCGTGCCGCGCATCATGGCCTGCACCATCGGCCGCAGGCAGCGGGCCTTCAGATCATTGCTGGTGAACACGTAGCCCATCCCGGCCACCGCGTTGACGGTGGCCGGCACGCCGGCCATGCGCGCCGCGGCGCCGCCATAGACGGCGCACTTGACGGTGAAGTTGTGCAGCAGGTCCGGCTTCTCGCGGCGCAGGATGCGCACCAGGTGGCGCAGCGTCACCGCCTCGCGCAGCGGGTTGAGGCTCGCGCGGTCCATCGGCAGGGTGATCCAGCGGAAACCGCGCGCGGCGAAGCGCCCGCCGAACGGGCCGGGCGGGGACAGCATCACCACGTCGTGGCCGTCGGCCTGCAGCCGCTGCGCGGTCGACAGACGGAAGTTGTAGAGATACCAGTCGGTGTTGGCGTAGAAGACGAATTTCATCATGGATCCCTTTGCTGTTCCGCTCCTAGAAAACGTTGCCCGACACGGTCACGTTGGACGTTTTCTCGCCGATGTGCAGCTGCGCCTCGTGCGAACCGCCGGCCCGGCCCGGAGCCATCGACTTGAGCGCACGGCGCAGCGAATGCGCGCTGTTGGACGATAGGGTGTTGTCGGTGACTTTCACGTCGCTGGTGACGCCGGCGAGCTTGACCCCGTTCAGGCCGTTGCCGGTGATGGTGTTGCTGTCCACCCACAGGTCGGTCATGCGCGCAGCCAGCACGCCGTAACCGGCGTTGTCGCGGATGGTGCAGCGGCGGATCACCACGCCGGACACGTTGTGGTGGATCTCCACTCCGGCGCCCTTGTTGCCGGTCATCGTGCAACCCTGGATCAGCACGTCCTTGACGTCGCCCTGCCCCATCGGCTCCAGGTCGATGCCCGACTGCGGCTTGGTGCCGTTGGTGTCGCTGAAGGTGCTGTCCAGGATGCGCACGCGCTGGCACGGACCCAGCGACAGGCCCTGGCGGCGGTTGTTGGTGCACACCACGTTCTGCACGGTGACGTCGGTGGAGATATCGGCCTTGGCGCCGCGGCCGAACGCGCCGATCCACATGCCGTCGCCCCAGCAGTCGGAAATGTGCGTGCCATCGACAAGCACGTTGTGCGAGGCCTGGATGTTGATGCCGTAGCCCCATTCGCCCTTGTCGCCGCGGTGCTGGTCGCGCTCGCCGACCACGCGGCCGCCGACGATCTGCACGTTGTCCACCCGCCACACGCGGATGACGTGGTAGCGCTTGAGCGTGTTGGGAAGCGCGGTCAGCTGGGCGTCCGGCGCCATCTCGAGGCGGATGTTCGAGCGCAGGCTGATCGCGCGCGCGGCGTCGATCATGTAGTTGCCAGCCGGCACCCGCACGGTGCCGCCAGTGGCGGCGATGGCGTCGATGGCGGCCTGGATCGCGGTGGTGTCGTCGGTCTTGCCGTCACCGCGCGCGCCCTTGGTGCGCACGTCGATCTGGTTGGCGGCCGCCGTGGCGATGCGCGGCAGCGCCGGCAACAGCGCCACTCCCGCCAACGCCAGGGTGCGTTGCAGGAACAGGCGGCGTGCGCTGGCGTCGGGCCCGGTCATGCGTCGGGCCTCTGCGCCGGTGCGTCGGCGCGGCTGAGCAGCCACGGCAGCACCACGGCCAGCAGGTAGAACTTGGAGGCGAAGAACTTGTTGCCCATGCGGCCGCGGTAGTCCTCCAGCCAGCGCGCGGCGCCCGGCACCAGGTCGCGCGCCTCCACGGCGAAGGCGTGTACTTGCTCGAAGCGCTCCGCGGCCAGCCCGCACAGGTCGAAGCGGAAGCAGCCCTTGGCCCGCACGTATGGCAGCTCGCCGAAGCGGCGGGCGATGTGCTTGCGCACCAGCGGCTTGTTGTGGCCTTCGCGGTCGATCAACTGCGCGTCGGGCACCTCGCGGTAGACCCATTCGGCCAGCTGCGGATCGCAGAACGGATAGGCCTGGCGCAGGCCGAGCGCGCTGGTGGTGTACTGCCCCTTGGGAAAGCCCGCGCCGGCCTCGACGATCGCCAGCGTGACGCGCTTGCGCGCTTCGATGGTGCGGGCATTGGCAAGTTCCTCCTGGAACACGCGCAGGCGCTGGCGCGACTGCGACGCCACCGGGCGGCCTAGCAGGCGGTCGACTTCCGCATCGCTGAAGCGCGAGCCGGGGAAATAGCGCTCGAACGGGTCCATGCCCAGCGTCGCCAGCACGAAACAGGCGACGAAGCTGCGGCTGACCGGGCCGGCCTCGAACAGTTTTGCCGGCACCGGCAGATCCCTTGCCATGCGGAACAGCGCGCTCTTGCGCGCATCCACCGGCGTGCCGAAATAGATGTCCGAGCCCAGCCCGTCGATGACGCCGTCGCCGCCCGCCCCGGCGATCTCGGTGGTGAGATCGGCATAGGACAGCATGGCGAAGTCGGCCGACAGCAGCGGCAGGCGCGGCACCATCGCCAGGTAGCGGTCGTAGGCGCGCGCCGGTTTGCACACCAGTGCTTCGTGGCGAAGGCCGAGCTGGCGAGCGACCGCGCGGGCGGACTCGACCTCGTCCTCCTCGCGCCCGCCCAGGTAGGTCAGGCACGTGGTGTCCGGCCGGGCCTCGGCGACCGCGATCGCCAGCGAGCTGGAATCCTTGCCGCCGCTCTGCAGCATCCACGGCGCATGCATGCCGGCGGTGGAGCGCGTGACCGCCTCGCACAGCAGCCGATGGTAGGTTTGCAGCAGCGAGTCCTCGTCCGCGACCTGCTCGGTCGGCCGCTTCGGCGCCGGCGAGGAACGGAACGGGAAGCGGTATTCGGGTGCCGCATGCAGATCCAGTTCCGGATCGAAGCCGATCACTGCCACCCTTACATCCCGATAGATCGTATGCGGCGGGTACACGAACGCATTGCGCAGCACGTCGGCGACAGACACCGGGTCGATCGGCCTGCCGCCGGCCTGCCCCGACAACGGCGCGAAATCCGCGTCGTACCGGTACGGCGAAGCCTGGAGCTTGATGCGGGGATCTGCATCCTGCACGGCGGTGGCGGTGGACATGGTGGCTTCCTTTGCAGACGCCTTGGGCTGGCGTGGAATGACTGGCGCGGACATCGGGGCGCGTCTTACGGCAGCGGCCCGCGATGCGCGCGCGCGTTTACAGATAGCAATCGAAATGCAGGCGACGGGTGAAGCGCGGCGGTCGCGGCCGACGGCCGGGCGGTGCACGCGCGCTTCGGGCTCGGCGGAAGGCGGTTCACAGCACCACGCCATGGGTGACGTAGTAGCAGAACACGCCACCCGCACCGACCAGCCCCATGCGCAGCACGACCGGGTTGCGCAACGGCGAGAAGCGGCAGTCGCAGCAGATCGCAGCCAGGATCAACGACACCGACAGCCACGCCGGCAACAGGTAGCGGTTGGAGAAGTTGCCCCAGCCCACCGCGAAGAACGGCAGCATCAGCACCAGGTAGATCGCGGTGCTCTGGTTGATGCGCTCGCGCACCGGCTCGCGCACGAACGGCGCGACCACCCACGGCAGCACGTACCAGAACAGCGAGAACACCGCGAAGTCCAGGCGCACGCCGGCCTTGTACGAGGAACTGGCGTCATAGGCCATCACCATGGTGTAGACCGCTGGCACCAGCGCCCGCACCAGCACCATGGTCACGCCGCTGCAGTAGGCCAGGAACGCCAGGATGCCGGCCACGCGCAACAGCTTGGTATTGAGCAGCAGCACCGGCGCGAAGAACAGGTAGAGCAGCGCCGAGTAGTGGAACCCGGTCGCCAGCAGGCCCCACAGGATGAACGCGCGCCACTGGCGCTGGTAGAACGCCAGCAGCGCGGTGAAAACCAGCAACGAGGAGAGGCCCTGGCGCATCACGTTGATCGTCGCGTTGGACATCACCGGCGAGATGAACAGGAACAGCAGCGAGGCGGCCAGGAAGGTCGTGTAGCCGGTCTCGCTCTCCAGGAACGTGTGGTAACGGCGGGTGGCCACCAGCGCGGTCCACATCATCACCAGGAACATCACGCCCTCGTAGCCCGTGAAGCTCATGCCGGAGGCGGCCAGGATCACGCTCAGGTAGTAGAAGACCGGCTCGAAGCGGCTGTCCGTTTCGCCATGGTGCTGGAGGCTTTCGAAGAAGCTGGCATAGACCGAGGTGTCCGTGCCGATGTTGCCGCGCGTAGCGACGGCGAAGGTGACCACCACGATTACCGCCGCCACCAGCATCAGCCCGAGCAGCACGCGGGCATTGGTGTTGGTCGGACTGTCGGAATACGCGAGGGGCTGGTCCATGGTGCTGGTGGTGTTCATCGTCAGCTCGCCTGGTCGGCATGGGCGGCACGCGTGCCGGTGGAGCGCGTGCCTGCGGAGAACCGGCGCGCGTAGGTGATGGCGCGCCGGCGCGCGTAGCGGGCCACGCCCAGCACGGCGGCCACGCGCATGCGCGCGCCGCCGATCAGGCCCTGCTCGTGGAGCGTGCGGCGAACGTCGATCGCCGCGGCATACATCGCCTCCATGTCGCCGCTCAGGCCGCCTGCGCCGAACGGCGGCTTGTGCCAGGACGCCAGCACAGGCTCGATCCGCGCGCAGCGGTAGCCGGAGAGCAGGATCTGCGCCCAAAGCATGAAGTCCTCTGCGCGTCGGCGGCGTTCGTCGAAGCGGAATGGAAGGTCGCGCCGAAGCAGCATCGAGGCGGTGGGAAACGGGCTGCCCATCAGCGGCAGGCGGTTGGGCAGCACGCGTACAGCGACCGGACGGCGCACCGGCGGCGGCGGGTCGGTGCGAGCCTGCACGTTCATGGCGTGCGCCAGCAGGGCGATGCCCGGATCGCCCGCAAGCACGTGCATCTGGATGGCCAGCTTTTCCGGATGCCAGGTGTCGTCGGCGTCGAGGAAAGCGATGTATGGCTGGCGAGCGTGCTCCCAGCCGTGGTTGCGCGCCGCGCTGGGCCCGCCGTTGCGCGCCAGCGTGAATACACGCACCCAGCCATCCGGGTATTCGGCGGCCACCTGGTAGAGGCGCTCGAGCGTGCCGTCGCCGCTGCAGTCGTCGACCAGCAGCACTTCGGCCGGTGGCAGTTGCTGCGCGGCGACCGAGGCCACCGCCGGGCCGATGGTATCGACGCAGCGGTAGCAGGGCACCACCACGCTTACCGGTGCCACCTTGCTGTCGGGCGCGAGTCCCGGACGCGCCGGGTTGTCTTCGGTCAGAGTCTGCATGGGAGCTCCGGGGTCAGCACAGGCAGTCATGGATGCGGGCGGCGGCCGCGCGCGCGGCCCCCTGCCATTCGGCGGTGCGCTTCTCGAGCAGGCTGCGCAGCGTGTCCTCGCGTTGCACCAGGTGCTCGAGCGCCTCGCGCAACGTGGTCGAGGAAAGGTTGCGCGCCTGCAGCACCATTTCCTGGTTGCCGAACATGTCGCGGTTGATGCCGCAGGCCTTGACGCTGTAGGCGATCGACACGGTGGGCACGCCGCTGGAGAGCGCCGAGATCACCGGATGCGCGCGCGCCCCGATGAAGAAACGCAGGTAGCTGATGACGTACTTGGTCTGCACTGCGTTGAAGTCGTTGGGCATCATCTTGACGCAATCGCCCAGGTCGGCCAGCCGCGCCAGCAACGGCTCCATGTAGGCCGCGTCGCCACCGCGCGGGTCTTCGCGCAGCGGGTCGGCGTGCGGGATCAGCAGCACGCCCAGCTGGTGTTCCTTGACCGCATGGCGGATGAAGGCGGCGAGTTCCGCGTGCAGGTCCTTGTCCTGGCGCTTGTGCCGCTCGATCAGCCGGCTCACGTTGAGGCCCAGCACGTGGCCCTCGCCGCGCGGCCAGAACGGCGCCAGGTCGACCGGCTCCTTGCCGAGCATGAACGAGGGCTCCGCCATGCGGATCACGTTGCGCAGGCCCAGCTTGTGGACCAGGTAGTCGTGGCTCATCGACTCGCCGGCCGCCACGAAATGCATGCGCGCCAGGTGGCGCGTGACCGGCTCGACGAACTCGGGCTCGCGCTCGAACGGGCCGACCGAGGCGCCCCAGAGCATCACCGGCTTGCCCATGTCCATGGCCCAACCGTCCACGCTCATGATCGGCGAGGGAATGCGGTAGTCGAGCGAATAGTTGTCGCCCCCCACGGCCAGCACCGCGTCGACCGATTCGAGCTGGCGACGCAGCCAGCGCGGCATGGGGAAGGGCCATCCGGCGCGCTTGATCAGCGGCAGCGGCAGGCTCTGCAGTTGCACCCAGTAGCGCGACGGCGGCGGCAGGTAGGCGCGCACGAGGCGCACGCCGTCATCGGCGGCATTCGGCCACTGCTCGCTGTCGCGCGCGATGTTGACCGAGGGCACGAGCACCTCGACGTCGCCGAATTGTTCCTTCAGCAGGGCGACCGTACTGCGCACGATGGCCTCGCAACCTCGATTGCGAAACGTGCGCTGTCCGGAGAGGTAGAAGCGTTTCACGTGAGCGTCCTGGCGTGGATTCGAGGGATCACCGGGTTGGACGCGAACTGCGTCCGATCCAGCGGAGGCGCGGGTCGGCATCGTCCCGATACCGTTTCGACTGGCGGCAATCGCCCGTCGGCCGCGGCTGGCGCGGCCAGCGGACGATGCTTCTCAGGCCGTGGCTGCCGGCCGGAGAATGGCCACCGAGGGCACCGGAACCGATGCGAGCGAACGCCCGCGCCCGATGCCGTAATAAGCCAGCCCCGCCTCCTCCACCTGCGCCGGGTCGTACAGGTTGCGTCCGTCGAAGATCGCCGGGTCCTTCAACGCGCCGCGGATGCGCGCGAAGTCCGGCGCGCGGAACGCCTTCCACTCGGTCACGATCGCCA
>NZ_JBHZGI010000007.1:0-191609 GCF_051900535.1 Frateuria sp. GZRe12
CGCGCCGCATCTTGTAGCAGCGGTAGGCCGTAGAAGTACGTAGCGATGCATGCACCAAGAAGAACCGTCACCACCAGGATCGTAAAGATGATGGGATTCTTCAGAGGCATGCCTGCGGCCTAACGCTTGAGTTAAGCGGCGCGCGCTTTCGCGCGTCCGCTTGAATGAGTAGTTAGGCGACAGGCTCAAGGTCATCTGGGAAGGCGCCAGCCTGTTGCCACTCTTGGCTAGTGAAGTCTTCCGGGACGTCCCGCCGGCGCCACGCCCGGTTGAGGTGAGCATAGATGTGGCCCAGGTTGAGGCGAAACTCTACTTCTGAGTACTCGGGGTTAGCCTGGATCTCTGCGAGCAAGTTGCCCAAGTGTTCGTGCGCGTCCGCTAAGTCGTCTAGCAGGAAAGACCATCCGAGCGGGTTGGAATCGCGGTTGATCATGCTCTCTGCCTAACGCTGGATTTAAGCGGCGGCGAAGCCGTCCGCCTTGAATGAATTGTTAGGCAACGATTCACGTCATTGTGGGCCAAAAAACGCTCTTTCGAATCTCCGTTTCGATTAGCTGGAGCTCCCGCTGGTACTTGGGCTCTTGTTCTTGCCCCGAGAGCAAGGTGTACGAAAAATTAGCGACGCGTACATTGTCAGGAGGTATTACTTGCGCCAAGGACCAGTAAGTAAGGTGCAACTTTTGTCCGCCTTCGAAGGAACGTTGGCTATAACGAGCAAAGGCGTACCCGCTTGCGAGGACCTCAATCGGCCCATCTTCAATGCAGCCTGACAACGTTGATAGCACCTCGGAGGCTTGTGCGGTTGTAATAGGAGAAGGCGCCTGTGCCGAGATTGTAGCCAGCCGAAGTGTCCCTGACCCGTTGGCCTCTTCGTAGAAACAGGCCCCACCGTCTTGCCCATACTCTTCGACCCAAGCGGCCGGTACACGAAAGGTGATCAAGCCACCTCGGTAAGAAATCCTTTTCAGTGTGGGTCCATCAATTTGCATGAGATCGCCTAACGCTGGAATTAAGCGGCGGCGAAGCCGTCCGCTTGAATGAGTGGTTAGAGCTGCGCCCGCTCAACCTTACGCTTGTTGAAGCGACGCACCGCTCTTGTGGTGGTGTATGCGATGAAACTTGGAGTTATTGTCACGCCCCCAAAGAACCACGCAAGGAACTGTTGGGACGAATCCGAGTGCGCAAAGTGCAAGCAAGCTCCCCCGAAAGCCACGAGCCAGGCGACGGCTACCGCCGTAGCCCACCACAACATTTTTTTGAAAAATGCTCGACCATTTGGGGCGCTGAGTTTGGTAGCTAGACTGGTCTTGTGAGTGACGTCATGAACGGCGTAAGACAAGCGAGTGAGGAACGACCAGCCCAACAACCCGATGGAGGCTCCGAGGAACAACGCGAAGAAGTTCATAGGCTCTAACGCTTGAGTTAAGCGGCGGCGAAGCCGTCCGCCTTGAACGAGTTGTTAGACGCCAACATGGTGGCATGCCGCTTTCGCTGCTTGCCAAGCCATAGACGCCTCCTGAAAAGCGGGATCGCTGAGCCACAAGCTACCCCAAAGCTTTTCATGCTGCTGCAAGCGAGTGGAGAGGCCTTGGCCTGTCTCGCGGCTGAGCGCCACCGCGAGAAGCGGGGCCGCATGCGCCAGTAGCGCTGTGTAGCTGGAGCGGTCTTCGGCGCGTGCAGTGGTGCCGGCCGCATGCTCCAGCGCCAACACATAGTGAGCTATTGCTCTTGCCGCATCCATGACTGCCACCGTCTAACGCTGGAGTTAAGCGGCGCGCGTCAGCGCGTCCGCCTTGAACGAGTTGTTAGGCCGCATTTGGGCCGGAAAGGAAGGACAGCCCAAGAAACAAGATCATGTAGATTGCGAAGAACACAAGCATGGCATCGGACAGCTTGGATAGGTAAGGGTCGTTGAGAGCCCGATGCTCGCGTGCGAACAAGAACTTCATGGTTGCCCAGCCGGTAGCAATGTTGTTGCGCAGAAAGAGCGACGGTTTGCCCATTGCCTCGTATTTTTGAGGATGAGCTGCCTCCAGACGATTGAAGAGCAGCTTTATAAGCACGAACCACACGATGACCATGCCGAAGAGCACGAAGAAAAGGACGGTCGAGGGTGCCTGAGGGTACATAAGATTACCGGCTTGGCCTAACGCTGGAGTTAAGCGGCGGCGTAGCCGTCCGCCTTGAACGAATTGTTAGACGCCGCCGCTACCTTGGCAGAGCTCGTGGAACCACTCCGGCCACGCGTCGTGCTCGGCGTAGTGGAGCACGACTGCAGAGCGTTGAGCGCTATTCATAACAGCGCTCCGCTCGCCAAGGACCTCATCTTTGATGAGGTGAACTTCTAGAAAGTACTCGTAGCCAGCTGCCTTGACATGGCTTGGAAGGCCGCCATGGTCGTCGAGACGGACGAGCATTGCGTCTGAGCTCTCGCGCCATGGACGGCGCGCAACGATGCAAAGGTCGTCTGCTGCCGAATCTAGGTGAGCGAAAATTTGGCCGAGGGTCATAGACGTCTAACGCTAGAATTGAGCGGCGGCGCAGCCGTCCGCCTCGAATGCTTGGTTAGCTGCTTTGTTCGAAGGCTAGCAGCATAGAGGAGAGCGTCGCTTGCTCGTCTTGGCCGAGTGACTCAGCGCATGAGTCACGGATGCCTTTGACGAGATAGAACTCGGTGTCGTTGCGGATAATGCCGCGCTTCACGACTGCTTTGTACTGCCTTGAATACCGTCGGCGCATCTCGGCGAGCGTGACCGAACCTGCCTGATGCAACTTTGCATCTAGGGCCGCGAGCTGCTGCTGCGTATAGCTTTGAAGTGACTCAATTGCATCATTGGCAGCTTGCCGCGCACCAATGAGCGCTTGGGCCTTTCCCCGTGTGGTAGCAATGTGCCTGGCGACGTTTGAGGGGTGGACAGGATTGGCCGGATCGATGTTCCAAGCGTGAGTGGCAAAGATGCTCACGAACGAAAGAAGCTCCGAGTATTCACGTTCTTTGTCCGCCGACATTTGCAGCCTCGTGGAAGCTAACGCTGGAGTTAAGCGGCGGCGAAGCCGTCCGCCTTGAACGAAATGTTAGGGTGCGCTCCGCGCCTGTGCCACACATTTTTCTCTGACACTCGGCACGGTGTCATATGCCTTTTTTGTGTCGGGGGTAAGTTTGGCATAACCGTTAGCTTCCTTGCTCTTCGTAACTATGGCGATGTAATCAGCGAAGGAAAATGCGACAGGCAGGTTGCTTGAAAGACAGCCACAAAAGGCACTGTTGCCGAAAGCCTTGAGGCACTCATATTTCATGGCATGAGCCTGCTCATCGACTTGAGCCTGCAACTGATTCAGTAGGTCGATGGCTTTGTCTGCGTGCGCGCGCTGATCAAGTTGTTCTAGGGACTGAGGGTGGCTGCCAAAAGTAAGGCACGACAGGAACAAGCCGATCGCGAGCTGCATTTTCACGTAAACCTCCTTGTGCGGCCTAACGCTGGAGTTAAGCGGCGGCGAAGCCGTCCGCCTTGAACGAGTTGTTAGGCATGGGCGCCGAGAGTGTTGTTGTAGACGGCAATAAGCGACCAAGCCAAGACGAGTACAAGGAGACCAGCGAGCGAAATTTGGTTGGTGTGGCGCTGAACGTCAAGGCCACGCGGATACTGCCCAAGGGTTACTAGAAGCAATGACGCGCGACCGAGGTTGAACAGAATGAGCGACCAGATGACGTAGTACGCGATGAACTTGGCGACGGCAACGAAGCCCCTGGCGATTTCTTCTTGCATGGGATGCGATGCCTAACGCTGGAGTTAAGCGGCGGCGTAGCCGTCCGCCTTGAACGAGTTGTTAGCGGCCACCCGAAAGCAACGCCACTTTGACCCAAGGATGATCTTGATCTTGCCTCTCGGCAACGTAGCCATCTTGCATGTCTGCACAGGCATTGATTGAAGGATCGCGACTGGTCAAATGCCCAACACCGACATTATGGAAATCCTCGGCTCCAACGTGGTCGTGCTGCCCACAGGAAAAATTCCAGTAACCCTCTTCGTGCGCCACGAGCAAGATTGGCCTCGACTTGTCAAAGACGTGGCAGCAGACGATGACCCCTAGGTTCGATGGTGAAAAGTTCATGACCGCTAACGCTTAGTAGACCCCGAATCGGGGCATATGCACCGGATGGTGGGTCGCGGTCTGGGCCAGGTCAAGCGGCGGAAATTCCTTGCAGTTCAGTGCGGCTAGTTCGCACACGCGAGCTTCCGCACCCGCCTGCGGCGAGGTGCATATCGCGCGAAACGGGGTGCTAACGGTTATTGGTGCGGAAGCGGGGGAATAAGCCGTATGGTCCGCGCGCCGATCTTGCGACGCGCGGGTTCGCGCCTGGGTTCAGAGCAAGCGCAGCAGTTCCTTCATCAGCGGCAGGCGCCGCACGCGGACGGCGGTGGCGCGGAAGACCGCGTTGGCGAGGGCGGGGGCGGCGGTGGGCATGGCCAGGAAGCTGGCGCCGGTGGGGGCGCGGTCGTTGGGGACCAGGATGACTTCGACGTCGTTGGGCAACTGGGCCATGCTGGCCAGTGGGTAGTCCTTGAAGTTCTGCTGCTGGACCTGGCCATTCCTGAAGGTGATGGCCGGGTTGAGCGCGTTGGACAAGGCGTCGAGAGTCGCGCCGGCGATCTGGCCTTGCAGGCCCAGCGGATTGATCACGCGGCCGACGTCCGCGGCGCAGATCGCACGCACGATCTCGAGCTTCTCGCCGTGCATCGCCACTTCGATGGCGTGGGCGACGTATGCCCCTTCGACGTGCCAGCAGGCCACGCCCATGCCGTTGACGTTGTGCAGCCAGTTCTTCCAGTCGATGCGGTCGGTCACCAGCTTGAGCACGTTGAGCAGGCGGCCAACGTCGAGCATGCCGCCGCCGGCCAGCGGCACCTGCCGCGCGTCGCCGAGCAGGCGCAGGCGGGTATCGAGCGGGTTCTCGCGCAAGGTGTGGGCGATCTCGTCGATGAAGCTCTCGACCGCGAAGGCATTGGTGACGTGCGGCTCGCCGCGGAACGGGCCGCGCGGCATCGCCGAGGCGAGGCTGTACCAGTCGTTGCGGTAGGCGGGCACCAGGCCGGCGGGCAGTTGGTCGGCGGCGACCTCGGACGTCCACAGCCGGTCGGCGGCGACGCCGCGGCCTGCGAGCGCGGACGCGCTGGCCATGCGCTGGTCCCAGGCGATGAGCTTGCGCTTGCGGCCGATGATCGCCTTGATCTTGTGCACGGTGCCGGAGCGGTAGTAGTCGTGCGTCAGGCCCTGCTCGCGGGTCCACATCAGGCGCACGGGCTTGTCGACGGCCTTGGCGAGCATCACCGCCTCGGCGACGTAGTCGTGGTCGAGCCGGCGACCGTAGCCGCCACCCACGCGCGGAACTTCGATGGCGATCTTGTCCGGCGCAAGGCCGGTGAGGCGCTGCACCACGGACCAGGCCTGCTTCGGCGACTGGGTGGGCACGACCAGCGTGGCCTGGTCCTTGTCCAGGCGCACCAGGCAGTTCATCGGTTCGGGCGTGGCGTGGGCCAGCCACGGTTGCATGTAGGTGGCCTCGACGCGGCGCGCGGCCTTGCGGCTGGCGGCCTTGAGGTCGCCCTCGTCGCGCAGGCGGGTGGTCGGTGCGCTATCGGTGTCGAGCAGGGCGAGGGCCTGCGCTTCGAGCTTGCTGCTGTCCTGCTCGGCGCTGTGGGCGCCGGGCTTCCATTCGATCTTGAGCTCGGCCAGGCCACGCAGCGCCGCCCAGGTGTTTTCGGCCAGCACGGCGACGGCCGGGGCGATCGCGGTCTCACCCGGCGCCACGCCGGACTCGGGGTTGATCGGCATCACCTTGACCACGCCCTTGATCGCCAGCGCCGGGGCGGTCTCGATGCTGGCCAGGCTGCCGTCGGGCCAGGGGCACTGGGCGAGCACCGCGACCAATGCGTCGGCGTAATGCGTGTCGAGCGCGTAGCGGGTCTGGCCGGTGACGATGCGCCGTGCGTCGACGTCGCCGGCGGGCTGGCCGACCAGCGTGTAGCGCTGCGGCGGTTTCAGCGGGAGCGGTGCGTTGGGCGGATCGATCTTGCTCGCCGCCTCGACCAGGGTGCCGTAGGGGAAGCGCCGACCGTCCGGCGTGACCACCATTCCGGCTTCGCAGCGCAGCCGATCGGCGGCGATCCCCAGGCGTCGCGCCCCGGCCTGGGTGATCAGCCAGCGCGCCAGCGCGCCGGCCTGGCGCAGATCGGCCCATGCGGCGGGAATCGAGTCGCCGGTGCCGCTGCGCTGGTGGCCGTAGGTCCACACCGGCTTGCCGTCCTTTGCCTCGACGCCCAGGCCCAGCGGCACCACGGTGACGCGGGTCCAGTCGGCATCCAGTTCCTCGGCGAGGATGCGCGGTAGCGCGGTGGCGGTGCCGGTGCCGGTATCCGGGTCGCGCGCGCCGATCAGCACGTTGCCGTCGCGATCGATGCGCACATAGGCGCCTAGCTGGCCGAGGTCGTCGCCGAGCATGGCGGGCGGGATCGGCACCTCGGTCTTGGCATAGCCCACGCCCACCACCAGCGCGCCGGCGGTGCCGGCGAGCACCTGGAGGAAGCGACGACGCGAAAACTGCGGGCCGCCGCTCATGCCTTTACTCCCGCGGCGCGCTTGATCGCGCGGCGCACGCGCGTCTGCACGCCGCAGCGGCAGCGGTTGGGCAGCTTGTCGATGTCCTCGTCGGAGGGTTTGGGCTTGCGCGTGAGCAGGTCGATGCCGGCGATCAGCCAGCCGGGCGTGCAGTAGCCGCAGCCGATCGCGTCCTCGTCGATGAAGGCCTGCTGCAGCGGATGCAGGCTGCCGTCGCCGCCGGCCAGGCCCTCGACGGTGGTGACGCGGGCGCCGGCGAGCTTGGCCATCGGGCGCTTGATCGCCGAGACCGCCTTGCCGTTGACCAGCACCAGGTCGTAGCCGTCCTCGCCGTGCGCGTCGCCCAGCTTGGTGCCGGTCAGGCGCAGCACGTCGCGCAGGTACCACAGCAGCGGCATCAGCGGATCGCCGGTGTGCCGGAAGCGCTCGCCGTTGACGATCAGGTCGATGCCCTCGCGCACCGGCTCCGGCGTGATGTCGCCGGTGGTGGCGGGCGGCAGGCCCTGGGCTTGCGCTTGCTGCATCGTCAGGATCTCCACGCGAGGGTCGCCTATTGTGGCATCGCGCGGGTGACGAGGCAGCCGGGGGAGCGAGTGGCGTTCAGGCGCCGCCGGCCGCAGCATTGCCTGTGATAGCCAACTCGTGGGCGATGCTCGTTGACGTCGTAGTGGCGCAAGCACCGCCCACGGGTGGGCTCCTGCAACAGCGTAGCTGGTTGCGGCTACGGCTGTGCCCTGCGCCGCCACACGTAATACACCGGCACGCCGGCCAGCATGATCAGCACGCCAATGCCGGCGTTGCGCGGGTTATCGCGCATGGTCGCGACCACCACCGCGCCGATCGCGGCGACGAACAGCAGCGGCAGCAGCGGGTAGCCGGGGACACGGAACGGCACCTCGCCGCGGTCGTGGCGGCGGTACCAGAACAGCGTCGCCACGCCCACCGCGCAGGCCAGCCAGTCGCCGAAGGTGGCGTAGTCCAGCAAGGCCCCATAGCTTCCCGACAGCGCCAGCACGATCGCCCAGCCCGAGAGCGCGGCCAGCGCGACGTTCGGTGTGCGGTGGCGCGGATGCAGCCTGGCCACGGCGCCGAAAAAAAGTCCGTCCGCACCCATCACCTGCAGCACGCGCGCGCCGGCGACCAGCGTGATGTTGCAGAAGCCCAGCGTGGAGATCGCGATACCCACCGCCATCAGCCTCGCGCCGACGGGGCCGAACATGCGGTCCATCACCTGCGCGGCCGGTGCGGTGCTGGCGGCAAGTCCCTCGTGCCCGAGTACGGCAAGGTAGGCAAGGTTGACCAGCGCGTAGGCGCCGATCACCACCAGCATGCCGATCAGCAGCGCGCGCGGCAGGTTGCGCTGCGGCGCGTCGATCTCACCGGCCAGGTTGTTGAGGTAGGTGAAGCCCGAATAGGCGAACAGCACCGGCAGCGCCGCGCCCATGAAGCCCACGCCGCTGCGCTCGGGATCGACCGCCAGCGCCGCCGGCGCATGCGCGCCGGCCAGGTACAGGCCGCACGCCACCAGCACCGCCACCGCCAGCAGCTTGAGCAGTGCGAACAGGTTTTGCACCTGCGCACCCAGCCTGAGCCCGAACAGGTTGACCAGCGCCACGAACACCAGTGCGCCCACGGTCAGCGGCAGCGCGGCCGACGCCGGCAGGGCGAAGGCGGCGACCGTGTAGCTGGCGAAGATCGTGGCGACCGCCGCGGTCGAGCCGGAATAGATCACCAGCAGCATGGTCCAGCCGAACAGGAAGCCCGCCAGCGGCCCGAACGCCTCGCGCAGATAGACGTAAGTACCACCCGCCTGCGGCCGCCGCGCGCCGAGCTCGGCGTAGCACAGCGCGCCCACCAGCGTGAGCAGCCCCGCGCCGATCCAGGCCAGCAGCAGCGCCAGGCCCGATTCGGTGCGCTGTGCGGCGATGCCCGGGTTGAGGAAGATGCCACCACCGATGATGCCGCCGACCACGATGAGGGCGGCATCCCAGGGGCCCAGGCTGCGCCGGTAGCCCTGCGGTGCGTGGTTGCCTGTGTCCATGCGATACCCCTTGAGAGAGCGGGGAGCATCGCCGGTGCGGTGTACCCCGGGCAAGCGCTGGACCGCCAAAGGCCTCGCAGGGGCTTGGTCCGGCCGCCGTCGCGGGCTCCGGGCGACCGGGCAGTGGGCCGAAGCCACCCCATGTGGGTTTTCGGGTGCGACGATGGCGCCGACCGCGCCGGATCAATCGAGCGAGAACGTCCCACGCACGCCGATCACGCACTGGCCGCCGACGGTGACGGCACCGGAGGCCGCGTCGATGACTACCGCCACGCGCCCGTCCCGGCCCACTTCGCGGCCCTGGCTGGCGACGTAGCGGCCGCCATAGCGCGCTACGTCGCCCGTGTGGTGCAGCAATGCGCCGATGGCCGCATTGGCGCTTCCGGTGACCGGATCTTCCGGAATGCCATCGGCCGGGCAGAACGCGCGCACCGCCATCGCCGCATCGCCGCCGTCCTCGGCGCCGAACACGCTCACGCCCACGGCGCCGTGCGCCAGGCACAACGCTGCGATGGCAGACAGATTGGGCGCCAGCGCGCGCACGGTGCGTGCCTGGCCGAGGTCGCAGACCAGCCACAATGGGCCGTTGTCGACCGGATGCACTGCCGTGGAGGCAAGTTCGATCCCCAGGGCACCGGCAAGCGACGCGGCAAGCGATGCATCGGCGTGGCCGATGCGCGCTTGCGGCGCCTGCACATGGATCATGCGCGTGGCGCCGCTGCCCTGCACGGCCACCGGCAACAGCCCGGCGGCGCACTCCTGCACCAGTTCCGACTGCACCGGCACGCAGCCGGTCTCGATCGCGGCATAGGCGCTGCCCACGCTGGGATGACCGGCGAAGGGCAGCTCCTGGCGCGGGGTGAAGATACGCACGCGGTAGTCCGCGCCCGGTTGGGTGGGACGCAGCAGGAACGTGGTTTCGGAAAGATTGGTCCAGCGTGCGATGCGCTGCATCGTCAGCCCGTCCAGCGCGTCCGCGCCGATCACCACCGCCAGCGGGTTGCCCTCGAGCAGGCGCGAGGCGAACACGTCCAGTTGCAGAAAGTCGAAGGTGGCCATCAGCGTTGTTCCGGCAATACGAAGGAAGTCGGAGTGTAGGTGATCCCCTACAGCGCAAATTTTTACGCAACCATAAAATGCGCGCCGCCCGGCACACCCCACCGGGCTTTACCCAACAAGACAAAAACAGGGATTTCCAAGCATGAACAAGATTCTGACCGTCGCCCTCGGCGCGGCGCTCGTTGCCGCCTCCGCCTCGGCTTCCGCCGCGGATGCCAATGGCTCCTTCTTCATCAACGCCGGCGTGGGCCAGGCGCAGTACCACGTCGGCCACACCGACGGCCTGGGCTACAAGCTCGACGACAAGGACACCGCCGGCGCACTGCGCTTCGGTTACGCGTGGAAGGTCGGCAACGGCTTCGACCTGGGCGTGGAGGGTGGCTACGCCAACCTGGGCAAGCTCGTTGCCAAGTACCACGGTGAGAACGAAGACGCTTCCCTCATCGTGAACGAGAAGGCCGACATCGAAGCCAGCGGCTGGATGCTCGGCGCCAACGGCAAGTACGACTTCGGCAACAAGTGGTTCGTCTCGGCGCGCGCCGGCTGGTTCCGCTCCACCGCGGACGCTTCCTACCGCTACGAGGAAATCTACGCCGACGCGCCGGACTACCGCGAATACGCCAGCGGCGACGCCGACGGCAACGGCTGGTACGGCGGCGTGGGCGTGGGCTACAACTTCGCGCCGAACTTCAGCCTCGGCCTGAACTACGACAACTACCACGGCAAGGCCAAGACCGACCTCGGCAGCATCGATGGCAACATCGGCGTGTACACGGTCACCGCGGAATTCCGCTTCTGATCGACCGGCGGCGGGCCTGCGAAGGTCCGCCGCTTCCGCTTTCCCTCAAGGACGAATCCATGAACAAGTACGTGATCTCCCTTTCCGCCCTGATCCTGGCCGGTGCCTGCAGCTCCGCTGTCGCACAGGACAATGGCGCGTTCTTCGTCAACGCCGGCGCGGGCCAGTCGACGTATCACCTCGACGCCGCCGACGGTGGCAACTATGCCGGCGACAAGACCGGTACCGCGACCGCCCTGCGCCTCGGCTACCTGTGGCACGGCCCGGTGGGTATCGGCGTCGAAGGGGGCTACATCGACCTGGGCGAGCTGCATGCCTCGCTGATCAGCGGCGCCGTCCTCGAGGAGGCCTCGGTCCGCGCGAAAGGCTGGCTGCTCGGCGCGACGGGCAAATACCATTTCGCCGACCAGTGGTTCGTGTCGGCACGCGGCGGCTGGCTGCATGCGTCCAGCGACGTCGACTACCGGATCAGCACCCCGGTCGACTCCATGAGCGCCAGCAGCAGCGCCAACGGCGACGGCTGGTACGGCGGCGTGGGCGTGGGCTACGACTTCTCCGACAATGTTGGCCTGTGCGTCAACTACGACAACTACCACGTCAAGGCCAGGACCGACGACCTGTCGGCCGATGCCAACGTCGGTACCTGGATGGTGACGGCCGAATACCGCTTCTGAGCGGATGGCCGAGGGTCCCCGCGACGGCCGCCTCGAGCGGCCGTTGTTTTGTCCGGCCCGGCCGGCTGCGGCACAATACCGCTCTTGTGCGCCGCGCAAGGCGGTGCGTCGAAGCCGAAAAAAGCCGCCCATGACCATCATCAAGCAAGACGACCTGATCCAGTCCGTCGCCGACGCGCTGCAGTACATCAGCTACTACCACCCGGTCGACTACATCACCAGCCTCGCCGCCGCCTACGAGCGCGAGGAATCGCCTGCCGCGCGCGACGCGATGGCGCAGATCCTGATCAACTCGCGCATGGCCGCCGAGGGCCACCGGCCGCTGTGCCAGGACACCGGCATTGTCACCGTGTTCCTGAAGGTCGGCATGGATGTGCGCTGGGACGCGACCATGAGCCTGGAGGACATGGTCAACGAGGGCGTGCGGCGCGCCTACAACCATCCGGAAAACAAGCTTCGCGCTTCCGTGCTGGCCGATCCGGCCGGCAAGCGCCTGAACACGCGCGACAACACGCCTGCGGTGATCAACATGTCGATCGTGCCGGGCAATACCGTGGACGTGATCGTGGCGGCCAAGGGCGGCGGCTCGGAGGCCAAATCCAAGTTCGTGATGCTCAACCCGTCCGACTCCATCGTCGACTGGGTGCTCAAGACCGTGCCGACCATGGGTGCCGGCTGGTGCCCGCCGGGCATGCTCGGTATCGGCATCGGCGGTACCGCCGAGAAGGCGATGCTGCTGGCGAAGGAATCGCTGATGGAGCACATCGACATCCAGGAACTGATCGCGCGCGGGCCGACCAACCGCATCGAGGAACTGCGCATCGAGCTGTACGACAAGGTCAATGCGCTGGGCATTGGCGCGCAGGGCCTGGGCGGCCTGACCACCGTGCTCGACGTGAAGATCAAGGACTACCCGACCCACGCGGCCAACCTGCCGGTGGCGATGATCCCCAACTGCGCGGCCACCCGGCATGCCCACTTCACGCTGGACGGCTCGGGGCCGGTGATGCTCGACCCGCCCTCGCTGGAGCACTGGCCCAAACTCACCTACGACGCCTCCAAGGGCCGCCGCGTGAACCTCGACACCGTCACCCGCGAGGCAGTGGCGACCTGGAAGCCGGGCGAGGTGCTGCTGCTCAACGGCAAGCTGCTGACCGGGCGCGATGCGGCCCACAAGCGCATGGTCGACATGCTCAACAAGGGCGAGCCGCTGCCGGTCGATTTCAACGGTCGCTTCATCTACTACGTCGGGCCGGTCGACCCGGTGCGCGACGAGGTGGTCGGCCCCGCAGGCCCCACCACTGCGACGCGCATGGACAAGTTCACGGGACAAGTGCTGGCGCAGACCGGCCTGCTGGGCATGGTCGGCAAGGCCGAGCGCGGCCCGGCGGCGATCGAGGCGATCAAGGAGCACCGGTCGGTCTACCTGATGGCGGTGGGCGGCGCGGCTTATCTGGTGTCGAAGGCGATCAAGGCCTCGCGCGTGGTGGGTTTCGCGGACCTCGGCATGGAGGCGATCTACGAGTTCGAGGTCAAGGACATGCCGGTGACCGTGGCGGTCGATTCCGCGGGCACGTCGGTGCACCAGACCGGACCGAAGGAGTGGCAGGCGCGGATCGGCAAGATCCCCGTCGTTGTGCAATAACACCGTGCGCGCAGCGCACACGTTCGCATCCTCTCCCTCCGGGGAGAGGATTGAGGTTAGGGGCGGGGGCTCGCGGGAAGCGGCTCTGCTTCGTTCCCCTTTCGGGGAGAGGGCCAGGATGGGAGCCTGCGCCCGCCGTGAGTGGCCTCCTCCCCCAGGCAGGGGTTGAGGCAAGGGTCGACCTCTCTCACCCCAGCCTCTCTCCCCGGAGGGAGAGGGCTGATCGGGAGGCTCGCCGCATTTGGATGTCTAAACGTCCATATTTTGCCCGCAAAAATCCATTGCATTCCTCTTGCCGCAGCGCAACACTGGCGCGATTGTTTCCCGCCACCACTGCAATGGAGCCCTCGTGACCCCGCAAAACCCCGCGCCGCTTCCGGCGGACGCGCCCGTACCAGGCCAACCCTGGATCGTGATGAAGTTCGGCGGCACGTCCGTCGCGACGCTGCCGCGCTGGCAGAACATCCGTGAGCTGATCGCCAGCCGCCGCGCCGAAGGCGCCCGCGTGCTGGTGGTCGTGTCCGCGCTCACCGGCATCACCGACGCACTGAAACAGCTGTGCGCCGAGGGCAACGGGGACAAACGCAAGGCGGCGGCCGGTGCGATCGCGCAACGCCACCACGACCTGCTGGGCCATATGCAGCTGCCGTTGCCGGACGCCGTCGCCGCGCGGCTGGCCGACCTGGCGGCGCTGGCCGCCGAGGGTCCGGCGTTGCTGGGCGAACTGGCCTGGGCGGCGCAGATACAGGCGCACGGCGAGTTGATGTCCAGCGCACTGGGCGCGGCCTACCTCAGCGCCAGCGGCCTGCCCACCCAATGGGTGGATGCGCGCGAATGCCTGGCCGCCATCGCGCTGCCCAACCAGAACGAGCGCACGCGGCTGCTTTCGGCCACGGTCGAGGCGCATCCCGATGCGGCCCTTGCCGCGCGGCTGGCCGGGCAGGGCGAGGTATTCATCACCCAGGGCTTCATTGCGCGTGAAAGCCAGGGCCGTACCGTGTTGCTCGGTCGCGGCGGATCGGACACCTCGGCGGCGTACTTCGGCGCGTTGCTCAAGGCCTCGCGGGTGGAGATCTGGACCGACGTGGCAGGCATGTTCACCGCCAACCCGCGCCAGGTGCCCGGCGCGCGCCTGCTCCAGCGCCTGGACTACGAAGAAGCCCAGGAAATCGCCACCACCGGCGCCAAGGTATTGCACCCGCGCTGCCTGTCGCCGTTGCGCGAGCCGCGCGTGCCGCTGCTGATCAAGGACACCAACCGGCCCGAGCTCGAAGGCACGGTGATCGGCCCGGAGGTGCGCGAGCACGCGCCGAGCGTCAAGGCGATCAGCGCGCGCAAGGGCCTCACCCTGGTGTCGATGGAGTCGGTCGGCATGTGGCAGCAGGTCGGCTTCCTGGCCGACGTGTTCGCGCAGTTCAAGAAGCACGGGCTGTCGGTGGATCTCATCGGCTCGGCCGAAACCAACGTCACGGTGTCGCTGGACCCGACCGAGAACCTGCTCGATTCGGACGCGGTCGCCGCGCTGGCGGCGGACCTGGCGAAGGTGTGCCGGGTCAAGGTGATTGCGCCTTGCGCGGCGATCACCCTGGTCGGCCGCGGCATGCGTTCGATGCTCCACACGCTCTCGACCGTGCTGGCCGAGTTCGGCCAGCTGCGCGTGCATCTGATCTCGCAGTCGTCCAACAATCTCAACCTCACCTTCGTGGTGGACGAGACGGTCGTCGACGAGCTGCTGCCGCACCTGCACGAGCTGCTGATCTCGGCCGGCGCGTTGCGCACCGACGACAGCGCACTGTTCGGCCCGAGCTGGCAGGCGCTGTACGGCAGCGGCGAAGCCGCGGCGCAGGTGGCCGCCTGGTGGCGCGATCCGGCCGCGCGCGAGCGCCTGCTGGCGCTGGCCGCGGAAGCCACCCCGCGTTACGTCTACCACCTGCCCACGGTGCGCGCGCAGGCGCGGGCGATGCAGTCGCTGGGCGTGGTCGACCGCGTGCACTACGCGGTGAAGGCCAACACCCATCCGGCGATCCTGCGTGCGCTGGCCGCGGAAGGCTTCGCCTTCGAATGCGTGTCGCCGGGCGAGCTGAATGCCGTGCTGGCGACTGTGCCGGATACCACGCCGCTGCTGTTCACGCCCAACTTCGCCCGCCGCGCCGACTACGCCGAGGCACTGGCCACACGCGCCACGGTCACCCTCGACGCGCTGCATCCGCTGGAGCATTGGGGCGAACTGTTCCGTGGTCGCGAGATCGTGCTGCGGGTGGATCTCGGTCGCGGGCTGGGCCATCACGAAAAGGTGCGCACCGGCGGCAACGGCAGCAAGTTCGGGCTGCCCGTGGAGCAAATCGATGCCTTCCTGCGCCTTGCCGACACGCACCAGGTCAGCGTGCGCGGGCTGCATGCGCACCTGGGCTCGGGTGTGCTCGATCCGAAGCACTGGGGCGAGGTGTACGCGCAGCTGGCGAGCCTGGCCGAACGCATCGGCAGCGTGGCCTTCCTCAACATCGGCGGCGGCCTGGGCGTTCCTTCGCACCCGGGCGAGGCGCCGCTGGACATGGTGGCGCTGGAGCGCGTGCTGCGCGAGGTCAAGGCGGCCTATCCGCATTACCAGCTCTGGATGGAGCCGGGACGTTATCTCGTCGCCGATGCCGGCGTGCTGTTGGCTCGCGTTACCCAGATCAAGGGCAAGGGCAGCCTGCGCTACCTCGGCGTGGACACCGGCATGGACAGCCTGATTCGCCCGACCCTGTACGACGCCTGGCACGAGATCGTGAACCTCACGCGGCTGGATGCGCCGGCCGAGGCGCTCTACCAGGTGGTCGGACCGATCTGCGAGTCGGGTGACGTGCTGGGTACGGACCGGCGTTTGCCCGAAGCGCAGGAGGGGGACGTGATGTTGATTGCGCAGGCGGGGGCGTACGGCAAGGTGATGTCGTCGCGGTACAACCTGCGGGAAGAGGCGGACGAGGTGATCTTGGGCGACTGAGGCGAGCCCCGGCCCCTCACCCATCCCTCCTCCCCGGAAGGGAGAGGGAGCCGGTTCCGCGAAGGAGGTTCATGAGCGACGCCGATGCTCTTGCTCCCTCTCCCCTCCGGGGAGAGGGCTGGGGTGAGGGGTCGCTCTAGCGAAAGACCCTAAGAGAGCGAGGCTTCAAGGATGAAACGCATGAACCGGGGTCGGGCGCGCGGACTGCGCATTGGCATGACCGACGCCGAACAGGCGCTTTGGTACCGCCTGCGGAATCGGCAGCTGGATGGCTGCAAGTTCCGCAGGCAGCACGAGGTGGACCGCTACGTGGTCGACTTCGTCTGCGCGGAGCGGATGCTGGTGGTGGAACTCGACGGTGGCCAGCACCTGGAACAGCAGGATTACGACCCGGCACGTACGCGTTACCTCCAGGCCAAGGGCTACCGCGTGCTGCGTTTCTGGAACAATGACGTATTGACGAATATCGAGAGCGTGCTCGAGGTGGTGACGGAGGGCCTGGCGAGCCCCGGCCCCTCACCCCAGCCCTCTCCCCAGAGGGGAGAGGGATCCAAGCACGTTCCATCGGAGTGAACGAGTGACGACAATCAACCCGCGCCTGACCCAGAGCTTCCGCTTCGTGCGAGCCACCTACGCCGGCGGCGTGGCCGAACTCGTCTACGCCTTCGATCAGGGCGAGGAAATGGTCGAGCGTGTCCGCTTCCCGGACGCCCCCACGGTGCCGGCGCAACGCCAGCAGGCCTTCGACGCGGCGCTGAAGTTGCTGCACCTGATCGCCGGCGTGAGCTACTACAAGGCGGGCGTGCCGCCGAAGATCGACATCGAACCGCTGGATGAGGCGACGGCCGACCTGGCCGACGCGTTGTATCTGCACGGACTGGCCGAATTCGCCTATCGCAATGGTTTGGACCTGCGCGGGCGTATCGCCTTCCCGCGCGGCGCCGCCACGCTGTCCACGGCGCCTTCCCTCGACCTCCCCCAACGCACGCTCGTCCCCATCGGCGGCGGCAAGGACTCGCTCGTTGCGGTGGAGGCGATCAAGTCGATCGGCGGCGAGGCCACCGCGGTATGGGTCGGCAATTCCCCGCTGATCGCCGCCTGCGCCGAGCGCACCGGGCTGCCGACGCTCAACATCCAGCGCGAACTCTCGCCGGTGCTGTTCGAACTCAACCGCCTGGGTGCCTGGAACGGCCACATCCCGGTGACTGCGGTGAACTCGGCGATCCTGGTGCTGGCGGCGATCCTCTACGGTTACGACTCGATCGCCTTCGCCAACGAGCGCTCCGCTTCGGCCGCGACGCTCGAGTACGAGGGCCAGCAGGTGAACCACCAGTGGAGCAAGGGTTTGGCCTTCGAGGTATTGCTCTCGGACTGGCTGCACACCCACGTGGCCGCGGACCTGGACTACTGCTCGCTGCTGCGGCCCTGGTCGGAACTGGCGATCACGCGCGCCTTCGCGCGACTCACGCCGTACTTCGACGCCTTCTCCAGCTGCAACCGCAACTTCCGCATCCTCGGGCCCAAGCCGGCCGACCGCTGGTGCGGGCAGTGCCCAAAGTGCCATTTCGTGTTTCTGGCGCTCGCGCCGTTCCTGCCCAAGCCTCGGCTGCTTTCGATCTTCGGACGCAACCTGCTGGATGACGAAAGTCAGGCGGCCGGTTTCGATGCCCTTCTGGAGTACCAGGACCACAAGCCGTTCGAGTGCGTCGGCGAGGGAGCCGAGGCGCGCGCGGCGATGTACGCATTGAGCCAGCGTTCGGAATGGCAGGAGGACGCGCTGGTCGCCCGTTTCATCCGCGAGATCCTGCCGCAGCTCGACCGTTCCCGGCTGGCGCTAGAGCCCTGGCTCACGCCGTCGGACGAACACCGCGTGCCGGCCCGGCTGCGGTGCGCGCTGGAGGCGATCGGCTGATGCGTATCGCCGATTTGGCCGGCCAGCGCGTGGCCATCTGGGGTTTCGGCCGCGAGGGCAGGGCGGCGATTGCGGCGTTGCATGCACGCCTGCCGCAGTTGCCGTTGACGCTGTTCTGCAGCGCCGCCGAGGTGGCCGCGGCGCAGGCGTTCGATCCTGCGTTGCTGGTGCATGCCGAGGAGCCCGACGCGGTCGCGCTGGGCGGCTTCGACGTGGTGGTGAAATCGCCGGGCATTTCCGCCTACAAGCCAGCGCTGCTCGGTGCACAGGCCAGCGGCACGCGCTTCACCTCCGGTACCGCGCTGTGGTTTGCCGAGCAGCCGCAGGCGCCGGTGGTGGCGGTGACCGGCACCAAGGGCAAGAGCACGACCACGGCGTTGATCGCGCACCTGGCCCGATCGCTGGGTGTGCGTACGGCGCTGGCCGGCAATATCGGCCTGCCGCTGCTGGAACTGCTCGACGTAGAGGCGCAGCTGTGGGCGGTGGAGCTGTCCAGCTTCCAGACCGGCGAGGCAGGGCCGCTGCCGTTGGGCGTGATCACCAGCCTCTACGAGGAGCACCTGGACTGGCACGGATCGCGCGAGCGTTACGTCGCCGACAAGCTCAAGCTCGCGCAGGCGGCGCGCACGCTGCTGGTCAACGGCATGCAGGAGACGCTGCTCGAGCACACCGCGGCGCATCCGCGGCGCGTGCTGTTCGGGACGCCTGAAGGTTGGCACGTGCGCGATGGGTCCATCCGGCGCGCCGGCGAGCGCGTCTTCGCCGTGTCCGCATTGCCGGTGCCTGGCCAGCACAACGCGCTCAACGCGTGCGCTGCACTGGCCGCGCTGGAGGCGATGGGGCACGACGCGCGCGCGGCGGCGCCGGCGCTGGCGCGTTTCCACGCTCTGCCGCACCGCCTGCAGCCGCTGGGCGAGCACGACGGTCGTGCGTGGATCAACGACTCGATCAGCACCACGCCGCAGGCGACGCTGGCGGCCCTGGCGAGCCTGCAGGGGCGCGCGGTCACCGTCATCGTGGGTGGCCATGATCGCGGTCTGGACTGGTCGGAGTTCGTCCAGGCCGTGAGCGACCAGCCCGATCTGGCGATCGTGGCCCAAGGGTCTAACGGACCGCGCATCGCGGCGGCGTTGGGCGAGGCGCAAGCGGTGGGTGAGGTCGTGCTGGTGGCTACGCTTGCCGAGGCGGTGGAGCGGGCCCGGGCGTTGACGCCCGCGGGCGGCGTGGTGCTGCTGTCGCCCGGCGCGCCGAGTTTCGACCAGTTCCACGACTACGCCGAGCGTGGCCGGCGCTTTGCCGAGCTGGCGGGGTTCGATGGGTTGGCGATCAGCGGCATCGAAGGACTTGGCGTCGCCTGACCGGGTGCGGCAGCACATCGACTTCGGCCTTCGCCTAAGCCCGGGGCGGGCGAAGCCTCTCGTATCGCCTGTCTTGACCGCAGACGGCCCTCAGCTTCTGGTGACGAGCGCTCGAATGGTCATGCGCCACGCCCGTTCGCGCCGAGCGCACGCGCGCATCGTCGAAGTCGTCCTATCCCGGCGAGGAGGATGCTCACGGGCGGGGAAGGTCCGGGTGGAGCGGCGTGCGAGGCATCGCCGCCATCCGGATCGCGAAGGCGTGCTAGCCCTCCGACTCCCTGCCCTTGTTGACCAGGTCGCGAACGCGATGGCCGCCCTTGGTGCCCAGTTCCGAGTAACCCTGGGAGCCGAGTTCCTCCCTGCGTGCTTCGCCGCCCTTCTTGCCGAGCGCCGAATACCCTTCCGGGCCCAACTGACTCTTGCGCGTCTCTCCGCCTTTCTTGCCCATCTGCGAGTAGCCCTCGGGGCCGAGCTGTTCCTTGCGGATCTCGCCGCCCCTCTGGCCGGCTTCGCGCACGGTCATGTTGCCGGTGTTCTTGTTGCTTGCCATGGTTTGCACCTCTCGGTTGGCAGTGGTCGGCGAAGCCCACGCGGGCTCCAAAGGTCTTGCCGGGCTGTGGCGTTCGCCTGCATGGCGAACGGCCACGCCATGGGGCTACTCGACGTCGCCGTAGCCCTTCATCACGTCCTGCGGGCCGCCATAGTTGTCCTCGGGCAGCTCGCGGATGGTCCGCATCACCTCCTCGGGCGCGTCGTTGCGGCGCGCGGCGTCGATCAGGTCCCGCTTCCCGGCCGGGTACTCCACGCCAGACAGATACTTCTGCACGTTGGCGGGTGAATTGCCGCCTAAACCTCGTGTCATGGTGAACCTCCTCGTTACTCGTCGTGCTCGGACTCCTTGCCCTTGTTGATCAGGTCGCGCACGCGCTGCCCACCCTTGGCGCCCAGTTCGGAATAGCCTTCCCGACCCAGCTGCTCCTTGCGGGTTTCGCCGCCTTCACGGCCGATTTCGCTCATCGCGTTCGGGCCGCGCTGCTCGCGCAAGGCCTCCACGCCCTGGTGCCCGAGGTTTGAATAACCTGAGGGACCGAGCTGTCCCTTGCGGATCTCGCCGCCCCGCTGGCCGGCTTCGCGCACGGTCATGTCTCCGCTGCCTCTGGGGCTGGACGGGGTGTGATTGTTGCGTTCGGTGTTTGCCATGGTCTGTCTCCGGGTGGATGGGAGGAGCCCGCCAGGGGCGAGGCATGCGCTGCAACCCGTATGCCAGCGCGCAAGGCGCCAAGCCACGCCGGTTGCGAGCCGGGAGGCGGATGGCTGGGCGTGTAATTTGCGCCTGCCGGTGGAAAGAACTGCCAGCCCTGCGCGCGTGCGTGGAGCGCCTGCCTGGTTTCAGTTGCCCTCGCTCTGCTTGCCCTTGTTGATCAAGTCGCGCACGCGATGTCCGCCTTTCGTACCCAGTGCCGAATAACCCTCCGATCCCAGCGCTTGCCTGCGTGCTTCGCCGCCTTTCCTGCCGATCTCCGAATAGCCTTCGGGACCGAGTTGTTCCTTGCGGATCTCTCCGCCTTTCTGGCCGGCCTCGCGGACGGTCATGCCGCCCCTGTCGTTGTTCTGGTGCTTCATGGCTGTCTCCTGGCTTCGATGCGAAGGACGTACGGTGGTGGTCGCCATGCACGCCGCCGATCAGTGGCGGCGGCCGTCGCGGTCCTCGGCCTCGCGGCCCCGCTCGACCAGTTCGCGCTCGCGCTGCCCGCCCTTGTGGCCGCCCATCTGACCGGCCTCGCGGACAGTCATGTCGCCCTTGCCGCTGCCATGGGCCTGTTTCGAGTGTTGCTGGTCGCGGTCGTTTTGCTGTTTGTTTCTCATCGGTCGGCTCCCGTGCTGGATCGTGGTGACTGTTGCCTGCGCCTGATCGCCGTGCTGTCCGGCGCGATGAGCGGCTCGAACACCAGCGCTCCGGTGCAAGGCAGGCAGGGGACTGCATCAGCGATGCCAGAACCGCGCGCGCCGCGGGTTCCGGGGCCTCGCTGCTAAGCGCTGGGCGGGTGCCTGAAAATTTGTGTCGCCCGGGAAAGAACTACAGGCGCGACCAGGCGGGTGGCTGCGTGGCTGGCGGACAGGGTGCCTCGCCATGTCGGACAGCATCATCGCGTGGCGGCGCACGTCGGTGAGGGAAGGCGGGCGCCATCGACCGCCATGGAGCGCGCCCGTGCGAAACGGCATGCACGCGGGCGACCCACGGATGCTGCCGGGGAATCACCGCGGACCAGAGGCGGTGTTTTTCGGGAACGCTCAACGCTCCAGCCGGTAATTGAGGCTCGCACGGCTGAATTCGGTGGCGTTCTGCACCTCGAGGTTCCAGCGCTGGCTGAGCCGGTAGCGCAGGGTGATCACCTGGCCCGGCTCGAACAGTCCCACGCCATAGCTCAGGTACAACCGCGGCGAGAGGTACTTGCCCACCGTGAAGGCCGACTCGCCGCCGAGCGCCTCGTTGCTCGACACGCCGATCTCGTCGATGCCCAGCCGGCTGCCGATGCTCTTGGCCAGCAGGTCGCCGGCGGCCGAGCCGAGCGCCTGCGCCGCGGCGCCGACCATGTTGCCCTCGCCGCCGCTGACCTGCGACAGCGGCTTGCCGGTGATCAGGTAGGAGAGCGCGTCGGACTGCTCCATCGGCGGGTTGGAAAACACGGTGAGGACCGGACGCTGCGCCGTGCCGGTGATCAGCAACCCGACCTCCTGGCCCTCGTCGATGGTGGCGTTGGGGTTGAGGCTGCGCACGGCGCGCAGGTCCAGGCCAGGGTTGTCGATCGGCGTGCCGGCGAACAGCAGCTTGCCCGCCTCGATGTGCAGGTCCTGGCCGTAGGCCTTGTAGGTGCCACTCACCGCGATCTGGCCCTGGCCGCGGGTGGCGCGGCCGGGCTCCTCGATCACCGTGAGCGTGCCGGCGAGCTTGCCGTCCAGGCCTTTGCCGGTCAGGTGCGCGCGGCGGCCGAGGTCGACCTTCACGCGTGCGAAGAGCGGCAGCTGCGCGGCGGCGGCTTCCTGTTCGCGCTCGTCGACCACGACCACATCGGACGATGCCTTGGTGGCGCCGCCGCCGGGCAGGCGATCGAGGTTCACGTCGGCACTGTCCAGCGCGACGTCGCCGGTGACGTGCACGCCCTGGACATCGCGTTGCACGCGCAGGTCGGGCGTGAGTGCCACCTGGGCCGCGGGGATGTCGGCCACGGTTACGTTCTGGCCGGTGAGCGTGATCGCGCTGGGCGTCTGGCCGGTGAATCCGTAGCTGCCCCCGATCACCAGCGTGCCCTTGCCTGAGCGCACGTGGCCGTCCAGTTCCAGGTGCTGCGCGTCGGGGGCGCGCAGCACCACCGCGCCATCGACGAGCTTGAGGCCCAGCGCGGGCACTTCGGCGGCGAAGCCATCGACGGTGGCCTGGCCGGTCACCACCGGTTGCGCCAGCGTGCCGGCGAAACCGAAGCGACCGTCGAGGCGGCCTCGCACGTTGGCCAGCTCACTGGTGAGCAGTTCCAGCGGGGCGAGGCTGTCGAGGTTCAGGGTGAGCTCGCCGCCAAGGGCCCGCGCATCGCCATCGATGGTCACGCGGCCGTCCAGCCGTCCATCGGCATTGAGCGCGGCATGGGCCTCCAGCTGCTGGTGGCCGGGAGCGAGCCTGGCGTCGACGGCAAGCCCGCGCCACGCCAGCAGCGGGCGTTGCGCCTGCTGGATGTAGGTGACCGAGCCCTGGTCGGAGGCGAGCGTGGCCTGGCCGCTGAGCGCGCCGGCGGCACTGCGCTTGAGCGTGCCTTCGCCATGCAGTTCGCCGTCGGCGCGCATGGGCAGGTCCGCGTAGCCGGCGGCGTTGAGCAGCAATGCCAGCGGCAGCGCGCGCAGGCGATAGCTGGCGGCAAGATTGCCGGTCTTGTCCTGCTTGCCCTGGACGCACAGCAGCGGGTCGCCGGCGGTGAGGCACAGCTGGGACAGTGCCAGCGCGCCATCCTGGTAGTCCAGCGTGGCCGGGTCCTGCAGCCGCCAGCGCGGCAGACCCTGGGGCTCCAGGTCCAGCCTGTCGAGGATGCCCTTCCAGTGATGCTGGTTCAGGCCGCCATGCAGGGCGAGTTGGGCGGAGAGCTGCCGGCCGTTCGCGTCGAGCGTGAGCGTGTGGGCCGCCTCGGTGCCATCGGCGTGCAGCGCCAGCGCGTCGAAGGCGAGGCCGCCGAGCCAGGCGTCGCGCGCGTCGATGTCGACATTGCCGCCGGGGCGGCTGATGTCCGGCACGTGCGCCTGCACATCGAGCCGGCCGATGCGCTGGGTGCCGTAGGCTATCGTGCTGCCGTGCACTTCGGCGTCGATCCCCAAGGCGGGCTGCATACCGGTCACGTGCACGTGCGCGTCGAGCCGACCGCTTGCATCGGGCAGCCAGTCGGCCAGCGTCGCAATGGTCGCTTGCACCTGCACGTCGTTGCGCACCCCGGGCTTGCCTTCGACCGACAGCGTGCTGCGGCCGGAGGCGAGCGACAGCGTGCCATCCACCACTTCGTTGGGCGAGAGGTGCAGCTTGCCCTGGCCTCGCACGGCGCGGCCGCGCAGCCGACCGTCGAGGCGGGCGAGATCCAGCGTGGCATCGGGATGGCCCGAGGGCAGGGTGCCGCGGGTCGTCAGTTGCGCGTCCAGCGCGCCGGCCCAGCCGGCGAAAAGCTGGCCCGGATCGAAATCCGCCGCCTCGGCCGCCAACTCCCAGCCGAACACCGGTTGCAGCGTGAGCGTGCCTTGCGCGTGCAGGTGGCCCTTGGGCTGGCGGACGTCCAGCGTGTGCAGGACCAGCTGTCGCGGCGTGCCGTCGGCGTTCACCGCCAATTGCGCGAGTTTGCCGGGCGGGCCGATCGCGATGTCCCCCTGCGCGTGGAACTGCGCCGTGCTGCCACGTACGTCCAGCTGGCCATGGCTGGCCAGCGGCTGGCCAGCCAGCTCGGCGGGCAGCTCCAGGTCCTGCCAGGACAGTTGCAGCGTGCCGGCGGGCGGTACGGCGTCGAGCTGGATCTGCCCGTGCGCCTGCAGTTGGCCCTTGATCTGCGGCGAGGTGAGGGTGAGCGTGTCCAGCGTGAGGCGGCTGCGGTCGTCGCTCAGCCGTGCCTTCAGTGGCGCCAGTTGCAGGCGCCACTGGTTGAGGTCGACGGTGCCGTTGAGCGCGCCATCACGACGGTCGCCCTTGCCGGTCAGGTCGAGCGCGAGGCTTTGCAGCGTGCTTTGGCCGAGCAGTGGCGCGGGGTCGAAGCGTGGCGCCTTGAGCGAGGCTGTCCAGGGCCAGGCGCCGCCTTGTTCGAGCTGGATCTGCCCATGCGCTGCCATCGGCTGGCTGAGCGCCAGGGCGAGCCGAGCGCGGGCGCCGTCGCTGTGCGCCTGCAACTGGCCGGCGTAGGTGGTGTCGCCCAGCGTCCAGGCGAAGCTGGCCTGGCCGCTGCCCTGCCAGGTGTCGCCGATGGCCAGCGTGCCATTCACGTCCGCGCGGCCCTGGGGCGATCGCAGGCGCAGCGCGCGGATGGCAATGCCCTGCGCGCTCCACTGCCCGGCAAGATCTAGCGTGTTGGCGGTGAACAGCGACTGCTTGCCCTGGTGGATGGCGACGTCGGCCACGTGCGCCCGGTCGACCTGGATCGCCAGCGGCGGATTGAGCGAGAGCGGTCCGCGGCTTTGTTCGTTCGGCGCGGGCGGTGGCAACGCGACGTCGACGCCCTGCACGTCGAGCATGCCGACGTGCAGTCGCTTGCCGAGCAGCGGCCAGAGACGCACGTCCAGCCTGGCGCTGGCCACGCGTACCTCCAGGCCCTTGCCGTCGGCGTAGCGCAGGCCCTTGAGCTGCAGCGGGCCGGCGAGGCTGCCGCTCGATTGCTGCACGCTGAGCGCGCCATCGGTGAAGCCGCTGGCGCGGGCGAGCGCGAAGTGCAGGCCCGCGCCGGTGTCCAGCAGCCACCACAGGCCCAGCGCCAGTAGCAGGAGCAGGACCAGTACGGCGATGCCGATGCGCTTGAGCCATTTCATGCGCGTTGCCCGCCGTCGCTACAGCCCGGCACTCGAGCCGCGCCCGCGGGGTTTCCCCCTCCGACCTGCAGGCCCCGTCCCCCGCGTGCGGGGAAGGGACCGATGGCGTGCATCGCGTGGAGGAGGCCGGTGCGCATCACAGGTCCGGTCCTATCACCACGTGCAGCTGGATTCCGTGGGCATGGTCGTCGCGGATCGGCGTACCCACGTCCACGCGGATCATTCCCACCGGCGACAGCCAGCGCACGCCCAGGCCCGCACCCAGGCGCGGCCGGTAATCGGTGCCGTTGAACGCGTTGCCGGCGTCGACGAAGGCGGCCATGCCCCAGTTGCGCGTGAAGTAGTGTTCGACCTCGGTGCTCGCCACCAGCAGGTTGCGGCCGCCGATGACGCGGTCGAAGCTGTTGCGCGGGCCGATCGCCTGGTAGCCGTAGCCGCGCACGGAACGGTCGCCGCCGGCGAAGAAGCGCAGCTGCGGTGGCAGGTCAGAGAAGTCCCCGGTGGAGGTGATGCCGGCGCTGGCGCGCAGGATCAGCCGGTCGTTCCGGGTGAAGGCATCGATCCATTTCGCGTCGGCGGCCAACTGGCTGAACCGGGTGTCCGACAGCAGCGAACCGGCGGTGCTGCGTGCATACACGTTGAGCGACCAGCCATGCCGCACGAACGTGGGATTGTCGCCGTGCTTCTTCGACAGCGACGCTTCGGCGAACACCAGCTTGCTTCGGCCGCGTTCGATGCCCGGGGTATTGTCCGGCTCGTTACCGCGCTTGCCGACGGTGAACGTGCCGATCAATGCGTGCGCGCCCACGGTGCGCGTCCAGCCGTGCCACAGGTCGGCCTGGTTGCCGACCAGTTCGAGCGTGCGCGATTGCGAGGTGACCGTGTCGGCGTCGCGGAAGTTGACGCCGAAGTTCAGGCTGCGCTGCTCGCCGCCCGGGAGCGGGATCATGTACAGCGAGGACAGCGTCTTCAGCCGCTGCGCCAGCACCAGCTCGTTCGTCCATTTGTGCCCGCGGCTGTTGATCCAGCGTCGCTCCAGCCCCGCCCGCACGCCGAAGCCGGTGTCGGTGCCGAAGAACGGGCCGCCGGTGTACACGCTGCGCTTGGCCGGTTGCAGCTCGACCTGCACGTCGACGGTGCGGCCTGTGTCGTCCACGTCCGGCCGCACGTTCACCACCGAGAAGTAGTCGGCGCCGTTGAGCGCCTGTTGCAGGCGCAGCAGATCCGTCTGGTCGAAGTAGTCGCCCCGCTTGAAGGGCACGTAGCGTTCGAGGAAGCCCGGTTCGAACTGCGAGCCCGTGAACTGCACAGCGCCGAAGCGGTAGCGCGGCCCGGCCTGCCATGCCAGGTCGACTACGGCGCTGTGGTCGGCGCGCGTCACCTGCACGGTGTGCGTGACGAGCTTCGCGCCGAGGAATCCGTTGGCGGTCAGCGCGCCGCCGACGTCGTCGCGTGCCTTCGCGTAGGCGCCATGGTCGAGCACCTTGCCCTTGAGGCGTTCCACGGCGCGTTCGGCCCGGCGGATCGCCGGGATCGCAAGCGCCGCGTCGTCGAGCTTCACGCGCACCCCGGTGATGCGCACCGGCTCGCCCGGCTTGACCGTCAGCGTGACCTGCCAGTCGTCCGTGCCGGTGCGGGTCAGCGCGCCCTGCACGCTGGCCTCGTAGTAGCCGTAGGGTTCCAGGGCTTCGCGCGCCTCGTCGGGCGCGTCGTCGTACAGGCGGCGGATCTGCGCCTCGCTGACCGGCCTGTTCGCATACTGCGACAGCGTCAGGCTGGCCTGCACCGCGGACTTCAGCGGATCGTCGACGCCCTTGATGGTCAAGCGCACGCCTGCATGCGCCGCCAGCGGCAGCAGCAGGAGCAAGGCGATCAGGCGTCGGAGGCGGCGCATGTGGTGGGGGACGTCCCTGTGCGGAGGCCTGCGGGGCGCTCCAGCTTAGCGACGGCGATGTTGCCGTCGCATAAACGTTCCACCGGGTCTCAGCCGACCTTGTCGCCGGCCTTGTGCGCAATCCAGGCGCCGACGACGGCCGAGAAATACGGGATCGACTGCGCCGCCAGGATGAACATCCACAACGTGCCTTCGATATAGCGAGTGCCGAAGGAGAGTCCCATTCCGACGATGCACAACACCAGTGCGCACGCCATGAGCAACTCCTCGCGCACCGGCGCGAAGGCGGCGAAACCCGATTCACCCAGGCGCCGGCTCTTGGCCGTCACCACGAACGCGGTCTTCTCGCGGGTGAGGCCATGCAGGATGCCGCGCGCGATCGCATGCGAAAGTCCCATGCTGGCGACCGAGGCCATCAGCGTGTCGTACCAACCGCACGGCACGCGCGCGCGGTAGAGCACGATGCCGAAGATGGCCTTGGCGAAGAAGAATCCGATCACCGGGATCAGGAACAGCTGCATCGGCAGGCTGAAGTACTGCGGGTAGGCGACCATGCCGGCGGTCCAGAACAGCGCCATCAAGGTAAAGATCAGGTGCAGCGCGTCGGCGAACCAGCTGAACCAGCCGGTGAGGAAGTGGAAGCGCTGGCCAAGGGACAGCGGCCCCCGTTGGGTCATCCAGTCCCAGCGTCCTTTCAGGATCTGCATGGCGCCGAACGCCCAGCGGTAGCGCTGACTCTTGTAGGCCTTGAAGTCGGCCGGGGTGAGGCCCTTGCCCATCAGTTCGTCGACGTAGACCAGCTCGTAGCCGGCGTGCATCAGGCGCAGGCCGAGTTCGGCGTCCTCGCAGATGGTCCACTCCGACCAGCCGCCGGTGCCTTCCAGCGCGCTGCGGCGGACCATGGTCATGGTGCCGTGCTGGATGATCGCGTTGCGCTCGTTGCGATGGTGCATGCCGATGCGGAAGAAGCCGTCGAACTCCCACGCGGTCATGCGGCGGAAACGGTTGTGCTCGAAGTCGCGGTGCGCCTGCGGGCACTGCACCACTGCCACCTTCGGGTCGTGGAAGTAGCCGGTCAGGGTGGACAGCCAGTCCTCGCGCACCACGTAGTCGGCATCGATCACCGCCACCACTTCGGCGCGCGGGTCGGTTTCCTTCAGGCCGAAGTTGAGCGCGCCGGCCTTGAAGCCCGGCCACGGCTCCAGGTGGAAGAAGCGGAAGCGCTTGCCCAGCTGCTCGCAATAGGCCTGCACCGGCTTCCACACGTCCGGGTTCTTGGTGTTGTTGTCGATCACCAGGACTTCGAAGTTCTCGTAGTCCAGCACCGCCAGCGAGTCGAGCGTGGCGATCACCATCTCCGGCGGCTCGTTGTAGCAGGCCAGGTGGATCGACACGAACGGCTGCTTTTCCGGCCGGTCGGGCTTGAGCATGGCCGCGTGGCGCTGCCAGCCCCGGCGCCAAAGCACCTCGGTGAACTCGAAGCCGTTGATGAGCAGGATCGCAAGGATCGCCACCTGCGCCGGGAACAGCAGGACCAGCATGGTCCAGTCGATCCAGCTCAGGTAGAAATTGAACGGCAGGGTGGCCGACCACACGATCAGGCCGCAGGCGAGCTGGATCAGCAGGCAGAAGAACAGTCGGCCCATCAGCCTGAAGCGCGCGAACTTGCGCGCGAACCAGATCATCGGGATCAGCGCGAGCAGGCTGGCCGCCAGTGCCTTCCACGGCCAGGCGGTGTCCTCGGTCACCGGGCCGGTGAACGGGAACTTCTGCTGGCGGTCGGCGTTGAAGGTGCCCCAGTAGGCGCCGGTGCGACCTTCGCCCAGGTTTTCCTTCCACGGCTGGTCGAAGGCTTCGAGCAGGTAATAGTCGATGTTCCGCGCCTTGGCCGCATTGAGCCAGTCGCGGATGAAGATCGCCTCGTTGGAGATCGACGGATCGGCATACTCGTGGCGGTCGCCGTTGGACGGCCAGCCGATCTCGCCCACCACCACGGGCTTGTCAGGGTAGTGCTGGACGATGTTGTCGTAGGCGCCCAGCGCCGCGTCCACTGCGTCCTTGCGCGCGATGCCGTTCCAGAACGGGAACAGGTGGATGGTGACGAAGTCGACGTGATCCCCCAGTTCCGGATACTTCAGCCAGATGTAGTCCGGCTCGGCGATCGACACCGGCTGGCGGATTGCCGCGCGGGCGCGATCGAGGTAGTCCTCCATCTGCTCGATGGTCAGGTCGCCGCGGAACAGCACCTCGTTGCCGATGATCACCCGGTGGATCGTCTCCGGGTAGCGCCGCGCCAGCGCGATCACCGTCTCCAGTTCCTTCTCGTTGTTGATCAGGCGCGTGTCGATGTTGGCGCCGGCCATCACCTTCAGCCCTTCCTTCTCGGCCAGGCGATAGACCTGCGGGTTTTCGAGCGTCGAGTAGGTGCGGACGCGCGGGGTGTAGCGGCGCAGCAGCTTCAGGTCCGCGTCGATTTCCTCGTCGGACGGAAAGTCCTGCTTGAGCGGGTTCTGGTAGCGCTGGAACACCGACACCGAGAAGCCGCTGATCGGCCCGTGGAAGTCCTCCGGGCCATGCGGCCGGTTGCCCCACCACCACAGCGCGATATTGAGCGCGGCCACGATCAGCGCGAGCAGGACGGCCGCAAGCAGCGGGTGCCGGCCGTCGTGGGTGGGTGCTGTGGCGCTCAAAAACGTTCCCCGTCGGACGCCTCCATTTGAGGCCAAGTTAGCCCGCGGAGCTTAACGACCCGGGGGAGATGGCTCAATAAAGGCCTTGCGGGGTGGTCAGCGCGAGGTCAGCCGATCGGGACCACGGGTTGGCCCACAGGTGTCTGCGCGTATCTCGGTGCTCGCGGCGTCCAGGTCCCGGATAGCGGAATCCAGGACATCAGAACAGGGGCCAATCTCCGAGCAACGTCAGCAACACCCGGCCTGCGGCCTCGCCATCGACCCAGTCCGCGGCGCCGGCCAGCCCGGAACGCAGGCCCGGCAGGCCCGCGATCGAGGCGAGGCCGGCAATCTTGCAGCCGAAGTGCTGTGCCACGCGACGCCAGACCTGTTTGTTGGAGGTGTCCGGCGCCTGCTCGAACTGCACGCGCAACAACCATGGCGCCGTGGTCTCGCCCACCGCCGCACACATCTTCTCGATCAGCCACGGCTCGGCCTGGCTGCCGCGGGTGCGCCAGTTGCTCACCGTCTGGTTCTTCACCCCCAGCGCGTGCGCGGCCGCACTGTCCGCGTGCACGGCCAGGGCCTGCTTGTACTTCGCCAGTAGCTCGAGCGTCGCGCTCATATCCCCATCCTGTTGACTTTTATCCTCACCATGAGGAAACCTGAAAAAAGGGAACGGTCCTCGGGGGAGGATCGTAAGGGGCAGGGACGTGTCAGGGGAATCGCTGTTTCGGCGCGAAGTGCTGGAAGCACGGCAAGGCAGCTGGCTGGGCGGCATCGCCGTGGCCGCTCCACTGTCGCGCTGGCTCGTGGCCGCGCTAGCGCTCGCGCTGGGTGCCAGCATCGTCCTGCTCCTGGTTTTCGGGCATTACACGCGGCGCGAGAGTGTCGTAGGCCAGCTCGTCCCCAGCGCCGGCCTGCTGAACGTGGCTGCACCGACCGCGGGCACGATCAGCCGTGTCGTGGTCAGTGACGGACAGAGCGTCAAGGCGGGCGATGTCCTGCTCGAACTGACCAGCGCGCAGGACAGCAGCGTGCTCGGCGACACACATGCGCTGGTCGGTCGCCAGCTCGACCAGCAGCGCGCGGGCCTGGAGGCCGATCTCCGGACGCAGGAGAAACTTGCTGTCCAACAGGCCGATGCCATGCGCGACAAGGCTCGGCTGCTGCAGGCGCAACTGGACCAGGTCAGTGGCCAGATCGGCCTGCAACAACAACAGGCGTCCAGCGCCGAGCAATTGCTGGAGCGCATCCGTCCGCTTGGCGGCAAGGGCTACGTCTCCGCGCTGCAGATCCAGCAGCAGGAGGCTTCGGTCATCGAGGCCAAAACGCAATACAAGGCCCTGGTCCGCCAGCAGCTGGATGTTCGCCAGCAACTGCAGGCGGTCCGGGAGCAGCTGGAGCAGCTCCCGCTGGACACCGCCACGCGACGCAACGAGACCGAACGCCAGCTGGCAACGATCAGCCAGTCGATCGCCCAGAACGAGGTGCAACGAGCCGTCGTATTGCGCGCTCCGCGCGACGGCGTCGTGTCGGCGGTGCTGTTCAAGCCTGGGCAGATGGTCAATGCGGCGCAGCCGCTGCTGTCGATCCTGCCGCACGGCTCCCGTCTGCAGGCGCAGCTGCTGGTGCCCAGCCGCGCGATCGGCTTCATCGAGCCGGGCAGCCGCGTGGTGCTGCGGTACCAGGCATTTCCCTACCAGAAATTCGGCCAGCAGTACGGACACGTGACGGATGTGTCGCGCAGCGCGCTGTCGCCGGCGGACGTAGGTGCGCTGGTCGGCCAGCAGGCGCACGAACCCCTTTACAGGGTGCAGGTCGACCTGGATCGGCAGACGGTGTCGGCCTACGGAAAGGCCGAGTCACTCAAGCCCGGCATGGCGCTCGAGGCGGACATCCTGATGGAGCGGCGCCGGTTGATCGAGTGGGTGTTCGAACCGTTGTACGGCATCGGGCACCGTTTGTCCGCGGAGGCAGCGCATGGCTGACGGAACGCAGCCGGACGAGCGTCCGACGGGCACGCCAGGCCACCGCTCGCAACTGCAGTTCGGCTGGCGCCGCGCGCTGCCGCTGATGTTGCAGACCGAGGCGGCCGAATGTGGCCTGGCCTGCCTGGCGATGGTTGCGGCCTACCACGGGCACGACGTCGACCTGGCCGGGCTGCGCCGCCGATTCTCCACATCCCTGAAGGGAACGAACCTGCCGCAGATCATGGGCATCGCGGGCCAGCTGGGTTTCTCCATGCGGCCGTTGAAGCTCGAACTGGCGGAGCTTGCCCAGCTCAAGCCGGCCAGCGTGTTGCACTGGGATCTCAATCACTTCGTGGTACTGAAGAGCGTCACCGCGCGGCGCGTGGTCATCCACGACCCTGCGCGGGGCGTGCGGTCGTTGAGCTTCAATGAGGCCTCGCACCACTTCACGGGCGTCGCGCTGGAGCTTTCCCCAAGCCCGGAATTCAAGCCGGTCAGCGCTCGCCGGCACGTCACGCTGCGTGCGCTCACGGGCAAGTTCCATGGAATCGTGCCAGCCCTTCTGCAGGTGCTCGCGCTGGCCGTCGTGCTGGAGCTGTTCTCGCTGGTCAGCCCGTTCTTCATGCAGTGGGTCATCGATCAGGTTCTGGTTTCGGCCGATCGCGACCTGCTGACGCTGCTGGGGATCGGCTTCCTCGGCGTCACCGTCCTGCAGGCCGCTTTTACCGCGGCGCGCTCCTGGACTTTGACATGGCTGGGCGCCACGGTCAGCGTCCAGTGGCAGGCGAACCTGGTGCGGCATCTGCTGAAGCTGCCGCTGGACTGGTTCCAGAAGCGGCACGTGGGCGACGTGGTGTCGCGCCTGGGTTCGGCGCAGACCATCCAGAAGACGCTCACTACCCAGTTCATCGGTTCCCTGCTCGACGGGGTCATGGCCATCACGACGTTGGTGGTGATGGGTTTCTACAGCGTGCCGCTTACCCTCTGGGTAGCAGGCGTGTTCACGCTCTATGGGCTGTTGCGCTGGGTCTTCTTCCGACCCTTCAGGCGCGCAACCGAAGACCAGATCGTTTATGCCGCCCGCCAGCAGAGCGAACTGCTGGAATCGATCCGGGGCGTGCTGCCGGTCAAGCTGGCCAACCAGCAGGGCGAGCGTTCGGCACGCTATGCCAATGCCACGGTCGAGACCACCAACCGGGATGTCGGCGTGCAGCGGCTGACGATCGCGTTCAGCGCGGGCAACCAGCTCATCTTCGGCGTAGGACGGGTTGCCCTGGTGTGGATCGCCGCCCTGCAGGCCCTGGATGGCAACCTTTCGGCCGGCATGATGATCGCCTTCGTCAGCTTCGCCGATCAGTTCACCAGCCGCTCCGGCGGGCTGATCGACAAATGGGTCGATTTCAAGATGCTGGGGCTGCATGCCGAGCGTCTCGCCGACGTGGCCCTGGCGGGTCCGGAGCCCGAAGACGCCTCTACCTGGGCCGGCTCTATTCCGGATTCGAGCATCGAGTTGCGCAACGTCAGCTTCCGTTACGCCGACGGCGAGCCCTGGGTGCTCAAGGACTGCAACCTGCGGATCGAGTCCGGCGAGTGCGTCGCGATCACGGGGCCTTCCGGCTGCGGCAAGACGACCCTGGTGAAGATCGTCCTGGGGCTGCTGGAACCGACCGAAGGCGAGGTCCTGTTCGGCGGCGTGCCGTTGCAGAAGATCGGGGTGAGGCGATTTCGAAGCATGGTCGGTGCCGTCATGCAGGAGGACCAGCTGTTCGCCGGTTCCCTGGCGGACAACATCGCCTTTTTCCAGGCCGGCCAGTCGGACGAACGGATCGAGGCAGCAGCCCGCATGGCGGCCATCCACGATGAGGTTTCGCGCATGCCGATGGGCTACCAGACGTTGGTGGGCGACATGGGTTCGAGCCTTTCCGGCGGCCAGAAGCAGCGGGTGATCCTCGCTCGAGCCCTGTATCGCGAGCCCAGGCTTCTGCTGCTCGACGAGGCGACCAGCCACCTGGATGTGGAACGGGAGCGACTCATCACCCAGGCCGTCCGGGGCCTGGATATCACCAGGGTGATCATCGCCCACCGGCAGGAAAGCGTCTCGAGCGCGGATCGCGAAATCAGCCTGGCGGCCCATAGCCAGGCAAGTCGACCCAGGATGGGGCGATGAATGGGGGAAGGGAAGCGATCGAAAGTGCAGTAACGGATCTGTCAATCAACTCAACAGAAAGGAAACGATCATGCAGAAGTTGACCTTCGATCAGGTGAAGAACGTCAATGGTGGGCTTATCTCGGCCGGCCTCGAGTGCGTCGGTGGCGCGATTCTCACCGCCGCTTCGGATGGGCTGTGGCTGCTCGTGGGCGGTGCCATGGTGGAAGCCGGTGCCTGCTACGACTTCGGCTATGAGCTCGGCGAGGCGATGAACTGACCATTTCGATGGCAACCTGGATCCCGCATGGGATCCAGGTTCTTCTTTTCGGGGGAGGACATGTATGAGGCTCGCCAAGACAAAGTTGCGCTCGGCATTCACCGGCCTGGGCATTGCGCTGATCGTGATCGGTGTCGTCCTCAAGTATTTCGGCTGGTGAATCGACAGCCACCGGCTTCGATTTCCGATCACGCGGATGCTCCCATGATCGATTTGTCCCGATGTGCAGGCACGGTGCTTCTCGCCAGCGTCCTGCTGCTGTCAATCCTGCTCAAGTTACGGGATCGACGCGCCGTCGATAAATGGTTGCGTGATCGTTTCCCACGTGTGCGCGGGCCCGTGCTTTTCCCGGCCGTCCTCGGAGCCGAGGCGGCCCTGCTCGCGGCAACGCTGACCATCGGGCCCGGCAGCGCGGGCTTCCTGATCGTCACCTGTGGTGTGTTGGTGCTTTCGGCTTGGCTGTTCCGCGTTTTCGGACACGGCAGGGGAGGCTGCCCCTGTTTTGGCTCCGCCTCGCTGAGCGCGGGGTTACGGGCCGAGATGGTGTTCCTGATCGTCCTGGTGGCCGAGCTCGTGTGCGCTTGCCTGTCGATGCGCTGGCGCATGCCGGTCTGGCTGTTCTGCGCATTCGCCGCCGCAGTGGCCGTCGGTTTCTATCTGCTTTCCGCAGGACTCGCCATGCAGAACTTCCTCGGGGCGCCAATGGCCGATGGGGGTAAGCAGGGAGCCGCGCTACTGGGCGAGGCAGGTCGGGGAAGCAAGCCGCTCGCACTGATTTTTCTGTCCACCCGGTGTCAGGTATGCATGACTTTCCTGAAATACCTGGAGCAGTCCTCCGAGCTTTTCGCCCACTGGATCGATTTGCGCCTGGTCATCGATGGCCTGGACGTGACAGAGGAAACGATGTTCGGTGCCAGCACGATCGTTCCGGTGCCTTACCGGCTGTTGGCCGATGCGCTACAGGTCGTCGAAAGTCCCACGCTGGTCCTCTGGAACGGGAGCATGGCGACGCGCCACAGGGGGATTCAGGCCTGCAATCTGGCGTTGTCGGAGATCGCCCGCGTGAGGCTTGCGGCGGCCTGACGATTCGCAGCTACAAAAGGAGAGGGAAGAATGCGTGCGATGGGATCAGCCGAAGTAATGAATGTGTCGGGTGGCGTGGTCAACGTTCCCGAACTCGCCTGGCGAGGCGATATCGCCGGTTTCGCGTTGTCGTTCGGACTGGATGCCGCCGGTATCGGCCTGGCAGGCGCCGGAATCATTGGAATCGCCTTCGCGGAGGCGGTCGAACACAATCCCGGGTACTTCCATTCGATGCCGAGACAGTAAATTTGCACAGGCGGGCGCCGGCTTCGGCGGGGCCCGCTTCTTGTTCACGGGGCGCGGAGAGAGTTCGTGAAAAAAGGGACGTGGGTGCCGCTGGTTTCAATCCTGATCTGGAGCGTGGTGTTTTTCGTCTTTCTGGCTCCGTTGATTAGCGCCAATGCGCAAATCGTCGTCGTAGTTGTGGGAACGCTTGGCGTGCTTGCGGTTTCGAGAAGACTCGTTTCGAAGCGGCCCTGAGGGCTGCCCTGCACGCGCCACTGATGCGCCGGCCGCTTTTCGCACCAGTTGGGGTGCGAGCCCGTCGTGCCCTGCCTGACGGCCGCCACTGCGACCGCCCGCGGGGAGGCGATACGAAGCATGTCGATGGCCGCCGGCCCGGCTGCCGCCGTAACTCCCTGCTACCTCAACAATGAACGCAGCATCCAGGCGGTCTTCTCGTGTTGCTTCAGGCGGCCGGTGAGCATGTCGGCGGTGCCCTCGTCGCCGCCGTCCTGGGCGACCTTGATCGCACCGCGGGCCGTGTGGGCAGCAATCTCGTGGCCTTCGACGAGCTGGCTGACCATGTCCTTCCAGTCGGGCACGCCAGCTTCTTCCTTGATCGAAGTAAGCCTGCCGAACTGGCTGTAGGAGCCGGGGGCGAACACGTCCAGGGTGCGGATGCGCTCGGCGATCTCGTCGGCAGCCAGCCACAGCTCGTTGTACTGGGTCTCGAACATGGCGTGCAGGCTGTTGAACTGCGGGCCGGTGACGTTCCAGTGGAAGCTGTGGGTTTTCAGGTATAGCGAATAAGTGTCCGCCAGCAGCTTGGACAGCTGTTCGGCGATGGTCTGGCGATCCTGCGGGGCGATGCCGATGTTGGTCATGGAAATCCCTCCTCGTGAGCGGGTACGGGATCCACGGTACCGACTGGCGCCCGCGCCGTGAAATGAATCGTTCCGATGAGGCCCATAGCCTGCGGCTATCATGTGCGGTCCCATGAACGACACTCCGCCCCCGAAGCCCGACGACGCCCGCCTGCGCGCCTTGCGCGAGGCGCTCGCGGGCGTGTCCAGCCGTGACTTCGGCCGGCTGCTGGGACGGTGGCGCGGGCTTTCGCGCCAGCCCGATTCCCGCAAGCTCGATGCATTGGCGGCCGACGTCGCCGCCTCGGCGGCGCGACGCCAGGTGCGCGCCGCGGCCAAGCCGGCGATCCGGCTGGACAAATCGTTGCCGATCAGCGCACGCGCCGACGAGATCGTCGAACTGATCCGCAAGCACCAGGTCGTGGTGATCGCCGGCGAAACCGGCTCGGGCAAGACCACCCAGTTGCCCAAGCTGTGCCTGGCCGCCGGCCGCGGCGAGGCGGGCATGATCGGCTGCACCCAGCCGCGCCGCCTGGCTGCGCGCTCGGTCGCCCGCCGCGTGGCGGAGGAACTGGGCACGGCGCTGGGCGAGCAGGTCGGTTTCCAGGTGCGGTTCAACGACCAGGTGTCCGAGCGCACGCTGGTCAAGTTCATGACCGACGGCATCCTGCTGGCCGAGACTCAGGGCGATCCGTGGTTGTCGTCCTACGACACGGTGATCATCGACGAAGCGCACGAGCGCAGCCTCAACATCGACTTCCTGCTCGGCTACCTCAAGCGCCTGGCCCAGAAGCGGCCGGAGCTGAAGATCATCGTCACCTCGGCGACGATCGACACCGCACGCTTCGCCCAACATTTCAACGACGCGCCGGTGGTGTCGGTCGAAGGGCGCGCTTACCCGGTCGAAGTCCGCTGGCGCGCCGCCGACGCTCCGGGAGCGCCGGCCCCGGCGCGTGATCGCGGCGCCCACGCGCGCGACACCTCCGACCGCATCCAGCAAGGCAGCGCCGAACACATCGGCCTGGTGCTCGACGAAATCATGGCCGACCGCAGCCTCGGCGGCGGTCCTGCCGATGTGCTGGTGTTCCTCCCCGGGGAACGCGAGATCCGCGACGCGCACCTGCTGCTCTCGCGCCGCCAGTACCGTGAGACCGAAGTGCTGCCGCTGTACGCGCGCCTGTCGGCGGCCGACCAGGATCGCGTGTTCAAGCCCGGACCGAAGCGGCGCATCGTGCTGGCGACCAACGTGGCCGAAACCTCGTTGACCGTGCCGCGCATCCGCTACGTCGTCGACACGGGCAGCGCGCGGGTGATGCGCTACAGCCAGCGCAGCCAGCTCGAGCGGCTGCATGTCGAGCCGGTCTCGCAGGCGGCGGCCGACCAGCGCAAGGGTCGTTGCGGGCGCATCGGCCCGGGGATCTGCTATCGGCTGTACGGCGAGTCGGATTTCGAAAGCCGGCCGCGTTACACCGATCCGGAACTGCTGCGCTCGTCGCTCGCCAACGTCATTTTGCGCATGCTCTCGCTGAAACTGGGCGAGGTGGAGGACTTTCCGTTCCTGGAGGCGCCCGATCCGCGCATGGTGGGCGACGGTTACCGGCGCCTGGCGGAGATCTCCGCCATCGACGAGCGCCGGCACCTGACCGCCATCGGTCGCCAGCTGGCGCGACTGCCGATCGACGTGCAGCTGGCGCGCATGCTGGTCGAGGCGCAGGAACGCCATGCCCTGCGCGAGTTGCTGGTGGTCGTGGCGTTCCTTTCCATCCAGGACCCGCGCGAGCGGCCCTCCGATGCGAGGCAACAGGCCGATACGGCGCATGCGGCGTTTGCCGATCCCAGATCCGATTTCGTCGGCGTGCTCAATCTCTGGCGCGAGTACACCAAGGCGCACGAGGAGCTGACCCAATCGAAACTGCGTGACTGGTGCGGGCGGCATTTCCTGTCGTTCCTGCGCATGCGCGAATGGCGCGAGCTGCACCGGCAGTTGTTGCTCGTGGTAGCCGAGTTGGGATGGAAGCTGGACGCCAGCGCCAAACCTGCTCCCTCTCCCCTCGGGGGGGAGGGTCGGGGTGAGGGGACACCCTCGCGAAAGAGCCAGGCTCCAGCCCGAGGTGCCTCAGCTCGTGCTTCGCGCAGCGAGGCGCAAGGTTCCCGCCCCACCAGGAAAGCTCCGGGCGATCCCCGGCCCCTCACCCCAACCTTCTCTCCAGAAGGGAGAGTGGGCCAGAGTCCGGTGCTCGGCGAAGATGCAGCGAGCCCGGAACAATACGAAGCCATCCACCGCTCGCTGCTCGCCGGCCTGCCCACCCAGGTCGGCCACAAGGACGAGAAGGGCGTCTACCGCTCCACCCGCGAGCGCCGCTTCCAGGTTTTCCCTGGCTCGGCGCTTGCGAAGACGCCGCCCGCCTGGCTGTTCGCCGCGCAGATCCTCGACGTCGGCGGCCGCGTTTGGGGCATGAGCTGCGCGCGCGTGGAACCGGCCTGGATCGAGCAACAGGCCGCGCACCTGGTCAAGGGCAGCTGTCGCGACGCGCACTGGTCGCGCAAGCGCGGCACGGTGGTCGCCTACGAGCAGGTCAGCCTGTTCGGGCTGACCCTGGTCGAGCGCCGCCCGGTCACCTTCCAGAAGCAGGACCCGGCACTCGCCCATGCGATCTTCCTTCGCGAGGCGCTGGCACGCGGCGACCTCGACGCGCGCGCGGATTTCGTCCGCGCCAACCAGCGCGTGATGGCGCAGGCGCGGGAGATCGAGGCGAAGCAGCGCCGCGAAGGCCTGGTGCGCGGCGAGGATGAACTGGCGGCGTTCTTCGAAAACAAATTGCCGCAGGACATCGCCAGCACGCGCGCCCTGGACGCCTGGTACAGCCGCGCGCGTCCGGCCGAGCAGGCGGCGCTGCGCTGGTCGCTCGACGACGTGATGGCCGGCGGTGCCGGGCTCGACCCGAAGGCGTTCCCGGCCACGCTCGACCTTCCGCCACAACACTACAAGCTCGAATACCGCTTCGTCCCCGGCGACGAGGCCGACGGCGTCACCCTGCAACTGCCCCTGGCGATGCTCAACGCACTGCCGGCCGCCCGTTGTGAATGGCTGGTGCCGGGCCTGCTGGTCGACAAGGTGGCCGAACTGATCCGCGGGCTGCCCAAGGCACTGCGGCGCAATTTCGTGCCCGCGCCGGACTTCGCGCGCGCCTTCGTGGAGGCCGAGGCGCCGCGCGAGCAGCCGCTGCTCCAGGCACTCGCCGCCTTCCTCAAGCGCGCCACGGGCGTGGACGCGCCGCCGTCCGAATTCGCGGCGGTGGAATTGCCGGCCCACTTGAAGATGCGCTACCGCCTGCACGACGAGCGCGGCAAGACGCTGGCCACCGGCCGCGACCTCGCCGCATTGCGCGCGCAATGGGAAACGCAAGCCCGCGAAGCCTTCTCGCGCAAGACCGACGTCGAGCTGACGCGCGAGGACGTCATCCGCTGGGACTTCGAGGAAATTCCCCCGCAGGTGCGCTCCGAGGGCGGCCTCACCGCCTTCCCGGCGCTGGTCGACCTGGGCGAGGCGGTGGCGCTGCGCGTGTTCGAACGTCGCGACGAAGCCCGTGCGGCGCATCTGAAAGGCGTGGAGCGGCTGCTGCGCAACGCGCTGGCCAGCGACATGAAGCAGGCCCGTCGGCGCCTGCCGATCGCCAATCCGCTGTCGCTGAAATACGCGCCGCTGGGCAGCGTCGACTCGCTGCGCGAGGACCTGGTCGAGGGTGGCTTCGGAAACCTGTTGGCAACGCACGACCTCGACGCGCGCACGGCCGGTGATTTCGAGGCGCTGCGCACCGCGCTTGCGCGCGAGCTGTTCGCCGCGGCGGTCGAGCGACTGAAACTGGTCGAGCCGGTCATCGAGGCCCAGGCCGATCTCAAGCCCTGGCTGGACCCCCCGCTGATCGGCTTTGCCCGCGCCAGCTACGACGACCTGCGCGAGCAGCTCGACGCGTTGCTCGCGCCCGGCTTCGCCCGCGAACTGCCGAACGCGCGCCTGGCGCACTACCCGCGCTACCTCAAGGCCATGCGACTGCGTGCCGAACGGCTGCGCCAGGACCCGGCCAGGGACCAGCAGCGCATGCTGCAGGTGCTGCCGTACTGGCGCGAGTACCTCAGGCACCAGGCCGGGGGCGGGGCAGAGCTCGACGAACTGCGCTGGCTGATCGAGGAATGGCGCGTCTCGTTGTTCGCGCAGGAACTGAGGACCGCCGAACCGGTGTCGGCCAAGCGCCTGGCGCGGGCGTTGGAAGCCTTGGGGTGATCCGCCTGCCGCCGGGTTGAACGCTGCGCTCCGCGCTTCCCCTTCGGCTCCGCTACGGCCTCCGACAAGGACCTTCTTCTAGAATGTCCCTTCCCATGTCCCAGCCCACCCATCCCGCATCGACCCGCCTGGCTCAATGGCAAGTCCGCGCGGCCGCGTTGCCGCTGCTAGCGGATGCCCTGGCGACCTGCACGCCGGCGAACGGGGCCGAATGCGCGGACGTGCTGGACCTGCTCGCCATGCTCGGCTGCGACGCGCAGACACAGGCGGCCGCGGTGTGGTTCGAGCTGGCGCAGGGCGACCCGGAAGCCTGGCAGGCACGCGCGCCCTGGCTGCCGCTGGAAGTGCAGCGGCTGGTCGAAGGCCAGCTCGCCGCGCAGAAGGTCTGGGCCCTGCACGCGCAGCGCGAGACCGGCACGCACGAGGGCCTGCGCCGGCTGCTGCTGGCGATCATTCGCGACCTGCGCGTGGTGTTCGTGCTGCTGGCCCGGCAACTGGCGAAAATGCGCGGCGCGATGGCATTGCCCGAAGCCGAGCGCATGGCGCTGGCCAGGCTCACCCGTGACATCCACGCGCCTCTCGCCAACCGGCTGGGCATCTGGCAGCTGAAGTGGGAGCTGGAGGACCTGGCCTTCCGCTATCTGCAGCCGGACACCTACAAGCGCATCGCGCGCCTGCTGGACGAGCGCCGCGCCGACCGCGAGGCGTTCATCGCGCAAGTGCTGGCCGAGCTCGGTGCGGCGCTGAAGGACGCCGGCATCAAGGCCGACCTCGCCGGCCGCCCGAAGCACATCTATTCCATCTGGAAAAAGATGCATCGCAAGGGCCTGGATTTCTCCGACCTGTATGACATCCGCGCGGTGCGCATCCTGGTCGACAATGTGGCCGACTGCTACGGCGCTCTGGGCGTGGTGCACGCGCAATGGCAGCACCTGCCGCGCGAGTTCGACGACTACCTCGCCCGCCCCAAGGGCAACGGCTACCGCTCGCTGCACACCGCGGTGATCGGTCCGCAGGGCAAGACGCTGGAGGTGCAGATCCGCACCCACGCCATGCACCGCGACAACGAGCTGGGCGTCGCGGCGCACTGGCGCTACAAGGAGGGCGGCGGCGCCGATGCCGAGTTCGAGGCGAAGATCGCCTGGATGCGCAAGCTTCTCGAGCCGCGCGCCGACGAGGAGGTGGCGGCCGAGCTGCGCACCGAACTGCTGGAAGACCGCGTCTACCTGCTTACGCCCAAGGGCGAGGTCTTCGACCTGCCGCACGGCGCCACCGTGCTCGACTTCGCCTATTACGTGCACACCGAGGTCGGCCATCGCTGCCGTGGCGCCAAGGTCAACGGCCGCATCGTGCCGCTCACCCACCAGCCGCGCAGTGGCGACCGCGTGGAAATCGTCACCGCGAAAAACGCCGAACCCAGCCGCGACTGGCTCTCGCCGCACCACGGCTACCTCAACACCAGCCGTGCGCGCGAGAAGGCGCGCTCGTGGTTCCACCGCATCGCGTTCGACGCCAACCTCGCCGCCGGTCGCGCACTGCTCGAACGGGAGCTCCGGCGCCTCGCGCTGCCCAATGCCGATCTGTCGAAACTGCCGGCCCATTTTCACCTGAAGACGCACGAGGAACTGCTGGTCGCCCTCGCGCTGGGCGAGGTCAGCGGCGGCCAGATCGCACGCGTGCTGCAGGAGGCGGCACACCCGGTCGAACCTGCGCCGCTTCCGGCGCAGCCGGTCGCGCGCCACGTCACGCCCGACCATGGCGCGCTGCGCATCGAGGGCGTGGGCAACCTGCTGACCGTGCTGGCGCGCTGCTGCCAGCCGCTGCCGGGCGATCCGGTGCGCGGCTTCATCACCAAGGGCCGCGGCGTGTCGGTGCACCGCGCCGATTGCGCCAGCCTGGCGCGGCTGGCGCGACGCGATCCGGACCGGGTGATCGACGTCGAGTGGGGCCGGGCCACGGCGCAGTCCTATCAGGTCGACGTCGAGCTGCACGGCTTCGACCGCAAGGGCCTGCAGAAGGACGTGATGAACCTGATCAGCAACGTCGGCACGCCGATCGTGGCGTCCTCCAGCCGGCTGCAAAGCCGCACCGGCGAGGTGGAGATGCGCTTCACCCTGCGCGTGCGCGACTTCGAGCAGCTCTCGTCCCTGCTCGGCAAGCTGGTGGCGCTGCCCAACGTGGTCGAGGCAAGGCGGGTCAGCGCAAGCTGAATGCGCGAGCTTCACCGCCGGGCGCGTGAAGTGGGCGATGCTAAGCTGGATCCGTTGCCAGGACAGCTATGGACCATGAGCGGACGCAGAGACAAAAACGGCCGGGACGGGCGCGCCGAACCCACGTTGGGTGACCTGGGCGACCTGCATGCCCCGCGCCCGCGCGCGGACGACCCGGACGATCGCCTGCCGCCGATCTCCTTCCATTCGCCGCGGACGACGCCACCGCCGCGTCGCCGGCGCATCCGCCTGCGCAGCTGGCACCTGGTCTTGCTGGTGGTCGTGTTGCTGCTCGGCGCCGGCGTGTGGATGCTGCGCGAATACCAGAACAGCTTGCGCGACATGGTCCCGCGCACGGAGCTCAACGACGTCCTGAGCCGCGCCGACAAGGCGCTGCAGGACGGCCATCTGGACGGCACGGACGGCACCAGCGCACGCGAGCTCTACCAGGGCGCGCGCGCGCTCGAACCGGACAACGACCGAGCCCGTGACGGCCTGCACCAGGTCGGCATGGCCGAACTCTCGCGCGCCGACGCCGCTTTCCGCGCTGGCCGCCTCGACGAGGCGCAGCAGGAACTCACCGTCGCCCGCGAGCTGCTCGGCGGCGGCAGTGACGTCGACCGGCTCGACGGGATGATCCGGCAAGCGCGTGGCGCCGCGCAGCCGGCCGACGACCTGGTCGAACGCGCGCAGAAAGCGCTCAACGCGGGCAAGCTCACCGGCCCGGACGGCGCCGGCGCGCTGTACCAGCAGATGCTTGCCGCCGATCGCGACAACGCGGTGGCCCAGCACGGCCTGGATCAGGTCGGCAGCGGCCTTGCCGAGCAGGCGCGCGCCGCGCTCGCCCATGGCGACGCGGCCACCGCCGCCACCCTCATCGACCAGCTGACCGCGCTGCTGCCCAGCTACGGCGACCTGCCCGCATTGCGCGCCGCGCTCGCGCAGGCGCAGCACCAGGACGACGGCGCCCTGCTCGAAGCCATTTCACAGGGCCAGCAGGCCTTGCGCGAAGGCCGTATCGCGGGCGAGGGCGACAATACCGCGCTGGCGAAATTCCAGGCCGCGCTCACGCTCGATCCCGGCAACGTGCAGGCCCGCGCAGGCCTCGGCCAGGTCGCCCAGGCGCTAGTGGTGCAGGCCAACGCGGCGCTCGATGCCGACGACACCGACCAGGCCTCCCGCCTGCTCGACCAGGCCGAGGCGCTGGCGCCCAAGTCCGCCGATCTCGCCGCCGCGCGGGCGCGGCTCAACACCAAGACCGCGCGAGCCACGCCGCCTGCCACGCAGCCGGCACCGACCGCCGCCAAGCCGGCGCAACCTGCGCCCGAAGCCGAACCGCCGCCGCCCCCGCCGCCGGAACTGACCGCCGACCAGATCGAACAGGTTGCCGAACTGGTGCGCCGGGCCCGCACCGCCGCCACGCAGGGCCTGATCATGCTGCCTCCGGGCGAGAGCGCGTACGACCTCTACCGCAACGCGCTGGCCATCGACGGCAACAACCAGGCCGCGCTGCAGGGGCTGGAAGACCTGCCCAATCTGGTCGTGCAGTTGTTCAACCAGGCTCTCGCCAGCAGCAACCTGGACAAGGCCGGCGAATTGCTCGGCGCGCTTGGCGATCTGTCACCCGGCGATTCCAACGAAAGCGTGTTGCGCGAGCGGCTGGTCGACGCCTGGCTGGACCAGGCCGAGCAGCAGCTCGACCGCGGCGACCGCGCCAACGCGGCGCAGTCGATCGAGCAGGCGCGCAGGCTCGCACCCTACCTGCCGCGCGTGAGCGAACTGTCGCGTCGCCTGCAATCCGGCCACTGACCGGAGGTTGCATGACCGTCGTAGTGTTCGGGGCCAGCGGCCAGATCGGCCATTTCCTGTTGCCGCGCCTGCGCGCGCGTGGCGAGTCGGTGATCGCGGTGAGCCGCGAGCCGCATGCCGACAGCGAGGGCGTGCGCTGGGTGCGCGGTGGCCTGCCCGATGCGGTGCCCGCGATGTCGCCAGTGTCCGCCATCGTCAGCTATGGCCCGCTGCAGCCGTTCGCGCGCTGGCTCGCCGCGGCGGCGCCGACGGGTTCACCGCGCGTCGTGGCCACCAGTTCGATGAGCGCGCAGAGCAAGGCCGCTTCCGAGGTGCCGGCCGAGCGCGAGATCGCGCGCCTGCTGCAGCAGGGTGAAGCGGAACTGGTGGACGCCTGCGGGGTGCTGGGCTGCGCCTGGACCGTATTGCGGCCGACACTGATCTACGGCGCTGGCCGCGACAAGAGCCTGACCCCGCTCGCGCGCCGGGCGATGCGCACGCGCGCCTTTCCGCGACCCGCCGGTGGCGGCCTGCGCCAGCCTGTCCACGCGGACGACGTCGCGCTGGCCACGCTGGCCGCGATCGATCGACCCGCCAACCGCGTGCTGATGCTCGGCGGTGGCGAGCGGCTGACGGCGGGCGAAATGTTTGCCCGCGTCCAGCGCAGCCTGCCGATGGCGACCCTGCCGCTGCCGGTCCCGACCTGGCTGCTGCGCCTGGGCCGCCATGCAGTCCCGCGGTTGCGCGGTCCGCTGGCCCGGCTGGACGCCGACCTGGTCGCCGACAACAGCGAGCTGGAACGCCTGCTCGACGTGCACCCGCGGCCGTTCCAGCCGGATGCGCAATGTTGGGGGCCGGACTGACCCGGCGTCTGCGCGGCGCGCCGGAAGCGCACCCCCCGTTTTGCCCGCCTCGCGCCAGTCCGACGCCCGCGCCACGCCACATCCCGCCGCCCACGTTCAGATGCGCGCCGGGTGGGACGCCCTATCATCGGAGCCCACCTTGGATCCAGGTTCGAAAACCTTGGCACTGATCTCTCGCATGGGCGCGTTCGCGCGCCACAGCTGGCGCTGGCTGCGCATTCCGTTCTGGGTTGCGCTGGGCCTGGGGCTGGGTTTCGTGCTGCCGTACACGCTGATCCTCAACAAGCGCGTGCAGGATCGCTTCAACGACCTGGTGTTCGCCGTGCCCACGCGCGTGTATGCGCGTCCGCTGGCGCTGGCCCCCGGCGTACCGATGTCGTCGTCCGCGCTGGAACTGGAATTGACCTTCGCCGGCTACATCCACGATGCCGCCGGCAAGGTGCCGGGCACCTGGACGCGCGACGGCAGCCGCTACGTGATCTCCTCGCGCGGCTACGCCGGTCCGGATGGCGGCGAGCTGCCCAAGCGCATTCGCGTGGCGCTGGGCCGCGGCCAGGTCGAGTCGCTCGCCGAGGCGGCCACGGGTGCGCCGATCAAGCTCGCCCATCTGGATCCGGCGCGCATCGCCACCGTCTACGGCGCGCAGCAGGAAGAGCGCCGCATCGTGCGCCTGGCCGACGTGCCGCCGCTGCTCGTGACCGGCCTGCAGGCGGTCGAGGATCGCGACTTCAAGCATCACATCGGGCTGGATTTCAGCGCGATCCTGCGCGCCGCCTTCGCCAACCTGCGCGCCGGCCACACCGTGCAGGGCGGCTCCACGCTGACCCAGCAGCTGGTGCGCAACCTGTTCCTGGACCGCAGCCAGAACCTGGTGCGCAAGTTCAACGAAGCGCTGCTCTCGCTGCTGATCGAGGCGCACTACTCCAAGGACCGCATCCTGGAGGCCTACATCAACGAGGTCTTCCTGGGCCAGCAGGGCAACCAGGCGGTGCATGGCTTCGCCGCGGGCGCCGAGTTCTACTTCGGCCGCCGGCTGGAGGACCTGCGGCCGCAGGAAATCGCGCTGCTGGTGGGCATGGTCAAGGGCCCGAGCTACTACGACCCGCGCCGCTTCCCCAAGCGCGCACTGGCGCGGCGCAACCTGGTGCTGAAGGAGTTCTACGACACCGGCCTGCTTGGCGCCGGCCCGGTCAACGCCGCGCAGGCCGCGCCGCTGGACATCGCGACGAATGCGCAACTGCCGCACAACCGCTTCCCGGCGTTCATGCAGCTGGTGCGTGCGCAGATCACCAACGATTTCGACGACGAGACGCTGCGCAACGGCAAGTTGTCGATCTTCACCACGCTCGACCCCGCCGCGCAGCTCTACGCCGAACAGGCGATCACCACCGCCATCAAGGACATGGGCAAGCGCGGCGACAAGGTGCAGGCGGCCGGCGTGGTCACCGATACCGACACGGGCAGCGTGCTGGCGGTGGTCGGCAGCAAGACGCCCGGCGACCCCGGCTTCAACCGTGCGCTCGATGCGCGCCGGCCGATCGGCTCGCTGGTCAAGCCCTTCGTCTACCTGGTGGCGCTGACCGATCCGGCGCACTGGAACCTGGGCACGCCGCTGGACGATTCGCCGATCATGCTGCGCCAGCCCAGCGGCAAGACCTGGATGCCGCAGAACGACGACAACCAGTCGCACGGCTTCGTGCCGATGGTCGACGCGCTGGCGCATTCGTGGAACCTGGCCACCATCCACCTGGGCCTCGCCGTCGGCGTGCAACGGGTCAAGGCGTTCCTGGAGTCGTTCGGCTTCACCGACATCAACCCGAGCCCCTCGATGCTGATCGGCGCGGTGGACATGTCGGCGTTCCAGGTCGCCCAGCTCTACGAATACGTGGCCGCGGACGGCCACGCGCTGCCGCTGCTGGCGGTGCGCGGCGTGGTGGACGGCGAGGGGCATACCGTCAAGCGTTACGAGATCGAAGGCGGCAAGGGCGAATACCAGCAAGCGGTGCGGCTGGTCACCTGGGCGATGCAGCAGGTGGCCGAGTACGGCACCGCGCACAGCCTGGGCGACTCGTCGCTGGCCTGGCTCAACGCCGCCGGCAAGACCGGCACCAGCAACGACATGCGCGACAGCTGGTTCGCCGGCTTCACCGCCGACCGGCTCGCGGTGTTCTGGATGGGCCGCGACGACAACAAGCCGACCGGCCTGTTCGGCGCCACCGGCGGCCTGCGCGCCTGGCAGGACCTGTTCCGGCACCTGCCCACGCGCCCGCTTTCGGCGCAGCCGGGCGAGGGCCTGGAAATGGCCTGGATCAATCCGGTCGACGGCAAGCCCACGCAGCCCGAGTGCGAGGGCGCGCGCCAGTTCCCGGTCGTCGCCGGCTCGCTTCCGGCCGACAGCGAGGGTTGCTTCTGGCAGCGCATCGGCAACTTCTTCGGCGGCGACGGCAACACGCCGGCGCCCGCCGCTTCCACGCTTCCCTAGAGACCCTTTCGATGTTTTCCGTTTCGCGTTTTCGTTTTGCCTCCGCCACGCTCGCCACGCTGCTGCTCGCCGGCTGTTTCAGTGTCCCGCCGCAAGAAGAAAAGCCGGTGCTGCCGGCCCACGACATGGTCGGCGCCATTCGCGCAGCTGGCGCTCGCGAGCAATCGGTCATCGACGTGGCGCCCTTGCGCGACCCCGGCGTCAGTGCCTGGCAGGACGCCGCCCAGGCGGACGAACGCGCTGGCCGCTACGCCGATGCGGCCGCCAAGCTCGACCAGGCACTGAAGCTCAATCCCGACTCGCCGGACCTGTTGCAGGACCGCGCCGAAGTCGCCATCCGCCTGCACGACTACGCCAGTGCCGAGCGCCTGGCGCGCCATTCCTGGTCGCTCGGGCCGCAACTCGGGCCGCTGTGCGCGCGCAACTGGCAGACGGTGGTCGAGATGCGCCAGCAGGCTGGCGACCAAACCGGCGCCATCGCAGCGCGCAAGGGCGTGCAGGACTGCCACAAGGAAGGCGTTCCGCGTTACTGAAAACCTGGTTCCCTCTCCCCTTCGGAGAGAGGGAGCAGTGACGCACGCTCAGAGCGCGGCCTTGAGCAACATCACGATCCCCGCGATGCTCACCGCCCACACCAGCGTACGCAGGTACGGGATACCCGCCGCATACACCGGCAGGTAGACCAGCCGTCCCCAGAAATACAGTTGCGCGCCCAGCGCGCTGCTCGCGTCCTGCCTGCCCATCGCGACCACTGCGAGCACGAGCGCGGCGAAGAACGCAAAAGTCTCCAGGAAATTGGCGCGCGCACGGTCCAGTCGTCCGGCGACGCCGGTCAACGGCACCGCGGGCTCGTCCCGCGCGCTGGCTGCCCAGCCCGGCCCGCGCTGAGCCATCGAGCCAGCCGCCGCGATGGCGATCTGTACCAGTCCAAGGATCACGCTCCACACCAGCATCTGCAGTTCGGTCGACATCGTGTGCTCCTGAGGTTGAGGTCCTGTGGGGCTGTATCGGTCGTGCACGTTCAGCGTCCGGCTTCGGGTCGCAGATGCAGTATCAGGCCGCCGCATATGAGCCCGAAGCCTACGCGCGGGGCGACTGTCGCGACGCAGGCCGCGCTCACGAAGATGGCAAGCACCGCCAGCGACCGTCGCCGCGCGATCCGCCGCGGGCGTTCGGCCAGGTGGTCGGCCCTGGCCAGCACCCGGTACTCGAACACGTTGTAGGCGATGTCGATGCACACGAAGAGCCCGGCGTAGAAGACCATCGGCGCCGATGCGAGGCCGGTGCGAGCGATCCACGAAGTCGCGAACGGCAGCAGCGATACCAGGAAGAGATGGATGAAGTTGGTCCAGATGAGCCCCAGCGTGGGCTCGCCGGCGAACCGCATCAGGTGATGGTGGTTGATCCAGATGACGGCGATGAAGAGATAGCTCACCGCATAGCTGATCGCCGTGGGCCACAACGGCACCAGCGCCGAGAACGACGGCCGGTCGGGTGCCTCCAGTTCCAGCACCATGATCGTCACGATCACGGCGAAGACGGCATCGGAGTAGGCGGCCAGCCGTTCCGCCGTGGCCTTCTTTTCCCCACCCATGGCGCGTTCCCCCAAAAGGTTGCCGGCCATGGTGCGCCGGCACCGGGTCGCTCGCCAGTGCGTCCGCGCGGCGCCTCGGCGATACTTGCGTGATGACCGATCCTGAAGACATCGGCGCGCTGCTCGGCGCCGACGGCCCGTTTGCCCGCGAGCTGCCCAACTTCGCCCCGCGCCTCGCGCAGCAGGCGATGGCCCGCTCGGTCGCCGACGCCATCGCCAACCGCGACACGCTCATCGCCGAGGCCGGCACCGGCACCGGCAAGACCTACGCCTACCTGGTGCCCGCGTTGCTCTCGGGCGAGCGTGTGATCGTCTCCACCGGCACCAAGGCGCTGCAGGACCAGCTCTATTTTCGCGACCTGCCAAAGGTGCGCGCGGTGCTCGGCATGCGCGGCAAGGCGGCGCTGTTGAAGGGTCGGGCGAACTACCTGTGCCTGTACCGGCTGGACCAGACCGTGCGCGAGGGCGGCACCTTCGAACGCACCGAGGCTTCGCAGCTGGCCGCCATCCGCGCCTGGTCGGCGCGCACCCGCGCGGGCGACCGCATGGAACTGGCCGAGGTGCCGGAGGAATCGCCGCTGTGGCCGCGGGTCACCTCCACGCCGGAGAACTGCCTGGGCGTCGAGTGCCCGTTCTTCGACGACTGCCACGTGGTCAAGGCGCGCCGCGAGGCGCTGGAGGCGGACCTGGTGGTGGTCAACCATCACCTGCTGTTCGCCGATCTTGCGCTCAAGCAGGAAGGCTTTGGCGAGATCCTGCCAGGCGCCGGCGCATTCATTTTGGACGAAGCACACCAGGTGCCCGAACTGGCCGGCCAGTTCTTCTCGCAGAGTGTCAGCGCACGCCAATTAGGCGACCTGGCCGCCGACGCGCTGCGCGAATGCAGCGGCGTCACCGGCGCCATCGGCCTGCTGCTGGAACCGGCCGAGGCGTTGCAGGGTGCACTGCGCCGGCTGCGCCTTGCGATGGACGCGCTGCCCACGCGCGGCCCGTTCCATCAACTGGACGCCTTGGCTGCCGTGCATGAAGGCCTGCAGGATCTGGGCGAGCTGCTCGCAGCCTTCACCGACCTGCTCGCCTCGCAGGCTGAGCGTTCGCGTGGCCTGGCCAACGTGCACGAGCGCGCCGCCGCGCTCGCCGAACGGCTCGACCGCATCGTCGACGGCGGCGGCGCCGAGGACGTGCGCTGGTACGAACTCTTCCCGCGCGGCTTTTCCCTCCACGCCACGCCGCTGGACCTCGCCGCGCCGCTGCGCGCCATGCGCGAACGCACCGGCGCGGCATGGATCCACACCTCCGCCACGCTTTCGGTCGCCGGCAGCTTCGACCATTTCGCCCGCCAGCTCGGCCTGGACGATCCGCAGGCGCTGCACCTGGACAGCCCGTTCGACTACGCCAGCCAGGCGTTGTGCTACCTGCCTGCGGGCCTGCCCGATCCGAACATGTTCGACAAGAGCGGGCGCGACCACACGGAGTGCGTGATCGAGGCCGCGCTGCCCGTACTTGAAGCTTCCCACGGCCGCGCCTTCCTGCTGTTCACCTCGCACCGCGCGCTGCGCCGCGCGGCCGAACTGCTGGCCGACCGCGTGCCGTGGCCGCTGTTCGTGCAGGGCAGCGCGCCGCGACACCAGTTGCTGGAGGAGTTCCGCGCCAGCGGCCACGGCGTGCTGCTCGGGGCGGCGAGCTTCTGGGAAGGCGTCGATGTCGCCGGCGAGGCATTGAGTGTGGTGGTGATCGACAAGCTGCCGTTCGCCGCGCCCGACGATCCGGTGCTGCAGGCACGGCTGGACGCGCTGGAGCAATCGGGCATCAACCCGTTCATGGGCTGGCAGGTGCCCGCCGCCGCCATCGCGCTCAAACAGGGCGCCGGCCGCCTGATCCGCGATGTGCACGACCGCGGCGTGCTGATGCTGTGCGACCCGCGCCTGACCAGCAAGGGCTACGGCCGCCTGTTCCTTGCCAGCCTGCCGCCGATGCCGCGCACGCGCGAACTGGCCGACGTGCAGGCGTTCTTCCAGCACGCCACCCTGTCCGTCGCCGGTTGAGCCGTCGGCACCCGCAGGCGCGGGTGGCCGATGCCGTCGCCTTGGCGCACTATTGCCCGCGCTTGAGACGGCCGCATCCGCGGTCGTAGACGAACCGGGGAGGGCACATGGCCAAGGTCATCGGACTGGGTGGGATTTTCTTCAAGTCGCGCGATCCGGGCGCGCTGACGGCGTGGTACGCGCGGCACCTCGGGCTCGAACCGGAGGCGTGGGGCGGCGTGCGTTTCCAGGAGGATGCGTCGCGCCCGGGCTACCTGCTGTGGACGCCGTTTCCCGCCGACACCACCTACTTCGAGCCGAGCCAGCAGGCCTACATGATCAACTTCCGCGTCGATGACCTGGCCGGATTGCTGGAGCGATTGCGCGCCGACGGCGTGGAGGTGGACGAACGCGTGGACCAGAGCGAGTACGGCGCGTTCGGCTGGATCATGGATCCCGAAGGCAACCGCATCGAACTCTGGCAGCCGCCGGCCTAGGCCCTGGCCCCGATCGCGACCCGCCGGCCCGTGGCGCGACCGGCCGCGGGCGCCGGGCTTTCCGGCACCAGCATCGTCGGCGCCAGGCCGAACATGCGGCGGCAGGTGCGGCTCAGGTGCGCCGAATCGGCGAAGCCGGCCTGCTGTGCCGCTTCCGTCCACGAGCCGCTAGCCAGCCCCCGCGTCACCGCGAAACCGACGCGCGCCCACAGCAGGTAGGCGCGGAACGAAATGCCGGTCTGCGCCACGAACAGATGGCGAAAGCGGCTCGGCGACAGATGCGCCATCGAAGCCGCCTGCGTGAGCGTGAGCCCGGCGCCGGGCTGGTCGCGCACGCGGTCAAGCACCACGGCAATGCGCCGGTCGACGGCCTGTGGACCCGCGGGCGTGGCGGCCAGGTGTTCGACCACGCGCTGCGCCGCCTCGATGAGTGACCGGTCCGTCCCGCGCGCGTCGAACACGGCATGCAGCGCGGCGGCGAGTGCACCCAGGCCGTCATCGGGAAGCAGGCTCACGTCGTGTTCGCCATAACGCGCGAGCAACGCGCGGCCGGCCAGCGTCTCCGGTTCGACGAACACCATTGCCACCGGTTGCCCGCAACCGTCGAAGACATGCCAGCGATCGGGCATCACGATCGCCGCCGAGGTCTCGAGCCAATTTTCCTCGGCCGCATCGCGGATGCGGATCGGTTGTGCCGCGGCGAGCGTGATCTGGATGGCATGGTGGCTGTGCGGCTGCACCTGTCCGGTGTCGCGGCCGACCCATACGCTCGCGCCCTTCCACAACAACACCCGCCCGACGCCACCCACGCGGCGGCGGGAATCGCTGCCGTTGCCGGCCATGCCTGGGGACATCGCGGGCCTCCGCGTCGAACAGGGACCCCCGCAAGGTTAGCCCTTCGATTCAAGCGTGCGATAGGGGTGGTCCGGACAATGACGTCCACGGATCGAGCATCCGTACCCCTACCCCACGAGGACACGACCATGAACAACACCGACACCTTCGCCTGCCGCTGCGCCAACTGTGCCGGCGCCACCTGCACCTGCGGCTGCCAGGCCGCGCCTGCCAGCCAGCCCGGCTGCGGTTGCGGCTGCGGCATCGGCCAGCCCTGCCGCTGCGGCGAACCGAACGCCTGAAGCCCCGATCGGCGGCGTGCACCGCGCACGCCGCCCACGGCCGCCATGTGAACGGCGCGAGCCGACCCATTGCATTGGCCGCCCATGCAGGAACCACTTGCGGGGCAAGTCCTTCGGCAGCCCGTAGCGACGGCGCATCGCCACCAATGAGCTCCTGCAAAGGCATGCGCGAGCCCCATTTCCCGCCCATGCAACCTGGACGTTTCCGAAACGCACTTACGGTGGGTTCCAGTGGCACGACCGGCGCCAGCGCCGGCGGCCATGCCGCGTGGAACCGCTCAAAACGCTTGCATCCGCTCTTCACGCCATAGGGTCTATTGGCCTGGCGGCGGCGGATGCAGGCGCCGCCGTGTCGGGCTGCCGGCTTGGGGGCAGGGGCCCGCGTTGCAGGTTCTCGCCAGACATCGGGGATGCGAGCCATGCGTGCCATACCGGTTTCGTTCGCGGCCGTGCTGTCCATCGCAGTGGGCCTGGGAGGCGTGGTCTGGTCCGCGGCCCGCGCGCAATCGGCCCCCCAATCCGCACCGGCGCCGGCCGCCAGTCAGCCGTCCAGTACGCTGACCCAGTCCGACATCGCACGCATGCTCCCGGCCACCGACATGGGCGCGGGCGATTTCCGCAAGGACAACCCGCATCTGCGCCAGGTCGAGGACAGCCCCGCCACCTCGTTCGACGCCGCCCCGATCCCGCACAACCCGCTGGCGCCCGAGGCCGACCCTGTGGGCGCGAAAACCTGCGCCGCCTGCCATTCGCTGGAGGACATGCACGCGGCCCACTCCATCCACGTGCAGGCGTTCAATGCCGGTGCGGCCGACAGTGGTCCGCAGGCGGCCTGCGAAAGCTGCCACGGCCCCGGCTCGGAACACGCGAAGAACCCGACCGAGCCCGGTTCGATCATCGCCTTCACCCACGGCGCGAAAACCGACGTGCACACCCAGACCGAGGTTTGCCTGGGCTGCCATGCCGGCGGCGCTCGCCAGCACTGGCTCGGCTCGGTGCACGAGGCGCGCGGGCTGTCCTGCGCCGACTGCCACAACCCGATGGCGCGGCTGTCGCCCGAAGGCGTCCTGGCCAAGCCTTCGATCAACGAGGTCTGCGCCACCTGCCACAAGGACATCATGGCCAAGTTCAACCGGCGCTCGCACATGCCGTTGCCGGAAGGGCAGATGGCCTGCACCGATTGCCACAACCCGCACGGCACGCTGACCCGTCCGCTGCTGAAGACCGATACGGTCAACGAGACCTGCTATTCGTGCCACGCCGAAAAGCGCGGCCCGTTCCTGTTCGAGCACGCGCCGGTGCGCGAGAGCTGCCTCAACTGCCACGACCCGCACGGCTCCAACCAGCAGACCCTGCTGGTGGCGCCGGTGCCGATGCTGTGCCAGCAGTGCCACACCATGACCCGCCACCCGAACGACCTGCAGGTACCGACCAACCTCGGCCGCGGGCCGAACCCGGACGAACGCCTGATGGGCCGCGCCTGCCTGACCTGCCACACCAACATCCACGGCTCGAACAACCCTTCGGGTTCGCGCTTCCACAAATAGGACGACCACGGACGAGGAGCCCACGCCATGCGCACCGTCCATCCGATGTCCCGCGCCATCCTCCTCGCGTTGCTGGCGGGCGCGCCTTTGGCGCACGCCAGCGACAGCAGCGACACCATGCGCGTGGGCGACATGCAGTACGGCAACGCTCTGGACCCGCGCGGCTGGTCGCCGCTGATGACGCCCGGCCCGGAGGGCATGTCGTGGCTGCACCCGGGCATGCTGCGAACGCCCAGCGGCGCGCTCTATCCGTACCCGTACGACCTTGCCGGCAAACCGCTGGGACAGGGCGGCGACTGGACCTGGTGGGGCCTGCTGCAACTGGGCTACATCCACGTCGGCGGCGACAGCAACGCGGAGTTCTTCCGCCAGTACACCGACTGGAAGAACGGCGCCGCGCTGGGCCTGTTCGCGCTGGGCTTCGACAACCCCAAGACCGGCAGCTATGTCGAGTTCCGCGGCAGCCGGATCAGCGGCGACGACCAGTACTACCGCCTGCGCGCCGGCCGCTACGGACACTACAAGTTCCAGGCGTTCTACCGCGACATCCCGCACACGGTGTCGACCAACGCCTTCCCGATCTGGGACGGCATCGGCAGCAGCAACCTCACCCTGCCGGCAACCCTCGTTCCGGGCGGCAGCACCATCGCGGCCGTGCAGGCGGCCTCGGCCGCCGCGCCCCGGCGCACCATCGCACTGACCCGCACGCGCACGGGCCTCAGCCTCGAAGGTGCGCTCTACCGCGACTGGATCGGCTTCGCCTCGATCACCAGCGAGAAGCGCGACGGCACGCGGCTGTGGGGCGGGCCGATGTTCTTCAACTATCCGTTCTTCACCGACACCGGCTCACCGTTCGGCGGCGACGGCGGCATCATGGAAACGGTCCGGCCGATCGACTTCACCACCACCGACGTCAACATCGGCCTGCGCCGCGTCGGCAAGCTGTGGCACTTCAACGCGCTCTACAACGGCTCGTTCTTCCGCGACCACAAGAGTTACCTGGACTACCAGAACCCGTTCCTGATCCACAACGTGGTCGGCGTTCCCAACGTCGCGCCGGTGGTGAACGGCGAGTATTCGCTGGAACCGGACAACGACTACCACAACCTGCGAATGGAACTGTCGCGCGAACTCAAGTGGCGCGGCGAGCTCTCGCTGGCGGCCGCCTACGGGACCATGCGCCAGAACGACGCGCTGCTGCCGCCGGTCAATTGCACGGGCACGCTGGGCTTCGCCGTGGGACCGCTTCAGCAACTGATCCCGTGCGACCTGTGGAACACGCCCGCGGCGCTCTCGCGCACGCATGCCAACGCGCGCATCGACACCAGGTTGTTCGACGCCAAGCTCAGCTTCCACCCGGGCCGCAGCTTCGGCTGGCACGCGGAACTGCGCTACTACGACGAGGACAACAAGACCCGCTACCTCGCCTACAACCCGCTCACCGGGCAATACGGCTACATCTCCGAGAACGGCGCGCAGGGCAGCGTGGTGCCGGGCGAGACGGGCATCTTCGACAACGGCTACTACGCCACTTCCAACGTGCAGATCGCCAGCGTGCCGTTCGGCTACCGCGACACGCTGCTGGAACTGGGCGCGGACTGGAACGTCGGCGAATCCGATTCGCTCAGCCTGGTCTACACCTTCGACCACAACCAGCCGCGCCACCGCGAACGCACGCGGCTGGACGAGCAGCGCATCAAGCTTTCCTGGGTCAGCCGCTCGCTGGGAGACGCGACCTTGCGCGCCAGCTTCGAGTACGGCGACCGCAGTGGCGGCGCGTACGACTACGACCCCTACGAGGCGTACTACTCCAAGTCGCTGCCGGGCTTCGTCAACGCCGGCGGCATCCCGCCGCCCGCGTTCACCGTCGACGCCATGCGCAAGTACGACATGAGCGACCGCAAGGAAACCAAGGCGCGGGTCATCCTGATCTATCCGCTGGGCGACACCAGTACCGTGTCGGCAACCTTCTACGGCAGCCGCGACCAGTACGACGCGCTGGTCGGCCGGCAGAATACGCACAGCACCGGCTTCACCGGCGAGTGGGACTGGCAGCCCGGACCACAGACCAATGCCAGCGTCTACATCGGCGCCGAAACGACGAAGCTCAAGCTCGCCAACGTCGCCGACAATGAATCGGCCTTCGGCGGCCCCGGCCGCGTCGACCCGAGCTTCGGCGGCCCGCTCTACCCGCTGGAGAACTACTGGCACGACCTGGACCGCGAGCGCGACTACAACGCCGGCATCACCTTCGCGCACGACTTCGGGCGGGTGAAGCTCGACCTGGCGTGGAACTACACCCAGTCGCTCTCCCAACTCAACTACGACTTCGCCTCGCCGGGCGCGCTGACTTTCCCGCAGGTCGCGCCGCTGCTCGATGGCAGCTTCCCCGACAACCACTACCGTTCCAGCACCTTCGACGCGGGCCTGAGCTTCCCGGTCACCGACAGCATCGGCGTGCGGCTGTTCGGTCGCTACCAGAGCGGCAGTTTCCTGGACTGGCACTACCTGGGCTTCGACGACACGCTGGTCTACGACCACCGCATCTACACCGACCGCGGCCCGCAACTGCATTACCGCGCCACGCTGGTCGGCGCCATGCTCAGCATCAAGCTGTGAGGGCAATCGCATGAATCGCCTGCTGCTCCCGCTGCTGTCCGTACTGGGACTTGCCTGCGTACCCCTGTCGACACGAGCCCAGGCCGATACGCCGCCAGCGGCGGCACCCGCTCCCGCGTCGTCGGCCGCCTTCCTCGATCTGCGTGCACAGGCTCCGATCCGGGGCGATGCTGCTGCCGGATCGGCCAAGGACGGCGTGTGTTCGGCCTGTCACGGGCCGCAGGGCATCGCGATCGCACCCAACTTTCCCAACCTGGCCGGGCAATCGGCCACCTACCTGTACGTCCAGCTCAAGGCGTTCCATCAAGGCCAGCGCAGCGATCCGATCATGAGCGGGCAGGCCGCGCCGCTGACCGACACCGACATGCGCGACATCGCCACCCACTACGCCTTGCTCGCTCCGAAACCCGGCGGTTCGGCCGATGCCAGCTCGCGCGGCGCACGACTGTTTCTCACCGGCGATCCCGATCGCGGCATCCCGCCCTGCCAGGGCTGCCATGGCAGCGATGCGCTCGGCCCCCGCGTGCAGCCCGTCCGCTCGCCTCACCCGCCCTGGTCGACCATCCCGCGCCTGCGCGGGCAGTCGGCGATCTACCTGACGAAACGACTGACCGACTTCCGCAACGGTGTGCATCCGGGCAGCAGCAACACGCGGATCATGGAAGGCGTCGCCAGGACGCTGGGCGACGACGACATGCAGGCGCTGGCGGCCTACCTTTCCAGCCTGTGAGTCACGCGTCACCCTCCGTCGCCGTCCAAGCCGCTAGTCTTCCGCCGGTCTGACGCGAAGCCGGAGGCTTCGGAATGAAAAAGAACCAGCGGCTACGGCAGCTCAGCGTTGCCCAGCGCCTGGCGCTCTTCCTCGTGCTGGTGCTGTTGCCACTGGTCGCGTTGAGCGTGGTCAGCGTGGCCGTGCTCAACGAGCAGGAGGCAGGCTTCAGCGAATCGGTCGAAGAGTCGGTGACCATGCTGTTGCCGCTGAGCACGCTCGAACACTATCTGCAGCGCGCGCTGGTCGACGAACTGGAGGAACAGTCGGGCCAGTCCTCGCCCAACTTCGCGGCGCTGGCGGACACGATCGACAAGACCTTCGCCAGTATCGAGTCGGTCGACCAGGGCACGGCCATCGCCCCGGAGGTCGGCGAGGCCGAACAGGCCTGGGTCAGCGCCCGTCCCTCGGTGCGTCGGTTGATCGAGCAGGTCAGGCCGTTGGCCCCCGGGCAGGCCGATGCGATCGCCGACGCCCGCGCCCGGGCAGAACTGCAGGCGGCCATCGACGAGATCGCCACGGCCCGGCGGCAGCTCACGGCCGTGGTCAAGGCGCGCTATCTGCGCGCGATCGCCCAGCGTCACCAGCAGTTGCGCTGGTTGGTGGCCGGCTGGGCGTTGACGCTTATCGCCGCCGCGCTGATGGCGGCCGCGCTGGTGCGTTCGCTGCTGCGGCCGATCCACGAGCTGGGCCGCGCCGCGCGCAGCATGGGCGAGGGCGTCCCCGGCGTGCGCGCGCCGGTCACAGGCAGCGACGAGCTGACGCTCCTGGCCGAGCGCTTCAACGAGATGGCCGCCTACTGGGAGGCCTCGCGCCAGAGCCTGCTGACCGAAGCGGCGCAGGACCCGCTGACCGGCGTGCTCAATCGCCGCGGCATCCTGGCTGCGCTGGAAGCGGACCTCGCCACGCATGCCCGCGAGCAGGCGCCGCTCAGCCTGTTCATGATCGACCTGGACCGCTTCAAGGCCATCAACGACCAGTTCGGGCACAGCGCGGGCGACCGCGCGCTGGTGTGGGTGGCGACGCGCCTTCGCGAGATGCTGCGCGAGGGCGACCGGCTGGGCCGCTACGGTGGCGACGAGTTCCTGATGGTGCTTCCGCGCACCACGCTGGCACAGGCCGGGGAGATCGCTGGCCGCATCGAGGCCAGCCTGAACGAAGCCGCCGCGCGCGAGTCGGCCCGGCCCGGCGCCAGCATCGGCATCGGTGCTGCTCCCGAACACGGCTGGGCCGCCGCGGCGCTGATGGAAGCGGCCGACCGCATGCTCTACGCCCACAAGGGCCAGCGACGCACGGATGCGGGTGCGGGCTTGCGGCCAACCTCTGCCGCCGGCTGAGGGCGCTAATCTGCGCGCACCCTTGTCGCCTTCCTCCGCCCCATGACGGATTTCCAGGTCCAGACCCTGCTCAGCACGCCGCTGGTCGACGTGCACGACGTGGTCTGTGCAGGCACCTGTCGACACCGGGGCGAGGTCGAGCGCGCCAGCCGCACGCACCTGGTCTTTCCCTATCGCGGCACCTACGTGCGCCATGTCGGCAATGACGACGCGGTAGCCGATGCCAGCCAGGTGCTGTTCTTCAACGCGGGCGAGGACTACCAGGTCAGCCATCCCAATCCGGGCGGCGATGCCAGCTTGTCGATGACCCTGGACGAGGTGCTGCTGCGCGAGATCGCGCCGGCCGAACTGGTGTTCCCGGAGGAGCCGCTGCGTTTCCGCGAAACGCGCCTGCGCATCGATCCACGCGCGCAGGCGCTGGTGGCGCTGCTGCGCCATTCGCTGCGCGAGGGCGTCGCCGAGCCGCTGGAGGGCGAAAGCCTGACGCTGACCCTGGTGCACCGCGCCCTCGCGCCGCGCACCACCCACGCGGCCGCTTCCAGCCACGGCCGCCAGCGTCTGGTCGACCGCGCCAAGCTGGTGCTCTCGCGCGACCTGGCGCGCCGCTGGTCGCTGGCCGAGGTGGCGGCGGAAGTCGGCGTGTCGGCGGTCTACCTCACCCAGAGCTTCCGCCAGGTCGAGGGCGTGCCGCTGTACCGCTACCAGTTGCGCCTGCGGCTGGCGCGCGCGCTGGACCTGCTGCGTGACTACGACGACCTCGCCGCGCTGGGCGTGGACCTGGGCTTCTCCAGCCACAGCCACTTCAGCGCCGCGTTCCAGAAGATGTACGGGCGCACGCCCAGCGAGTTCCGGCAGATCGCGCTGCATCGCTGATCGCTAAAGTTTTCGACAGCATCCGGAACCCGCGCGGGGTCTACTGATCACGCCCACCCCGGGCGACACCCGCCTTCGATCCGCAACGCCCGTGCAAGAGCGTGCGGCTCGCGCGAAAACGAATGCCGAGGGTGTTCCACCAATGGCTAGGAGGATCTGACATGAGCGAGCGAACCTGCGCCGCGTGCGATTACCCGCTGGACGAAAGCGCCATCCAGGTGCGGATCGGCGGACAGACCGTCGAGGTCTGCTGCGACGACTGTGCCGTCAAGCTGAAGGAGGCGCACGCCTCCGCGATGGCGTCGAAGCCGGCGTGATGCCGGCCCCCGAACCGTACCGTCCGGACGTGGCGGTGCGGTTCCGTTTCCCACGCACGCCGGCTGCAAAACCTTCTGCATCGCCGCGTGCGACCCCGATGGAGTGACAGATGACTTCGCAGAACGACAAGGCCCGGCTGTTCCATTCCCTGCACGTTAAAGGCCAGCCGCTGGTGCTCTTCAACGCCTGGGATGCCGGCAGCGCGCGCGTGGTGGCCGAAGCCGGCGCCGCGGCGATCGCCACCGGCAGTTGGTCGGTCGCGGGCGCCAACGGCTTCGAGGACGGCGAGCGCATGCCGTTCCCGCTCGCCCTGGACAACCTGCGCCGCATCGTCGGCGCGGTCGCGCAACCGGTGACCATCGACCTGGAGAGCGGCTACGGCGAGACGCCCGGCGAGGTGGGCGCCACCGTCGCCGCGGCGCTGCGTGCCGGGGCGGTCGGTTGCAATCTGGAGGACAGTTTTCCGGCGAACGGCCGCCTGCGCGACACGGCCGCGCAAGTCGAGCGTCTGGCCGCCGCGCGTGCGGCCGCTGACGAGGCGGGCGTGGCGATGTTCATCAACGCTCGCACGGACGTGTTTTTCCAGAAGCCGGCCGACGCGCACGACATGGCGATGGTCGAGGAAGCGTTGCAGCGCGCCCGCGCCTATGCCGATGCCGGCGCGAGCGGGTTGTTCGTCCCCGGCGTGGTTGCCGAGCCGCTGATCGCGCGCCTCGCCGAAGCCTCGCCGCTGCCGGTCAACGTCATGGTGATGCCCGGTGTACCTGGGCGTGCGCGGCTGGCCGAGTCAGGCGTGGCGCGCATCAGCCACGGTCCCGGTCCCTGGCGCGGCGCGATGCAGTGGCTGGCCGAGGCGGCCAGGGCCGCCATGGCATGACGTTCCGCCTGGGTGCGCATCAGTCCACCGTTTCCTGTCGGACATCGGTGGACTGAAGCCCGCCCTACGGCGCCAGCGCGGGGCGAGCAGCCATTGGGCTGTCCACCCTCGGTACCTGCGCATCCGATGCCGCCAGCCGACGGGCCAGTTGCTGTGCGGCCACGCGGATCTCCGCCATGGCGCTGCACTCCCACAGGTTGCCCCGCAGCAGCGCGCCGATCGCGTACAACCCGACCTGCAGCTCACCGCGGGCGTTGAGCAGTTGCCCGTCCGGATGCGCGGCCACGCCCAGCTGCAGCGGGTCCGGCGTGGCCAGTCCATCGCGCAGCAGTCGCGAAAGCAGCGTGTGCTCGGTGAACGCGACGGCGGTGTCCAGCCCGGTGGCCTGGATCACCAGGTCCGCGCCAAGCGTGTCCAACTGCTGCGTGGCGCGGTGGCGCACGCGGACCTGCAGCGGCCCGTGCCCGTCGACGCCGAGCACGCGCGCCGCATGTACCTGCAGCCGGCCTTGTTCGAGCATCGCGTCCAGCGCCCTGGCGGAGGCCGGGGCGACGCGATGGCGCGCCGCTTCCCACAGCCAGCGCAGGTGGCGCAGGAACTGCCGCCGTTGTTTCGCCTCCAGCCGCCGCCACAGGCGCGCGTTGATCGGGCGCATGCCGTCGAGCAGGCTGCGCCAGTCCGTGTCGGGCGCGCCTTCGATGGCCGCGTGCACGTGCCTGAGCATGGCGAGCGGGGTCTCGCAGGCAAGCAGGGCGGTGTTGAGCGCCGACTGCCGCGCGTACGGCGCCGACGGCCGCGCAGTGTGCTCAAACGGAAACTGTCCGTGGCGGGACAGCGCCACCAGTTCGGCGTCCGGCCAGCGCTCGGCGGCGGACAGCAGCGTGTCGACGGCGGTCAGGCCGGTACCGATCACCAGCACGCGGCGCGGCGCCGGTTCCCGCCGCGCCATGCGCCAGGGGTCGAGCACATAGGCGCCGCTCTGCAGTGCCTCGCGCGTGACCGCCTTCAGCGGTCGCGGCGCCAGCGCACCCATCGCCAGCACGACCGCGTCGGCCTTGATCAGCACGCCGCTGGCCAGGCGCACCGCATAGCCGCCGTCGCACAACGGCTCGATCTGGACCGCGTCCTCACCGTGGATCTGGAAGCGCCGGTCTTGCTGCAGGGCCTGGTCGGCGCAAGCGCGAACCTGTGCCTCGATGAAGTCGCCGAACAGCCCGCGCGGGAGGAAATCGTCGCCGCCCACGCCGTCGACCTGCTGCGCGGCGAACCGCAGGAACTCGCCGTCGCTGCCGGCGAACAGGCCTATTGCGTGCGCACGCACGTTGAGCAGGTGCCGGTCGCTGCCGGCGGCATAGGCCACGCCCCGTCCGGCCACCGTGCGGTCGCCGGTGATCCAGTGCACGCGCGCGCCGCGTCGCAGCAGCTCGCCGAAAAGCGAGGCGCCCGCAGCGCCGCCGCCAATGATCGCAATGTCAGCCATACGCACTCCTGTCGGGGACGACCCGGCAGCGCCCTGCCTCGGGGCAGGGCGGGAAGGGTGGGGGGATGGGATAAGACGGCCCGACCTGGCGGTCAGGCGCGGCGGGCAGGGCGCTCCGTGGATGCCGTGCGATGCGTGGTCTGCATGGGGCTCACCTGCGGCCGGTAGGTTGGCTGCCACTCGAACACAGCATCCGTTAAGGAACGGCTAGGGCCCCGCAAGTATCGGGTTTGTCAGGGCGAGCACGAAACGTAGACGAAAGGCGTGACCGCCCCGTGGGTAGGGTGAACTTCAGCCCACCATCCGGCCCCGAAGTACCAGCCTCATCGACTACGCCGGGCGCAGCGCGTCGGGCTTCTCGCCGCCGCGACGTCGTGCGCCGGATGCTGGCCGCCCCTGCACAGGGAGCCCGAGGCCATGAACAGACAGCGCAACCCTGACGAATCCGGACGACGCGAAGCGCGCCCCGGCGCGGGCGCCGACCATCCGGCCGACGAACCGGCACGCGCCGGCGAAAACGGCGGTGACGTACGGCGCGACCGCCTGGATACCATCGAGTGGGCAGACGACCGCACACGGGCGCTCGATCGCCACGCCGGCATGGAGGAAACGCCGATCGAGGACCTGATGGACGGTGGCGAGACCGACGCGGATTACCGCGCCGAAGCGAGAAAGGCGACGCCCACGCTTGATCCGGAAAGCGAGCGCGGGGACGAAGGCGCCTAGTGCGCCGGCGAGGCTTCCGCCGCGGCCATCGACTGGCGCGGCCGGAGCAGCAATCCCCCCAGCAGCGCAGCCAATACCGCGAAACCGGTCCCGGCCAGGAACGCGGCGCGATAGCCTGAATTGAGCGCGGCCGCCTGCGCGAGACCGGCGTCCAGCGCCGTTCCGGTGCGCGCCGCCGCGAGGCTGGCAAGCACCGCCAGGCCGAGCGCGCCGCCCATCATGAAGGCGGTGTTGACGATGCCCGAGGCCAGTCCCGAATCGCGCGGCTCAACGTCGTTCATCGCCGCCAGCAGTACCGGGTTGAAGGCGATGCCCGCGCCCAGGCCGAGGAGCACCATGCCCGGCAGCACGTCGACGAGAAAATGCCCGTCGGCCGGTGCGCGCGCGAACAGTGCCAGCCCGATCGCCGCGACCAGCAGGCCGCCGGCCAGCGGACGGCGGATGCCGAAGCGCATCACGATGCGCGCCGAAAGCCCCAGCGAGCACGCAGCCATCACAAGGTTGCCGGGCAGGAACGCCAGGCCGACTTCCATCGGCCCGTAGCCCAGCACCAGTTGCAGGTACAGCGCGGACAGGAAGAACCACGCGAACATCGCGCCGGCCCACAGCACGCCGACCACGTTGGCGATCGCCAGGTTGCGAAGGCGGAACAGCGTCAGCGGCACCAGCGGCGCGCGCACGCGCGTCTCGATGAAAAGGAACAGCACGAAAAGCCCCGCCGCCACCGCGAGCATGCCCAGTGTGCGCGCCGACAGCCAGCCGGCCAGATTACCGTCGACGATCGCGTAAACCGCCAGGATCAGTGCCGCGGTAATGGCGAGTGCGCCGCCGACGTCGAGGTGGCGCACGTCGCTGCTGCCGTGCACCGCCGGCAGCAGCCTGATCGAGGCGACGAACACCGCCAGGCCGATCGGCAGGTTGACCAGGAACACCCAGTGCCAGCTCAGCGTGCTCACCAGCAAGCCGCCGAGCAGCACGCCCACGCTGCCGCCGCCGGCACAGACGAAGCCATACACGCCCATCGCCTTGGCCCGCTCGGCCGGCTCGGTGAACAGGTCCATGATCAGCGACAGCGCCACCGCGGTGACGACCGCGCCGCCCAGGCCCTGGATGCCGCGCGCGATCACCAGCCACTCGCGCGAGCCAGCCATGCCGCAAGCCAGCGAGGCGGCGGTGAACAACACCAGGCCCAGCAGGAACAGCTTGCGGTGTCCGAACAGATCGCCCAGCCGGCCGCCCAGCAGCAGGAAGCCGCCGTAGGTCAGCACGTAGGCGTTCACCACCCAGGCGAGCGTGGCCTCGGAGAAGCCGAGGTCGGCGCGGATCGAGGGGAGCGCCACGTTCACGATGGTGGTATCCAGCACGATCATCAGCACGCCCAGGCAAAGCACGGTGAGGGCGAGCCAGCGGCCGTCGCGGGCGTGGGAGGTCGGGGTCGGCATGTTCAAGCGGGAGCTCCTTGGCGGACGCGAAGCATGGCAGGGATTGCCGGGTTTCATCAGCTGCCATGACGACGATTTGCCAGCGCCCGGATCGACAACCGACCGCCCGGTCAGGGGCATGCGAGAATTCCCCGCATGAACCTGCTAGCCATCGAAACCAGCACCGAAGCCTGCTCCGTCGCCCTCGTGCACGGGCAGGAAGTGATCGCCCGCAGCGAACTGGCCCCGCGCCGCCACGCCGAACTCGCGTTGCCCATGGCCGACGCGCTGCTCGCCGAAGCGGGCCTGGGACGACACGCGCTGGACGCGATCGCGGTCGGCCGTGGCCCTGGCGCATTCACCGGCGTGCGGCTGGGCGTGGCGCTCGCGCAGGGCATGGCGCTGGCGCTGGACCGGCCGGTGGTGCCGGTGTCCTCGCTGGCCGCGCTGGCGCTGGAGGCGCCGGAGGACGAGGCGACGATCCTGGCCGTGATCGACGCGCGCATGGGCGAGATCTATGCCGCCTGCTATCGCCGCGACGGCAACGGGGGCCTGGTGGCGCTGGACGAGGAGCGCGTCTGCGCGCCCGATGCCCTGGTGGTCCCGCAAGCCGAGGCGTGGAACGTGGTCGGCAGCGGCTGGACCACGTACCCGGACCTGGTTGGCGGACACCTCACCGGCGAGCTGAAACACGCCGACGGCGAGCGCTATCCGCAGGCCCGCCACGTCGCCGAACTGGCCGTGCGCGCGTTCCAGGCCGGTGGTGCCGTCTCGCCGGAACTGGCCCTGCCGGTATATTTGCGCGACAAGGTGGCGCTGACGCTGGCGGAGCAGGGCAAGGCATAAAGACCCTTCCCGCGGTCGCTCTAAAGCCGCCCGATCGCCAGCTGCACCAGCAGGCTGCTCACCGCCACCGCGACCCACACGCCGAACCCCAGCAGGATCGGCCGCGGCCCGCTGGAAATCATCCTGCGCAGGTTGGCCGAAAGCCCGATCGCGGTCAGCGCCGTGATGATCAGGAACTCCGCCAGCCGATGGATCAGCGGCTGCGCCGCCACCGGCACCAGCCCCGCCGTGCGCAACGCCGAGGCGACCAGGAACCACAGGATGAACCAGGGAAAGATGCGCTTGAGGCTGAAGTCCGCCGCGCCTTTCTTTTTCTCTCGCATCGCCACCATCACCGCCAGCGTGATGCACACCGGGATGATCAGCGTGGCACGGGTGAGCTTGACGATGGTGGCGTAGTCGCCGGCCGCGTGGCTGTAGCTGTAGCCGGCCGCGACCACCGAGGAGGTGTCGTTGATCGCCGTGCCCGCCCACAGTCCGAACCCGAGGTCGGACAGGTGCATCAGGTGTCCCAGCAGCGGGAACAGCAGCACCGCCACCACGTTGAACAGGAAGATGGTCGAGATCGCGAACGCAGTGTCGTGCTCGTCCGGCTTGATGATCGGCGTCACCGCCGCGATCGCCGAGCCACCGCAGATCGCCGTGCCGACGCCGATCAGCACTTTCAGCTGGTCGTGCACGCCGAGCAGCCGGCCCAGGCCCCACGCCGCCACGAACGCCGCGCTCATCGTGATCAGCGTCACCGACAGCGATTCGAGGCCCGTCTTCGCCACCTGGTCGAGGCTGAGCCCGAAACCCAGCGCGATAATCGACCATTGCAGCACCTGCTTGCCGGCAAACTGGATGCCCGGCGTGAAGCGCGCGCCGGGCGACAGCGTATTGCGCACCAGGATGCCGAGCACGATGCCGATCACCGGCCCGCCGACCAGCGGCGCCAGATGACCCAGCCACAGCGCTACCAGCGCGATGGCGAGCGCGAGGCCCAGGCCGGGCAGGCGGACGGACAGGGTCGGTGCGGGTGTGGCGGCGGCGCTCATCGCAAGCTCGAGTGGGGCGAGATCCGCCCATTGTCCCGGCACATCACCATCAGCAAAACTTTGCATGATTGATGGCTGGTATAAGCTTCACTGAATGCTCAATATCACGCCCCGCCAGCTCGACGTGTTCGTACAGACCGCGCTGCACGGCAGCCTGCGCGCGGCCGCCGAGCGCGTGCACCTTACCCAGCCGGCCGCGAGCATGGCACTGGCGGAGCTGGAGCGGCAGCTCGGCGCGCCGCTGTTCGACCGCGAACGCGGGCGGCTGCACCTCAACGCACGCGGACGCGAACTGCTGCCGCGCGCGCAGGAACTGCTCGAGCGGCACTCGGAACTCGCCCGCTTCGGGCAGGGCGATGCGCAGGCACTGGCGGGCGAACTGCGCATCGGCGCGAGCAACACGGTCGGCAACTACCTGGTTGGCGAACTGCTCGGCGGCTTCGTGCGCGCGCAGCCGCAGGTGGCGATCCGGCTGCGCGTGGCCAATACCGACACCATCGCCTCGCAACTGCTCGACCATGCGCTCGACGTCGGCTGCGTGGAGGGTCCGGTCGCGCATCCGCAACTGGAGCTCAGGCCCTGGCGCGAGGACCGGCTGCGCGTGTGCGCGGCGCCGGAGCATCCGCTGGCGCGCAAGCGTGCGCTCCGGCCGGCGGATTTCGCCGGCGCCCGCTGGGTGTTGCGTGAACCCGGCTCGGCTACCCGCGCCACCACCGAGCGTGTTCTCGCGCAACTGCCGCCGGGCGAGACGGTGCTGGAGCTCGACCAGATCGAAGCGATCAAGCAGGCCGTCGCCGCCGGCCTCGGCATCGCCTGCCTGCCGGAAGTGGCGCTGGTCGATGCGCTGGCGACCGGACGGCTGGTGGTGCTGAAGACGCCGTTTCTCGATCTCAGGCGCATGCTCTCGCTGCTGCTGCATCGGCGGAAATACCGCGGCGCGCTGCTCGAAGCCTTCCTGCAGACCGTCACCTAGGTGGGCTCAATCCCACCCTGCGAGGCGGGCAGCTTGCCGGCAGGTTCACCCCGCCGGCGCTAGCGTCCGCTGGCTATGCCAACGCGTTCCGCCAGCAAACCCTTCGGCGTCCCGCTTGCCAAACCGGTGGACGAGGTGCCGGCAGGCACCCTCGCCACGTTGCGGCGCCGAGCGCGCGACTGCCACGCCTGTCCGCTGTGGCGCTACGGCACGCAGACGGTGTTCGGGCAAGGCCCGGCTTCGGCGCGGGTGATGTTGATCGGCGAACAACCCGGACTGCACGAGGACCGCGAAGGCGTGCCGTTCGTCGGACCCGCCGGGCAACTGCTCGATCGCGCGCTGGGCGAAGCGGGGCTGGACCGCACCGCCTTGTACCTGACCAACACGGTCAAGCACTTCAAGTACGAGACGCGCGGCACGGCCAAGCTGCACAAGCGCGCCAATGCCGCCGAGCAGGCCGCCTGCCGCATGTGGCTGGCGGCCGAGCTGCTGCGGGTGAAGCCGAAGCTGTTGGTGGGCCTGGGCGCCATGGCGGCGCAGACGATGTTCGGCAACGCCTTCCGCATCACCCGCGAGCGCGGCGTGTGGCGGCCGTTGGGCGAAGGCGCGCAGGGACTTGCAACCTGGCATCCGTCGGCCGTTCTGCGCATGCCGGAGGAAGACAAGCGGCACCAGGCGTTCGACGAACTGGTCGCGGATCTGCGGGCGGTCGCCGGAGCGCTCGGAAAGCTGGCGTAAGGTGGGCTTCGGCCCATCGCACGCAGCCTCAATGGAAATCCCGCGAGCGCACGTCCAGCTCCCCCAGCAACGGCGTGAAGTCTTCCAGGGTGTGCGCGATCAGGTGCTGCACGCCGTGCTGGTTTTCCAGGTGGCCCTCCACCGCCAGCAACCGTGAAGCGAGCAGCACGCGGCGCTGGCGCTGCGCGACGCGGTTCCAGACCACCACGTTGACCATGCCGTGTTCGTCTTCCAGGGTCAGGAAGATCACGCCGCTGGCGGTGCCCGGCTGCTGGCGCAGGGTGACCAGGCCGGCGAAGCGTACCGGCCGGCCACTGGGCAGGGCCGGCAGTTCGTTGGAAGCACGGCAGCGCCGCGCGCGCAGGCGCGCACGCAGGAAATCCAGCGGGTGACGGCCGAGCGTGGTGCCGGTCAGCGCGTAGTCGGCTCGCAGGTCTTCGCCCGGCGTGGGCAGGGGCAGCACGACGGCATCGGCTTCGGGCGAGGCGCCGGGAAACAGCGGCAACTGGGGTTCCACCCCGGCGATCGTCCAGCGAGCACGATGGCGGTGGCCGGCCAGCGCGCGCAGCGCGCCGGCGTCGGCGAGCAGCGTCTGGGCGCGCCGATCCAGGTTCGCGCGAGCGCACAGGTCGGCCACGTCGTGGAAAGGACGCTGCGAACGGACGTGCACGATCGCGTGCGCTACCGGCTCGGAAAAGCCGCGGATCAGGCGCAGGCCCATGCGGATCGCCGGCTGCAGACGCGAGTCGCGCTCGGGCTCCAGCGTGCAGTCCCACGCACTGTGGCGCACGTCGACGGGCAGCGTGCGGATGCCGTGGCGGCGCGCGTCCTGCAGGATCTGGTCAGGCGAATAGAAGCCCATCGGCGCGGAGTTGATCACCGCGCAGGCGAACGCGGCCGGCTCATGGCACTTCAGCCAGCAACTGACGTAGGCGATCAGCGCGAAGCTGGCCGCGTGCGATTCGGGAAAGCCGTAGCTGCCAAAGCCCTTGATCTGCTCGAACAGGCGCTCGGCAAAGGCCGCATCGTGGCCCCGCTCGAGCATGCCCTTGATGAGTTTCTGGCGGTGGTGCTCCAGGCCGCCGTGGCGTTTCCACGCGGCCATCGAGCGGCGCAGCTCATCCGCTTCGCCAGGGGTGTAGCCGGCCGCGTCCACCGCGATCTGCATCACCTGTTCCTGGAACAGCGGCACGCCCAGCGTGCGCTTGAGCGCGTTCTCGAGCGCCTTGCTGGGGTACTCGACCGCCTCCTCGCCGGTACGGCGGCGCAGGTAGGGATGCACCATGTCGCCCTGGATCGGGCCGGGGCGCACGATCGCCACCTCGATCACCAGGTCGTAGAAGCACGCCGGCTTCATCCTCGGCAGCATCGCCATCTGCGCGCGCGACTCGATCTGGAACACGCCGACGGTGTCGGCACGGCCGATCATCTCGTAGGTGGCGTGATCGGTCGGATCGCGGTTGAGGCTGGCCATGCTGTGCTCGCCGCGACCATGCTCGCGCAGCAGTTCGAAGGTCTTGCGCACGGCGGTGAGCATGCCCAGCGCGAGGCAGTCGACCTTGAGCATGCCCAGCGTGTCCAGGTCGTCCTTGTTCCACTGGATCACGGTGCGGTCGTCCATCGCGGTGTTTTCCACCGGCACCAGCGTGGACAGCGGATGCTCGGAGATCACGAAGCCGCCCGGGTGCTGCGAGAGGTGCCGGGGAAAGCCGATCAGCTGCGCGGTCAGCGCGACCACCTGGTGCAGCAGCGGCGAGTCCGGGTCGAAGCCGCGCTCGCGCAGGCGGTCGGGCAGCGGCACCTCGCCGCTCCAGCGGTCGAGCGTGGTGGCCAGTTCGCCGGCGAGTTCCGGAGGCAGGCCCAGCGCGCGGGCCACGTCGCGGATGGCGCCGCGGCCGCGGTATTCGGTCGCCACCGCCGTGAGCGCGGCGCGATCTCGGCCATAACGCCGGAACACGTACTGCAACACTTCCTCGCGGCGTTCGTGCTCGAAGTCCACGTCGATATCCGGCGGCTCGTCGCGCTCCATCGAGATGAAGCGTTCGAACAGGAGTTCCATCGTGGATGGATCCACTTCGGTGATGCCCAGCACGAAGCACACGATCGAATTGGCCGCCGAACCGCGGCCCTGGCAGAGGATGCCGACCGAGCGCGCGTAGCGCACGATGTCGTGCACGGTGAGGAAGTAGGACTCGTAGCGCTTGGTGCCGATCAGGGCGAGCTCATGCTCGATCTGGCGGCGTGCCTTGTCCGGCATGCCCCCCGGCCAGCGCCAGCGGGCGCCGTCCTCGACCAGCCGGCGCAGCCAGGTGGCCGGGGTGTGGCCTTCGGGCACCAGTTCGCGCGGATAGGTGTAGGTGAGTTCGTCCAGCCTGAAGGTGCAGCGCCGCGCGATGGCGATGCCCTCGGCCAGCAGTTCGGACGGATAGATGGCCGAGAGGGCACGACGCGTGCGCAGGTGGCGCTCGCCGTTTGGGAACAGCCGGTGGCCGGCCTGCGCCACGGTGGTGTGGAGGCGGACCGCGGTCATCACGTCCTGCAGCGGGCGCCGGGCGCGCACGTGCATGTGCGCGTCGCCGGTGGCGACCAGCGGCAGGCCGAGGCGTCCGCCGACGGCGCGCAGGTCCGCCAGGCGCGCATCGTCGTCGGGACCCCGGTGCAGCTCGACCGCGAGCCAGCAGCGATCGGGGAATCGCGCCTTGAGCCACGCGCCTTCGGATGCGTCAGGCTCCGCGCCCGGCAGCCACAGTGCGAGCAGGCCTTCGGTTTCGCCCAGATCCTCGCGCAAGGATTCATAGCTGCCCTTGGGAGTGCGGCGGCGCGCGGTGGTGATGAGCTGGCACAGCCGTGCGTAGCCTTGCTGGTTCTCGACCAGCAGCACGCACTTCGGTCCGTCGGCGAACTGGAACTCGCTGCCGACGATCAGCTTGATGCCGGTTTCGCGTGAGGCTTCCAGGGCGCGCACGATCCCGGCGAGAGTGCATTCGTCGGTGATGGCGAGGGCGCTGTAGCCCTGTTGTTTCGCGCGTTCGAACAGTTCGATCGCCAGCGAAGCCCCGCGCTGGAAGCTGAAGGCGGAGAGGCAGTGGAGTTCGGCGTAGTCGGGGAAGGTCACTGTCGCCCTCCTCTTACGCATCGCAAAGACAAGGCCTGAGGCGAACCCCGGCCCCTCACCCCGGCCCTCTCCCCCATCCTTGATCGAGACCGGGGGAGAGCGAGCAAAGACGTGTTCATGCGAACCACCCATGCAACATGAAGCCTTCGCGCTCGCCGACCGGGCAGTAGGCCCAGGCGCGCTGGCCTGCGGAGGTTTCGACCACGTAGTAGTCGCGCCGCACGTCGCCGTCCCACCAGCCGCTTTCGACGCGCTCGGGACCGGCCAGGATGCGCAGCTCGCGATCGCGCAGCGGGATCGGTTGGGGCAGCAGCCAGCCGGGGCGGGGCAATGGCGGGGCGCCGGCGCTCTCGCCATGGTCGCGCCAGGCGCGCTCGGGGCGGTGGTCGGCGTGGATCGAAAGGCCGTGCACGGCGTCGTCGCCCAGGCGCGCGCGCAGGCGTTCACGCAGTTGTTCCCACGGCACCGCCTGCTGCGGGCGCACGTCGAACAGATCGCGGCCGGCCGGCACGAACGGCGGCAGTTCGCGCGCGATCAGTTGCAGGGCGCGCACCGGCGCAGCCAGTTGCACCAGATCGAGACGGCCGCGGGCCAGTTCGAACAGCATGCCGGCGTCGCGTTCGGGGGCCAGCAGGCCGACCGGCACTTCGGTGGCGGCGCTGCGCTCGTGTTCCAGTCGCAGCACGAAGCGCTGCACCCCGCCGTCGCGACCGGCGAGATACGCCGCAAGGTCGCCGGTCATGCGGCGCAGCGGGAACAGCAATTGTCCCGTGGCGCCGACTTCGTAGTTGAACTCGATGCGCGATTCGAAATGATCCGGCGGCTGGTAGCAGTCCAGCGGCGTGGCGAGCGCGCCGGTGAGGCGGTCGAGCTGGTCGAGGGTGTCGGTGCCCACGCGCCGGCCCAGTGCCGCGCGCGGCAACGCGTAGACCTGGGCGAGCCGGCGCAGGCCCATGCGGCGCAGGCTGTCGGCCGCCTCCGGCGGAAGTCCCGCGCGTTCCACCGGCAATTGGCCGAGGGCTTGATTCAGCGGTGCATCGCGGGTGATCGCCAGGCCGTCGTGCACGCCGGCCAGCGCGCGCGCGGCCCACGGATTGGGCGCGAGCGCGATGCGGTGGCGGAAGCCGAGCGCGACCAGGTCCTCGCGCAGCAGCGCTTCCATCCGAGGCCATGGCCCGAACAGGCGGAAGCTCGCTTCCACTTCGATCAACAGCGAGGCCGGCATCTGCCGGCTGACCTGCGCGCCGTAGCGGTAGGCCCAGGCGGCGAGGAAGTCGTGCCAGCGCGTGGTTTCGGCCGGATCGTGCTCGACCACGGCGAAACGCGCGCAGATCGCCTGCGCGGTGGCCAACGGCAGGCCCGCGCGCAGGCCCTGCGCCTTCGCCGCGGCGTTGACCGCGCGCAGCACGCGCCGCTGCACCGGGCCATCGACCAGCACCAGCGGTTCGTCCGGACTGGCGTGGCGGCGCAGCACGCCGTCCAGTGCCAGCTGCGGCAACAGGATGCAGGCCCACAACATGCCGTGGGCCTCAGGCGCGATCCGCGACAGTCGCGGCGGGACTGTCCGGTATCGGTTCGGGAGGCGCGCCGGTCGGCAGCGGCCAGGGCAGCGGCTGCGCCGGCGGGTTGCCGCCCCGGCACTTGAGCACGCGCAGGCGCGCGGGACGGGTTTCCAGCACCAGGCGCAGCGCCGCGGGCGAGGCGTGGGCCGCCGCCGATGCAGGGCGCATCGCGATGCCGAGGCACTGACCGGTTTCCGCTGCCAATTGCAGGCGGCGCAGCGTGCGGTCGTCGGCCTGGTGCGGCCAGCACAGTACGGCGGCGCAGGCGGCCGAGCGCAGGCATTGTTCGGTCACCCACGGCACGTCGCGCGCTTCGGCGCGAATGACCTGAAGGCGGTCGAGGCGCACGCCGGCGTTGGCCCAGGCGGCGGGGAAGGGCAGGTAGGGCGGGGCGACCAGCGCGATCCGCCCGCCGGCCTGCGTCAGGCGCGCGAGCGTGGGCCACAGCAGGCCGAGTTCGCCGATACCGTCGAGCGGCAGCAGCACTTCGCTCAGCGCGCCTTCGGGCCAGCCGCCGCTGGGCAGCGCGGCGTCAAGCAGCGGGAAACCGGTCGACTGGCGCGAAGGCGCGCGCGCCTGCGGCTGGCCGCGCCAGAGGCGGCGGGCGTCGAACAGGTGATCGAGGGCGACCACGTTGCTCATGGGCACGCGGCTCCATGATGGGCCTCAGCCCACCAGGGACATACGGCGTGGAGGGATGAAGCCAGCCTTGCCGCACGGTTCATGGCGATGATGGTGTTCATGATGGTGTTACTTCGCTTCGAGCGGGGTGCGAGGCCAGCCTTGGCCCCTCACCCCAGCCCTCTCCCCGAAGGGGAGAGGGAGCAGTGCGCAGGCGTTCATCAGCCTGGCCTCACCAGCCCCGCGAACAGACCTTCGATGGCGAAGTCGGTGGCGCGCGGGTCCACCTCGATCGGGGCATAGGCCGGGTTGCGCGGCAGCAGGCGGATATGGCCGTCCCTGTGCTCGAAACGCTTGACGGTGAACTCGCCCTCCAGTCGCGCCACCACGGTCTGGCCGTGGCGCGCCTCGGGCGTGCGGTGCACGCCGATCAGGTCGCCGGGGAGGATGCCGTCGAGCAGCATCGATTCGCCCACCACTTCCAGCAGGTAATCCGGCTTGAGGTGGAACAGCGAAGCATCCAGCGCGACTTCGCGGCGCACCTCGGCGTCCGATCCGATCGGCCGGCCCGCCGCCACGCGGCCGAGCAGCGGCACGGCGAGTGTGGATACCGGCTCGCTGCGACGCAGGCGGATGCCGCGTGCCTGGCCTGGCACCAGTTCGATGTGGCCCTCGCGCGCCAGCGCTTCCAGGTGCATCCGCGCCGAGCGGTTCTGCTTCAGGCCCAGCGCGGCCGCGATCTGCAGCTGCGACGGCGGATAGCCGTGCGCCGCGATGTGTTCTCGCAGGTAGGCGAGCAGGGCTTGGCGAATGGGGGTCAAGGTCATGGTACTAATATTAGTACATCGGGGAAGGTCGCGGCAGGGGGATGCTTTTGGCATCATTTCGTGAAGGGGAATCCGGCGGTTTGCCGAAAGCGTGAAGTCCCGGGGGACAGCGATGCGTCCGCGAAGGACTTCAGGCGTGTGGGGGAAGCACATGGTGTCCGCTTTGCTGCTGGGCGTTGGCTTGCTGCTGGGTGTGCCCGCGACGGGCGCCAGCGTGCCGGCCTCCGCTCCCGCCGGGGCGGCCCCGAACAGGGTCTTGCCGACGCCGCAGTTCCGCCGCTACGGCAGCGCCGATGGCCTGCCCAGCAGCCTGGTCTATACCGCGGTGCAGGCACCGGACGGCACCATGTGGTTCGGCACCAAGAACGGCATCGCGCGTTTCGACGGCGTGGAATTCCGCAATTTCCGCCATGTTTCCGGCGACCCCGATTCACTGGCCGGCAACGGCATCTCCTCGCTGCTGATCGACAAACAGGGACGGTTGTGGGCCGCCGGCCTGGATGCGGGCCTGAACCGGCTGGATGCCGCCAGCGGCAAGTTCAGGCACTGGAAGCACGATCCGGCCGATCCCGGTAGTTTGGTCAGCGAGAAAGTCTGGACGCTGGCGCAGACGGCCGATGGCAGCCTCTGGGTGGGCACCCGCTTCGGGCTGGACCGCATGCGCGCGGATGGCAGCTTCGAGCACGTCGTCAATCCCTTGCTCGGTCCGGCGCCGACGGACTTCGGCGAAGTGGCCGCGCTTTACGTCGATCCCCATCAGCGCCTGTGGGCCAGCAGCGCCCATGGCCTGTTCCGCCGCGATGCCGACGGCAGCTGGCACCAGGTGCTCCCGGCCGACCCGGCGCAGACGGTCGACGCCTGGCGCATCGACGGCAACGGGGAAGAGGTGCGAGTCGCCACCGTGCGCGGGCTGCTGGTGATCGGGGCCGACGGCCGCGCGCACCGTTTCGTCCGCGACGCCCTGCCGGACACCAACGTGATGGTCAGCACCCGCGACCACGCCGGACGTTTGTGGATCGGCACCCAGCGGGGCCTGTTCCTGCAGGAACGGCCGGACGGTCCGGTCCTGCCGGTGATGAACCGCCCCGTGCTCTACGGCAACCTGCCCGGCACCTGGGTGTGGCAGCTTTACGTCGACCGCGAAGGCGGCCTGTGGGTAACCACGCTGGACGGTGGCGTGGCTTATCTGGCGCCGGGCTGGTACAGCTTCAGCCGCTACACGCACGTACCGGACAATCCGGCCAGCCTGCGCGATTCGGTGGCAACCACCATGGCGCGCGGCCGCGATGGCCGGCACATCTGGGTCGGCGAGCGCGACGGGCGTGTGGACCGGCTCGATCCGTACACCGGCGCAGTCGAACACGTGCTGTCCGACCTGCACGGCGACGTGCTCGGCATGACCGAAGGCGAGGGCGGCCGCCTGTGGGTCGCGGTGCAGGGGACGCTCTACCGCACCCAGGGCTCGCACGCCGTCGCGGTCGACCCAGAAGGCCAGATGTTCCGTCGCCCGCTGGAGGTCGAACCCGGCCCGGACCATCGCCTGTACGTACGCACTTTCCGCGAAGGCCTTTTCCGCGTGGATCCGGACACGCTCGCCGTGAGCCGCGTGCCGATGCACCAGGCCGACGACAAGATGCTGTGGGGCGCGCAGATGACGCTCGACGACCGTGGCACGTTCTACTACGCCAGCGAAGGCGGGCTGATGCAGCTCGATCCCACGCACAGCTTCTTCGAGCCGGTACCGGGCGGTCCCACCGGCATCTCGGTGGAAGCTTTCAGCTTCTCCCCCGATGGCCTCTGGCTGGCCACGCCAGACGGCCTGGAGCAGTACCGCTACCACGACAAAGGACTGGCGCTGGTGCGCCACGTGGACATGGCGCATGGCTGGCCCTCGGTCGGCGCGGTCGACATGCGCGTGGATGCGCGGGGGCGGGTGTGGATCTTCGGTACCGATGGTCTGTGGCGCTTCGATCCGGATTCGGGCCGCTTCCGTTCCTTCGGCTTGCAGGATGGCCTTAGCAACACCGAATTCTTCCGCGGGTTCGCCTTGATGCCCGACGGCAACCTCTATGCGCCGACGCTCGGCGGCGTGGTCGCCTTCAATCCCGATCGCGTGTGCGAACAGGCCACCGTGCCGCAGCTGGCGCTGACTCGCGTGCGGGTTCGTCGACATGGCCAGTTGACCGACCTTCCGCTGGGCCCGGGCCCGGTCGAGGTGGACTGGCGCGACCGCGAGCTGGGCGTGGAGGCGCGGGTGTTTTCCTTCGTCGATCCGTCCGCCAACCGCTACCGCTTCCGGCTCGACGGCCTGGACAGTGGCTGGGTCGACGTCGATAGCCGTGGCGAGCGCGATTTCGCCGGACTGGCCGCGGGCGATTACACCTTGCGCGTGATGGCGGTCGGCGCCGGAGGCGCCTGGGCGCACCTTGCCGCGCCGCTGCGCATCCGCGTCGAGGCGCCGCCGTGGGCTCGCTGGTGGGCCTGGCTGACCTACGCGATCACCCTGGGGCTGGTCGTGTGGACGGCGCTGCGGGTGTGGCGCCGGCGCATCGCGCAGCGCCATCGCATCGCACTGTCCGAGCAGCAGCGCTGCCTGGCCGAGGAAGCCAGCGCGGCCAAGACCCAGTTCCTGGCCACCCTGAGCCACGAGATCCGCACGCCGATGACCGGCGTGATGGGCATGGCCGAACTGCTGCTGACCACGCCGCTCAAACCCGAGCAGCGCGACTACACCCTGGCCATGCAGCGCTCCGGCGGGATGCTTCTCAAGCTGCTCAACGACGCGCTCGACCTTGCGCGCATCGAGGCCGGCCGGCTCGATCTCGAACTCGCGCCGTTCGATCCGCGCCAGCTGGTCGAAGACGTGGCGCAACTGCAGCTGGGCCATGCCCAGGCCAAGCGCCTCTCGCTCGCCGTGGAGCTGGCCGACGACCTGCCGCCCAAGGTCGTTGGCGACGCCGTGCGCATCAAGCAGGTGCTGCTCAACCTCACCCACAACGCACTGAAGTTCACCGAATACGGCAGCGTGAAGCTGTGCGCGCAGCGCTATGCCGACGGCCTGGTCTTCAGCATCGCCGACACCGGTCCCGGCATTCCCGACGCGGCGCAGGCACGCCTGTTCCAGCGCTTCGAACAGGTCGACGGTCCGCAGCGACGCGCCGGCAGCGGCCTGGGACTGGCGATATGCCGCGAGCTGGTCGGCATGATGGGCGGCGATATCGAACTGGAGTCGCGCGTGGCCCAGGGCACGACCTTCCGCGTGCGCCTGCCGTTGCAACCGCCCGAAGGCGCCGTCGGCGCGATCGCCGCCGCGCACGCACCGATCGGCCGCTCGCTGCACGTGCTGCTGGTGGAAGACGACGCCATCGTCGCGGCTGTGATCCGCGGCCAGCTCGAACGCCAGCGCCACCGCGTCTGCTACGTCGCCAACGGCCTGGGCGCGCTCGCCGAACTGGACCAGTCGCGCTTCGACGCGATGCTGCTGGACCTGGACCTCCCCGGCGTCGACGGCTTCCAGGTCGCGCGCCTGATCCGCCAGCGCGAAGAACCGGGCCTGCGCATTCCCATCGTCGCCGTCACCGCCCGCTCCGGCGGTGACGAGGAGGCGCGTGCACGCGAAGCGGGGATGGATGCGTTCCTGCGCAAGCCGTTCAGCGGCGAGGATTTGGCGGAATTGTTCGTCGAACTCGTGCCGCAATCGGACGTGCCTGCAACCACGGCGATCGATCCGGCCTGATCAGGTAGACAAGTGCCGGGGAACAAAAAAACCCGCAGGCATGACCTGCGGGCTTTTTTGTTTTGCTGGTGGCCGGGGACGGAATCGAACCGCCGACACGGGGATTTTCAATCCCCTGCTCTACCAACTGAGCTACCCGGCCGGGAAGAGGTTCCACGCATGGATGCGTGCTACGTGGAGCCGCGCATTTAAGCGGATGCGAACGCGGGCGTCAAGGCTCGCCGGGGGCGACGTAGCCGGCGGGTTGGGCCACCTCGCCGCCGAAGAAGTACTTCTCCATCTGCTCGCCGAGGAACTGGCGGGTCTTCGCTTCCAGCGGATTCAGGCGGTATTCGTTGATGAGCATGGTCTGGTGGGCGAGCCATTGCTGCCACGCCTGCCGCGAGACGTTTTCGTAGACGCGCTGGCCGAGCGGGCCGGGCCAGGGGGCGAAGTCGAGGCCTTCGGCGTCGATGCCGAGTTTGGTGCAGTGGACGGTGCGGGACATGTGCTTTTCCGGTGTTGCTCAGATGTCGTTCGCGCTGAGCGTAGCTTGCGCGGCAAGCGGAGTCGAAGCGTACGCGATGTGGCGCTCTTTCGACCTCGTCCTGCGGCCTTGCCCAGGACGAACGATTTTCGGTGGTGCGGCTCACTACGAGCGTTGTGGTTCGTGCGCCAGCGATTCCAGCAAGGTGCGCACCGGGGCGGGCAGGCCAAGGTCTGGCCATGCGTCGCGGGCGTACCAGCGCAGTCCCGCATTATCGGCGATGGCGGGGTGGGCTGTCGCGCCGTCGAACAGCAGCGGCTCGATGTTGAGGCGGTAGTGGCTGAAGACGTGGACGAAGGGCGTGAGCGGCTGCGCGTCGTCCAGTTGCGCGTGGGTCTGCGCCAGGCGCCAGGCCGCGTCGTGGTCGGCGGCCTCGGGCAGGCTCCACAGGCCCGACCACACGCCGGTCGGGCCGCGCCGTTCGAGCAGCACGCAACCTTGCGCATCGCGCAGTACCAGCATCGTCGTGGCGCGCGTGGGCAGCGTCCTGCCGGGTTTGGCTGTAGGCAGTTGCGCAGTGCGGCCGTCGCGACGGGCGACGCAGGTTTCGGTCAGCGGGCAGGCCAGGCAGAGCGGGCGCGAGCGGGCGCAGACGGTCGCGCCCAAGTCCATGATGGCCTGCGTGTAGTCGGCGACGCGCTCGTGCGGCGTGTGCGCCTTGGCGCGTTCCCACAACTGCTTCTCGACGGCACTCTGGCCGGGATGGCCTTCTATGCCGTGGTAGCGGGTGAGCACGCGCTTGACGTTGCCGTCCAGGATCGGGAAGCGCAGGCCGTGCGCCTGGGCGAGGATCGCGCCGGCGGTGGAGCGGCCGATGCCCGGCAACGCGGCGAGCGCGTCGAAGTCGCGCGGCAGTTCGCCGTCGTGGCGTTCCACGCACAGCTGCGCGGCGCGATGCAGGAATCGTGCGCGGCGGTAGTAGCCCAGGCCGGACCACAAGGCGAGGACGCGGTCTTCGTCCGCGGCGGCGAGGTCGGGCAGGGTGGGCAGCGCGTCGGTGAAGCGCAGGAAATAGGGGATGACGGTGGCGACCTGGGTCTGCTGCAGCATCACTTCGGACAGCCATACGCGGTAGGCGTCACGGCGTCCGTCCGTGGCCGCCTGCCAAGGCAGGTCGTGGCGGCCGTGGCGGTCGAACCAGGGCAGCAGGTCGGCGGCGAGGGTGGAACTCATCGGGCGTCGCTGCTGGCCGATGCCGCGGGCGTGCCGGCGCTCGATGCCGCGGCGGGCGTGAGTTCCAGTTGCAGGCCTTCGACGTGTACGCCGGCCACGTCCAGCGTGGCCGCATCCACGCGGCCACTGCCGGGTGGCACGCCGAGCCGCGGACCTTCCTCGTCGCCGATATGCGACCACCAGCGCGCCACGCCCAGTGGCGGCAAACGCAGGTCGAGATGGTTGCCGGGGCCGTCGAGCTTGAGCGCCAGCAGCAGCGGGTCACTCTGGTTAGCCGGGGTCAGCTGCAGCGAGATGTCGTAGCGGCCGGCGTCGGCCTGGTCGAGGGATCCGGCGAGCGTGGCCGCGGCATCGGCGGCGCCGTGCCAGTGCGCCTCGCCAGTCAGATCCATCGCCAGCGTGACGCCACGTGTGAAGTCCAGATCGATGTCGTTGAGCTGCAGCGCGTTGCCCTGGATGCGTGGCGTGGCGGTCAGGCGTAACTGCATCGGCGTGCCGCCGGCATCCTTGGCCGAGATCACCAGCGGGAACGGCTGGCCGGAAAGCAGGTGGCCGGCATCGAGCGAGAAGTCGCGCAGCAGCAGCTGGTTGCCGCTGACGATCGTGCCGCGCGCGATACGCACGCCGGTGTCGATGCGCGGGATGTTGGGCGCGCCGGCGCCGCCGGAAGGCAGACTGGACAGCCAGGCCTGCAGTGCATCCAGGTCCACGCGCGGCGCGTCGATCTCCAGCCGCGAGATCACCGTCGGTCCGCCGAACAGCGTGCTCCAGGGCAACGCGAGCCGACCGTTGGCGGCCAGCAGGATCGGCATGCTGGCGCCCTGCGCGGTGAGCGTGAGCCCTTCCAGCTCAAGCGCCGGCCGCGGGAACAGGGTGGGACTGGCCGGGTTGGCCAGGCTCAGTTCCAGCCCGGCCTGGTGCGCCTGTTCCTGCAGCATGGCGGTGAAGCGCTCCGGCTGCAGCAGCAGGTAGACAGTCACCAGCGACGCGACCAGGCCGGCAACGAGGATGCCGGCGAGGCTGAGCAGCGCGATGCGCAGGCGCCGCGTCATAGCCGCTCAGGCTCGGGCCAGCGTGGCCGGCAGCAGGCCGTCGACGAAGGCGCGCGCGTCGAACTGGCGCAGGTCCGTGGCGCTCTCGCCCAGGCCGACGAAGCGGATCGGCAGGCCGAACTCGCGTGCCAGCGCGAACATCACGCCACCCTTGGCGGTGCCGTCCAGTTTTGTCACCACTAGGCCGGTCACGCCCACGATCTGCTGGAACTGGCGCAGCTGGCTGATCGCGTTCTGGCCGGTGGTGCCGTCGATCACCATCAGCACCTCGTGCGGTGCGTCGGGGTCGATCTTCTTGAGTACGCGGGCGATCTTGGACAACTCGTCCATCAGCCCGCCCTGGGTGTGCAGGCGGCCGGCGGTGTCGGCGATCAGCACGTCGGCGCTGCGCGAGCGGGCCGCCTGCAGCGCATCGAAGATCACGCTGGCCGAATCGGCGTCCTGGCCCTGCGCGATCACCGGGACGTTGTTGCGTTCGCCCCAGGTCTTCAGCTGCGCCACGGCGGCAGCTCGGAAGGTGTCGCCCGCGGCGAGCAGCACCTGGCGACCTTCATCGCGCCAGCGGCGTGCGAGCTTGCCGATCGTCGTGGTCTTGCCCACGCCGTTGATGCCCACGGTCAGCACCACGAACGGCTTGCGACCGGCGATCTCGAGCGGTTGCTCCACCGGCACCAGCATCGCCACCAATGCCTCGCGCAGCGCCGCCAGCAGTGCGTCGGCATCGGCGAACTCGCGCTTGTGCATGCGCTTGCGAAGGCCCTCGACCAGCGTGGTGCTGGCTTCCACGCCGACGTCGGCAGTGATCAGCAGGGTTTCGAGGTCGTCGAGCAGGTCGTCGTCGAGCTTGGGGTGGCGTACGAACAGCGAGCTCAAGCCCTTGGCGAAGCCGCTGCCGGAAAGGCGCTCGCGCCAACCGCGCTTGGTCGGAGCGGGCTCCGGAGCGGTCGCTGGGGGCGGCGGTTCGTCGACGATCGCCGGCTCGGCGGGGGCGAGTTCGGCGCGGGCTTCGTCCAGCACCGGGCTGGCGTTGTCCATGGCGGCGGCGTCGGTGGTGTGCTCGTCGGCCGGTGGCGTCTGGCCTTGCTCGGCCGGTTGCTCCGAAGTCGTTTCGGTGGGTTTCTTCTTCCAGAATTTGAGCATTGCGGCGGCGTTTCCAAGACAATGCGCGGATGCTATCACCCGCTACCAGACTGGCCGCTGAGGGCCACCCGCACCTGCGTTTTCGCTGCGCGGGAACGATTTTCGCCGCGTGTAGGACGGCGCGCGCGCACAGGGTGCGCTCATGCAGGGGAATGCGGGCGTGACGGGCCGCATCCGCATCATCGGTGGCCGCTTGCGCAATTCGCGCCTGGATGTGCCCGAGCTGCCCGGGCTGCGGCCGACGCCGGAGCGCGTGCGCGAGACGCTGTTCAACTGGCTGGCGCCGGTCATCGGAGGCGTGCAGGCGTTGGACCTGTGCGCCGGCACCGGGGCGCTCGGGATCGAGGCGCTCTCGCGCGGAGCCGCTTCGGTGCGCTTCGTCGAACGCGACGCCCGCGCGGCCAAGGCCCTGCGCGAGAACCTGGCGCGGCTGAAGACGGAGGGCACGGTGACCGTTGCCGATGCGGCGGCTTTCCTGGAGGGCGCGCCCGTTGCGTTCGGACTGGTGTTCCTGGACCCGCCGTTCGCCGCGGACCTGTGGACGCTGCTCGCGCAGCGGCTGGAGACGGGGGGCTGGTTGACCGCGCAGGCCTGGATCTACGTCGAGTCCCCACGCGATCAGGTAACTTCGCTGCCGTCCAACTGGGCACTGCACCGCGAGGGCCGGGCGGGCGAAGTGCGCCATGCGCTCTATCGCCGCTGCGCGGAGCTTCCGTTAAGCTAATCGCCACCTTTGCGCCGCAGCCCCCACGTGAACAAAGTTCCGGTGAACAAGCGCCTGGCCGTGTATCCGGGCACCTTCGACCCGATCACCAACGGCCATGCCGACCTGGTGTCGCGCGCCGCGCCGCTGTTCGAGCGCGTGGTGGTGGCGGTGGCGGAGAGTTCCGGCAAAGGCCCGGGCTTCAGCCTGGACGAGCGCATCACGCTGGCGCGACTGGCGCTGGCCGACCTCCCGAACGTGGAGGTGCGCGGGTTCAACTGCCTGCTGGCCGATTTCGTCGGCGAGGTGGGCGCGGGGGTGATCATCCGCGGCCTGCGCGCGGTGTCCGACTTCGAATACGAGTTCCAGCTGGCGAGCATGAATCGCCATCTGATCCCGCAGGCGGAGACGCTGTTCCTCACGCCCGCGGAGCAGTACAGCTTCATTTCCTCCTCGCTGGTGCGCGAGATCGGTCGCCTTGGTGGCGACATCTCCAGTTTCGTGCATCCGGCGGTCCAACAGGCCATGCGGCAGCGCTGGCGCAAGTAAGGATGTCCCGCTCCATTTGACGCACCCTGCGTAGAATGGATCAGGACATCTTCGAATCCACTCACAGGGAGACACCCATGCGTAAGTTCCTGATCGCCGCAACCCTCGTCCTCGCCGGCACCCTGGCCCTGTCCGCCTGCAACAACCAGGACGAGAGCCAGCAGAACACCCAGCAGGCTGCCGCTCCCAAGCCGACCAACCCGAACGATGCCCAGGCGTGGAACGCCTACCTGGGCCAGATCGTGCAGAACAACATGCAGGGCATGACCGCCGAGCGTCCGTACGCCTACCTGGTGCCGGCCGGTGACGACGAGGACGCCAAGGCCAAGTACGACCGCCAGCTGACGAACGTGCAGGACGTCATCGCCCGCGGCGTGCTGCCGGGCAACCTGCTGGCCTTCGCCGGCCCGAACTCGGCCAAGACCGCCGATTTCATCATCGCCGCCTTCGCAGGCGCCAAGCCCGGTACCTTCAAGGACGTGATCGTGCTGTTCATCGGCGACCAGGCGGACAAGGACCGTGTGACGACCGCGCTGCAGGCGACCGGTGCGACGGTGCGCTTCGTCGCCATGTAAGCAGCTCGCGCGAACGCGCTCGATGCGCCCGCGATGCCGGAAGGCATCGCGGGCGTTTTCGTTTGCGGGCTCCCGTGGGTGGGCTGGAGTCCACCCGCGCTTGCCGCGGGAACGTATCGCCCGGGTAAGGATGGTCGCTCCGCGCTACCATTGACGCCATGTCCCTGAAGATCCTCGACACCTGCGTCAACTGCGACGTCTGCGAGCCCGCGTGCCCCAACAAGGCAATCTCGATGGGCGAGGACTACTACATCATCGATCCGGCCCTGTGCACCGAGTGCGTGGGCCATCACGACGAGCCGCAATGCATGGTCGTCTGCCCTGTCGAGTGCATCATCATCGATGCCGACCTGGGCGAGACGCGCGAGCAGCTCGAACTGAAATACCGCCAGTTGATGGCCAAGGAGACCACGGCATGAGTTTGTCCCCGCGTTGGCGAGTCCTTTTGCTGAGCCTGCTGCTGACCAGTACCGCCGCCTTCGCAACGGACCCGCCCGCCCGGGCGACGCCTGCCAGTTCCGCCCCCGCGCTGGCGCAGAAACCTGGCCACGCCGCCATCGCCAGCGCCAACTTCCTGGCCACCAACGCCGGGCTGGACGTGCTCGCCAAGGGTGGCAACGCGTTCGACGCGGCCGTGGCGGTGGCTTCCACGCTGTCGGTCGTCGAGCCGGAGAGCTCGGGGCTGGGCGGCGGTTTCATGGCCGTGCTGCGGCGGGCCTCGGATGGGCGCGAGGTGTTCATCGATGCGCGCGAGGTCGCGCCGGCGGCGGTCGATCCGAAGGATTACGTCAATGCGGATGGCTCGCCCAACCGCGACGCCGCGCTGACCGGCCCGCTCTCGGCGGGCATCCCCGGTGAACCGGCGGGCCTGGCCTGGTTGTCCGCGCACTACGGCAAACTGCCGCTGTCAGCCTCGCTGGCCCCGGCGATCCGCACCGCGCGCGACGGCTTCCAACCCGACAGCCGCCTGCGCAACGCCATCGCCGAGCGCGCCGACGACCTCAAGCGCTGGCCAGCCTCGGCCGCCAAGTATCTCGTCGACGGCAAGACCCCGGCGGAGGGCGTGATCTGGCGCGACCCCGACCAGGCGCGCACCCTCGAGATCCTCGCCCGGCAGGGCCGTGACGGTTTCTACCAGGGTGAGGTGGCGAAGAAGCTGGTGGCCGCCGTGCGCGCGGCCGGCGGCAACTGGTCCGAGGCGGACCTGGCTGGCTACCGCGTCAAGGAACGCGCGCCGATCAGCGTCGACTATCGCGGCTACCGCATCGTCACCGCGCCGCCGCCGTCTTCCGGGGGCGTGGCGATCGCCGAGATCCTCAACATCCTGCGCGGCGTGGACATGGACAAGCTCGACCGCGCCCATCGCGTGCATTACGTGGTGGAGGCGATGCGTCGTGCCTTCCGCGACCACAACGATTACCTCGGCGACCCGGACTTCGTGAAGATGCCGCTGGACATGCTGCTGTCGCCGTACTACGCCGACGGCCTGCGCCAGAGCATCCTGCCCGATCGCGCCACGCCTTCCTCGATGCTGCCGCACACCGGCGCATCCGATCCGGGCCCGCACACCACGCATTTCTCGATCATCGACAAGGACGGCAACATGATCGCCGTCACCTCGACGGTGAACTACACGCTCGGTTCCACCTTCGTCGCCGCCGGCACCGGCATCCTGCTCAACGACGAGATGGACGACTTCGCGCTGGTGCCCGGCAAGCCCAATGTGTACGGCCTGCTCGGCAGCGCGGCCAATGCGCCGGTCGGCGGCAAGCGAATGCTCTCCTCGATGTCGCCCAGCCTGGTCATCGGGCCCGACCGCACCGCCGTCATCGGCTCGCCCGGCGGTTCCACCATCATCACCCAGGTGCTCGAAGGCATCCTCGCCTTCATCGACGGCAAGGACGCGGGCGCCATCGTGGCGCAGAAGCGCTTCCACCATCAGTTCATGCCCGACCGCGTGGACGTGGAGCAGGGCGTGTTCGACCCGGCCACCGCGCGCGAGCTCGAGTGCATGGGCTACACCCTGCACCCGCGCGATCCCTGGGGCTTCATGAACGTGGTGACCTGGGACCATCGCAGCAATACGCTGCAGGCGGCCAGCGATCCGCGGCGGCCTTCGGGCCTGGGCAAGGTGCAGTAGGAGCCTGCGCCGGCGGCGCGGCCAAGGGCGACCCCCGTCGCACCGTTGCGCGCGCCGGCCGCGTGTCCCAGAGTCGCGGCGCAGTGCGGGGAGACAGCCCCGGTCCCCCTGCGTAAAATCGGGCCATTCTTTGACAGGGGCGACGTGTCATGCAGCTGTGGTCCCTTGAGGGCAACACCCAGAAACTCGACGGCGGCGCGATGTTCGGCAACGCGCCGCGGGCCATGTGGGCGCGCTGGATCGAGCCGGACGCGGAAAACCGTATCCCGCTGGCCTGCCGCTGCCTGCTGGTGAAAGACCTGGACGGCCGCAACGTGCTGTTCGAAACCGGCATCGGCGCCTTCTTCGAGCCAAAGCTGCGCGAGCGCTACGGCGTGGTCGAGGACCGCCACGTGCTGCTGGAGTCGCTGGCCCAGGCTGGTCTTTCCCACGAGGACATCGACGCGGTCGTACTCTCGCACCTGCACTTCGACCACGCCGGCGGCCTGCTGGCGCCATGGACCGAGGGCCAGCCGCCGCGCCTGCTGTTCCCCAACGCCACCTTCCTGGTCGGTGCCGAACACTGGCGCCGCGCGCAGTCGCCGCACCCGCGCGACCGCGCCTCGTTCATTCCGGAACTGGCCGGGCTGCTGGAGGCCAGCGGTCGGCTGGAACTGGTCGAAGGGCCGTATTCGAAGGCGCTGGGCAAGTCGGTGCGCTTCCATTTCTCCGACGGCCATACCCCGGGGCTGATGCTGGCCGAAGTCGGTGGCGTGGTGTTCTGCGCCGACCTGATCCCCGGTCGCCCGTGGGTGCACCTGCCAATCACCATGGGCTACGACCGCGCGCCGGAAACCCTGATCGATGAGAAGCGCGCGTTCCTCGAAGACAAGCTCGCCCGGGGCGTGCGGCTGTTCTTCACCCACGACCACGCCTGCGCGCTGGCCCAGGTGACCCGCGACGACCGCGGCCGCTTCGGCACGACCGCGGAAAAGGCGAGCCTGCACGGCGAACCTGCCGGGGCGGTGGGGTGAGGCGGCCACTGCGCGTCGGCACGCGGGCCTTGCTGCTGCGCGGCGGCGGCGCGGTGCTGCTCATCGCCGGCCTGGGGCTGGCGGCGGTCACCGAGCGCGGCCTGCTGGTCCATCATCTGGCCGCCGTGCGCCACGGTGGCGACGTGGTCCAGGCGGGCTCGCGCGGGCCGCAGCCGGGGCAACACGGCAGCATGGTGCTGGTCTCGGGCACACCCGAAGTGATCGAGGCGCCGCACGACGCGGACTTCAACCTCACCGTACCCACGCCGCTGCTGTCCCGCCGCGTGGAGATGTTCCAGTGGCGGGAGGTGCACGTGGGCAGCGACGTGCATTACGAGCTGGACTGGTCGGACGAATTGCAGGACACCGGCAAGTTCGAGCAACCACGGGGACACGCCAACCCCGGGACGATGCCGCTGCGCAGCCAGCGATTCATGGCGGGGAAGGTGCAGGTGGGCGGCTTCACGCTGGGGCCGTTGCTGCTGCGCGCGCTGCCGGGCACGCAGGTGGTGGCCCCGGATCCCTCGCGCCTGCCGGCGAACCTGGCCGCCAGCTTCAGCCTGTACCACGATTACCTCACCACCAGCGTCGATCCCGGTTCGCCGCGGCTGGGCGACGTGCGGGTGAGCTGGCAGGCGGTGCCGGTGCAGCCGGTGACGATCTTCGCCCGCGTGGATGGCGACCGGCTGGTGCGCGCCAGCCAGGCGGACGACCAGGGTTTCCAGGTGCAGGTGGGCGAGCGTTCGCTCAGCGACGTGCTGCCCGATGTGCCCGATCCACCGGAATTCACCCTCGCCCGCCGTGCTGGCGCGATCCTGCTTGCCGCGCTGGGCGCCTTCCTGCTGCTGTGGGAGCGTAGACGGCACATCGGCGACGTGGCGCTGGCGCTGGCGGTGGGCGTGACGGCGATCGGCGCGGTGTCCTGTGCTTCCTGGCTCGGCGGGGAGTGGTCGCCCGTGCTGAGCTGGCTCGCCGTGACGGCAGCTGGCGTGCTGGTGGTGGTCGTGCTCCACCGGCGGATGGCCAGGGTCTGATTCCGGGCGGTATTTCCTGTTGCGGCTGACGTTTGGTCAGCCGCTGCGCCCCAAGGCTCACCTGTTGGCACCCTCTCCCGGCGGGAGAGGGGTTTGAACGAGTCGTCCCGGGGACGCCTTCGACTCGGGCGCCGCACGCCCCTGTTCGGTGCGGACGGGATTTACGCGCGCGGATCCAGCGTAAACGGAAGTCGAAGTCCCGTTACGCCGCGGCGGCTGGCGCCTTGGGCTCGGCGAAGGCATAGACCTGGTCCGCCCACTGGGTGGCTTCCAGGTAGATGCCGGCCATGCGCTGGATCTGCGCGGGCTGGGCCTGGACGCTCAGGTGGCCGGCTTCCCAGGCGTGGATCTGCTCCAGCAGCGGACCAAACGGGCCGCGGTTGCCGATCAGCGCCTCGCGGATCTCCGGCACCAGCGGCAGTTGCTCCAGCACGAACTCCATCGGCGCGCACATCAGCGTGTCCAGCAGCGAGAACAGGCCGACGGTGAAGGCCATTTCCTTCTGCGGACGGGGCATGTGCGAGGCCAGCTGTTCGCACATGTGCGCGCGGATCAGCGCGGTGCGCAGCAGTTCCGGCGGACGGTCGTCCATGCCGCCGAGCGACATGGTGTAGATCCAGTTGCGCATGCGGGTGACGCCGAAGAAGATCGCCGCCTGCTGCACGGACTTCAGCTGCTTGGGAAGGCCGAAATAGGCCGAGTTCACGCAGCTCAGCAGCTTGTACGAAAGGATCGCGTCGTTGCGGATGATGTCGCCCAGTTCCACCGGACCGGGGCTGTTTTCCTGCAACTCGCGCATCAGGCGCAGCATCGACAGGCGGTTGGCCGAAAGCACCGGCACTTCCACCTGGTCGGGGATCAGCAGGTAACGGCCCTGGATCGCCTGCAGCGGCAGCTCCAGGCAGCGGTGGTAGGTGGCGTGGTCGTCGACGTGGCCGGCGATCACCCAGATGCCGCGTTCGTGCAGGTACTGGGCGCGCTCGCGCAGCTGCTCGGGCGTCAGTGCCCGGGCGTCCAGCCGCACGAACTGCACGATCTGAAGAAGCGACTCGAAGGCGACCGATCCGTGAAGATCGATGGCGCCGGCGTCCAACATCAACAGGCAGCCGCGCTGGGCCATCTTGTTGAGCCGGTCCATCAGCTCGGCGTCATCGGCCATCGCCGGCTGCAGCACCACGCCGAAGCGCGGCTGGTGCAGCAGGACGTCGGTCTGGTCCAGCAGCAGTTCGCGCGAGAGGGTGAGGAAAGTGCGGTTGCCGCGCACCAGGCGGGTGAGCGCGCCATCGGCCAGGGTCGAGAGCACGCGCTGCATCAGCGTCTGCTCGTCGCCGGCGTGGCGGTGGAACATGACTTCGTAGGCGAACAGCTCGCGTTTCTGGTCCAGCATCGGCACCCGTACCACCGGCAGCGGGATGTCGCGGTTGCCGGCAAGGCGGGACTGGGCGGAAGCGGTGGCGGTATCGCTCATGTCTTGATCTGCTCGCGGGCTATCCCGCCTGGGGTGGATCGCCACCGGCCTTGCGGCGCGGTGTCCGTAAGGCTCTCTCTTTCGGTCAGACCGAGCCCAGGTGGTGCGAGCGCAAGGCCGTGCGCACTTCGCCACCGGGTCCGTACACACTGCGCACGTCGCCGCCCTGGCCGCTCAGCACGGCCAGCGCCTCGCGCACCTGCGCCAGCCGCTGGCTGACCAGGCTGCCGTTGCGCTGGTTCATTTCCTGGCACCCGCGGATCACCTCGAGTACGTCGCGCCAGCGCGGTTCGACCCGGGCGGCTGCGCTCGGCTCGAGCTTGAGCATCTGCACGCGTTCGGCATCGAGCTCTTCCAGCCGCTGCATCAGCGCCTGCTTGCGTGCGCCGGCGCGGTCCAGCGCGGCCGCGTCGGCGGCGACGAGCGCGTCGCGTTCGGCGACCAGCGAGGCGGAAAGCTCGGTGGCGGCCCGATGCAGGTCCTCCACCACCGCGTCCAGCGCGGCCTCGAGCTCGTGGTGCAGCAGCTTGCCCATGGCGTTCGGTTACGGCTTCGCCGGTCCGGCGATCTGCGCGTCGAGCGCGATCATCTTGTCGGCGATGGCGGCCGGATTGACCTGGTAGCTGCCATCGGCGATCGCCTGGCGGATCTTCTCCACCCGCTTGGTATCGATCGCGGCCTGGCCGTCCACCTTGGCGGCGTCCTGCAGCGCGCGCGCCGAGTCGGTCAGGCGGACGCTGTCGTCCTTGCCCGACACGGTGGCGGGGGCGTCGGTCGCGGCATTGCCGTTGCCGGCCGCCGTGCCGTTGGCCTGGTTGCCCGGTGCCTGGGGCAGGAGCGGCAAGCCGTTGTTGGAAATGGTCGTGTTCATCGGTCCTTCTCGAGTCGGTTAGGCCCTGTCCCTTGGGGAATCGGCCGGGCTGGAGAAAACTTTAGTGTCTTGGGGAACATGGATTTTCGGCGACCGTTCTAAGGTAACGCCACGACCACGCCGGGGCCGCGCACGATGGCGTCCACGACGCGGCCGGAGCTGCCGTTGCGCACCCGCAGGCGGGCGCCCGAGTCGCCGCTGCCCAGGGCCACGCCCTCGGCGCGCACCGCGATCCCGTCCAGTTCGGCGAGCAATTGCACGTGATCGCCCGCGCGCACGGTCTGCCGTCCGCCCAGCGCCCCGGGGGTAAGCACGTTGCCGGAGGCGACCGGGCGCGACAGGCTGCGCTCGGCGACCTGGTCGAGGCTGGCGACATAACCGTAGGGCAGGCGGGTGACGTCGCGCTCCTCGGCGTGCACGTCGGTCGCCACGATGCCGTCGCCACGGATCAGCGGGCGATTGGCCACCAGTACCTGGCGCCAGACTTTCAGCGTCACCGGCACGCGCAGGGTCCAGCCATCCGCGACCGGGCAGCGCATCACGACGCTCAGCCTGGGCGTCATGCGCAGTCCGCCGGGGAGGCTGGCGGCCAGTGGCACGGCACAGTCGGCGACGTGCAGGCGCGGATCCAGCGCTTCGGACTTCACCTCGACCCGGCTACCGGGCGCGGCGTACTGCTGTGCGACGAAGCGTTCGGCCTGGGCGCGCAGATCCGCTTCCGACAGCGGCGCGGCAAGGGCCGGCAGGGCCGTCCCGAGCAGCGCGAGCAGCAGGCAGCGGCGCGCCAGGGTCATCAGGCGGTAGCCAGCAACGCGGCGAGGTGGGTGACTACCGCCTCGCGTTCGGACTCCAGCTGCTGGCTCAGCTGCTGGGCCTGTTCGATCTGTCCATTGCAGAGCAGGCCGACGAAGGCGTTGCCATGCTCGGACAGCCGCGCGCCCGCCTCGCTGAGCGCGCTGGCGGCCGGCTGGTCCGGATGTTGCGCGGCGAGCCGGCGCACGGTGCGCTCCAGCGCATCGGTGTCGAACCAGCGCCGGTCCAGCGCGCCCGGTTCGAGCAGCGCCAGCTCGGTTGCCTGGCGCAGACCCTGCGCCGATTCGCGCACCGCGAGGCTCAGGCTGGCGGGGTCGTTACCGGCTTCCTGTTCCAGCCAGCCGAGCGCCAGGCGATGGGCCAGCAACGCGGCGCGGCTGAGCGCCTCGCTCTGCCGGCGCGCCTCGGTACTGCGCCTCTGCAACGCGCCGAGCGCCGCCTGCGCCGCGGCGGCGCGGGCCTGCTGCACGTCCTGGCCCTGCCGAAGCTGCGCGACCTTCTCGCTGGCGCTGGAAAGCGCCTCGGCGCTCCTGCCCATGGCGCTGTTGGCCTGGCTGACGCCGGACTGTGCGTGCTCCAGGCGCTGCATGCCCTGCTGCACGTCCACGTCCAACTGGCGGGAGAAATCCCCGATGGAGCCGGTGACCGTCTCGATCTCGGTGGTGGCCTGGGTGGTCTTTTCGGCCAGTTGCTTGACCTCGTCGGCGACCACCGCGAAACCGCGGCCAGCTTCGCCCGCGCGGGCGGCCTCGATGGCAGCGTTCAGCGCGACCAGATTGGTCTGGTGGGCGATCTCCTGCACCGCGCCGGTGAGCTTGCGGATCTGCCCGACCTGCTCGGCCAGGCGCGCCTGGTTGCGGTTCATCGCCGACAGCGCGCTGCGCAGGAGGCGCAACTGGCCATCCAGCTCGCTCACGCCGGCGCTGCCGGTCTGGCGGGCCTGCTCGACCTGCGCCAAGCCGTTGGCGACCTGCTGCAGGGCCGTCGAGATTCCGGCGCTGGCGTCCGTCAAGCGGCCGACGCCATCGCGGCTTTCCTGGGTGGCCTTGTCCAGCGCGGACTGCTCGCGCCCCAGGACCTGCGCGGCGGCCAGCACCAGTCCCTGCTGCTCCAGGGTCTGCAGCGCCAGCGCGGACGGCTGGCCGGCGTCGAGACGGGCCAGCAGCGGGGCCAGCGCGCGGGCGACCGCCGGATGCTGGTTCGACAACTGTTCGAGGCGGGCCTCGTCGCCAGCGGCGGCCGCTTGGACCAGCGCGGCCAGGGACTGGCTACGGATCAGGCTCATGTGGATTGCGGTTCCTGCGGATGAATGTTCAGGACATCGTCTGGATGCGTCGAAACTTGAACAAGCAATGCATGTGCCACCGGCGCTTGTGCGCGTCATCCGGAAAAACATGGCGCAGCCGGGCGGTTGCGGGCCGAACCTCAAGAGCCGGGCCAGGCCGCCGATACGCAGGGGCTAGTCCTTACTTTGCTGGAGACACGCATGGCCGGCGCGCTGCTGGAAAACGTCGAACGCCAGACCCGCCTGGCCGGGCACAACCGGGTGGCGATGCTGCTGTTCCGGCTGGGCGATGCGCAGCTGTTCGGCATCAACGTGTTCAAGGTGCGCGAGGTTCTGCGCCGCCCGCCACTGGAACGCATGCCGGGCGCACACGCGCTGATCGCCGGTAGCTGCGACTACCGCGGGCAGACCATCCCGGTCATCGACCTGGCCGCCGCGCTGGGTTATCCGGCGCTGGTCGACGAGCCGTCCGCGCACCTGATGGTCACCGAGTTCAGCCGCACGGTGCAGGGCTTCCTGGTATCCGATCTGAAGAACATGGTCCATTGCGAGGGCGAGTCGCTGGTCGCGCCCAGTCCCGCGCTGGGCTTCGGCCCGCGCGTCAACGCGGTGACCCGGATCAACGGCGCGCTGGTGGCGGTAGTGGACGTGGAACACGTGCTGGCGAGCATCGACGGCGCGCCGGGCGAGCTGTCCACCCAGATGCAGCGCGCTGCCGGCGCCCACACGCTGCGCCCGCGCCGCGTGCTGGTGGCGGACGATTCGGTGGTCGCGCGCCGCCGCCTGATCAGCATCTTCCAGCAGATGAACATCGAGTGCGTGGTGGCCCAGGACGGCCGCGAGGCGCTCGATCGGCTGAACGAGCTGGCCGCGGCACCGCCGGGGGAGGGCGTCAACCTGGTGGTATCGGACATCGAGATGCCGCGGCTGGACGGTTATGCGCTGACCCGCGCGATCCGCGAGACACCCACATTGCGGCGGCTCAAGGTCGTACTGCACAGCTCGCTGAGCGGCCTGTTCAACGAGGCGATGGTGCGCGAGGTCAACGCCGACCGCTTCATCGCCAAGTTCCAGCCGGACCTGCTGGCCCAGGCGGTGATCGACCTGCTGCCCGAGGAAGACCTCGCGTAGGGTCCGTCAGGCCTGCGCTTCCGGCGGCCTGATGGCGCGCAAAAGCCCGCCCTGAAGGGCCGTCGGAAAACCGACTCCGCGGCGGAGGCGACATCCCGCCGCCCCGCGTAAAGCCAGCCACGGCAAGGCTTTGCGCCCCCATGGCACACAACTTGCCTCAAGCCCCGTGCGGACGAATCGACCGCGCGGAGGCAAGCGATGAGCCAACCCATCGACAACCTGTTCGGCATGCACACCGGCGCGCTCGCGCTGTGGCAGCGCCGTACCGAGGTGCTGGCCAGCAACCTGGCCAACGCCGACACGCCCGGCTACCTCGCCCGCGACGTCGACTTCCGCAAGGCACTGGCCGCCGCCGGCGGCAATAACGACGGCAGCCTGCCGCTGGCCGCGCCGACCCAGGGCCAGATCGATCCGGTGGCGCAGGCGCGCGACACGCTGTCCTACCGCGTGCCGACCCAGCCGAGCATGGACGGCAACACCGTCGACGCACAGCAGGAGCAGGCCGCCTTCGCCGCCAACAGCGTCCACTACCAGGCAAGCATGGCCTTCATCACCGCGCAGATCCGCATGCTGCGGACCGCCATCACCGGAGGCCAGGGCTGATGTCGCTGTTCAACATCTTCAACGTCGCCGGCTCCGGCATGGCGGCGCAGTCCACCCGGCTCAACACCGTGGCCAGCAACCTGGCCAACGCCGACAGCGTGGCGAGTACGCCCGATGCCGCCTACCGCGCCAAGGAGCCGCTGTTCGCCGCGATCCGCAACGGCCTGGACGGCCAGCCGGCCGAAGCCGGCAGCGAGGGCGTCAAGGTGCTCGGCGTCACCGAGAGTCCGAATGCCATCACCAGCCGCTACGAGCCGGGCAACCCGCTGGCCGATGCCGACGGCTACGTCTACCAGAGCAACGTCAACCCGGTGGACGAGCTGGTCAACATGATTTCCGCCTCGCGTTCGTACCAGAACAACGTCGAGGTGATGAACACCGCGCGCCAGCTGATGCAGAAGACGCTGGACCTCGGGAAATAAGGAACGGCCATGAGCGACCTCGCGATCAATTCCAGCAATGCCGCCGGTGCCGCCGGGGCACTTGGCCAGACCAAGACCCTAAGCCAGGCCGACTTCCTGAGCCTCTTGATCCAGCAGATGCGCAACCAGGATCCGACCCAGCCGATGGATTCCTCGCAGATGGTGAGCCAGCTGGCACAGATCAACCAGGTCTCGGCCACGCAGAACCTGCAGACCTCCTTCGACGCGCTGTCGCAGTCGATGCAGGGCAACCAGTTGCTGCAGGCCTCCAGCATGGTAGGGCGCAACGTGACCGTGCCTTCGGCGGTCGGGCGCCTGCAGGGCGGCAGTCTCGATGGCGCGGTGAACGTGCCCGATGGCGGCGGCCGCACGCTGGTGCAGATCGTGGACAACGCCGGCGACGTGGTGCGCACGATCGACCTGGGCACGCAGACCGCGGGCCTTGCCGACTTCCACTGGGACGGCACCGGGAACGACGGCCAGCCGCTGCCCCCGGGCACCTACGGACTGGCCGCGCAGACCGGCAATACCGCGGTGGCCACCTATGTCACCGGCAAGGTCGCCGGCGTGGGCATGACCGGCGCCGACGGCGCCTACCTGGACGTGGACGGTTTCGGCGGCGTGCTGCTGAGCCAGGTCGCGCGCGTCAACTGACACATCCATTCACGGACATCACACCCGTACAGGGGAAACAACGATGGCTTTCAATATCGCGCTGAGCGGCCTGAACGCGGCTTCCAAGGACCTGGAAGTCACCGCCAACAACATCGCCAACACCGGCACCACCGGCTTCAAGGGCTCGCGCGCCGAGTTCGCCGAGTTGTACAACTCGGCCGGCCGCAACCTCTCGGCGACGTCCATCGGCAGCGGCGTGCGGCTCGCCGACGTGGCGCAGCAATTCGCCGCCGGCAACGTGGAGAACACCGGCAACAGCCTGGACTTCGCCATCAGCGGCGATGGCTTCTTCACCATGCGCGACGGCAAGGGTTACTCCTACACCCGCGCCGGCGCCTTCCAGCAGGACAACAACGGCTACGTGGTCAACGCCAGCGGCCAGCACCTGCAGGTGTTCCCGCCGGCCGGCAATGGCTTCGACACCAGCACGCTGGTCGACCTTCAGATGACGACGGCGCAGAGCGCGGCCAAGGCCACCAGCAACGTGGAGATGTCGCTCAATCTGCCGTCCGACGCGACGGTGCCGACCACCGCGCCGTTCAGCCCGACCGATGCGCTCAGCTACAACCAGGCCACACCGTTCACCGCCTACGATTCGCTCGGCGCCACCCACAACGGCACCGTGTACTACGTCAAGGGCGCGGCGCCGAACAGCTGGAATGCCTACCTGTACGTCGACGGCGTATCCGCCGGCGCGCCGCAGGCGCTCTCCTTCACCAGCAGCGGCGCGCTCGCGACGCCGGCCGGCGGCAAGCTCAACTACCCCGCGCTGTCGGTCAGCCCCGGCGCCGCCCCGATGACGCTGTCGATCGACGTCAACAAGGCCACCCAGTTCGGCAATGCCTACGCGCTGAGCTCGATCAACCAGGACGGCTACCCGAGCGGCACGCTTTCGGGCATCGACGTGTCCAGCGAAGGCGTGGTGCAGGCCAAGTATTCCAACGGCCAGGCCATCTCGCTCGGCCAGCTGGCCCTGGCCAACTTCAACAACCTCAATGGCCTGCGCCAGCTGGACAACACCGGCTGGGCGGCCTCGTTCGACTCGGGCACCGCGACCATGGGCGTGGCCGGGCAGGGCACCTTCGGCGCGGTGCAGTCCGGTGCGCTGGAGGCGTCCAACACCGCCGACCTCACGGCCCAGCTGGTGAACATGATCAAGGCGCAACGCAACTACCAGGCGAACGCGCAGGTGATCTCCACCGACGACAAGCTGACCCAGACCATCATCAACATCCGCAACTGACGCTGACGTCCGAGGCCTAAGCAATGGATCGTTCGCTTTACGTCGCCATGACCGGCGCCACGCAGATGATGCGGGCGCAGACGGAAGTGGCGCACAACCTGGCCAACGCCGACACGGTCGGCTTCAAGGCGCAGATGTCGGCCTTCCAGGCGCTGCCGGTGCAGGGCCCGGGCATGCCCACGCGGATCAACGGCGTGGCGCAGGGCGAGGGCGTGGACCTTCGCGGCGGCGCCGAGATCCAGACCGGCCGTGAGCTCGACGTTGCGGTACAGGGCGACGGATGGCTCGCGGTGCAGGCCGCCGACGGCAGCGAAGCCTACACCCGCGCCGGCAACCTGCAGCTCACCGCCGACGGCCTGCTGACCGATTCGCGCGGCAACCTGGTGCTCGGCGACGGCGGCCCGATCAGCCTGCCGCCGGCCACGCAGGTGAGCATCGGCAACGACGGCACCGTGTCGGTGGTACCGACGGGCCAGGGCCCGGAAACGATCGCCTCGGTCGGCCGCCTGAAACTCGTCAACCCGCCGGCGAACCAGCTCGCGCTGGGCAGCGACGGCCTGATGCACCTGGCCGGCGGCGCCACCGCGCCGAGCGATCCGGCGGTGGGCATCAAATCCGGCGTGCTCGAGTCGAGCAACGTCAACCCGTCGCAGACGCTGGTGCAGATGATCGAGCTCTCGCGCCAGTACGAACTCCAGGTCAAGGCGATCAAGAACGCCGACGACAACGCGCAGTCGGCGACCCGCCTGCTGTCGCTCACCTGATTTACTAGGAGACAACCATGTTCTCTTCCCTGTGGGTCGCCAAGACCGGCCTCGATGCGCAGCAGACGCGCATGGACGTGGTCTCGCACAACCTCGCCAACGCCAACACCACCGGCTTCAAGAGCTCGCGCGCCTCGTTCCAGGACCTGGTCTACCAGAACCTGCGCCAGCCCGGCGGCCAGACCACCGAGCAGACCAACGCCCCGTCCGGCCTGATGCTGGGCACCGGCGTGCGCGTGGTCGGCAACGAGAAGCTGTTCACCCAGGGCAACATCGAGCAGACCGGCAATTCGCTGGACCTGGCGATCCAGGGCCGCGGCTTCCTGCAGGTGACCCAGCCCGACGGCACCATCGCCTACACCCGCGACGGCTCGCTGCACATGGACCAGAACGGCCAGGTGGTCACCGCCAACGGCTACGCGGTCGATCCGGCGATCACCATCCCGGCCAACGCCCAGTCGATCACCATCGGCAGCGACGGCACGGTCAGCATCACGCTGCCCGGCCAGGCCGCGCCGCAGCAGGTCGGCACCGTGCAGCTGGCCGACTTCATCAATCCGGCCGGCCTGCAGCCCAACGGCGACAACCTCTACTTGGAAACCGCCTCGTCGGGCTCGCCGCAGATCGGCCAGCCGGGCCTGAACGGCCTGGGCACGCTGGCGCAGGGCGCGCTGGAAAGCTCGAACGTCAACGTGGTCGAGCAAATGGTCGACATGATCGAGACGCAGCGGACCTACGAGATGAACTCCAAGGCCATCTCCGCCGCCGACCAGATGCTGCAGTTCCTCACCAACAAGACCTGAGCGCGATTGCGATGTCACTGTTCCGCCTCTCCACCGCCGCCCTCGCGCTGGCATTGCTTGCCGGTTGCATGGCCATGCCCGCGCGCGACGACGGCCAGTGGGCGCCGACCCCGCCGATGCAGCCGGAGGTCGCCGCCGCGCCTGCCGACGGCGCGATCTACCACGACAACCAGAACATGGAACTGTTCTCCGATGCGCGCGCGCATCGGGTGGGCGACATCCTCACCATCGTGCTGGTGGAAAGCACCCAGGCCAGCAAGAAGGCCAGCACCAGCACCAGCAAGAAGGACAAGGCCGACGTCGCCGCGCCCACCATCATGGGCAAGGACCTGACCATCAACGGCAACCCGCTGAGCGTGGGGCTGGACAGCGAACGCAACTTCGACGGCAGCGGCTCGTCCAGCCAGTCCAACCAGCTCACCGGCCAGATCACGGTCACCGTGGCGCAGCGGCTGTCCAACGGCAACCTCATCGTGCGCGGCGAGAAGTGGCTGACGATCAACCAGGGCCAGGAGCTGGTGCGCATCGCCGGCATCGTGCGCCCGCAGGACATCGGCCAGGACAACACCGTGCCCTCGACCCGCGTCGCCGACGCGCGCATCAGCTACACCGGCCGCGGCACGCTGGCCGACGCCAACACGCAAGGGTGGCTGTCGCGCTTCTTCAATTCCAAGTGGATGCCGTTCTGATGAAGGCCCAGCTGCCCGTCCCGCCCGAGTCGATGGAGGAAACCCCCGAGGTTTCCGCGATCCCGGCGCTTTCCCCCAACGGCGAGCCGTACGACCACTCGCGCGCCCAGGAAACCCGACGCACCGCGCTCAGCTGCGCACTGCAGCGCTGGCGCAGCTTCGGCCTGCACGTGGTGGCCGCGCTGGTGGCGATGCTCGCCTGTGCGCCGCTGCACGCGGACAAGATCCGCGACCTGGCTTCGGTCGGCGGCGTGCGTTCCAACCAGCTGATCGGCTACGGCCTGGTCGTGGGTCTCGACGGCAGCGGCGACCAGACCACGCAGGCGCCGTTCACCACGCAAAGCCTGGAGAACATGCTCCAGCAGTTCGGCATTACCGTCCCGCCGAACGCGCGCCCGCAGCTCAAGAACGCGGCGGCGGTGACCATCACCGCCGAGCTGCCGCCGTTCGCCAAGCCCGGTCAGGCCATCGACGTCACCGTCGCCTCGATCGGCAACGCCAAGAGCCTGCGTGGCGGCGAACTGCTGATGTCGCCCCTGCGCGGCGCCGACGGCAACGTCTACGCGATCGCGCAGGGCAGCGTGGTGGTCGGCGGCATCAGCGCGCAGGGCAAGAGCGGCTCCAGCGTGCAGGTGAACATTTCCGCCAGCGGCCGCATTCCCAACGGCGCCTCGGTGGAGCGCAGCGTGCCCAGCGCGTTCAGTGGCGCAGGCGACCTGATGCTCAACCTCAACACCCCTGACTTCACCACCGCCGCGCGCGTGGCGCAGGCGGTCAACACCGCCTTCGGCGCGGGCACCGCCACCCCGGTCGACGGCGGCACCATTTCCGTGCGTGGCCCGCAGGATCCGGCGCAGAAAGTCGCCTGGCTCGGCATGATCCAGAACCTGGACGTCACTCCCGGCGATGCCCCGGCGCGCGTGGTGGTCAATTCGCGCACCGGCACCGTGGTGATTGGCTCGGACGTCAAGGTCACCGCCGCCGCGGTGGCGCACGGGGCGATCCAGGTCACCATCAGCGAGCAGCCGCTGGTCAGCCAGCCGCAGCCGTTCTCGCGCGGCCAGACCGCGGTGGTGCCCAGCTCCGACGTGCAGGTCAGCGAGGACGGCGCGCACATGTTCAAGTTCGGCCCGGGCGTGAGCCTGGACACGATCGTGCGCGCGGTGAACCAGGTCGGCGCAGGTCCCAGCGACCTGATCTCGATCCTGCAGGCGCTCAAGCAGGCTGGCGCGCTTCATGCAGAGCTCGTGGTGATCTAGCGACACGCGACGGAAACATGACGCCCGCCAACGCCTCCCTGCCGGCACTCGACACCTGGACCGACCTGTCCGGGTTCAACCAGCTGCGCGCGCAGGCCAAGGGCGACGACAAGGCGGCGCTGCCGAAGGTCGCCAAGCAGTTCGAGGCAATCTTCACCCAGATGATGTTGAAGTCGATGCGCGAGGCGAATGCCAGCTTCGGCGACAACGACGTCGGCGACAGCCAGCAGGGCAAGGCCTACCGCGACCTGTTCGACCAGCAGCTTTCGCTCTCGCTCTCGCAGGGCAACATCGGCCTGGGCATCGCGCGCATGCTGGTGCGCCAGCTCGGCGGCAAGGATGCCGAGCCCAAGCCCGCGCCGACGACGGACAACAAGGCGCTGCTCGCCAGCGTCGCCGCCGGCGCGCTGCCGGGCACCGCGGCCGCCAGCCTGTTCGGGCCCCTTGCCGCGGGCGCCGAGGCCGGTACCCGCGCGCTGCTGCACCTGGGCGAAAGCGTGGCCGGGCAGGGCGACGGCCTGCTGCCGCTCACCGCCGATGCGAACGCGGCGCCGGACTGGCGCGCCACGCTCGGCCAGCTGGCCCAGGGCGCGGTCAATGTGGCCAGCAAGTTCATCCCGGGCGATCCGGCCGGGTTCGTGCGCGCCATGGCGCCGCACGCCCAGGCCGCGGCCGACAAGCTCGGTGTCTCGGTGCGCGCGCTGCTGGCGCAGGCCGCGCTGGAAACCGGCTGGGGCAAGCACCTGCCGCACCGGCACGACGGCTCCAGCAGTTTCAACCTGTTCGGCATCAAGGCCGGCGGCAGCTGGGACGGCGACAAAGTCAGCGTGCCGACGCTCGAGTACGAAGGCGGCGTGGCGGTGCGCAAGCGCGACAACTTCCGCGCCTACGACAACCCCTCCGAAGCTTTCGCCGACTACGCCCGCATGCTGGCGGACAACCCGCGCTACGCCCACGCGCTGGGAAAAGGCGAGAACATCGCCGGCTTCGCGCATGCGCTGAGCCGCGGCGGCTACGCGACCGATCCGTCCTACGCGGCCAAGCTCACCACCATCGCCAACAGCCCGCAGATGCGCGAAGCACTGGCGGCGCTGGATGCCGGGACGCTCAAGTGATGCGTCAAACGGCCGTCACAGCGGGCATGACCCATGCCCTGATTCCGTCGCGCGGTCTCATGCGGGGCCGCACGTCGCGGCCCGCGGCCCGTCCGCGCGCCAACCATCCGGGAAACCCTCATGGCTGACCTGCTTTCCACCGGCGTCTCCGGCCTGCTCGCCGCCCAGGTAGGCCTGAGCACCACCGGCCACAACGTGTCCAACGCCAACACCGACGGCTACAGCCGCCAGCAGGTGAGCTTCGCCGCGCGCGCGCCGCAGGCGCAAGGGCAGTACTACGTGGGCACCGGCGTGGATACGCAGGCCGTGCAGCGCGCCTACAGCCAGTACCTCAACACGGCGCTGTGGTCGGCCTCTTCCTCCAAGGGACGCGCGGACGCCTACCAGGCGCTCACCGACCAGCTCAACAACCAGCTTTCGGGCAGCAGCAACCTGCAGGCCTCGCTGGACACCTTCTTTGGTGCGGTGCAGGACATGGCCAACGCGCCAGCCGATGCCTCCGCGCGCGGCGTGCTGCTGGCCCGCGCCGGTGCGCTGGCAAGCACCTTCCGTGCGCTGTCCGGCCAGTTCGGCAGCCTCGATGGCCAGGTGCAGCGCCAGCTCACCGACACCGTCGCCTCGATCAACAGCGACAGCGCCGCGATCGCCAGGCTCAACGAACGCATCCGCTCTTCCACCGGCGCGCAGCCCTCGGACCTGCTCGACCAGCGCGACGCGCTGATCAAGAAGCTCTCCGGCGAAGTAGGCATCAGCGTGGCGACGCAGAACGACGGCACGCTGAGCGTATTCGTCGGCAACGGCCAGGCGCTGGTCAGCGGCACGCAGTCCTACGAACTGGGCACCGCGCCGAACGCCTACGACGCGACCCGGCTGGAAGTGGTCGACAAGGGCACCGGCGCGGTACTGAGTGGACGCATCGGCGGCGGCACGCTGGGCGCGCTGCTGGACTTCCGCGGCAACGTGCTCGACCCGGCGCAGAACCAGCTCGGCCGCGCCGCGCTGGCGATGGCCGACGCGTTCAACGCCCAGCACGCGCAGGGCGTGGACCTCAACGGCCAGCTCGGCGGCGATTTCTTCACCGTCGCCGGTCCGGCCGTGCAGGCCGCCAGCGGCAACGCCGGCAGCGCTACGCTTTCGGCGGGCATCGCCGACCTCGGCGCGCTGGGCAGCCAGGATTACACGCTGTCCTTCGACGGCACGGCCTGGAACCTGCGCGACGGCAGCGGCGCCGCGGTGACGATGAGCGGCACCGGCACCGCGGCCGATCCCTTCCTGGCCGGGGGCTTGAGCTTCGTGGTCGGCGGCGGCGCGGCCAGCGCGGGCGACAGCTTCCGCATCCAGCCCACCCGCAACGCGGCCGGCAGCATGGCCGTCGCGATCACCGATCCGAACAAGATCGCCGCCGCCGTCCCGCTCCTTGGCAGCGCGGCCAGCGCCAACACCGGCAGCGCGGGCGTGGGTGCGCTCACGGTGGTCGACGGCACCGATTCCAACCTGTTCACCACGTCCAGCATCGTGTTTTCCTCGCCCACGTCCTACAGCATCGACGGCGGAGCGGCGCAGACCTTCACCGCCGGCACGCCGATCGTGCACAACGGCTGGAGCCTGACCCTGGATGGCGCGCCGGCCGCGGGGGACACCTTTGGCGTCAAGACAAACGCGAACGCGCGGGGCGACAACGCCAACGCGCTCAAGCTCGGCGCGGTCGCCAACCTGGGCGTGCTCGATGGCGGCGCCACCAGCGTCGGTCGCGCCTATGGCCAACTGGTCGGCCAGGTCGGCAGCGCCGGTTCGCTCGCCGACGACGCAGCCAAGACGCAGACCGCCGTCTACAACCAGGCCATGGCATCGCAGCAGAGCGTCAGCGGCGTGAACATGGACGAGGAGGCGGCCAACCTGGTGCGCTTCCAGCAGGCCTACCAGGCGTCCGCGCAGATCATCACCGCCGCCAACACCGTGTTCAACGCTCTGCTGGGCGCGTTCAAGTAAAGGATCGGGGTCATGCGAGTCTCCACCAACTGGATGCAGCAGCAGTCGGTCAACACCATGATGGAGCGGCAGGGCGACCTGTCCGACATCCAGACCCAGATGGGCACCGGCAAGCGCATCAACCAGCCCTCCGACGATCCGGTCGGCGCCGCACGCGCGGTCGAGCTCACGCACCTGGACGCCGACACCGCGCAGTACCAGCGCAACATCACCTCGGCCAACGCGCGGCTGGGCCTGGAAGACCAGACCCTGTCGTCGGTGAGCAACGTGCTGGACCGCATCCGCACGCTGACCCTGGAGGGCATGAACGGCACCCAGACCGACGAGTCGCGTACCGACATCGCCGCCGAAATGGTCCAGTTGCGCAGCCAGTTGATGGGCATCGCCAACAGCAAAGATTCCCAGGGCGACTACATCTTCGCCGGCAACCGCACCGGCGCGGCGCCATTCGTGTCGCAGGCCGGCGGCGTGAGCTACGTGGGCGACGAAGGCCAGCGCATGGTCGCGGCCGGGCCCGGCCTGCAGGTCGCCACCGGCGATCCGGGCAGCACCATCTTCATGGATGTCCCCACCGGCAACGGCACGTTCGTCGTCGACGCCACCGCCGGCAATACCGGCACCGCGGTGGCCGGCGCGACCAGCGTGACCGACGCCAGCGTGTGGGACGGCGGTACCTACCAGATCAGTTTCACCGCGCCGGATGCGTATGAAGTGCGCGACAGCGGCGGCACGCTGGTGGCGAGCGGCGCCTACGACACGCAGAAGGGCGGCATGGTGGCCTTCAACGGCGTGCAGGTGGCGCTGTCCGGAGCGCCGGCGGCAGGCGACAGCTTCACGGTCGCGCCCTCCTCGACGCAGAGCGTGTTCGCCACGATGGACGCGATCATCGCCAGCTTCACCCAGACCAACAGTGGCGGCACCGACGCGCAGAACGCGCTCAACGGCCAGCTCGCCAACCTCGACCAGTCGATCGGCTCGCTGACCCGCGCACGCGCGGCGGTCGGCGCGCGCATGAACGCGCTGGACCAGCAGCAGGCGCTCAACGACGACCTGACGCTGCAGTACAAGACCGCGTTGTCGGACGTGCAGGATCTCAACTACTACGACGCGGTAAGCAAGCTCAGCCTGCAGAGTTCCGCGCTGCAGGCTGCGCAGCAGACTTTCAGCAAGCTGCAGAACCTTTCGTTGTTCAACTACATCAAGTAAATCGCCAGGCCCTGCGCGAAAAGCACGGCTCTTCGCCTTCACTCGCAAAAAAAACCATTGACCTGCTCAAGTTTCCATGATCGACGTCGAAACAGGCTCTGAGGCGGCGGTGTACCAACCGGCATCCCGCTGACAACCACCGCCGACAAACGGCAACGACCCGATACGGAGCAAATCCCATGGTCATGAGCGTTCTCACCAACATCAGCTCGCTGAATGCCCAGAACAATCTGGCGAAGTCGCAGAGCAAGCTGTCCACCGCCATCGCCCGCCTGTCTTCCGGCATGCGCATCAACAGCGCCAAGGACGACGCCGCCGGCCTCGCGATCGCCACGCGCTTCACCACCCAGATCAATGGCCTGAACCAGGCCGTGCGCAACGCCAACGACGGTATCTCGCTGTCGCAGACCACCGAGTCGGCGCTGGACGAAGTCACCAACAACCTGCAGCGCATCCGCGAGCTGGCCGTGCAGTCGGCCAACGCGACCAACTCCGAGAACGACCGCTCCGCCCTCGACGCCGAAGTGCAGCAGCGCCTGGCGGAAGTGACCCGCATCTCGCAGCAGACCACCTTCAACGGCCGCCACGTGCTTGACGGTTCGTTCGGCCAGGCCGCCTTCCAGGTCGGCGCGAACGTCGGCGAGACCATCTCGGTCGACCTGACCAAGGGCACCCGCGCGGCCGACATCGGTGCGGTCGCCACGCAGGCCAGTGACGTCAGCGGCGCGTTCGCCACCGCCGGCACGGCCGCGACCGCCTCCGTGGCCACGGCCGCCAACGGCAGCGGCGTCGACTTCAGCTCGACGAACAAGGACTTCACCATCGACGGCAACGCGGTCTCGCTGACCACGGCCTATGCCGACCAGGCCGCGATGGTCACTGACATCCAGTCGCAGTTGGATGCCAGCGCCTCCGGTGCCTACACCGTCGCCGCCAGCGGTGCCGACGGCTTCACCATCACCACGACCGCGACCGGCACCGCCAGCGCGATTACGGTGGCTGGTACGGACGCTGCTTTCATCACCGGCAACACCTCCGGCGCCGACGCCGTCGCCTCGACGGCCTCGACTCTGACCCTCGCCGCTGGCGACTTCAGCATCAACGGCACCGCCATCACCGGCACCTTCAAGGATGCCAAGTCGCTGGTCGACTCGATCAACAGCTCGGGCATCAGCGGCGTGTCGGCCTACATCGACGACGCCGGCAAGCTGGCGATCGACTCGCAGGACGACCTGGTCCTGGCCGGCGCCAACACGACGCTCGGCTTCACGGCCGGCACCACGACCGCCTCGGGCGACCTGACCACGGCGAACGTCAAGACCGTCGCCGGCGCGAACGAGACGATCAACCGCATCGACTCGGCCCTGCAGTCGATCAGCTCGATCCGCAGCGACCTCGGCGCGGTGCAGAACCGCTTCGATTCGACGATCGCCAACCTGCAGACCATCTCGCAGAACCTCGACTCGTCGCGCAGCCAGATCCAGGACGCCGACTTCGCGGCCGAAACGGCCAACATGTCCAGCGCGAACATCCTGCAGCAGGCCGGTGTCTCGGTGCTGGCGCAGGCCAACTCCACCACGCAGAGCGTGCTGAAGCTGCTGCAGTAACAGCGGCGACAACCCAAGGGAGGCGGCCGTGGCGACACGGCCGCCTTCCCCTTAAAAGGATTCCAAGACCATGGCCATAACCGTCGGTTCCACCAGTTCCTCCAGCGCGCTGTTCTCCGCCGCCGGCATCGGATCCGGACTCGACGTCGAAACCCTGGTCGGCCAGCTGGTGGCGGCGAAGAAGAAGCCCCAGCAGGACCAGATCGACAACCAGACGCAAAAGGCGCAGACGCAGATCTCGGCCCTGGGCCAGGTCAGCGCCGCGCTTGCGGCACTGAAGTCGGCGCTCAGCCCCCTGAGCGACGGCAGCGCCCTGGCGGCGCACTCGGTCGCCATCGGCGACAGCGACGTGCTGTCGACTACCGCTCGTACCGACGCCGTGAACGGCACCTACAAGATCGACGTGACCAAGCTCGCCGGCGCCATGAAGGCGTCGTCCGGCGCGTTCGCAGACAGCGATGCGACGGTTGGTACCGGCACGCTGACGATTGCCGTCGGCGACAAGCAGATGAGCCTGGACATCGATTCGGCGCACGCCTCGCTCGCGCAGATCCGCGACGCGATCAACAAGTCCCCGGACAACCCCGGCGTCAGCGCCACCATCGTGACCGGCACCGACGGCGCGCACCTGGTGCTGCGCGGCACCCGTACCGGTACGGACAACGGCTTCAGCGTCAGCGCGAGTGGTGGCGACGGTGGCTTGGCCGCGCTCAGCTACGATCCGAACGCGGCCTCCGGCAACGGCTTCACTGTCATCGACCCGGCGCAGGACGCCGAATACACCATCGACGGTCTGCCCGGCCACAGCGCCGGCAACAGCATCAGCACGGCGATCGACGGCCTGACGCTCAATCTGACGGCCGAAGGCACCAGCACCGTCACGATCAGCAGCGACACCGCCAAGGCCACCAGCGCGGTCACCAACCTGGTCAACACGTACAACAGCTTCGTCGGCATCTACAAGAACCTGACCCTCTACGACGCGGCCACGGAAACGTCCGGCGCGCTGATCGGCGACGCCACGCTCAACAGCATCAAGAGCACGCTGGCCGCGGTCATGGGCGGCGTCGCCAACGGCGGCACGCTGAGCGACATCGGCGTGACCCTGCAGCTGGATGGCACGCTGAGCCTGGACAGCGGCAAACTGAGTGGTGCCCTTTCCGGTGGCGGCGCGGCGGTTGCTTCGCTGTTCGGTGGCGATGGCGGCCTCGGCAGCAAGCTCGGCAGTGCGCTGGACAAGTGGGTCGGCAGCGACGGCATCCTGGAAACCCGCGCCGACAACCTCAACAAGCAGCTTTCCGACCTGGACGACCGCCAGAGCGAGCTCGACAGCCGCATGCAGGCGCTCACCACGCGCTACACGCGCCAGTTCAGCACGCTCGACACGCTGCTGACCAAGCTCAACAGCACCAGCAGCTACCTCACCCAGCAATTCGACGCGCTCACCGCGGCGAACAAGAACAAGTAAGTCGGAGGAAACCCCACCATGGCATTCGGACAGGGCGCCAACGCCTACCAGCAGGTCCGCTCGCACGGCGGCGTCGAATCGGCCGATCCGCACGGCCTGATCACGCTGCTCATGGACGGCGCGCTGGAGCGCCTGGTCACCGCGCGTGGCCACATGCAGCGCGGCGAGATCGCGCCCAAGGGCGAAGTGATCGGCCGCGTCATCGAGATCATCGGCGGCCTGCGCGACGCGCTCGACCCGAAGGTCGAGAGCCCGCTGGTCGGCCAGCTCGATGCGCTCTACGACTACATGGGCCGCCGCCTGCTGCACGCGAACCTGCGCAACGACGTGGCCGCGCTCGACGAGGTCAGCGCCCTGCTGCAGAAAGTCCGCAACAGCTGGGTGATGGTGCCGATGGAGGCACGCCGCCCCGCCGGCGCCGCTGCATGAACGAAGCGCGGCCGCTCGCGATGGCTCTGGCGCTGACCCGCGCCATGCTCGAGGCCGCCCGCGCAGGCGAGTGGGAACAACTGGTCGCGCTGGAGGCCGAGCGCCACCCGCTGGTGATGCGACCGGTGGCGCAGGACGAGGACAGCGTGCGCCAGCTGGGTGAATTGCTGGCGATCGATCGCGAGTTGAACGCGCTGGTCACCCAGGCCCGCGACCAGGCCGGCGAGCAATGGCAGGCCGGGCAGGATCGCGCGCGCGCGATCGCGGCCTACGGCGGCTAGCGCTCGGCTTCCTCTCTCCTGCGGGGGAGAGGGCTGAGGGGCCAAGGCTTGCGGGAACAACCGGGAGCACGTGGCGCCCTCTCCCCACCGGGGAGAGGGATGGGGTGAGGGGCCAAGGCTTGCGGGAAGATCCTTACGAGCCAGATCAGGTCTAGTTGTCGGGACGAACATCAGGTGGGCTCGGACAGGGCTCCCCGCGAGCCCGGCCCCTCACCCCAACCCTCTCCCCCGGCTTCCATCAAAGATGAGGGAGAGGGGGCGAACGTCGTCCTGCGGACGGCTTCATCTCATAAGAGCCGGCCCGCAGTTTGCATATTCACCGCCGATGAAAGCCTCCGTCGGAGAAACGACATGACCGCCAGCGCCTGGAACGAGTTCGAGCAGCGCCTTGCCTGCGAGGACAGTTGGCACGCGGACAGCCAGGCGCTTGCCTGGCCGCTGCCGGAGGGACTCGCCCAGCGACTGGCCGAGCGAAACACCGCCGCGCTCGCTTCGGTCGCGGCACTGGAGGAACGGCGCGCCGAAAGCGCTGACGACGACAGTCCGGTCATGCAGGAACTGTCGAGGCTGGATGCCAAGCTCAATGCGTTGATCGACATGGTCAACCGCCTGGCGATGCCCGCCGAAACGCTGCCGCCCCGCCAGTCCTTGCGCTTCAACGCGATCGGGGCGGTGTTGCCCGCGGCGATGGTGCCCGCGGGGGACGCCTTGCTCCTGCGCCTGCGTTTCGACGCCTGCCCGGGCGTACCGCTGGAGCTGCCCGCGCACATCGAACGCCGCTTCGCCGACGGCGGCGCATTCGTCGCCTTCCAGGCACTGGGCGATGGCGTCGCCGCGTCACTCGAAAGGTTCGTGTTTCGTCAACACCGACGCAAAGTGGCAGGTGCGCGTCAGTCCGCCCCGTGAGTGAAGGTCGGCACGACGTGAAGCGGTGCGCGGGTCACGCGTGAAGCACTTCACACTTTCGCGAGGTCGCGCGTCGTCCGTTTGACGGTCGCCGACGTCGCGGTGTCGTGGCGTGTCACTCCTTCGACGGGCGCGTGGCGCCAGCAAACCGTCGCCGCTGCGCGGTTCTCGCCTAACACCCTTTCGACACAATCTTCACATGTGACGCATTAGGGCCATCCGCCCGTCCGCGGACAGCCGCAACGGCCGCCTGCGCTGGCCTTCTTCTTGCTCCCTCCCTCGCGTGACCGGTGACGGAAAGCCGGCGGACCAAGAAGTACGAACACTGCAGGACAGCCGGCGGTTCGTCGTTCAAAGCGTCAAGTGGAGGGCATACATATGAGCAAGGTCGATTTCCTGGTGATCGAGTCGAACGAGGCGCGCGCCGAGTCCATCCTGTCGGCGCTGCACTTTCTCGGTTACCACCCGCAGCGGGGCGAGGATTGCACCGCGGTGGAGGAATCGACCCACGCCTGGCGCGCCGTCTACGTCGGTACGGTCGAGGACGCTTCGGAAGCCGAGCGCCAGTTCGCGCTGCTGGGCGACGCCGCCAGCCACGTGCCGGTGCTGCTGGCCAGCGACTCGGCCTGGGCCGCTCGCCTGTGCGCTGCGAGCTCGCCCTTCGCCGCCCGCGTGGGGATGGTCGAGTTCCCCCTGCGCTACGAGCAGCTGGCCGAGGTGATGCGCAGCCTGTACGCGCGCTTGCTCGGCGGCCGTCGCGGCGAGCTGCGCTTCGTCGGCGAGTCCGCGCCGATGCGCCGCGTCAACGCGCTGATCCGCCAGGTCGCGCCATTCGATTCGTCCGTGCTGGTGCTGGGCGAGTCCGGCACCGGCAAGGAAATGGTCGCGCGCACCATCCACGAGTGTTCGCCGCGTCGCGACAAGCCGTTCGTGGCGATCAACTGCGGCGCGATCCCGGCCGAGCTGCTGGAGAGCGAGCTCTTCGGTCACGAGAAAGGCGCCTTCACCGGCGCGATCAGCACCCGCAAGGGCCGCTTCGAGATGGCCGAGGGCGGCACGCTGTTCCTGGACGAGATCGGCGACATGAGCCTGACCATGCAGGTCAAGCTGTTGCGCGTGCTGCAGGAGCGCGTGTACGAGCGCGTCGGCGGCACCAAGAGCCAGCGCTGCGACGTGCGCATCATCGCCGCCACCCATCGCAACCTGGAGCAGGCCATCGCCAACGGCCAGTTCCGCGAGGACCTGTTCTATCGCCTGTCCGTGTTCCCGCTGGAAATGCCCGCGCTGCGCGAGCACCTGGACGACCTGCCGGTGCTGATCGGCGAATTCAACCAGCGCCTGGCCCGCCGCGGCCTGGGCAGCGTGCGCTTCTCTGCCGGCGCGGTGAATGCGCTGCATCAGTACGGCTGGCCGGGCAACGTGCGCGAGCTGTGCAACCTGGTCGAGCGCCTCGCGATCCTCTACCCGCACGGCGAGATCCGCGCCAGCGATCTGCCGGAGAAGTACCGCGGCCGCCAGGCCGTGGAGGAAGCGCAGGGCGCCTCGCTGCTGGCGCTGATGGATGGCGCGCCGATGCCGGCGTCGATGGCCGCCGCCGTGGCGGTGTCGCCCGACGCGACGCTGCTGCCCGAGGGCGGGCTGGACCTCAAGGACCATCTGGCCGACATCGAAGTGGGCCTGATCCGCCAGGCGCTGGACGTCACCGGCGGCGTGGTCGCCCACGCGGCCAAGCTGCTGCACATGCAGCGCACCACGCTGGTGGAAAAGCTGCGCAAGTACGGCCTGCAGAACAGCCTGGCTGCGTAAGACGGGGAGCGGGGAACGACGGCCGCGCGTCGGTTCGTCGACCCCGTATTACCCAACACCCGCTTCCGCCTGGCCACTGCCCGCGACGCACTCCGCCTGAACTGCACGCTCCCGTTCCCTGTTCCCTCCTCGTGGCACGCCTCGTGCAGTCACACCTCCGAACCCCGCCACGCGCCGGAAACCCGACATGAGCACGATCGACGTCAACAACCTGCTCGCCCAGATGCGCCAGATCTCAAGCCAGGTGCGTCCGGCGGAGAGCGCGCTGAAGGCGGCGCCAGCGGCGAAGGCGGACTTCGGTGCGCTGCTGAAGGAGTCGATCGGCAGCGTCGGCCAGAGCCAGCAGCAGGCGGGCCAGATGGCGGCGGCATTCGAGCGCGGCGATCCGGGCGCGGACCTGGGCCGCACGATGGTGGCGATCCAGAAGGCCGACCTCTCGCTGCGCACGATGACCGAAGTGCGCAACAAGCTGGTCGATGCCTACAAGGAAATCATGAACATGCCGGTGTAAGCGCCGGCACCACGTTCTCCCCTTTTGCTTTACGGATGATTCGCTCCCATGGCTGACAACGCCATCGCCACCACCGACAGCTCTGCCAGCCGCTTCGACCTCAAGCAGCTCGCGCGCAGCCCCGCCTCGCGCCAGTTGCTGCTGCTGGTCGGCATGGCCGCGGCCGTCGCGCTGGGCGTGGCGGTGGTGCTGTGGTCGCGCGGGCCCAACTGGGGCCTGCTCTACGCCGGCCTGGGCCAGCAGGACGCCGCCGCGATCACCCAGGCGCTGCAGTCGACCAATACCCCCTACCAGCTCGGCAACGACGGCAGCTCGATCATGGTGCCGGCCTCGGACCTCGCCGCGGTGCGCCTGCGCCTGGCCGGGCAGGGGCTGCCGCAGGGCACCGCAACGAACACCGTGCCGCAGGCCGATTCGCCGTTCGGCATGAGCGATCTGGCCGAGCGCACGCGCTACCAGCAGATGCTGGAGACCGACCTGGGCAACACCATCGGCAGCCTGCAGGGCGTGCGCGCCGCGCGCGTGCACCTGGCGCTGTCCAAGCCGTCCGCCTTTATCCGCGACAGCCGCGAGGCCAGCGCCTCGGTGCTGGTCACGCTCTATCCGGGTCGGCAACTGGACGCAAGCCAGGTGGCGGCGATCGTGCACCTGGTCGCCGCCTCGGTACCCGACCTGGACGCCAGGCAGGTGTCGGTGATCGACCAGCAGGGCCAGCTGCTCACCGGCAGCGATCCGGACAGCGCGGCCGCGGTCGGCGACAGCCGCCTGCGCCTGGCCACGCGGATCGAAAACAGCTACGCGCAGCGCATCGAGGAACTGCTCACGCCGCTGGTCGGCCCCGGCAAGGTGCACGCGCAGGTCTCGGTGGACCTGGACTTCAGCGCCACCGAAAAGGCCAGCGAAACCTTCGACCACGAACACCCGGCCCTGCGCAGCGAACAGACCAGCAGCGAACACCACGCCGACGGCACGGCCGCCGACGGTGGCGTGCCCGGCGCGCTCAGCAACCAGCCGCCGGTCATGGCCGCGCAGCCGACCGCGGCCAATCCCAACGCCGGCGGCAAGGCCGCCGTAGCGCCGGCCACCGCCACCGCGCAGACCAACACCGGCGACAGCTCCTCCAGCGCCACCCGCAACTACGAACTGGACCGCACCATCAGCCACACCAGCGATCCGGCCGGACGGCTGGCGCGCCTGAGCGTGGCGGTGGTGGTCGACAACAAGACCGTGAGCGGCCCCAAGGGCGACGCCAGCGTGCCGTTCACGCCGCAGGAACTGGACCACCTCACCCAGCTGGCCAAGAACGCGGTCGGCTTCGACCAGGCCCGCGGCGACAGCGTGAGCGTCATCAACCAGGCTTTCCGTACCGCCCCGGCCGCCGACGCGCCCGAGCAACTGCCGCTGTGGCAGCGCCCCGGCGCGCTGGACCTGATCAAGCAGGCCATCGGCGTGCTGATCGCGTTGATCGTCGCTTTCGGTCTCCTGCGCCCGCTGCTCAAGGGGCTGATGCGCAGCGCGCCGCAACCGGCACTGGCCGGCGCCGGCCGCGTGCCTACGGTTTCCGTGCGGATTGCCGATGACGATGACGAGGGGAACCGGCTGTCGGGTCCACAGGTGATCGGATATGAGCAGAAAGTGGGCCTGGCCCGACGCATGGTCAGCGACAACCCCAAGCAGGTGGCGCAAGTGGTCAGGAACTGGGTCGGCGAGGATGGCGGCTAAGCGTCGATGAAACAGGAACCGCAAATCACCGGTGCGCAGCGCGCCGCGATCCTGCTGCTCACCCTGGGCGAGCAGGACGCCGCCGAGGTGCTCAAGCATCTGTCCGCGCGCGACGTGCAGGCGGTCGGCCAGGCCATGGCCGTGCTGACCAGCGTGTCGCGCGAACAGGTCGACAAGGTGCTCACCCGGCTGCACGACGACATGGGCTCGCAGACCGCGCTCGGCGTCGGCACCGAGGACTACATCCGCAAGATCCTCACCAACGCGCTGGGCGAGACCAAGGCGGGCAACCTGATCGACCGCATCCTGCTGGGCCGTTCCAGCAAGGGGCTTGAATCGCTCAAATGGATGGAAGGTCGCGCCATCGCCGAGATGGTTGGCCAGGAACATCCGCAGATCATCGCGCTGGTGCTGGCGCACCTGGAACACGACCAGGCCGCCGAAGTGCTCGGCTACCTGCCGGGACGCACGCGCTCGGACGCGATCATGCGCATCGCCACGCTCGATGGCGTGCAGCCGCACGCGCTCAACGAGCTGGACGAAATCATGGAGCGCCAGTTCTCCGGCAACACCAACAAATTGAAGTCCGCCAGCGTGGGTGGCCTCAAGGCCGCGGCCAACATCCTCAACGCGATGGAATCGAGCCGCGAGGCCGAGCTGATGGCCGCCATCCGCAGCCACGACCCCGGCCTGGGCAGCAAGATCGAAGACCTGATGTTCGTCTTCGACGACCTGGTGGAACTGGACGACCGCTCGATGCAGGCGCTGCTGCGCGAAGTGCCCTCGCCGCGCCTGATCGTGGCGCTCAAGGGCGCCGAGCCGTCGATCCGCGAAAAGATGTTCGCCAACATGTCCAAGCGCGCCGCCGACATGCTGCGCGACGACCTGGAAGTGGCCGGGCCCGTGCGCGTGTCCGAGGTGGACGCCGCGCAGAAGGAAATCCTCGGCATCGCCCGGCGACTGGCCGACGCCGGCCAGATCACCCTCGGCGGCTCGGATGACCTGGTCTGATGAGCGCCGTCCTCAACCGCGATGCGGTGGCCGGCTACCAGCGCTGGGAGCCGCCGCAGATGGGCGACGTGCCGGCGCAGGCTCCGGCCGAGCCGGCGAACCATCCCACGGTCAGTGACCTGGAGACGCTCCAGCAGCAGGCACGTGAGGAAGGCCATGCGGCCGGCCTCGCCCAAGGCCTCGCCGAGGCGCGCGCGCAGGGGCGCGAGCGCATCGCACGGCTGGAGGCGATCTGCGCCCAGGCGGCGCGTCCGCTCGAAGCGCTCGATACCGCGGTGGAACAGGAGCTGGCGCAACTGGCCCTGCTCGTCGCGCGCCGCGTGATCGCCGCCGAACTGGCAACCCGGCCGGACCTGATCGTGCAGGCCGTGCGCCAGGCCGCCGCCGCGCTGCCCGCCGCCACGCGCGAGCTGCGCGTGCGCCTGCATCCGGACGATCTGGCGCTGGTGCGCGAGCTGGAGGCGGCCGAGACGCACTGGCAACTGGTGGCCGATCCCGCCCTCAAGCGCGGCGACTGCCTGCTCGAAAGCGAACGATCGCGGCTCGATGCGCGGCTGGAGTCGCGCCTTGCCGTGATGATCGACGCCGTGCTGGGTGACGAGACCGGCGCATGAGCCCCCGACGCCAGCCGCTTTCCAGCAAAGAGCCCGCGGCATGAACGGCTGGTCGCAGCAGATCGCCCGCCGCCGCCAGCGCGCACAGGCAGCCCACACGCTCACGGTCGAAGGCCGCCTGCGGCGCGTGGTCGGCCTCACGCTCGAGGCCGAAGGCTGCGAAGCCGCGCTCGGCGCGCGCTGCCTGGTCGACACCGCCGACGGCAGCCAGCTCGACACCGAGGTGGTCGGCTTCGCCGACGAGCGCCTGCTGCTGATGCCTGTCGGCGAGATGCACGGCGTGCTGCCCAACGCCCGGGTGCGCCCGCTCAGCGATGCCGGCGGACTGCCGGTGGGCGCCGGGCTGCTCGGCCGCGTGATCGGCGCCGACGGCGTGCCGCTCGATGGCATGGGCCCACTGGACACCGGCGAACACGCCGCGCTCAAGGCCGAACCGATCAACCCGATGGCGCGCAAGCCTATCGACACGCCGCTGGACACTGGCGTGCGCGCGATCAACGCGCTGCTCACCGTCGGCCGCGGCCAGCGCCTGGGGCTGTTCGCCGGCTCCGGTGTGGGCAAGTCCACGCTGCTGGGCATGATGACCAAGTACACCGATGCCGACGTCGTGGTCGTCGGCCTGATCGGCGAGCGCGGCCGCGAGGTGAAGGAATTCGTCGAGCATACGCTGGGCGAGGAAGGTCGCCGCCGCGCGGTGATCGTCGCCGCCCCGGCCGACGCGCCGCCGCTCAAGCGCCTGCGCGGCGCGCAGTACGCCACCGCGATCGCCGAGTGGTTCCGCGACCGCGGCCAGCGCGTGCTGCTGCTGATGGATTCGCTCACCCGCTACGCCCAGGCACAGCGCGAGATCGCGCTGGCGATCGGCGAGCCGCCGGCAACCAAGGGTTATCCGCCGTCGGTGTTCGCGATGCTGCCGGCGCTGGTCGAACGCGCCGGCAACGACGCCGGGGGTGTCGGCTCGATCACCGCCTTCTACACCGTGCTGACCGAAGGCGACGATTACCGCCATGATCCGATCGCCGACGCGGCGCGCGCGATCCTGGACGGCCACATCGTGCTCTCGCGCGACCTGGCCGAGGCCGGCCACTACCCGGCGATCGACATCGAGGCGTCGATCAGCCGCGTGATGCCGGCGGTCACCGCCCGCGAGCACCAGCGCGCCGCGCAGCGTTTCCGCCAGGTCTATTCGGCCTACCGCCAGCAGCGCGACCTGATCGCGGTGGGCGCCTACCAGAAGGGATCCGACCCGCAGGTCGACCAGGCCATCGTGATGTGGCCCCGCCTGCGCGCGTTCCTGCAGCAGGAAGTGGACGAACCGATGAGCCTCGCCGACGGCATCGCCGCCCTTAACGCCCTGGCCGCCGAGGCCACGCAGTGAGCAAGCGCGCCGACCGCCTGCAGCCGGCCGCCGACCAGGCCAAACAGCGCAGCGAAGATGCGGTACTGAAGCTCGCCGAGCAGCAGCAGCGGCTGGCCAAGGCCGAGCGCCAGCTTGCCGAACTGCGCGGCTACCGCCAGGAGTACGCCAGCCCCGGCGTCGGGGGTTTGACGGCCGTTGCGCTGATGAACCGCCAGCAATTCGTCGAGCGCATCGACCGCGCGATCGACCAGCAGGTGCTGGAGATCGAACGCCAGCGCCAGTTGCTCGACCAGATGCGCGGGTCCTGGCGCGACGCGCATGCCCGCGAAGCCGCGCTGGACAACGTGATCGACCGTTACCGCGAGCAGGAACGCAAGAGCGAGGAGCGCCGCGAGCAGAACGACATCGACGAGCGCATGCAGCATCGGCGACCCGCCCGATAGGCCTTGGCGCGAAGTTTGCTGGCCTGACTCGACGCATGCCGTTTGAAGCCTTGATGAGGAAGTGCCCATGAGCGCGACCACCGCCGCCGTGAACCCCGTCCAGCCGGCTCCGCCGCCGGCCCGCCCTGCCGCGGACCCCTCCGCCCGGTCGGACGACAGCCGCTTCGACCGCCACCTGGACGCCGCCCGCCAGCAGCACGGCCAGTCGCAGGACAAGCCGGCGCAGGACGATGGCAAGCATGAGGTGGCCACGGCCAAGGGTTCACCGAAGACCGACACCGACAAGCAAAAGCCCGCCGACGCAAGCGCGAAGGACCAGGGCGACCCGGACGCCGCCGCGTTGGCCGCGGCCATGCTCGCGCTGATCGGCCAGGCCGCGCCGGCCAAGCCGCTCGCCGCGGCCGGCATGGTGGCGCATGCGGCGACCAAAGCCATCGCCGATGGCACCGCCGCCAAGGCACCGGCCGCGCTGATGTTGCTCGCCAACACCGCGGCCGCGGCGGCGACGGCCAAGCCAGCGATCAACCTCGACGCCAATGCGTTGGCGCCGATGCTGGCCAGGCCGGCCGAGCAGAAGGACGCGTCGATCGATGTCGCGCAGCTGGGCAGCCTGTCCGCCAACCCGGTGCCGGTGCCCGACGCCGGCACGACCGCGGCGCCGGCGCACAACCTCAACCTCGCCAGTCCCGCCGGCACGCCCGCGTTCGCGCAGGAACTGGGCCAGCACGTGGTCTGGCTTGGCCAGCAGGACGTCAAGCAGGCGCGCATCCGTTTGCATCCGGAAGATCTCGGCACGCTCGACGTCAAGGTCAGCCTGAACCATGACCGCGTCGACGTGAGCTTCGCCGTGCAGCATCCGGCGGCCGTGCACGTCGTGCAGCAGACCCTGCCGCAGCTGGACGCCCTGCTGGCGCAGCATGGCCTGGCGCTGGGCCAGGCCGACGTCGGCCAGCGCCAGCAGCAGGGCGAAGGTGGTCGCGGTGGCGAGACGGCGGGGGCGATCGGAGAGATCGACGCCGAACCGGCCGCGATGGCCAGCATGCCGGTGGCCGCGCTCGGGATGCTCGATACCTTCGCCTGACGGGGATATCCCCTCGACTCCGGCCTGCGGCCTGCGCCCACGGTGAACCGGGTTTAGGGCGTCCCTTCCCGCAACATTCCCATCCCGTTCGCGCCGGGCGCAGCGGGCAGCGCGGACGTCGAAACGCCTCCCTCGAACCCCACGGCCGAATCCTCTGCCGCCGGGCGAACTGCCGTCAGGCGGGTGAGGGTTCGGGCGGCAAGGGCGCATCGGCGCCATCGAACCCCTCCCTGACCACTCTCCCGATGGGCGAGGGGCTCAGTTCATGTGCCCCGCACATTCCGTTCGCGCCGAGCGCGAATGCACTGCGCCGGAATCGCAGCGCCCCCTTGCCCCGCCGGTTTCCAGACACCCGTCGTGATCGCGACGCGGCCGATCCCCGGCACGCGTCAAGAAAGCGCCGCGCCTGCCGCAAACCAAGCAGGGCCAAGCCCTTCCGCCGTGGCACGCGGATTGCAACGAGGTCCCTGCAAGGTGGCGCCCCCGGGAGCCAACAAGAAAAACAACACCGAGGTTTTGAGGCATGGCAATTACGGAAGAAGAAGCGGTAGCGGTGGCGGCGCCGAAGAAAAAGCGCTCGCTGCTGGTCATTGGCCTGGTGGTGGCGCTGCTGGCGGTGTCCGGCGCGTGCGCGTACCTGTTCGTATCGCACGGGCAGCACAAATCCGCCACGGCGGCGACCGGCAAGGACGCCGGCGACGCCCAGCCGGCCAAGGTCCAGCCCGAATACTTCCTGCCGCTGGATCCGGCCTTCGTCGTCAACTTCCGCGACGACGACGCCATGCGCTACCTGCAGGTCGGCGTGACCCTGATGTCGCACGACCAGGCCGCGCTGGACACCGTCAAGGGTGTCGACCCGGTCGTGCGCAACGCGCTGGTGATGCTTTTCAGCCGGCAGAGCTACTCGATCCTCAGCGACCCCATCGGCAAGCAGAAGCTGCAGGCCGATGCGCTTGAGGCCGTGCGCAAGATCGTCGCGGCGCGCACCGGCAAGCCCGGCATCGACGCGTTGTACTTCACCAGCTTCGTGATGCAGTGAGGCCCTGAGCGCCCATGAGCGATCTTCTTTCCCAGGACGAAATCGACGCGCTGCTCGACGGCGTCACCGGCGGCAGCGTCGCCACCGGCGAGGACGAGCCGCCGCCGACCGAGGCGGTGCAGTCCTACGACTTCACCCAGCAGGACCGCATCGTGCGCGGCCGCCTGCCGACGCTGGAGATGGTCAACGACCGCTTCGCGCGCTTCTTCCGCCTGGGCGTGTTCAACGTCCTGCGCAAGAGCTGCGAGGTGTCGGTACTCGGCGTGAAGATGGTGAAGTTCGCCGAGTACGTGCACAGCCTGGCGGTGCCGAGCAACCTCAACCTGGTCAAGATCAAGCCGCTGCGCGGTACCGCGCTGGTGGTGTTCGAGCCGCGGCTGGTGTTCACCGTGATCGACAACTTCTTCGGCGGCGACGGTCGCTTCCACGCGCGCATCGAGGGTCGCGATTTCAGTGCGATCGAGAACCGCGTGATCCAGATCATGCTGACCGAGTTGTTCGCCGCCATGAGCGAGGCGTGGAACCCGGTGCTGCCGCTGGAGTTCGAGTACATGAACTCCGAGATCAACCCGCAGTTCGCCAACATCGTCAGCCCGACGGAGACGGTGGTGATCTCGCGCTTCCACGTCGAGCTCGATGGCGGTGGCGGCGAGATCCACCTGACCCTGCCGTACGCGATGGTCGAACCGATCCGCACGCTGCTCGACGCCGGCGTGCAGAGCGACCTGGCCGACCGCGACGACCGTTTCACCGAGCACCTGCACGAGGAAGTGCTCGACGCCGAGGTCGAGATCAGCTCGCTGCTGATCGAGGCGCAGCTGTCCATCGGGGATTTCCTGGGCCTGCGCCCGGGCGACGTGATCCCGGTGACGCTGCCCGAGCTTTGCACCGTCTTCGCCGAAGACGTGCCGGTGTTCCGTGGCCGCTACGGCCAGGCCAACGGCCACACGGCGATCCAGTTCCAGGCCCAGGTCGGCCGGCGCGAAAGGCGCGCGGCCGGCGAATTCATCGAGAAGAAAAGCGCATGAACGCCAACGACGCCGCGGTCGCCGACCGCATCGACCCCGACACCCTGGCCGGCTTCGCCAGCGAAACCGGTGACGTCAACCTGGACATGATCCTGGACGTGCCGGTGACGCTGGCCATGGAGGTCGGCCGCACCAAGATCAGCATCCGCAACCTGCTGCAGTTGAACCAGGGTTCGGTGGTGGAGCTGGACCGCGCCGCCGGCGAACCGCTGGACGTGTTCGTCAACGGCACCCTGGTCGCGCACGGCGAGGTCGTGGTGATCAACGAGAAGTTCGGCATCCGACTGACCGACGTGGTCAGCCCGGCCGAGCGCGTGCGCAAGCTGCGTTGATCCGATGCTCGCGCTGATCTTCGCCGCGCCCGCCGCCACGTCCGACATCAACGTCGGCGGGGAGTTGTTGCGGGTGCTCTTGAGTCTCGCCGCGGTGATCGCGCTGATCTTCGTGGCCGGCTGGATGAGCCGCCGCCTGCAGGCACGCACGCTGCCGGGTGGCCGGCGCCTGCGCTGCGTGGAGACGATGTCGGTGGGCGCGCGCGAGCGCGTGCTGCTGATCGACGCCGACGGCAAGCGCCTGCTGGTCGGCGTGGGGCAGGGCGGCCTGCGCACGCTGCACGTGTACGAAGGCGCGGCTCCGGCCGACGCCAACCCGCCGGCACCGCTGCCGGCCGCTCCCAACTTCGCGCAGCTGCTGTCGCGCTGGAAAGGTAAGTCGTGAAATTGTTTTCGTTCCGTGGCGCGCGCTGGGTGCTCGCGCTGATGCTGATGCTGTTGCCGCTGTTCGCCGTCGCCGAACCGCAGGCGGCGCCCGCGCCGGCCGCGCCCGCGCTGAGCATGCCGGCCAGCCCCGCGATGCCGGGTGGCATCCCCGTGCTGACCGTGCACGACGCGCCCGGCGGCGCGAAGAACTGGACGCTGTCGCTGCAGTTGCTGGGCCTGATGACGGTCCTGACGCTGCTGCCGGCGATTCTGCTGATGATGACCTCGTTCACGCGGATCATCATCGTGCTCGGCTTCCTGCGCCAGGCGCTGGGTACGCAGTCGACGCCGCCCAACCAGGTGCTGCTCGGGCTGGCGCTGTTCCTGACGATGTTCGTGATGGGCCCGGTGTTCAACAAGGCCTACAGCGATGGCGTCAAGCCGTACATGGACGGCCAGATGACCGCCGAGCAGGCGCTGCCCGCCGCCAGTGCGCCGTTCAAGCGCTTCATGCTGGACCAGACCCGCGACGCCGACCTGCAGCTGTTCACCCAGCTGGCCAAGGAGAAGCCCTACGCCGGCAAGGACGACGTGCCTTTCCGCGTGGCGATGCCTGCGTTCCTGACCTCGGAACTGAAGACCGCGTTCCAGATGGGCTTCCTGCTGTTCATCCCGTTCCTGATCATCGACCTGGTGGTCGCCAGCGTGCTGATGTCGATGGGCATGATGATGGTCTCGCCGATGATCATCTCGCTGCCGTTCAAGATCATGCTGTTCGTGCTGGTGGATGGGTGGACGCTGTTGATCGGGACGCTGGCGGGGAGCTTCTACACGTGACCCCGGAATCCGTCATTCAATTCGGCCAGCACGCCCTCTACATCGCGATCCTGGTCGCCGCGCCATTGCTGCTCACCGCGCTCGCGGTGGGCCTGCTGGTCGGCGTGATCCAGGCGGCCACGCAGATCAACGAGATGACCCTCTCGTTCATTCCCAAGCTGATCGCCATGGCGGTGGTCGCGCTGATCACCGGCCCGTGGATGCTGCGCACGCTGGTGCAGTTCACGCGGCAACTGATCGAGGGGCTGCCCGGTGCAGTCAAGTAAGGGGGCAGTGAAATGACCACGGTGGACCTCGCCCAGCTGGAGAACTGGCTGGGCGGCCTGCTGTGGGCGCTGGGCCGCGTCGGCGGCCTGTGCCTGATCGCGCCGGTTCTGGGCTCCGGCGTGATTCCCGCACGCATCCGCGTCGGGCTGGTGGTGATGCTCACGCTGGTGCTGGCGCCGCTCGCGCCGGCGGCGGTCGATCCGCTGAGTGCGGCGGGCGTGGCGACCATGGTCAGCCAGATCCTGATCGGCGCCTCGGTCGGCTTCGTGCTCAAGCTGGTGTTCGAGGCGGTGGCGTTCGGCGGCGAGCTGGTGGGGCAGGGCATGAGCCTGGGCTTCGCCGAGGTGGTCAACCCGGGCGGCGGCGGCAGCACGCCGGTGCTGAGCCAGTTCTACATGGTGCTGGTGACCTTGCTGTTCCTGGCGCTGAACGGCCACCTGCGGCTGATCCAGCTGCTGGCCGACAGCTTCCAGACGCTTCCGCCCGGACCCGTCGCGATCAATGCCGAAGGCCTGCACGCGGTGGTGCTGTTCGGCACGCATCTGTTCGCCGGCGCGGTGCGCGTGGCGCTGCCGGCGGTCACGGCGCTGCTGGTGGTGAACATCGGTTTCGCCGCGATCAGCCGCGCGGCACCGTCGATGAACCTGTTCGCGGTCGGCTTCCCGATCACCCTGTGCCTGGGTTCGATCGCGTTGTGGTTGGGCCTGCGCGCGTTGCCGGGCGCGTTCGAGACACTCCAGGACAGCGCGTGGTCGCTGATGCAGCAACTGGTCGGAGGCTGATCCATGGCCGAGAACGACGACCAGGAACGCACAGAACAACCCTCGGAAAAACGCCTTAAGGAAGCCCGCGAGAAAGGCGACGTCCCCCGATCGCGCGACCTTTCCGGCGCGCTGGTGGTGCTGGCCGGCGTGGCGGCGCTGCTCTCCGGCAGCGAAGGCGCGATGGCGCATGCCCGGACGATCTACAGCCTGGGGCTTTCCTACAGTCGCGACGCGCTTTTCTCCGACGCTCTGCCCGCCCGCGTGCTCGGCATGGCGGTGCGCGAGGCGCTGATGCTGTTCATGCCGGTGGCCGTGGCGACCGTGCTGGCGGCTTTCGCGGGCCCGATGCTGCTCGGCGGCATCAGCTTCAGCGGCCAGGCGTTGCAGCCGAAATTCGATCGGCTCAACCCGGTCGCCGGCCTGGGCCGTCTGGTTTCCATGCGCGGGCTGGTCGAGCTGGTCAAGTCGCTGGTCAAGCTGCTCTTCATCGGTGGCGCGCTGGCGCTGCTGCTCAAACACTCGGTGGACGAGCTGCAGGCGCTGGGCCGTGCGGACGTCGCGCTCGGCGTGGCGCGCGCGATGTCGCTGCTGGGTCGCTCGGCGCTGCTGTTCGGTGCGCTGCTGGCGCTGATCGGCGGCGCGGATGCCCTCTACCAGAAGTTCGACCACGCCAAGCGCCTGCGCATGACCCGCCAGGAGCTCAAGGACGAGGCCAAGGAGACCGAGGGCAACCCCGAGCTCAAGGGCCGCATCCGCCAGGTGCAGTTCGAGATGTCGCGCCGCCGGATGATGCAGGAGCTGCCCAAGGCGGACGTCATCGTCACCAATCCGACCCACTTCGCCGTGGCGCTCAAGTACGACGAGAACGGTACCGGCGCGCCACGCGTGATCGCCAAGGGCGTGGACGTGCTGGCCCAGCAGATCCGCCTGGTGGCCAGCGGCCACCGCATCCCGATGGTCGAGGCCCCGCCGCTGGCACGCGCCTTGTATGCCACTACCTCGCTGGGCCGGGAAATCCCGGTCTCGCTGTACGTGGCGGTGGCCCAGATCCTGGCCTACGTCTACCAGCTGAAGCAGGCGACGGCACGTGGCGACGAGCCGCCGCCGGCGCCGCAGCCCCAGGTCGATCCGGACCTGATGGGCCCTTACAAGATCTAAGGGGAACACCGCATGGCCGCCGCTGGCGCAATGGAAAGTCTCAAGCAGCTCGGGCGCCGTGGCGTCGGCGCGCCGGTGGTCATGCTGGCGATGCTGGCGATGGTCATGCTGCCGATGCCGCCGTTCCTGCTGGACATGCTGTTCAGCTTCAACATCGCGCTGTCGCTCGTCATTTTGTTGGCGGTGATCTACGTCATGCGGCCGCTGGAATTCGCCGCTTTTCCGACGGTCGTGCTGATGGCGACGCTTTTACGTCTCGCCCTGAACATCGCCTCGACCCGCGTGGTGCTGCTGCACGGCCACGACGGCCCGGGGGCGGCCGGCAAGGTGATCGAGGCGTTCGGCGAGTTCGTGATCGGCGGCAACTTCGCCGTCGGCCTGGTGGTGTTCGCGATCCTGACCATCATCAACTTCGTGGTGGTCACCAAGGGCGCCACCCGCGTGTCGGAAGTGACCGCCCGCTTCACCCTGGACGCGATGCCCGGCAAGCAGATGGCGATCGACGCCGACCTCAACGCCGGCCTGCTCACCCAGGAGCAGGCCCGCGAGCGCCGCCAGGAAGTGCGCGAGGAAGCGGACTTCTACGGCTCGATGGACGGTGCGTCCAAGTTCGTCCGCGGCGACGCCACCGCCGGCATCCTGATCCTCTTCATCAACATCATCGGCGGCTTCTTCGTCGGCATGTTCCAGCACGGGCTGGGCGCCGGCGAATCAGCCAAGACCTACACGCTGCTGACCATCGGCGACGGCCTGGTCGCGCAGGTGCCGGCGCTGATGCTCTCGATCGCCACCGCGGTGATCGTCACCCGCGTGTCCAAGTCGCAGGACATGGGCAAGCAGGTGATCGGCCAGGTGTTCGGCCAGCCGCGCGCGCTGGCGGTGGCCGGCGCGGTGCTGGGCGTGATGGGCCTGATCCCGGGCATGCCGAACCTCGCCTTCCTGCTGCTGGGCGGTTGCTGCGGCGGTGCGGCCTACCTGATGATCAAGCGCGAGCGCGAGACGAAGGAAAAGCTGGCCGAGGCGATTGCCGAGCCGGCCGCCGCGCCTGCCATTCCCGCCGAGCGCATGGAACTGGGCTGGGACGACGTCGCCAGCGTCGATCCGCTGGGCCTGGAGGTCGGCTACCGGCTGATCCCGCTGGTGGATACCCACCAGGGCGGCGAGCTGATGGGCCGGATCAAGTCGGTGCGGCGCAAGCTCTCGCAGGAATTCGGCTTCCTGGTGCCCGCGGTTCACATCCGCGACAACCTGGACCTGGGGCCCAACACCTACCGCGTCACCCTGATGGGCGTGCCGATGGGCGAGGCCGAGGTGCACAGCGAGCGTCTGATGGCGATCAACCCCGGCCGCGTGCACGGGCCGCTGCAGGGCATCCAGACCAAGGACCCGGCGTTCGGCCTGGAAGCGGTGTGGATCGAACAAGGCCAGCGCGAGATGGCGCAGAGCCTGGGCTACACCGTGGTCGACCCGGCCACCGTGGTGGCCACGCACCTGTCGCACATCCTGCAGACCCACGCGCACGAACTGATCAGCCACCAGGACGTGCAGCAGCTGCTCGACCGCCTGGCGCAGACCGCGCCCAAGCTGGTCGAGGACCTCGTCCCCAAGCGCATGGCGCTGGGCGTGGTGGTCAAGGTGCTGCAGAACCTGCTGGCCGAGCGCGTGCCGATCCGCAACATGCGCACCATCGTCGAAACCTTGGCGGAGCACGCGGGCCAGAGTCAGGATCCCGGCATGCTCACCGCCGCCGTGCGCGTCGCGCTGGGCCGGCAGATCGTGCAGGAGATCACGGGACTGGGCACCGAGGTGCCGGTCATCACGCTGGCGCCGGAGCTCGAGCAGATCCTCATGAACTCGCTCTCCGGCGGTGGCGTGGCTGGCGCGGCGGTCGAGCCGGGCCTGGCCGACCGCCTGCAGCAGAGCGTCGCCGACGCCGCGCGCCGCCAGGAAATGAGCGGCGAAGCGGCCGTATTGCTGGTCGCGCCGCAGCTTCGTCCCTGGCTCGCGCGCTTCACCCGCCACGTGGCACAGAACCTGCACGTACTGGCCTACAACGAGGTGCCGGACAACCGCAGGGTGCGGCTGGTCCAGGCGCTGGGACGTTAAAGGCCGGGAGACGGGCATCGTGATTCGCCAGTTGCACATGCAGACAGCGCTAGGCCTTCGGGCCGCCGCGGCGATGGACACGATGGCCGCCACCCGCTTGCGGAGCAGGCAATGAAGATCAAACGTTTCGTGGCGCCGGACATGCGCCAGGCGATGCGCGAAGTGCGCGAGGAGCAGGGGCCCGATGCGGTGATCCTGTCCACGCGCAAGCTCGACGAAGGTATCGAAATCATCGCCGCCGTCGATTACGACGAGGCGCTGGTGCGTGAGGCGGCGCGCCATGGCGCGACCCCCGTGCCGGCCGCCGAGCCGCCGGCATTGCCGCCGCGCGCTGCCGCGGTGCCGCCGCCGGTGCGCGAGGCGCGCGTCGAAACGCTGGCGCCCGCCAATCGTCCGACACCGATCGAGAGCGCCCCGAAGGTCGCGGCCTTGATCGCGCCGGAGGAGAGAGAGCCGAAGCCGGTGCGTGCCGAAGCGCGCGCTCCGCACGTCGCGCCGCGCGCCCAGGCCGAAGGCCTGGTCCAGGCAAAGGCGCCACCGTCGCAACCGCAGCAGGCTTCCGAGGCTCCGGCCGAGCCGGCGGTCCATCCGCTGATCGAGCGCGCCGCGCAGGACACGGTGCGCATGCGCGCCGAGCTGTCCAGCCTGCGCGAGATGCTCGAGATGCAGCTCTCCAGCCTCGCCTGGAACGACATGGAACGCCGCCAGCCGATGCACACCCGCGTGCTGCGCGAACTGACCCGGCTCGGCATCGATGCCGACGTCGCCCGCGCGCTGGCCGATGAACTGCCGCCGCAGATGACGCCCGAACAGGCGCGCTACCTGCCGCTGGGCATGCTGAGCCGTGGCATCGCCGTCAGCGGCCGCGGCCGCTCGGACGAAGCCGGCGTCACCGCGCTGGTCGGCCCGACCGGCGTGGGCAAGACCACGACGCTGGCCAAGCTGGCCGCGCGCGCGGTGGTGCGCCACGGCGCCTCGCAGGTCGCGCTGGTGAGCACCGACCACTACCGCATCGGCGCCGCCGCGCAGCTGGAGCACTACGGTCGCCTGCTCGGCGTGCGGGTGTATCCGGCCTACGACGCGCAGAGCCTGCGCCAGGTACTGGAACTGCTGAAGGGCTGCCACACCGTGCTGGTCGACACCGCCGGCCTGGCCGGCAACGACCCGCGGCTGGCCGAACAACTGGAGGCACTGGGCGAGGCCGGCGAGCTGCGTGTCTGCCTGGTGCTGGCCGCCAATGCGCAGGCGCAGTCGCTCGAGGAAGCCGTGCGCGCCTACCTGCCGGCCAAGCCGCACGCGGCGATCCTGACCAAACTCGATGAGGCGCCCAGCCTCGGCGGCGCACTGTCGGTGCTGATCCGCCACCAGCTGGCGCTGGACTACACCACCGACGGCCAGCGCGTGCCCGAGGACATCGCTGCCGCCGATGCACGCCTCTTGGTGTGCCGCGCCGCGCAGGCGCTCAAGGGCAATGCGCCGGCCGCGGACGAGGCGGTGCTGGCCGAGCGTTTCGGGACGATGGTGGCCCAGGCATGAGCGGAATCCTTGCAATGAATCAGGCGTGGGGCTTGAAAGACATGTTCAACGCGATCACGGGCGAGCGCGACAGCGCGCCGCCCGCACCGCACCGGCCGCACCAGGCGGCCAACGCAGGCGCGCCGCGCCGCCGCTGCCGCGCGATCGCGGTGGCCGGCGGCAAGGGCGGGGTGGGCAAGACCACCGTGGCGGTCAACCTGGGCATGAGCCTGGCGATGGCCGGGCGCGAGGTCATGCTGCTGGACGCCGACATGGGCCTGGCCAACGTCGACGTGCTGCTCGGCCTGGCGCCCTCGCGCCACCTGGGCCACCTGCTGGACGGCACGGCCACGCTGGAAGAATTGGTACTGGACGCCCCGCACGGGCTGAAGGTTATCCCCGGCGGCTCCGGCGCGCGGCGCCTGGCGCAGCTGGGCAACGGCGAGCATGCCGCGGTGATCCGCGCGTTCGACGAGTTGCCGCGGCCGCCCGACTACCTGCTGGTCGACACCGCCGCGGGCCTGTCGGACAACGTGGCGATGTTCGCCGCGGCGGCCGACGACGTGGTGCTGGTGGTCTGCGACGAGCCGGCCTCGCTCACCGACGCCTACGCGTTGATCAAGGTCCTCTCCCGCGACTTCGGCGTGCGTCGCTTCCGCTTCGTCGCCAACCTGGTGCGCAACCTGGGCGAGGCCCGCGCGCTGCACCAGAAGCTGGCCAAGGTCAGCGACCGCTTCCTGGACGTGGTGCTGGACTTCATGGGTTTCGTGCCGCAGGACGAGCGGCTCAAGCAGGCCATCCGGCGCCAGAACGCGGTGGTGGACATGTGGCCGGCGGCGCGTTCGTCGCAGGCATTCAAGCAATTGGCAGGTGCGGTCGATAACTGGGAGGAACCCGCGCGCGCGGGCCTGGACCGCATCGCATTTTTCGGTGGCCAGGCCGTGACGGCGTCGGGGTGGTGACATGAGCGTGGCATCGGAATATCTCCAGCTGCAAAAACAGAGTGCAGATGAGTTGGTGCGCCAGCACGCGCCACTGGTGCGTCGTATTGCCTATCACCTGATGGGTCGTCTTCCCCCCAGCGTGGACGTGGGCGACCTGATCCAGTCCGGCATGATCGGCCTCCTCGAGGCCGCGCGGCACTACGCCACCGACCGCGCCGCCAGCTTCGAGACCTACGCCGGCATCCGCATCCGCGGGGCCATGCTGGACGAACTGCGCAAGACCGACTGGACCCCGCGCTCGGTGCATCGCAAGGTGCGCGAAGTCGCCGAGGTGGTGCGCCAGATCGAGATCGAGACCGGCGCCGACGCCGAAGATGCCGAAGTCATCAAGCGCCTCGGCGTGAGCGCGGAGGACTATCACCAGATCCTCGCAGACGCCGCCAGCGCGCGCCTGCTCAGCCTCACCGCGCCGGACGACGGCGACGGCGCGCCGGCTTTCGACGTGGTCGACCAGGGGGCCTTGGGGCCGGCCGAGAGCATCGAGCAGGAGGGCCTGCGCCAGGCTTTGATCGACGGCATCTCCGGCCTGCCCGAGCGCGAGCAGCTGGTCATGTCGCTGTACTACGAGCAGGAATTGAACCTCAAGGAAATCGGCGCCGTGCTCGGCGTGACCGAGTCGCGCGTGTGCCAGATCCATGGCCAGGCGATCGTGCGGCTGCGTGCGCGCATGGGCGACTGGCGCGACGGCGTGCAGGGGGAGCCGGAAACCGGCACCCGCAAGGGCAAGGGCCGCCGCGCTTCCTCCGACCGTTCCGTCTCCCGCTGACCCCTTCGACTTCCGACCCTTCGATCCCCATTCCCTACCAGAGGAACCAATGGACAAGAACATGAAAATCCTCGTGGTGGACGATTTCTCCACCATGCGGCGCATCGTCAGGAACCTGCTGGTGGAGCTGGGCTTCACCAACACGCTGATCCAGGAAGCCGACGACGGCAACAACGCGCTGACCATGCTCAAGAGCCAGCCGTTCGACATGGTCGTGACCGACTGGAACATGCCCAACATGACCGGCATCGACCTGCTGCGCGCGATCCGCGCCGAGCCCTCGCTCAAGGGCCTGCCGGTGCTGATGGTCACGGCGGAGAACAACCGCGACCAGATCATCGCCGCGGCCCAGGCGGGCGTGAACGGCTACATCGTCAAGCCGTTCAACGCGGTCACGCTGAAGGAGAAGCTCACCAAGATCTTCGAGCGCCTCGCCGCCGCGGGGGCCAGCGCATGAGCGCCGTGCTTTCCACCTTCGACGAAACCGCGCTGCCGCAGGAGCTGCAGAACCTGCTCAACAGCGAAGACGGCGCCGCGTTCGAGCACGCGCTCGATGCACTGGTGCGCCAGCGCGAGCAGCACCTGTTCCGCGCGCTGGGCCTGCTCGCGCGCGACCTGCATGGCGCGGTCAGCCGGCTCGGCAACGACCTGGCGCACGAAGGCGTGCCGGGCAGGGTCGCCGACGTGCGCAAACATCTGAACGACGTGCTGGAGATGAGCGCCCAGGCGGCCCATCGCAGCATCGATTTCGCCGAACGCATGAGCCCCGAGGCCGACGCGCTGGCGCAGAGCGCCGAACAGGTGCTCGCCTCGGCCGCCCCGTACGATCCGGTCGCGGACCTGGCGCGCCAGGCCGGCAACTTCGCCGGCGCCTGCCGCGAAGGCCTCAACGACATGGTGATGGCGCAGTCCTGGCAGGACCTCTCCGGCCAGCGCATCAAGAAGGTGGTCAATTTCATCGAGTCGGTGGAGTCGTCGCTGCTGGAGCTGGTCCGCCTGACCGGCGCGCTGTCCGGGCGCGAGCCGCCGCCGGTGGTGGAGAAGATCTCCGGCCAGGACGAGGCGGACCGGCTGCTCAGCGAATTCGGCTTCTGAGCGCGGCGGGATGAGCATGGATCCCTCGCTCGACGCCGAACTGCGCGACGATTTCCTGGTCGAGGCCGGGGAACTGGTCGAGCGCCTGTCGGAACAGCTGGTCGAGCTGGAGGCCAGCCCGCGCGACGCCGACCTGCTCAACGCGGTGTTCCGCGCGTTCCACACGGTCAAGGGTGGCGCGGGTTTCCTCGCCATCGAGCCGATGGTGCAGCTGTGCCATCACGCCGAGGACCTGCTCAACGTCGCCCGCAACGGCGCGCTGGTGCTCGATTCGGCCAGGATGGATGCGCTGCTGGAAGCGCTGGACCTGCTCAACGCGATGATGGATGCGCTGCGTGGCGGCGCCGCGATGGCCATGCCGCCGCCGGCGCTGCTCAAGCGGCTGACGCCGGGCGCCGTGGCGCCCGCACCTGCACCCGCCCCGGTGGCGGCGCCGGCCCCCGCGCCGGCCGACGGCAGCATCGACGACAGCGAATTCGAAGCGCTCCTGGACAGCCTGTACGGCACGGCGGCACCAGGCACGGTCGCGCCGGCGCCTCCGGCGCCTGCGACCATCAACGACGACGAGTTCGAGGCGCTGCTGGACAACCTGCACGGCACGGGAGCGCCCGGCGCCACCGCCGCGCCGGCACCGAGCACGACCATCGGGGACGACGAGTTCGAGGCACTGCTCGACAACCTGCACGGCAAGGGCGGCACGCCCGGCGCCGCGCAGACGCCGGCTTCGGTACCGGCCCCGGCGCCCGCTCCGGCACCGGCACCGGCCCGTGCCGCCGCGCCCGCCGAGACCAGCGTGCGTGTCGACACGGGCCGGCTCGACGCGCTGGTCAATCGTGCCGGCGAACTGGTGCTGGTCCGCAATCGCCTGCAGAGCCTGGCCCAGAAGAGCGGCGACGAAATGCTGGCGCAGGCCGCGGCTGAACTGGACCGGGTCGCCGACGAGATGCAGGGCGCGGTGCTGTCCATGCGCATGCAGCCGGTCGGCCGCCTGTTCCAGCGCTTTCCGCGCATCGTGCGCGACCTCGCCCGCCAATTGGGCAAGGAAGTGGACCTGGTCACCGAAGGCGAGGGCACCGATCTGGATCGCAGCCTGGTCGAGGCGCTCGCCGATCCTCTGATCCACCTGTTGCGCAACGCACTGGACCACGGGCTGGAGATGCCCGAGGAGCGCGTCAAGGTCGGCAAGTCGCGTCGCGGCAAGGTGCGCCTGTCCGCCAGCCAGCGCGGCGAGCGCATCGTCATCGCGGTGAGCGACGACGGCCACGGCATGAACCCCGAAGTGCTCAAGCGCAAGGCGGTCGAGAAGGGCGTGATCGACGAGGCCCAGGCCGCGCGCCTGAGCGAGAACGAGTGCTACGAGCTGATTTTCCGCCCGGGCTTTTCCACCGCCGCGCAGATTTCCGACATCTCCGGCCGCGGCGTCGGCATGGACGTGGTCAAGACGCGCGTGGCCGAACTAGGTGGCACCCTGCAGGTGCGCTCGAAGCTCGGCCAGGGCAGCGAATTGCAGCTGACCGTGCCGCTGACCCTGGCGATCCTGCGCGTGCTGATGGTGCGCGTGGGGCCGCGCCTGTTCGCGCTGCCGCTGTCCAACGTGGAGGAAGTGTTCGAACTGTCGGCCGGCCAGGACCGCATGCTCGATGGCCGGCTGGTCGCCAACCACCGCGGCCGGGCCTTGCCGCTGGGCGATCTGGCCGGTTGGGCCGGCGTGGTCGGCGCGGCGCCGCGCCACGTGGTGGTGCTGCACATCGGCCACCAGCGCATCGGCTGCCTGGTGCACGAGGTGCTCGGCCGCGAGGACGTCATGGCAAAGCCGCTGGGCCCGTTGTTCGAGGGCCTGCCGGGCATCGCCGGCGCCACTGTCACCGGCGACGGTGCCCTGGCGCTGGTGCTGGACCTGGCCGGGCTGGCCGACGACGGCGGGCAGCTCCTGCCGTCACTGAGGGCGGCGGGCTGACATGGACGTGGTGAGCCTCGTCGGCACGATCCTGGCCTTCCTGGTCATCATCGTCGGCACCATCCTCAAAGGCTCCACGGTCGGCGCGCTGGTCAATCCCGCCGCGTTCGTGATCGTCTTCGCCGGCACCATCGCCGCCCTGATGGTGCAGACGCCCGGCAGCGTGCTCAAGCGCGCGCTGGGCATGTTGCCGATGGTCTACCGCCCACCGGTGTTCCAGCCCTCGGACCTGATCGCCCGGATCATCGGCTGGAGCGAGATCTCCCGCCGGCAGGGCCTGCTCGGCCTCGAGCCGAGGATCGACGAGGAAAGCGACGGCTTCGTGCGCAAGGGCCTGCAGATGCTGGTCGACGGCGGCGAACCTGACGCGATCCGAGGCGTGCTGGAGGTCGAGATGGAGGCGCGCGAGCACAACGAGCTGGTCGCGGCCAAGGTGTTCGAGAACGCCGGCATCTACTCGCCCACCATGGGCATCATCGGCGCCGTGATGGGGTTGATGGCGGTGATGCAGAACCTCGCCGATCCCAGCAAGCTGGGTCACGGCATCGCCGCGGCTTTTGTCGCCACCATCTACGGCGTGGCGCTGGCCAACCTCCTCATGCTGCCGATGTCCGCGCGACTGAAGGGCCTGGTGCGCAAGCAGACGCAGATGCGCGAGATCCTCGTCGAGGGCCTGGTGTCGATCGCCGAAGGGGACAACCCGCGGCAGATCGAGGCCAAGCTGCAGGGGTATCTGTCGTGAAAAAAAAGCACCACCACGAGGACCACGTCAACCACGAGGCCTGGGCGATCCCCTACGCCGACCTGATGACGCTGCTGCTTGCCTTCTTCGTGGTGATGTACGCGGTGTCGGTCGTCAACGAGGGCAAGTACCGCGTGATGTCCGAGTCGATCATCGAGGCGTTCAACGGCTCCAGCCACGTCATCGCGCCGATGCCGGCACAGAATGCGAAGCCGCACAACGTCGATCCGGCCATCGCCGCGCCACGGGGCCAGCCCGGCGCGGCCGTCGCGCCGGTGGCCGTACCGATCCCGTTGCGCCCGGCGCCGCGGCGGATGATCGCCGAACGCGCCCCGCACGAGACCCTGCGCGACGTGCAGGCCGCGCAGGAAGCGCAGCGCCAGGCCAACCTCACGCGCATCCAGCACGAGGTGGAAAAGGCGCTGCAGCCGCTGATCGACAGGCAGCAGGTCGTCGTGCGCCGCACGGCCAACTGGCTGGAGATCGAGATCCGTACCGACATCCTGTTTCCCAGCGGCGTGGCGCAGCTCTCGCACCAGGCCGATGCGGTGCTTAGCAGCCTGGGCGGCATCCTGGCGCCGTTCGGCAACCCCTTGCGCATCGAGGGCTACACCGACGACAAGCCGATCAACACGGCCGTCTTTCCGTCCAACTGGGAATTGTCTGCCGCCCGCGCCGCCAGCGTGGCGCGGCTGTTCACCGAGCACGGGGTGAGCCCCTCGCGGCTTGGGATCATCGGCTGGGGCCAGTTCCGCCCGGCGGCCGACAACGTCACCGTCGAAGGCCGCAACCGCAACCGCCGCGTCCTGGTCGTGGTGCTGAGCGACCATGCCACGCCCACGCGCTATTCCGGCGACGCAGACCGGCTCGGTCAGCTTGCCGATGTCGTGCCGCCCGTCGAAGCGCCCGCAACACCCCTCCCGCCGGGCGCGGGATTGGCCAGGGCCGGTGCCGCGGAAAGCGCGGCCAAGGCCGCGGTCCACATCGTCGAGCCGCCACTGATCGTCACGCCCGGGCACGGCAAATGAGCCGCGCCGCCACCACCATGAAAACCAAGCCATGAATGCTCCGGCCAACCCGAACACCCAGCACTGGCTCACCTTCCAACTGGACGGCCAGGCCTATGCCGCGCCGCTGGCCCAGGTAAGCGAGGTGATCCGCGTCGGCGAGGTGACGCCGGTTCCCGGCGCCGCTTCGGACCTGCTCGGCATCCGCCATCTGCGCGGACGCGTGGTGCCGGTGCTGGACGGCCGCCGCCGGCTCGGCCTGCCGGCGCGCGATGGCGACACCGACAGCGTGCGCGTGGTGATGCTCAACCATGCCAGCCATGCGGTCGGCCTGCGCGTGGATGCGGTGGGCGAGTTGCTGTTGCCGGGCGCCGATACGGTCGCACCGCCGCCGCCGGGTCGTGCGGCGCGGGTGGACGATCCGGTCATCGGCGTGCTGCCCTGGAAGGGTGGCTTCGTCGCGTTGCTGGACGTGCGCCGGCTGTGCCGGTTGCCGGAGGCGGATGCGGCGTGAGTGCGGGCTTGCCGCAAGGCTGCCCGCAGGGGAAGGTGCCGACCTGGCCTGATCAGTCCGGCTCTTTGGGCACCTCGCCGTAGCCTGCCGCCTGAAGTTCTTCGCGCGTGGTCAGCGCCGACAGCGCCAGCTTCATGCCCGGCCGGATGTTGGCGGCGACGAAGTTCTGGTGCCCCAGCGCCTGCCCGCACACCACCATGTCCACGTTGGCCTTGTGCAGTTGGCTGAGCAAGCCGGCGTTCGGGTTGGGATGTCCGAACTTCCTCTGGTAGGCCGCGTCCGACAGCGCGAGGTCGACGCCTTGTCCGTAGAACAGCACGACCACGTGCACCTTGTCGTTGGGCACGCCCGCCAGCGCATAGAGGTTCAGCAGCTTGGCCGCGGTATGCAGACGCCGGTTGACCTCGCCGTGGCTGGGTTCGTCGCTGTCGATGTCGATGTACAGGCGATGGTCGGCCCGGGTCGAGGGCATCAGCGCGTCCGAGCCCACCGGCAACACGCCACCGGCGCCGTGGATGCGCGGGTAGGTGAGGCGTGGGTCGGGGCGCGGGCGCGAGACCGTGAAGGCAACGGCCGCGGCACAGGCGACCAGCAGCAGGACGAGGCCGCTCCAGGCCAGCATGCGGCGGATCGGCGAAGGGGCGAGATCATCGTCGGACATGGTGGTCGCTTTGCTTTGGGACATCCCTGAGTGGTCTCCTCCGCCGGGTCGCCCCGGCTCGCAAGATGCGCCAGTCAGTGTAGAAGCGGCGCGTGAAGTGGCAGGCAAGAAGCAGGGCCCGCATGGGTGGTTGTGACGCCGTGCACACTGCGCGGCCGGTCGCTCAATGCGCCGGTTGCGCGCCCAGCAGGTGGCCGTTGACGCGCTGGCCATACAGCGACATCGGCGTGTCGTGGAAGGCCTTGCGCGTGGCAGCCAGGTCGCCGGTGAAGCGCGGATCCTGCGGGCGCTCGTGCGCATCCATGAACATCGCCACGTCCCAGGCTTCCTGGTCGCTCAGGCTACCGCCGCGGCTGAGCGGCATGTTCGCCTTGATGAACGCGCTGGCCTTGTCCAGCTCGTGCATGCCGGCGCCCCAATTGAACGAGTCCGGTCCCCACAGCGGCGGGAAAACGTAGTCGCCGGCAACCTTCTGGCCCTGGCCATTCGCGCCGTGGCAGAGCGCGCAGTCGCGCTGGAACACCGCCTGGCCGCGCGCGTAGTCCGGTGTCCTTGCCGGCGCCGGAACCTTGGGGTAACCGGCGCCCGCGAGCTCCACGCCGTGCGGCGCGCCTTGCGCCATCCAGGACGAATAGGTTTCCAGCGCGAGCATGACCTTGTCGTCCAGCGGCGGGGCCTTGCCGTTCATGCTGTACCTGAAGCAGCCCTGCAGGCGTTCGCCGTAGCTGTTCACATGGTGGTTCTTCTTGCGGTACTGCGGATACATGCCATAGGCCGCCCAAAGCGGGGCCGCATCGGCGAGCCGTCCCGCATCCAGATGACAGTTGACGCAGGCGAGCCCGTTGCCGACGAAGGCTGGCGCGTTCCTTCGCGTGTGCAGGAAGATTTCGCGGCCCAGCCGGACCATGTCGCCGTACGGCCCTTGCGGGATCGCCGATTCGGGCGGCGGCGCGAAGGCCGGTGGCCTGGTCGATGGCGCCGTGGCTTCGGCGGCGTGCGCGTCCATCGGACCGCGATCGGCGCATCCGCCGAGCGCGAGCGTGGCCAACAGCAGCAGGCAGAGGCGCTTGCTCATCGTCCGTCGCCCCCGGCCGGCAGCGGTTGCGCGGCGAACCATTTCGCCACCGCGGCGATGTCGGCGGCGCTCAGCGCACGGCTCAGGTGCTGCATCAGCTGCAGCGGATCGTTGCGCCGCGTGCCCTGCTGCCAGGCTTTGAGCTGCGCCTCGATGTAGCTTGCCGGCTGTCCGGCCAGCGGCGGGAAATGCGTGCCCACGCCGACGCCTCCGGGCCCATGGCATTGCTCGCAGGCCGGTACCCGTTGCGACCAGCGCCCGCGCGTGGCGAGCGTCGCGCCCAGGTCGTTCGCCGCCGGCTGCGACGCGGCCGGGACGGCCGGCACGGGCAGGCCGCTGTAGTAGGTGCCGATCGCCTGCCGCTCCTCGTCGGACAGGGCACGCGCGATCGGTTGCATCACGGCGTTGGCGCGAGTGCCGGCGGCGTAGTCGGCCAGTTGCCTGGCGACATAGCTGGCATCCAGCCCTGCCAGGCGTGGAAAGGCCGCCGCTGCCTGGCCGGCGCCGTCCGCGCCATGGCAGGACTGGCACGGCGGTGCGCCATGGCCGTTGCCCCGGCTGACGAGTTCCTGCACCGACGCGGCATGCACCAGCAGTGGCCATGCCCCCGCGAGCAGCGCGCTCCCCAGCACGCGCCTGGTCAATCCCCTGCGCACTCTCGCACCCCCGACATCCCGATCGTTCCCGCGGGCAGGCAGTCCCCCCGGTTCCAAGGACGTGAGGAATAGCGAGAGCCGCGTGCAGAAAACGTCAGCAGCCTGGACAGTGGCCGCCCGGCTGTGCGCGAGCATTGGCCCCGGCCGACGGTGCGAAAGCAAGGTCGCGAGGGCGGTACGGTGTGACATTGCCGCGAAGGAACTGACTTGTCGCGGCGCAGCGAAGGGCGGGCTCGGCCTGCCGCAGGCTCAGGCGGAGGACTCGTCGCTCGCGTCGTACACGCTCGCCAGCACTGCGGCGGCGGCGGCGTAAAGCAGCACCGGCACATCCTCGCGCAGCCGCAGGGCGGCCAGCACCGCGGCGATCTGCGGATCATGGTGCAGCGGCAGGCCCAGTGCGCGGGCGCGGGCCAGCAGCAGGTCGAGCGCTTCGGGCGGCATCGGCGCCGGCTTGGCCTCCGGACCGGCCAGGCGCAGGGTGACGCGTCGCTGCGGCGGCGGCAGGCCGGTGCTCATGCGGTGGCCTTCAGCAACAGGGCGCTGGCGTGGCTGCGGCCTTGCGGCAAGCCGGTCTGGCAGCTCAGCTGCTCCAGCTGCAGGCCGCTGGCGGCCAGGCGCTGGCGCAGCGGGGTGAACTGGCGTTCCAGCCGTTCGGTGGTGGCGCTGCGCTCGGCCCACAGGCGCACGTTCAAATGCAGGTCGCGCAGTTGCAGTTCGCCCTGCAGCGGCCCGAGCGCGGGCAGGTCGATGGCGAAGCCCAGGGTCCATGTGCCGGCGCCGGTCTCGGCGTCCTGGCCCTGTTCGAGATGCAACTGCAGCACGTCGCGTCCGTCGGGACCCTGCAGCGGGATGTCGATCATCCAGGCCTGCGCGCCGGCGGCGTCCAGCTGGGCGATTTCCAGCCGCGCGAGCGCGGCGTGCACGTCGCCGCGCAGGCGGCCGAGCAACTGGTTGACGTCCTCGTCCGCGGGCGGGTCGGCGAACGGCATGGCCAACGGCGCGCGCGGCTGGGCCTGCAGGCCGCGCTGGCGCAGCGGCGGCGGCGTGTCGGCATGACTGGACGGCACGTGGGCCGGCAGGCGCGGTTGCCGGTCGAGCAGCGCGGCCAGGCGCAGCAGTACGGCCTTGAAGTCTTCGTCGCCCAGCGGCATCGGGTTGCTGCGCGGGCGCGCCAGTTGCGATTCCAGGAACAGGCCGCTGCGGGCGATCGCCTCGCGCAGGCCTTCCGGGCGGCTGATGTCCTGCGGCGTGCGCACGCCCTGGTCGAGGAGCGCCAGCGCGGCGCGCACGGCCGGTGGCAGCTGCCGCACCACCGGCCGCTGCGCGAGTGCACCGAGCGTGGCCAGCAGCGGAGCGTAGCCGTTCTGTTGCGGCAGGCGTTCGCGCAGCGCCTGTTGCACGCGCGGATCGGTGGCGGCGCCGGTAAGGATCTCCAGCAGCGGCGGGTTGCCCATGGCGAGCACGCGCACCTGGAATTGCGAGGGCAGCGGGATGCCCAGCGGGTCGGTTTCGACCGTGAGTGCGCCGATCTGCAGCACCATCCGGCCCTGGTCGCCCATGCCCAGCGGACGCGCGGGCAGCACCGCGCCCACGCGCCAGCTCTCCGACGCGGCACCGGTGGCGGCACCCGCCCAGGTCATCGCAGCGAGGCTGGTGGGTTGGATGATCACGCGGGTCTCCTGCCTGCCGGCCGGGCGGTTTGGCCGGTTCCGTGCAGTCGGTAAAGGAATCGGCGGGATAGACGATAACTTGAGTGCGCGGCCCGGTACGTCCTGCAGAGGCGACCGCCGTCCCGGAAATGCCGCTAAAGCCGTCGCCGCTCGCGCCGATAAGCCTCTGGCAGGGGCCCGGTACGACGCGGAGGTAAGCATGGGCAGCAAACGAGAGCTCAAACAGCCCAGAACGGTCGAAATCGGTTTGCCGGCCGACTGCCGCATGGCGGCGCAGTCGGCCTTGCTGGCCGATCTGCTGGGCGCGCTGGACGCACCATCGACGCAGATAGACGGCAGTGCCGTCGAGCGCGTGGACACGGCCGCGCTGCAGCTGCTGACGTTGTTCCGTCGCGAGGCGCTCTCGCGCGGCTGCGAGGTGAGCTGGCGGGGCGCGAGCAGGACATTGTGCGAGGCGGCGGACACGCTGGGCCTCGTCAAGGCACTTGATCTACCGGTCGCCGCGGCGGCCTGAAACAACTGAGGAAAGACGATGGCAAAGATTCTTGCGGTGGACGATTCGGCGTCGATGCGCGGCATGGTGGCCTACACCCTGCGCGGCGCCGGACACGAGGTGACCGAGGCGGAAAACGGCCAGCTCGCGCTGGACGCCGCGGCCGCCAGCGGGTTCGACCTGGTGCTGGCGGACGTCAACATGCCGGTGATGGACGGCATCAGCATGGTGCGCGAGCTGCGCACGCGCCCGGCCTACAAGGGCGTGCCGATCCTGATGCTGACCACCGAGTCGCACACGGACAAGAAGATGGAAGGCAAGGCCGCCGGCGCCACCGGGTGGCTGGTCAAGCCGTTCGATCCGGACCAGCTGCTGGCCACGGTCAAGCGCGTGCTCGGCTAAAGCCGCGGAGAAACACCCATGAGCAACGCGGGCCTGGCGCAGTTCCAACAAGTATTCATCGAGGAGAGCCTGGAAGGGCTCGACACAATGGAATCCTCGCTGCTCGCGCTGGACGAGGGCGGCGACGGGGAACTGGTGCACACCATCTTCCGCGCGGCGCACTCGATCAAGGGCGGCGCGGCCACCTTCGGCTTCCCGGAGATGGCCTCGTTCACCCATGAGGCCGAGTCGCTGCTGGACGAGGTGCGCGGCGGCAAGCGGGCGATCGACAAGCCGATCGTCGAGCTGTTGCTGCGCTCGGTGGATTGCCTGCGTGGCATGTTCGACCGCGCCAGGGCCGGCCAGCCATTGAACGACACCGTTTCCGACGGCGTGCGTGGCGAACTGGCGGCAATGATGGGCCGCGAGGCGCCCGCGCAGGCGGGCCCGGCCCGCCGTGCCGGCGACCAGGCCGAGGCCTGGACGATCCGTTTCCAGCCGCACGCGGGCATGCTCGCGGGCGGCAACGATCCGCTGCGGCTGATCCGCGAGCTGGCCGGGCTGGGCGAACTCGCCATCGAGGCCGACCTCTCGCGCCTGCCGGCGCTGGCCAAGCTGGACCCGTCCGAATGCCACCTGGGCTGGAACATCGAGCTCAAGGCCCCGGTCAAGCGCGAGGACATCGCGGCGGTGTTCGACTGGGTCGAAGGCGAGTGCGACCTGACCATCGAGGCCATGCCGAGCGCGGTGGTGGCGCCCGCCGCGGCCCCGGCGCCTGCCCCGGCGAACATCGCCGATGCGGCTGCCGCGCGTGGCACGCGCGAGGCGAGCGCCGAATCGAGTTCCGTGCGCGTGGCGATCGACAAGATCGACAGCATGATCAACCTGGTGGGCGAGCTGGTGATCACCCAGTCCATGCTCGACACCTTCCGCGAGGATTTCGACCCGGCCCGGCTGCCGTTGCTGCAGCAGGGCCTGGTCCAGCTTGCCCGCCATGCGCGCGAGCTGCAGGAAAGCGTGATGGGCATCCGCATGCTGCCCATCGCCTCGGTGTTCAACCGCTTCCCGCGGCTGGTGCGCGACCTGAGCCAGAAGCTGGGCAAGCAGGTGAAGCTGGAGCTGCACGGCGAGCAGACCGAACTGGACAAGACCGTGCTGGAAAAGATCGGCGACCCGATGGTGCATCTGGTGCGCAACGCGATCGACCACGGCCTGGAAATGCCCGACAAGCGCCGTGCCGCCGGCAAGCACGAGATGGGCACGCTCAAGCTCGACGCCTTCCATCGCGGCGGCAACATCGTGGTGGAGGTGTCCGACGACGGCGCCGGCCTCAACCGCGAGGCGATCGTGAACAAGGCGATCGAGCGCGGCCTGATCGCCAGCGGCGAAGGCCTGAGCGAGGAGGCGGTCGGCGAGCTGATCTTCCAGCCGGGCTTCTCCACCGCCGCCGTCACCACCGACCTTTCCGGCCGCGGCGTGGGCATGGACGTGGTCCGCCGCAACGTTTCGGACCTCGGCGGCACGGTGACCATCCGCAGCAAGCCGGGGCAGGGCAGCGTGTTCACCATCACCCTGCCGCTCACGCTCGCGATCATCGACGGCCTCACCGCCGCGGTGGGCCAGGAGCGCTACATCGTGCCGCTGGTGTCGATCGTCGAATCGGTGCAGCTCAAGCCCGAGGCGCTCAAGACCGTGGTCGGCGGCGGCGAGTTGTTCCGCTTCCGCGGCGAATACCTGCCGGTATTGCGCCTGCACGAACTGTTCGGCTGCGACGGTGCCAAGCGGTCGATCGAAGATGGGCTGCTGATCGTGGTCGAGGGCGACGGTTCCCGCGTGGGGCTGTTCGTCGACGGCCTGGTCGGGCAGCAGCAGGCGGTGGTCAAGTCGCTGGAAGCGAACTACCGCCGCGTGCAGGGCGTCTCCGGCGCAACCATCCTGGCCGATGGCGCGGTGGCGCTGATCGTCGACATCGCCGGCTTGGTGCGCCTGCACAGCCGCCGCAAAGCCGCCTGACCCCCGGATTTCCCGTAGGGCGCCCTTGGGCGCGACCGCGATGCCACGCAGGCATGTTGGTCGCGCCAAGGGCGCTCCTGTGTCCGGAAACCGCGACGCGCGCACGTTCCTCTGCTCAAGAACCCCGCCCGGCAGCCGATAGACCCTTGTCTCGGTATCTCACCGCGGAAACGCAAATGAACCATCCAGCGAACCCCGCCGCCCCGGAAACGGCCGCAGCGGTCCAGTACCTCACCGTGAACCTCGCGCACGAGGAATACGCGATCGACATCCTGGCCGTGCGCGAGATCCGCGGCTGGACGCCGGTCACGCGCATTCCCCAGGCGCCGCACTACGTGCTCGGCGTGCTCAACCTGCGCGGCGCCATCGTGCCGGTGCTGGACCTGCGCCTGCGCTTCGGCCTTGCGCGCGAGGAGTACACGGCGACTACCGTCACGGTGATCGTCACCGTCGCCGAGCGCCTTTTCGGCGTGATCGTCGATGCCGTCTCCGACGTGCTGGACGTTAGCCCGGACCAGGTGCGCCCGGTGCCGGACATGGGCACCACCGTGGACACCGAATACCTGAAGGGACTGACCGCCGTCGAGGAGCGCATGGTGCTGCTCCTGGACGTGGACAAACTGCTGCAACCGCAGGACGCGCAGATGCTGGAAGCCGCCTTGCCCGCGGCCAATGACGTTAAAGCCGTGGCCTGACAGGAACCACCGATGAAAATGCCCAAGTTCAAGTTCAAGATTCCCTCCCTCACCGTGCGCGGCCGGCTGCGCCTGGTCATGGGCATGCTGATGCTGATGCTGGTCGGTGGTGCCGTGATCGGCATCGGCTCGATGCAGCTGCAGAACGAAAGCATGCGCGCGACCTACGAGAACGAGATCGTTCCCGCCCAGATCGTGGCGCAGTTGCAGCAGAGCTCGCTGTTGTCCTTCATCGTGCTGGGCGAGGCGGGCAACCTGGTCGGCAAGCCGGCGCTCAAGCAGAAGCTGACCGAATTCGGCGAGCACCAGGCGAACGTGGTCAAGTACAAGAAGATGCTCGAGGGCTTCCCCAAGAGCGAGGCGATCGCCAAGCAGTACAAGGACTACCTGTCGACCAACGAGGACTACCAGAGCGCCAAGAAGGACATGCTGGACGCGCTCAACCAGAACGACACCGGGGCGCTGGACGTGCTCGACATGGAAGTGCGCCCGTTGCTGATGCTGCGCCAGCAATCGCTGGCGAAGCTGGCCGACCTGCAGCGCGCTGAAGCGCAAGGCATCTACGAGACGCAGGTCGGCCGCTTCAAGCTGATCCGCGCGATCAGCATCGGCGCACTTGTCGCCGGTCTGCTGATCGCCGCCTGGATGGCGCTTTCGCTCAGCCGCTCGATCGTCGGCACGCTGGCCTATGCCGGCCGGGTTGCCCGCGAGATCGCCCAGGGCAAGCTTGGTCACGCCATCGAGGTCAAGCGCAACGACGAGCTGGGCCAGTTGCTGGAAGCCTTCCGCACCATGGACGAGCGCCTGTCGGCGATCGTGGGCGAGGTTCGCCACGGCTCCGGCGCGGTGAGCACCGCCGCGCAGCAGATCGCCCGCGGCAACGACGATCTTTCGCAGCGTACGCAGGAACAGGCGTCCAGCCTGGAGGAAACCGCCTCCTCGATGGAGGAGATGACCTCCACCGTGAAGCAGAACGCCGAGAACGCCAGCCACGCCAACCAGCTGGCCCGCGGCGCCCGCGAGCAGGCCGAGCGTGGCGGTGAGGTGGCTTCGCAGGCGGTCGTGGCGATGAAGGAGATCAACGCCTCCAGCCGCAAGATTTCCGACATCGTCAGCCTGATCGACGAGATCGCCTTCCAGACCAACCTGCTCTCGCTCAACGCGGCCGTGGAAGCGGCGCGCGCCGGCGAGCAGGGCCGCGGCTTCGCGGTGGTCGCCACCGAGGTGCGCAACCTGGCGCAGCGCTCGGCCGGCGCGGCCAAGGAGATCAAGGCGCTGATCAACGACAGCGCGGAGAAGGTCAAGGCCGGTTCCGACCTGGTCGACCAGTCGGGCAAGGCGCTCGCCGAGATCGTCGACAGCGTCAAGAAGGTCACCGACATCGTGGCCGAGATCGCCGCGGCCAGCCAGGAGCAGTCCGCCGGCATCGACCAGGTCAACCACGCCGTGCTGCAGATGGACGAGATGACCCAGCAGAACGCCGCGCTGGTGGAGGAGGCCGCCGCGGCCGCCCGCGCCATGCAGGAGCAGGCGGGCGAGCTGTCGCGCCAGGTCGCGTTCTTCCGCCTCGAGGGCGACGCCGCGCCGGCGCCCGCGCCGGTGAAGCCGCAGTCGTCCGTGGTCGCCGAGGCCGAGGCGGTGTTCGCCGCCGTGCGCAACACGCCGCCGGTGCGCGCCATGCGCTCGGCCGAACCGGCCGCGGTGGCTGCCGACGCGGGCGTGTGGAAGGAGTTCTGAGCGATGAACGCGGTCGCCAGCCAGGACCATGCGACGGCCGGCCTCACCGGCCCCGCGCTCGGCGATGACGAGTTCCAGTTCCTGCGCACGTTTGTCTACCAGCACTGCGGCATCGCGCTCAGCGAGCAGAAACACCAGCTGGTGCAGGGACGCCTGGTGCGTCGCCTGCGCGCGCTGGGCCTGAAGGGCTTCGATGCCTACTGCCAGCTGCTGCGCACCGACCCCGACAGCGAGCTGGGCGAGCTGGCCAGCGCGATCAGCACCAACGTGACGGCGTTCTTCCGCGAGGTGCATCACTTCGAGGCGCTGACGAACGAGATGCTGCCGCGCTGGCTGGAGCAGAAGCGTCGCGAAGGCGACCGCCTGCGCATCTGGTCGGCCGGCTGTTCCAGCGGCGAGGAGCCCTATTCGCTGGCGATGGTGCTGGCCGAAGCGCTGGAACGCTGCGGCCGCAGCATCGACGCGAAGATCCTGGCTACCGATCTTTCGCCCGCGGCGCTGGCCGCGGCACAGAAGGGCGTCTATTCCATCGAACGGCTGGAAGGCGTCAGCGCCGAACGCCGCCATCGCTGGTTCCTGCGCGGCGAGGGTGAGTACGCCGGACTGGCCTGCGTGCACCCGAAGCTGCGCGAGCTGGTCACCATCGCGCCGCTCAACCTGCTGCACGACTGGCCGATGCAGGGGCCGTTCGACGCGATCTTCTGCCGCAACGTGGTGATCTATTTCGACCAGCCGACCAAGCAGAAGCTGTTCCGCCGCTTCGCGCGGCTGCTGCCCGCGGGTGGCCCGCTGTTCCTGGGCCATTCCGAATCCATGCACGGTCTCTCCGACGAATTCGAACTGATCGGCCGCACCATCTATCGGAAAAAGACTGCATGACCCAGGTCGTCGCGAGGCTGCCCCTGGGCCAGGCCGTCGCACCCGCTTTACCCGGTTTCGAGCATCTGCGCAGGTTCTGGGACCCGACCCACCAGTGCGTCACCGCGAAGGTGTTGCCCGGCGAGTTCTACGTGTGCACGCAGGAGGAAATGATTTCCACCGTGCTGGGTTCGTGCATCGCCGCCTGCATCCGCGACCGCCGCCGGCGCGTCGGCGGCATGAACCACTTCATGCTGCCCGAGCCGGTGGGCGAGCGCGACGGCTGGTCGGCCGCGGTCGGCCGCGCGGCGCGCTACGGCTCCGACGCGATGGAGCAGTTGATCAACGCCATCCTCAAGGCCGGGGGCCATCGCGAGGACCTGGAGGTCAAGGTCTTCGGTGGCGGCCGCGTGCTGGCGCAGATGACCGACGTCGGCCGGCGCAACATCGAATTCATCCAGCGCTACCTCGCCACCGAAAAACTCGAGGTGGCCGCCTCCGACCTCGGCGACGTGTATCCGCGCCAGGTCCAGTACTTCCCGGCCAGCGGCAGGGTGCGCGTGCGCCAGCTGCGCGGCACGCGCGACGCGGCGCTGGTCGACGGCGAGCGTGGCTACCTCAAGCGTTTGGCAAACGATCCGATAAAGGGAGAGGTGGAGCTGTTCTGACCTCCGGTGGCGCTGGGCCGTGGGGGCGCGGCATCCGCCGTCCGGCGGCGCCCACTTCCGGTGCAGACGGATCAACGCCCTCACGACCCAGCGCCATCGCTCCACTTCATTCACAGGCAAGCTTCGAGACATAACGGCATGGACAAGGTGCGAGTTCTGGTAGTCGACGATTCCGCACTGGTGCGCAAGCTCCTGTCCTCCATGCTTGCCTCCGATCCGCAGATCGAGGTGGTCGGCACCGCCGCCGATCCGCTGATCGCGCGCGACAAGATCAAGCAGTTGAACCCGGACGTGCTCACGCTCGACGTCGAGATGCCGCGCATGGACGGGCTGACCTTCCTGGAAAACCTGATGCGCCTGCGGCCGATGCCGGTGGTGATGGTGTCCTCGCTGACCGAGCAGGGCGCCGATATCACCCTGCGTGCGCTGGAACTGGGCGCGGTGGATTTCTTCACCAAGCCGTCCAGCGACTTGGCGAACGTATTCGCCGCCAGCGCGCAGGACATCTGCGCCAAGGTGAAGACCGCCGCGCGCGCGAAGCCCCGCGCGCGCGCCACCGTGCGCAAGCTGGACGTGGCGCCGCGGCTGTCGGCCGACGCCGTGCTCCCGCTGTCGCAATCGGCCGGCACGCGCGGCGGCAGCCCGATCATCGCGATCGGGGCGTCTACCGGCGGTACCGAGGCGATCCGCGCCGTGCTGGAGGCGATGCCGCCGGATGCGCCGCCCATCGTCATCACCCAGCACATCCCCGCCGCCTTCAGCGGTCCGTTCGCCACGCGCATGGACAACTGCTCGGCGATGCGCGTGTGCGAGGCGCGCGACGGCCAGCCGATCCAGCAGGGCCACGCCTACATCGCGCCGGGCTCGCAGCACCTGCTGGTGATGTGGGACGGCGCCAAGTATGTCTGCCGCCTGCACGACGGTCCGCCGGTGAACCGGCACAAGCCCAGTGTCGACGTGCTGTTCCGCTCGATGGCGGCCAGCGTCGGCAAGGCCGCGGTCGCCGCGCTGCTCACCGGCATGGGCGACGACGGTGCGCGAGGGCTGCTGGAGCTGTCCCAGGCCGGTGCCGCGACGCTGGTGCAGGACGAAGAAAGCTCGGTGGTGTGGGGCATGCCCGGCGCCGCCTGGAAACTCGGCGCCGCCCGCGAAGCGCTACCGCTGGACCAGATTGCCGCGCGCCTGCTGAAGCTGGCGCGCCAACCCCTCGACAGCGCCCCGCGCGTCGCCGCCCTTTGAATGCGGACGAACCCATGAACACCATCCTCTCCTTCTTCCATACCCGCCACCTGGTCGGCTTCTCGGCCAGCGCCGTGGCGCTCCTGGTCAGCCTGCTCTGGCATCCGGCCTGGCTCGCGCCGGTGCTGGTGATCGCGCTGGCCGCCGCCTGGATCGTCGAGGCCCGCCGCAGCGCGGCCGCCGTCGAGGCGGTCGTGCCGGAGGCGGTCGATTCCACGCCCGTGCGCGAGGCGCTGGAAGACGTGCGCAGCGCGCTGGTCGACGAACTGGGCCACGCTACCCGCGAACTGCACCAGGGCCTGGACCTGCTGCGCGACGCGGTGCAGGAACTGGGCGGCGGCTTCGACGGCCTGTCGCAGAAGACCGGCCTGCAGCAGTCGCTGCTCAAGCAGATCATCGACGCGCAGAACGGCGGCGTATCCGTGCAGGACTTCGCCGCGCGCACGTCCGACCTGCTGGAACACTTCGTCGGCATGATCGTGCAGATGTCGCGCGAGAGCCTGCGCATCGTCTACCGCATCGACGGCATGGCCAAGGAGATGGACGCGGTTTTCGGCCTGCTCAAGAACGTCAACACGATCGCCGAGGAAACCAACCTGCTTGCTCTCAACGCGTCGATCGAGGCGGCGCGCGCGGGTGAATCCGGCCGCGGTTTCGCGGTGGTGGCGGGCGAGATCCGCAACCTCGCCAGCAACTCCAACCAATTCAACGAGCAGATCGGCAGCCACGTCGAGCGCGCCCGCGCCGCGATGGAACAGTTGCGCGGGCTGGTCGGCACGATGGCCTCGCAGGACCTGAACGTCGCGCTGTCGGCCAAGGGCGGCATCGACGCGATGATGGCGCACGTCACCGAGTCGGACGCGCGCACCAATGCGGTCGCCGACCAGGTGGTCGAGATCAACCGCGGCCTGGGTTCGGACGTCTCCACCACGATCCGCTCGCTGCAGTTCGAAGACATCCTGAGCCAGCTCCTGCAGCAGACCCGCTCGCGCCTGGTCGAACTGCAGGAAATCACCGCCGACTGCACCCGCGACATCGAGGAGCTGGCCTGCAGCAAGATCGACGCGGCGGCGCTGGAGGCCCGAGCCCAGCGCGTGCGCGCCCGCCTGGCGGTGCAGCGCGAGAAGGCCCGCCTGCGCTCGCGCGGCCCGGCGCTGCAGAGCTCGATGGACGCCGGCGAGATCGAACTTTTCTAAGGAACCTGGGCCATGAGCATCAACGTCCACCACGACAGCGACACCGACTGCCTGACCCTGCACCTGGGCGAGCACTTCGACTTCAGCATGCACCGCGACTTCCACGACGCCTGCCTGGGCTCGGGCCTCAAGGCGCGCAGCTACGTGATCGACCTGGGCGAAGTCACCCGCATGGACAGCTCCGCGCTGGGCATGCTGTTGTTGCTGCGCGAGCACGCCGGCGCCGACCGCGCCGAGATCCGCATCGTCAATGCCCGCGACGAACTGCGCGGCACGCTGCGCGTGGCCGGCTTCGACAAGCTGTTCGTGCTGCACTGACGTATCTGGCTCCCTGCCCCCTGCGGAAAGAGGGTTGGGCGAGAGGGCGGGCTCGCCGGAAACCCTCTTTAGCGGGTCGGGCTTCGGCCGGCCAGCGCAGAGACGTTCATAAGAAAAAGGGTGGGCAAAAGCCCACCCTCTTGGCCCTGACAGGGCTCTCCGCGAGCCTCGGCCCCTTTCTTTCCCCGGAGGGAGAGGGAGCGGAGCAAGGGCTCAGGCCAGCTTCCGCGCGATCGCGTAGAACACCAGGTTGCCCAGCCCGGTCGCGCCGGCGAGCACGGCAACCATGCCGGGTGTCAGGTCCTGCCAGCCGAACGCCTGGATCAGGCCGAAGCCGATCGCCAGCGCCACCAGCACGATGCCCCAGTGCAGCGATGAATGGCGGCGACGCAATTCGTCGCCCTGCAATACCGAGCGCACCAGCTCTTCCGAACCGCCCACGGTCACCATCTGCCGGCGTACCCGTGCGTCGACGATCACCTTGATCGCGTAGACGATGCAGATGAAGAGGGTGATGGGGATGAGAATCTCGAAGTTCACGGCGTTGCTCCTGTGGTGAAGGGGTTCGGCACAAGAGAGACGACGACCGCCTCGACGGTTGCACTCCGGCACTTGCAACCGTTTGGCCCTCGCGCGTATCCCATGGGCGATGGACGAACGCTCTGCAACCAACCCGGACCGCGAACTGGTCGATGCCGTGCTGCGCGGCGCGCCCGGCGCGTTCGAGCGTCTCGTGCGCGCCTACCAGGGCCTGTGCTGGCACATCATCTACCGCATGGTCCGCCACCCGGAAGACGCGCGTGAGCTGTGCCAGGAGACCTTCCTTCGCGTGCACCAGTGCCTGCACCAGTACCGCTACGAGAGCGCGCTGAAATCCTGGATCGGGCAGGTCGCCTACTCGATCGCGCTGCGCCACCTGCAGCGCAAGCGCATCCCGTTGTTCGAGCCGGTCGCGGACGAAGAGGCCACCTCGCCGCTGGAAAACCTGGGCGGGGATTTCGACCTGGAGCAGGCCTTCGGCGACGCGCAGGTCGCGCGTCGCCTGCACGCCGCCATCGACGCGCTGCCGCCGGTGCAGCGCACGGTGCTCACGCTCTACCATCTGGAGGAGGCCAGCATCCCGGAGATCGGGACGATCACCGGCCTGGCCTCCGGCACCATCAAGAGTCACCTGTTCCGCGCGCGCCTGCGCCTTCGTGGCGTACTGGAAGGCCCGCTGGGAGTCGCCGTATGAACCACGATCCGCGTTTGTCCCCCTCGGAAGAGTACGAATGGTCCTTGCAGGAACGGGCGCTGGCCGACCAACGCGCCGGCCTCGATCCCACGGGGGGCGATGCGTCCCTGGGCACCTACCGCCTGATGGCACAGCTGCTTGCGCAGCCACCGGAGGACCAGTTGCCCGCCGATTTCGCCCGGCGCGTGGCGCGGCAGGTGCAGCCGGGCGCGCGCCTGGACACCCGCCTGGAGCGCGGCCTGCTCGGGCTGCTCGTCGTGACGATGGCCGTGGCAGGATTCGCCGTGGTTGTCATCTACGGCGGCGCGTGGCTGCCCGCGCTCGACCAGGGCATGCTCGGTGCATGGCTGGCCAAGCCCTGGGCCTGGGTCCTCGTGGCCTGCCTGGGCCTCTCCCGCATGTCCCGGCACTGGCTGCACCACGACCAGCCCGCTTGACCATGCCCACTCCCTCTCCCCTCCGGAGAGGGGCCGGGATGAGGGGCGGGGCTCGCGTAAAAGCCACCCGGGCCCTTGCCGTAGTCCGTTCGTGGGCCATGGCTTTCCGCGACCGTCGACGCACGGGTCGCCCCGCACGCAGGCCTCCTGCGGACGCTCGCCTGACCCCGGGACCAGCTTGACTAGCCCAGAGGTCATGCACGCCCCTTTGCCGGTTCGCGGCTATCGTGGGCGCCTGTTTCGGCGTGGAGCGAAGGCTATGCAAGCGATGCGATGGATGGTGGCGACCGCACTGCTGTGCGGTTCGGCGGTGAGCGCGGGGGCGTTCGCGGCGGCGGCCCAGCAGGGCAAGGCGCCGGCGGGCATTCCGGCCGGTGGCGCGATGGGCGTGGACCTGGCCGGCATGGACCACTCGGTCAAGCCGGGCGACGATTTCGACAACTTCGCCAACGGCACCTGGCGCAAGACCGCGGTGATCCCGGCCGACCGCGCGAGCACCGGCATTTTCCTGCAGGTGTTCCAGAAGGCCGAGAAGCGCAACGCGCAGATCATCCGCGAGGCCGGCGCCGGTCATCCGGCCGCAGGCAGCGACCAGCGCAGGATCGCCGACTACTACGCCGCTTTCATGAACGAGGCGGCGATCGAAAAGGCGGGCCTGGCGCCGCTCAAACCGGAACTGGACAGGATCGCCGCGATCCGCGACCGCACCGATCTTTCGCGCGTGCTCGGCGGCCAGTTGCGTGCCGACGTCGACCCGATCAATGCGACGAACTGGGAGACCGAGCATCTGTTCGGCCTGTTCGTCACGCAGGGCCTGGAAGATCCCTCGCACAACATCGCCTACCTGCTGCAGGGCGGCCTGGGCATGCCCAACCGCGACTACTACCTCAGCGACGACAAGGAGATGGCCGGCTTCCGGGACAAGTACAAGGCCTACATGGCCGCCACGCTGCAGCGCGCGGGCGTGGCCGACGCGCAGGCCAAGGCCGACGCCATCTTCGGGTTGGAGATGAAGATCGCCAAGGCGCAGTCGAGCCTCGTCGAGAGCGAGGACGTGCACAAGGCGAACAACCCCTGGCCGGCCAGCAGCTACGCGCAGAAGGCGCCGGGCATGGACTGGAACGCCTACTTCGAGGCCGCCGGCCTCACCGGCCAGCCAGTGGTCGACGCGTGGCAGCCGGAGGCGATCAAGGGCCTCTCGGCGCTGGTCGCCAGCGAGCCGCTGGAGACCTGGAAGGACTACCTCACTTTCCACACCATCAACGAGAGCGCCGGCCTGCTGCCCAAGGCCTACGCCAACGCCAGCTTCGAGTTCTACGGCCACACGCTGACCGGCACGCCCAAGCAGCGCGACCGCTGGAAGCGCGCGATCGGCGCGGTCAACAACGACCTGGGCGACGCGGTCGGCCAGATCTACGTCAAGAAATACTTCCCGGCCTCGTCCAAGGCCGAAGTGCAGGACATGGTCAAGAACATCCTGGCCGCGTTCGACGAGCGCGTGGACCAGCTGGACTGGATGACCGACGCCACCAAGCAGAAGGCCAAGGCCAAGATCGAATCGCTGAAGGTCGGCGTGGGCTACCCGGAAACCTGGCGCGACTACAGCGCGCTGGTGATCAAGCCGGACGACGCGCTGGGCAACCACCTGCGCGCGGTCGAGCAGGAGTTCCGCCACCAAAAGGCCAAGCTCGGCCAGAGCGTGGACCGTGGCGAGTGGTGGATGACGCCGCAGACCGTCAACGCGGTGAACCTGCCCTTGCAGAACGCGCTCAACTTCCCGGCGGCGATCCTGGAAGCGCCGTTCTTCGATCCGAAGGCGGACGCGGCGGCCAACTACGGTTCCATCGGCGCGGTGATCGGCCACGAGATCAGCCACAGCTTCGACAACACCGGCGCCGAGTTCGATGCCCAGGGCCGCCTGGCCAACTGGTGGACGCCCGAAGACCTGGCCCACTTCAAGGCTGCCGGCCAGAAGCTGGTCGAACAGTACAACGCCTACGAGCCGTTGCCCGGGCTGCACATCAATGGCCAGCAGACCCTCGGCGAGAACATCGCCGATGTCTCGGGCCTGACCGCTGCCTGGATCGCCTACCAGAAATCGCTGGGCGGCAAGCCGGCGCCGGAGATGCACGGGCTGAGCGGCGCGCAGCGCTTCTTCCTGGCCTTCGCGCAGTCCTGGCGCAGCAAGACCCGCGACGCGGCGCTGCGCCAGCAGGTCATCACCGACGGCCACGCGCCGGGTCGCTTCCGCGCACAGACCGTGCGCAACATCGACGCGTGGTACCAGGCGTTCGATCCCAAGCCGGGGCAGAAGCTCTACCTCGACCCGAAGCAGCGCGTGCACATCTGGTAGCGGACCAAGCTCCCTCTCCCCTGGCTCTGATCAAAGATGGGGGAGAGGGTTGGGGTGAGGGGCCGGGGCTCGCCAGAATGCCCGGGTGCCGAACGACGATTCGAAGAAATCCTGGATCGCAGGCAACAAAAAGGCCCCAATCGGGGCCTTTTTGCTGGTGCATCCAGTCCGATGCTTACCAGGTACGCACGTTCGCCACGCCGGCGGTAAAGCTCTGCATGTCCGACTGGTAGCGGAACAGGCGGCCCAGGTCGAAGTCGACCGACTGACCCGGGGCGATATTGGCGGTACCGGCCGGCCAGCCCTTCTTGCTCGCCAGCACCTTGCCGCTGGAATCCTTGGCGTCGATGGAAATCTGGGCGGCCGCGGGCTCGGCGCAATGGTTGACCAACTGGCCCTTCAGGCTCAGGCGGCCGCCGCTGGCGGCGATCTTGAAATCCTGCACGGCGAAGTCGGTCGGCGAGCAGGCGGCATGCGCGGCCATCGGCGCGAGCAGGAACAGGGCGGAGGCGAACAGGATTTTCATGGCGGATTCCGTGGCATTAGGGATGTCGATAGGAGGCGACACCCTCGGGAATCGGCCGCTGCCGCGAAATCTTTAGCCCGTATGCCCCGTCCGGGACCCGGCCTGGGCTGCGTGTTCCAGGAACCACAGGCCGGCAAATAGCTTCGGGTCGATCGAATACCCTTCCGCCGCCCGGGCGAACAGCCAGGCGCCAGCCTCCTGGCGTGGCACTTCATGGACCACGATGTTCTCGCTCTCGTCCCCGCCGCCGGCGCCTACCCGGACCAGGTCGTGGGCGCGCACGAAGGCGATCATCTCGGTGCTCATGCCCGAGGAAGAAGGGCCCTCGTGGATGAACTCCACCTGCCCGCAACGGTAGCCGGTCTCTTCCTCCAGCTCGCGCGCGGCCGCCAGCAGCGCACTTTCGTCCGACTGGTGGGCCAAATCGCCCACCAGGCCAGCCGGCATTTCGATGGTGTGCTTTAGGATCGACACGCGGTACTGCTCGACGAACAGCACGCAATCGTCCGGCGTCAACGCCACGATGATCACCGCCCCGCCGGGGTTGTTGCGCTCGGCGTACTCCCAGCGCCCGCGCTTGCGCAGGCTCAGCCAGCGGCCTTCGCAAAGGGTTTCGACGGGGGCGCGGGCGTCGTCGGGAATGCGGTTGTCGTTCATGGGGCTATCGGCGCAAGAAGTACGGCATGGTGCCGCGCTTGGCTTGACCGGGCAATCGCCTCCGCTTTCGGCCGCGAGCAGGACACGGACGCACGCCCAATCAACTGCCTTAATACCCTTCATCGAGCCATGTAGAAATCCAGGGGGATCAGCTCAACGGCCCATCCGCCTTCTTCGCCCACCGTGGCGGCCGGATGCATGGATGCGATGCCCAGGGCCTCGTCGAGGCTGTCCGCCTCGATGATGAAGAGGCCGCCCACCACTTCCTTCGACTCGGTGTAAGGCCCGTCGCTGATCTGCGTCTTGCCGCTGCGCGGGCGAAGTGACCTCCAGCCGTCCAGATCGCCGAGCGACGCGGAAACCAGGACCTTGCCGGTAGCGTGCATCTTCTCGTCCAGTGCCGGGCATTGGCTGACCAATGCCTTGACATCGTCCGGCGCCAGTTCGGCGAATTTTTCGGGGGTGAAGTAGGCCAGGCCGAGGTATTTCATGGGAACTCCTTTGTCTGTGATGCATTGACGACGAAGAGGTTGCCCCGAAATCGACAATGCCCGGGAAGGGTTGGTACCTGGCGGCCAGCGTTGCGGATCGATAACGGACATCGCCCCGCCATCGCGTGGGGGGAATTCAATCCGTGCCGAGGCCCGCCAACGCTCGCAACCGCGAGCGGGTCAGCGGCCCGAGGCGCAGCTGATCGCACACCGCCTCCAGCTGTCCGTTGCCCGCCCGTCGGCGCAGTGCATCGGCGGTCGGCGCGACGGGTGCATCCAGCGCGATACGGGTGAGGCGACGGCACAACAAGGCCAGCTCCGCATGCTCGCGCAGCCGTGCGGCGCAGGCGGCGGCGCCGCGGATGCGCAGGAAGGCGACCTCGTCGACGCGTTCCAGCAGCACGTCCAGGCTGCCGAAGTGGGCCAGCAGGGCGGCCGCGGTCTTTGCGCCGATGCCGGGCACGCCAGGAATGTTGTCCACCGCGTCACCGCACAGTGCCAGGTAGTCGGCGACCTGGTGCGGGTGCACACCGAGCTTCTCGTGCACGCCGGCCGGGCCCCAGCGCATGTTGCGGGCGAAGTCCCATTGTTCGTCGCGTTCGCCCAGCAACTGCCCGAAGTCCTTGTCGGCCGAGACGATCACGCTGTCCAGGCCGTGGCCACGCAGGCTCCACAGCGCGCTGCCGATCAGGTCGTCGGCTTCGTAGCTGTGGTCGATCAGCACGGTGATGCCGAGCGCCTCGGTGATCGCGCGGCAGAGCACGAACTGGCGCTCCAGGTCCGGCGGCGGCAGTTCGCGGTTGGCCTTGTACGCCGGGTAGATGGCGTTGCGGAAGGAACTGGTCAGCGAGGCGTCGAAGGCCACCGCGACGTGTTCGGCGCGGCTCTTTTCCAGCAGCTCGCAGAGGAAACGGGTAAAGCCGTGCACGGCATTGACCGGATGGCCGTCGGCATCGTGGAACTGGTCGGGCATCGAGTGCCAGGCGCGGAACACATACAGGCTGCCGTCGACCAGATGGACAGCGGGCGTCGCGGAGGTCATGGCGTCCACGTCGACAGCACCTGGGCGACCGTCGGCCGTTCGCGATCGGGCACCTCGATCTGCGGCGTGCCGATGTGCACGAAGCCGATCACCCGTTCGTTGCCAGCAAGCCGCAGGATCGCGGCGACGGCCTCGTCGTACGCCGCCCAGCCGGTCAGCCATTGCGCGCCGTAGCCCAGCGCATGCGCGCCCAGCAGCAGGTTGTAGGCCACGCAGCCGGCGGCGATCTCCTGCTCGATCGGCGGCACCTTGCTGCCCGCGGTGACCCGCGCGACCACGACCAGCACCAAGGGGGCGAAGGCGTAGCGGGTGCGCTCTTTCTCGCGCTTGGACTCGGACAACGCCGGGTTGCGCGCGGCGATCGCGGCCAGCTGGTCGCCGAACGCCTGCTTGGCCTCGCCGCGCAGTTCGATCAACCGGAACGGCACCAGCTTGCCGTGATCCGGAACGCGCACGGCGGCTTCCAGCAGTGCGTGCAGTTCGGCACCCTGCGGCGCCGGCTCGCCGAGCTGGCGCGAAGGGACGGAGTGGCGCTGCATCAGCAGCTCGAGCGCAGGGGGCATGGCGGGCTCGGAAAAGGGCGGGTCGCCCATGATAGCCGCCACGGCCGGGTGAGGTCCGTGTGCGCAGGGTCGGCATCTGCCCCGCGCTCGCGCGGGCGGTGGAAGCGAAGCCCATCCCGCGCTGCGCAATATCAGGGAAGGCGGAACGAGCCGGGCAGCAGCTGACCGACGGTGGTCTCCTCCAGCGCATCGGCGAGGTTGCCCATCAGCACCGGCATGGTCTCGTCACAGAGTTCGGCCATCACCTGCCGGCAGGCGCCGCAGGGGCTCACCGGCCCGGGCGTGTCGGCGATCACCGCCAGTTGCACGAAATCGCCAGGCCGGCAGCCGGCCGCGACGGCGCTGAACAGCGCGGTGCGCTCGGCGCAGTTGCACAGGCCGTAGGAGGCGTTTTCCACGTTGCAGCCGGTGAAGATGCGGCCATCGCGGGTGGTGACGGCGGCGCCGACGCGAAAGTTCGAATAGGGCGCATACGCCAGCTTGCGCGCCTCGCGGGCGGCGAGCATCAGCGGATCGACGACGGGAACGGGCATCGGAGTAACCATGGGATCTCCCTTGCAAAGACCCCGTGTGCGCCAGCCGTGGCACTGCCGGTGGGCCAGTCTACTGCGCCTGGCTCGGCGCCGGTCAAGCGGGCCAGTGCTTGCGGCCCTGGCCGTTGGGCTAGGATGAGCCGTCAGTTCCCGGGGGGACCGTATGGCGATCACGGTAGGCGCGTTGCGCGAGGTGGCGGCGGGCGAGCGGCGGGTGGCGATCACGCCCGAGATCGCGCGCAAGCTGCGCGGCAAGGATGTGAGGGTGCTGCTGGAGCGCGGCGCAGGGGCAGCCGCGGGCTTCCCGGACGCGACGTATGTCGATGTCGAGTTTGCCGATGCTTCGCAAGTGCTCGCGCAAGCGGACCTGCTGGCGTGCGTGCTGCCGCCGGCGGACGAGGCGCTGGGACAGTTGCGCGAGGGCGCAGTCGTGGTCGGCCAACTGCGCCCGCACGGCGCGGCCGCGCGCATCGTGGCGCTGGGCAAGCGGCGGCTCACCGCTTTTGCGCTGGAACTGCTGCCGCGCACCACCCGCGCCCAGGCGATGGACGTGCTCAGTTCCCAGGCGGCGGTGGCCGGCTACCGCGCGATGTTGATCGCCGCCGAAGCCTGCCCGAAGTTCTTTCCCATGCTGACCACGGCCGCCGGGACCATCCGTCCCTCGCGTGTGCTGGTGATCGGCGCCGGTGTGGCCGGCCTCCAGGCGATCGCCACGGCGCGGCGGCTTGGCGCGCAGATCGAGGGCTACGACGTGCGGCCCGAAACGCGCGAGCAGGTCGAATCGCTGGGCGCCAAATTCCTCGATCTTGGGGTCAGCGCCGCCGGCAGCGGCGGTTACGCGCGCGAGCTGTCGGAAGATGAGCGCCGCGCGCAGCAGCAGGCGCTGGCCGAGCATTTCAAGGTCGTGGACGTGATCGTGAGCACCGCGGCGGTGCCCGGTCGCCCGGCACCGAAGATCCTGACGGCGGCGATGGTCGAAGGCATGAAGCCGGGCGCGCTGATCGTGGACCTCGCCGCCGAAAGCGGCGGCAACTGCGAGCTGACCCGGCCGGGCGAGCGCGTGGATCATTCGGGGGTCACCATCCTCGGGCCGCTCAACCTGCCCGCCGGCGCACCGTTGCATGCGTCGGAGATGTATGCGCGCAACGTGTTCAACTTCGTCGAGCTGCTGTTGCGCGATGGTGCACTGGAGCCGGATTTCGAAGATGAGCTGGTTGCCAGGACCTGCCTGACGCAGGATGGCGAGCCGCGGTTTCCTGGTCAGGCGGCGTAACCACCGCACACCCTCCAAAGGGGATGTCCGGAACGCCGGGCTCGCGGCTCACTCCCGATTAATGGGGTGCCGGGGCAGGGATGGATTCCAGTCAGTGGCCTGGCGGACGCCGGGGCGGCGGAGGCGGCGCGGGCGGAGGCGGCCCCGGCGGATGCTCAAGCCCCTGCAACCGCTGCTCGATCGTCTGCGAGCGCCACTGCCGCAGCAGCCGCTCGCGTTGGTCGGGCGGCATGTGCTGGAACTGCTCGTAGGCCTCGTGCAGTCGCGCGCGTTGCTCCGGCGGCAGGCGGTGGAACTTGTGCATGTTCTCGCGGGCGCGTTCGCGCTGCTCCGGCGACATCGTCTGCCAGCGGGCGATGCGCTGACGGATTTCCTCGCGCCGGTCAGGCGGCAGGGTGACCCAATGTTCGGCGCGCTTGAGCATGTGCGCCTGCTTGCGTGGCGACATCTCGTTCCAGTGCCCGCGCAGTGGGGCGAGCACGTCCTGCTGGGCCGGATCCAGACTCTGCCAGGGGCGCGGAGCCGCGGGCGCGGAAGATGCGCTGGGCGGCGGCGCGTCCTGCGCTTGCAGCGGCGCGACGCCGGCCAGGGCAAACAGCAGTGGGAGCAGTGCGAAGCGGATCATGGTTCAGCGACGTACCTTCACGCGGTCGTTGGCGGCCAGCCAACCGTAGAAATCGAGGTTTTGATACAGCTGCGGATCGGCGCTGTCGGCGTCCGGCGGCAGGTCGCTGTCGGCGTCGACGGTAGTCGCCGCCGGCACCGCGTGCGAAGGCGCGTGGTCCATGTTGCGCAGCGGTTGCCAGATCATCAGCGTGGCCAGCGCGAGCACCGCGAAGGCGCCGGCCGGCAGCAGCAGGCGCGGGACCAGACGGGCGGGCGCCGGTCGCGCGGCCTCCAGCGCCTGCCGGCGCGCGGCGCGCAGGCGGCCGGCGGTGGCCGGGTCGAGTTGCCGGCTGGCATCCAGGTACAGCGCACGGGCGCGCCGAGCCAGCTTGTCCGGATCGGGCCTGTCAGGACGGGACTTGTCGGGACGGCACTTATCGGGATCGGGCGTCATTGCCAGTCCTCCAGTTGGTCGCGCAGATGGTGCATGGCGCGCGACAGGTGGGTTTTCACGCTGCCTTCGGAGCAGCCCATGGCCTGGGCGGTCTGCGCCACGTCCAGGCCTTCGAGCATGCGCAGCAGGAACGCTTCGCGCTGGCGCTGCGGCAGGCGCTGCACCGCGGCGGCGATGTCGGCCCAGGACTGGCTGTCGTGCAGCCGCTGCAGTGGGCTCGGGCCGTTGTCGGGCGGCTCCCACGCGGGGAGGTCCTCGCCCTCGTCGTCGCGCCCACCAAGCCAGCCGACCACGATCGAGCGCACCTTGCGGCGACGCTGCAGGTCCACGATCCGCCGGCGCAGGATGCCCCAGAACAGCGGCGTCCATTCCTGCGCGGGCTTGTCCCGGTAGCTCCTGACCAGCCGCAGCATGGCGTCCTGCACCGCATCAAGCGCGTCCTCGCGATGGCCCAGCTGCAGTTCGGCCAGGCGGAAGGCGCGGCGTTCCACGTCGGCCAGGAACGCGTCCAGCGTCGCCGGCACGGCGCGCTCCTGGGGTGCCAGCAGGTCGCTGTCCAGGGTGCCTGCAAGGCTGTTCATGGCATCGAGATCCGCGTCATCGGCGCGCTGGCCCGGTTCCGGTTCGGTCGGATGCTTCAACGCGGCACGCTCGCACGGGTTGACGCGCGACCGTATGATGCGGTCGCAACCGCTCGAAGGGGCGTGCGAACAGGGGAAGGGGTCATGCTCGACGGTTTCCTGGCGCTGTATGTCTTCATGCTCGCGGCCTTTACCGGCTACGAGATCATCGCGCGGGTGCCGGTGATCCTGCACACGCCGCTGATGTCCGGTTCGAACTTCATTCACGGGATCGTGCTGGTCGGCGCCATGATCGCGCTGGGGCACGCGCAGACACCACTGGAAATCGGTATCGGCTTCGTCGGCGTGCTGCTGGGCGCCGGCAACGCGGCAGGCGGCTACGTGGTCACCGAGCGGATGCTGGAGATGTTCAAGTCCAGCCGCCCCGGCGGCGGGGAGTCTCGCTGATGGCCTGGCTGCCGGGGGTGATCAAGGGCTGCTACTTCCTCGCCGCGTTGCTGTTCATCCTGGGCTTGAAGCGGATGAGTTCCCCGCGCAGCGCGCGCGGCGGCATCGTGTGGGCCGGCGTGGGCATGGCGCTGGCGGTGGCGGCGACTTTCGCGTTGCCGGGACTTGCCAACCGCGGACTGATCCTGGCCGCGTTGCTGCTGGGCACACTGGCCGCGTGGTGGTCCGGACGCCGCGTGGCGATGACCGCCATGCCGCAGATGGTGGCGCTGTACAACGGCATGGGCGGCGGCGCCGCGGCGGCGATCGGTGCGGCCGAGCTGGTCGCCTTCTCGGGTGCGGCGGTCACCCTGCTCGACGGCGGCCGCTTCAGCGCTGACGGGCAGGCGCCTGGCACCGTGCAGCTCGCGCTGGCCGTGCTGGGGGCGTTGATCGGTGCGGTGAGCTTTTCCGGTTCGTTGGTCGCCTTCGCCAAGTTGCAGGGTTGGCTGGACCGGCGTTTCGTGTTTCCGGGCCAGCGCGCGTTCAACCTGCTGTTGCTGGTGCTTGCCATCGCGCTGGGCGCGGTACTGGTCACCGGCACGCTTGCGCCGTGGGCCATTGCGGGGTTCTTCGCGCTGGCACTGCTGTTCGGACTGATGATGACGTTGCCGATCGGCGGCGCCGACATGCCGGTGGTGATCTCGCTGTACAACGCGTTCACCGGGCTGGCGGTGGCGTTCGAGGGTTTCGTGCTGGGCAACGAGGCGATGATCATCGCCGGTACCGTGGTCGGCGCTGCCGGCACGCTGCTTACCCAGCTGATGGCCCGGGCGATGAATCGCTCGCTGGGCAACGTGCTGTTCGGCAGTTTCGGCGCCACCACGGGTGCGGCGCAGGTGATCGGCGGCGCGCAGAAACCGGTCGAGGCGAGCGACGCGGCCGTGATGATGGCCTACGCCGAGCGCGTGGTGATCGTGCCCGGCTACGGCATGGCCGTGGCGCAGGCGCAGCACAAGGTGTGGGAGTTCGCGCGGCAGCTGATCGAGCGCGGCGTCAAGGTGAAGTTCGCCATTCATCCGGTGGCCGGGCGCATGCCGGGACACATGAACGTGCTGCTCGCCGAGGCCGGCGTGCCGTACGACCTGATCGCGGACATGGACGAGATCAACGCCGAATTCCCCAGCACCGACGTGGCGCTCGTGATCGGCGCCAACGACGTGGTCAACCCGCTGGCCAAGACCGATCCGGCCTCGCCGATCTACGGCATGCCGATCCTGGACGTGGCGGCGGCGCGGAACGTCATCGTGGTCAAGCGCGGCAAGGGCACCGGTTTTGCCGGCATCGAGAACGCGCTGTTCTACGCGGACAACGCGCGGATGCTGTACGGCGACGGGCAGGCCGTGGCGGCGGAGCTGGTGGCGGCGCTCAAGACGCTGGACGCGTAGTGGCGTTGGGTGGGCGCCAGCCCACCAGGGATCGTGAGCGAGGCGCTGGCCGAAGCCCGTCCTTACGAAGCCTTGCGCGGCTGGCGACTGGCGATCCAGGCGGCCAGCAATGCGCCGGCCAGGGTGAACGCGATACCGGTCGGTCGTACCGCCAGTTCGGCCAGCGACAGCAACATCGTCAGGCCGGCCCCGCGCAGCGCGTCGAGCAGGCCCATGCCCATGGAGCCGGCGATGCGCGCGGCAGCGGTCAGCACGTCCACGTAAACGGCAGCGAGCACGGTCGCGCCCGCGGCCAGCACGGCCGCCACGCGCCCGGCCGGTCGCACCCAGCTGCGGATGGCCAGCGCCAGCAGGGCGCCGACCAGCAGCGCAAGCGCGGGCAGCGGGCGTTGCAGCGCCATCGTCGGAAGCATCCAGACCGCACCGGCAGCGAGGCCCAGCATGGCCGCGCTGAAGGCGGCGAACAGCACCGGGATCAGGCGCACGGGCACAGACCATGCGGTGGTGGAAGGTGGAACGGCATGCGGCTCCCGGATCGTCGAAACAAACGCACATGATAACCCGCGCAAGCGTCCAGCCTGGCTGGGTGCGCCTGCCCATCGCTTGAGATCGGCCGCTCTGGCCTGATCTTGATCAGCGGCTTACGCCGCGGGCGCGGCATAATAGGCCGCTTCCGCCGCGTCCCCGCGCGGCCTCGAGTATCGGCAGGATCGGCATGAGTGGTTTCAGTCTGAGCAGCGAACCCTTCACCCTGGAACGCGACTGCATGGCCGTGATGGTCCCGCAGGGCGAGAGCGTGACGCTGCCGGCCGGCCAGATCGGCTACATCACCCAGGCCCTGGGCGGCAGCTTCACCGTGTACGTGGAAGGCAACCTGTTCCGCATCGCCGGCCACGACGCCGACGCGCTGGGCAAGGAGCCGCCGCCACCGATCGAGCTGGCCGCCGATGCGAGCGACCAGGACGTGGAGAAGCTGGTCTGGCAGCAACTGCGTACGGTGTTCGACCCGGAGATCCCGATCAACGTGGTGGAACTGGGGCTGGTCTACGACGTCTCGATCGAAGCGGGCGACAACGCAACGCGCAAGGTCTACGTAAAGATGACACTGACCGCGCCCGGTTGCGGCATGGGCGATATCCTGGTCGACGACGTGCGCACGAAACTGGAGCTGATCCCCACAGTCGGCGAGGCGGATGTCGACCTGGTATTCGATCCGCCGTGGAATCATTCGATGATGTCGGATGCGGCAAAGCTCGAGACCGGCATGCTCTAGCGAACCCTTCGCAAACCTTCCCAAAGCCCGGCATGTCCGGGCTTTTTTATTGCGTGTGCGATGCATGATCGACAGGCCTGTAAGCGGCCCCGCCACGCGGTTTTCGCGCAGTGCTAACAGCGACCATCACAATTCGGTTACCTAGGAAAAATTCACTCTTGACCCCTCCGCAAGCGGGCTCTTAATGTCGACGAATCCGTTGGCGGGGAGGTTGACGGATGGTCCTGCAGCGACGCTAAGGGGTTCCTGCGTTGCCCTCGCATGATGAGCCCGCGTACTGCCCTCGCATGGAAGAAAGGGAGAAGCAGCGCGCATCGGGATGCAGCCGGGACCGTTGGCAAACAGTGGCGCCGTGCCCCGCACGGCTAATTCACGCATGGGGTCCGAAGTGACCGCATCAGGTTCGCTCGCCCCGAATTTCTCTTTTATGGAGTACCTGAAATGCCAAGTAATGTCCGTCTGAAGCTTCTGGTTGCCGCCATCGGTATGGCGTGTGCCTCCACCGCGATGGCAGCAAACAGCGAGCGCGTGAACGTGCAAAACCTCGGTGCGGTGCCGGCCGGCAGCCTCGCGACGCGTTTGAACCTCGGCGCGAACATGTCGCTGACCGCACGCAGCACCGCGCACCTGCCCAACGGCAAGCAGGTCGTGCGCCAGCAGCAGATGTACCGCGGCGTGCCGGTATACGGCCGCAGCGTTGCGGTGGAACAGGACGCGCATGGCAACGTGCTGCACGCGTCCGGCAACGTGATGAAGCTGCCGGCCAACCTCGCCGCGCCGCTCTCGGTCACCCCGAAGCTGAGCGGCGCCCAGGCCATCGCCAAGCTGCAGGCCCACGCGCACACCACGCTGGCCGGTGGCGCGTCCATCTACAACAAGAAGGCCGACCTGTTCGTCTATCCGCAGGAAAACGGCTCGCCGCGCCTGGTCTACCTCACCTCCTACGTCGTCGGTGGCCAGCATCCGAGCCGCCCGACCGCGATCGTCGATGCGCACACCGGCGCGGTGATCCAGAGCTGGGATGGCCTGACCGACGCCACCGCCAACGGTCCCGGCGGCAATCAAAAGACCGGCGAGTACTACTACGGCACCGACTACCCGGCGCTGCAGGTCACCCAGTCCGGCAGCACCTGCACCCTGCAGAACACCAACGTCGTCACCTACAACCTCAACCACGGCACCAGCGGCGGCACCCTGGTCAGCTTCACCTGCCCGACCAGCAACACCGATCCGATCAATGGCGCCTACTCGCCGGTCAATGACGCGCACCACTTCGGCGGCGTGGTCCACGACATGTACGTTGCGTACAACGGCGCGGCCCCGCTCAACATGCAGCTGCGCATGAACGTGCACTACAAGAGCAATTACGAGAACGCGTTCTGGGACGGCACCGCCATGTACTTCGGCGATGGCGCCAGCACCTTCTATCCGCTGGTCTCGCTCGACGTGACCAGCCACGAGATCAGCCACGGCTATACCGAGCAGAACTCCGGTCTGCAGTACAGCGGCCAGTCGGGCGGCATGAACGAAGCCTATTCGGACATCGCCGGCGAAGCGGCCGAATTCTATGACCGCGGCCAGGCCGACTTCCTGGTGGGCGCCGACATCATGAAGAGCGGCACCGCGCTGCGCTTCATGTGCAACCCGCCGCAGGATGGCGGCTCGATCGACAACGCGGCCGACTACACCAGCGGCCTGGACGTGCATTATTCCTCCGGCGTCTACAACAAGGCGTTCTGCCTGCTCGCAAAGACGTCCGGCTGGGACGTGAAGAAGGCCTTCCAGTCGTTCGCGCTGGCCAACAAGTCGTACTGGACCGCGACCTCCAACTTCAACGACGGCGCCTGCGGCGTGGAGTCGGCCGCGACCGCCCTCGGCTATAGCTCGACCGATGTGGCGTCCGCCTTTACCCAGGTTGGTGTCACCTGCCCGAGCGGCGGTGGCGGTGGCGGCGGTGGCAGCACGGTCGAACTGCAGAACGGCGTGGCCGTGACCGGCGTGTCCGGTTCGGCGGGCCAGGACCATGACTACCTGATCAAGGTGCCCTCGGGCGCCTCCAACCTGGTGATGTCGATCTCCGGCGGCAGCGGCGATGCGGACCTGTACACCAAGTTCGGCTCCGCGCCGACGCTGAGCAGCTACGACTGCCGTCCGTACAAGACCGGCAACAGCGAGAGCTGCTCGGTCTCCGCGCCGCAGGCGGGCACCTACTACATCAAGGTGCACGGCTACTCCTCGTACTCGAGCGTGACGGTGAAGGCCTCCTACAGCACCGGCGGCGGCAGCGGCGGCGGCACTACCACGGTGAACCTGCCGACCGTGAGCACCGGCAACTGGTCAGCGACGTATACCGAGACGGTGCAGGCCGGTCAAACGGCGAAGTTCGCCATCTCCGGCGGCACCGGTGATGCGGACCTGTACGTCCGGGCAGGCTCCGCGCCGACCACCACCAGCTACAGCTGCCGCCCGTACCTCACCGGCAACAACGAGAGCTGCACCTTCACCCCGTCGACGACCACCACCTATTACATCAAGGTGCGTGCGTACCAGACGTTCTCGGGTGTGACGCTGACCGAAACGCTCAACTGAGGTCCGACCCGGGTCCGCGTCGGGCAACCGACGCGGACCTCCTGAGCCCCAAGAGACGACCCCGGCTCCGGCCGGGGTTTTTTTTCATGCCCGTTGCCTGGGAAACGCGAAGGACGCGACTGGCCGCGCAACTTGCCGATTTGACCTGGCATCTTCCGGCGGGCAAACGGTGAGCAGCCTGACCGTCCGCCTCCCCGCCAGCGTCACCGACAGCTACGCGTCCATTGCATCGCGCTTGTCGGAAGCCGCAACCAACTGCACGGCTAGCAGCCCTGGTTAGGTGGCGCATAAGGCGCATGGTGCCGTACATCGGGATGATGGAGCATCCGCTTCCTCGGGCCCCGGGGCTATTCGCAGTACGCGCGTTGCGCCGGATGACGCCATGCAGGCCGTGCAGTGGCGCAAACGACGAGGGGCCGCCTTGCGGTAGCCCCTCCTTCCACATCCTGCCGTTCGCTCAGGCCTGCTCGAAGCGATTGGCGTCGCGGTTCTTGCGCACCTTGGCGGGATCCCACACGCGGCCGTTCATGGCGATGTAGACGCCGTCCGGCAGCGTCTGCACGGCGGCCACGGCGCAGCCGATGTTGAACACCGCATCGGAACCCTGGAATCGCGCCGGGTTCAGCGCGCCCGTCAGCACGATCACCTTGCCCGGGATGGACGCCAGTTCGCGCGCGGTCTCGACCATCGTGTCCGTGCCGTGGGTCACCAGCACATGCCGGTGCGGCTGCGCCTCGATGGTTGAGCGCACCAGCGCGCGGTCCTCGGCGCCCATGTGCAGGCTGTCCTTGCGCAGGATCGGGATCACGTCGAACGCGAACGCCACGCCGAGCTGGCCGAGAATCTCGCCGATCTGCGGCGCGCCGATCTTGTAGTCCGACTTGTCGTCGAAATAGATCTTGTCGATGGTGCCGCCGGTGGTGACGATGGTCAGGTGCTGCATGGTGGCTTCGAGGGCAGGTGGGGTGGGTAGTTTAGCGGCTCGCGGTGGGGCGGGCGGAAACCCGTCACAACAGCAGCCGCGTATCGGCCAGGTCCGCCGCCGCCAACCGGTCCAGGCCGTGCGCGACGAAGCACCGCAGCGCCGCACCCGGGCGCATGTCGCAGCGTCCGCGGGCGAACGTGGACTGGCGGGCGAGCAGGGCGGCCGCGGCACAGCGCGCCAGCGTGAGCGCCAGCCCGCGGGCCGAGGCTTCCAGGTCCGCGCGATCGTTGCGCGACGCCTGCAGTTGCCGCGACGCGGCCTCGAAAGCGGCATGGATCGGCGCCACGGCTTCGGGCTCGTGGCAGCCGTCGACCCAGCCGGCGATCGCGGTGCGCAGCGCGTCCAGGCCCTCGCCGAGCGCGCGCAGGCTGTCCAGCGCGAGCACGTTGGTGGTGCCTTCCCAGATCGCGTAGACCTGCGCGTCGCGCAGCAGTTGCGGCAGGCCGGTGTCCTCGATGTAGCCGGCGCCACCGAAACACTCCAGCGCCTCGGAGCAGAGCGCTACCGCAACCTTGCCGGTCCACAGCTTCGCCAGCGGCGTGAGCAGGCGCAGCAGCGCGGTTTCGTGCGGCGCGGCGAGGCCCTGTTCCACGCGACCCAGCAACTGAACGACCTCGAAGGCCAGCACGAACGCGCCCTCGAACTCGGCGCGCATGTCGGCCAGCGTGCGCGCATGCAGCGGCTGCTCGATCAGCGGACGGCCGAATGCCTCGCGGTGCGCCGCGTAGTCGCACGCCAGCGCCAGCGCGCGAGCCATGCTCGCCACCGCGCACACGGCGTTCCAGGTGCGCGTGACGTTGAGCATCGGCGCGACCTGGCGTACACCCTGGGCGAGCTCGCCCAATGGCCAGGCGGGCAGGCCATGGAGATGGGTCTCGGCGGTGGGCAGCTCGCGGGTGCCGAGCTTGTCCTTCAGGCGGTCGACGACGAGCTCCGGTTTGCGCGCTGCGCCGTCCATCGTCTCGACGTAGAACAGGGCCAGGGCGGCAGTGCCGTCGCCGGCACCTTCCGGGCGCGCGAGCGCGAGCGCCGCCTCGCCGACGACCGCCGAGCTGAACCACTTGCGTCCGTGCAGGCGCCACTGGCCGGCTTCGTCCCGTCGCGCGACGGTGCCGGTGTGGCCTACGTCCGAGCCGCCGGCGGTCTCGGTCATCCATTGTCCGCTCAGCCAGAAGGTGGCCGGATCGCGGCTCAGGAAATGCGGCAGCGCGCGGTCGATCAGCGCCTGATTGGCTGAAGCCTTCAGCGCCGCGATGGCGCCGTCGGTCATCGCCACCGGGCAGGTGTAGAACTCGCTGGCCAGGTGGTAGAGGTAGACGCGTGCGAACTGCTCCAGCCGCGCGTGCTCGTGCGGCTCGTGGCCGGCGGCCAGGATGGCGTGACGGGTGGTCAGGCCGGGTCCTTCCTGCCAGGCCGCGGTCAGTTCGATGCGGTCCACGCGTCGACCCCAGGCATCCCAGCGCGTGAGCACCGGCGTCCGCGGCGTACTGCGGCGAGCGCGCTCCCAGGCGAGCTGGGCATAGTCGCCCAGGGCGTCGAGGTCGGCATCCAGCGCCGGGCGTCGTTGGGCAGGGATCACCCGGTCCAGCAAGGCCAGCAGCGTGCGATCGTTGCGGTAGGGGTGGACCAGCTGCGGCGCGGTCTGCAGGAAATCCATGGCGCGTTCCCGTTTGCAGGATACGCGCGAGTATAGGTGCCGGTTCGTGGGTGGGGCGCGAGGCTCTGCGACGTCGGCGTTGCGCGCCTGCGCTCAGGTAAGCGGTGCTGCCAACGTATGCCTGTATCCGTTCGGACTAAGCGTACGTGCACGCGGGAGTCGAGCGCTTGCCTCGACCTCGTTTCAACCGGCAAGTCAGCTCAACCTTGCGGCTTCCTGCGTTTCACGCCCGCCCCGAGCGCCACGATCAACAGGAGCGTCAATCCGATCTCCGCAAGCGCCAGCCACTTTTCCGTCGGCGCGCTCCACGCCTCGGCCACGCCGTGGCAGAAATAGAACAGGCTGAGGATGCCCACCCACAGCAGCGCGCGGCGCAAGTCCGGCAGCGCGGTGAGCGGCACCAGCAGTGGTACCACCGTGACCCCCAGGACCAGCCAGGTCGGCAGGTGTTCGGGACGGGCGAGCCAGCCGTGCCACACCAGTTGCAATGCGATCAGCGCGAACCATGCGACGCGGCCGACGCGGTAAGGCAGCGCGAACGGCGTGCTCATGCGGACATCGCCAGCTTGCGTGCGGTTTCGCCCAGCCGCCGCCCCAGCGCGCGGGCCAGTTCCCGCTCGTGCTCGCTGATCGCATTGTCGCCCTTGGGTCCGGCCACATGGCTGGCGCCGTAGGGCGTGCCGCCGCTGCCGGTGGCGGTCAGTGCCGGCTCGGTGTACGGAATGCCCAGCAACAGCATGCCGTGGTGCAGCAGCGGCAGGGCCATCGTCAGCAGGGTCGATTCCTGCCCCCCGTGCATGGTGCTGGTGGAGGTGAACACGGCCGCGGGCTTGCCGGCCAGCGTACCGCTCGCCCACTCGGCGCCGGTGGTGTCCAGGAAATGCTTGAGCGGCGCGGCCATGTTGCCGAAACGCGTGGGACTGCCCAGCGCCAGGCCGGCGCACTCGGCCAGATCCGCGCGGCTGACGTAGGGCGCGCCCTCGTCGGGTACGGGCGGTTGCGCCGTCTCGGTGACCGGCGCGACCGGCGGCACCTGGCGCAGACGCGCCTCCAGGCCGGCTTCCTCCACGCCGCGGGCGATCAGGCGCGCAAGCTGGGCGGTATGGCCGCTGCGGCTGTAGTAGAGGACCAGGATCGTCAGGCTCATGCGGGCTCGGTTGGGCGTTCGCGGGCGATCGGGTAGTGTAGCGGCCGCCTTCTGCTTGATGGTGCCATCCATGGCCTGGCGTTTCGATCGCGACCGCGCGCTCAGCTTCAGCCGCTTCATCTGGCAGCGGTTCATCGACGACAAGTGCTTCGAGACCGCCGGTGCGCTGTCCTACACCACGCTGGTCTCGCTGGTGCCGCTGATGGTGGCGGTGCTGGCGATGCTGTCGGTGTTCCCGGTATTCCAGAGCGCGCGCGACGTGCTGCTCACCTTCGTGTTCCAGAACTTTCTGCCCTCGACCGTGGCCAAGGTGCAGAACACTCTGCAGACCTTTGCCGCCAACGCCAGCCAGCTCACCGGCATCAGCATCCTGGTGATGCTGTTCAGCGCGCTGTCGATGATGATCAGCATCGAGGACCGCCTCAATCGCATCTTCCGCGTGCACCAGGCGCGCAGCTGGAGCTCGCGCCTGCTGCTGTACTGGGCGGCGCTGACGCTCGGGCCGATTCTTGCGGTCGGCGGCATCGCGGTGACTTCGTACGTCACGGCCATGCCGCTGCTTGCCGGCGCCTACGCGCAATTGGGCCTGGGCCAGCGCCTGCTCGGCGTGCTGCCGTTCGTGGTGACCTTCGTCACCCTGTGGCTGATGTACGCGGCGATCCCCAACTGCAAGGTGCGCCGCAGCGATGCGGCGATCGGCGCGCTGCTCGGCGCGGTGATGTTCGAGATCGCGCGCTGGGGCTTCACGCTGTTCGTCAGCAACGCGCAGAGCTACCAGCAGATCTACGGCGTGCTGGCGACCATCCCGATCTTCCTCTTGTGGATCTACCTGTCCTGGGTGATCGCGATCCTGGGCGCTTCGGTGGCCGCGTCGCTGTCGGCCTACGAGTACCACGCGCCAGCGGCCACCCTGCAGGAAGGCGCCGAGTTCCTCGGCCTGATGGTGGTGCTGCGTCACTTCGTCGAGGCGCAGCGCAAGGGCTGCAGCGTGGATCCCGCGACCGTGCGCCTGCAGGAGCCCTACCTGCGCAGTGCCAGCATCGCCACGTACTTCGACGACCTGCAGCGCGCCGATTTGATCCAGCGTGGCGAAGCAGGCGGCTGGCTGCTCAGCCGCAGCCTCGACAGCACCGATCTGTTGCGGGTGTATCGTCACACCAGTTATCGCCTGCCGCTGCGGCCCGTCGACGAAGCGCGAGCCTTGGGCATCAACCTGCCGGCGGCGCTGATCGAACTGCTGGCCGAGGTCGCGCGGATGCTCGACGACACGCTTGGCCGACGGCTGGACCACACGTTCCCACCCACGCCCGAACCGGAGAACCCCATCCCATGAAGCTCGCCCCGCTCGCGCTTGCCGCGTGCCTGCTCGCCGCCGCGGTTCCCGTGCAGGCGGCGATGCCGGCGCAGCCGTCGCTGAAAGTGACGACCCTGGACGGTAAGCCGTTCGACCTGGCCGCGCAGCGCGGGTACTGGGTGATCGTGAACTTCTGGGCCACCTGGTGCGTGCCCTGCATCAAGGAGATGCCGGACATCTCGCACTTCGTGAAGACGCACGCCAACGTGCGTGCGATCGGCCTGGCTTACGAAGACAGCGACAAGGCGGACATCCAGGCTTTTCTCGCCAAGCATCCGGTGAGCTACCCGATTGCCCAGGTTTCGCTGGACGATTCGCCGAAGGATTTCGACGAACCGCGTGGCTTGCCCACCACTTACCTGATCGCGCCGGACGGCCACGTGGCCAAGCGCTTCGTCGGTCCGGTGACCGGCCAGTCGCTGGACGCGGCGATCGGCCAGTGACATGGCGGCCGCGCGTTTCCTCGTCAGTGGTCGGGTGCAGGGCGTGTTCTATCGCGCCAGTACCCGGGGCCAGGCGCGGCAACTGGACCTGACCGGCCACGCCCGGAACCTGCCGGACGGCCGGGTCGAAGTGGTCGCGCACGGTTCACCCGAGGCGCTCGACGCGCTGGAACGGTGGCTGTGGCAGGGGCCGCCGGCGGCGGAGGTGGAGGGCGTCGAGCGCGCGCATCATGACGGTGAGCCGCCGCGTTCTTTCACGACGGGCTGAACCTCGCGGGGGGGGGGCGAAGCCCGCTCCGCGAACGGTCAGAAATCCAGGTCGATCGGCGGCCGGCCGATGCGGTGGCGGGTGCCGATCGTCTGCACCACGCGGCGGAAATCGGCGGCGAAACCGGGCATGTCGAACAGCGGCGACGTCGCGCGCAGGCCGGTCAGGTGGGTACGGATGGCGGTCAGGGCAGCGCGGTCGCGGCCCAACTGCACGGCCATCGCCACGAAGGCGTCGGGATCGTCGGCCACCAGTTCGGGCAGGTGGGCGTGGTGCAGCAGGCTGGCGGCGATGCGCCCGGCGAAGGTGTCGCCGGCGCAGGTGAGCAATGGACAGCCGGCCCCCAGCGCGTCGGCGGCGGTGGTGCGGCCGCCGCAGGGCAGGGTATCCAGGCACAGGTCGACCAGCGCATAGCGGGCGAGGTGTTCCGCGTGCGGCAGGTCGGGCAGGAAGGCCAGCCGCCCCGGTGGAACCTCCAGGGTCGCGGCGGCGGCGCGCAGGCGTTCCTCCCCGCCGTCCGGTGCCGCGCGCAGCCACAACACGCTGCCGGGCACTTCGTGCAGTACCTGCACGAAGCGAGCGAAGGCATCCGGACCGATCGTGGCGATGGCGTTGAAACAGGCGAACACCGTGCCCGTCTCCGGCAAGCCGCATTCGGCGCGCGTGGGTGGCGGCGTGGCGATGTGGGTGTCGATGGGCAGAAAGCAGCGCGGCAGCGACAGCACTTTTTCGCTGTAGTCCCCGCGATGCGGCGCCGGCAGCACCACGGTGTCGGCGAGGATGTAGTCGATCCATGCCGCGCCGGCGGTGCCCGGCAGGGCCAGCCAGTTCACCTGCAAGGGCGCGGGACGCAAAGCCAGTATGTCGGCGTTTGTGTGTTCGCCATAGCCGGTGAGATCGAACAGCACCTCGACGCCTTGCGCGTGGATGCGCTCGGCCGCCTGTGGGGGCGGCACGGTGTCGATGGCATGCAACGGGGCCGCCGCCACCAGCCGCTGGCGGATCGGTCCGCCGTCATCGGCCGTCGTGGCGAACAGGTGCAGCTCCAGTCCGCCCAGCGCGGCCAGCGCCTCGACCAGGCCAGCCACGGTGCGGCCGATCGGATGTTCACCGAAACCGTCGGAAACCAGTCCGACGCGTATCGGCGCGTCGGGTGCGGGCCGCGGCAGGGCGAAGGCGAGCTTCTGTCGCAGGGGCGCGAGCTGTTGCTCGATGCTGCGGGTGAACGTTTCCATGGCCTTGCGCTGGAGCGCGCGGCCGAATGGCTCCAGCGGCAGCACGAAGGGCACGATGCCGGATCGACCGCTTTCCACCGCGTCGCGAAGGCGTGCGGTCAACGCCTCCTGCTCGCGCCAGTCGGCCAGCCGCCGTCGCATGCAGGCGAGGCGGCTGAGAGCTGCGCCGGACTGCGGAGCCAAACTCAGCGCGCGGGCGTAGGCATCCGCGGCGGCGCTCAACTGGCCGGTTTCCTCCAGCATCCGCGCCGCCTGGAAGGCGAACCGCGGCTCGCGCGGCGTCAGCCGCTCGGCCTCCAGCCAGGCCTGGGCAGCTTCCGCGCTGCGGCCCGAGGCCTGTAGTGCATGCCCGAGCAGGGCGTGGGCGGCATCCAGGCGCGGCGCAAGCTTCAGCGCCTCGTGCACATGCGCCAGGGCGGTTGCGGTATCGCCCAGTTCCAGCTCGGCTTCGGCCAGGTTGAGGCGCAGGCCGGGGTGCTGCGGCGCCGCGCGCAGCGCCTGGGCAAAGGCCTCGCGAGCGTCCTCGTACCGGACGGCGACCATCAGCGCCACGCCCAGTACCTGCAGGATGACCGGATCGCCGGGCTTGCGCGCCAACGCGGCGTGGAGGCGCTCGATGGCGGCCTCGGGACGACCGTCCTCCAGCGCGACGTTGGCCAGGTTGCACTGCACTTCGATGCTGTCCGGCGCCAACTCCGCGGCGCGGTGCAGCGCGCTGAGGCCGTCGTGGCGGCGCCCCAGCTGCAACAGTGCGATGCCATGCAGCCGGACCAGTTCGCCGGACAGCGGAAAGCTCCGGCGCGACCGCGCGGCAACCTCTTCGGCATCCCTGCTGGCACCCTGGCGCAGCAGGTGCGCCAGGCGGTGCAGCGTCGCCTCGAGCTCGGCGCGCGCGCCGGTCATGAAGCGAGGCTCTTGAGCTCGTCGGCCTGGTGCTCGCGCGTGAGCGTGTCGACCAGTTCGTCCAGCTCGCCGGCCAGCACTTCGGGCAGGCGGTACAGGGTGAGATTGACGCGGTGGTCGGTGATGCGGCCCTGCGGAAAGTTATAGGTGCGGATGCGCTGGCTGCGGTCGCCCGAGCCCACCTGCAAGCGACGCTCCTGTGCCTGTGCCGCGGCCTGCTTGCTCTGCGCCTCGTCGAGCAGGCGCGCCTTGAGCAGCGACAGCGCACGGGCACGGTTCTTGTGCTGGCTGCGCTCGTCCTGGCACTCGACCACGATGCCGCTGGGCAGGTGCGTGATGCGGATGGCGGAGTCGGTCTTGTTGACGTGCTGGCCGCCGGCGCCGGAGGCGCGGAAGGTGTCGGTCTTGAGGTCCGCCGGATTGATCTCGATCTCATCGATCTCGTCCATTTCCGGCAGGATCGCCACGGTCGCGGCCGAAGTGTGGATGCGCCCCTGCGACTCGGTTTCGGGCACGCGCTGCACGCGGTGCGTACCCGACTCGAACTTCAGCCGCGAGTAGGCGCCCTTGCCCTCGATGCGCGCGACGATTTCCTTGTAGCCGCCGTGTTCGCCGGGGCTTTCGCTCAGTACTTCCACGTGCCAGCGGCGGCGTTCGGCGTAGCGCGCGTACATGCGGAACAGGTCGCCGGCGAACAGGGCCGCCTCGTCGCCGCCCGTGCCGGCGCGCACTTCCAGAAAAAGGTTGGCCTCGTCGCGCGGGTCCTTCGGCAGCAGCAGGATCTGCAGCTCGCCGTCCAGTTCCGCCAGGCGTGTTTCCAGGCGCTCGACGTCGTCGGAGGCCATCTCGCGCAGCTCCGGGTCGGCCAGCATGGCGCGCGTCTCGGCCAGCTCGCGCTCGGCGCCGTCATGTTCCCGCAGGGCCGCCGCAACCGGCTCGATCTGCGCGTACTCGCGCGACAGTTCACGGAAGCGGTTGGCGTCGGCGAGCACGTCCGGCTGCGCGAGCAGCAGGCCGATCTCCTCATGGCGTTCGGCCAGGGACTCGAGTTTGCGGCGGATCGATGGGGTCATGCCGATGCGTTTTCCAATGGGAGGAGCGCACGAAAGTGCGCGACCGCGACGGAGCGATTATCGCCGGACGAGCACGGGGTGCGCCCCTACCGTTTGTCGGTGGGCTCGTCGGTGGGTCCGTACAGCCGCCCGGCCGCATGCAGCAGATCCAGGTCGCCGTTGAGCGCCGCCTCGCGCAGGCGTGCGCTGGGATGGTGCAGCAGCTTGTTGGTCAGCGTGTTGGCGAGAAACGCCAGCGCCTCGTCCGGCGACTTGCCGCGGGCTAGCATCGCCTGGGCCTTGACCAGCACCTCGTCGCGATAGCGCTCGGCGTGCTGGCGCAGGTCGATCGCCGGATTGCGCAGGGTCAGCGCGCGACGCCAGGCCATGTAGTGGTCGACCTGCAGGTCGATGATCGTCTCGGCTTCGCGCGCCGCGGCCTCGCGGGAGCGGCGGTTCCCGTCGATGACCTGCTGAAGGTCGTCGATCGCGTAGAGGTACACGTCCTCCAGCGACGCGACCGTAGGATCGATGTCGCGCGGCACCGCGATGTCGACCATGAACATCGGCTTGCGCCTGCGCGCCGCGACCGCCCGCTCGACCATCGGCCGGGTCACTACAGGTTGGCGGGCGGCGGTCGAGGAAATCACGATGTCGGCCTCGGCCAGGTGTTGCGGCAGATCGGCCAGCGCGATGGCGTAACCGCCGTAGCGGGTGGCCAGTTCCTGCGCGTTTTCCAGTGTGCGGTTGGCCACGATCAGGCGGCTGACCTGCTTGTCCACCAGGTGGCGCGCGGCCAACTCGATGGTGTCGCCGGCGCCGATCAACAGCACGCAGGCCTGCTTCAGGTCGGTGAACACCTGCTCGGCCAGCCGCACGGCGGTAAAGGCCACCGAAACGGTATGCGCGCCGATGCGGGTGTCGGTGCGCACGCGCTTGGCGACGGCGAAGGTGTGCTGCAGCAGGCGGTCCAGCGGCGCGCCAAGCGCCCGCGCGTCGCGCGCGAGCTGGTAGGCGTCCTTCACCTGGCCCAGGATCTGCGGTTCGCCCAGCACCATCGAGTCCAGTCCGGTGGCGACGCGGAACATGTGGCGCACCGCCGCGTCCTCGTCATGCCGGTAGAGGAACTCGTCCAGCTTGCCCGGGGTCAAGCGATGGTGGCGGTTGAGCCACGCCTGCGGCGCCTGCTCGGCACCCTCGGCCACGCCGACGTAAAGCTCGGTGCGGTTGCAGGTGGAGAGGATCAGCGCTTCCTCCACGCCCGGCTCGGCCCGCAGTTCGCGTAGCGCTTCGCCGGCGGCGTCCGCGTCGAACGCCACCTGTTCGCGCAGGCTGACCGGCGCGGTGAGGTGATTGAGCCCGAGGGCGATCAGCGGCATGGCGTGGAATGCGAATTGACGACGGGGTATCCGCGGCGGCGTAGGCTAAGCTTTCGGTACCGGGGCGCGATCAGGTACGGGCCGGACGGACGATGGGATGAGGACTAGTGTGCTGAGCGTGAAGGGCAAGTTCAAGCAACTGCGGCATTTTGCGGGCCTGGCCGGTTTCGCGCTGGGCCTGGCCGGCTGCGCCAGCCTGCCCGGCGGCAAGGCTTCCGCGCCTGCTCCCAGGCAGCCGCTGGACCGGCTTGCCGTCGTCACGCCGGACGAGCAGCACGACCTGCTCGCGCAGCTGCTGGCCGGTGAAATGGCGCTGACGCGCAACGACCTCAAGGGTGCTTCGGCCCGCTATGCCCAGGCCATGGCGCTGTCGGACGACCCCAAGGTCGCCCAGCGGGCAGTGGAGCTGGCCCTGGCGGTGCGCGACACCCAAACCACGCAGCAAGCGATCGACCGCTGGCAGGCGCTCGGCGCCGGCACCGCCGACCTGGCCCAGGCGCGCGCCGAACTCGCCCTGGCCACCGGTGATACCGCCGGCGCGCGCGAACAACTGGAGCGTCTGGTCGGCAGCGGCGATCCGCACGCCTGGCGCCGTTTCGGTCGCGCCCTGGTCGGCGCGCGCGATCCGGCGCAGGCAGCCCAATTGCTCGAAACCCTGGCCACGCCCGACCGGCTGCCGGCCGATCCGCAGGCTTGGCTGGCGATGAGCGAGCTGGGCGACAAGCTCGGCCGGCCAAAGTACGCCATGCAGATCGCCGATGCCGCGGTGGTGCGCTTCCACGAGACCGAGACCTACGCCTGGGCGGCGCAGATGAAGTTCAAGGCCGGCGACAAGAAAGCGGCCACCGGACTGCTCAAGCAGGCGCTGGCCCGTTCGCCGGACAACGTGCGCCTTCGCCTTACGTACGCCAGCCTGCTCAGCCAGGGCGGCGATTACCAGGCCGCTGCAAAGCTGCTCGACAAGGGCCCGCAAAGCGCCGAAACCTACGCTTTGCGCGCCGGGCTGGCCGCGCAGGCGCACGACAAGACGGCGCTGGCCAGGCTGTACCGCGACCTCAAGAAGGCGCCCTCCGACGTACGTGAAAGCAGCGCCTTCCTGCTCGGCCAGCTGGCCGAGATGCAGGACCGCAACGATGAGGCGCTGGACTGGTACGACCAGGTGGGTGACGACGATCCGCACGCCTTCGACGCCGACCTGCGCAGCGCGGTGATCCTGCACACGGAGGGCAAAGTGGACGACGCGCATGCGCTGATGGAACAACTGGAAACCGCCTACCTCGATCAACCCGAGGAATTGCGCCGCGCCTGGCAGGCTGACGCCGAGCTGTACATGCGCGAGGGGCATTATGCGCAGGCCGCGAAGGCCTACGACCATGCACTGCAGGTGCTGCCGGACGATCCCGGCCTGCTCTATGGCCGCGGCCTGGCCAATGCGGAGGCGGGCAACGTCGACCACGCGGTGGCCGACTTCCGCCACCTGCTCAAGCTCAAGCCGGACGATATCGACGCCAGCAACGCGCTGGGCTACACGCTGGCCGACGCTGGCCGCGACCTGCCTGAAGCCAAGCAGCTCATCGAGGCGGCCCGCGCGGCCAAGCCGCATGACCCGGCGATCGCCGATTCCTGGGGCTGGCTGCAGTACCGCCTGGGCCACCTTGACGAGGCCGCGCGCGCGCTGCGCCAGGCCTGGAGCGCCGCGAAAGACGCCGACGTCGGTGTCCACCTGGGCGAGGTGCTGTGGAAACTGGGCAAGCGCCAGGATGCGAAGCACGTGTTCGACCAGGTACGCAAGATCGATCCGCGCAACGCCAACCTGCGCGACACCCTGCGGCGCCTGGAACCATGAGGCGCCTCCTCTTCCCGGTCGCGGCAGCCGGCCTGCTGCTGGCCGCCTGCGCGCCGGTGCCGGTGCGCAAGCCGGCCAACGAGGCCGCACTCGCCGCGCAGGCCACACGCGAAGGGCAACTGGCGGACATCCGCCAGTGGACGCTCGAAGGTCACCTTGCCGTTTCCGATGGCCACGACGGTGGCAGCGGCAGCTTGCGCTGGATGCAGGACGGCGAGCGCTACGACTTCCAGCTGCGTGCGCCGATCACCGGCAAGAGCTTCCGCCTCAGCGGCGGCCCCCAGGGCGCGCTGCTGGAAGGTATCGAAGGCGGGCCGCTTCGTGGCCCCGACGCCGAGGCGCTGATGCGCAAGGCGCTGGGCTGGGAGGTGCCGCTGGACGACTTGCGCGCCTGGGTGCTGGGCCTGCGCGCACCCGGTGCATCGGCCGAGTTGCGCTTCGGCGAACACGACTTGCCGTCGCTGCTCACCCAGGATGGCTGGACGGTGGATTACCGCGCCTGGGACCAGGCACAGCAGCCGCCGTTGCCCCAGAAAGTATTCGCCAGCCGCCCGCCCTACAAGGTCAAGCTGTCGATCGACAGCTTCCAGCTCGGCCCGGCGCCCTGCGCCGATTGCGGGCGCTGACGCCATGGCGGTGACCCTCGTGCGCGCCGTGTCGGCGCAGGTCCCCGCGCTGTGCGCGATCGAGCGCGAGGCGGTGGAACTGTTCCGCGGCCATCGCGCGTGGCATGCGTACGCGGCCATGGCGATTCCCCCCGAGTTGCTGGAAGTGGCGGTGACGCGTGGCCTGGTCTGGGTCGCGCTGGAGGAGGGCGCGCCGGTCGGTTTCGTGTGGCTGCAGGACGGCATGGCCGATGGCGCTGTCGAAATCGCCGAGATCGACGTGTTGCCCTCGCACGGGCGCCGCGGGATCGGCGCCGCGCTGCTCGAGCACGCCTGTGCCTGGGCGCGGGCGGCCGGCTATGGCCGCGTCGACCTGGGTACGTTGGCGGACGTGCCATGGAATGCGCCGTTCTATGCGAAGCATGGCTTCGCACAGGTGGACAAGAACGAGCCGTCCTTCGCCCGAGCCCGCGAGCGGGATCGCGAGAACGGTTTCCCCGACGCCCTGCGCGTGTTCATGTCGCGCCCGCTCGGTGCGCCCGATCGCGAGGAGTGGACCGCCTGGCCCGCGCCGGCCAAGCTCAACCTGTTCCTGCGCATCGTCGGCCGCCGCGCCGACGGCTACCACGATCTGCAGACCGTGTTCCGCCTGCTCGACTGGGGCGATGAACTGCGCGTGCGGGTGCGCCAGGACGGCGCGATCGTGCGCGCGAACGAGGTGCCTGGTGTGCCGTCGGACGCCGACCTGGTGGTGCGCGCCGCACACCTGCTGCAGGTGGAAACCGGCGTGGCGCTGGGCGCCGAGATCGCCGTGGACAAGCGCATCCCGATGGGCGGTGGCCTCGGCGGCGGCAGTTCCGATGCGGCCACCGCGCTGGTCTCGCTCAACCACCTGTGGGGCTGCGGCCTGGACGAGGACGTGCTGGCCGGCCTGGCGCACCGGTTGGGCGCCGATGTGCCGGTGTTCGTTCGCGGCCGCTCGGCCTGGGCCGAGGGGGTGGGCGAGCGACTTAACCCCGTGGCGCTGCCGCGACGCTGGTACGTGGTGCTCGACCCGGGCGAACACGTGCCCACCGCGGCCCTGTTTCAAGCGTCTGAATTGACACGAAATGCACCTCCGGCGACAATTTCGTCCTTTGCTTCCGGCGAAACGGCGGAAAACGCGTTCGAGCCGGTCGTGCGCGCGCGACACCCCAAGGTGGCCGCGGCGCTGGACTGGCTCTCGCGCTTCGGTCGCGCCCGGCTTTCCGGCAGCGGCGGATGCGTGTTCCTGGAAACCGCCTCGCTCGCGCAGGCGCGAAAGGTGGTGCGGCAGTGTCCTCCGGCGTTCGCGGCGCAACTGGCCGCGGGGGTGGAGGTTTCGCCCTTGCATCGCGCCTTGGCGCGCCACCGCGCGCGGGTCGCATCGCCGGGGCAGCCGTTGCGGGCTTGAAACACACGACGGGCAGTCAGGACGACGGCCCGCCAAACGAAACACTGGGGCGTCGCCAAGCTGGTTAAGGCACGGGATTTTGATTCCCGCATGCGCAGGTTCGAATCCTGCCGCCCCAGCCATTCACGAATGGCTTTTTTCGAGGAAACACCGTGGACACGTCCACCCCGATGCTCTTCACCGGCAACGCCCACCGCACCCTCGCCGAGGACGTCGCGCAACGGCTCGGCGTGCCGCTGGGCAAGGCCCTGGTCGGCAAGTTCAGCGATGGCGAGGTGCAGATCGAGATCGAGGAGAACGTCCGCAAGCAGGAAGTGTTCGTGCTGCAGCCGACCGGCGCGCCGAGCGCGGAAAACCTGATCGAGATGCTTGCCCTGGTCGACGCGCTCAAGCGCGCCTCGGCTGCCACCGTCACCGCGGTGATGCCGTACTTCGGCTACGCCCGCCAGGATCGCCGTCCGCGCTCGGCGCGCGTGCCGATCACCGCCAAGATGGTCGCCACGTTGATCGGTACCGCCGGCGTCGACCGCGTGCTGACGGTCGACCTGCACGCCGACCAGATCCAGGGCTTCTTCGACGTGCCGGTGGACAACGTCTACGCCTCGCCGATCCTGCTGGCGGACATCTGGCGCAACTACTCGATGGACGACCTGATCGTGGTCAGCCCCGACGTCGGCGGCGTGGTACGCGCCCGCGCGATCGCCAAGCGGCTGGACGATGCGGACCTGGCGATCATCGACAAGCGCCGCCCGAAGGCCAACGTCGCCACCGTGATGAACATCATCGGCGAGGTCGACGGCAAGACCTGCGTGCTGGTCGACGACATCGTCGATACCGCCGGGACCCTGTGCGCCGCGGCCGCGGCCCTGAAGGAGCGCGGCGCGCGCAAGGTCGTCGCCTACTGCGTGCACCCGGTGCTCTCGGGCGCGGCAATCGGCAACATCGAGAACTCCCAGCTCGACCAGCTGGTGGTCACCAACACGCTGCCGCTGCGCCCCGAGGCGCAGGCTTGCAGCAAGATCCGCCAGCTCTCGGTCGCCGAGCTGCTGGCCGAAACGATCCGCCGCATCGCCTTCGGCGAGTCGGTGAGCTCGTTGTACGTGGATTGAAAGCTGGAAGCCCGCCCAGGAAGGGCAGGCCTGATTTTCGCGGCACGGATGCCGCGCGGAAGTAACGGACTTTCCTGGTCGCGGGGAAGTCGCTCGTCCGCCGCGAGGCGGGCAAAACACAACCAAGGTAGTAAACGAACATGGCCCAGATTCATGAAATCAAGGCACAGAACCGCAGTGACGAGGGGAAAGGTGCGAGCCGCCGCCTGCGTCACGCGGCGATGGTGCCTGCCGTCGTCTACGGTGGCACCCAGCCGCCGCAGAGCATCCAGATCGAACACAACACCATCCTGCTCGCCGCCAAGAACGAGTGGTTCTTCTCCTCGATCCTCGACCTGAACGTCGACGGCAAGGTGCAGAAGGTGCTGGTGCGCGACTGGCAGAAGCATCCGTTCAAGCAGCAGATGCTGCACATGGACTTCCTGCGCGTGAACGAGAACGAAGCGGTCCGCGTGAACGTGCCGCTGCACTTCCTCAACCAGGAGAAGTCGCCGGCCGGCAAGACCTCCGGCGTGGTGATCTCGCACAACCTGACCGAAGTGGAAGTGTCGTGCCTGCCGGCGAACCTGCCGGAGTTCATCGAACTCGACCTGGCCGACCTCAAGCCCGGCGACATCGTCCACCTGTCGCAGATCAAGCTGCCCAAGGGCGTGAGCCTGCCGGCGCTGAACCTGGGCGCGGACCACGACATTGCCGTGGTCACCGCCAACACGGTGAAGGAAGAGGCCGAGCCGGCCGCCGAAGCCGCGGCTGCGCCGGAAGGCGAAACCAAGCCTGCCGAGAAGAAGTAAGCGAAGTCCGGGCCTCCCTTCCGCGGGAGGCCCGGCCATCGGCTTAAGGCATGGCTGGACTCAAGCTCATCGTCGGCCTGGGCAATCCCGGCGCCGAATACCTCCGGACCCGGCACAATGCCGGGTTCTGGTTTGTGGACGCGCTGGCTTCCGGCCAGGGCGAGCGCTTTGCCTTCGACGGCAAGCTGCACGGCGAGGCCTGCCGCGTGCGAATCGGCGGCGAGAGCGTATGGCTGCTCAAGCCGTCCACTTTCATGAACAAGAGCGGCATCGCGGTCACCTCCGCGCTGCGCTACTACAAGATCCAGCCCGACGAGTGCCTGCTGGCGCACGACGAACTGGATCTGCCGGCCGGTACCGTGCGGATGAAATTCGACGGTGGCCACGGCGGCCAGAACGGCCTGCGCGACACCATCCAGCACCTGGGCCACGGCAAGTTCCACCGCCTGCGCATCGGCATCGGCCATCCGGGCCACAAGGACAAGGTCACGCCTTGGGTGCTCGGCAAGCCATCCGCTCAGGACGAGGATGCGATCCTCGACGGCATTGCCCGCGCGCTGGACGTGCTGCCCCTGGCGGTGGCAGGCCAGTTCGACAAGGCGATGCAGCAACTGCATACCGCGGGAGCGGGGAACGGATAGCCGGACGTGAGCGCGCAGGCGCACCGTCCGTTCTTTACGATCCCAGGCTTCTGTTTTCCTACCTGTTTCCCGGAGCCCCATCATGGGTATCAAATGCGGCATCGTGGGTCTGCCCAACGTCGGCAAGTCCACCCTGTTCAATGCGTTGACCAAGGCCGGCATCGCCGCGGCCAACTTCCCGTTCTGCACGATCGAGCCGAACGTGGGCGTGGTGCCGGTGCCCGATGAGCGCCTCAACGCGCTCTCGGCGATCGTCAATCCGCAGAAGGTGGTGCCGACCGCGGTCGAGTTCGTCGACATCGCCGGCCTGGTCGCCGGCGCGTCGAAGGGCGAAGGGCTGGGCAACAAGTTCCTGGCGCACATCCGCGAAGTCGACGCGATCGCCCACGTGGTTCGCTGTTTCGAGCACGGCGATATCGTGCACGTGGCCGGCAAGGTCGATCCCATCGCCGACATCGAGACGATCGACACCGAACTGGCGCTGGCCGACCTGGACTCCGTCGAGAAGGCGCTCAACCGCGCCGAGCGCGCGGCCAAGGCCAACGACAAGGAGGCGCTCGCGAAGAAGCCCGTGCTGGCCAAGCTCGCCGCCGCGCTCAACGAAGGCAAGTCCGCTCGCAGCATTGGTCTGGACGAGGAGGAGAAGGCGCTGGTGCGCGACCTCTTCCTGCTCACCCTCAAGCCGCTGATGTACATCGCCAACGTGCGCGAGGACGGTTTCGAGAACAATCCGCACCTGGACGCGGTGCGCGCCCGCGCCGCCACCGAGGGCGCCGAAGTGGTGCCGGTGTGCGCCGCGATCGAGGAAGAAATGGCGCAGCTCGAAGACGCCGACCGCGACGAGTTCCTCAAGGATCTCGGCCTGGACGAACCGGGCCTCAACCGCGTGATCCGCGCCGGCTACAAGCTGCTCAACCTGCAGACCTACTTCACCGCGGGCGTGAAGGAAGTGCGCGCCTGGACGGTGAAGAAGGGCGCCACCGCTCCGCAGGCCGCCGGTGTGATCCACACCGACTTCGAGCGCGGCTTCATCCGCGCCGAGACCGTCTCCTACGACGACTTCATCCAGTACAAGGGCGAAGCCGGCGCCGCCTCGGCCGGGCGCCTGCGCAAGGAAGGCAAGGACTACGTCGTCAAGGACGGCGACGTGCTGCACTTCCTGTTCAACGTCTGAGTCCGGCCACTCGTGTGGGAGCACCAAAAAAGGGAGCTCCCACAGTCGTGGCGCGCAGTTCGATTCTGGGCTCGCGCCGCGCGCCGCGCGCTTAAGTGCCGATTAAGCCCGCCAGCCGGAGCATCGCCATGAAGGGCAACACCGCCCGATTGGAGGCATCTGCATGAGCACGCATTGGCTGGCCAAACCCGCGCTGGCGATGGCGACCCTGCTGCTGGCGTCGACCGCAGCGCTGCCGGTGGGAGCATCGGCGCACGACTGGCACGACCGGGGCTGGCACGGCCGCGGCCATTACGACCGCGGCTGGCATGACCGCGGCTGGCGCGACCATGACCGCTACGACCGTGGCCACTGGAGCGGCGGTCGATGGGTGGCCGGGGCGATCGTCGCCGGCGCCGTGATCGGCCTGGTGGACGACGCGCTCAATCCGCCGCCGCGCGAGGTGGTCTACGAGCGCCCGGTCTACCGCCGCCCGGTGCGGGTGGTCTACGAGGAACCGGTCGTCACCCGCCGCGTGGTGGAGACGCGCACGGTCTATGTGGATCAGGCGCCATCCACCCGTTACGTCGGCTACTACGGCGACGGTGACTGAAGACCGACATTCCGACGAAAAAGAGCCCGGGCATCCCGGGCTTTTTTTCGTCCGCGGCATCATCCGCCAGGCGGCAATTCCGCCACGCTGCCATGGCGCGCCGCGTGCTGGCGCATCTGCTCGAATGTCGACTTGTCGACCATCTCCACCGAGGAGATCGCGCAGGCCGGCTGGTCGCGGGCGCTGACCGTTTCGCCGACCTGTCCACAGATGCGGCCGTCGCCGACGGATTTGCCCGACTCGCTCGCACGCAGCAGGAGACCTGGTGCGCCGATCCCCAGGCGCGGGCAGTCGGCGGCCAGGTGCACCACGTAGCGGTACGGGCCGGTGCGCACCAGCGCGGTGCGCGCATCCACGACGTGCCATTCGTTGATCTTGTCGGTCTGGATGCATTGCGCGTAGGGCAACGCCTTGCCGGGCGCGCCGGCGGCAGAGGCGGCGCAGTTTGCGGTAGCAAGCAACAGCAGGACGGGCAGGCGTTTCATGGCATCACCTCGCGAGGGGAAAGGCGCATGGGGGGCAAGCCCCTCCAGCATCGCGCGCCGGCATCGCCGGCGCCAGCGGCGCCGTGTCAGGAATTTGCCATCGGCCGATCACACGTATTGAACGGGGGGTACGCCATGCTTGCAGGATGCCTACGGTTCGATCCGCTCCGCGGTACCGCGTCACCGGCAACGCCCACGCGAACCGCGCGTCCGACCCACGAAGGAACAGGCCATGACGCAGCTGAGCCCCCTCGCCGGCGACACTCTCGCGCAGCGCTACCGGCGGGTCCGCCAACAGACCCTGCAGCTCTGCGCGGGTCTCACGGCCGAAGACATGATGGTGCAGTCGATGCCCGACGCCAGCCCGGCGAAGTGGCATCTGGCGCATACCACGTGGTTTTTCGAGCAGTTCGTGCTCGGGCGCGATCCGCATTACCGCCCGCGCGACCCGTCCTGGCATTACCTGTTCAATTCCTACTACCAGAGCGTCGGCCCGATGCACGCGCGGCCGCAACGGGGCCTGCTGTCGCGGCCCTCGCTGGAAGAGGTGCTGGCGTATCGCCGCCATGTCGACGAGGCCCTGGGCGCGATGTTGCTGCGCGGGGACGAGGTTGCGCCGACCGCGATCATCGAGCTCGGTCTGCAGCATGAGCAGCAGCACCAGGAATTGCTGCTCACCGACATCCTCCATGCTTTCTGGAACAATCCGCTGTTGCCGTCGTACCTGCAGGCAGCGCCGTCCGTGTCCATGGCGCCGGCTTCCCTGCAGTTCCTGCCGGGTGAGGAGGGCGTGGCCGCGATCGGCCATGCGGGCGACGGCTTTTCCTTCGACAACGAAACCCCGCGGCACCGCACGCTGCTGGCGCCCCATGCGCTGGCCAATCGCCTGGTCACCAACGAGGAGTACGCCGCGTTCGTGCACGACGGCGGTTACCGCGAGCCGTCGTTGTGGCTGTCCGATGGTTGGGCCACCGTGCAGAGCGAAGCATGGCAGCGACCGATCTACTGGAGGCAGGACCTGGCCAGCGCGTTCTCGCTGGCCGGCGTGCAGGCGCTGGATCCCGGTGCGCCGGTCTGCCACCTGAGCTACTACGAAGCCGATGCCTTCGCCCGCTGGGCCGGTGCGCGACTGCCCACGGAAGCCGAATGGGAGGTTGCGGCCGCAACGCTGCCGGTCCAGGGCAACCTGCTCGACGGCGTGCCGCGGCTACCGCAGCCCGCCGGCGGCACGGGCCTGACGCAGATGTACGGCGACGCCTGGGAGTGGACTGCATCGCCCTACGTGGCCTATCCCGGCTTCCGTCCCCTGCCGGGCGCGCTCGGCGAATACAACGGCAAGTTCATGTGTGGCCAGTGGGTGCTGCGTGGCGGTTCGTGCGCCACTCCAGCCGGCCATGTGCGCGCGAGCTACCGCAACTTCTTCCCCCCGCAGGCGCGCTGGCAGTTCGCCGGCCTGCGCCTGGCCAAGGACCGATAAGAACTCTAAGGAGCATTGCCCCGATGAACATCCGTGCCCTGGACCTGCCCGCCGACGGACGCACCCCGCCCGCCGGCGGGCTGCTGGAGACCGTCCGCCGCGGGCTGCGCGCGCAGCCCAAGCGCCTGCCCTCGTGGCTTTTCTACGACGCGCAGGGCTCGGCGCTGTTCGAGCGCATCTGCGAGCAGCCGGAGTACTATTTGACCCGCTGCGAGACCGCCCTGATGCGCGAGCACGCCGCCAGCATCGCCGACACGCTGGGCATGGATGTGCGCTTGGTCGAGTACGGCAGTGGCAGCGCGACCAAGACGCGCCTGCTGCTCGAGCACATGGCCTCGCCGGTGAGCTACGTTCCGGTGGAAATCTCACCCGAACCGTTGCTGCAGAGCGTACGGCGCCTGGGCGAGCACTTTCCGCAACTTCCGGTCCAACCGCTCTGCGGCGACTTTACGCGTCCGCTGCGTCTGCCGATCCCCCCGCGCGCGCCGCGACGCACGGTCGTCTATTTCCCCGGCTCGACCATCGGCAATTTCGACGCGCGCGAGGCGATCGCCCTGTTGCGCAAGATGCGTACGGAGATGGGCGAGAATGGCGGCATTCTGATCGGCGCGGATCTGAAGAAAGACACGTCCCTGATCGAGGCGGCCTACAACGATGCCGCCGGCGTCACGGCGGAATTCACCCTCAACATGCTCGCGCGCCTGAATCGCGAGCTGGGCAGCGATTTCGATCTGGCCGCGTTTCGCCACCGCGCACACTACAACGCGTTGGCCGGCCGCATCGAAACCAGCCTGGTCAGCCAGTGCGAGCAGAAAGTGCGGGTGGGCCGCAGCCAGGTCGCCTTCGGCAAGGACGAGGCGATCCGGGTGGAAGTCAGCTGCAAATACTCGCTGGAGGACTTCGCCACGCTTGCGGGCAAGGCCGGGCTGGAGGTACTGCGCGTGTGGCTGGACCCCGAGCGCATGTTCAGCGTGCAGTATCTGGTGCGCGCCGGCTCGGTCGCCCGCTAGGCGAACCTGGGCAGGGTGGGCTTCACGCACCGCGTCTTGCCTGGTGCTCCGGGCCGCTGCCGCGTTGCCACCGGCATCAACGCGTAGAATCGCGCTCCCACCTGTCAGCCCGAATCCGATGGCAGCAACCGTCGCCACCGCGCCCGCGCCCCAACTGGACGCTCTGTTCCTACCCATCGCCAGCGGCGAGCTGCGTCTGCCTGATGATGGCCGGGTGCTTTTCCTGCGTGCCCGCGAGGGTGCGTCGTTGCGTGCATTCGCCGGTCCTGGCTGGCTTTGCGCGCAGAGTTTCAGGCCCTTTGCCGACGAGCTTTGCCGGGCGGGCATGACCGTCGGCGAGCCGGCGCAGGACGACCGGTTTGCGCTGGTCCTCGTGCTGCCGCCGCGTCAGCGCGATGAGGCTCGCGCCCTGCTCGCCCGCGCCGCGCGACACCTGCAGTCCGGCGGCGTCGTGCTGGTGGCGGTGCCCAATGCCGAAGGCGCGAAATCGGCCGAAGCCGATGCCGTGCAGCTGTTTGGCGCGGTGCACAGCCTGTCCAAGCACAAGTGCCGCGTGTTCTGGGCCGGCGCCGGCGACGCGATGGACACCGCACGGCTGGCCGAGTGGGAGGCGTTCGACGCGCCACGCCGGATCGCCGGTGGTTATCTCAGCCGTTCCGGGCTGTTTGCCTGGGATCGCATCGATACCGCCTCGGCGCTGCTTGCGGCGCAGCTGCCGCACGACCTGGTCGGCCGTGTCGCCGACCTTGGCGCGGGCTACGGTTATCTCGCGGCGCAGGTGATCGCGCGCTGCCCTGGCGTCACCGCCGTGGATCTGTACGAAGCCGAAGCACGCGCGCTGGAGCCGGCCCGCGTCAACCTCGCCGAGGCGATCGCTGCGAGCGGGCGGAAAATGGACGCGGACGTGCGCTGGCACGATGTCACCACCGGCCTGCCGCACCGCTACGATGCGATCGTGACCAATCCGCCGTTCCACCAGGGTCGCGCGGACTTGCCGGGGCTCGGCCGCGCCTTCATCGACGTGGCTGCCGATGCGCTGCTTCCGCACGGTCGCCTGTGGATGGTCGCCAACCGGCACCTGCCGTACGAGGCCACGCTGGCTGCGCGCTTCGCCCACGTGCGAACGGTGGCCATGCAGGAGGGCTTCAAGGTGATCGAGGCGGTACGTGCATGAAGCTGGTACGCCTCATTGCCAACCTCGGCTACGGCAGCCGCAAGGAAGTGATGCAGCTGTTCCGCGAAGGGCGGGTGACCGATCCGGCGGGCGAGGTCCTCTACACAGACGACCGGGCCGAACACGCGGACGTCCGCATCGACGGCGAGCCGCTGGATCCACCGGCGGGTCTGGTGCTGCTGATGCACAAGCCGACCGGTTACACCTGCTCGCGCAAGGATGCGGGACGGCTGGTCTATGACCTTCTGCCGCCGCGCTGGCGGCGCCGCGATCCGGCGCTGTCGACCGTCGGGCGGCTCGACCGCGACACGTCCGGGCTGTTGCTGCTCACCGACGATGGCGCGCTGCTGCACCGGATCATTTCGCCCAAGGCGAACGTCGCCAAGGTCTACGAGGCCTCGCTTGCCCGCGACCTGCGCGGCGACGAGGGCGGGGTGTTCGCCAGCGGCACGCTGATGCTGGAATCGGAAACTACGCCGCTCGCCCCGGCACGGTTGCAGCCGCTCGGGCCGCGTCGGGCCAGGCTGACGGTCACCGAGGGGCGCTATCACCAGGTGCGGCGCATGTTCGCCGCCGTGGGTAACCACGTGGACGCGCTCGAACGTGTGGCGATCGGTCGGCTGACGCTCGACGGCCTGGCGCCGGGCACGTGGCGCGCGCTGGCGGCGGACGAGATCGCCAAAGCCTTCGAGCCGCCATCGCTTGCGTAGGAGCGGCTGGGCCCGCATGCGTTGCCGACCCGACGGCAGGAGCTTTTACAGGAGCTTCACCGGCGTAGGGACGGACGGGCCATACCATTTGCGCCGCTCGTCCCGGCAGCCGGGGCTGCCCATGGTGTATTTGCGGCAGATCGCGGGGCGTTGCTCGTAGATCGTGCAGCGCGAGGTGTTCGGATCGACCGCCGCGCACCAACCGTCCTCACCCTTGGCGAGGGTCGCCAGTCCAAGGTCGTCGTGCGTGACCAGCCAGTCGGGCACATCGTCCTCGGGCATCAAGACCACGGTCAATCGGCAGCACACCGCATCGCAGGCCGTGCATTGCACGGAGGGGTCCACGCTCGTGGCGTAGCGATCGTCTTCGAAGTCGTCGTTCACACGTCAGTATGGGGCTTCGGGCGATTCCGCGCGCTAAACATTCGTGTTTGCGGGTGTGTCGCGGGCGAACGTTACCTGCTGGACCGGCGTGCGATCATCCCGTGATGCGCCTGGACTTCGACAATGCCTTCTTGCGCGATCTCGCGGGCGATCCCGAGCACGGAACGCGCCTGCGCCAGGTGGAAGGCGCCGCTTGGTCGCATGTCCACCCAACGCCCGTGCGGGCACCGCGCGTGGTGGCCTGGTCGGCTGAAATGGCGGCGACGCTCGGTCTCTCCGCGCGGGACATCGAAAGCCCGGACTTCGCCCGCGTGTTCGGTGGCAATGCGCTGCTGGAAGGCATGGAGCCGTGGGCCAGCAACTACGGCGGCCACCAGTTCGGCGTATGGGCCGGGCAACTGGGTGACGGCCGGGCGATTTCGCTGGGCGAGGCGCTGGACGCGCACGGACAGCGCTGGGAGCTGCAACTGAAGGGTGCCGGCCCCACGCCGTACTCGCGTGGCGCGGATGGCCGCGCGGTGTTGCGCTCGTCGATCCGCGAGTTCCTTTGCAGCGAGGCGATGCATCACCTGGGTATTCCCACCACGCGCGCGTTGTGCCTGGTCGAGACCGGCGAAACAGTGGTGCGCGACATGTTTTACGACGGCAATCCGCGTGAGGAGCCGGGTGCGATCGTTTGCCGCGTCGCGCCCTCGTTCATCCGCTTCGGCAACTTCGAACTGCCTTACTCGCGCAATGATGTGGCGCTGCTGCGCCAACTGGTCGACTTCACCATCCGGCGTGATTTCCCTCGCCTGCAAGGGCGGGGCGAGGCGCTCTATGCGGATTGGTTCGGCGAGGTCTGCGAACGCACCGCGCGACTGATGGCGCAGTGGATGCGCGTTGGCTTCGTGCATGGGGTGATGAATACCGACAACATGTCGATCCTCGGCCTGACGATCGACTACGGCCCCTACGGCTGGATCGACGACTATGACCCGGAGTGGACGCCCAACACCACCGACGCGGGGCGCCGGCGCTACCGCTTTGGCCAGCAGCCGAACGTGGCGTGGTGGAACCTCAGCCGGCTGGCCAGCGCGTTGTCGCCCCTGTTCGCCAATGTCGCGCCGTTGCAGGCGGGGCTCGATCGCTACGTCCGCACGTGGGAGGCATCCGACCGCGCCAACGCGGCGGCGAAGCTGGGCATTGCCACGGCCGGCGACGAAGACCTGGAACTGCGCGACGGCCTGCATGCCTGGATGCGCGAGGCCGAGGCCGACATGACTCTCACCTGGCGCGCGCTGATCGAGCTGGATCCTGCCGCGCCCTCGCCGGACGTGCTGGCGGGCGTGTGCTACGACGAAGGCCGACGCCAGGCTGCCGAGCCGATGCTGCGGGACTGGCTGGGGCGTTACGCCGCGCGCTTGCGCGAGGACCCGCTGCCGGCCGTGCAGCGTCGCAGCCGCATGCAGCTGGCCAATCCCAGATATGTGTTGCGCAACTATCTCGCCCAGGAGGCGATCGATCGCGCGGAGCAGGACGACTATGCGCAGATCCATGAGCTGTTGGACGTGATGCGCCGCCCTTACGAGGAGCAGCCCGAACGCGAGCGCTTCGCGCGCATGCGTCCCGAATGGGCGAAGCAGCGCGCCGGTTGCTCGATGCTGTCCTGCAGCTCCTAGATCGTCCGCAGGAGCGTGGTAGCCGTCGACCGAGAATGGCGCTCAATTGACCCGTGCAGGCTCATTGCAGCGCGTGGTCGACGAACTGCCGCAATTGCGCGGCGCTGAGCGCCCCCGCCTGCCGGGCGATCTCGCGGCCGCCGCTCAGCAGGGCGAGCGTGGGAATGCTGCGGATGCCAAATCGCTGCGACAATTGCGGTTGCGCGTCGGTATCCACCTTGGCCAGGCGCAGGCGCGGTTCGAACTGGCGCGCCGCCTCGGTGAACACCGGCGCGAAGCCGCGACAGGGACCGCACCAGGGTGCCCAGAAGTCGATCAGCACCGGCAGGTCGCCACGTCCGGCCACGGCGTCGAAGTTGGCCATCGTCAGCTCGATCGGCCGGCTCTCGAACAGTGGCTTCTTGCAGCGGCCGCACACCGGCTGTTCGGCCAGGCGACCGGCAGGAACGCGGTTGAGTGCGCCACAGTGAGGGCAGGGAACGTTCAACGGTGCGGGCATGGCATGCTTCCGGGTGGCCTTGCACGGATATGGCGGCCGTCGTGGACGGTGCAAGCGATCCGGACGGTGGACGCGCGAGGAATCAGTCGCACCGGATGTGGCCAAACGCGGATTTGACCGTCGCAAACTGTTGACACACCCGGGCCCGCTCGCGAAAATAGGCGTTCTTTGTTGGAGGGATACCCAAGCGGCCAACGGGGGCAGACTGTAAATCTGCTGGCTTACGCCTTCGGTGGTTCGAATCCACCTCCCTCCACCATCAGACGAGTTCCGCGCAGGACCTGGTGTCAAGCCGGGAGTTGTACCAGGCGGGAGTAGTTCAATGGTAGAACCTCAGCCTTCCAAGCTGATGGTGCGGGTTCGATTCCCGTCTCCCGCTCCATTGATCTCGTCTCCAAACGTTTTCGCTCATGTAGCTCAGTCGGTAGAGCACTTCCTTGGTAAGGAAGAGGTCACAGGTTCGATTCCTGTCATGAGCACCATCTCACGCGGCTGCCGCCGGTCGCTCCGGGCCTACGGCAGGTTTTCTTTTTTTCATTGACTCCATCGGGGTTTAGCGCGCATGGCAAAGGGTAAATTCGAACGCACCAAGCCGCACGTGAACGTCGGCACGATCGGCCACGTGGACCACGGCAAGACGACGCTGACGGCGGCGCTGACCAAGGTTGGTGCCGAGCGCTTCGGTGGTGAATTCAAGGCCTACGACGCGATCGACGCGGCGCCGGAAGAGAAGGCGCGCGGCATCACGATCTCGACCGCGCACGTGGAATACGAGTCGCCGACCCGCCATTACGCGCACGTCGACTGCCCCGGCCACGCCGACTACGTCAAGAACATGATCACCGGTGCGGCGCAGATGGACGGCGCGATCCTGGTGTGCTCGGCCGCCGACGGCCCGATGCCGCAGACGCGCGAGC
>NZ_JBHZGI010000008.1:0-131079 GCF_051900535.1 Frateuria sp. GZRe12
CAACGCGCCGCATCTTGTAGCAGCGGTAGGCCGTAGAAGTACGTAGCGATGCATGCACCAAGAAGAACCGTCACCACCAGGATCGTAAAGATGATGGGATTCTTCAGAGGCATGCCTGCGGCCTAACTCAAAGTAGGTTTCAGATCGGGGTGTAATCGCGCAGCCTAACGTCTGTTTGCCTACATGCCCCTTCTGGTCGAGCCTACAACAATCAACGACTTCCGTGCCTGTGTGCAGCCTAATCCGGCAGCCTAATCTGGCCGTCTTTGGTGGACGGGAGTGGACCTTGGCATCCTTTCGCAAAGCGGATTGCGCGGCAAGCGCGGTGCCCGTGCAGCAACCGCGATTGCTGGACCAGGTTCGGCAGCGGGTCCGGCGGCTGGGCTTGGCCCGGAGGACTGAGGAGGCGTATGTCGGTTGGGTCAGGCGGTTCATTCTGGCCAACGGCAAGCGGCACCCTGCCGAAATGGGGGCGCCGGAAATCGAGCGATTCCTGACGGACCTCGCCGTGGAGGTCGGTGTTTCTGCTTCCACGCAAAACCAGGCGTTGTCGGCCTTGCTGTTTCTCTACAAGCAGGTGCTTGGGGTCGAGCTTCCTTGGCTGGATGGGATTGAACGAGCGAAAAAGCCGCAGCGGTTGCCGGTGGTGCTGACGCGGGCGGAAGTCGTCGCGTTGCTGGGCCAGCTCACGGGAACGCCATGGCTGATGGCGAGCCTGCTCTATGGCGCGGGGCTGCGCCTGATGGAATGCGTGCGCCTGCGCGTGAAGGACGTCGACTTTGGCAAGGCCGAGCTTGTCGTGAGGCAGGGCAAGGGTGGCAAGGATCGACGCACCATGCTTCCCTCCACGCTCATCGCGCCCTTGCAGGCGCAGATGGACGAAGCCCGCAGGATTCATCAGCGCGATCTGGATGCGGGATTCGGGAGGGTCTGGCTGCCCGATGCGCTGGCGCGCAAGTATCCGCAGGCCAATGCCGAATGGGGATGGCAGTATATATTCCCCGCGTCGGTGCGCAGCCACGATCCGCGCGACGGACGGGAGCGTCGGCATCACCTGGATGAGTCGCGCCTGCAGCGTGCGGTCAAGCAGGCGCGGTTGCGGGCGGGGCTGGCCAAGCCGGCGACCTGCCATACGTTGCGGCATTCGTTCGCCACGCATTTGCTGGAGGATGGCTATGACTTGCGCACGATCCAGGAGTTGCTGGGGCATGCCGACGTGTCGACCACTCAGATCTACACGCATGTGCTCAATCGTGGTGGGCGTGGGGTGGTGAGTCCCTTGGATCGGGGGTAGGGCTCGCAGGCCTTGCCGCGAACCCCGCCCCTCACCCCCGCCCTCTCTTCGCAGGAGAGAGGGAGTAGATCAGGCGGGGCGGCGCGCGCCGAGCTGCACGAGGACTTCCTGCGCGGCGCGGATGCGCTCGGTGGCGCCGGGAAGGTCCAGCGTGATCCTGAGCTTGTCCTGGCCGTCGAGTTTGTAGACGCGGGGCTGGCTCTGGATCAGGCGGATGATGGCCATCGGCTCGATCTCGGGCTTGTCGCGGAAAGTAATGCGGCCGCCGTTGGCGCCCAAGTCGAGTTTGCGGATGCCCAGCGGGGTGGCCATCAGCTTCAGGCTGGACAGGGCGAACAGGGTCTTGGTCGGTTCGGGCAGCAGGCCGAAGCGGTCGATCATTTCCACCTGCAGGTCGCGCAGGCCGTCCTCGTTCTTCGCGCTGGCGATGCGCTTGTAGAGGGTCAGGCGCGTGTGCACGTCGGGCAGGTAGTCGTCGGGGATCAGCGCGGGCAGGTGCAGCTCTACTTCCGTCTCGTGCTCGGACGAGAGGTCGAAGTCGGGCACCTTGCCGCTCTTCAACGCGCGTACGGCGCGATCGAGCAGTTCGGTGTAGAGGCCGAAGCCGATTTCCTGGATCTGGCCGGATTGCTCCTCGCCGAGCAGTTCGCCGGCACCGCGGATTTCAAGGTCGTGGGTCGCCAGGGTGAAGCCCGCACCCAGCTCTTCCAGCGAGGCGAGCGCTTCCAGGCGCTTTTCGGCGTCGGCGGTGATCGATTTGCGGTCGGGCACGATCAGGTAGGCATAGGCGCGGTGGTGCGAACGGCCGACGCGGCCTCGCAGCTGGTGCAGCTGGGCCAGGCCGAAGCGGTCGGCGCGGTTGATGATGATGGTGTTGGCCGTGGGAATATCGATTCCCGTCTCAATAATCGTGGTGCACACCAGCACGTTGAAGCGCTGGCGGTGGAAGTCGGCCATGACGCGTTCGAGCTCGCGCTCGGGCATCTGGCCGTGGGCGATGCCGATGCGCGCCTCGGGGATGAGTTCCTGGAGCTCGCGGGCGGTGCGCTCGATCGACTCGACCTCGTTGTGCAGGAAGTACACCTGGCCGCCGCGCGAAAGTTCGCGCTGGAACGCTTCGCGGATGGTCGCCGGGTCCCACACGCTGATGAACGTGCGCACGGCCATGCGGTGGGCGGGCGGGGTGGTGATGAGCGAGAGGTCGCGCAGGCCGGCCATGGCCATGTTGAGCGTACGCGGGATCGGCGTGGCGGTCATGGTGAGCAGGTCGACCTCGGCGCGCAGCTTTTTCAGCTGTTCCTTCTGGCGCACGCCGAAGCGCTGCTCCTCGTCGACGATCACCAGGCCCAGGTTCTTGAACTTGATGTCCGGCTGCAGCAGCTTGTGGGTGCCGACGATCACGTCGATCTGGCCGTCGGCCAGGCGCTTGAGCGCCTCGTTCACTTCCTTCGTCGACTTGAAGCGAGAGAGCACGTCGACCTTCACCGGCCAGTCGGCGAAGCGGTCGGCGAAGTTGCGGTAGTGCTGCTGGGCCAACAGGGTGGTCGGTACCAGCACCGCGACCTGCTTGCCGGCGGTGGCGGCGGCAAACGCGGCGCGCAGCGCGACTTCGGTCTTGCCGAAGCCGACGTCGCCGCAGATCACGCGGTCCATCGCGCGCGGGGCGGCCAGATCGACGAGCACGGCGTCGATGGCGTGCTCCTGGTCGGGTGTTTCCTCGAACGGAAAGCTCGTGCCGAATTCCTCGACCATGCCGCGGTCGATGTTGATCGATTCGCCGCCCCGCGCCTCGCGCTGGGCATAGATGGCGAGCAGCTCCGCGGCGACGTCGCGGACTTTTTCGGCCGCTTTCCTGCGTGCGCGTTCCCAAGCGTCGCCGCCGAGCGAGTGCAACGGCGCCAGTTCCGGCGCAGTGCCGGAATAGCGGCTGACCAAGCCCAACTGCGCGACCGGCACGTAGAGCTTGTCGCCCTTGGCGTACTCGATGACCAGGAACTCGCCTTCCATGCCGCCGAGCTCCATCGACACCAGGCCCTGGTAGCGGCCCACGCCATGGTCGACGTGCACGATGGGCGCGCCGACCGAAAGTTCGGTGAGGTCGCGGATGATCGCTTCCGGATCGCGGGCGGCGCCGCGGCGGCGCTTGCGGTCGGAGCGCACGCGCTCGCCGAAGAGCTCGCGCTCGGTGAGCACGGCGATGGCCGGCTGCTTGAGCGCGAAGCCCTGTTCGAGCGGAGCGACGCTGATCGCCAGTCGCGTGGCCGCGGTCGCGAGGAAGCCGTTCCAGCCGTCCACCGCGTCGGGCCTGAGGCCGGCGGCGGCCAGTGTTTCGGCGAGCGCCTCGCGCCTGCCGGCCGAGTCCGCCGCGATCAGCACGCGGCCGGGGTAGCTTTCGAGGAAGTGGCGTAGCGAGGTGCCCGGCTCTTCGCCCTTGCGGTTGAGCGGCACCTCGGGCGCGGGCAGCGTGCCCGAGTCGATGGCGTGCTCGTGGCCGGAGGGGACCACTTCAACGCGCAGGCGCCGGTTGAGCTGCTCGCGCAGTTGCTCGGGCGAGAGGTAAAGCTCCGGCGGCGGCAGTACCGGGCGCTCGATGTCGTGCGCGCGCTGGTCGTAGCGCTCGGCGGTACTCGTCCAGAACTGGTCGGAGGCCTCGCTAGCGCCTTCCCCCAGCACGAACAGGGCGCCGTCGCCGAGGTAATCGAACAACGTGGCGGTCTGCTTGAAAAAAAGCGGCAGGTAGTACTCGATGCCGCCGGGCGTCACGCCTTCCTTCATGTCCTGGTAGAGCGGGCAGCGGCGGATGTCGATCGGGAAGCGCTCGCGCAGGGCGGCGCGGAAGTCCTTGGCCGCGTCCTCGGTGAGCGGGAATTCGCGCGCGGGCAGCAACTCGACCCTGTCGACCGGCTGCTGCGAGCGCTGGGTTTCCGGATCGAAGCTGCGGATCGAGTCGACCTCGTCGTCGAACAGCTCGATGCGGTAGGGCTCGGCGGTGCCCATCGGGAAGATATCGATCAAGGCGCCACGTACGGCGTAATCACCCGGTTCGGCCACCTGCGGCACGTGGCGGTAGCCGGCAGCTTCCAGGCGTCGTTGTTCGGCAGCCAGGTCGAGCTTCTGGCCCTTCGATACGACCAGGCCCGCGCCGGTGATGTGCGAGCGCGGCGCAATGCGCTGCATCAGCGTGGCCACCGGCACCACCAATACGCCGCGGGTGACCGTCGGCAGGCGGTAGAGCGTGGCGATGCGCTGGGAGACGATTTCCGGGTGCGGACTGAAGATGTCGTAGGGCAGCGTTTCCCAGTCGGGGAAATGCAGCACGGGCAGGTCGCCGGCGAAAAGGCGCAGTTCGTCTTCCAGCGCGGAAGCCCGCTGGGTGTCGCGCGTGACCGCCACCAGCAGGCCGGCGTGGTCGCGCGCCGCTTCGGCGATCAGCAGGGCGCGCGACGAGCCGTGGGGCGAGGTCCAGAAGCGGCGCTGCTTGGGAGTGGTGGGGAGGGGCGGGTGGGGAATCGGGGGCATGGGCATGCTTGTCGCGCCGGGAAATCGCGGCGGAAAGCAGGGGAGTTTAGCGCGGACGGTCGTGGCTGCCGTGCAGGTGGCGCGTCGCCATCGCAGGAACCCCCTTGTGGGCGGTGCTCAGTGCATCGGCCAGAAGCATCGCCCCCAAGAAGGTTCCTGCCAGAGCCGTTGAACGACGCGGTGCGGTGAGGCGTCGTTCAGAGGCGCAAGGTGTTCTGCGCCACGCCGGGCTCGTCCGGCACCATACGCGAGGTAAAACCAAGTTCGCTGCACAGGCGCAGCATCGGGCGGTTCTCCACCAGGACATAGCCCCAGATCTCGGCCAGTCCGCGCTCGCGGCAGGTGGCGACCAGGCGACGCATCAGTTCGGCACCCAGGCCCAGGCGCGTCCATTCGCGCTCGACCAGCACGGAGAATTCGGCAGTGTCGGCGGCCACGTCGATGAATACGCGGCCCACGCCACGCAACTCCGCTGGCGACACGCCGTCGTCGACCAGCACGAAAGCCGCTTCGGTTTCCGGATCGATGTGGCACAGCCGCTGCGCCATCGGTTCGGGAAGCTCGGTCAACGAGTGCAGGAAGCGGCGGCGGATGTCCTCGGCCGGCAGACGCGTAAAGCATCGGCGCAGCGCCGCGACGTCGCCCGGTTCGATGGGACGCACCTGCAACAGGCGCCCGTCGCGTGTGGCGACGGGTTCTCCGGTGCTCGGCAGCGCCTCGGAGCGGGCGAAGCGCTGGTTGCTTCGTGGGGGCAGCGGAGTGCTACGGGTGGGGCTGGAGAAGTCGATGGCGGGCTGGATGGTCATGTCCATACTGTAGCGTATTTTTGCGCTGCAGCATGCGTGCGCAGCGCCGGGTGGGCGCTGTTATCCGTGACCCGATGCGCAGCCAACGTGAACAGGCAGGCGGGTGCCTGTGGGTAGCTTGCGGCGTTGCCGCAGGTGAAGTCCGGGTGCCGGGGCGCATCCTGTGTGCGGGCCGCGCAGCTGCGGGAGGGCCGCGGTCGCGCACAGGTGCGCTCCTGCAGTGGGGCGGCGGGCCGGCGAGCCCGCCCCCGGATCAAAGTGCTTCGGAGGCGAAGTCGGCCAGCCGCGAGCGCTCGCCCCGCCTGAGCGTGATGTGCGCCGAATGCTCCCAGTTCTTGAAGCGGTCCACCGCGTAGGTCAGGCCCGAGGTGGTTTCGGTGAGGTAGGGCGTGTCGATCTGCTCGACGTTGCCCAGGCAAACGATCTTGGTGCCGGGGCCGGCACGGGTGATAAGCGTCTTCATTTGCTTGGGCGTGAGGTTCTGCGCCTCGTCGATGATCAGGTAGCGCGAGAGGAAGGTGCGTCCGCGCATGAAGTTGAGCGAGCGGATCTTGATGCGCGAGGCGAGCAGGTCGTTGGTGGCCTGGCGTCCCCAGGAGCCACCTTCCTCGGGATTGGCGAGCACCTCGAGGTTGTCGGTGAGCGCGCCCATCCACGGCGTCATCTTTTCTTCCTCGGTGCCGGGCAGGAAGCCGATGTCTTCGCCGACCGAAACCGTGGCGCGGGTCATGATGATCTCGCGGTAGCGCTGCTGGTCCATGACCTGCGCAAGACCGGCGGCGAGCGCCAGCAGCGTCTTGCCGGTGCCGGCGGTGCCGAGCAGCGTGACGAAGTCGACGTCCGGGTCCATCAGCACATTCAGCGCGAAGTTCTGTTCGCGGTTGCGTGCGGCGATGCCCCAGACGCTGTGGCTGGGATGGCTGTGGTCGTCCAGCAGCACCAGCGTGGCCTGCTCCTCGTCCACGTGCATCACGCGCAGCTCGACACTGTTTTCGCCTGGCAGGAACAGGCACTGGTTGGGATGCCAGTCCTCGTCCTCGCGGTGGTCGACCTTGTAGAACGTCCGGCCGCGCTCGGACCAGGACTGCACTTCAGGATGACGGTCCCAGAAATCCTCCGGGAGTCCGGTCGAACCGGTGTAGAGCAGTGCGAAATCGTCCAGCGCGCGGTCGTTCTCGTAGTCCTCCGCATCGATGCCGTAGATCTTGGCCTTGATGCGCAGGTTGATGTCCTTGGTGACCAGGATCACCTGGCGGTCCGGGTGCTGGTCGCGCAGCTCGATCACCGCCGACAGGATCAGGTTGTCCGCCTTGCCGTGGCCGGCGGTCGCGCGCTGCTGGAAGTACAGCTTGCCCACCGCGCCACCGCGCTTGAGGTTCACGCCCTCGGGATTGGACAGCTCAAGCCCGTTGCTGATGCCGTGCCCGTTGCCGCGCACGATCAGCTCGTTGAGGAAGCGGCTGACCTGCCGACCGTTGCGCGAGACTTCCGAGGCACCCTTCTTCTTTTCGTCCAGTTCCTCCAGCACGGTCATGGGAATGAACACGTCGTGTTCCTCGAAGCGGAACAGCGAGGTGGGGTCGTGCAACAGCACATTGGTGTCGAGTGCGTAGATTCGCTTGCTTCCGGTCATGCGGAAGAGGCCTCGCTTCTGGTCGGACCAAAGAAAAGCGGCCTGGACCGAAGGGTCGCAGGCCGCCGGATGGCACGGCTCGCCGCCGTGCAAAGGGAGTGCTGGGAAATGAAGGAGTGCTTCACTTGGGTGGGATGGCGTCCAGTACGGCCTGGGCATGGCCCGGGACTTTCACGCCGCGCCACTCCTGCGCGAGATGGCCCTTGGGGTCGATCAGAAAAGTGCTGCGCACGATCCCCAGGTGGGTCTTGCCGTAGAGCATCTTCTCGTGGATCACGTCGAAGGCCTTGCACCAGGTTTCGTCGGTGTCGGCGATCAGCGGAAAGGGCAGGGCCTGCTTGTCGGCGAAGTTGGCATGCGACGTGACCGAGTCACGCGAAACGCCGACGATCTCGGCATTGCGCTTGCGGAAGTCGTCGTAGAGGTCCCGGAAATCCTGCGCTTCTGTGGTGCAGCCGGGGGTGGAGTCCTTGGGATAGAAGTAGATCACCACCCAACGGCCTTCGAGTTCGGAAAGTTCCAACTCGATGTCGTCGCCAGTGGTGCCGATCAGAGGGGGAATCGGTTTGCCGATTTCGGGCATGGGGTCTCCGCGAGGTCGGTCGAAGTACGGGCGCGCCGTGCGCCTTCGGGCGAAGACTAGCGCGCTCGCGGTGGCATGCAACAGGGTTGCCGGCGGCGGCGACTCGCGCGATGCTTGGGGCTTGCCGGGGCGACGTGTTTGTGCACGATGACGAGCCCTTGCGGGAGCCCCTCGTGCGTGACGGCAACGGCTTCGACAGTCGCGTGCATGGCCCTCGCGCCAGCCGGCGCTCGCGAGACCGCTCTCCCGCACATCGATGGTGCAGCTAGAACTTGACCGGATCCATGATCGCGTCGAGGTTGAGTCCGTCGCACAGTTCCAGGAAATCGTCGCGCAAGGTGGCGAGATGGATCTGGGAAGGGATGCCGATGGTGATCTGCGCCTGGAACATCTGCGCGCCGGTCTGCATCGCCTGGTAGCGCATCGAGCTCAGTTGCTCGACGCGGATGTCGTGGCGGCTGAAGAACTCCACCACCTTCACCAGGATGCCGGGGCGGTCGGCCGCCACCACTTCCACCAGGTAAGGCAGCAGCGACGCGTTCTGCTCGCGTGGGCTGGTGCGGTAATGCGACAGGCGCAACTCCTCGTCGCGGCCGAGCTTGGCCAGCGCCGTTTCCAGTTTGGCGATGGCGTCCCACGCACCGGCGGCAAGCATCAGCAGCGAGGTGTCGCTGCCGATGGTCGACACACGCGCGTCGGCCAGGCTGCAGCCGGCGTCGGCGATGCGCTTGGTCAGCGTAAGCAGTGGCGTGCGCGACGCCGGGGTGAGCGCGTGGATCAGCAGCTGGTTGTCGTTGCCGGCGCGCGCGGAGGGACGGTTCAAGGAGGGCTACCTTTCGGATCCCGCGGGGCGGCCTGCGGGCTCCGATGAGCTTACCTGCGATGCTCCGGGCAAGTCCACGGAAGCCTGTTCGGTTCGGTGCGGGACGCCGTGTCGTGGGCGACGCTTCCATTGCGACGCACCCTGGCGGGGCATGGCGCGCAGGCAGGCTCCTGGATGAGCGGGCGTGCGGCCTTCCACTGGATGCAGGCCGCCAGTAACATCCTCCGCTTGCCTTCAGGCCGGAATCGAGTCGTGGACATTCGTGGAAGCATCTGCGCGCTGGCGACACCGTTTGCCGCCGATGGCTCGCTCGACCTGGCGGCCTTCGGCCGGCTGCTCGACTACCAGCTCGCCGGTGGCACGCAGGCGGTGGTGGTCGCAGGGTCCACCGGCGAGGCGCACATGCTCGAGCATGACGAGTTCGACCGCCTGCTCGCTTTTGCGGTCGAGCGCGTCGCGGGCCGCGTGCCGGTGATTGCCGGCACGGGCGAGGCGGGCACAGCGTGCACCGTGGCGCAGACCCGCCGCGCCGCTTCGCTGGGCGCCGACGCGGCGCTCGTGGTCGCGCCCTACTACGTGCGACCGACCCAGGAGGGGCTGCGCCGGCACTTCCTGGAGGTTGCGGAGCACGGGGGCCTGCCGGTGCTGCTCTATAACGTGCCCACGCGCACCGCCTGCGATCTGTTGCCCGATACCGTGGCGCAGCTGCGCGACCATCCGGCCATTGTCGGCATCAAGGAGGCGGTCGCCAGCGAGGAGCGCATCCATGCGCTTGCGGAACTTGTGCGCGCGGATTTCGTCTACCTGTCCGGCGACGACGGCACGGCGGGCAAGGCCATGCTGGCCGGCGCGGCGGGTACCGTTTCGGTGGTAGCCAACCTGGTGCCGCAGGCATTCCGCACGTTGTGCGATGCGGCCACGGCGGGCGACCGGGAGGCGACCGGGCGCGCGCACGACCGACTTGATCCGCTGGTGCAGGCGCTCAACTGCGCGCCCAATCCGATCGCGGTGAAGGCCATGCTTCCGGCGCTGGGGCTCGGTTCGGCCAAGCCCCGGCTGCCGCTGGTGGAACTGGCCGACGGTCCGGACCGCAAGCGCCTGCACGAAGCACTGGCTGCTCTGGCATCCTTGGTGGCCGACGCCTGATCTTCCGGCCGCCGCTCGAATCCCTTTTTTCGGAAAACTCTCCATGAAGAAAACCTCGCTCGTCGTCACTCTGCCGGTCCTGGTCCTGGGCGGCCTGCTGCTTTCCGGTTGCGGCATGTTCCGCTCGCACAAGTCCTGGGAAACCGCGCGCCAGGAGGCCCCGCTGGAAATCCCGCCGGACCTGGACACGCCGCCGGCGAGCGACGCGCTGGTGATCCCGCCGCCGGGTGCGAACAACCCCACGGCCGCGGGCGTCACGGCTGATGTGGGCGGCGTAGGTGGCACGATCGCCGACGGCTTCGTGTTGCCCGATAGCGCGGACAACACTTATCGCCGGGTTGGCGAGGTGCTGGGCGATGTGGGCGAAGTCACCGCGCACGACGACGCCGCGCACACCTACACGGTCAACGTGACGGCCGCCGCGACCAAGAAGCGCGGTTTCTTCAGCCGCCTGTTCCACCGCAACGGCAAGGGTGATGCGGCCACCGCCGGCAACGCCGCGCGCCAGGTGCAGGTGAGCGTGACCGCCAGCGGCGACAACGCGAGCGAAGTGCGTGCGCAGGGCCAGGCCGCGGCAGTGGCAAAAGTGGTCGACACGCTGAAGGCAAAGCTCGGCGGCTGATTGCCGGTTCATCCGTTCTGCGCCAGACGCCGCCTTCGGGCGGCGTTTGTTTTTGGAGCTTCCGGCAAGGCCCTGCGACTTCGGCGCGGCGCGGCCTACGCTCAGACGAACGGGAAACTGGATAGTTGGGACGAGTCCGTTCGCGTTGGGAGTAGCCCGAAGAATGGAGTCGGAACGCCAACCACCCGCCGTAAACAAAAAAGCCGCCCGAAGGCGGCGTCTGCATGAACTGGCGGTTGGCTCAGCGTTCCAGCAGCTTGAGCTTGTCCGGCTTGCCTTCCCACTCCTTGGCGTCGGCAAGGCCATCCTTGCGCTCGGTGATTACCGGCCAGTCGCGCGACAGTTCGGCATTGATCGCCACGAACTGCTCCTGCCCGGCGGGCACGTCGTCCTCCGGATAGATCGCGTTGATCGGACATTCCGGCTCGCACAGGGTGCAGTCGATGCACTCGTCCGGGTTGATCACCAGGAAGTTCGGGCCTTCATGGAAGGCATCGACCGGGCAGACCTCGACGCAATCGGTGTACTTGCACTTGATGCAGTTGTCGGTGACGACAAAGGTCATGGAGGCGGCTTTAGTCGGCTTGTAGAGAAGAAACGCCAGGCGGCTCTGAGACTACCAGCCAGGGCGCGGCTCTTGTGAAGAGTGCGGCCATGGATGGCCGCTTCTGATCTGGCCGGAGACGGCCAAACTACAAGGTGCCGTTCGCTGGCCCGACTTCCGCAATCATGGAAGATTGCACAAATAAATGGCGCTCCCTACGAGGTTCGAACTCGTGTTCCCGCCTTGAGAGGGCGGTGTCCTAGGCCACTAGACGAAGGGAGCGCAGAGCTGCGAGGCGCGCTAGTATAGCGAAATTGTTTCGCCCGGCAATGCCCCGTGAAGACTTCTTCGCGCTGCCGTCCGGAACAGCCGCCGGCACTTCAAGCCGCGCGGACGGACCGCAGCGCGTTGCGCGGCGATTTGTTGCATCGGCGCCGTGCGCCGCCAAGGACCCAGACCGCTTGAACCCAGAAGCAAGGACTTCCGTCACGCCCGTGCCCGCGATCGTTCCCCGCGAGCAGCACGTGATTTCCCGCAAGAACATAAGCAAGGCTGCGTTACGCGTGCTCTACCGCCTGCACGACGCAGGCTACGACGCTTTCCTGGTGGGCGGGGCCGTGCGCGACCTGCTGCTGGGCGGACACCCGAAGGATTTCGACGTTGCCACCAGCGCCACGCCGGACGAGGTCAAGAAGCTGTTCCGCAACTGCCGCCTGATCGGCCGCCGTTTCCGTCTGGCGCACGTGGTCTTCGGTCCGGAGATCATCGAGGTGGCGACCTTTCGCGGCACCGGCGCAGACGATGCCGCCGAAGGTGATCGCCATATCGTCGACGGCCTGATCGTGCGCGACAACGTGTGGGGGTCGATCGAGGAAGACGCGGTGCGCCGCGACTTCCGCCTCAATGCGCTGTACTACGACATCAGCGATTTCTCGGTGCGCGACTACGTCGGCGGCATGCAGGACCTGCAGAACCGCGTGCTGCACCTGATCGGCGATCCGGCCACCCGCTACCGCGAGGACCCGGTGCGCATGCTGCGCGCGGCACGGCTGGCGGCCAAGCTCGACTTCACCATCGACCCGAAGGCATCCGCCCCGTTCGAGGAGTTGGGTCCGCTGTTGTGCGACGCGGCGCCAGCGCGGCTGTTCGACGAGTCGCTCAAGATGTTCCTGGCCGGAAACGGCTTGAAGAGCTTCCGCATGCTGGAGCAGTGCGGACTGCTGAAGTTCCTGTTCCCGGCCACCGCACGCGCGCTCAAGCGGGGCGACGAGGCGTTGCGCTCGCTGATCGAGCAGGGCCTGGCCAATACCGACCAGCGCATTGCCGAGGGCAAGTCGGTGACGCCGGCGTTCCTGTTCGCCGTGCTGCTGTGGGGCGAGGTGCGCGACCTGGCGCATGCCTGGATCGGCAAGGGTGTGGATGACGGCGAAGCGTGGGCGCGCGCCGCCGCGCACGTGGTGGGTGAGCAGTGCCAGCGCGTGGCGATTCCGCGCCGCTTCACCATCACGATGGAAGAGATCTGGTCGCTGCAGCCGCGCTTCGAACAGATCCAGCGCAAGCGGGTGTTCCGCCTGATGGCGCATCCGCGCTTCCGCGCCGCGTTCGATTTCCTGCTGTTGCGTGCGGCCGAATCGCCGGCACTGCGTGAACTGGGCCAGTGGTGGGCGCATGCGCAGCAGTTGCCGCAGGACGTGTTGGCGGGCGCCTTGCCGGCCAGCGCGAGTTCGACCGCCGCTGGCTCGACGGGCGCCGCGCCGCGCAAGCGCAGGCGCCGCAAGCCGTCGGGCAAGTCCGGTTCAGCCTGATCCAACGCGCATGACTCGCGCTTTCGTCGCGCTCGGCGGCAACCTGGGCGACACGCGCGCGATCCTGCGACAGGCGCTCGATGCGCTGGGCGCGCTGCCGCGCACGCACCTGGTGGCGCAGTCGCGCTTCTACCGCACGCCGCCGTGGGGGCTGCGCGAACAGCCGCCGTTTCTCAATGCCGCTGCAGCACTGGATACCGCCCTCGGGCCCCACGAGCTTCTCGATGCGTTGCTGCGGATCGAGCGCGACGCGGGCCGCGTGCGCGATGGCGAGCGTTGGGGGCCGCGGACGCTCGACCTGGACCTGCTCCACATGGACGGCCTCGTGCTGAACGACGATCGCCTGACCCTGCCGCATCCACGTATCGCCGAGCGCGCCTTCGTGCTGCTGCCGCTGGCCGAGCTCGCGCCGGACCTGGAGTTGCAGGGGCAGGGCCGGGTGAGCGACCTGCTCGCCAACGCCGATACCACCGGCTGCGACCCACTGCCCACGTAGAAGCCCGTTTTTGAGGCGATGCTCTTGTCCAGCTGGCGGGTCGGAACAAGACATCGCCCGCGAGCGGCCCCTGCAAGGTCTGACCATCGCGGCTTGGCCTTTGACGCCTGCCGGCCGGATAATCGCCCGCTAGCCATCCCCAAGGAACTGCCGTGTACGTGGACAACGCCAGCGTTCCCGCCCGCAAGCCGGTGACCGTGCCCGGCCTGCGCGCAATGAAGGCGCAAGGGCGCAAGATCGTCATGCTGACGGCTTACGACGCCAGCTTCGCCTGGCAGCTCGAGGCAGCCGGCGTCGATGTGGCGCTGGTCGGCGATTCGCTGGGCATGGTGGTGCAGGGCCATCGCAGCACGCTGCCGGTGACCCTGGAAGACATGGCCTACCACACGCGCGCGGTCGCTCGCGGGTTGACCGCCACGTTGCTGATCGCCGACCTGCCTTTCATGGCCGACCGTGACGTGGCGCATTCGCTGGAGGCGGCCGCGCGGCTGGTCGGCGAGGCGGGCGCGGCGGCGGTGAAGATCGAAGGCGCCGCGCCGCACATCCTGGATACCATCGCCATGCTCACCGAACGCGCCGTGCCGGTGTGCGCGCACCTGGGCCTCACCCCGCAATCGGTGCACAAGTTCGGCGGCTTCCGCATCCAGGGGCGCGAGCAGGAAGCGGCCGACCGCGTGCTGTCCGAAGCGCTGGCCGTGCAGTCCGCCGGCGCCGACCTGCTGGTACTGGAGGGCGTGCCCAGTGCGCTGGGCGAACGGATCACCCGTGCCGTGCAGATCCCGGTGATCGGCATCGGCGCCGGCCCGCATTGCGACGGCCAGGTGCTGGTGATCTACGACATGCTGGGCATCACGCCGGGCAAGCGCCCCAAGTTCAGCAAGGATTTCCTTGCCGGTCGCAATGCTGTGGGCGAGGCCATCGCCGCTTTCGCCGAGGATGTGCGCAGCGGCGCTTTCCCGGCGCCCGAACACTGCTTCGACTGATCTTCCGAGTACCGACGCCATGCAGACAGTGCAAGACGCCGCCGGTTTGCGCGCGGCCATCCGCGGCTGGCGGATACAGGGCCAGACGGTGGGCTTCGTGCCCACCATGGGCAACCTGCACGAAGGCCACCATTCGCTGATCAAGCTGGCGCGCGCGCGCGCCGATCGCGTGGTGGCGAGCGTGTTCGTCAATCCGACCCAGTTCGGACCCGGCGAGGATTTCGAGCGCTATCCGCGCACCCTGGCGCAGGACCAGGCCGGGCTCGCCGAAATGGATTGCGATCTGCTGTTCGCACCGGATGTCGCCACGATCTACCCGTTCGGTGCGGCGCAGAGCGTGAGCGTCCACGTGCCCGGAATCACCGACACGCTTGAGGGGGCGCATCGGCCGGGCCACTTCGATGGCGTGGCCACGGTGGTGTGCAAGCTGTTCAACCTGGTACAGCCGGACGTGGCCGTGTTCGGCCAGAAAGACTGCCAGCAACTGAAGGTGATCGAGCGCATGGTGCGCGACCTGTCGCTGCCGCTGAAGGTGCTGGCAGCACCGACCCTGCGCGCGGCCGATGGTCTCGCGCTGAGCTCACGCAACCAGTACCTGACCGAGGCCGAGCGCGCGCTGGCCCCGCAGATCCACCAGACGCTGCTGAAGATGCGCGAGCTGCTTGAGAAGGGCCATGCGCGCAAGGTGATCGAGCAGGTTGCCGCCTCGACGCTGGAGCGCGCGGGCTTCGAACCGGACTACGCGGTCATCCGCCGCGCCGAAGACCTGGCGGAGCCGGCCGATGACGAACGCCAGGGCCTGGTGGCGCTGATCGCCGCGCGCCTGGGCAACACCCGGCTGATCGACAACCTGCCGTTCGATTGATTCTGCAGGTTGGGCTGTAGGGTGGGCTCTAGCCCACTGCAAGTGGAGGGTGGGCTGAAGCCCACCCTACGGGATACGCGGCTTTACGGTTGCCGCTCCCACACCTGGCTGCGGCCCAGCAGCGCGAAGCCGATGTAGCCGTGCACGTCGAGCTTCTGCCCGCCTTCGAGCAGGCTCAGCTTGACCTTGTAGGTCTTGCCGTTGTGCGGGTCGAGGATCTTGCCGCCGTCCCACTCGTTGCCGTCGCGGCTCACGCCCCACATGATCACCATGCCCTCGACCGGCTGGTCCTTGCGCTCGCCTTCGCACTTGGTGCAGAGCGGGTGGGGGCCCTCGTCGGACTGCAGCACCTGCAGCACCTTGGCCTGCAGCTCGCCGTTCTGTTCGGTGATCTCGACGATCGACTTCGGCTTGCCCGTTGCATCGTCGATAGTCTTCCAGGTGCCGACCGGGGTGTCGGTGGCGGCATAGACGGCGGCGCTGCCGAGCAGCAGGCCCGCGAACAGCGCAAGGCGGAACAATGGCTTCATGGTTGTCCTCCCGTACGAAAGCGTACGGTGAGCAGACTGGCGAGCCGCCGCGAGGCCGTCAAGCTGCGATGCGCAACGTCCGCGACTGACCTGCATCAGGCGGCGCAGGGGTCGCCACTGGCATAATTGCCACCCCACGAACCGAAGCAGTTTCCCCATGAGCGAAGTGAACGAGGCGCGCGTGCGCCAGTTGCTCGGCGGCCTGACCGACCCGCATACCGGCGCATCCGTCGCCGATGCCGTGAGGGCGGTGGGCGTCGACGGTGCGCGGGTGTCGGTGGACATCCAGTTGGGCTATCCGGCCGGTTCGGTGATCGACGCTCTGGCCGAACGTGTTCGCCAGGCGCTGGAAGCCGATCCCGCGATCGATGCGGCTAGCGTATCCATCGCCAGCCGCATCCAGCCACACAAGGTGCAGGGCGTGCTGGCGCCGCTGCCGAACGTCAAGAACATCATCGTGGTCGCCTCCGGCAAGGGTGGCGTGGGCAAGTCGACGGTGTCGGCCAACCTGGCGCTGGCGCTCCAGGCCGAGGGCGCACGCGTCGGCGTGCTCGACGCGGACATCTACGGACCCAGCCAGCCGCGCATGCTTGGTATCGAGGGCAAGCCGCAGTCGCCGGATGGCAAGAGCATCATTCCGATGCAGGCGCATGGACTGCAGGCGATGTCGATCGGTTTCCTGGTCGACCCGGAAACGCCGATGATCTGGCGCGGCCCGATGGTCACCCAAGCGATGATGCAACTGCTCAACGACACCCGCTGGGACATGTTGGACTACCTGGTGATCGACCTGCCGCCCGGCACCGGCGACATCCAGCTCACGCTTTCGCAGAAGGTGCCGGTGGCCGGCGCGGTGATCGTCACCACGCCGCAGGACATCGCGCTGCTCGATGCGATCAAGGCGCTGAAGATGTTCGAGAAGGTCGAGGTGCCGGTGCTGGGACTGGTCGAGAACATGGCCACCCACGTGTGTTCGAACTGCGGCCACGAAGAGCACGTCTTCGGCAGCGGTGGCGGCATGCGCATGGCCGAGAAGTACGCGGTGCCGTATCTGGGTTCGCTGCCGCTGGACATCCGCATCCGCGAGCAGGCCGACGGCGGCACGCCCACTGTGGCGGCGATGCCGGACTCCGACCTGGCCGCGCGCTACCGCGAGATCGCGCGCAACGCCGCCGGGCGGCTCTCCCGGCAACCGCGCAACAAGTCGCTGGGGCTGGGCAAGATCGTGGTGCAGAACGCGCCCTCGGCATGAGGGCAGGGCGCAAGCGGGTCCTGTGTCTGTCCGGAAGCCTGCGCCGACGCTCGTCCAACACCGCGGCGCTGCAGGCGGCGCAGGCGCTCGCGCCTGACGGCCTTGAGCTGGTGCCGTACGACGGCCTGGGCGATTTGCCGCTGTTCAACCCGGACATCGAAACGCTCGCCGTGCCGCCACAGGCGCTGGCGCTGCGCGAGGCGGTCGGCCGGGCCGACGCGCTGCTGATCGCCTGTCCCGAATACGCCCACGGCGTCCCCGGCGCTTTCAAGAACCTGCTGGACTGGCTGGTCGGAAGCCTGGAGTTTCCCGGCAAGCCGGTGGCACTGCTCAATGCTTCCGGTCGCGGTTCGTACCATGCGCAGGAGGCGCTGGAGGAAATCCTGCGGACGATGTCGGCGCGCGTCCTCGGCGGCGCGTGCGCCACCGTGGCGTTGCCGGGCGCCGGTTGCGGTCGCGACGAAGTGCTGGCCAGCCCGGAGCGCTGCGCCGAACTGCGCTCGTTGCTGACCGCGCTGGAGCATGCGCTTGCCGCGAAGGCCTCACCGTAGGAGCGCCCTCGGGCGCGACCGCGATCTCCACAGGGTCGTGATCCACAGTCCGCCAGGAACGCGCGCCGACACAGAGACGGCTGGCGCCTCCACGGCCCGACCATGTATTTTCCCCGCTTTGCGCCCGACGAACGGGCCACCGATGGAGCGCGAGCGTGAGCATCAAGTCCGACAAGTGGATCCGCCGCATGGCCGAGCAGAACGGCATGATCGAGCCGTTCGAGCCGGGCCAGGTGAAGCTGCGCGACGGCAACAGACTGGTGTCCTACGGGACATCCAGCTACGGCTACGACGTGCGCTGCGCACGCGAATTCAAGATCTTCACCAACATCAACTCAACCATCGTCGACCCCAAGGCGTTCGATCCGGAAAGCTTCGTCGACATCCAGGCCGATGTGTGCATCATTCCGCCGAACTCGTTCGCGCTGGCGCGCACGGTCGAGTACTTCCGCATCCCGCGCAACGTGCTCACCATCTGCCTGGGCAAGAGCACCTACGCGCGCTGCGGCATCATCGTCAACGTGACGCCGCTGGAACCGGAGTGGGAGGGCCACGTGACGCTGGAGTTCTCCAACACCACGCCGCTGCCGGCAAAGATCTACGCCAACGAGGGCGTGGCGCAGATGCTCTTCCTCGAGTCCGACGAGGAGTGCGAAACCAGCTACAAGGACCGCGGCGGCAAGTACCAGGGCCAGCAGGGCGTGACCCTGCCGCGTACCTGAGCGGCCGCCTGAATCGCATCGGCCAAGAGCGGTCGACGTGTCTTTGCCCGGCGCTACACTGCGTCTGTTCCCAGGTTCGACCCAGGAGATCCCCATGACCCGCTTCACCACGATGTTCCACCGCGCTGGCGCCGCGCTCCTGTTGGGCAGCCTGCTGGTGCTCGGTGGCTGCCACGGCAACAGCGTCAAGGAAGAGGCCGCCATCGCCAAGGCCCAGACGGAGTTCGACGCCACCCTGGAGGCCTACAAGAGCGGCCAGTTCCTGGTCGATGGCGCCGTGCTTTCCGCGCTGGATACGGGCAGCCACTTCGCCTACCTGAAGGATGTCGGCAAGTTGCCCAAGACCGTGCTGCTGGTGCCCAGCGACGATTCGAAGATCCGCAAGGCGCACCTGCAGTTCATGGCGCGGATGGTGATCGACTACGGTTTCGCCGCGTACTACGACGACGACGGCACGCTCAAGAAGATCAACCCGGTCGAGACCAAGGCGCGCGCGCTGGAGGACTACCACGCCCCGGTCAAGATGAACGACGAGCAGCAGGACAAGAGCGCGGCCGGGCGTACCGATCAGTACTGAGCTGCGAATCCCGATGTGACAGGCGCCGCGTTGCAGGAGACCTTTGCGAGCTCCTGCAAGGCGATAGCGGGCTAGCGCGACAGAGCCTCGCGCAGGCGGTCGGGCAAGGCTTCCCGCCCGCGCTCCCCATAAGGCTCCGCCGGGCCACTGCCCCATACCGGGCCCGGCCACGCGACGTCCCCCTCGCGCCGCGCCACCACGTGCACGTGCAATTGGCGCACGATATTGCCCAGCGCGCCGAGGTTGAGCTTGTCGCACGGCACTACTGCACGCAGAGCGGCGCCAGCGCGATCGACTTCGTGCCACAGCAGCGTTCGTTCCGAAGGCGTGAGATCGGCGATCTCCACCAGTCCCGCGCGCTGCGGCACCAGCACCAGCCAGGCGAAGCGCGAGTCGTTCATCAGCAGCACATCGCACAGGTCCAGCCGGACCACCGGAAGCGTGTCGGCTGCCAGGCGTGGATCAAGCTGGAATCCGACGCTGCTCATGCGCCCGCCAATTGCTTGTCGAAGAAGGCCAGCGTGCGCTGCCAGGCCAGGGTGGCGCTGGCTTCGTCGTAGTGCGGGTCGTGGTCGCGATTGAAGGCGTGCCCGGCCGGATAGGTGAAGACGTCCATCTGCGGCAGCCGCTCGCGATGCTTGGCTACCGCTTCGGGCGGAATGCTCCTGTCGCGCTCGCCGAAATGGAACATCACCGGCGCCTTCGGCGTCTCCCCCAGGAAGGGCAGGTTGCGCGCACCGTAATAACTCACCGACGGCATGCCCAACCGCAGCGCGGACAGCAGCGCCACGGTGCCGCCCCAGCAGTAGCCAACCGTACCGATCCTGCCGGCCGAGGCGATCGCTTCGGCCGCGCTGGCGACGTCTTCCACCGCCCGCTCGAGCCCCAGTTCATCGACCAGCGCCTTCCCACGCCGCATGCCGCCCTCGTCGTACGGAAGCTCCAGGCCGCTTTCCAGGTGGTCGAAGAACGCCGGCGCGATCGCCGTATAACCCGCGGCCGCGAAGCGATCCGCCACCTCGCGGATATGCGCGGTGACACCGAAGATTTCCTGGACCACCACCACGCCGCCCTTGGGCTTGCCCTGTGCCCTGGCCAGGTAGCCGCCGATGCACTGCGTGCCGCTAGTGGGAATGTTGATCGACTGCCCCATGGACGGCTCCCTGCATGTTGCTGAAGCGCCAAGCATAACGGCCCGGTGGTGAGAGGCCCGCTCACGTATAATGGCCGGTTTTTACGGCACTTCTTTCGGTACTTTCATGTCGCAGGCCTCCCCCAAGATCGGTTTCGTCAGCCTCGGCTGCCCCAAGGCGCTGGTCGATTCCGAGCGCATCCTCACCCAGCTCAAGGTGGAGGGCTACGAGATCGTACCCAGCTACCAGGCGGCTGACGCGGTGGTGGTCAACACCTGCGGCTTCATCGACGCGGCGGTGCAAGAGTCACTGGATGCCATTGGCGAGGCGCTGCACGAGAACGGCAAGGTGATCGTCACCGGCTGCCTGGGCAAGCGTTCGGAGCTGATCCGGGAGGCGTATCCGGAAGTGCTCTCGATCAGCGGTCCGCAGGATTACGCCAGCGTGATGAGCGCGGTGCACACGGCGCTGCCGCCGCAGCGCAACCGGTTGCTGGACATCATCCCGGACACCGGGATCAAGCTGACGCCCAAGCACTACGCGTACCTGAAGATCTCCGAGGGCTGCAACCACCGTTGCAGTTTCTGCATCATCCCCTCGATGCGCGGCGACCTGGTCTCGCGGCCGGTCGACCAGGTGCTGCTCGAAGCGGAGAAGCTGGTCAAGGGCGGCGTGAAGGAGCTGCTGGTGATCTCGCAGGACACCAGCGCCTACGGCGTGGACCTGAAGTACGCCGAGCGCGAGTGGCGCGGGAAGGTGTATCGCACGCGCATGACCGAGCTGTGCCAGGGACTGTCCGAGCTGGGCGTCTGGACCCGCCTGCACTACGTCTACCCGTACCCGCACGTGGACGAGGTGATGCCGTTGATGGCCGAAGGAAAAATCCTTCCCTACCTCGATATCCCGTTCCAGCACGCGAGCCCGCGCATCCTCAAGCTGATGAAGCGCCCCGGCAACATCGACAGGACGCTCGAGCGCATCCGCAACTGGCGCGTCGCGGTGCCGGACATCACGCTGCGCAGCACGTTCATCGTCGGTTTTCCCGGTGAGACCGATGCGGAGTTCGAGGAACTGCTCGACTTCCTGCGCGAGGCGGAACTCGACCGCGTCGGCGCGTTTGCCTATTCGCCGGTCGAAGGCGCCCGGGCGAACGAACTGCCGAACCCCGTTTCCGAGGAGCTGAAGGAAGACCGGCTCGAGCGCTTCATGGCGGTCCAGGCGGAGATCTCCGCGGCCAAGCTGCAGCGCAAGCTCGGCCGCACGCTGACCGTGCTCGTCGACGAGGCTGGCCCCGAGGGCGTGGTGGCGCGCTCGGCGGCGGATGCGCCGGAGATCGACGGGTTGGTGCACATCGCCGACGGCCAGAGCCTCAAGCCCGGCCAGTTCGTACAGGTGGTGGTCGAAGGCGCCGACGAGCACGACCTGCACGCGCGCCTGGCGCAACCGTTGCTCAAGGTCGTCTAGCCGTCCATGCGTTACGTCGCGCCGGCGCGCGAGGCGGTTGATCCGGCGGTGTTCGGGCGACCGCCGCTGTCGGATTGGAGCGAGTACGCAGACCTGTTGCGCGGGCCGGGTTGGCCCATGCTCGACGCGCTCAATGCGCACTGGCCCGCCGGCTCGCGCGAGCGCTTCGTCGGGCAGACGCCGGCGCTGCTTGCCGACGGCCGCCATTACGAACAACGCATCGCCGAAACCGGTGTCATCGCCACTCGGGAGCGCAACTGGCACGATCTGTTCAACGCACTGGCCTGGCTGCGCCACGCGCCGCTCAAGCGTGCGCTCAATGCCCAGCAGATGGCTGAGATCGCGCGGGTTGGCACGAAGAGCCGCAGCCGTCCGCAGTGCGCGCTGACGCATTTCGACGAAGCGGGCGTGATCCTCGCGCTGCGCGATCCCACGCTACTGGCCTTGTGGGATGCACACGACTGGCATGGCCTGTTCTGGCGCCGGCGTGATGCGTGGCTGGACGGTTCGCTGGAACTGATGGTGTTCGGACATGCGCTGCTCGAACACGCGCTGACGCCGGATCGCTTGCTCGTCGGCAAGGCGATCGCGGTGATCGGGCATGAGGCGGCCTGCGAGCGGGTGGCGCAAGCGATTGCGCAAGGGCGCCTGTTGCGCGATCCGCAGGAGTTGCGGCCTCTGCCGTTGTCGGGGATTCCTGGATGGTGCGCGGGCAACGCGAGCGAGGCGTTCCATCGGCAGGCGGTCTGTTACCAGCCGTTGCGCCCGGGAAGGGTGTATCCCGAGCCGCTGCCGGACTAGGAGCGCGACCCGTCCACCCCACGGCCCGTTGACGCCGCTCCGGGCAAAGTGGCCCTCCCGCACGGTGGAGCGCCCGCGTGATCCCACGCTTCAACGACCACGCTGCCAACGAGCGCACCTACCTGGCCTGGGTGCGCACGGCGATCGCGGTGATGGCGTTCGGCTTCCTGGTCGAGCGTTTCGACCTGTTCATCACCTACGCCTCGTCGAACGCCTCGCGCGCGGCGCACAGGCTGCACATGCACCTGCGCCTGACCGAGTGGGTAGGGCTCATGCTGATCGTGTTCGGCGCGCTGATCATCCTGCTCGCGTCGGCACGCTTCCTGCGCAACCGGCGCGACATCGCCCACGAGCGCATGGAGGATTACGCCGGCCCGGTGGGCGAGAAGCTGCTGGCCGCGATCCTGGTGCTGCTGGGCCTGTTCCTGGTCGTCTACGTGGGCCAGGAACTGGCGGCGCTCGGTTCTCAGCCGGACGTGTAATCCACGGCCACCACGGCGAAGCGCGTGCGGCCAACCGGCAGCTCTGCCTCGAACTCGTCGTCGAGCTTTTTCTTGAGCAGCGCGCGGGCCAGCGGGGAATCGACGCTGATCCAGCCACGCTTCGCGTCGGTCTCGTCGGGGCCGACGATGCGATAGCGCACGGCCTCGCCGCTGTCGACGTTTTCCAATTCCACGCTGGCGCCGAAGAACACCGTCTCGCGGTCGCCCGGCGCGCCTTCGGCCACCTTGAGCAGGGGAATGCGCTTGCTGAGGTAGCGCACGCGTCGGTCGATCTCGCCCAGTTGCTTCTTGCGGTAGGTGTACTCGGCGTTCTCCGAACGGTCGCCTTCGGCCGCGGCCGCCGCCAGCGCCTTGACCACCTCGGGCCGCAGCGTGAGCCAGAGATGATCGAGCTCGGCCTTGAGCTTCTCGAAGCCCTCCCGCGTAACGATCGCGGTCGAGGAGGGCGCAGGAGGGCGCCAGCGGCTCATCGGCGGCTCCCGCCGAAGATGCCGCCCAACACGCCACGAAGGATCTGCCGGCCAAGCTGGCTGCCCATCGTGCGCACGACCTGCTTGCCCATCGTTTCGATCATGCCCTGACGGCGTTTGGTGCCGAGCAGCGCGTCGTGCACCGCGCCGCTCCAGGCGTTGCTCTCCGGTTCTTGCGAGCGGTTGGCAACGGCGGTGGCGTCGGCCGCTCTGGTGTCGGTGCGTCGGGCGAGCATTTCCGCCGCCGAGTCGCGATTGACGGCGGTGTCGTACTTGCCGCCCACCGGCGAGCGCTGGCGCACCGTGGCACGCTCGGCCTCGCTGATCGCGCCGATGCGGCAGCGCGGGGTGGTCACCATCACCCGCTCGACCGCGCAGGGCACGCCGCCCTCGCGCAATGTCGAGGCGAGCGCCTCGCCCACGCCGAGCTGGCCGATCGCCTCGGCGACGTCGAGCTTGGGGTTCGGTGCAAAGGTTTCGGCGGCCGCGCGCACGGCCTTCTGGTCGCGCGGGGTGAAGGCGCGCAGCGCGTGCTGGATGCGGTTGCCCAGCTGGCCCAGGATTTCGTCCGGCACGTCGTCCGGGTTCTGCGAGCAGAAGTACACGCCCACGCCCTTGGAGCGGATCAGCCGCACGACCTGCTCCACGCGCTGACGCAGCGCCGGCGGGCAATCGTCGAACAACAGGTGCGCCTCGTCGAAAAAGAACACCAGTTTGGGCTGCTCCAGGTCGCCCACTTCCGGCAACTGCTCGAACAGCTCGGACAGCAGCCAGAGCAGGAAGGTGGTGTAGAGCCGGGGCTTGAGGATCAACTGGTCGGCGGCGAGTACGTTGATGACACCGTGGCCGCTCATGTCCTGGCGCATCAGGTCGGCCAGTTCCAGCGCGGGCTCGCCGAAGAAGTTGTCTCCGCCGGCCTGCTCCAGCGCCAGCAGCGCGCGCTGGATGGCGGCAATGCTGGTCTTGCCGATCAATCCATACTGGGTGGAGATGTCCTTGGCGTTGTCCGCGGCGAAGGTGAGCAGGGCGCGCAGGTCGGCCAGGTCCAGCAGCAGCCAGCCCTGGTCGTCGGCCAGCTTGAACACGATCTCCAGCACGCCCTGCTGGGTGTCGTTGAGTTCCAGCACGCGGCCGAGCAGGGTGGGGCCCATGTCGCTGACCGTGGTGCGCAGCGGGTGGCCCTGCTTGCCGTAGAGGTCCCAGAAGATCACCGGATTGGCCTGCGGCTGCCAGTCGGTGAGACGGAGTTTCGATAGGCGCGCCTTGATCTTGTCGTTGGGCTCGCTTGCCGCCATCGCGAGCCCGGCCAGGTCGCCCTTGACGTCGGCCAGCACGCACGGCACGCCCAGCCGCGAGAACCCCTCGGCCAGCACCATCAACGAAACGGATTTGCCCGTGCCGGTGGCACCGGCGACCATGCCGTGGCGGTTTCCGTAGCGCGATTCGAGCGCGACTTCGGCGGTGTCGTTGCGGCCAATCAGAATCTCGGGCATGCAGGCGCTCCGTGCGTCGGATGCGCGATTGTAGCCAAGCGGATGCAGGTCGCAGTTCGTGCGTTCTGGCGGGCGCCGCGGTTTTGGCATCGGGTCTGCATGCGCTAAGGTGAATGTATTCCCGCCGTCAAGCTTTCGTCATGCCGCTGTCTACTCTTGCCCATCGTTTCCGCCTCGCGCCGCTGGCTGCCGGGCTCGTCCTGCTCACTGCCTGCGCCAGCGGAGGCGGCAGTCGCGCCCCGGGCGAGGTCAACGCGTTGTATGCGCAGCTCGATCAGGCCAGCAAGGGCTACGAGACCGCGCTGCAACAGGCGCGCGAGGGCGACGACCAGGCGTCCGAGCAGAGCCTCAAGGACTCGCTGGACAGCCTCAAGCAGGCTGCCGCCCGCTGTGGCGCCACGCCCGGTTGCGACTCTCAGCGCTTCTACTCGGTGTTCGACCGGCTGCTGCGCCTGAAGGACGGCAGCTTCTTCGCCGGTGACGACCTGGAAACCGTCGGCGAGGAAGCGCCCGAGGAGGCCGTGGCCGGCCAGGCCGGTGGTGTAGCCGCGCTGCCGCAGGCGCAGCGTGCGGTAACCCTGCTGCGTGGGCACAAGCTATCCGAACTGATCGCCATGAACGGCCCGGTCAAGGCCGCGCTGGAAATGTGGTTGACGCAGTGGCGCTCGAACCTGGTCGATACCTGGATCAACTACCAGTACATGCGCTACGAAATGTGGCCGCAGTACGACAAGGCCGACCTGCCCGAGGCGCTGCTGTTCGGCATCATGGCCAAGGAATCCGGCGGCAAGGTGCACGCCGTCTCGCGCTCCGGCGCCGCCGGCCCGCTGCAGTTCATGTATGCCACCGGCCTGCGTTTCGGCCTGAACAACCAGAGCGGTTTCGACACGCGTTTCGATCCGTCCGAGGCGGCGCGCGCGAACGCCGCATACATGGACGAGCAGCTGAAGGCGTTCAACGACAACCTCGAGCTTTCGCTGGCCGCCTACAACGGCGGCGAAGGGCGCATGCGCCGGATGGTCGGCGACAACACCGACGTGAGCTTCTACGACCCGACGATCTACAACCAGCTGTCGGAGGAAACCCGCGAGTACGTGCCCGCAGTGCTGGCCGCGGCGTGGTTGTTCCTGCATCCGGACAGCTACAACCTGAACCTCCCGAAGATCGACGGTGCACCGGGCCGCATCACGCTCAAGCGCCCCGCCTCGCTATCCGAACTGACCATCTGCATGGGCTCGGCGCAGGGCATGGACGATGGCTGGTTCCGCACGCTGCGCAACTTGAACCCGCGACTCAATCCGCAGGATGAGCAGCCGGCCGGCAGCCAGCTGCAGGTGCCGAAGGAACTGGAGTCGGTCTACGCATCGCGCTGCATCGATGGGCCGTGGCCGATCCTGGCGAGCGACCTGCATTCGGCGGTGGTGCCGGAGGTGGTCAAGCCGGAGCCGAAGCGTCCCGCGCATCCGCATTCGCGCTACGTCGTGCGCCGCGGCGACACGCTGCTGGGCATCGTGCACAAGCTGGGATGTTCGGACGTGCGCGAGCTGTCGGACATCAACGACCTGAAGCACCACCGCATCCGCGCGGGGCAGGTGCTGCGGTTGCCGTCCTGCCGGCGCTGAGGTGTTTGGGGCGGTGGGTTTAAGCCCACCCTATGCCCAGCAGCCCAAGTAGGGTGGCTTAGCCCACCGTTCCCATCACCGACTCAGGCGGCGGCGCTGGGCTGCATCCAGCGCTCCACCACGTCCTCGCGCTCGCGGGCGCCGCTACCGTGCAGTTCCTTCAGCTCGCGCACCACGCGCAGCAGTTGCCGGTGGCGCGAACGCACGAACGCATGGGGCGAATCCTTGGTCTCGTGATAGGCCACCGCCAGCCACAGCGCCATGCCGCGCAGCGCGACTTCCGGGTTGTCCGAGCAGGCGCGGGCGAAACCGGTGGCGGTGCCACGACCCCAGGGCAGATAGCGGTCCTGCGGCGGGGTGCCATAGAGATGGGGGAACTCGCTGCGCGCGGCCTGGCCGATTTCGCGCAGCGTGAGCAGGCTCAGCCTCGCGCGGGCGCCGGCGGGCAACGCCGCCAGGCCCTTGCTGATGCCGCGGAACTGACGTTCCAGCTGCTGGCCGCGCACGAAGGCGATGAGCGGGACGATCGATCGCATGGGTTCTCCCCCGGAGCCGTTTGACGGCCGGAGCATAGCCAAGCGTTGTGCACGGGTGCGCCTAGAACGTCACAGAATGACGCTTTGCGTCAGTCGTTCGGCAGCGGCCGGCGGCCCAGGCGCTGGCCCAGCTTGACCGTCTGCTGGGACTGGAGTGCGTCCAGTTCGATCATCCCGGGCGGCAGCAGCAGGATCACCGTCGAACCCATGTTGAAGCGCGCCATCTCGGCGAAGCGCGCCAGCGTGATGCCCTGGCCGGCGAACGACTTGCGGCGGATGTCCGAGGCATAGGGCGGGATCACCAGTCCGTCCCACACGGTGGCCACGGACGACACCAGCACGGCGCCGACCATCACTGCCACGAACGGGCCGTTCGGGCTGTCGAAATGGCATACCAGGCGCTCGTTGCGCGCGAACAGCCGCGGGATCGCCTCCACCGCGAACGGCGCCACGCTGAAGATGCGACCGGGGATGTGCACGGTCTCGCGCAACGTGCCGCCGAGCGGCATGTGCACGCGGTGGTAATCGCGCGGTGAGAGGTAGATCGTGACGAAGTCGCCTTCCCGGTACGGGGCGGCTGCTTCCTCGTCGCCGAGCAGTTCGGCGGCGGTGTATTCCTGTCCCTTGGCCTGGAAGATGCGCCCGTCCACGATGCGGCCGGACTGGCTGATGCGCCCGTCCGCCGGCGAGATCAGCGTGGTCGGATCGCCGTCCTCGTGCCGCGCGTTGGGCTTGAGCTTGCGGGTGAAGAAAGCATTGAAGTGCTGGTAGGCGAACGGGTCCGGCTGCGCCGCTTCGCCCATGTCCACCTTGTAGCGGTGCACGATCTGGCCGATCAGGAAGTTCTTCCACGGCCGCCAGGTCCAGCGCGTGGCCCAGTAGACCACCCGCGACAGGGCGCGGTGGGGCAGGAGATATTGGATGAGGACGGCGAAAGTCATCCAGCCAGTATAAGGGCCAAGCCGTTCGCCCTGAGCGTGGCGGTGAGGGATAATCGCCGATCCTCCACGCCGCGCCCGCCAGGAAAGGCCCGTGACTGCCGAACTGTCTTCCATCATCGACTTCATCCGCTACGGCGCCAGCCGCTTCTCCGCCGCGGGACTGACCTTCGGTCACAGCCACGACAACCCGATCGACGAGGCGACCCACCTGGTGCTGGCCAGCCTGCACCTGCCGCCGGACATCCCGCCGGCCTACGGCGCGGGCAAGCTCACCGCCGAGGAACGCGCGCGCGTGCTGGAGCTGATCGAGCGGCGTGTCACCGAGCGGCTGCCGGTGGCCTACCTGGTCGGCGAGACCTGGTTCGCCGGGCTCAAGTTCAAGAGCGACCGCCGCGCGCTGGTGCCGCGCTCGCCCATCGCCGAGCTGATCGAGTCGGGCTTCGCGCCCTGGCTGGACGGCCGTCATGTCGAGCGCGCGCTGGACCTGTGCACGGGTTCGGGCTGCATCGGCATCGCCATGGCCGAGTACAACCCCGACTGGCAGGTCGACATCGTCGACATCAGCGACGAGGCACTGTCGCTGGCGCGCGAGAACATCGTGTTCCAGCACGTCGAAGGGCGCGTGGAAGCGGTCAAGTCGGACCTGTTCGAGGGCGTGAAAGGCCGTCGCTACGACCTCATCGTGTCCAACCCGCCGTACGTGACCGAGGACGAATACGCGGCGCTACCGGGCGAGTACAGCCATGAACCCAAGCTAGGGTTGACCTCGGGCGAGGACGGGCTGGACATCTGCCTGCAGATGCTCGATCAGGCGGCCGACCACCTGAGCGACGACGGCCTGCTGATCGTGGAGGTGGGCGAGAGCGAACACGCGCTGGCGGCACTGCTGCCCGAAGTGCCATTCGTGTGGATCGAGTTCAAGGTCGGGCCGATGGGCGTGTTCGCGCTCGAGCGCCGCGACCTGGTCGAGCATGCCGCGGCGATCCGCGCCGCGGCCGACGCGCGCCGCTGAGCATCGAGGGAAGCGGCCGCATGGAACTGACCACCGACCGCCTGCTGCTCGATCGGCTGCACACGGGCGATGCCGAAGCGCTTTACACCTGTCGGGCCGACCCGGCGGTGGCACGCTTCCAGGGATGGCGTCCGGCGAGCGTCGCGGAGGCGCGCGCGTTCATCGACACGCAATCGGAACCGGCGCCAGGCCTTTGGTTCCAGCGTGCGATCCGCTTGCGACAGAGCGGGGCGCTGATCGGCGACCTGGGCGTGTGCCTGCCGGCCACGCCAGGCGACTCGGTGGAGTTCGGCATCAGTCTGGCGCCCGCGCACCAAGGCATGGGTTATGCGTGCGAGGCGCTGCAGGCGCTGTTCCATCAAGGTTTCGACGTACTGGGCTGGCGCCGCATCCATGCTTCGGTCGATCCGCGCAACGCTGCTTGCATGAGCCTGCTGCAGGCGCTGGGCATGCGCCAGGAGGCGCATTTCCGCGAGAGCCTGTGGCTGCACGGCGAGTGGGTGGACGACGTAGTGTTCGCCATCCTCTCGCGCGAGTGGCAAGCGGCCTGAGCTTCCTCGCGGGAGCGCCCTTGGGCGCGACCGCCATCCCGATGGTCGTGGCGGCAGCGGGGATCGCGGTCGCGTCAAGGGCGCTCCTGCAGGGCTTGCCGGCGAGCCGCTATGCTTCGGCTTCCTCGTAGCGGGCGCGCGGCATGTCCAGCAATTCCTTCGGCAAGCTCTTCACCGTCACCACCTTCGGCGAAAGCCACGGTCCGGCGATCGGCTGCGTCATCGACGGTTGCCCGCCGGGCCTGGCGATCGCGCCGGAGGACTTCCGTCACGACCTGGAGCGCCGCGCCACTGGCCGCAGCCGGCACACCTCGCAGCGCCACGAGGCAGACGAAGTGGAAATCCTCTCGGGCGTCTACGAGGGCAAGACCACCGGCACGCCGATCGCGCTGCTGATCCGCAATACCGACCAGCGCAGCAAGGATTACGGCGACATCGCGCAGACCTTCCGCCCCGGCCACGCCGACTACACCTACTGGCAGAAATACGGCATCCGCGACCCGCGCGGCGGTGGCCGCGCCTCGGCTCGCGAGACCACCATGCGCGTGGCCGCCGCGGTAGTCGCAAAAAAATGGCTGGTCGAGCGCCACGGCGTGCGGGTGCGCGGCCACCTGGCCCAGTTGGGCGATATCGTGCCGCGCGGTTTCGACTGGAATGCAGTGGAAGCCAATGCATTCTTTTGGCCGGACGCCGGGCAGGTGCCGGAACTGGAAAAAGCCATGGACGCGTTGCGCAAGTCCGGCGATTCGGTCGGGGCACGCGTCAGTGCGGTGGGCGAAGGCGTGCCGCCGGGTTGGGGCGAGCCGGTCTATGGCAAGCTCGATGGCGACCTGGCGGCAGCGATGATGTCGATCAATGCGGTCAAGGGCGTGGAGATCGGCGCTGGCTTCGCCGCGGTCGCGCAGCGCGGCACGCAACATCGGGATGAAATGCATTTGGACGGCTTTACGTCCAACCATGCGGGTGGCATCCTTGGCGGGATAAGCACTGGTCAGCCGGTGACGGTGTCGGTGGCGTTCAAGCCGACCTCCAGCATCCTGGTGCCGGGGCAAAGCGTGAACCTGGCCGGCGAGCCGGTGCAGGTGGTCACCAAGGGGCGGCACGATCCCTGCGTGGGGATCCGCGCCACGCCCATCGTCGAGGCCATGCTGGCGCTGGTGCTGATGGACCACGCGCTGCGCCATCGCGCGCAATGCGGCGACGTGGGGCCGGTCGCCCCGCGAATCGCCTGAGCTTTCACTACGGAACACCAATGATCGGCAAGCCGCGGGTGTGGATCTCCCGTCCCACCTTTTCCGACATCGTCGCTCGCCTGGAGCCGCACTTCGAGGTGGCGACCGAGGCGGAAGAAACCGTGTTTCCGCCGGTCGTACTTGCCGGCAAGCTCGCGTCCTGTGATGCCGCGATCGTGGGGCTGAACCAGCGTATCGGCGCGATGGAAGTGGCGAGCGCGCCGCGGCTTCGCATCGTCGCCAACCTCGCCGTCGGTTACGACAACCTGGACATCCCCGCATTGACCGCGGCGGGCATCGCCGCGTCCAATACCCCGGACGTGCTCAGCGAAAGCGTGGCCGACTTCACCTGGGCGCTGCTGCTGGGTTCGGCGCGCCACATCGGCGCGGCGGAGCGCTGGCTGCGGGAAGGGCGTTGGCGTGCCAACGGGTTCAAGGATTGGTTGGGGCTCGACACGCGGGGCCGCACGCTGGGCATTCTCGGCATGGGACGCATCGGACAGGCGATCGCGCGCCGCGCCACGGGTTTTGGCATGCAGGTGGCCTACCAAAACCGTTCGCGACTGCCGGCCGCTGTCGAGGCCGGATGCGCGGCGCGCTACGTGGACAAATCCACGCTGCTGGCCGAGTCGGACTTCCTCGTACTGGCGGTGCCCCTGACCGCCGAGAGCCACCACGCCATCGGCGCGGCCGAGCTGGCGGCGATGAAACCCACCGCCGTGCTGGTCAACATCGCCCGCGGCGGCGTCGTCGATGATGCTGCGCTGGCCGCCGCCCTGGCCGGGCGACGCCTGGCCGCCGCCGCGCTGGACGTGTTCGAAGGGGAACCGGCCGTGCACCCGGCCCTGCTCGCGCTCGACAACGTCATCCTCAGTCCGCACATTGCCAGCGCCACCTGGGACACTCGCCGCGCGATGACCGCGCTGGCGGTGGACAACGTTCTGGCGTTGTTCGGCCATGGCCCTGACGCGGGGCATCCGCCCTCCCTCCTAAACCCCGGGGTGCTGGCCGTGCGGCCGGCGCCCTGACCACCTCCCCACACAGGCAGCAAGACATCCCATGAGCAAGAAGAGCAGCTACAAGGTCGCCATGGTCGGCGCCACCGGCGCGGTTGGCGAAACCCTGCTGGGCATCCTGGCCGAGCGGGATTTCCCCGTCGGCGAACTGGTACCGCTGGCCAGCGAGCGCTCGGCCGGCGAGAAGATTTCCTTCGGCGGCAAGCAGGTCACCGTCAGGAACCTGGCCGATTACGACTTCGACGGCGTGGATATCGCCTTTTTCTCCGCCGGTGGCTCGGTCAGCCGCGAGCATGCGCCGCGCGCGGCCGCGGCGGGCGCCGTGGTGATCGACAACACTTCCGAGTTCCGCTACCAGGACGACGTCCCGCTGGTGGTCGCCGAGGTCAACCCGCACGCCATCGCCGACTACACCACCCGCGGCATCATCGCCAATCCCAACTGTTCGACCATGCAGATGCTGGTGGCGCTGGCGCCGATCCACCGCGCCGTGGGCATCGAACGCATCAACGTGGCCACCTACCAGTCCGTTTCGGGCGCCGGCCGCAGCGGCATGGAGGAGCTCGGCCGCCAGACCGCGGCCCTGCTGAACTTCCAGGATGTGGAACCGGGCAAGAAATTCCCCAAGCAGATCGCTTTCAATGTGATCCCGCACATCGACGAGTTCCAGCCCAACGGCTACACCAAAGAAGAAATGAAGATGGTGTGGGAGACGCGCAAGATCCTGGAGGACGACTCCATCGCGGTGAACCCCACCGCCGTCAGGGTGCCGGTGTTCTACGGCCACGCCGAGGCGGTGCACGTGGAGACCCGCGACAAGATCGGCGCCGACGAGGCCCGCGCGCTGCTGGAGCAGGCCGAGGGTGTCGTGGTCATGGACGAGCGCAAGCCGGGCGGCTATCCGACTCCGGTGGGCGATGCCGCCGGCAAGGATCCGGTGTTCGTGGGCCGCATCCGCGAGGACATCTCGCACGAGCGCGGCCTGGACCTGTGGATTGTGGCCGACAACATCCGCAAGGGCGCTGCGCTCAATGCGGTACAGATCGCCGAGCGGCTGATCGAGGACTATCTCTGATGCGAAAACCCTGGCTCCTGCTACCGCTGCTGACCCTCCCGGTGCTGCCGGCCTTGGCCGACGGTGGGCCCGAACAGGCCGCGGTGGCAGGGCAGGCGGCGCCCGCACAGGTGCATCTCAAACGGCAGCTGCGCGCCCGGGGGGCCGAGATCGTGCAGCTGCAGCGCCAGCTTACCGAGCAGGAGTCGCATAGCCGCCAGGCCAGCGACCGCCTGGATGAGCAGGACCGCGAAATCGCCCGGTTGCAGCGCCAGCTGGAGGCCCTTGCCGGCCAACGGCAGAAGGGCAATACGGGCCGATGACCCGCCGCTGGAGCGAGAACAGACCGCAGCAATATGCGCTAAGCGGTCGCCGCAGCTATTGTTGATTGGCCTACATATAACTAAAGTGACGCGCGTTCCGGTGTCGCCGCAGCCCGCGGCGATGGCATGAAGCGTCTCGGGCGTTTGGGGGAATCGAAGCGATGAATCGTTCGTTGAAACTGTCGATGCTGCTGGCGCTGGCTCTGGGCAGCACCCAGGCGGCGGCGCTCGAATTGGGTCAGATCCAGGTCAAATCGGCCCTCGGCCAGCCGTTGCTCGCGGAGATCCCGCTGACGCCGGACAGCCCCGCCGAGCTGCGCAACCTCACCGCGCGCCTGGCCTCGCCGGAAGACTTCGCCCGCGCTGGCCTGGCCGGTGTCCGGCCCGACCTGCCGCTGCAGTTCAGCATCGTCGACGTGGGCGGACGCAAGGTGATCCGCATCACCAGCGCGGTGGCGGTCAACGACCCCTACCTCGACCTGCTGGTGGAAGTGGACAACGCATCGGGCCGAAGCCTGCGCGAGTTTCCGGTCCTGCTCGACCCGCCTGGCACCGCGCCAACGGCGCCCACCGTACGTGCTCCGCGCGGCAACGCGCCCCGCGCCACCGCGCGTCCGGCGACGGCCGGTTCCACCGCCGCCCAGCCGGGCGCCGGTCGCGTCGCAGCCGGCGGCCAATACCAGGTCGAACGTGGGCAGACGCTGTCGGGCATCGCCCGCCAGGTCGCCCCGGCCGGCGTGGATGCGAGCCAGATGATGCTGGCCCTCAAGCAGGCCAATCCGGACGCGTTCTACCAGGACAACATCAACGCGCTGAAGAGCGGCGCGGTCCTGCGCGTGCCGACCAGCCAGGAAGCGCAGGCCATGAATGTGGCCGCCGCGATGGCGGAGATCCGCCAGCAGAACGGCGACTGGCGCGCCCAGTCGACGGGCTCGACCACCACCGTGGCCGATGCGGCTGCGCGTACGGAAGCCTCCGGCTCCTCCGCAGGCACGACAGCAGACCGGCTGGCCCTGGTGCCGGCGAAGGAAGGCGGCAAGGGCGCCGGCGTCCAGGGCGGCAAGGGTGATGCAGCCCTGCGCCAGGACTTGATGCGCACCCAGGAGGCGCTGACCACCCTGCAGCAACAGAGTGCGGACCTGAAGTCGCGGCTGAAGGATCTGCAGGACATCAACGACAAGAACACCCGCTTGCTCGCGCTCAAGGACAACGAGATCGCCGAGCTGCAGCACAAGCTTGCCGACGCCCGCAAGAAGGCCGGCCTGCCGGCCATGACTTCGACGGCCGGCACGGGTGCCACCGCAGCGGTCGCCGAAACCACCACGAAGCCGGCCGCCGCGGCTACGGCGATCGCGCCGGCCGTGCCCGGTAGCGCCCGTTCCCTCGCCACGACGACCTCCGTACCGTCCGCACACAGCGCGGCGACAGCTCCTGCGGCCGCCCCGGCAGTCAAGCCCGCCAGCAAACCGGTCAAGCCGGTGGTCCGCAAGCCGGTGCCCCCCGCGTCGGCGGAGCAGCCATGGTTCATGCAGCCGTGGGCGTGGGCCGCTGCCGGTGGCGCGGTCCTGCTGCTGATCCTGCTTGCGCTGCTGGGTCGTCGCCGCAAGCCGGCGGGTCCGCGCGCCGTTTCCACTGCCCCCTCGCTGGCCGACCGCTTCGGCGCGGTGCCGGATACGTCCACGCCCGTTAGCGCGGATCCGGACCAGGACGAATTGCTCGACCAGCTGGCAGAACATCCGGACGACATCGGCCTGCACCTGGAACTGGTGAGCCTGTACTACTCCCGCCGGGACGTGGACCATTTCGAAGCCGCGGCCGAGGCGATGCACGCCCATATCGTCGATCCCGAGCAGGACGAGTGGCAGGACGTGGTTGCCATGGGCGAGGACCTGGTGCCGGGCCATCCGCTGTTTGCCGGCCAGGGTGCGCAGGACGCGTTCGATTCGCGCGAGGACGAGCGTCACCAGGTGATCGGCGAGGAGATGGAACCGTTCGATCTGGACAACTACGCCGACCACGCTGAGGAAACCGGGATCCACGACGAGCCGACCGGCGGCGAGCGTCCCAAGGTCAGCGAGTACCACTTCGATTTCGACCTCACCCCGACACGCCCGGCCCCGGCCGGGACTCCCGCGATGGATGCCCGCGTCGCCGACGAGGACGAGGACCTTACGGTCATGCGGAACGTCGAGCCGGCCCCGGTGGAAGACGCGACGCCCTCGACCTGGAACTTCGAAGAGCCGGTGAACGACACCACCGGCAGCGCGACCGCCGCCGAGCCGCAGGAAATGGGCCAGTTCAGCGACGACCCGATCGACACCAAGCTGGACCTGGCCCGTGCCTACATGGACATGGGCGACGCCGATGGCGCCCGCGCCATGCTCGAGGAAGTCATGAACGAGGGCACGCAGATGCAGAGGGATGCGGCGCAGCGCCTGCTCGATTCGCTGTCCTGAAGCGTTCTCCATCGCTTGCAAGAAGGGCCGGCCATGCCGGCCCTTCTTGCGTCCGGGCTGCGTAAACTGGCTTTCCGTTTTCGTTCTCCGCATCCGGATCGGTTGCGGTGGGCTGGAGCCCACCCTACGCTTCCGGGCTGTTTCGCAGGAACCAACACATGCGCATTGCCCTGGGCGTCGAGTACGACGGCACCGATTTCCTCGGCTGGCAGCGCCTGTCCCACGGTTCGACCGTGCAGGGCGCGCTGGAGCAGGCGCTCTCGCGCGTGGCCGCGCAACCGGTCACGGTGACCTGCGCCGGACGCACCGACGCTGGCGTGCACGGGCGTTGCCAGGTAGTGCACTTCGATACCGACGCCGAGCGCGACATGCGGAGCTGGGTGCTGGGTGCATGTTCCAACTTGCCCACCGCCGTGGCGGTGCTGTGGGCGCAGCCGGTGCCTGGTGCCTTCCATGCGCGCTTTTCCGCACGCAGCCGGCGCTATCGCTACATCATTCTCAACCGCCCGGTTCGCGCTGCGCTGGACGCTCGCTACGTCACGTGGGAGCGGACACCGCTGGATGCATCGGCCATGCATCGGGCCGGGCAGGCGCTGCTGGGTGAGCACGATTTCTCGGCTTTCCGCGCGGTGTCCTGCCAGGCCGCGCACGCGCGACGCTGCGTGCTGGGCCTGGACGTGCGGCGCGAGGGCGAGCAGGTGATCGTCCAGATCGAGGCCAACGCCTTCCTGCATCACATGGTGCGCAACATCGTCGGCTCCCTGCTGCCGGTAGGGCGCGGGCAACAGGCCGTCACTTGGCTGGCGCATCTGCTTGCCGGGCGCGATCGCGAAGTGGCAGGGCCGACCGCGCCGTCCTCCGGGCTGACCTTTCTCGGCCCGCGTTACGAGGCGCACTGGGGGCTGCCGGCGGAGGTGAGCGCATGATCCGCATCAAGTGCTGCGGCATGACCCGCGCCGTGGATGCCGTGCTGGCCGCCGAACTGGGCGCCGACGCGATCGGGCTGATCTTCACCGCACGCAGCCGCCGGCGGGTAGATATCGGCCAGGCCCGCGCGATCGCCCGCGCGCTGCCGCCGATGGTCACGACCGTGGCGCTGTTCATGGACGAGGATGCCGTTTTCGTCGACGAGGTGATCGCTGCGGTGCAGCCGGCGCTGCTGCAATTCCATGGCGCCGAGCGCGACGACTGGTGCGCGCAGTTCGGACGGCCCTACCTCAAGGCGATCGCGATGGGCGACGGGAGCGATGCGTTGCCACGGCTGCGCGCGTACCCGGGCGCGGCGGGACTGGTGCTCGACGGCCACGGTCTGGGCGAGGTGGGTGGTAGCGGCAAAGCCTTCGACTGGTCGCTGATGCCGCGCGGCCTAGCGCAGCCGCTGATCCTCGCCGGCGGGTTGCACCCCGGCAACGTGGCCGAGGCCATCCGCATCGCGCGACCGTGGGGCGTCGACGTATCCAGCGGCATCGAATCGGCGCCGGGCATCAAGGATCCGGCGCAACTGGAAGCCTTCATCGCGGCGGTGCGCGCCGCGGATAAGGTTCCACGCTGAGCATGGCGTTGCCGCAGGCCATCGAGGAAATCGACGCCGGCGCAGTGCCGGACCGGGCGGTCCTGATGGCTCGCGACCGCCCGCTGGTGATGCGCGGCCTGGTTCGCGACTGGCCGCTGGTCAGGCTGGCGCAGACATCGGACACCGTCTTTGCCGAGGATCTGGCCGCGCTGGACAACGGCACGCCGGTAGACACCTTGCTGATGCCGCCCGAGGCCGAGGGCCTGATCGGCTACAACGAGGCGCTGGACGGCTTCAACTACGAACATTACCGCATCCCGCTGACGCTCGGCCTGCAGCGGCTGGCCAGCTACAGCCGGGTCGATCATCCGCCGGGCCTGGCGATCCAGAGCGCATCGATCGCCGCCTGCCTGCCCGGATTCCTGGAACACCACGCGCTGCCGCTGATCGGCCCAGATGTTCCACCCCGATTGTGGATTGGCAACCGTGTCACCACGCCCACGCATTTCGACTCGCAGCACAACATTGCCTGCGTGGTGTGCGGCCGGCGGCGCTTCACGCTGTTTCCGCCCGAGCAGTTGCCCAACCTGTACATCGGTCCGCTCGACTTCGCCCCCACCAGCACGATGATCGGAATGGCGCGCCTGGACCGGCTGGACGATCCGCGCTTTTCGCGTTTGAAGCAGGCGCTTGCCGCCGCGCAGGTGACCGAGCTCCACCCCGGCGATGCCATCTACATGCCGCCGCTGTGGTGGCATCACGTCGAGTCGCTGGAGCGGCTCAACGCGCTGGTGAATTACTGGTGGCTTTCCGTGGACGAGGCGGGCTACACCACCGGCCATGCGCTTTCGGCGCTGTACCACGCCATCCTGGCCTTCCGTGGATTGCCACCCACCGAGAGGGCTGGCTGGAAGCGGCTCATGGAGCACTACGCGTTTGACGATTGCGATCCGCTGGAACACCTGCCGAAGGAGAGGCGTGGCGTATTGGGCACGCGCACGCCGCAGTCGCTCGAGCGACTAAGGGAACTGGCAAAGCGATATCTGTAGAAAGCCGGACGCCTTCCGCCTTCCCGCCACGGGAAGGGCTGCGCCCGCTCGCACGCTGGAGAGGGACCTCAAGCGCGTTCGGTCAGTTCGTTCCGTGCCCAGGCGGCCAGCGCTTCCAGGCGCGCGTCGCCCGCGCGCGTGGTGGCGAGGACCCAGCGACCGCCCGTTTCGCGAAAACCCCATGGCGCGAGCAATCGGCCACTGGCCAGGTCGTCGGCGACCAGCGGTTGCGGGGCGATGGCTACGCCCAGCCCGGCGGCGGCGGCCTCCAGCAGGAAATAAAGATGCGGCAGGGCTTGCGTCTGCTGCATGGATTCCGGCGCCAGCCCCATCGCCCTTGCCCAGTCCGGCCAGGCCTGCGGGCGCGAGGCGGTGTACAGCAGCGGCTCGTCGCACAGCGTGGCGGGGGGCAGGGTGCGCAGGCGCTCGAGGTCGGGATGGCGGGGACTGAGCACGGGGCCGATGCGCTCGGGTGCCAGGTCGTACACCTGCCACGAGGCCGGCCAGGGTGGTGCTTCCAGCAACAGGGCCACGTCCACCCCAGCCAGGGAGGCCGGTTCCTCCTGCGCTGCCAGGTGCAGGGTCAGCGCGGGCAGGTCGTGCCGCAGGCGTTCCAGCCGGGGAATCACCCAGCGCGCCAGCACGCTGCCCGAGCAGCCCAGTACCAGGGCCGCGTCCGCTTGCTCACGCCGCAACCGGGCCCAGCTTTCGCGCAACTGTCCGAACGCGGCATGGCAACTTTCCTGCAAGCGCCGCCCTGCGGTGGTGGCCTGGATACCTCGGCCCTGGCGCAGGAACAGGGGCTGGCCCAGCGCCTCTTCCAGTGAACGCACCTGCCGGCTCACGGCGCCGTGGGTGACGTGCAGTTCTTGCGCCGCCAGGCTCATGCTGCCCAGCCGGGCGGCGGCCTCGAAGGCGCGCAGGGCATGCAGCGAGGGCAGGTCGCGGTCCGACATGCTGTGAGTCTAGCTCACACGCGGCTACGAATTTTTCGCTTTTTCACAAGGCTGGCCGGCACTAAGGTGTGAGGCTTCCTGCGGCGACCCGCCGCTGCCGATGGAGCCCCCCATGCCCGCTACCCAGGATTTCCACCGCTGGCCGGACGAGCACGGCCGGTTCGGCGCCTATGGCGGCAGCTATGTCGCCGAGACGCTGATGGCGCCGCTGGCCGAACTGACCGAGGCCTACCAGCGGCTGCGCCGGGATCCGGATTTCCTGGCGGAACTGGACCGCGATCTCAAGTACTACGTCGGCCGTCCGAGCCCGATCTACCACGCCGAGCGGCTGTCGAAGCATGTCGGCGGCGCGCGGATCCTGCTCAAGCGCGAGGACCTCAACCACACCGGCGCGCACAAGATCAACAACACCATCGGGCAGGCCCTGGTCGCGCGACGGATGGGCAAGCAGCGCGTGATCGCCGAGACCGGCGCCGGGCAGCATGGCGTGGCCAGCGCCACGGTGGCCGCACGCTTCGGCATGCAGTGCGTGGTCTACATGGGCGCGGTCGACATCGAGCGGCAGAAAATCAATGTCTATCGCATGAAGCTCTTGGGTGCGGAAGTGGTGCCCGTCACCTCGGGTTCGAAAACGCTCAAGGACGCGCTCAACGAAGCCATGCGCGATTGGGTCACCAACGTGGCCGACACCTTCTACATCATCGGTACCGTGGCCGGACCGCATCCGTATCCGCAGATGGTGCGCGACTTCAACGCCATCGTCGGACGCGAGGCGCGCGAGCAGATGCTGGAGGGCTACGGCCGTCTGCCCGATGCGATCACCGCCTGCGTGGGCGGCGGTTCCAACGCGATCGGCCTGTTCCATGCCTTCCTCAACGATGCGGTCGTGCGCATCGTCGGCGCCGAGGCGGCGGGGGAGGGCATGGACACGGGACATCACGCGGCGTCGCTGGCAGCCGGCCGGCCGGGCGTGCTGCACGGCAACCGCACTTATGTGCTTTGTGACGACAACGGCCAGATCACCGAGACACACTCGGTCTCGGCCGGTCTGGACTACCCCGGCGTCGGCCCCGAACACGCTTTCCTCAAGGACACCGGCCGTGCCGAGTACGTTGGCGTCACCGACGACGAAGCGCTGGAGGCGTTCCACCTGCTCGCCCGTACCGAGGGCATCCTCGCCGCGCTTGAATCCAGCCACGCCGTGGCGCAGGCGATGAAGCTCGCGCGCGAATACCCGAAGGACGCGCTGGTGCTGTGCAACCTCTCCGGACGCGGCGACAAGGACGTGCACACCATCGCCGCGCGCGAGGGAGTGCAGGTATGAGCCGCATCGATCGGCGCTTTGCCGCGCTTGAAGCCGATAGCCGCACCGGACTGATTCCATTCGTCACCGCGGGCGATCCGTCGCCCGAACATGCCGTCGCCCTGATGCACGCCCTGGTTGCGGCGGGCGCGGACCTGATCGAGCTGGGTGTTCCATTTTCCGATCCCATGGCCGACGGTCCGGTCATCCAGCACGCCAGCGAGCGGGCGATCGCCAGCGGCGTCGGCCTGGGCGATGTGTTGCGATGGGTCGCCGAATTCCGCCAGCGCGACGCGGACACGCCGGTCGTGCTGATGGGCTACCTCAACCCGATCGAAATGCACGGCTACGCGCGCTTCGCGCAGGACGCCGTGCAGGCGGGTGTCGACGGCGTGCTGGTCGTCGATTGCCCGCTGGAGGAGTCGGCCGTGCTGGAGCCGCTGCGCATCGTAGGCCTGCAGCAGATCCTGCTGGCCGCGCCCACCACCGCACCCGCGCGTATGGCGAAGTTGTGCGAGGCGGCCCGGGGCTTCCTGTACTATGTGTCGTTCGCCGGAATCACCGGCGCGGCACGGCTGAGCACGGCGGACATCGCCGCGCGCGTGGCCGAAGTGCGCGCCGGGGCGAAGGCGCCGGTGGCGGTCGGCTTCGGCGTCCGCGATGCGGCGACTGCGAAAGCGATCGCCGGATTCGCCGACGCCGTGGTCATCGGCAGTGCGCTGGTAGAGCGCCTGGCCGGCGCCACGGAAGCGGATGACATCGCCACGCGGGCGCGCGAGTTTCTCGCGCCGATCCGCGCAGCACTGGACGCGCCCTGACCTGCGCACGTTCCTTTTCGATGAGGAACGGGTGAGGGCCCGGGGCTCGCGGTGTGGCACAGCATAGTTGACGAGGTCCCCATGAACTGGCTTCAGAAAATCATGACCCCGCGTGCACGCACGCACAGCACTCCGGCCAACAAGGGCAAGGTGCCCGAGGGCGTGTGGGACAAGTGCGGCGGCTGTGGCACGGTGCTGTACCGGCCGGAGCTGGAGCGCAACCTGATGGTCTGTCCCAAGTGCGGCCACCATCACCCGATCGGTGCGCGCGAGCGCCTGCTCGCCCTGCTCGACGAGGGCTCCACGCAGGAGCTGTGGGCCAGCCTGGAACCGACCGATCCGTTGAAATTCCGCGATTCGAAGAAGTACCGCGACCGCATCGTCGCTTCGCAGAAAGCCACCGGCGAGAAGGACGCGATGATCACCATGAGCGGCCGCCTGAAGGGCCGCCCGCTGGTCGCTACCGCGTTCGAGTTCTCCTACATGGGTGGTTCGATGGGTTCGGTGGTGGGCGAGAAATTCACCCGCGCGGCCGAGCGCGCACTGGCCGAGAAGAGCGCACTGGTGTGCTTCTCCGCCACCGGCGGCGCGCGCATGCAGGAAGCGCTGTTCTCGCTGATGCAGATGGCCAAGACTTCCGCCGCGCTGGCGCGCATGCGCGACGCCGGCGTGCCCTACATCAGCGTGATGACCAATCCGACGACGGGCGGTGTTTCGGCCAGTCTGGCGATGCTTGGGGACATCAACATCGGCGAGCCGAAGGCGCTGATCGGTTTCGCCGGCCCGCGCGTGATCGAGCAAACCGTGCGCGAGACGCTGCCGGAAGGCTTCCAGCGCTCGGAGTTCCTGCTCGAGCACGGCGCCATCGACCTGATCGTCGACCGACGCGAGATGCGCGAGAAGCTGGCCGAGCTTTTCGGCCTGCTGATGAAGGCGCCGCGCGCGGCCTGATCGAACGCCACGAACAACGACGATGCCGCCGAAAGGCGGCATCGTCGTTTGTGCGGGTCCTGTTTTCCACACCCGATGTGGATGCCCTGCGGTAAACCCTGTGGACAAACCGCGGAGGCGGCTTTGTCGTCAGTTACTTGGCACGCGCTGGTCAGTTTTTACGCAGCGGCAACATCGCCTTCGCAGGTTGTCCACAATGCTTGTGGAGCCAGCTGGGGTAAGCCTGTGGATAGGTGGCCTATCTGCTTGATCGACAAGCGCAGGGCGACACGATGCGCAGGAAGTGACCAGCGCGCCTTCGCGTCCATGCGGATCGCAGATGCGGCATGACGCGGTTGGATGCTGCCGGCATACTGGCCTGCCACGCCCGAGGAGATCCCACGCATGAAACGGATGATGTTCGCCGCCGCGTTCGCCATCGTTGGCGCCGCTTCCTTTGCACAGACGCCTGCGCTCCCGGTCACCAAGGCACCGGCCGGTGCCGAGGCCTACATCATCTCGCCCGTCGACGGTGCCACCGTCGGTCGCGAGGTCACGGTGCGCTTCGGCCTGAAGGGCATGGGCGTGGCGCCTGCTGGCGTAGGCAAGGAGCACACCGGGCACCACCACCTGCTGGTGGATGCGACCGACCTGCCGCTTGCGGGCCGGCCGATTCCCAACGACGAACACCACATGCACTTCGGCGGCGGCCAGACCCAGGCCACGCTCAAGCTCACCCCCGGCACGCATACGCTGCAGCTGGAGCTGGGCGACGCCAACCATGTGCCGTTCGCGCCGCCCGTGGTGTCCAAAAGGATTACCATCCACGTGAAGTGAGCGCACCCGCCGGAGGTGCCGAATGAAGCCGTTGACGTTGATGGTCGCCCTGGTCCTGGCCTTGCCGGTTTCCGTATGGGCGACCGTCGCCATGGAAGCGCAGGAAGCCACCACCGGATCGACAGATGTCGTCCACCCGGTACCGGCCGGCGCTCGCTCGCATCGCCCGCTGTTCATCGTGAAATACGTGCTGCGGCGTCCCGCGCCCGAGACGCCGCAGATCGTCATGGACGATCCGTCGGCGCAGATCATGCCGCCAGGAAAGGATGTTTCCGCGACAACGCTGGGCGCCATCGAGCGCGACCCGAACACGCTCGTCTGCACAAGCTGGGGTTGCCAGCGAAGGCCGTGACTGCCTCGCTGCGGGCCGCCGCAGCCAAGTCGCGGCAATCGGCTAAAATCCTGCGTTTGCCCTCCGCAGCCGCAGAATTCCCATGACCGTCCGCACCCGCTTCGCTCCCAGCCCTACCGGCTTCCTGCACATCGGCGGCGCCCGCACCGCGCTTTATTGCTGGCTGGAGTCGCGCCGTCGCGGCGGCGAGTTCCTGCTTCGCATCGAGGACACCGATCGCGAGCGCTCCACCGATGAAGCCGTGCAGGCGATCCTGGATGCCATGCAGTGGCTCGATCTGTCCGCCGACCAGGCACCGATCTACCAGACCCATCGCCTGGCGCGCTACAAGGAAGTGGCCGACCGCCTGCTCGCCGAAGGCAAGGCGTACTACGCCTACGAGAGCAAGGAAGAGATCGAGGCGATGCGCGAGGCGGCCATGGCCAAGGGCGAGAAGCCCCGCTACAACGGCTACTACCGCGACCGCAACGAGCCGCTGCGCGAGGATCCCAACCGCGTCATCCGCTTCCGGAACCCGACCGAGGGTTCGGTGGTGTTCGAGGACAAGGTCAAGGGTCGCGTCGAGTGGGCCAACGCCGAGTTGGACGACCTGGTGATCTTTCGTTCCGACGGTTGGCCGACCTATAACTTCGCGGTGGTGGTCGACGACATCGACATGGGCATCACCGAGGTGATCCGTGGCGACGACCACGTCAACAACACGCCGCGTCAGATCAATATCTACAAGGCGCTGGGCGCGCCGGTGCCGGAGTTCGCGCACCTGCCGATGATCCTGGACAAGGAGGGCAAGAAGCTCTCCAAGCGCACCAACTCGGTCAGCGTGATGGAATACCGCGACGCGGGTTACCTGCCGCACGCGATCCTCAATTACCTGGTGCGGCTGGGCTGGTCGCACGGCGACCAGGAGATTTTCTCGCGCGAGGACATGATACGCCTGTTCGACATCTCCGACGTCAACAAGGCCGCCTCGCGCTTCGATACCGAGAAGCTCGCCTGGCTGAACCAGCACTACCTGAAGTCCGACGATCCCCACAAGCTCGCGCCCGAGTTCGAGTGGCACCTGGCGCGCGCCGGCGTGGACATCTCCAACGGCCCCGCGCCCGCCGACGTGATCGTTGCGCTGCGCGACCGCGTGCATACGCTCAAGGAAATGGCCGAGCGCGCGAAGATCTGGTACGCGCCGATCGCGGAATGGGACGACAAGGCGGTCGCCAAGCACCTGAAGAACGAGAGCGCCGTGGCCGTGCTCGAGCAGGCCAAGGCGTTGCTTGCCGACGTCGAATGGAGGCCCGAGCCGATCCACCAGGCGATCGAGCAGATCGCCGCGAAGCTCGAGCTCGGCATGGGCAAGATCGCCCAACCGCTGCGCGTGGCGATGACCGGCACGCAGGTCTCGCCGTCGATCGACCACACGATCTTCCTGGCCGGGCGCGCCGAGGCGCTCAAGCGCATCGACGACGCGATCGCCCGCGCGCAGGGCTGAGCCCAGGGCGCGCGGGATGGACGAACTCCTTGCCCGCGCCACGCAGGGTGTCGATCCCGACGCCCCCGATGCGTTCCTGCGTATCTTCCTCAACCTGATGGCGCTGGTCCCCTGGAGCGCGCTGATCTGGTGGAACCTCCTGTTCCTCGCCGTCGGTGCGCTGCTGGGCTGGTGGCGCGGTCGCACCGCCGAGGGCATCGCCTGGGCATTCGTGCTGGGCCCGATCGGCTGGCTGGTCGTTCTGCGCCGGCCTCGGCGCAAGATGCCACCGCCGTTGCCGAATGGTCGGTTGCGTGGCCGCTAGGTTCGGGCGAGTTTCCGGCAACCACCAGACATTCCCGCAGGCGGTCCAGACTGTGCAGCCTGGCCAGCCGCAACGGCAGTTGCCGCAGGCGCAGGTCAGGTAGGAGGGCAAGCCTTGCGGCGAGGTCGTCGAGGTCGCATCGGCCTTTCCACGGCGTTGCCGGGCGCGCGGTATCATCGCGGCATCAACCCGGATGGGCCGATCGTGTCAGCCAAGCTCCACTCACATCACGTCGAAGACGCCGAGAGTTTCGTCGCGGCGGTCGAACAGGCCAGCGAGGAGCGCGGACTGCGGCTCACTCCCTTGCGCAGGGAAGTGTTGGCGCTTGTCGCCGCGGCGGGCAAGCCGGTCAAGGCCTACGACCTGCTCGATCAACTGCGCGAACGCCACGGGAATGCCGCGCCACCCACTGTCTATCGCGCGCTGGATTTCCTTCTCGAGCAGGGCTTCATCCACAAGCTCGAGTCGATCAACGCCTACGTCTCCTGCCACCACCCCGCCGAGGCGCACCAGGTGCCGTTCCTGATCTGCGACAGCTGCGCGAGTGCGCAGGAGGTCTGCGATGCACGGGTGGCCGAGTTGATCGAGGCGCAGGCGCGGGCTTTCGGCTTCCGGCCGCAGGCCCAGACGCTGGAGGTCCACGGCCTCTGCAAGCAGTGCCGCGAGGGCTGACCAGGAAAAGCCCGACCCGCGGTTGCGCAATCGATCGGACCGCCCGCGATCACGGCGGGAATGACATGACCGTTTCAGGGCGCAAGCAAAAGTGCGGGGCGCGATACATCCTGTATCGCGCCCCGCTTTTCCCGGTGTTGGCGGGGAGGGAACTGTGCCGCACCGGAAAACCGCTTAACTCGCCTGCAAGCTCGCATGTCCGGGCTGCGACCCGTATGGCTTGCATTCAGCCATTCTAGAACGCGGCGGCGACAGCTGGGTTGACGATCCGTTACAGCATCGTGGCAGCAGATCGCGTTATAAAGTAACATTGCAGCCAGCTCCTACCGATGCCGACGATGGCCCGACCACCGATATCACGCGCATGGCAGATCGCCGATCGGTTCGGCGCGGTCGCCTCGTTCCTGTGCGCGATCCATTGCGCGGCCTTGCCGTTCGTGCTCGCGGTGTTGCCGCTGGTCGGGCTCGAGTTCCTGGCCGATCACCGGTTCGAGCGGGCGTTCGTCGTGTTCGCCTGCGCGCTGGCCCTGCTGACCCTGGTCAACGGTTACCGCAGGCACCGCCGACCCGGATCGCTGATGCTGGCGTTTCCCGGGCTGACGTTGCTGCTGCTGGGCGTCACCGTGGCCGAGCGGTATCCGGTCGCGCTGCATAGCGTGCTGGTCACCTGCGGCGGCGTGCTACTGGCGAGCGCGCACTTCATCAACCTGCGGCTCGATCGCCGGCTTCCCCACGTGCACGACGCCGGTTGCGCGCATTGAGCGTCGGTGATTGTGTAACGCGCGGGGGCGTTCCTACGATGCCGCGATGAGCAAATCGCACGAGCACGGGCCGCACGACCATTCGCACGGCCACCACGAACACGACCACTCGAGCGTGCGCGGACGCAAGCTTCTGGCGGCCTTCCTGCTGACTCTGCTGATGCTCGTGGCCGAGGCCGTTGGCGGCCTGTGGTCGGGTTCGCTCGCGTTGCTTGCCGACGCCGGGCACATGACGGTCGACGCGCTGGCGCTAGCGCTGGCATTCATCGGCGCACGGCTTGCGCTGCGTCCGGCCGATGCGCGCCGCAGCTACGGGTACGGGCGGCTCGAGGTATTGGCCGGTTTCGTCAATGCGTTGACCCAGTTCGTGCTCGTGGGATTTATCGCCTACGAGGCGGTCACGCGCCTGCTGCATCCGGGAGCGATCCTTTCCGGCGTGATGCTGGTGGTGGCGGTAGTGGGCCTGCTGGTGAACCTGCTGGTGTTGCGCGTATTGCACGGCCACGCCCACGACGACGTCAACATGGCCGGCGCCAGCCTGCACGTGATGGGCGACCTGCTCGGCTCGTTCGGTGCCGTGCTGGCCGCGTTGGCGGTGCGTTTCATGGGTTGGAACTGGGCCGACCCGGTGCTCTCGCTGCTGGTCTCCCTGCTGATCCTGGGGGGCGCCTGGCGGTTGCTGCGCAAGTCGGCGCACATCCTGCTCGAGGGCGTGCCCGAAGACCTGGACGTGGGCGAGGTCGAGCAGGCCCTGCGCCAGGCCGACGCCTCGATCCGCGACATCCACCACCTGCACGTGTGGCAGCTTGCTTCCGGCTCGCGCATGGCCACGCTGCATGCGCAGGTACGGGATGGCGAGGAGGCCGGAGCGGTGGCGGCAATCCATCGGCAGTTGCGCAAGCAATTCGGGATCCTGCACGTGACGGTCCAGGTGGACGCGGGTCCGTGCACGGACCGTGCGCGCGACTGCCTGGGGCACGGGCACCACTGAGCGTGTCGGGCAGGCGGTAAAGCTCTTTCGTCGCTCTTGCGCTTTACCTCTTCGCTGCTACGATGGCTGGCCGTTCACGCATTACGAATCAAGGAGTTCCCATGGGTAAGGGCGATCGCAAGACCCGTCGCGGCAAGACCTACCGCGGCAGCTACGGCAACACCCGTGCGCACGATGCGCAGCCGGCCGTGGTTGGCGCCAAGGCCACCGTGACCAAGCCGGCCGCCGCCAAGAAGGCAGCGCCGAAGAAAAAGTCCGCCTGAGCTTTCCGCTCGCGGATCGAAAAAGCCCCGCCATGAGCGGGGCTTTTTTTTTGGCGTTCCGCGGCGATTAACCTGGGAAGACACGCGCTTCACCGCGCACATGGAAACGTGCGGCTGGCAGGGGTGGGACCGGAGCAGGCATGAACGCAATCGAGCTTTTGAAGCAGGACCACGAGACCATGAGGGCGCTGCTGGATGAGCTGGTCGGCACCACCACGCGCGGCGTGAAGAAGCGCAGGGAACTGGTGCAAAAGATCGAAGCCGACCTGCGTATGCACAACGCCATCGAGGAAGAGATCTTCTACCCGGCGTTCAAGACAGCAGGCGACGGCAAGGACGACGCGAAGATGTATTTCGAGGCGCTGGAGGAACATCGCGCCGCCGGCGACCTGGTGTTGCCGGACCTTCTCAAGACCGAGGTCGACAGCGAGAAATTTTCCGGTCGAGCCAAGGTGCTCAAGGAACTGTTCGAGCACCACGCCGACGAGGAAGAAAAGGAAATGTTCAAGCGCGCCAAGGCGCTGCTGGGCAAGAAGGCGCTGGACGAACTGGGCGAACAGATGGCGCAGCGCAAGATGGAATTGAAGAAGCGGCTGGAAGCGGCCTGAGGTGGCGGCGGCCAACATGGCAAATCCAAGCCGGCGCCAACACGAGGATGCCTTCGAGCCGCGGCGTAGCGCCCTGGTCATCATCGACATGCTCAACGACCTCGAATTCGTAGGAGGCGAGGAGTTGCTGGAGCAGGCCATGCCGGTGGCCACGGCGATCGGACACGTGCGCGACTGGTACCACGCGCACGACCTGCCGGTGATCTACGCCAACGACAACTTCGGGCGTTGGCATGCCGACCTGGCCAAGGTCATCGAGCATTGCCGGCGCGTCGGTTCCCGCGGCGCCGAGCTGAGCGACGGGCTGCTTCCGGGCGTCGAAGACTATTTCGTTCTCAAGCCGCGCCATTCGGCGTTCTACGAAACGCCGCTGTCCACGTTGCTGGAAAAACTCGATATCAAGGCGCTCGCCGTGGTCGGCATCGCCGGGGACGACTGCGTGCTGCGCACCGCGTTGGACGCGCAGATGCGCCAGTTCCCGTTGTGGGTGCCGGCCGACGGCATCGCCTCGCAGACCACCCTGCGCAACCAGCGTGCGCTGGCGTGCATGCAGGAGGTGGCCAAGGCCGACATCACCCGCATCGACGCGCGCCTGTCGGAATGGGACAACACTCAGCGGAGCCAGAAAATGAGCAGTCACGACCGCAAAGACGTGCAGCACCCCGATTGCAACAAACCGCAGCGCCCGGAAACCGAAACCGAGCGGCAGGGCCGGAAGGCACACGAGAGCGAACTCACCGACGAAGCGGTGGAGGAAACTTTCCCGGCCAGCGATCCGGTCTCGCCGTTCATTCCGGCCAAGACGCCGGAGGATTGATCCGGCGACCCGGCCCGGATACTTCCCGTCAGGCGGGAAGGTAGGCGAGCGCTACAGCCTGACGGGAGCGCCTGCGCTCCAAAGCGACTGCAGCAGATCGCCGCCGATCCAGTAGCACAGCTGTGCGGGCATGCGGGCTTTCCAGACGGCGAGGTCCGCCCGCTGCCCCACGGCCAGCGATCCCCGGTCGGCCAGGCCCAGCGCGCGCGCCGCGTTGACGGTGACCCCTCGCAAGGCTTCTTCGGGCGTCATCCGGAACAGCGTGCAGGCCATGTTCGCAGCCAATCGCAACGAAAGCAGCGGCGAGGTGCCCGGGTTGCAGTCGGTGGCGATCGCCATCGGCACGTCGTGCGCACGCAGCATGTCGATCGGTGGCAGATGCGTTTCGCGAAGGGCGTAAAAGGCGCCCGGCAGCAGCACGGCCACGGTGCCGGCGGCGGCCATCGCGCGGACCCCCGACTCGCTCAGGTGCTCCAGATGGTCGGCGGACAGCCCACGGTACCTTGCGACCAACGCCGCGCCGTCCAGGTCGGAGAGCTGCTCGGCATGAAGCTTCACAGGCAGGCCGAGCGACCTGGCGCGCTCGAACACGCGCTCGGTTTCCATGCGGGTGAAGCCGATCCCTTCGCAGAAGGCATCGACCGCGTCCACCAGGCCCTCGGTGGCCAGCGCCGGCAACATCACGTCGCACACCTGCGCCACGTATTCCTCGCGCCGCTCGCGGTACTCCGGTGGCAGCGCATGCAGGCCGAGGAAGGTGCTGCGCACGCCGATGCCCAACGTTTCGCCGATGCGCCGCGCCACCCGCAGCATGCGGCGTTCAGTGTCGAGGTTGAGCCCGTAGCCGGACTTGATTTCCAGTGTGGTCACGCCGTCGCGAAGCAGCGCGCGCGCGCGCGGCAGGCTCTGGCGCAGCAGTTCGTCCTCGTCCGCCGAACGGGTGGCGGCCACCGTCGAGGCAATGCCGCCGCCGGCGCGGGCGATCTCCTCGTACGTCGCGCCATTCAGACGCAGATCGAATTCGTGCGCGCGGTCGCCGCCGAACACCAGGTGCGTGTGGCAGTCGATCAGCCCGGGCGTGACCAGCGCGCCGTCGAGGGTTTCGACGGTCGCGGCCAATGTATCCGCGGCACCGGGGAGTTCCGCGGCGGGACCTGACCACGCGATGCGGCCGTCCTTGATGGCCAGCGCGCCGCGTTCGACCACGCCGAACGGACGTTCGCCAACGAAGGTGGCCAACGTGGCGTCGACCAGCAAATGATCCCAGCGCGGCGTGGTCACGGCTTCTCCTGCGGTGCGTCGGCGGGAGCCGCCGGTTCATCGAAGGCGCTGCTGCGCCCGACGTGCTCGACGGGCTCGGGCGGAACGTGCCGGGCGGCTTGCTGTCGCTCGAACTCCTGCACCAGGCGTTCGGCGAAATCCTTGTAGACCGGCGTGGGGCTGAGCAGCGACGAAACGGCGCGGGCCAGCAGGCAGGCGGCCATGACCGGGATCACCATCGACTGGTTGTCGGTCAGCTCCATCGCGATGACGGCCGAGGTGAGCGGCGCGCCGGTCACGCCCGAGAGGTACGCGCTCATGCCCAGCAACACCACCGCGGCGGCCGGCACCCCCGGCAGGAAGTGGGCGATGTTCTGGCCGAGCCCGGCGCCCACCGCCAGGGCAGGCGAGAAGATGCCGCCCGGAATACCCGCCCAGTACGACACCACGTTGGCGCCGAGCTTGGCCAGCCCGAAGCTTGCGCCCGGCGTCACCGCCGCTTGCTGCACGATGGCGCGCGCCTGGTCGTAGCCGGTGCCGTACACCGATCCGTGGAACAGCACGCCCAGCACCGCCAGCACCAGTCCGCAGCCGGTGGCGAAGGCGACCGGCCAGCGCGCGCGCAGCGCGCCGACGCGCGCCAGCGGGCCGCGCTTGCTGAGCAGGATCAGCCGCGCGAACAGGCCGCCGAGCAGCCCGCAGACGACCCCGCACAACAGCACCGCCAGCCATGCGTGACCCAGCGGCAGGTTGACGTCGACCTCGCCGAAGTACGCGTAGTTGCCCATGATTCCCAACGACACCACGCCGCCGACGATCACCGCGGTAAGCAGCAATCCGCTGAAGCGGTGCTCGAAGGTGCCAGCAAGTTCCTCGATCGCGAACACGACGCCGGCGAGCGGCGTATTGAATGCCGCCGCGATACCTGCGGCGCCGCCGGCCAGGATGAAGCGCGAGGCGGCCTTCGGGTCGCTGAAACCGAAGCGCCGGGCGAAGGTATAGAACAGCCCTGCGCCCACGTGCACGGTCGGCCCCTCGCGCCCGATCGAGGCGCCGACGGCCAGCGCAATCAGCGTAAGCAACATCTTGCCTGCCGCGATCGGCAACGAAAGCATGTTCCTGCGGAACGATTCGTCTTCCACGTGCAGCGTCGCGATCGCCTGCGGGATACCGCTGCCGCGGGTGGCCCGGAACCGTCCCGACGTCACCCACGACAACAGCCCGAAGACTACCGGCGTCAGGATCAGCGGGATCCACACGCCGTGCGCCAGGATGCGCAGGAACAACTGGTAGGCCCAGGTGCTGGCCTTGGCGAACAGGATGGCGGCCAGCGCCACCAGCACCGCGCCGCTCCACAGCGCGATGCGCCGCTTCCACTGGTGCGGGGCGAAGAATTCGTGGCCGAGCAGGGCCTGCAGGCGGGGGTTGGATGGGGGCATCGGGGCATTATCGCAGACTGCGGATGACGGCCAGGACGCCGACCTCCTGTCGCGGCCCATGGCGCTCCTACAAGGGATTGGGACGCCAGCGCATTTCGTACAGGTCGAACCGGCGGTCCTTGAGGTTGGTCACGGCGCCGGCGTTGCGCGCGCGAGCGAGGCTTTCCAGTCGCAGGTCGGCGAACAGCACCGTCTCGATGTTCGGCGTGGAGTCGGCGGCCACGCCGTCGCGCGCGAACGGGAAGTCGCTGGGCGTGAGGATGCAGCTCTGGCCGTACTGGATGTCGAAATTGTTGACGCCCGGCAGGTTGCCCACGTTGCCCGACAGCACGACGTAGCACTGGTTCTCTATCGCCCGGGCCTGTGAGCAGTAACGCACGCGCAGGTAGCCTTCGCGCACGTCGGTGCAGAAGGGTACGAACAGGATCAGCGCGCCCTGGTCGACCAGGTGCCGCGCGACCTCGGGGAACTCCGAGTCGTAGCAGATCATCACGCCGATCGGGCCGCAGTCGGTCTGGATGGTCGCCGCGCTCTCGCCGCCGGTGATGTTCCACACGTTGCGCTCGCTGGGGGTGGGATGGAGCTTCTCGCGCTCGTGCAGCGAGCCGTCGCGAAGGCACACGTAGCAGACGTTGTGGATGTCGCCGTTGGGCTGTTCGGTGGGGTGAGAGCCGGCAATGATGTTGATGTTGTAGCGCACCGCCAGGCGGCCGAAGAGTTCCTTCACCTGCGGCGTGTACTGGCTGAGCTTGCGGATCGTGTCGACCGGCGAAAGCTCCTCGTTCTCGATCGACAGCAATTGCAGCGTGATCAGCTCGGGGAAGGTCACGAAATCGGCGTTGTAGTCGGCCGCGATGTCGGTGAAGTATTCCACCTGCGTGGCGAATTCCTCGAACGAGCGGATGCGCCGCTGGGAGTACTGCACCGATGCCACGCGCACCAGGTCGGGCAGGTGTTTGGGCGAGGGAATGGATGGGATGTCGGGATGATCGAGCAGACTCGGATTGCGCCATACCAGATGCGCCGCCCAGCCGAGCGACTCATGGTCCGACGGCACGTAGCCGCGCAGCAGGCCGATCACCTCGAAGCCGTTGGCGAGCTGGAAGCTCAAGGTAGCGTCCCGCCGTTCGCCCGAGACCACCGCCTGCACGTAGGCCTCGGCGCTGCCATAGCGGCCGATGTTCTTCGCCAGCCCGGGAATGCGTCCGCCGAACACGATGCCGCGCAGCTTCAGGTCCGTGCACAGCCGCTTGCGGGCGTGATAAAGCCGCTGGCCGATGCGCATGCCGCGGTAGTCGGGGTGCACCACCACTTCCATGCCGTACAGCCAGTCGCCGTCGGCCTTGTGGCGCGAGCCCATGCCGCCGCCGGTGATCTGTGCCCACGTGTGCGGCTTGAGCGCGGTGGCTTCGTCGATGCGGAAGGTCGCGCAGTAGCCGACCACCGCGCCGGCGTATTCGACGACGAACTGGCCCTCGGGAAAGTGCGTCTGCTGGGAGCGCAGCATCTCGGCCGAATGACCCCATTCGGGCGAGTAGACCCGGCCGGTGAGGGCGACCAGCGCCGGCACGTCCTCGGGGCGGGCCTGGCGCAGCAGCAGCTTGGCGGTTTGCTCGGGTGTCTTCTTGGGCATGCGCGCCAGTATCCGAAACGGTGTGTCGTGGAACCGTTGCCGGGGCGGAAGGCCGACGGGCGCTACACTTGGACGTCTGCCAGGGAGACGTCCATGACCCCATCCAACCGCATCCGCCGTTGCCATGCCGGCCATCTGTGGCAGGGCGAGGGCTGGACCCGCGACGGCATCTTCGGCATCGACGCCGACGGCATGCTGCAGGCGGTGGAGGACGGTCCCGCCGAGACGCTTGGAAGCTGGGTGCTGCCTGGCATGCCCAACCTGCATTCGCACGCGTTCCAGCGCGCCATGGCGGGGCTGGCCGAGCGGCGGGGAAAGGCGGATGACAGCTTCTGGAGCTGGCGCGAGACCATGTACGCGTTCGCCGCCGCGGTCGGCCCGGACGAGTTGAAGGCGATCGCCGCGCAGCTCTACGTGGAAATGCTCAAGGCCGGCTATACCCAGGTCTGCGAGTTCCACTACTTGCACCATCGCCCTGATGGAACGCCCTACGCGCCGGCCGAGGCGATGTCGCTGGCGCTCGTCGATGCGGCGCGCGAGGCGGGTATCGCGCTGACCCTGCTGCCGGTTCTCTACATGCGCGGCGGTTTCGATGGACGGCCGCTGGGTGCGCGGCAGCGCCGCTTCGGCCATGAGGTCGACGCCTACCTGCGCCTGCTCGAAGCCCTGCGCGCCCGGCAGACCCCGGACCTGCGGGTTGGGATCGCCTTGCACTCCCTGCGCGCGGTACCGGAAGACGCGCTGCAGGCCGTGTTCGCCAGCGGCCTGGCGCAGGACGCGCCGATCCACATCCACATCGCCGAGCAGATCGGCGAAGTGCAGGATTGCCTGTCGATCCGTGGCGCACGCCCGGTCGAATGGCTGCTCGACCACGCCGAGGTCGACGCGCGCTGGTGCCTGGTGCATGCCACGCACCTGAGCGAAAAGGAAACCGCCCGCCTGGCGCGCAGCGGCGCGGTCGCCGGGCTGTGCCCGACCACCGAGGCCAACCTGGGGGATGGCCTGTTCCCGCTGGCCGACTACACGGACGCGGGCGGCACGTTGGGCATCGGCTCGGACTCGCACATTTCGGTGTCGCCGGTGGAGGAACTCCGCTGGCTCGAATACGGCCAGCGCCTGGCCACGCGCCACCGCAACATCGCGGCGCGCCGCGAAGGCGCCAGCGTCGGCCAGACGCTTTGGCGTGCCGCGCTGAAGGGCGGCGCACAGGCCTCGGGCCTGCCGGTCGGCGCACTGCTGCCGGACCATCGCGCCGACCTGCTGGTGCTCGACGATGGCTCGCCGCTGCTCGCCGCGCGCGAGGAGCCCGCTCTGCTGGACAGCTTCATCTTCGCCGGCAACACGCCGCTGGTGCGGGACGTGATGAGCGGCGGGCGCTGGGTGGTGCGGGATTTCCGTCACCATGACGAGGCGCGCATCGCGCAGCGCTACCGCGATACCGTGCAGCGGCTCAGGCAGCTGCCGCCAGGCTGAACGGTCGGCGCGCAGCACGCCGGCGGCGTGTCATCGCGGCATCGAGCAGGGCGTTCCGGGATTTACTTCCCAGACCGAGGAACGCCTCATGCGCCTTACATCGATGTTTGCCCTCGCCCTGCTGTTGGTGGGCAGCCTGTCCCTGGCCGGTTGCGTGGTCGTGCCGGCCCACCGCGCCGGCGTGTGGGTGCCGGGGCACTGGGCCTCGCACCATGTCTGGGTTGCAGGTCACTGGCGCCATCGCTGATCGCGATGCAGCCCTTCTGGAAATGGAAACCCGCCAGTGCTTCGCGCAGGCGTTGCCTGGCGGCGGGCCGGTCAAGGGGCGTTGTTGGCGGCGGACCGCAGACCTCCGGCCGGGTACCGGTTACCGGCAGGTCGATGGCGTAACAGCGACCATCATGGGCAACATTCCCGCGAGCCCCAACCCCTCGATCCGGAGGGGTGAGGGAGCAAAATCCCGGCGCGTGGAGCTTGCGCGGGTGGTTTGCCGCAGCCGCGCAGAGGACAATGGCGCTTCCCACCCGCCACGGCCCGCCAAAGGCAGCCGATGAATGACTACCCCGTGCCGGCCATCGGCAGCGACGACGGATCGCTGATCCGCCACGGCACCCCGCTGTTCCGACAGGCGAACCTGGCGCTGTTCGCCGCCGGTATCGCCACCTTTGGATTGCTGTACTGCGTCCAGCCGCTGATGCCCGAGTTCAGCAAGGACTACGGCGTGAGCGCGGCCACGAGCGCGCTGTCGCTGTCGCTGACCACGGGCGTGCTGGCCTTTGCCATGCTGTTCGCCGGCGCGGTATCCGATGCCTGCGGGCGCAAGTCGGTGATGACCGTATCGCTGATCGCCTCGGCGCTGCTGGTGCTGCTGAGCGCGATCGTGCCCGGCTGGACCAGCCTGCTGGTCCTGCGCACGCTGCTTGGCATCTCACTGAGCGGGCTGCCCGCCGTGGCGATGACCTGGCTGAGCGAGGAGATGCACCCGGATTCGATCGGCCTGGGCATGGGCCTGTACATCAGCGGCAACGCCATCGGCGGCATGGGCGGACGGCTGGTCACCGGCGTGCTGGCGGATTTCTTCGACTGGCGCGTGGGCGTGATGGTGGTGGCCGGCATCGGCCTCGCGTCCGGCCTGATGTTCTGGCGGCTGCTGCCGCCGTCGCATCATTTCGAGCGCCAGCCGCTGCGGCCGCGCACGCTGCTGGCACGCTTCGCCCGCGTTTTCCGCGATGCCGGCCTGCCGTGGATGTTCGTCGAGGGCTTTCTGCTGCTGGGCGCCTTCGTCACCGTCTACAACTACATCGGATACCGGTTGCTCGCGCCGCCTTACAACCTGAGCCAGGTGGTGGTCGGGCTGATCTTCAGCGTGTACCTGATCGGCACCTTCAGCTCGGCATGGATGGGTCACCTGGCCGGCAGGCTTGGCCGCCGGCGCGTGCTGTGGACGACCTTCGTACTGATGCTGGCGGGTGTCGGGCTGACCGCGTTCCGGCCACTCATCCTGGTGATCGCCGGCGTGGTGGCGGTGACCTTCGGCTTCTTCGGCGGGCACTCCATCGTCAGCAGCTGGGTCGGCCGGCGCGCGGGCAACGCCAAGGCGCAGGCCTCGTCGCTGTACCTGTTCGCGTACTACATGGGCTCCAGCCTGGCGGGGGCGGGTGGCGGTCTGTTCTATGCGGCGCGAGGGTGGAATGGCGTAGCCGCCTTCATCGGCGCGATGGTGCTGGCCGGGCTGCTGATCGCGTGGCGGTTGTACTTCCTGCGGCCATTGCCGGGGCCGCCGTCGCCGGGGACGGAGCCGCCGCTGCCCTGAGGCGGCGTGGTTGTCCAGGCGAGCCGGTTCGATCCAGCGTGAGCACCCTGTGCGCGATTGCGGGCGCTCGCTCCCGGCGATCGCGCACAAGGGTGCTCCTGCAAGGACTTCGCGTTTTCTCAGCGCGCGGCAGGTTCGAGCATGTCCTTGACCGCGTCGTAGTCTCCGTCGCTCGGCTGCGGCGGCAGACCGAGCAGGTGCACCATCAGCGGATAGACGTCCACGTTGGGAAAAGGTGGAACCATGACGCCGTCGCGAAAGGCCGGTCCGTGCGCCACGAACAGCGCCCGCATCTGCGGCGCCGCGTTGTCGTAACCGTGTTCGCCCACGCTGATGTGGCCCTTGTGCGAAGCCAGCCAGTCCGCCGTGGTGATGCGCCAGCCGACATTGGCCAGGCACAGCAACTGCGGCACCCGCGGATTGTGGCCATACGCCAGGCGCGCCGGCACGCGCGTCTTGTCCCAGCACTGCATGTGCGGGTGCGGGCGTTCCATGCGCGCCTCGATCGCGGCGAAGTCGTGCCCGGGCTTGGGATTGAAGCCGGCCAGCACGCCCAGGCTCACCACCTGTACATCATCGAGGCCCAATTCGCGCTCGATCAGCACGCTGTGGTCCAGCGGCACCGGCGCCATGCCATGGTCGGCCAGCACGATCAGGTTGATGCGGTCGAACAGCCCGCGCTGCTTGAGGCCCTGCACCAGTCGCGCCAGCGCCTGATCGGTTTCGCGCAAGGCCTGCTCTACCTGCGGCGAGTCCGGGCCGTGGTAGTGGCCGGCATGGTCGACGTCATCGAAATAAAGGGTGAGGAAGCTTGGCCGCCGGGCGGCCGGAAGATCCAGCCAGGCCAGCACCTGGTCGACGCGCTGGTTCGGCGTCACCGTGCCGTCGTAGGGCTCCCAGTGGTCAGGGTGGCGGCCATGGATGTCCGCTTCCGTTCCCGGCCAGAACATCGTCGCGGTGAGCAGGCCGTGGCGGTCGGCGGTCTCCCAGAGCGGCGTGCCTTCGGCCCACCAGCGTCCATCGCTCACCGCCTTGCGGTTGTGCAGCGAGAACTTGCCCAGCTGCGCGTCGTACATGGTGTTGTTGACGATACCGTGGTGGTCCGGGCGCAGGCCGGTCACGATCGTGTAGTGGTTCGGGAAGGTCAGCGACGGAAAGGACGGCTGCATCGCCGTGCGCACGCCATCGTGCGCGAGCATCGCCACGGTGGGGGTCAGGCCCCGGTCGAGATAATCGGCGCGATAGCCATCGATGGAGACCAGCAGCAGGGGCGTCGGCTTGCCCGCGTCGGCGGGCGGCGTGGTGGCGCAACCGGCGCTGAATACCAGCAGCAGGCAACACGACAGGCGAAACAGGTTTTTCATAGAGGGGCTCGTACGATGAAACAACTCCCCATCATCGCATCGCCCCCATGTCGCTCAAAACCCGTGCGTTCTTACGCCTGTGGCCAGCCGCCTTCGCGCTGGCGGCGCCTGCGGCGGCATGTGCCTGGCAATCGCAACCGGCGCCGCCGCGTCCGGTGATCGTCGTCCAGCCGCCCGCCAGCACGCGCTTCCAGCAAACCGTGCGGGAAAACCAGGTACGCGACCAATTGCAGAAGAACCAGGTCGAAGAGCAACTGCGGCAGGTCCGCGTGGATACGCTGCGTCGGCCACAGGCCGCCAACACACTCCACGCGGCACGCCTTGACCAGGCCGACCAGGGACAGCGCGAGCTCTACCGCGCACGCCAGCAGGATCTGCTGGATCGCTACCAGAGTGCGGTCGCGCCTCCGGTCGTGCATTCGGGCAAGGCGCCGGCGTCCTCGCGCAGCAGCGACTGACTACGACGCGCCGCCCGGCAATCGGGTCGACCTTCGCGGATCTGCGCGCGACCTGCAGCGATCAGGTCACCAGGCCGAACAGGTCGCCGCGCGCGACGCCTTCTTCCATCGCCAGCAGGAAGCGTTTCGTCGGCAGGCCGCCACCGAAGCCGGTGAGGCTGCCGTTGGCGCCGATCACGCGATGGCAGGGCAACACGATCGGCAGGGGATTGCGGCCGTTGGCGGCGCCGACCGCGCGCATCGCCTGCGGCTGGCCGATGCGGCGCGCCAGTTCGCCATAGCTGATGGTCGCGCCGTAGGGGATGCGCGCCAGCTCCTGCCACACCGCCAGCTGGAATGGCGTGCCGAGCGGATGCAATGGCAGCTCGAACACCTGTCGCGTGCCGGCGAAGTACTCCTCCAGTTGCACGCGCGCGAAGGCCAGCGCCTGCGGCGAGTGTGTCCACGAGGACGCCGGCTCGCGCTGATGACGGCCGGTCTCGAACCAGACCTCGCGCAGGCCCTGCTCGTCGGCGACCAGGCGCAGGCGGCCGATGGGAGTGGACAGGTTGTCGTACCAGACAGGGCTCATGTGGGCTGTTCGTTACGTTGTGAAGCACTCCGACTCCGGCCCTGGGGCTTGTGCCCAGGGCGAACGGAGGCGGGTAAATCCGTCTTCAGGGTGAGCAGTCGTTCGTTCCGAGCGTAGCGCAGCGAAGTCGAAGACCATGGCGCGCACTCACGGGCGTTTCCTGGACGGTGACGCCTGGTCCGCGACACCGCGCCAAAGGTGCATCACCGCGTAGGCACGCCAGGGCCGCCACGCCTCGGCCAGGGTCGAGAGGGCGCGCGTGCTCAGTTCGCCGCCATCACCGGCAGCGGCGCGGCGCAGGATAAGGTCGGCCGCGGGGAAAGCATCCGGATGACTCAGCGCTCGCATCGCCATGTAGTGCGCCGTCCACTCGCCGATGCCGGGCAGCGCGGTCCAGCGCGCCACGAACTCGTCCAGCGGCTGCTCCGCGCGGAAGTCCGCGCGGCCGTCCAGCAGGGCGCGGGCGATGCCTCGGATGGTTTCGGCACGTGCGTTGATCACGCCCACCCCTCGCAAGTCGGCATCGACCAGCCGTTCGGGCGTGGGAAACAGCCGCGCCAGGCCGGGCAGCACGGGCGTGGGCAGCGGATCGCCCCAGCGATCGACGATGCGCGCGGCGAGCGTCCGCGCCGCGGCGACGCTGACCTGCTGGCCGAGCACCGCGCGCACGGCGATCTCGAAACCATCCCACCCGCCGGGCAGGCGCAGGCCCGGCCGCCGGCGCAGCAACGGCGCGAGCACGCCACCGGCACCGAGCGTGGCGGCGATCGCGCGGGGTTCCGCATCGAGGTCGAACATGCGTCGCAGCCGAGTCACCAGCCCCAGCATCCGCTCCGGCTGCGGGCAGTGCAGTTCCAGCTTGAGCGCGTGCTCGCCACCCGGCCAGGCCGACAGGCGCAACCAGCCCGCTACTTCGGCGGGACCGAACACGCGCGCGTAGGCATGCGCGTCCACCTGCTCGATGCCGGGGAGGGCGCGCGTACGCAGGAAGTCCAGCACGGCATCGAAGTCGTATGGAGGCCGGTAGCCCAGCCGCAGCACCAGCGCATCCCCGTTTCCGGGCGCCCGTGGCTGGCGGCGAAGTTCGCGCGGCGCGATACGGTTGGCCTGGGCAAATGCCGCGTTGAAACGGCGCAGGCTGCCGAACCCGGACGCCATCGCCACCTCGGTCACCGGCAACGCGGTTTCGGTCAGCAATTGCTTGGCGAACAGCAGCCGGCGCGTGGTGTGCACGTTGAGCGGCGGTGCGCCCAGGTGTTCGACGAACAGCCGGCGCAGCTGCCGCCCGCCCACGCCCACGCGCGTCGCCAGGCTTTCGAGCGAAGCCTCGGCCAGCGCACCGGCATCGATCAATTTCAATGCGCGCGCCACCACGTCCTCGCCGCGATGCCACGCCGGGTTGCCCGGCGCAAGTTCCGGCCGGCAGCGCAGGCACGGACGAAAGCCGTCCGCCTCGGCCGCCGCGGCATTGGCGTAGTAGCGCACGTTCGACGGTCTGGGCGAGGGGGCAGGGCAGACCGGCCGGCAGTAGATGCGTGTGCTGGTGACGGCGGTGAAGAACAATCCGTCGAAGCGGGCATCGCGGCTCAGGCGCGCCTGCTCGCAGAGGTGGTCGGGAAGGGCATCTCGTAACGTAGGCATGCAGCGCAGGCTAGCACTGCGTCTGGCGCGGAACTCGCCATCTTCGGACATCGATGTGTCGTGTTGCCTGCTAGGGATCGCAGCGTTGCAGCCAGAAACTTCCGCCGTCGGGCGGGTTGTCGCCAAGGAAACGTCGCAGCTCGCGCGGGTGGATCTCGCGTGCTATCGCGCACCCGTAGACCACACGGAAGCAGCGATTGAAATCGAGGAAGGCCTGCAGCAGATATTGCTCGTTCCACGAAAAGCCCATTTCGATCCATTCCTTCGGGTAGTCCGCGGGAATGAAGATGTCGTGGAAATGGACGTACACCCCGGGCTTCAGTCTGGGCAGCACCTGCAGGATGATGCGGTTGACGTCGCTGCCGGTCTTGGACACGTGCGAAGAGTCGACGAACAGGATGTCGCCGGCATCGAGCGAGGTGAGCATGGCGATCGGCAAGTCCTGGGCGCGACGGTCGAGCAGGGTGATCTCGCCCGCGTAGTGCGCCTCGCGCAGGAACGGCCTCGGGTAGGGTTCCACGCAGGTGATCGCGGCCTCCCCACCCAGGAAGCGCTTGTTGACGTCCATCATCAGCAGCGTGGAATAGCCGGAGCCGATCTCGACGATACGCCTGGGCCGGGCCATCTTGAGCATGCAGAACAGCACGCGGGGATCCTGCCGTTCGAACTGGCCGTTGAAATCGTAGAAGCGATCGAGCTGATCATCAGGCGGCCCCTCGCTGGCGTAGTCGTAGCCTTCCATCAACGCGGGGAACACTTCGGTCAACAGGCGTCGATGCCCGGCGGGATCGAGGTCCAGCCCGGCCGGTTGCGCCACTTCGCCCCAGAGCCTGTCCTCGTCCGCGAGCGTCTGCCGAACGTCCACCACCGGGGAATAGAAGTGGCCATCCGGAAACGCGGGGCGCGCCATATGAGGCGCCGGGCCGCCACTTCCTGCCGTGGGGTTGCCGCGTGGGGCACCGCTGATGCCGGTCATCGGAACGACCTCCCGGCTAGGGGGACGCGCTGGCGTGTCGGGCCTGCCCTGTCTGTCGGGCCGGTTGCACCCGGAACGGTTGCGGGCGCGCGCGAAGGGCGCACGCGGTGGCCCATCGTGGCGAGCGGCCTGACGAGGATTGCCGTGCGCATGTAGTCTCCGCTGACGGGCGACCGACCATCTGCCCCTCGGAAGAACATGCGCCCTCGCGCGTCATCGTCCGATAAACGCGCGGCGTGCAATCAGGGCGTCTGGCGTGGCCACCGCCAGGCGTATCCGATCACGGCGAGTTGCATGGCAATCTCCACCAGGCTCATGAATACGTAGAACGTCCACGCACCCGGCAGCGTCACAAGCACGATCCCGGTCAGCGCGACGCCGACAAGCAGGTTGAGCCAGCGCGCCGCCTGCGGCGGCAGCACCAGCGACAGGAAGATCATCACCGCCGGGACGGCCAGGAGGACCGAGACGGCCAGCAGCGAGCCCTGGCTCGTCGGCCCCAGCGGGCCCATGCCCTCGAGAATGTCCCTCAAATTGCCGGGACGGTACAGGCCCCAGAAGTCGCCGTAGACGTAACAGAACATGATCGCCGTCCACAGCGCGGACAGCTTGAAACGCACGTGGATCTTCAGGTCATGCAGCGGCATCGGGGCCATCGCTTCCGTGTCGGCGGCCGGATCGGGTAGCCCGTCCGGGGTCATGGTCAGGCGGACCGGGCAGTCGCGAGCTTCGCGGGAAGGCGTACGCCAATGACCAGCAGCCACAGGCAGATGCCGATCTCGCCCAGGGATGCCGGCAGCATGATGTAGTCCGCCACGGCCGAAGTCGGATAGCCAGGCAACAGCAGCGTGGCGAGGAAATCGGCCAGATAGCCCAGCCCGCCCAGCATCAGCAGCGCGCCCAGCAGCCGGGGCAGGAAACCGGATTTGCTCACCAGGTACCCGAAGGGAAGCAGCCACAGGCCCCAGAAGATCTCCAGCACCATCAGACCCTGCCGGTATGCATCGAGCTGGAGCATGACCTGGGCCTGCCGTTGCCCGCTGTCGAGCGACTGCAGGGAGACGGCGGGGTGAAGTAGCGACAGCACCGACAGGTGATGCGACGCGTTGGCAAACGCGACCGGCACGCTGGGGACGGCAAACGCGACCATCAAAAGGGCGGCGGTCCTGCCGCTGGCGCCGAGCAGCCGGTACAGCGCCAGCGGCAGCAGCAGGAAGGCGACGTTGCAGGCCAGCTCGGCCAGGATGCCGAGCCGGAACAGCGTTTCCGATTGAACGAGCCGCGCCACGGTCGCGGTCGCATCGCCATGTGCCGAAAGCTGCGAAGGCACGTAGCCCAGGTAGAAGATGCCGGTGAGCACCGTGACCAGGTAGAGCAGGCCGGCAATCCTCGCGTCCTTTTTCATCCGAACCTCCGTGTTCCGTCCCTGGCCGTCCGGGCGGGATAGGTCATGGACCCTTCGAGCAGTCGTCATCGTCGCCATCGATGATGGTGGCGAACGGCTTGAACGCGGCAAGCGAGCTGGCCAGGCCGTTCTGGGCGACGCGGATCTGCTGGATGTCCATGCAGATCTTCGATGTTTCCTGGTCGATGCGATGCGTGGCTGCGTCGAGCCGGGCGTCGGCCTGTTCGCTGTCGCCGCCGGTCACGTGCGCCGCGGCATTCTTCAGCGACTGGACCCCGACCGCCGCGCCCGCCTTGCCGGTGGCCACGCCGTGCTCGCGCACGGCGCGGGCGCTTCGGTAGTACTGCTTGAGCAATTCCTGCTGCGTGGCATCCACCGCCACGTCCTGGCCGTCGATCACCAGACGGCCGGTGGCGTCCAGGAAGGCTTCGGTGCCGCCGGTACCGTGGAGCGTGACCTTGTCGCCATTCACGACGATGCCGCCGTTGGCGATCGTGGTCGTGTCGGGTCCGTTGCCGCAGCCGGCTAGCAGGAGACCGGCTGCGAGGGCGAGAACGAAGCTGGAGTTTCGAGAGAACATTCCTTGACCTCCGAAAGACTGGATCAGTTGTCGTCGCGCCCGCAGTCGTCGACGTCTTTCTGCGTCATGGTCGCGTAGGGGCGGAACTCCGGCATGACGGCGGCCAGCTTCTGTTGCGAGCCGAGCAGCCCCGGCAGACGCTGGCACAGCTTCATGGCGGCGATCTTGATCTGCTCGGCCTGCGGCTTGATGCCGGCCTCGATCTCCTTGTCGCTCTTTCCGGTAAGCGCGCCCCAGATCGCTTCCTTGGCAGCATGGGTGCCGAGATTGGCCCCTTGTTCGCCGATGTCCATGCCGGCCTCGGCGATCCCGATGACCTGCTGGCGGTAATCCAGCAGCAGGGTGTGCTGCTCGGGCGTCGCCTCCGCCGTCTTGCCCGCGATCAGCAGGTCGCCCTGGGGCGTGATCGCGGCCTTGGGGAGCGAGCCGCGATCACGATGCTCGCCATGGCCGACATGGATGTGGTCGATGTCGATGTCCTTGGTCGCCAGTTCCCGCTTGGCCTGCTCCATGGCCTTGTGGATTTCCGAAGAGATCATCGCCGGCGAGGTCTGCTTGTCGACTTCCGCGGCCGCTTGCTGGGCATCGGACTGTCCGGAACGATCGCACCCGGCAATGGGTAGCAATAGGACCAATGCAAGGGTGCCGGCGATCGCGTGGGTCTTCATGGGAGTGCTTCCGTTGAAATGAGCGGCCTCAGATGCTGGGCGGTGGGACGTTGCGTTTGCGATCAACCTTCGTCGCGCCAGCGGCGGAACCAGATGGCTGCCGCGATGAGCGCCGCACCGGCCGCCACGCCGATCCACAGGTTGACCGAGCCGAGCAACTGGTAGGTGTTGCCGAGGTTCATGAAGTCCAGGTTGTTGTTGCCGGTGTGGATCACGCCGTCGCTGGCGATCAGGCTGGCACCGGGGAAGGCGCTGAACAGGGCGCGGGCCACGATGTTCTGCCAGAACCAGCCGGCCGGCAGGTTGAACAACCCCATGATGCCGAACCAGGTGACCAGCAGGCCGGTCGCGACCGGCAGGGCGATGGCCCACAGGAACGGCTTTGTGCGGGCCCAGGCCGAGCACGCCATCAGCCAGCCGACCGAGGGCAGGGCCCACAGCAGGTACAGCGGGATCTGGCCGATCATGTTGAGCGTGACGCGCACCGGATGGGCGAGCATCAGCAACTGCCACACGTTGATGCCGTGGAAGGACAACGTCGTTGCCACGATCAACAGCTGCAGGATGCCTGCGGCGATGCCGACCACGGTCGCGATTACCGGGGCCAGGAGGGTGGCGCTGACGACCTTGGACAGCACCGTCTCGGTATCCGACAGCGGCAGCGACTTCCAGAACAGGATGCTGCGGTCGCGCCGCTCGTCGTAGATGGCGCCCAGGCAGTAGAAGAACACCACGAAGCCCAGCACCACGAAGATCAGCGCCATCGAGGAGTACATGGCCATGTCCAGCGCCATGCCGACCTGGCTCATGTCGCCCGCGTCCATCTGCGAGATGACGCTCTGCAGATTGCCTCCGGCGAAGTGTTGCTTCGCTGCCCCGAGTTCACCGATGTGGATGCCGTGGCGGGCGCCAATCACTTCGGCGGTGATGATGCCCATGATGTTCAACAGCAGGAATATGCCGCCGGTGACCAGCGGCGCCCACAGGAAGCCGCCGCGGTGTTCCCAGAACTCGCGCCTGACGAGCCAGTACAGGTTGCTTCCGGGCGTGTTGTTGCCGACAAGGGTTTTCATGCGTAGGTCCCTTTCATGGTGGCGACGAAGAGGTCGCTGACGGAAGGCCGGCGGATTTCGCCCAGTGCCTCCAGCGTCGGGCGGTCGGCGCCGTCGAACAGGAAGATGCTCTTGCCAAAGACCTGGCGTTCGTCGATCGGCTGCAGTGCACGTGCGGCCGCGGCCTTGTCGGCGTTGACCATCACTTCGGCGAAGCGGTCGCCGACGGCTTCCATGTCGGTGTCCAGCACGATCTTGCCGTCGCGGATGAACATCAGGTCGGTGAGGATGTGCTCGATCTCCTCCACCTGGTGAGTGGTGACGATGATCGTCTTGTTCTCGTCGAAGTAATCCTCCAGCAGGCTCTGGTAGAACTGCTTGCGGTAGAGGATGTCCAGGCCGAGCGTGGGCTCGTCCAGCACCAGCAGGCGCGCGTCGATGGCCATCACCAGGGCGAGGTGCAATTGCACGATCATGCCCTTGGACATCTGCCGCACGCGCTGGTCGGGCGTGAGCTTGGTGCGCTTGAGGAAGCCCTCGCACTTGGCGCGGTCGAATCGCGGGTGGACGTGGGCGACGAAATCGATCGCCTCGCGCACGCGGATCCAGCGCGGGAGCACCGCCACGTCGGCGATGAAGCAGACCTGCTCCATCAGCTTGTCGCGCTGGGTGCGCGGGTCGTAGCCCAGCACGTTGAGCTCGCCGTCGAAGGAGGTCAGGCCCAGGATCGCCTTGAGCGCGGTGGTCTTGCCGGCGCCGTTGGGGCCGATCAGTCCGACGATCCGGCCGGACTGGATCTCGAAGTTCACGCCGTCCAGCGCGACCGCGTTCTTGTAGCGCTTGCTCAGGTTCCGCGCGGTGACGATGGCGCTCATGGCTTGAGTTCCGTGGTGGCCGGCGCGTCGCGCATCAGCGTTTTGAGATCGAGCCCCAGGCGCTGAAGGCGCGCAAACAGGGCCGGCCATTCCTCGCGCAGGAAGCGCTCGCGCTCGGATTTCAACAAGGCCTCGCGGGCCCCTTCGATGACGAACATGCCCAGTCCTCTCCTTTTTTCGACCAGTTGATCGTCGACCAGCTCCTGGTACGCCTTGGATACGGTCAGCGGATTGATCTGGAAATCCGCCGCCACCTGGCGCACCGACGGCAGCGGATCGCCTTCGTTCAAGGCGCCATCCAGGATCATCGCCACCACGCGTTCGCGCAGCTGGCGGTAGATCGGGACGCTGTCGTTCCAGGTGATGGTCATACGTTATTCCTTGCTGGCACGGGCAAGCTGGGTGCCAAACGAATAGTAGGGCATGGCCAACTGCGCCCCGAGCAGGGTGGCGCCCGCTTCGGCAGGCGTGCCAAGGACCGGCGCCAGGGTGGCGCTGGTGATGTCGGAGCCTTCCATCAGGGCGGCGGCACGCAGGTCGCTGGCGCTGGGTTTCACTTCGACGGGGGCGAGATTGACCACGCGGATACCGTTGATTTCGGAAACCGGCGCGGTGCGCACGGGGTTGTTCAAAGTGGCCAGGCTCGTCGCGGTAATCAGCGTGGCGGCGGCCAGGGCGATCAGGTTCTGCGCTTTCATGGCGGGTCTCCTTAGTGACCTCGTGGACCGGTGTTGTAGTGAACTATAACACCATCTCCGAAAACGTCAACAGGCAATCGGCCATGACTGATGGCCTATCTGCGAAAATGGTTATCCGTCAGTGTGTTAGGCGCTTGCGCAGAGGCGGGCCTCACGCCGGATGCCTCTGTCCGAGTGGGCAACTGTCCCTTCTCCGGGCGTCACTTCCGGAAAAAGGCGGGAATCCGTGTTGCTCTGACAAGCGGATTCCCGCGTTCGCGGGAACGACGTAGGGACGAGAAGGGGAGTCGCCCGGAACCGACCGGTGCGCCGGCGCGCGAGGAGTGGCTTCAGTCCACCTAACCCCGTTACCCTCGCGCGCAAACCGTTGGGCGAAGCCCGGCCTGCGGTCACTTGTCGGCCGAGTACACCTGCTTGCCACCGACCCAGGTCCCCAGCACCTGGGTCTTCCAGAGATCCTGCGGGTTGATGCTGAAGATGTCCCGATCCACCAGGATGAAGTCGGCGTACTTGCCCGGTTCCAGCGAACCCTGTGTCTTTTCTGCATGGCCGGCATAGGCCGCACTGAGAGTGAAGGCGCGCAGCGCTTCGACCAGGCTCAGTTTCTGGTCGGGGTACCAGCCGCCGGGCGGCTGGTTATGGTGGTCCTGCCGGGTCACCGCCGCATGCAGGCCGAAGAACGGGTTGGGCGATTCGACCGGGAAGTCGGAACCGAAGGCGACCACCGTGCCCTGCTTGAGGAAACGCCGCCAGGCGTAGGCGCCCTCGATGCGCTCATGGCCCACGCGGTCCTCGGCCATGTTCATGTCGGAGGTGGCGTGCGTGGGTTGCATCGAGGCAATGAGTTTCAACGGCACGAAGCGCGGGATGTCCTTGAGCGAAACGATCTGCGCGTGCTCGACGCGGTTGCGGAAGGCCCTGGCGTCGGGGTGGGCCTTGTAGGCCGCGGCGAAGCTGTCCAGTACCTCCCGGTTGGCCGCATCGCCGATCGCATGGATGTTGACCTGGTAGCCCTTGGCGAAGGCCTTCTCGATCTTCGACGCCATCGTGCCCGGACTCATGAACAGCAGCCCGTGGTTGTGCGGATCGTCGGAGTAGGGCTTGAGCATCGCCGCGCCGCGGCTGCCCAGTGCGCCGTCGGCATACAGCTTGACCGAGTGCACGGTAAGGAAACCGTCGCCGTAGCCGTCCAGCGGAGCGCCCGCCGTGATCGTGTCGAAGTCGTCGCCGGTGTCGCGGATCATCGCGTAGATGCGCGCGGTGAGTTTGTGCTCGTCGGCGTAGCGCTTGTAAAGGCGGTAGTTGGGCAGGTCGATGCCGGCGTCGGCCGCGCCGGTCAGGCCCACGCGCGCCATCTCCGCCAGCGCGGTGTCGAGCGCGATGGCACGCTCGTTGTCGGTGGGCGCGGGCACCACGGAGGCGACCAGCTCGGTGGCGCCATCGACGAACACGCCGGTGGGATTGCCCTGGGCATCGCGTTCGATGCGCCCGCCCGGCGGATCCCTGGTGTCGCGGGTGATGCCGGCCAGCTTCATGGCGGCGGTATTGGCCCAGGCAGCGTGGCCATCGACGCGGCTGAGCCACACCGGCCGGTCCGAAACCACCGCATCCAGTTCCCTGGCGGTGGGGAAGCGACCGAGCTTCCAGATCACCTGGTTCCAGCCGCCGCCCGTGATCCAGCGTGCGTCCGGATGGGCCTTGGCGTAATCCTTGATGCGCGCGAGTGCCTCGTCGATCGACTGCGTTCCGGTCAGGTCGGCCTGGGTGAGCGCATACCCCAGTTCGAGCACGTGGCCGTGTGCATCGATCAGGCCCGGCAGCAGCGTCTTGCCGTGGCCGTCGACCACCGTCGCGTCGTCGGCGCGCTTGACCAGCACCGCATCGGTGCCGGTGGCCACGACCTTGCCGTCGTCCACCAGCAACGCGTCGAAGCGCTGCAGCTTGCCGTGGCCGTCCAGGGTGTAGCCCTTGACGTTGTGCACGTACAGATCGGCAGCCTGCAGCGCCGGCGCGATGGCCAGCAGGGCGAGCAGGGACAGACGCAGGGTGGAGTTCATGCGCGCGGATTCCTGTGCGGGGAAAGCCGCAGTGTGTCGGTCCGGGCCCGGTTTTTCCACCACAGAAGTTGCGCAAAGGAAGAAGGTGCCGTTCGCCTGGGCGCAAGCGCAAAGGCGCCGAAGTCGAAGGCACCCTGCGAGGGCGCTTCGACTTCGGCTTGCGCTCACGAACGCCTGGTAGTCGCGCGTGAGGTCACGCCGCCTTGGGCAACAGCGTCCCGATCGCTTCCTTCGCAGCCGCCAGCGCTCGGCTCTTGTGCTCGGCACTGACCGCCACGCCCTCGGCGCGCACGAACTCCACGTCGGTGATCCCCAGGAAACCGAGCACCGCGCGCAGGTAGTTCTCCTGGAAGTCCATCGCTGCGGCCCCCGTACCTTCGCCGTAGAAACCGCCGCGGCTGGAAGCCACTATCACCCGCTTGTTGCCGGCCAGGCCCTCGGGGCCGTCGGCGGTGTAGCGGAAGGTCTTGCCGGCCACCGCGATGCGGTCGATCCAGGCCTTCAGTTGGCTGGGCACGCCGAAGTTGTACATCGGCGCGCCGAGCACGATGACATCGGCGGCCAGGAACTCATCCATCACCTCGTTGCCCAACAGCGCGCCGGGATCCCCGGCATCGGCCACCGGCGCCCAGTGCGGCAGCGGCTGCGCGGCGAGGTCGCGGTAGCGCACGGAGGCATCCGGGCGCGCGCGCCTGACCTGGGCCACGATGTCCGCGGTGAGTTCGCGCGAGACCGAATGCTGGCCCAGGGCGCTTGAATCGATGTGCAGCAGTTTCATAGCGTGACTCCAGTCGAAGGCCGGCGAGCCGGCGACGGGATACACGATACTTTCGCAACAATGGTCTGATAAGTCGGCTAATATCGAACTTATCGTTTCTATAAGGAAACAGCTGGCATGACCCTCGACGGCACGCTGCAGGACCTCAACGACCTCTATTTCTTCGCCATGGTGGTCGAGCACAACGGCTTCTCAGCGGCTGGCCGTGCCTTGGGCATCCCCAAATCGCGTTTGAGCAAGCGGGTGTCGCAGTTGGAGGAGCGCCTGGGTGTGCGACTTCTGCAGCGGACCACCCGTCGTTTCGTGGTGACCGAAGTAGGCGAGCGCTTCTATGCCCACTGCCGCGCGGTGCTGGAAGAAGCCCGCGCGGCGCAGGAAGCGGTCGACGAGCTGCGCGCCGAGCCACGGGGCGTAGTGCGTCTGAGCTGCCCGGTCTCGCTGGCGCAGACGGTGGTGGCACACGTGCTGCCGGACTTCCTTGCGCAGTACCCCAAGGTGCAGGTGCGCGTGCTTTCCAGCAACCGGCGCGTGGACGTGGTGGGCGAGGGCTACGACATCGCCATTCGCGTGCGCAGCAAGCTCGATGCCGACGCCAACATGGTGATGCGTACCTTCGGCCTGTCCCGCGTGCTCGCTGTGGCCAGCCCCGGAATGCTCGACCGCCTGGGGCGGCCCAAGGCGCCGGCAGAACTGTCCACGTTGCCGGCACTGACCATGCTCGAGCACGAGGGCGCGCAGGTATGGGAGTTGATCGACGCTCAGGGCGAGCGCGTTTCGGTGGAGATGAATGCACGCCTGGTCACCGGTGAGTTCGCGCTGCTGCTGGAAGCCGCACGCCGTGGTCTGGGTGTTGCGCTGCTGCCGGAGTTCGTTTGCGCGCCCGCGGTTACCCGCGGCGAGCTGGAAGTGGTGCTGCCTGACTGGAGCGCGCCGGAAGGCACCATGCATTTCGTCTATCCCAGCCGTCGCGGAATGCTGCCCGGCGTGCGTGCGCTGGTGGACTTCCTTGCCGAGCGCCTGCCCGAGGCGACCCGCCTGAAGCACGAGCAATGCCGGCAACGCCCGCTCGATCCACTCGACCGGCCGCGCACATGAGCCGTGCTAGGCTTGCCGTTTGGCCTTCCAGACATCCGTGCGCATGAACATCGACACCAAGCTTCCCAAGGTCGGCACCACCATCTTCAGCGTGATGAGCCAGCTTGCGCTCGATCACCAGGCGGTGAACCTGGGCCAGGGCTTTCCCGATTTCGAGCCGCCGCAGCCTTTGCGTGACGCTCTCACCCGAGCGATGGCCGAAGGCAAGAACCAGTACGCCCCGGGCATCGGCACCGCCGCGCTGCGCGAGCAGATCGCGATCAAAACACAGCGGTTGTATGGGCGGCGCGTGGACTCGGCTACCGAGATCACGGTGACGTCCGGCGCCACCGAGGCGCTGTTTTGCGCGATCGCGGCGACCGTGCGTTCGGGCGAGGAGGTGATCGTGTTCGACCCGGCCTACGACTCCTACGAGCCGGCGATCGAACTGCAGGGCGCACGCGCGGTACACATCCCCCTGACCGTGCCCAGCTTCTCGATCGACTGGCAGCGCGTGCGCGATGCGATCACCCCGAAGACACGGATGATCCTGATCAACAGCCCGCACAATCCCTCGGGCGCGGTACTTTCGGCGGACGACCTGCAGATCCTGGCCGAGCTCACCCGCGACACCGACATCGTCGTGCTGTCGGACGAGGTCTACGAACACATCGTCTATGACGGTTGTCGGCACGAAAGCGTGCTGCGGCATCCGGAGCTGGCCGAGCGCAGCATCGTGGTGTCCAGCTTCGGCAAGACCTACCACTGCACCGGCTGGAAAGTCGGTTATGCGGTGGCGCCAGCGGCGCTGTCGGCCGAGTTCCGCAAGGTGCACCAGTACCTGACCTTCTGCACGTTCCATCCCGCGCAGGCGGCCTTCGCCGAAATCATGGCCAATGACCCGGCGCACTACCTGGAACTGCCGGACTTCTACCAGGCCAAGCGCGACCGCTTCCGCGCGCTGCTGGCGCCCTCGCGCTTCAAGCTTCTCGACGTGCCGGGCGGTTATTTCCAGCTGGTCGACTACTCGGCCGTCCGCGACCAGGACGACCTCGCGTTCGCGCGCTGGCTGGTGGAGCAGGGCGGCGTGGCGGGCATCCCGCTGACACCGTTCTACGAAAAGCCGCCCGGCACGCGCCTGCTGCGCCTGTGCTTCGCCAAGAGCGATGCCACCATGACCGCCGCCGCGGAGCGCCTGTGCCGTCTGTGAGCATGCAGCCGCTGACCGTCAGCCTGGTCCAGGGCGCCACGCGCTGGCACGACGCGCCGGCCAATCGCGAGTACTACGGCGCGCTGGTGCGCCAGGCCCGGGGCAGCGACCTGATCGTGCTTCCGGAGACGTTCCTGTCCGGTTTCAGCAACGACACGCGAGTCAGCGCCGGCACCATGGACGGGGAGGGTGTGGCCTGGCTTCGCGATCTGGCGTGCGAGATGGACGCGGTGATCTGCGGCAGCCTGGCCATCATCGAAAACGGCACCGTCTACAACCGCCTGTTCTGGATGCGCCCGGACGGCAGCCACGCGCAGTACGACAAGCGCCACCTGTTCCGCATGGCCGGCGAGCACACGCGTTACGGCGGTGGCCGCGAGCGGCTGGTGGTCGAGTTGAACGGCTGGCGCATCCTGCCGCAGGTCTGTTACGACCTGCGCTTCCCCGTGTGGCTGCGCAACCGCCGCCTGGAGAGCGCGGCCGGCGGCATGGATTACGACCTGGCGTTGTTCGTCGCCAACTGGCCGGCGCCGCGCCGGCAGCCCTGGCGCACGCTGCTGCGCGCGCGGGCGATCGAAAACCTTGCGTGCGTGGTAGGCGTCAACCGCGTCGGCGTGGACGGCAACGACTTGCCGTATGCGGGCGACAGCGCAGTGATCGACCCGGTCGGCGAGGCGATGATCGAGCTCGGCACGCAGGAACAGGTCGCCACGGTGCGCCTGGATCCGGCGCCTTTGCTGGCGCACCGCGAGCGTTTTCCCGCGTGGATGGATGCCGACGAGTTCACCTTGGGGCCGATGTGATCGAATCGCCAGGGCGGCAGTCGCAGAGTGTGCCCACGCAGCGCGTGATCGCACCTGCCGCAGGCTCCATCACGACGAAGCCGCCCATGGGGCGGCTTCTGTTGCGGTCGCCATCGGCATTGGCGCGCAAGGTGGGCTGAAGCCCACCCCGCGGTTCAAGGCAGGATGGCCAGGATCGCCTCCGGCGGGCGGCCGATGGCGGCCTTGCCACCGGCCACGACGATGGGGCGCTCGATGAGTTTCGGATGCGCGACCATCGCCTGCAGGAGGGCTTGGTCGCCCACCGCGGGGTCGTCCAGGCCAAGCTCCTTGTACTCCGCCTCGCCCGTGCGAAGCAGCTGGCGCGGCGTCATGCCCAGCAGGTGCAGCAGGTTCTTGAGCTCATCCACGCCGGGCGGCGTGTCGAGGTAGTTGACCACTTCAGGCTCGATGCCGCGCGCCTGCAGCAGCTCGAGCGTTCCGCGCGACTTGGAACAGCGGCTGTTGTGGTAAATGCGCACGGTCATGGCGGCGAGACCTCAGCGGTTTCCGTGGCGGTTGCCGCCGCGGCCGCCCTGGGGCCGTCCACCGCCGCCCTGCGGGCGGTTGCCGCGGTTTTGCGGCCTACCGCCCTGGCCCGGGCTTCCACCCGGGCGGGGACCGCGATTGCCGCCACCGCCACCGCCGAAGCCGGAGTAGGGGCCGGCGTTGCGTGCTTCACCACCGCGGCCGCCCGCCGGCTTGCCGCCGCGTCGATTGCCGCCCGCCGCGTTGCCGCCTGCCGCGTTGCCGGCAGCCCGGTTGCCGCCCGGCGCCTGCCCACGGCCGCCGCCTTCGCGGCTTTCGCCCGCGAACCAGGTGCGCACCGACGGCAGTTCCTGCCCGGGCGCAACACCGCGCTTGCTCTTGCGACGGCCGGGGGCCGCCGGACGCTCCGGCCTGGCCACGTTTCCGTTGACTTCCTTGCCCGGGCGGCGGCGCTGCTGCTTGCCCCGCGCCGGTTCCTCGCGGATGCGGTCGAACGCGCGCAGCTCGCGGGCCTCGTCGTGGTAGGCGCCGCTCCAGCCAGTCGGCGCGCCGCGCTCGGGACGGTATTCGGTGACGCTGCGGCTGGCGCGGCGCTGGTGCAGGACCGGGCTCAGCGTCAGCACCGGCTGGGCAGGCCCCAGGCCGGCGGACTTGCGCAGGTCCTTGATGGCATCTTCGGAAAGCGACTCGCTGTCGCCCCGGCGCAACGTGCGCGGCAGCTCGACAGTGCCATAGCGGATGCGCTTGAGGCGGCTGACCAGGAAACCCTGCGAATCCCACAGGCGGCGCACCTCGCGGTTGCGGCCTTCGCGGATCACCACGCGGAACCAGCTGTGGCTGCCGCCTCGGCTGATGATGGCGATCTCGTCGAAGCGTGCGGGGCCATCCTCCAGCTCCACGCCCGACTTGAGCTTCTCGATCACCTCGTCCGGCACCTCGCCGTGCACGCGGCAGAGATACTCGCGGCCAAGCCCGCTCCTGGGGTGCATCAGCGCGTTGGCCAACTCGCCGTCGGTGGTGAGCAGCAGCAGGCCGGTGGTGTTGATGTCCAGGCGGCCCACGGCCACCCAGCGTGCGCCCTTCAGGCGCGGCAGCTGTTCGAACACGGTGGGGCGGCCGTCGGGATCCTCGCGGGTGGTCACCACGCCTTCGGGCTTGTGGTAGAGCAGCACCTCGGTCTCGTCGCGGTTGTCGGTGGCGACGACGAACTGCTTGCCGTCGAGCACGACGCGGTCGCCGGCGTGCACGCTGGCGCCGATGCCGGCCGGCGCGCCGTTGAGTTCGACCTCGCCAGCCTGGATGCGCTGTTCCAGCATGCGGCGCGAGCCCAGGCCCGCGTTGGCCAGCACCTTGTGCAGGCGTTCTTCCAGGGCGGGGCTGTCGGCCTCTTCGCGGGGTTCGCGCTTGAGGGTCAAAACGGATTTCTGCGGCGCAGTCATGCGCGGTACTCCTCGGTGTCCTGCTCGGCGGCGTCTTCGTCGACGTCCGCAGGGGCTGCTGCCTCGTCGGCAGTGGCGGGTGGGGTGGGCGCCTCGTCCTCGGACGCGGCGGCGGTGGTTTCGGTGGCGTCGGCCGGTTCGGCCTCGGCCTCGGCGAGCGCGGGTGCTTCGCCGGAAAGCGCCTCGTCCTGGCCGGACTCGGCGGTGTTTTCGTCGATGTCGCCAGGGGCCTCGTCCTGCACGGCCCCGGCATCTTCCTCGTCCGGATCGATCGGCAGGTCCTTGATCACCCGCGGGGGCAGCGGTTCCTGGTCGAGGCGAAGCTGCGGGTCTTCCATGTCGCGGATTTCGGACAGCGGCGGCAGCTCGTCCAGCGACTTGAGGCTGAAGTAATCCAGGAATGCCCGGGTGGTGCCGAACAGCGCCGGCTTGCCGGGCACGTCGCGATGGCCGACCACGCGGATCCACTCGCGCTCTTCCAGCGTCTTGACGATGTTGGAAGAGACCACCACGCCGCGGATCTGTTCGATCTCCGGCCGGGTGATCGGCTGGCGGTAGGCGATCAGCGCCAGCGTTTCCAGCAGGGCGCGCGAGTAGCGGCTGGGCTTCTCGGTCCACATGCGCGACACCCAAGGGTGCACGTCCTGACGGACCTGGTAGCGGAAGCCGGAGGCGACTTCCCTGAGCTCCACGCCGCGGCCGGCGCAGTCCTCGCCCAGCGACTCCAGCGCCCGCGCGATCGCCTCGCGGTCGACCTGGTCCTCGTCGATGAACAGCTCGCCCAGCTGAGCCACGGTGAGCGGCTGACTGGCGGCAAGCAGCGCCGCTTCGATAATCGGTTTGAGTTGCTCGATCTGCATGGCCTTGAGGTCAGAGATGCGAATGGAGCCGCGCCGTCAATCGGCGGCGGCGGAAACCGGCATGTCGTCCGGCAGTTCGTCGTTTTCTTCGGCCAGCGCGGTCTTTGCCTTGACGTAGATCGGCGCCAGTGGCTCTTCCTGCACGATCTCGACGAGCATTTCCTTGGCCAGCTCCAGCATGGCCAGGAAGGTCACCACCACGCCCAGGCGGCCTTCGGTGATATCGAACAGGCTTTCGAAGCGGTGGAACGTGCTGTCTTCCAGACGGCTCAGCAGTTCGCCCATCCGTTGGCGCACGCTCAATGCCTCGCGCTTGATCGCGTGGTGGCCGAACAGCTCGGCGCGGTGCATCACATCCTTGAGCGCCAGCAGCATTTCCTTCAGGTCCAGCGGCGGCGGCAGCTTCACCACGTTGCGCTCGCCCACCTCGGCCTGCACCACCACAGTGTCGCGTTCCAGGCGGGGCAGGGTGTCGATGTCCTCGGCGGCCTTCTTGAAGCGCTCGTATTCCTGCAGGCGGCGCACCAGTTCGGCGCGTGGGTCGTCTTCGATGCCTTCCTCGGCGGGCGGCCGGGGAAGCAGCAGGCGCGACTTGATCTCGCCCAGGATCGCGGCCATCAGCAGGTACTCGGCGGCCAGCTCCAGCCGCATCGTGTCCCGCATCATGTCGATGTATTCCATGTATTGCCGGGTGATTTCGGCAATCGGAATGTCCAGGATGTCCAGGTTCTGGCGGCGGATCAGGTACAGCAGCAGGTCCAGCGGGCCCTCGAACGCTTCGAGGAAAACTTCCAGGGCGTCCGGCGGGATGTACAGGTCCTGCGGCATCTGCAGCATGGGTTCGCCGCGCACGACCGCCAGCGGCATTTCCTGCTGCTGGGGGATCGACGCGAAGGCGTCCTGCGACGGTGCGGCCGGCTGCTGCGGTTCTGTGCTCATCAATGCATGTCGTGAGGCCGCTCACGCGGCCGGCAATGCGTTCAAAACCTGTCGTCCTGGCGGGCGGTGCCCTGTAGACGGGTATCCCCTCGTGACCGCGGCTTCGGGCCGGCGATCGTTCAAGCTGGCTCGCCGGTTCCGGCACAGCCGTCGCCGCGTGTCGCTTGACGAAGCCGCACCACGGCGGTTCGGTCAGGCGGGCTCGGGCGACCACCAAGGCGTCCACGCCGGGCACCGGGCCCTGGAACGAACGCAAGACAGGATGGCGACACGGGCGCCACGGACGGTTTCAATCGGTCTGCCGGGACTCGGATGCGTGCCGCGATGGCCGGTATCGACCGGCACGGCGCACGCTTGAACCGGGCATGGGGACAGGTTAGCGGTAGCGTTGCGGCAAGTCCAGTACGCAGGTGCTCGCGCATGGGGCAGCATGTGACACGGTGCGTCGGGCAGACGCCGGGCGCGGCAGTTCCAATGCCGTGGCGGGCGGGCAAGGGGTGGCGTCGCATCGATCCATCGATGGCATGGCGTTTGCTTCGCCGTGCGGTGAGATGTCCGTTTTTCTCGCTGCGCGTGCCGTTCGCTGAACACTGGCGGCTACGCAGGCAGCAACCGGGTGTCGATGGGACGCAGGATGCGTCGTACGATCGCAGGGACGTCACAGGGGCGCAGGTGCGTTCCGTTTGGGGAGTTGGATGACGATCGAAGACAACGTGACGGATGAATCGGGCCCGAAATTCCTGCGGCCCGCGCGCATGCGCATCGAAACCACCGTGCTCATGAGCCACGGCGTGCAGTCGCATCCGACCGAACTGGTCGACATCTCCGCCACGGGCGCGCTGCTGCGCCGACCGCTGGGCTGGCAGGGCGAGCTGGGACAGAACTGGGTGCTGGACATGATCTTCGGCCGCGACCTGCACATCCATCTGGAGGCAGTGGTCGCGCGCATCTCCGACCGCCACATCGGCTTTGCCTACTCGCGCATCCCGGAAGACAAGCAGGTGCCGCTGTGGAACCTGCTGGGAGGCTACGCGGACATACTGGAGCATTGGCGGGAGGAGTGATCCAGCCGTGCGCTTTTCGTAGGAACCCACAAATGGTCCCCTACGAAGGCCTGGGCGCTCAGGCCGGGGTTTTCTTCTGCTCGTTGCGCAGCTCGCGACGAAGGATCTTGCCCACGTTCGACTTCGGCAGCGCGTCGCGGAATTCGATCTGGCGCGGGCGCTTATAACCAGTCAGTTTGTCGTGGCAGAACTGCTTGAGGACGTCGGCGGTGAGCGCGGGATCCTTGCGAACCACGAACAGCTTCACCACCTCGCCCGAGTGCTCGTCCGGCACACCCACGGCGGCCACCTCGGCCACGCCGGGGTGTTGCATCACCACGTCCTCGACCTCGTTCGGATACACGTTGAAGCCGGACACTAGGATCATGTCCTTCTTGCGGTCGACGATGTAGACGTAGCCATTCTCGTCCATGCGGGCGATGTCGCCGGTGTGCAACCAGCCATCGGCGCCCAGCACCTTTGCCGTCTCGTCCGGACGCTGCCAATAGCCCTGCATCACCTGCGGGCCACGCACCATGAGCTCGCCCACTTCGCCGATCGACAAAGGCTGGTTTTCCTCCGACCAGATCGCCACCTCGGTGGACGGCACCGGCAGGCCGATCGAACCGTTGTAGTCCCGAAGGTCCAGCGGGTTGATGCACACCGCCGGCGAAGTTTCGGTCAGGCCATAGGCCTCGGCCAGGGTGCAACCGGTGGTCTTCTTCCATCGCTCGGCCACCGCCCGTTGCACGGCCATGCCGCCGCCCAGGGTCAGGTGCAGGCGCGAGAAGTCCAGCTCGGCAAAGCCCGGCGTGTTGAGCAGGCCGTTGAACAGCGTGTTGACACCGGTCAGCGCGGTGAAACCGGACTTCTTCAGTTCCTTGACGAAGCCGGGCATGTCGCGCGGATTGGTGATCAGCCAGTTCAGGCCGCCCAGGCGCATGAACACCAGGCCGTTCGCCGTCAGCGAGAAGATGTGGTACAGCGGCAGGGCGGTGATGATCACCTCTTCGCCGGGCTTGGCGAGGTCGCCGATCCAGGCGCTGGCCTGCAGCATGTTGGCGACCATGTTGCCATGGCTGAGCATCGCGCCCTTGGCCACGCCCGTGGTGCCGCCGGTGTACTGCAGGAAAGCGAGGTCGTCGTGGCCCAGCTCGACCCTGGGCATGGGATGCGAGGCGCCCTGTGCCAGTGCGTCGCGGAAGCGCACCGCCTTCGGCAGCGAGTAGTCGGGCACCATCTTCTTCACGTGCTTGAGCACGAAGTTGACCAGCGCCCCCTTTGGGAAACCCAGCAGGTCGCCGATGCCCGTGGTGACCACGTGCTGGACGTGGGTTTCGTTGATGACCTCCTGCAACGTGGAGGCGAAGTTGTCCAGCACCAGGATCGCCTTGGCGCCGGAATCTTCCAATTGGTGCCTGAGTTCGCGTGCGGTGTAGAGCGGGTTGGTGTTGACCACCACCAGGCCTGCGCGCAGCGCCCCGAACAGCGCGATCGGATACTGCAGCACGTTGGGCAGCATGATGGCGAGCCGGTCGCCCTTCTTCAGGCCCAACACGCCGGTGAGGTAGCCGGCGAACTGACCGCTCAGGGTTTCGATCTCGCCGTAGCTCAGCTGCTTGCCGAAACTGGCGAACGCCGGCTTGTCGCGGAACTTGCCGAAGGCTTCTTCCACCACCTCCGCCACCGATGCATAGGCGTTGACGTCGATCTCGGCGGGCACGTCATGCGGATAGTGGGCAAGCCACGGACGCTCGTTGCTCATGTACTGTTCCTGTTCCCCGTTCGGCCTTGCGGCCAAGGCATTGGAGCATACGCCCGCGCACGGCGGCAAGCCGCGCCGCGGCGCGGATCGGAGGGTTCATGCACGCACGAAAAATACTGTCTTCCCTTGGGCTTGCGCTGGTGTTCGTGGCCTTGGCCGGCTGTCGGCACACGCCGGACGAAACGCGCGTGCGCGAGGCCATCGCATCCGTCGAAGAGGCGGCCGGACAGGCCGATGCCGGTGGCGTTGTCGAGCCGCTCAGCGAAGACTTCGACGGCAACGGCGGCCAGCTCGAGCGCAAGGACATCGCCAACCTGGTCCGCCTGGCGGGCCTGCGTGGCGAGCACGTCGGGGCGACGCTTGGACCGATCTCGATGGAACGGCGCGGTGAGCGGTTGATGGCGGATTTCACCGTCACCCTCACCCAGGGCAGTCGCCTGCTGCCGGATGCGGCCGGGGTGTACCAGGTGGAAACGGCGTGGCGCAGGGAGGGCGACGAGTGGCGCTGCTACAGCGCGACGTGGAAACGGCAGCTCTAGTGCCTCGTAGGGTGAGCTCCAGCCCGCCTTTCCGGCAGGAGCCGGTGGAATGAAGCGCGAAAAAAAAGGCCGCCCGGAGGCGGCCTTTTCGCTGCAACTACGGCAGGGCTCAGGCGGCCTTGCGGCCGGCCAGCTGACGCAGCACGTACTGCAGGATGCCGCCGTGCCGGAAGAAGTCGCGCTCCTTCGGCGTGAGCAGCATGACGTGCACGGCGAACTCCTTCTTCGTGCCGTCGGCCGCCGTGGCGATCACCTTCGCTTCCTTCGACTCACCGCCTTCCAGGCCCAGGATCTCGATCGACTCCTTGCCGGTCAGTCCCAGCGACTGCGCGTTCTCGCCGTGCTTGAACTGCAGCGGCAACACGCCCATGCCCACCAGGTTCGAGCGGTGGATGCGCTCGAAGCTCTCGGCGATCACCGCCTTGATGCCCAGGAGCAGCGTGCCCTTGGCCGCCCAGTCGCGCGAGGAGCCGGTGCCGTATTCCTTGCCGGCGATGACCACCAGCGGCGTGCCTTCGGCCTTGTACTTCATCGCCGCGTCGTAGATGGACATCTCCTCTCCCGAGGGGACGTGCACGGTATAGCCGCCCTCGACGCCGTCCAGCATCAGGTTCTTGATGCGGATGTTGGCGAAGGTGCCGCGCACCATCACGTCGTCGTTGCCGCGGCGCGAACCGTACGAATTGAAGTCCTTGGGCTCCACGCCCTTGGCGATCAGGTAACGGCCCGCCGGGCTGTCCTTCTTGATCGAGCCGGCCGGCGAGATGTGGTCGGTGGTGATCGAGTCGCCGAACAGGCCGAGCACGCGTGCGCCATGGAGGTCGTCGACCTTGGACAGCTCCATCGTCATGCCGTCGAAGTAGGGCGGGTTCTTGATGTAGGTCGAATCCTCCCAGCCGTACAACGCGCCCTCGGCCGACGGAATCTGGTTCCAGCGGCTGTCGCCCTTGAACACGTCGGCGTAGTTCTTCTCGAACATCTGCGGGTTGATCGCGCCGGCGATGGCGTCGGAAATTTCCTGGTTGGTCGGCCAGATGTCCTTCAGGTAGACCGGCTGGCCGTCGTCGCCCAGGCCGATGGCATCCTTGGTCAGGTCGATGTCCAGCGTGCCGGCCAGTGCGTAGGCGACCACCAGCGGCGGCGAGGCCAGGTAGTTCATCTTCACTTCGGCGTGCACGCGGCCTTCGAAGTTGCGGTTGCCCGAGAGCACCGAGGCGACGGCCAGGTCACCCGCGCCGATGCCCTGGCTGATCTCGGCCGGCAGCGGACCGGAGTTGCCGATGCAGGTCGTGCAGCCGTAGCCGACGATGTAGAAACCGACCTTCTCCAGTTCCTTCAGCAGGCCGGTCTTTTCGAGGTAATCGCTGACCACCAGCGAGCCCGGGCCGATCGAGGTCTTCACCCACGGCTTGGCCTTCAGGCCCTTGGCGGCGGCCTTCTTGGCGACCAGGCCGGCGCCCAGCATCACCGCCGGGTTGGAGGTATTGGTGCAGGAGGTTATCGCGGCGATCACCACCGAGCCGTCCTTGAGCGTGAAGTTCTCGCCGTCCTTGGTGACGCCGACGCTGCCGCTGCCGGACTTGCGGCTGGCGGTTAGCGGGCCGACCACGTCGTGGAAGCTCTGCTTGACGCCTTCGAGCAGCACGCGATCCTGCGGGCGTTTGGGGCCGGCCATGGACGGGCGCACGTCGGCGAGGTTGAGCTCCAGCGTGGTGGTGAACTCGGGCGTGACGCTGTTCTCGTCGTGCCACATGCCCTGCGCGCGGGCATAAGCCTCGACCAGCTTGATCTGCTCTTCGCTGCGACCGGACAGGCGCAGGTAGTTCAGCGCCTCTTGGTCGATGGGGAAGATGCCGCAGGTCGCACCGTATTCCGGCGCCATGTTGCCGATCGTGGCGCGGTCGGCCAGCGGCAGGTGCTTGAGACCGTCACCGAAGAACTCGACGAACTTGCCCACCACGCCGAGCTTGCGCAGCATCTGGGTGACAGTCAGCACCAGGTCGGTGGCGGTCACGCCCTCGGGAAGCTTGCCGGTCAGTTTGAAGCCGACCACCTGCGGGACCAGCATCGACGAGGGCTGGCCCAGCATGGCCGCCTCGGCCTCGATGCCGCCCACGCCCCAGCCGAGCACGCCCACGCCGTTGATCATGGTGGTATGCGAGTCGGTGCCGAACACGGTGTCCGGATAGGCCCACAGCTGGCCCTCCTTCTCGGCGGTGAACACCACGCGGGCCAAGTGCTCCAGGTTCACCTGGTGCACGATGCCGGTGCGCGGCGGCACAACCTTGAAGTTGTTGAACGCCTTCTGGCCCCAGCGCAGGAACGCGTAGCGCTCCTGGTTGCGCTCGAACTCGATCTCGACGTTCTTCTCCAGCGCCGACTCGGAACCGTAGACGTCGACCTGCACTGAATGGTCGATGACCAGTTCGGCCGGCGCCAGCGGATTGATCTGGGTGGCGTCGCCGCCGAGCTTGACCACCGCGTCGCGCATCGCCGCCAGGTCGACCACGCAGGGCACGCCGGTGAAGTCCTGCAGCACCACGCGCGCGGGCATGAAGGAGATTTCGGTATCGGGCTCGGCCTTGGCCTGCCAGTTGGCGACCGCCTCGATTTCCTTCGTGGTGACGTTGATGCCGTCTTCGTGCCGCAGCAGGTTCTCAAGCAGGATCTTCAGCGAGTACGGCAGCCGCTTGAGGTCGAAGCGCTCGCCGAACTTGGCGAGGTTGGCGTACGCATAGCGCTTGCCGTTGACCTCGAGGGTGTCGCGGATGGAAAACGAGTCTTTCATGACGAAACTCCTGGCTTGAGCTTTGAAGCGGCTGGGGAGAGCTGGTATTGCGGCGGCCAAGCGCACGCAAAGGCCCGCGATTATCGCAAATACCGCGTCCGCGCGTCCTCGCGGCGCCTGGGGTCGGGCGGAATTGGCGGGCGGTATTCTCGCGGGGCGGGCGAGCGGGGCGGCTAGAATGGCCCCGATACGCCGACCATCCCACCGTTGGCCGCCAAGCATGCGACGGCCCGCCCTTCCGCACAAACGCTTTTGGTGACATGCAGCATTCGATGATTTCGACGGCGCTCTCGGCGGTATCGCTGCGCGACCTGGCGCTGGTGCAGGCGGTGCATCGCCATGGCAGTTTCAACAGCGCCGCGCGGGCCATGCACATCAGTCCGTCGGGACTGTCCCACCAGGTGCAGAAGGTCGAGCAGGCGCTGGGCGCCCCGCTGTTCGAACGTGGTGGCCGGCGCATCGTGCCCACCGCCGGCGGGCAGCGGTTGCTGGAGCGGATCAGCGCGGTGCTGGACGCGGCCGAGCTCCTGCAGCAGGCCGCCCGCGCCGGCACGGTTGCCTTCGGCGGCGAGCTGAGACTGGGCGTGCCGGCCTCACTGGGTCCCTATCTGCTGCCGCACCTGGTAGAGCCGTTTCCGCTGCACTTTCCGGCGGCCCGGTTGAGCTTGTCCGAGGGCAAGCCACGCGGACTGCTGCGTCGCCTGCACGAGGGCGAACTCGATGCGGTGCTGGCGCCGCCGGCTACCGCCGCGAGCGGCATCGCCACGCGGCCGCTGTTCGCCGAGCCGTGGCAGGTGCTGTTCCGCGCCGACCATCCGCTGGCCGGCCGTGCCCACGTGACGCTGGACGAACTGGACGAGGCCGAGGCCACGTTGATGGCCGAGAGCCATCCGGACGGCATCGACGGGCAGGGCGGCCATGGCGGTCACGTGCAGGACGTCAGCCTGGAAAGCCTGGCGGCGCTGGTCGGCCTGCGTGGCGGCTACGCGCTGGTGCCGGCGCTGGCGCGCGAGCGGCTGGCCTCGAAGCCCGAGCTGACCGTCGTGCCGTTGGAAGGCGCCGTGCCGGGCCGTCAGATCGCGTTGTACTGGCGCGAGGCATCGCCTTGGCACGCGGACATACAGGCGTTCGCCGAACTGCTGCAAGAGGTGGCGCGCGGGCGGCCAGGGTTGGTGGTGGGGCCGGTGGGCTGAAGGCCGCCCTGCGAGTGCGAGGCTGGGTGGGCTTCAGCCCGCCGCACCGCGCTCAGCCGTTGTCCAGCGTCACGCCCGTCAGCAACCCACGCGCCAGCATGCTGCACTGGCGGCGGTTGAGGACGATCTGCCACTGCCGCCCGCCGACCTGCCGCCACAGCACGGCCGAACGCACGGCGGCCAGCAGGTTGGCGCGCACCTTTTCCGCCACCGCCGGCTGCTGCAGGAACTGCGGGTTCCCGCTGACCATCACGCGCGGGCTCAGCGTGGACAGGGTCGATGCGTAGAGATCGGCCAGGCGCCGGACGACCTGCGGGGAATCCTGGCCGAAATGCGCCACCTGGCGTTGGGCGGCAACCACGCCTTCCTGCAGTTTCGCGGTCAGCTCGGGCCGGCGAGCCAGGCTGCGTTCCAGCCGCATGACGGTCACCGCCATACGGGTCAGTCCCATGTCGCGGCTGCCGTCGTCGAGCTGGCCGATCAGGTTGCGCAGGCCCAGCCGCACGCCGCCGACGCCGCCGTAGACGGCCGCCACCGACGGCGCATCGATGCGGAACACGCTGGCCACGCTCGACTCCATCGCCCCTTCGTCGCAACGCCCTTGGTTGGCCAGCTGCTGCGCCAGTCCCGCCGCCTGGAACAGGCCGGCCAGCGCGAGCACGCGTGGTTCGTTCATGGCGAGGATATCGAGCACGTCTTAGGTCCTGCGGGAAGAGGGGAAAGGCCGCCAAACGGCGCATCGGTGGCCGCGATCACGGCGCCACCCAGGCAGGCTTCGCCGTCGTAGAACACCACCGACTGGCCCGGGGTGACCGCCCGCTGGGATTCGTCGAAGCGCACCTCCAGCCCGGCGGGCGACCATTGGACCTCGCATGCCTGGTCCGCCTGCCGGTAGCGGGTCTTGGCGGTGCAGCGAAACGCCGTCGCCGGAGCCCCCCCGGCCACCCAGGTCGGCGCTTCGGCAAGCAGTCGCCTGGACTGCAGCCAGTGGTTCTCGCCGCCCTGCGCCACATAGAGCACGTTCGCCGCCACGTCCTTGCCGACCACGTACCACGGCTCGCCGCCCATGCCCTGGCGCCCGCCGATACCCAATCCGTTTCGCTGGCCCAGCGTGTAGTACATGGTGCCCTGGTGCTCGCCGACCAAGGTCCCTTCCGGGGTGCGCATTTCACCGGGCCGCGCCGGAATGTACTGCGCCAGGAAACCGCGGAAGTCGCGCTCGCCGATGAAGCAGATGCCGGTCGAATCCTTCTTGGCGTGCGTGGGCAGGGCGGCGGCGCGGGCCAGTTCGCGCACGGCCGACTTCTCGATCTCGCCGACCGGGAACAGCGTGACGGACAACTGCCGCTGGCCCAGCGCGTGCAGGAAGTAGGTCTGGTCCTTGCCCGTGTCCACCGCACGCAGCAGGCGGTAGCGGCCGTCGCGCTCGTCGACGCGTGCGTAATGGCCGGTGGCGATCTTTTCAGCGCCCAGCGCCCGCGCCTCGTCCAGGAAGGTCTTGAACTTGATCTCGCGGTTGCAGAGTACGTCCGGGTTGGGCGTGCGTCCGGCGCGGTACTCGGCGAGGAAGTGGGCGAAGACGCCGTCCCAGTACTCGGCCGCGAAGTTGCGTGCGTGAAAGGGAATCCCCAGACGCCCGCATACCGCCAGGGCGTCCTTGCGATCGGCGTCGGCGGTGCAGGGAGCGTCGCGGTCGTCCTCCTCCCAGTTCTGCATGAACAGGCCCTCGACCTCATGGCCGGCCTGCTGAAGCAGCAGCGCGGCAACCGACGAGTCGACCCCGCCGGACACGCCCAGCATCACCTTCATGGCAGGGCGGGCTCCGCAAGCAGGCTGGACAGTACGCCCAGCGGCAGGCGCCGGCCCGCCAGCCAGGCATCGATGCTCAGCAGCACCATGGGGCTGCGCAGGCGCCCGCCCAGCGCGGCGATCTCGGCGCGGGTCAGCCACACCGCGCGGCGGATACCCTCGTCGAGCGCGCGATGCGGGTCGTGCGCCAGCGCGCGTGCCGCGAAGCTGAAGCGGACCACGCCCTCGCCATGCTCGGTACTGCGCCACTGGTGCACGCCCAGGAAATGCTCCACCTCGATCGTCCAGCCGGTTTCCTCCAGCGTTTCGCGCACCGCGGCCTGCAGGAGGCTTTCCTGGTCGTCCAGGTGGCCAGCCGGCTGGTTGTAGACGAGGCGGCCGTCGACCTCCTCCTCGACCATCAGGTAACGCTCGCCACGCGCCACCACGCAGGCGACGGTGACGCGGGGGCGCCAGACGGAGGGAGCGGTGGAAGTGACGGACATCGGGGACGGGAGGGGTGGAAATGCGCCATTGTGCCATCACCTAAACGAGGCGCGTCCTGCACGGCGGCGCGACGGGGCTGCATCCGTCGCGGCGTATACTCCGTACCAGCAACAAAGTCCCCACGAGCAATGGCCCACGAACCCGAACACGACCCCGGCAGCGGACACGGCCTGGCCGTCGAGACCAGCCGCCCGGAACTGGCACGGCCGCCACTTTTTCAAGTTGTGCTGCTGAATGACGATTTCACTCCCATGGACTTCGTGGTCGAAGTGCTGCGTGGCTTCTTTGCCATGGACCAGGAACGCGCGGTGCAGGTGATGCTGCACGTGCATACCCGTGGCAAGGGTGTGTGCGGCGTCTTCACCCGCGAGGTGGCGGAGACGAAAGTGACGCAAGTGAACGAGTACTCACGGACTCATCAGCATCCCTTGTTGTGCACTATGGAAAAGCTATGAGCAGCCCCATCTTGTAGCCATCGCGGCGTAGCCGCCCAAGCCAATCCCAAGCGGAGAAGGTCCGGATGTTCAGCAAGGATCTCGAAGTCACCATCGGCCACTGCTACAAGCAGGCCCGCGAGCAGCGCCACGAGTTCATGACCGTGGAGCACCTGTTGCTCGCCCTCACCGAAAACCAGTCCGCGCTGGGCGCCTTGCGCGCCTGTGGCGCGGACCTGCCGCGGCTGTCGGCCGAACTGGAGCGGATCATCGCCGAGACCGTGCCGGTGCTGCCGCACGGGGACGAGCGCGACACCCAGCCGACGCTCGGCTTCCAGCGCGTGCTGCAGCGCGCGGTCTACCACGTGCAGTCCTCCGGCCGTAAGGAGGTCACCGGCGCCAACGTGCTGGTGGCGATCTTCGGCGAAAAGGATTCCCACGCCGTCTACTTCCTGCACCAGCAGGAGATCACCCGGCTGGACGTCGTCAACTACATCTCGCACGGCATCGCCAAGATCGGCGACGAGCCGAGCACCGGCATGCCGGGCAGCGAGCGCGAGGGCGAAGAGGGGGCCGACAGCAAGGGCAACCCGCTCAGCGAGTACGCGACCAACCTCAACGACCTGGCGATGGAAGGCAAGATCGACCCGTTGATCGGCCGCCAGGACGAGATCGAGCGCACCATCCAGGTGCTCTGCCGCCGTCGCAAGAACAACCCGCTCTACGTCGGCGAGGCCGGCGTGGGCAAGACCGCGCTGGCCGAGGGCCTGGCCAAGCGCATCGTCGAGGGCGAGGTGCCCGAGGTACTGGAAAGCGCCGTGATCTGGTCGCTGGACCTGGGCGCGCTGGTAGCGGGCACCAAGTACCGCGGCGACTTCGAGAAGCGGCTGAAGGCGGTGATCGGCCAGCTCAAGAAGCAGCCAGGCGCGATCCTGTTCATCGACGAGATCCACACCATCATCGGCGCCGGCTCGGCGTCCGGCGGCACCATGGATGCGTCCAACCTGATCAAGCCGATGCTGGCCTCCGGCGAGCTGCGCTGCATCGGGTCGACCACCTTCCAGGAATTCCGCGGGATCTTCGAAAAGGACCGCGCGCTGGCGCGACGCTTCCAGAAGATCGACATCGTCGAGCCGACCGTGGCCGACAGCATCGAGATCCTGAAGGGCTTGAAGAGCCGCTTCGAGGAGCACCACAACGTCGCCTACACCAACGAGGCGCTCAAGGCCGCGGTGGACCTGTCGGTCAAGCACATCCCCGACCGCCTGCTGCCGGACAAGGCCATCGACGTCATCGACGAGGCCGGCGCGCGCCAGCGCCTGCTGCCCGAGGATCAGCGCACCGGCACCATCGACGTGCCGGAGGTGGAGTACATCGTCGCCAAGATGGCGCGCATTCCGGCCAAGCAGGTTTCGGCCTCGGACCGCGACGTGCTCAGGAACCTCGAGCGCAACCTCAAGATGGTGGTGTTCGGGCAGGACCAGGCGATCGAGGCACTGGCCGCGTCGATCAAAATGGCCCGCTCGGGCCTGGCCGATCCGACCAAGCCGATTGGCAGCTTCCTGCTCGCAGGTCCCACGGGTGTGGGCAAGACCGAGGTGACCAAGCAGCTGGCCCTGCAGCTGGGCATCGAGATGATCCGCTTCGACATGTCCGAGTACATGGAGGCGCATTCGGTCTCTCGCCTGGTCGGCGCGCCTCCGGGCTATGTCGGTTTCGACCAGGGCGGCCTGCTTACCGAAGCGGTGACCAAGCATCCGCATGCGGTGCTGTTGCTCGACGAGATCGAGAAGGCGCACCCGGACGTGTTCAACATCCTGCTGCAGGTCATGGACCGCGGTGTGCTCACCGACACCAACGGACGCGAGGCCAACTTCAAGAACGTGATCCTGGTGATGACCACAAATGCCGGGGCGCAGCAGGCGTCGCGGCGGAGCATCGGCTTCGTCAAGCAGGACCACGCGACCGACTCGCTGGAAACGATCCGCAAGATGTTCACGCCGGAGTTCCGCAATCGCCTTGATGCCGTCATCCAGTTCCATGCGCTGGACTTCGAACACATCCTGCGCGTGGTGGACAAGTTCCTGATCGAACTGGAAGCGCAGCTTGCCGACAAGCACGTCGTGCTGGACGTCGATGCCGACGCCCGTCGCTGGCTGGCCGAGCACGGCTTCGACCCGCAGATGGGCGCGCGGCCGATGGCCCGCGTCATCCAGGAGAAGGTCAAGCGGGCGCTGGCGGACGAGCTGCTGTTCGGCAAGCTGTCCGAGGGCGGCAAGGTGCTGCTGAGCGTGCGCGACGGCGAGCTGCACGTAGAGACCGAGGCGGCCGAGAAGATGCCGGTCGTCGTGGAGTAACCCGGGTGCTAGGCCCCCAGTGCGCGACCCACCACCGGTCGCGCACCGGAGGCGCTCCCACGGATGGTAGCTGCCGTCGTGGAAATCCGGGCACGAAAAAGGCCGCGCATCGCGCGGCCTTTTTCGTTTGTCCGTGGGACCTTACTTCATGCGGTAAGTGATCCGCCCCTTGGTCAGGTCATAGGGAGTCATCTCGACCTTGACCTTGTCGCCCGTGAGGATGCGAATGTAGTGCTTGCGCATGCGACCGGAGATGTGGGCGGTAATCACGTGCCCGTTCTCCAGCTGCACACGGAACATGGTGTTGGGCAGGGTCTCCTGGACCGTGCCTTCCATTTCGATGACGTCGTCTTTGGCCATGCGTTCCGGTGTATGGGGCCCGGCCGTGGCGGCCGCGTAAGCGGAGAAGTATGCCACTTCCGGGCGGTCCGATCAAAGCGGCGGTCAGGCAGCATCCCCGAAGTACTCATCCAGCTTGCGCCGGATCTCCTGCTCCACCATGCCTTTGAGGGGCGACAGCATCAGGCCGAGCTCGGCGGTGACGTGGACCGACTGCGGCGCCACCGCGATCGCACCGCTAACGCCCGAGCGGGAAAATCTCAGCGTGTCGCCTTCCCACCGGCTCTGCATCTCGAACTTTTCGCGCATGCGCGTGGCGACCTTTTCGACCACGGCGCGGGCCTGGTCCAGCGGCAGGTCGTGCGGACGGCGGATGTCGATCTTGGGCATGGATGGGCTCCGTGTGGAAGCGTCCATCTTACGCGGCGAACGCGAAGGACACGCCATGCATCTGCTAGAGTCCCGGGCATCTCTGGATCGGTCTTTAGATGCGCATCGAGTTCCCCAATTCGGCTCGCGAGGAGTTCCGCTGGACGCAGGTCGCTTTGCGCATCGGCAGCGCGCCGGACAACGACCTGGTGGTCTCCGCCCAGCAGGGTGCGGCGCACCACCTGCGCATCCTGCAGGACCGCCGCGGTTGGGTGCTCGAAGTGCTCTCGGGCGCCGGCCGCGTCTACGTCAACGCGCGCCCCGTGCGCGAGCGTGCACTGTTGCGCGCGGGCGACATCCTGAGCCTGGGCGATTGCCGAATGCTGCTGTGCGCCGACGAGGCACCCGCCAGGCGCGTACCGGTCGCGCTTTCCGAGCAGGGCCGTTGTACCGCGGCCTTGCGCGCGGTGGCCGGGCCGTTGTCCGGGCGCGTGTTCCCGCTGCACGAGCGGCTGGAACTCGGACCGCAGGGCGACCAGCCGCTGGAGTTGCCACAGGCCGCCACCGCCACGCTCGCACTGTTCTGGAAAGAGGGCGAGCTGCGCGTGGCCGCCAGTGCGACGCCGTCACGTTATCCGCTGCGGCTCAATGGCGCCGCGGTGGAGCAGGCCGCGCTGCACCCGGGCGACCAGCTGGGCATCGCCATGCACCGCTTCCTGGTGGACGCGCCCGGGTTGCTGCCCTCACCGGTGGGAACACCGCCGGAGCCTCCGGTCGAGCGCCTGCCCGAAGACCAGGCCGGGCCGCGAGGCGAGGTGTGGTGGCTGATCGCCACAGCCGCGGTGCTGGCACTCCTGATCGCGCTGATCCTGCTGGTACGGTTCTAGCGGCGAGATCCCGTAGAAGCGCACTGTGCGCGACTGTTATGTCCGCGGTTGCGCTCTTGCAGGAGCCCTTGTGCCTGCACTCAGCCCTCGGCCATCCGCTTCAGTTCTTCCAGCCGATCGGCGTCGCGCACCGAAAGGTCCGTACGCCAGCGCAGGATCCGCGGGAAGCGCACCGCCACGCCCGACTTGTGCCGGGTGGATCGCTGGATCGCCTCGTACGCCAGTTCGAATACATGCTCCGGTTCGACGGAACGCACCGGTCCGAATCGTTCGAGGGTATGCGCCCGGATCCACGCATCGAGCCGTGCGATTTCGGCATCGTCCAGGCCCGAATAGGCCTTGGCCACCGGCACCAGATGGCCCCGGTCCCATACCCCGAAGGTGTAGTCGGTGAACAGGCCCGCGCGACGCCCATGGCCGGATTGGGCGTAGATCAGCACCGCGTCCAGCGTGTAGGGGTCGACCTTCCACTTCCACCAGTCGCCACGCTTGCGGCCGACGCGATAGGGCGAGTCCAGGCGCTTGAGCATCAGGCCCTCGGTGCGCCGCTCGCGCGATTGCTCGCGCAGTTGCGCCAGGGCGGCCCAGTCGTCCGTGTGGGCGGCGGGTGAGAGCAGCAGCGTCGGTGGCATCCCTTCCAGCAGCACGGTAAGACGCTCGCGCCGCAGGTGCAGCGGCGCCTCGCGCAGGTCGGCGCCGTCCAGTTCCAGCAGGTCGTAGGCCATGAAGCGCACCGGCGTCTCGGCCAGCAGCTTCGCGCCGGGCTTGAGCTTGCCGATGCGCTTCTGCAGGGCGGTGAACGGCCGCGGTGCGGCCGCTTCGCCATCCCAGGCGAGGATTTCGCCATCGAGCACGCAGCCGGAGGGCAACGCGCAGGCGGCCTGCTCGATTTCAGGGAAACGCCCGTCCAGCCGCTCCTCGCCACGCGACCACAGCCGCGCCTCGTCGGCGCGACGCATGAGTTGTGCACGGATGCCGTCCCATTTCCATTCGGCCAGCCAGTCGCCACGCTCGCCCAGGCTCTCCGTCGGTGATTCCAGCGGGGAGGCGAGGAAGAAGGGATAAGGTCGATGCTCGCGATGGGCGTCGTCCTCCGCCGGTTGCGCCAAGGCGGCCAGCGAGCCGGTGCTCGGCCTCCAGTCGCCGCTCAGGCGATGGGCGATCAGGTCGGTGGGCAGTTGCGACCACAACGCCAGCGCCTGCACCACCAGGCGCTGCGACACGCCCACCCGCAGCGCGCCGGTGATCAGCTTGTTGAGGAGGAAAACCTCATCTGTTGGAAGGGTCTTCCACCACGCCTGCAGCTGCGCGATGCGACCGGGCGGATCGAGCCGGCTCAAGTCCGGCAGGCGCTGCTCCATCCACGTGTGCAGCGGGGCGTCGTCCGAAGGCCGGCCGGTCGGCAGCAGCAGGGCGATGGCTTCGGCCAGATCGCCCACGTGCGCGTAACTCTCGTCGATGAGCCAGTCGGGGTAACCCGTGGCCACGCGGGTGGCCTGGCGCAATTCGGTGACGCTGGCCAGCCGGCGCAGCTTGCCGCCGCCGAGCACGTACACCGCCCAAGCCGCATCGGCGGGGGGCGCATCGTGCAGGTAGGCGGCGATGGCGTCGCGCTTGGCGGTGGTCGAGCCGGTGCGGTCGAGCGCGGCATAGAGCTGGACGAAGCGGCGCATCGCTCAGACCCCCAGTGCCGCCAGCGGCAGCGCATCGTGGCCTTGCTCGCGCAGGTAGCGCACCAGCGCATCGCCATCGCCATGGGTGACATAGACGCGCCTGGCGCCACTGTCACGCACGCTGCGCACCAGGCCGTTCCAGTCGGCGTGATCGGAAACCACGAATCCACGCTCGTAGCCGCGCCGGCGCCGGTTGCCACGCACCTGCATCCAGCCGGAAGCGAAGGCGGTCGAGGCATTCGGGAAGCGTCGCATCCACGGCGAGCCGGCGGCCGACGGGGGTGCGAGGATCAGCTCCCCTGCCAGCGCCGCGCCACGCGCGTTCTCCTCCAGCGGCTGCGTGGGCGGCATCACCACGCCGGCCTCGCGATAAAGCTGCGTCAGTCGCAACAGCGCGCCGTGCAGGTGCACCACGCGATCGACCCGCGGCGCGAGCTCGGCCAGCAGCCGTTGCGCCTTGCCAAGCGCGTAGCAGAACAGCACGGCCGAAACCTTGCGGCGGCTGCAGTCGTCCCACCAGGCGAGCAATTCGTCGATCACCTGCGCCATCGGCGGCCAGCGGTAGACGGGCAGGGCGAAGGTCGATTCGGTGACGAAGGTGTCGCAGGGCACCGGCTCGAACGGCGCGCAGGTTGGATCTGCCTCTCGCTTGTAGTCGCCCGAGACCACCACGACGCGCCCGCCATGTTCCATGCGCACCTGCGCCGCGCCCAGCATGTGGCCGGAGGGATGCAGCGACACCGTCACCTCGCCGAGCGTGAAAGATTCGCCGTAATCGTAGGCCTCGACCAGCGCAGGCTCGCCCAGCCGCTCGCGCATCAGTCCCAGGCCGGCGCGGGCGACGTGGTAGCGCGCATTGCCCTGGCGCGCATGGTCGCCATGCGCGTGCGTCACCACGGCCTGCGCGACCGGCTCGGCCGGGTCGATGTAGAAGCCGCCGGCGGGGCAGTAGAGGCCTTCGGGACGCGGCTGGAGCAACGGGTCGGGCATGAGGTGATGCTCGTCGCCGGGGCGTCAAGTTGGTGGCAACAGCCCGTCGCACCGATGGCGGCATGGCGGGCTCGTCGCTTCACGCCATTCCTATCCCCGCGGTAAAGAGGGCGACACCACCGATCAGGCGACGAACTGCAGCCTTGCCAGCTCGGCGTAGAGCCCACCTTCGGCCAGCAGGCTTTCGTGGGTGCCCTGGGCGACGATGCGTCCGCCGTCCATCACCACGATGCGGTCGGCGCGTTGCACGGTGGCCAGGCGGTGGGCGATGACGAGGGTGGTGCGGCCCTTTTCCAGGCGTTCCAGGGCCTGCTGGATGGCGGCTTCCGATTGCGCGTCGAGGGCCGATGTGGCCTCGTCGAGAAGCAGCAGCGGGGCGTCGCGCAGGATGGCGCGGGCGATGGCGATGCGCTGGCGTTGGCCACCGGACAGGCGCACGCCGCGTTCGCCCAGCTCGGCGTCGTAACCCTCGCCGAGCGCGCTGATGAATTCGTGGGCCTCGGCGGCACCGGCCGCCTCGCGCACCTCGTCGTCGCTCGCCGCCTGGCGGCCGAAGCGGATGTTGTCGGAGGCGCTGCCGGCGAAGATCACCGTTTCCTGCGGCACCAGCGCGATGGTGCCGCGCAGTTCGGACAGCGCGACCGCGCGCAGGTCCATGCCATCGAGCCGGATGGCGCCGGTCTGCGGGTCGTAGAAGCGCAACAGCAGGGCGAACACGGTGCTCTTGCCGGCACCCGAGGGGCCGACCAGCGCCACAGTCTCGCCGGGGCGGATGTCCAGGGTGAAGTCGTGCAGCGCCGGCGCATCCGGTCGCGTGGGATAGTGGAAGCCGACGTGCTCGAAGCGCAGCGCACCGCTGACCGGGCGCGGCAGCGCGAGCGGTTGCGGCGGGTCGGCGATGTGCGCCTGTTCGCCGAACAGTTCGCCGATGCGTTCCATCGCGCCGGCGGCGCGCAGCACGTCGCCCCAGACTTCGGACAGGCCGGCCACCGAGCCGGCGGCGAACACCGCGTACAGCACGAATTGGCCGAGGATCCCGGCATTGAGCCTGCCGCCCAGCACGTCGCGCGCGCCGACCCAGAGCACCAGCGTGATCGCGCCGAAGAACAGCACGATCACCGCCGCGGTAAGCAGCGCGCGCATGCCGATGCGCCGGCGCGCACTTTCCAGCGCGCGGTCGATGGCGTCGCCGTAGCGGCGGCTCTCGATGCCTTCGCGGGCGTAGGCCTTGACCGCCGGCGCGGCGTTGAGTGTTTCGTTGGCGATCGCCGCGGCGTCGGCCAGGCGGTCCTGGCTGGCGCGCGAAAGCTTCTGCACGCGGCGGCCGAAGATCAGGATAGGCAACATCACCGCCGGGATCACCAGCGCGGTGAGACCTGCCAGTCGTGGACTGGTCCAGACCATCATGGCGCTGGCGCCCAGCAGCATCACCGCGCTGCGAAGCGCCACGGAGATGCCCGAGCCGATCAGCGCCTGCACCACCTCGGTGTCGGTGCCCAGCCGCGAGATCAGCTCGCCCACGCGCGAGCGCTCGAAGAAGCCCACGTCCAGCCGGATCACGTGCGCGTACAGCTTGGCGCGCAGCGCCGCCAGTGAGCGCTCGCCCAGAAGGGTGATGCAGAAGTATCGGGCCGCCGTGGCGAAGGCGAGCACCAGCGCCACGGCGAACAGGCCGAGGAAGGTGCGGTTGATCATGTCGCTGCTGGCGTGGCCGAAGCCGGCGTCGATCATGTGCCGCACCGCCATCGGCAACACCAGCGTCGAGCCGGAGGACAGCCCGAGGAATACCAGCCAGCCGATCGCCAGCGCCTTGTGCGGCTTGAGGAACGGCCACAGCTGGCGCAAGGCGCCGACGCGGGCGGTGGGCTTGCCGGGGGGCGTGGTGTCGCTCATCGAGGCGCCTGGAGGGGTGGAGCCTGGTGAGGTGGGGGCGGGTGGGACCCACCCCAAGCCTGCCGGCGACCTGGCCCTCCCCGGCATTGCCGGGGAGGGCCGGCAGTCAGGCGGCGTTGCGGCCCATGCGGGCGATCCAGCGATACAGCACCACGACGCAGGCCACGAACGCGATGCCGCCGATCCAGATCGCCGGAGTCGCGAAGCCGTCGCCGACCAGCGCCAGCGGCGCGTCGTGGTTGGCGAAGCCAAGCTCGTCGGAGAACGCCACGAGCGCGGCCACGATCACACCGAGCAGGCTTTCGCCGACGATCAGACCCGACGCCAGCAGCACGCCGAGCTGCTTGGTCGCGTCCGCGTTGGGACCCCGGTCCGCACGCTTGTCGAACCAGGCGCCGACGAGCGAGCCGACCACGACCATCAACGTGGTCGAGGTCGGCAGGTAGATGCCCAGGCCCACGGCCAGGGGCGGCAGGCGCGCGGACTTCGTGGTGCGCACCAGCACCTCGTCGACGACGATGAGGGCGACGCCGATCATCGCGCCGATGGTGATGAGGCTCCAGTCGATGTTGCCGGTGATCACTCCCTGGGCGAGCGCCGAAATCAAACCGGCCTGCGGCGCCGGCAGCGCGCGTGCCGGATCGACGCCCGGCGCGCCGAGGAAACCGTATGCCTGGTTGAGCAGGTCCAGCACCGGCGGGATCACCACCGCGCCGGCGATCACGCCGATCACCAGCGCCCACTGCTGCAGCGAGGGCGTGGCGTCGACCAGCTGGCCGGTCTTGAGGTCCTGCAGGTTGTTGTTGGCGATGGAGGCCACCGCGAACACGATCGCGGTGATGAACAGCGCGAACGCCACCAGCGCCTTGCCGGCGTCCTCCGGCATCATCGCCTTGACGCCCAGCACCAGCAGCAGCGCGGCGATGATCACAACCAGGATGCCGATGCCCGACAGCGGGCTGTTGGACGAACCGATCAGGCCGGCCATGTAGCCGCATACGGCCGAGACCAGGAAGCTCAGGATCAGCACGAACAGCACGCCGCCGATCACCAGCAAGGCCGTGTGCGAGCCCAGTCCGCTGACGTTGGCGAAATGCCCCAGCAGCCAGGCCACCGGCACCATGCAGACCAGCGTGACCAGGCCCACCACGCCGATCGGAATGTCGTGTTCGGTGCGCGGCAGGGTGGCCAGGTTGCCCGCCTTGCGCACGCGCGAGGCCGCCATGGCGCCGGCCAGGCCGCTGATGACCGGCTTGACCAGCTTGGCCAGCGTCCAGATCGCCGCCACGCCGATGGTGCCGGCGCCGACGAAGCGCACGTAGTGGCTCCAGGTCGCTTGCGCGGCTTCGGCGACCGAACCGGTTTCCGGATGGAGCAGCAGGAAGTGGGGCACCGCCCAGCCCCAGCCGATCAGCGCGCCGACCAGCATCGCCACGCCCACCCAGAGCCCGACCAGGTGGCCGACTGCGAACAGCGCGAACGACAGGCTGAAATCGAAGCCGGTGGCCGCGCCGCGGTCGCCCACGCGGAAGTAGTCCGACACTGCGGCGGCGAACACCTTGGTCTGCACGATCACGTAGAACACCGCCGAGACGATGGAACCCACGATCACGGCCTTGAGGCCGGCGCCGCCGGATTCGACCGACTCGGCCGCCTCCTGCGAATTGCTCGAACCGACCTTGAGCACCTCGGCGCAGGCCACGCCTTCGGGGTAGGGCAGGTCCGAGTCGGTGACCAGCGCGCGGCGCAGCGGGATGGTGTACATCACGCCCAGGATGCCGCCGGTGGCGCAGATGCCGAAGGACATCCAGAACGGGAACCCGTTCCACCAGCCGATGATGATCAGGCCCGGCAGCACGAAGATGATCGAGGAGAGCGTGCCGGCGGCCGAGGCCACCGTCTGCACGATGTTGTTCTCCTGCATGGTCGAGTTCTTCATCGCCCGCAGGATCGCCATCGAAATCACCGCCGCCGGGATCGAGGTGGCGAAGGTAAGGCCGGCCTTGAGGCCGAAGAACACGTTGGCCGCGGTGAATACCACGGTGATCACGATGCCGATGATCAGGCCGCGTAGGGTGAATTCGGTGCGCTTGGCGCCTTGGGCTTGGGCAGTCACGTGGCGGTTCCGTTCTGGTTGGTTCCCCTGCGCGCCATCGGCGCGCCCCTCGCGACCGCTCCCCGGCAGCCGCTGCGGGGGAGCATAGCGTGGATGGGCCGATCCCATCCCCCCGCACGCTGGCCGAAAGGCCACCGGGACCGATACTACGGAAGCGAAGGGTGCACGCGCGCCTGGCCGCGGGTGAGGTCGACGATGCGCGCGGATGCCTCGTCGAGGCAGTCCGCCGGCAATTCCAGCTCCAGCATGGCGCCGCCGGCGTCGAAGCTCTCGTGTTCGATCCGCGCCTGCCAGTTGGAACAGCGCGCCTTGAGCAGCGCCAGTTCGGCGAACGGGCAGTGCACGGTCAGCCGCGCCATCGCCACCAGCGGCGTGCGCCCGGCCAGGCGCAGGCATTCGGCGGCGGTGCCGCCGTAGGCGCGCACCAGTCCGCCGGCGCCGAGCTTGATGCCGCCGTACCAGCGGGTGACCACCACCATCACGCGATCCACGCCAGCGCCTTCGATCGCCTGCAGGATCGGCCGGCCGGCGGTGCCGCCGGGTTCACCGTCGTCGTTGAAGCGGTAGTCGTGGCCGATGCGGTAGGCCCAGCAGTTGTGCGTGGCGGCGGGGTCGGCGACTTCATGCAGGAACGCCATCGCCTGCTCGATCGACGGCACCGGCGCGGCCTGCGCCAGGAACCTGCTTTTGCGGATGTCCTGCACGTGCCGGCAGGGAGCGACGAGGACGTGCAGGGTCTCGGACATGCGGGGCGGTGGATAACGAAACGCCGGCACGGTAGCACGCCGCGCCGGGCCGCCCGCTTCAGTCGCCGATCGCGGGGCCCGGATCGGGGTGGTGGAAGTCGTGTGGCGAGAGATCGCGCGTCAGCCGGAACACACCCTCGTGGATGCGCCGCGGCAGCACCACGTCGAGCACGGTGCTCTGGTGCGGTCCCAGCATGGCGAAGAGATCCTCGCCCGGCGCGCTGGCGGCCAGGGCGTGGTGCACCAGCCCGGCCAGATCCAGGGGCTGCACGCGCGCGCCGTATGGACGGTGGCTCGCGACGGCCGGTCGCAGGGTGCGCCGGGGTTGGCGTGGGTCGGGCACGCGGGCGTCGCCGGCGAGTAAGGCGTGGTTGAGGAACAGCGTGACGGTGCACGGATCGGCCGAGTTGGCCTGGCGGTCGGTCAGGAATCCGGCCGGCAGCTGGTCCAGGCTGGCCTCGGGGCCTGCGGTGAGCAGGAACCCCGCGCCGGTCAGCGGCTCGCCGGTGTCGTCGGCCAGGCGCAGGATCAGCATGCTGCGCGGATCGTGGATGTGCACGCGGGGCGCAAACGGGCCGACCGGTTCGAGCTCCACCTTGTCGGCGTCGCGGGCGGCGTTCTCGGTGTCGAAGGCGTCGCACAGATCAGCGTAGGCCCTCGCGTCGTTGACCGCCAGGCAGCGCACGATGGCCTCGACGGTCGCCGGCACCGCGGCGGTGAGGATGCCCTGCTCGTCGCCCGAGTGCGCGGCGCCGGCGACCAGCTTGAATGCGCAGCGCGGGCCGCGCAGCAGGCTGAGCGACAGTGCGTCGGCCGCCGCGCCGCGCCGCCCACCCGCTACCGCAAGCACGGCGTGGCGGGCATTGAGATTGGCCGAGGCGATGCGCACCACGCCGTCGGAACCGTTCTCGCCGGTGTAGCTGTTCAAGTGGTCGTAGAGCGATCGGTCGGGGCGATCGCCGGTCAGCACGAACAGGAACTGGCCCTTCGCGGCGGGATCGGCGCCATGGATGTGGTCCAGGTTGAGCGCCAGCGAGGCCGCGCTGCCCAGCTCCAGCCAGTCCAGGATGCGTTGGCCCGGCTCCACGCCATTGAACCAGGCCTTGAGCCGGGCCAGCGTGCTTTTCCCGAGCCTGGCCAGTGCCGAGCCGAAGTTGGCCGGCGCGAGCATCACCAGGTGGCTGAGCCGGATGGTGCTGTAGCTCCCCGGCGTGTCGCGCTGCGCACGCAGCCATTCGCGCACCACCGGGCCGCCGGTGGAATGGGTGACGCAGGCGAAGCTTCCGGTGGACAGGTGCAGGTCGCGCAGTGCGTGGTCGAATGCACGCACCAGGTCGCCCATGGTCACCGCATCGTCGAAGCTCACGTATTCGGACAGGCGGATGTCATGGATCGTCAGCGCCAGTCCGGCGGCGCGGGCGGCGTCCTGCACGCGGCGGGGCATCGCGCCGTAGACGGCGGTGCTGGTCACGCTCCAGCCATGGACGAAGACGAGCGTCGTCATGCGATGGTCCTTCGTGGGTAGCGGGAGCGTAGCAGGGCGATGTCGCCATCCCTGCAGGACGCCAATCCGCGCGGCAGCCCGCCGGGTCGCGCACGCGGTGCGCCCCCGCACCACCTTCCGCTCATCTTTGCGTCCGCATAATGCCGGACTCGACCGTGGAGAGGCCGCCGATGACCGTGCACCTGCTGATCGCGTTGTTCGCCTTCGCCTGGCTGGCCGGCCGGCTGGGCTGGCGACGGCTGCGGCTCACCGGCATCGTGCTGGCGCTGGCGTTCCTGGTCGCGGCCGGCTGCGGCGCGCTGCCCAAAGTGCTCCTGCGGGTATGGCAATCGCCGTACGCGCAGCGGCCGGCGCTGGACTGGGCGCCATCCAACGCGATCGTGCTGCTCACCGCCGGGGCGACCTACCCGCCGGGTGGGCCGCTCGAGCCGGGACATACCGCCTACTCGCGCATCGCCGAGGCGGTCGTGCTCTATCGCGATTGCCGCGCGTCCGGCGCGCGCTGCACCCTGCTGGTCAGCGGTGGCGACGCGGAGAACACCGGCGAGCCGCTTGCGCGCACCTACAAGCGCACGCTGATGCAACTGGGCGTGCCGCGCGAAGACATGGTGCTGGAAAAGCGCAGCCTCACCACCTGGGGCAACGCGCTGTACGCCCGCGGGATGCTTCGGCAGATCGGCGCCGACCGGGTCTGGCTGGTGACCTCGGCGCATCACCTGCGGCGGGCGGTGTTCGCGTTCGAGCACTTCGGCATCAAGGTGACGCCGGTGCGGGCGGACTACCTGCGCGGGGTGTGGTCGCTGGTGCCCAATGCGTACAACCTTTATGTCACCAACGCGGCTCTGCACGAATACGTGGGAATGGCGGTGTATCACTGGTACGCGTGGCGTGAGCGCACCGATGTGCCGCCGGAAAACGAGGGGCCGGCGGAGGACTGACTCACGCCGGTCGACGCATCACCAGCAACCGCACCTCGCTCATATCCTCGATGGCGTAGCGCACGCCCTCGCGGCCGAACCCCGAGAGCTTGATGCCGCCGTAGGGCATGTTGTCCACGCGGAAGCTCGGGATGTCGTTGACGATCACGCCGCCCTGTTCCAGCTCGTCCCACGCGCGCATGGCGTGTTCCAGGCGATCGGTGAAGATGCCCGCCTGCAGGCCGTAGTCGGAGTCGTTGACCAGCCCGATGGCCTCGTCCAGCGTGTCGAACGGGGCGAGCAGGGCGAACGGGCCGAAGGCTTCGAGGCGATTGGCCTTGGCGTCCCGCGGCACGTTCTCCATCAGCGTCGCTTCGAGCATGTTGCCCTCGCGCTTGCCGCCGCAGAGCAGCTTCCCGCCGGCGCGGCGGGCCTCCTCGATCCAGCCGTGCAGGCGTTCGGCGGCGGCCTCGTCGATCATCGGACCGATGAAGACGTCCTTCTTCTTCGGATCGCCCGCCTTGAGCTTCTTCGTGGCGGCGACCAGTTTCCTTTTCAGCGCCTCGTAGAGCGAAGCGTGCGCGTAGATCCGCTGCACGCCGATGCAGCTCTGGCCGGACTGGTAGAACGCGCCGAACACCAGCCGCTGCACGATGGCGTCGAGCTTGCCGCCCTGGTCGGCGTCGACGATGCAGGCGGCATTGCCGCCCAGCTCCAGCACCACTTTCTTGCGCCCGGCGCGGGCCTTCAGGTCCCAGCCGATCTGCCCGCCGGTGAAGGAGAGCAGCTTGAGGCGCTCGTCCTCGACCAGCGGTGAGGCCTCCTTGCCACCGATTGGCAGGATCGAGAAGGCACCCCTGGGCAGGTCGGTCTCGGCCAGCACCTGGCCGATGATCAGCGCGCCGATCGGGGTCTTCTCGGAGGGCTTGAGCACGAACGGGCAGCCGGCGGCGATCGCCGGCGCGACCTTGTGCGCGACCAGGTTGAGCGGGAAGTTGAATGGCGTGATGAAAGCCACCGGCCCGATCGGCACGCGTTTGGTGTACCCGTGATAGCCGTCCAGCCGCGGCGCCAGTTCCAGGTTGAGCGTCTGGCCGTCGAGGCGCACGGCTTCGGCGGCGGCGATGCGGAAGGTCTCGATCAGTCGCGTGACCTCGCCGGCGGCGTCCTTGATCGGCTTGCCGGCTTCCACGCACAGCGCCAGCGCCAGTTCGTCACGGCGCTGCTCGAAGCGCGCGACGCAATGTTCGAGCACGGCTTGCCGCGCCCAGGGTTTGAACGCCCGCATGGGCGCCGTCGCCTTAACCGCCGCGGCGATGGCCTTCTCGATCGCGCGGGCGTCGGGCACGGCCACTCGCGTGGCGACCTTGCCGCTGTACTTGTCGCGTACCTCGAGGTCGGCGTTGGGGTGCTGCGGGCGGTTGGCGAGGTAGTAGGGGTAGGTCTTCTCGAGCATGGACGTCTCCCGGATGGAGAAGAACAGGTTGCCGCCGCAGGCGTTGCCGGTGCGTGAGCCGGCTTCGCTACTACGGCTTGGGTGTATCCGGGGGCAGGACGCGGGCGGTCAATTCGCCCTCGGCGAGTCGCGCGCGAACGACCGTACCCGCCGGTGCATCCTTTGCCGCCCGCAGTACCCGGCCCTCACCGTCGAACACGATGGCGTAGCCGCGCTCCAGCGTGGCCAGCGGACTGACCGCGTGCAGTGCGCGCGCGGACTGGCGCAGGGTCAGGCGGGCGCGCTCCAGGCGATGGCCCATGCATTGCTGCAACGAGCGCTCGCGCTCGGCCAGGCGTCGCTGCAGCAACTGCAGTCGCTGGCGCGGATGCTGCGCAAGCAGCCGCGCGTGCAGGCGCTCGAGCCGCATGCCACGGGTGCGAACCTGCTCGCGCAGCGCCGCGTCCAGTCGACGGTGCAATTGCACCAGCCGCTCGCGGTCGCGCCCCAACCGCGCCTGCGGGCGTTGCGCCTGCAGGCGAGCGTAAAGGTGGTCGAGGCGCTGGGTCTGTGCCTGCAGGCGACGGGCCTGCAGCAATTGAAGACGTTGAGCCAGCTGGCCCAGATGCCGGCGCAGCGCCAGCGCGTCGGGCACCAGCAGTTCGGCAGCGGCCGAGGGCGTGGCCGCGCGAAGGTCCGCGACGAAGTCGGCGATGGAGAAGTCGATCTCGTGCCCGACCGCGCTCACCACCGGGACAGCGCTGGCGTGTACGGCGCGGGCGACGGCTTCGTCGCTGAAGGCCATCAGGTCTTCCAGCGAGCCGCCGCCGCGGGTCAGCAGCAGCACGTCGTGGCGACCGGACGCCGAGGCCTTGCGCAGCATGGCCACGATCGCCGGTGGCGCTTCTCGTCCCTGCACCGGCACGGGCAGCACCTCGACCTCGACCAGTGGCCAGCGCCGGCGCAGCACGCTCAGCACGTCGCGGATCGCCGCGCCGGTGGCCGAGGTGATCACGCCGATCCGCCGGACGAACCGGGGCAGGGGACGCTTGCGGGAGGGCTCGAACAGGCCTTCGGCATCGAGCCGCGCCTTGAGCAGATCGAACTCGCGCCGCAGCGCGCCCTCGCCGGCCAGCTCCATGTGTTCGGCGACCAGCTGGAACTCGCCGCGCGGTTCGTACAGCCCGACCCGCGCGCGGACCAGCACGTGCATGCCGTCGGCCGGCTTGAAGCGCAGCCAACTGCTCTTGGGCTTGAACATCGCCGCGCGCACCTGGGCGCCGGCGTCCTTCAGCGTGAAGTACAGATGCCCCGAGGCCGGTCGCGACACGTTGCACAGCTCGCCCTCGATCCACACCAGCGGCAACGCGTCCTCCAGCAGCCCGCGCACGAGCCGGTTCAGCGTGCTTGGCGTGAGGATGTTGCGCGGCGGGGCCGCGGGTTGGTCGGGGGTGTGCATGGACCGTCGAGCCTAGCACGAAGCGCTTGCCGAACATGCGCTTGGGCGACGATTTGAAGACCTTCCATCAGGTTATGGCGCGGTTCCCTGGGCCGGAAAGGAGCCGGGCTACTTCCGGCGGCGCAGCCGCCACAGGCGAATCGCCAGGTTGAACGCGAACCAGACCGAAAAGGCGGCGATCGGCCAGCTCAGGGCCTTGGGCCAGGCGATCGCCACCACCGCCAGCACGGTCAGCACGACGATGCCGACGAGCAGGGGACCGCGCTCGGTATCGCCGAGCACCCGGCGGTCGGTCAACACCGCGCCGACGGTGTTGGCGATACGCAGCGCGCCGGCCGCGGCGCGGCTGGTGCTGCCGCCCGGGCGCTTGGGGCGTGGCGGACGCTCGGTGGTGCTCTCCACCCTTGCGATGTGCGGCCGACGCCGGCGCGGCGCCAGCACGATCTCGGTGGCATTGGTCAGGTCCCGCTCGTACTGCTCGGCCAGTTGCCGGGCGAAGCCGGTGTCCTCCACCGCCACGTCGATCTCGCGGTTGCCCAGCCAGCTGGCGATGTTGAGGTTGGACGAACCCACGCGCGCCCACTGGTCGTCGGCCACCGCGGTCTTGGCGTGCAGCATCGAGCCGTTCCACTCGAACACGCGGATGCCGGCCTTGAGCAACGGCCGGTAGCCCGAGCGGGACATGCCCGCGACCAGCGGGATATCGCTGGTGCCCGGCACCAGCAGCCGCACGTCCACGCCGTCGCGCGCGGCCGAGGCGAGCGCCTGCACATACGGCGCCATGCCGACGAAGTAGGCGTCGGTGATCCACAGGGTGCGCCGCGCCATCGCGGCGACCTGCTGGTCGAGCCGGTACATGCCGGCGGTGGACGGCTGCGTGGCGATCACGCGCAGGGCGGTCTCGCCGGCGGCCTTGTTGTCCGGGGGCGGCAGCGTGAGGGGCTTACCCATGCTCGCCCAGCTTTGCGCGAAGGCCTGCTCCAGCTCGCCCACGGCCGGGCCGCGCAGCACCACGCCGGTGTCCCGCCACGGCGGCACGCCGCGCTTGGCGTTGCCCAGCCAGCGCGCACTGATGCACACGCCAGAGAGGAAGCCCAGGTGACCGTCGACCACCAGCAACTTGCGGTGGTCGCGGGTGATCCACCCGAACGGCTTGCCCAGCTGCGGCGGGTTGAACACCCGCACCTCGCCGCCGGCCCGGCGCAGCGGTTGCCAGAACGCGTATCCGGACTGGCCCAGGCAGCCGAGCCAGTCGCAGACCACCGCGACCATCACGCCGGCCCGCGCGCGTTCGACCAGCGCATCGCGAAAGGCGCGGCCCACCGTGTCGTCGCTGATCAGGTAGTTTTCCAGCAGGACGCGCTGGCGGGCGCCGCGGATCGCGGCCAGCCAGGCGTCGAAATGCGCTTGGGCGTCGATCAGCAGGTCAGCCGCGTTGCCACCGATCAGCGGCGCGCCGGCGGCGCGGCTCAATGCCTGTTCGGCCAGGAAGCGGCTGGGCGCGGAGGGTATCAGCGGGATCGTCGCCATGGCCGCGAGTTTAGGGCAAGGTCCGTCCCCGGAACGTCGCGGGACGGATGCGCGCCTCGCCCGCCATCTGCCATGATCCGGGCATGCCGCCCGCGCCGCGCCTCGACGACACTGCCGCCTGCGCACAGCTCATTGCCGACCGGCTGGGGGCGCATCTTTGCGTCGCCGCGCCGCTGGGGCTGGGCAAGCCGCATGGCCTGCTCAACGCCCTTTACCGGCTGACCGTGGCCGATCCGGCGCGCTCACTGAGGCTCTATACCGCGCTCTCGCTGACCCGGCCGCGGCCGAAACCGGGGCTGGAGGCGCGCTTCCTCGCGCCGTTCCTGGAGCGGCATTTCGGGGCCGACTACGAGGACCCCGAATACGCCCTCGCCGAGCAGCGCCATGCGCTGCCCACCAATGTGGCCGTGCACGAGTTCTACCTGCAGTCGGGCGCGCTGTTGCACGCGCCGCGGGCGCAGCGCGACTACATCAGCCAGAACTACACCCACGTGGCGCGCGACCTGGCCGCGCAGGACGTCAACCTGCTGGTGCAACTGGTGGCGCGGCGGGAAACGCCGGAGGGCGTGCGCTACAGCCTCTCCTGCAACCCGGACCTCACGCTCGATTTCCTCGCCCAGTGCGCCCGTGCCGGCAAGCCGCGGCCACTGTGCGTGGCGGTGGTGCATCCGGACCTGCCTTACCTCAGCGGGCATGCGGAGGTTGCGGCGGATTTCTTCGACATGGAACTGGCTCCGCCACGGTCGCCGCGGCTGTTCGCCCTGCCGCGCACGCCGGTGGGCGTGGCCGAATACGCGATCGGCCTCAACGCGAGTGCGCTGGTGAAGGATGGCGGCTGCCTGCAGATCGGCATCGGTGCGCTGTCGGACGCGCTGGTCCACAGCCTGCTGCTGCGCCAGCAGGACAACGCCGCCTGGCGCGATGGCCTGCGCGCGCTCGATGGCGAGAGCCCGACCCTGGCGCTGGCCCGGCGCATCGGCGGCCTGGAGCCGTTCGAGGCCGGCGTGTACGGCGCCAGCGAGATGGTGATGGACGGCTTCATGCACCTGGCGCGCGGCGGCATCCTCAAGCGTCGCAGCTGGGACAACATGGCGCTGGAGAAGGCCGCCGCGGCCGGGCGGCTCAATCCGGCCACGCCGGGCGGGCACTACCTGCGTGGCGCGTTCTTCCTCGGCAGCCGCGAGCTGTACGAGTGGCTCGATGCCACCGAAGCGGCCGATCCGGATGCGATCGACATGTGCCCGGTCTCCAACGTCAACCAGCTCTATGGCGACCATCAGCCGCTGGCCGCGCTGCAGCGGCGCGGTGCGCGCTTCTTCAACACCTGCATGATGGCCACGCTGCTGGGCGCCGCCGTATCGGATGCGCTGGAGGACGGCCAGGTGGTCAGCGGTGTCGGCGGCCAGTACAACTTCGTGGCGATGGCGCACGAGCTGGACGACGGCCGCTCGATCCTGTTGCTGCGCGCGACCCGCCGCGAGGGCGGCGAGGTGCGCACCAACATCCGCTGGGACTATGGCCACACCACGATCCCGCGCCACCTGCGCGACATCGTGGTCACCGAGTACGGCGCCGCCGACCTGCGCGGCAAGAGCGACAGCGAGTGCATCGAGGCGATGCTGTCGATCTGCGACGCGCGCTTCCTCGACGCGCTGGCGGCCGAGGCCAAGGCGAACGGCAAGCTCGCGCCGGGGTTCCGCATTCCCGAGGCGTGGCGCCGGCACCGACCGGAATGCCTGGAGCAGGCGCTGGCGCCGCTCGGGCGTGCCCAGTTGCTGCCGATGTTCCCGTTCGGCAGCGACTTCGACGACGTCGAACTTCAGCTGGTGCCGGCGCTGGGTTGGCTGAAGGAGCGCGGCACGAACTGGCGCGGACGCCTTGCGCTGGCGAAGGCCGTCCTGCGGCCGGGCGAACCGGTGCCCGGCGAAGACGCCGCGCTCGAACGCATGCAGCTGGCAACGCCGCGGCGAGTCGCCGAGCGCCTGCAGCGACGCCTCGTCCTGACCGCCCTGCGCAAAACCCGCCCCTCATAGAATCTCGGAAAGCTGCTTCCTGCAGGAGCGCACCCTGTGCGCGTCCGCCTCGGTGCCCGGCCGCGCATAGGGTGCGGCCCTACAACGGCGGCTTGACCACCATCAGGTAGAACACCGCCACGAACGCGAAGAAGGCCGGGATCCCCAGCGCCACCCAGAGCCGGAAGGCACGCCAGTAGCCCGGCGGCAACGGCAGGTCGCGGGCCGCCGCCTCGATCGCCAGGTCGCGCATGCGCACCTGCAACACCACCACCGGCAACCAGCACGCCACCGCCAGCGCATACAGCAGCGTCGACCAGCCGACCCAGCCGCTGCGCCACGGGATCTTCGCCCAGTGCACCATCCAGAAGCCGCTCGCAGGCTGGAACACGACCGTGGTCGCGGTGAACAGCCAGTCGGCGATCACCACGTAGCGCGCCACTACCGCCACCACGCGCACGTCGCGATGCAGGCTGACCACCAGCAGGTAGAACGCCGTGCCGATGCCGGTGCCGAACAGCAGCGTCGAGGACAGCACGTGCAGCCATTTGACGATGAGGTAGTCCATCAGCGCCGCTCGGTAGCGTACAGGGCGCCGATCAACGCCAGCATCGGCAGGTTCTTCAGGATCGGCCCGAAGGGATGCAGCCAGAACGACGGCAGGGCAACGGTGATGATGGCCGTGTAGGAAAGGATGAGCGCGACCTGCGCCAGGTAGGCCAGCCGCAGCGCGCGGCCGCGCAGCGCCAGCGTGGCGATGCCGAGCGCAAGGTCGAGCAGCGCGCCGCCATAGAGCGCGGCCGAGGCCATCGGGCCATGCAGCCCGACCTGGGCGAGCAAAGCCATGCTGCCCGCCACCGGGTACACGCCCAGCGAAAGCGCGGCCGTCACCAGCCACACCAGTGCGACGGCGGCACGCCCCACGAGTGACCAGACGCGCCAGGCGAGCAGCACGCGCATGTCCGCCGCCTCGGCACGCGAAAGGAACAGCCGTGGAGGCCGTGGCGGATGGCCGAGCCAGTGCGTGGCGGGCGCGGCGTCGGCCGTGTTGCCCCGATCGAGCATCGCCAGCGCCTCGCGATCCACCCAGTGCCCGCCCAGGCGCCCGAAGCGCGCCAGCCAGGCGGTGGGGATGCCGAGCACGCGCAGCCGCCCGCCACCGAGTGCATGGCGCAGCACCGACAGATAGCGCGCCAGCGAGAGCGGCTGCGGCCCCACCGCGGCGAGGCTGCGCGGGCGCGCGTCATCTTCCAGCAGCCGCACCACCAGCGCCGCGATGTCGTCGACGTGGATCGGCTGGATGCGTTGGCGCCCGCTTCCGGGCAGCACCGCCAGCGGCAGCCAGGAGAGCAGCATCAGCATCCGGCTGCTCGCGCCGGTCGGGCCGAACACCAGCGACGGCTGCAGCACCGTGCCGGTCGGGACCATCGCGTGCAGCGCGGCATCGCCGGCGCGCTTGCTGCGATGGAAGCGGCTGGTGGCGTGCTCGTCGGCGCCCAGCGCGGAAATCTGCACGGCGCGCGTGATGCCCGCCGCGCGGCACGCCGCGAACAGCGCGCGCGGCGTTTGCGTGTGGATGCGCCGGAACGTCTGCGCGCCATGCTCGGCGAAGATGCCCACGGCGTTCACCACCGCATCGATACCCCGGAGACGTGGCAGCCAGTCGGCCTGGTGGGTGTCGTGGGCGAAGTCCATTTCGACATGGCCTACACCCGCGCCACCGCTACCCTGCCTGTGCCGGATGCCACGCACGGGGCGATGGCCGGCCGCCTGCAACGCGTCGCATACGGCACGACCAATCAATCCGTCGGCGCCCAGCACCAGCACGCGCAGGCGCGTCCTGTCCCCTCCGGAGGCTTCCTTCATGCCCACGCCGCCCGCGCGCCTGAAACCCTCATGGATCGCCCGCACCAACCTCAGCGGCGCCGCCGCCGCGATGCTGTCGAGCGTGGTGGTGGCGGCGTGTAGTGCATGCGAAGCGCGCGCGCCGTTTGCCGGCGTGAACGCGGCGAGCCAGTGGTTCTGGGGACGACGCGCCAAGAGGCACGTCCGGCCGAGCTGGCGCTACACGGCCGTGGGTTACCTGGTGCACCACGCCAGCTCGCTGCTGTGGGCGGGCATCTACGAAGCCTGGTGCCTGCGCCGGCCCGCGCCCCCGCGCGTAATGGCCGCCCGTGCCGGTGCGGTGGCGGCGGCCGCCTGCGTGGTCGATTACACGATCACGCCGCCGAGATTCCGGCCCGGTTTCGAACGGCACATCAGCCGCAGGTCGATCGCGGCGGTCTACGTGGCCTTCGGTGTTGGCCTGTTCGCTGGTGCCTTGGCGCGACGCCGTTACGTCCGCTAAAGCAGTGTTGCCTGGCATGTCGTACTTGCGGGGATCTTCCGCGACTTGGCTCGCCTGCCGCGGGCTTCCGATCGCCTGACGGCGCTCGGGTCACTTTTCTTTGCGGGCCCAAAGAAAAGTAACCAAAAGAAATGGCCTGCTAGGCCCGGGGTGGCTAAAAAGCTAGGTGCCACCTCGCCTTGATGGGTGAGCCGCTCGCTCTTAGAGGAGCTGCCGCCGCTTTACCGCGGGCGCTCGGGAGTTGAGGCGAGGGAGGTATTCAGCGGTTTGGTAGTGCGGGGCTCGGGTGACTCTCTCGCTCAGCGAGCGCTCGCCATTGCTTGAAATAGGGCTCGCGATCACCAAACGGAAGAACGGTTTCCTTCGTAGCCTATCCATTCCGCTGATCTGTAGACCGTTCGGGCGTCAGAACACCGACCGCTCTTGACCGGCAAGTCGGTAGCAGCTCCATGCCGCCGCAAACCCTCCCTTGCCCCAACTCCCGAGCGCCCGCGGTAAAGCGGCGGCAGCTCCTCTAAGAGCAAGAGACCCACCCATCAAGGCGAGGTGGCACCTAGCTCTTATCCCTCACCGGGCTTAGCAGGCCGTTTCTTTTGGTTACTTTTCTTTGGGCCAGCAAAGAAAAGTGACTCGAGCGCCGGCAGGCGATCGAAAGCCCGCCGCAGGCGAGCCCAGTCGCCGCAGATCCCCGCAAGAACGACATGCAAGAAAGTGCTCTTGTGGATGCACCCACGAGCCACGGCCGCTCACCCCAACCCTCTCCCGCAAGGGAGCAGCAGCATAGGGCAGCCGCCGCCTCAGGCAGCGTCCGGAAGCGCCACTGCCCGCTCGCGCCAGTGCGGCGCCTGCGGCCATTCGCCCGACACCTCGTCGCCGGCCAGCACGCGCACCACGTCCCGCCGGTCGAGATGCGGCGCGAACCGCCCGATGAACTCCAGCACGAATTCGCGCACCACCGCCTCCCGCCGCAACACGATCCACGTCGTGCATTGCGGGAACAGGTGGTCGGCCGGCAGCACGCGCAGGTCCGCGTCGGCGGCAAGCATCGCCATCTCCGCCAGCACGCCGATGCCCAGCCCCGCGCGTACGTAGGTCTTGATCAGATCCGCGTCGCCGGCGGTCATCGCGATCTGCGGCACCAGGCCGGCGGTTTCGAATACCCGCCGCAGCGAAGACTCCGGCTTGACCGAGGAGTCGTAGCTGATCAGCGGCTCGGCGGCGAGTTCGGCCAGCGTGGGCGGCAGGGCGCGCCTCGCCAGGGCGTGGCCCGTCGGCGCGACGACCACGCGATGCCATCGGTAGGCGGGCAGGGCGATGCCGATGGATGGCGGCGCACCGGCCGTGCTGATGACGGCCATGTCCACCCGGCCGCTTTCGAGCTGGGCCAGCACGTCGGCATCCTGGCCCGGCTGCAGGTGCACGCTCACCTGCGGGTAGGCGTGGTTAAGCGCCGCGATCGAGGCGGGCAGGGCGAAGCGCGCCTGGGTGTGGGTGGTGGCGATGCGCAGTTCGCCGTGCGCCTCGTTGCGCAGGTTCGCGGCGATCGAGCGGATATTGGCCGCCTCGGCCAGGATCACCCGCGCGCGTTCGAGCACCTGGCGGCCGGCGTGGGTAACCGCATCGAGGCTCTTGCCCTTGCGCACGAACAGCATGAAGCCGAGTTCGTCCTCGAGCTGCTTGAGCTGCTTGCTGAGGCCGGGCTGGGTCGCGTGCACGCGTTCGGCAGCGAGGGTGATGTTGAGCCCGGCGTCGGCGATCGCGACCAGGCAGCGGAGTTGGACGAGGGTCATGGCGGGTTATCCGTGTTCGATCGGCAGGGGCGGTAAATGCGCACGAATCACGGGATACATCGCCCCGGCCTGTGTCGGGCTTGGTCGTCGTGATCGCGTGTTGGCTGCCGTTCGATGAACATATTTGGACGTCTATACGTCCAATGGTGTGCCGTGTCAAGGAAATGTGGCCGGCGCCGCGGTCGACATGCCGTGAAGGCATATGCGGTCGGCCACAAATCATTTGTCGCCTCCGGAGCGCCCGCCTAGCGTGGTCGGACTTTCCACGCAGGGCGTCCCATTGAAGCTCTATCCGCTGTTTGCCGACCTTTCGCACCGCGCGGTCCTGGTGGTCGGTGGGGGCGCCGTGGCCGAGCGCAAGGTGGCTGCCTTGCTGGAGGCCGGCGCGCGGGTGACGGTCAATGCGCCCGAGCTGACACCGCTGCTGCGTCGGTGGGTGGAGCAGGGCAGTCTCGCCCATCGGCCGGAGCCCTTCCGCGAGACCTGGCTCGATCGCGTCTGGCTGGTCGTCGCGGCCACGTCCGATCGGGCAACCAACGATGTGATCGCGGAACTGGCGGGGCTGCGGCGGTTGTTCGTCAACGTCGTGGACGATGCGCAGCTGTCCAGCTTCCACGTGCCCGCCGTGATCGACCGCGCGCCACTGACCATCGCCATTTCCAGCGGCGGCCAGGCGCCGATGCTGGCGCGCCTGCTGCGCGAGCGGCTGGAGAGCCTGCTGGATCATTCGCTGGGCGCGCTGGCCACGCTGGCGGCGCGGCTGCGTCCGCGCATCCGCCTGCGCTTCACGCAACCGGCCGCGCGACGGCGCTTCTACGAAACGCTGTTCTCCGGGCCGGTGGCGACCTTGCTGCGACAGGGGCGCGAGGCCGAGGCGCGCCAAGCGGCGGAGAACGCACTGGCCGACGAGGAGAACGCGGTCGTGGGTTCGGTGGTGCTGGTCGGCGCCGGTCCCGGCGATCTTGGCCTGCTGACCCTGCGCGGCCTGCGCGCGCTCAACGAGGCGGACGTGATCCTGCACGACCGCCTGGTCAGCGCTGACGTCCTGGCGCTGGCACGGCGCGATGCCGAGCGCATCGAGGTCGGCAAGCAGGCAGGCTGCCACCACGTCATCCAGCGACAGATCCACGCGTTGATGCTCGAACACGCCCGCGAGGGCCGCCGCGTCGTGCGACTCAAGGGCGGCGACCCGTTCGTGTTCGGGCGCGGTGGCGAGGAGCTCGAGTTCCTGCGCGCCCACGGCATCCCCTACGAGGTGGTTCCGGGCATCACCGCGGCGCTCGCCTGCGCCGCCTACGCCGGCGTGCCGCTGACCCACCGCGACCACGCCCAGTCGGTGCGCCTGCTCACCGCTCACTGCCAGGTTTCGCACGACGCGCTGGACTGGGCCGCACTGGCGCAGGAGAAGCAGACGCTGGCCGTCTACATGGGAGTCGGCGAGCTCGCCACCCTGCAGTCGCGGCTGCTCGAGCACGGCCGCGAGCCAACCACTGCATTCGCCCTGGTGGAAAACGGTTCGCGTGCCGACCAGCGCGTCGTCACCGGCACGCTGGCCCAGCTCGCCGAGCGCGCCATGGCCCATGCGGTCCGTTCACCTGCGCTGCTGATACTCGGCGAGGTCGCCACGCTGGCGGGCTCGCTGGCGTGGTTCGGCGCGCCTCCGCTGGGAGCGCGCATCGACGACATCGGTGGGGCGGGCACGGCGGCCCGCGCTCGCCAACCGGCACGCCAGGACGGCGTGCTCGCCGCGCTCCACCAGGCATGAATCCATCGCCGGCGCATCCGCCGGTACCTCTTAGGGAGTCCGTACCCATGATCTACGACAGCATCCTGGACACCATCGGCAACACGCCGATCGTCAAGCTGCACCGGCTCGCGCCAAAAAACGTCGAGCTCTACGTGAAGGTGGAAGCCTTCAATCCGGCCGGCTCGGTGAAGGATCGCCTGGCGCTGGCGATCATCCTGGATGCCGAGCAGCGCGGCACGCTCAAGCCCGGCCAGACCGTCATCGAGGCGACCTCCGGCAACACCGGCGTGGCGCTGGCGGCGGTGTGCGCCGCGCGCGGCTATCCGTTCGTGGCGGTGATGACCGAGACCTTCTCGATCGAGCGACGCAAGCTGATCCGCGCCTATGGCGGCAAGGTCCTGTTGACCCCCGCTGCCGCGCGCGGCACCGGCATGGTGGAGAAGGCCGCCGAGCTGGCGAAGAAGTACGGCTGGTTCCTCGCCAGCCAGTTCGAGAACCCGGCCAACCCGGCGTACCACCGAAGCACGACCGCGGCCGAGATCCTGCGCGACTTCGCCGGACGCCGGCTCGATTACTTCGTGACCGGCTGGGGCACTGGCGGCACGCTGACCGGCGTCGGCGAAGTGCTCAAGGTCGCGCGGCCGGAAGTGAAGATCATCGCCAGCGAGCCGGCTGGAGCCGCTTTGCTGTCGGGCAAGGAATGGCAGCCGCACAAGATCCAGGGCTGGACGCCCGACTTCGTCCCCGGCGTGCTCAATCGCAAGGTAGTCGACGAGATCTTGCCGGTGGACGACACGCTCGCCCGCGACACCTCGCGCAAGCTGGCGGAGCAGGAGGGCATCTTCGTGGGCCTGTCTTCCGGCGCGACGCTGGCGGCTGCGTTGCAGGCGGCCAAGGACGCGCCGGAGGGCTCGGTGCTGCTGGCGATGTTGCCGGACACCGGCGAGCGGTACCTGTCCACCTTCCTGTTCGAGGGCGTCAACGAAGGCTCGGATGAAGTGGAGACGGCAGGTTCTTCGCTGGCCGCAAAGGCCACGGCCGCCTGAGGCCGGATCGGCGCAGCGAAGTCACCTGACGCGCGCGTTTGCCTGAACTCTCTCTCGGAGGAGAGAAAACTGGAAACGCTGCCGTGCTGTTTGCTTGAACCCTCGCCCCTCCGGGGAGAGGGCAGGGTGAGGGGCCGGGCTCGCCCGACCGGTTGCACATGCGGGAACAGCGGATCAGGGCTCGGCAGGAAGTGAGTTGCCCGCGAGAGCCGCCCCCTCACCCCAACCCTCTCCCCGGAGGGGAGCTTGAACGCCCCGTGTTTGCTTGAGCCCTCTCCCGGAGGGGAGAAGCAGCCCAGTCAGGCAGCGCGGCGGCTCCGTGTCCGGGCGCCGCCGCTGCGTGCTCCCGATTCCCACTGGTCGATCAACTTGCGCCCCACGTGCGCCAGCGCCTCGATCGCCGGCAGCAGTTCGCGCCCCAGTGGCGTGAGCGCGTATTCGGCCGACGGCGGCGAGGTATCGAGCACGCGCCTGGTCACCAGCCCGCGCGATTCCAGTTCGCGCAGCCGCGCGCTCAGCACGCGCGCGGAGATGCGCGGGATGTCGTGGCGCAGTTCGCCAAAGCGGCGCGGTTCGGCGCTCAGGTACCAGATCACGTTGGGCGCCCATGCCCCGCGCAGCAGCGTCAGGCTCTCGGTCAGCGGACACGCCGGCGGCGGCGCGACGACTTTGCTCTTGCGTACGGGCAGGCCCATGAGGGTGTCTCGGTAACCGTGGGGATACCACATTCTGGCACTAATCCACGGTTAGGTGGTATCCAACAGTAACTTCATGCGGCTAGGATGCGCGGCACGTCCAAGGACGTCCCACCCCCACAACGGAGAGTCATCCATGAAGCTCTACTACATGCCCGGCGCCTGCTCGCTTTCCCCGCACATCGTCGCGCGCGAGGCCGGCATCGATGTTCAGCTGGTGAAGGTCGACGGCAAGACCAAGCGCACCGAGGACGGCGCAGACTTCCTGGCGATCAACCCCAAGGGCTACGTTCCCGCGCTGGAACTGGACGACGGCCAGCTGCTGACCGAAGGCCCGGCGATCGTGCAGTACCTGGCCGACCTCAAGCCCGCCTCGGGCCTGGCGCCCGCCACCGGCACGCTGGCGCGCTACCGCCTGCAGGAAGTGCTGGGCTACATCAACTCCGAGATCCACAAGTCCTACAGCCCGCTGTTCAAGCCCGACACGCCCGAGGCCACGCGGCAGGAGCGCAAGGACTACCTGCGCAAGCGCTATGCGTTGCTGGAGAGCGCGTTGGCGACGCACCCGTGGCTGCTCGGCGAGCGCTTCACCGCGGCCGATGCCTACCTGTTCACCGTGACCAACTGGGCACGCCACGTGGATCTGGACCTGTCCGACTTCCCGGCGATCCAGGCGTTCCAGCACCGCATGCTCGAGCGGCCGGCGGTGCAGGCAGCGATGGATGAGGAAGGCCTCGCGCGGCGGGCGACGGCCGCTGCCTGACAGGCAACAGGGCAAACGCGCTTCGTGATTGCATCGGACCCCTCTCCCGGGGGGAGGGGGGTTCGATGATCGCCGCCGCTGTCCTGTCTACGGGCTTGTTCTGGAGGACGGCAGCGCACTGTTGAGGATGGCCTGCCCGGCCGGGACGGTGATCCCGGAACCGGATGCCGCGAAGGTACAGCTCGTTCCGATCGGGCAGTGGCCCTGATCGGTCCACGCCTGCGCGTCGGAGCCGTCGGACCAGAGCAGGTCGACCAAGCCGTCGCCGTTGTAGTCGGCGGTGGCGGCGACCGAATAGCCGTCCAATTCCGCGGGCCTGCCGAAGGCCTGCCTCGAGCTGACCGAGGCGCCATTCATGAGCCAGTAGCCCCATTGGGTACCGTCGCTCGTCGCCCACACCAGATCGTCGCGTCCGTCGCCGTCGACGTCGCCACGGCCCGCCAGCCGCCAGCCGGCGGGGTAGGTGCCGAGGTACTTGGAGGTGAACCCGACGCCCGTGCCGAGCCATGTGTAGAGGTCGCGCTTGCTGCTGGTCCACAGGATGTCCAGCTTGCCGTTGCCATCCAGGTCAGCCAGCACCGCGGGGTAGTAGCCCGGGTTGATCCTGATGATGCGGGAGCCGGTCCGCCTGGCGCCGTTCATCAGCCAATAGGCGAACTGGCGGCTGCCCGCGTTGAGCCAGATGAGGTCGTCCTTGCCGTCGGCATCCACGTCCCCCGCGCCGACGAGTTTCCATCCGCTCGGATAGGTTCCCAGGTAAACCGGTTCGAAGTCCCTCTCCCCGCCGAACCACACGTAAAGGTCCTTCTGCGAGCTGGTCCACACGACGTCAGCCAGGCCATCGCCGTTCAGATCCCCGCTCGCCACGGGATAGTAGCCATCGGCCGCCGGGACCGAGCTGGCCGCCCCGTCGATCCCGGCGGTGCCCAGTAGTCCCGGCCCGCTGGTGATGACGGAGGACCGACCGGTGCCGTTCACATCGTCCTGGACCGGGACGACCAACTGGAAAATGGCGCCCTGTCCCGTGGGTCCCTGGTCGACTACGCCATAGAACGTCCGCGGCTTGCCCTGGATCAGTGAGCGCGCCCCGGTGCCTTCCGTCGCGGCAGTGCCGAACGTGTGGAGCACGGAGTACGTGCCGGAGGGTGTCACCCTGAAGAGTGTCCCGTTGGCCGTCGACGCCGAGCCGCCCGCGCGGGTCATGCCATAGATGTTGCCGTCCGAACCGGCGACCAGGGAATTGGGGGAGTATCCCATCGACTTGGTGGATGCCGTCTTGCCGAAGTCGTGCAACATGGTGAAGTGGCCCGAAGCCGTCTCGACCCGGAACACCGTCCCCCCGCCCAGCGGGCCGCCGGTCAACGCCGAGCCGTACAAATTCCCGTGGCTGTCCACCACCAGTTGGTCGATCACCTGGCCGTCAGCCGCCGGGTCCATCGTGTAGAGCACGCTGCCGACGCCGTCGCGGGTCACCTTGTAGATCACGTCGCCGTTGGCCGGTACCGATTCCCCGGGCGGAATCACGCCCTTGGCCAGGCTGACGTACATGCACCCGTCCGTACCGAGGACGAAGTTCGTCGGGGCGTTCATGAAGGAGAACACATTGGTGACGACGCCACCCAGGCTCATGCGGAAAAGGTTGGCGTTGCTAATGAGCGTGTCGCCCGCCCAGGTGCCGCCGAGCGCCAGCCCATACACGTCGCCATCGCTCCCCAGGGCGATGCTCTGGGGATTGGTCACGTCGCCATGCTCGCGGTAGAAGCGGTGCACGACGTGGGATGCGCCCGTGATGGACTGAACGAAGGCGACGCCTTGCGGGTCGCCCTGGGTGGCGTCGGTGTTGTATCCGCCGCGGTTGGACACGGACACGAACGTGCCGTCGGGCAACATCGCAAGCGGCGTGAAGTTGTTCGAAGGCAGGGCGGGGGCGGCTTCCCAGCCGTAGATCGAGAAATCACCGCCGAAGTCCCACATCGAATCGGCCTCGCCGGTGGGCCGTATGCCGAACACACCGCCCTGGCCGGAGTACCCGCCGGCGGTGGAGAAACCGAAGATGTAGCCGTTTTGGCCCTGGACGATCGCCTGCGGTCGCCGCTGCCCGGTCGGCAGGACCGACGCCTGCTTGAAGGTCGCATGGAGGCTGTAGTGCGATGTTGCGGAGAAGGCGCTGCCGGACATCGCCAACCCGCCAACCGCCAGCATCAGCAGCGTGCGTGCCGGCCATGCGCCCCGTGACTTGCCCTGGGCCAAAGCCCCCGATCGTTGTGCGGACATCCTTTTTCTCCCCAATCCAGGTAGCGCGTTGCGCGCTTTACCGTCGGCGGAGTGTCCTGCAATGAGCGGTCGTCGGCCAGTACTTCATCCGGCCGGGCGTCGGAGGTGCCTTTCCATTGTCGGGGTCATCGGGCCGCGGAACGGCGGCCCGCGGCCAGGGCGCATGGCAACCAGGACTCCTCGGCCCTGGTCGCGGCGAGAGGCAAGGCTTGCCGATCAGACTTCCCGCGCCAACCCCTCGGCCAACCCGACATACCCGCCCGGCGTCAGTTCCAGCAGCCGCTGCTTCGCCTCGCCCGGCAGCGCCAGCCCTTCGATGAAGGTACGCATCGATTCCCGCGTGATCCCCTGGCCACGCGTCAGCGCCTTCAACTGCTCGTAGGGCTCCGGCAGTCCATAGCGGCGCATGACCGTCTGCACCGCCTCGGCCAGCACTTCCCAGCTCGCGTCCAGGTCGGCGGCGAGCCGCTCGGCGTTGACGGTCAGCTTGCCCAGCCCCTTCTGCAGCGATTCGAGCGCCACCAGCGTGTGGCCGAACGCCGTGCCCAGTGCGCGCAGCACGGTCGAGTCGGTGAGGTCGCGCTGCCAGCGGCTGATCGGCAGCTTCTCGGCGAAATGCCCCAGCAGCGCATTGGCCAGCCCGAAGTTGCCCTCGGCATTTTCGAAGTCGATCGGGTTGACCTTGTGCGGCATCGTCGAGGAGCCGACCTCGCCGGCCTTCAACGACTGCTTGAAGTAACCCAGCGAGATGTAGCCCCAGATGTCGCGCGCCAGGTCGATCAGGATGATGTTCGCGCGCCGCACCGCGTCGCAGTACTCGGCCACGCCGTCGTGCGGTTCGATCTGCGTGGTGTAGGCGTTGTAGTCCAGCCCCAGGCTCTCGACGAAGCGCCGCGAGAACGCGCGCCAGTCCAGCTCGGGATAGGTGATCGCATGGGCGTTGTAGTTGCCCACCGCGCCGTTGATCTTGCCGGGGATCTCCAAGCCCGCCAGCTGCGCGCGCTGGCGCTGCAGGCGCGCCACCACGTTGGCCAGCTCCTTGCCCAGCGTGCTCGGCGAGGCGGTCTGGCCGTGCGTGCGCGAGAGCATCGGCAGGCTCGCGTTGGCGTGCGCCATTTCGCGCAGGCGGGCGATGATGCGGTCGAACATCGGCAGCAGCACGCCTTCGCGCGCATCGCGCAGCATCAGCGCGTAGGAGAGGTTGTTGATGTCCTCGCTGGTGCAGGCGAAATGCACGAACTCCTTGGCCTGGGCCAGCGCCGGGTCGGCGCCGATGCGTTCCTTGATGAAATACTCGATCGCCTTGACGTCGTGGTTGGTGGTCGCCTCGATCGTCTTCACGCGCTCGCCGTCGGTCACGCTGAAATCGCTGGCGATGGCGCGCAGCTGGTCGACCTGGGCGCCGGAGAAGGGCGGCAGTTCGACGATGGCCCCTTCGGCGGCCAGCGCCAGCAGCCATTCGATTTCCACCTGCACACGCCGGTGCATCAAACCGAATTCGCTGAAGATCGGGCGCAGCGACTCGACTTTGCCGGCGTAACGGCCATCCAGCGGCGACAGGGCGGTAAGGGCGTGGGTGGACATCGGGCAGGTTCCGGCAAGGGAAACGCGGCATTTTACATCCCGCCGGACGCCACGCCGCACCGGCAGGCGCGGCGTCTTGCTCCATGTCATTGCCATCGGGCCGACAGGGGCGCATCTATAGTCCTTTCGACGACGCACAGGAACCCGCCATGGCCGACTTCCGCACCGAACACGACAGCATGGGCGAACTCAAGGTCCCCGCCGATGCGCTCTACGGCGCGCAGACCCAGCGCGCGATCGACAACTTCCCGATCTCCGGCCTCGCGCTGCCGCGCGAGTTCATCCGGGCGCTGGGCCTGATCAAGGTCGCGGCTGCCGCCGCCAACCTGGCGGGGGGGCACCTGAAGAAAGGGCAGGCGGCGGCGATCCGCAAGGCCGCGCTGGCGGTGGCCGAAGGGCGGTACGACGCCCAGTTCCCGATCGACGTGTTCCAGACCGGCTCGGGCACCAGCACCAACATGAACGCCAACGAGGTGATCGCCCACCTCGCCGCGCAGGGCGGCGCGAAGGTCCACCCCAACGACCACGTCAATTACGGCCAGAGCTCCAACGACGTCATCCCCACGGCGATCCACGTCAGCGCCACCCTGGCCACCAGCGAGCGCCTGCTGCCCGCGCTGAAGCACTTGAAGAAGACCATCGACAAGCGCGCCCGCGAACTGAGGAACGTGCCCAAAACCGGCCGCACCCACCTGATGGACGCGATGCCGGTGACCTTCGGCCAGGAACTGTCCGGCTGGTCGGCGCAGATCGGTTCGGCCATCGAGCGCATCGAGGACGCGCTCAAGCGCATGCGCCGCCTGCCGCAGGGCGGCACCGCCGTGGGTACCGGCATCAACGCCGATCCAAGGTTCGGCCCGGCAGTGGCGCGCGAGCTGAAGACGCTGACCGGCGTGCGCTTCGAGTCGGCAGAGAACTTCTTCGAAGGCATGGCCTCGCAGGACGCGGCGGTCGAGCTTTCCGGTGCGCTGAAGACGCTGGCGGTGGCGCTGATGAAGATCGCCAACGACCTGCGCTGGATGAACTCCGGTCCCCTTGCCGGCCTGGGCGAAATCGAACTGCCCGCGCTGCAGCCGGGCTCCTCGATCATGCCCGGCAAGGTCAACCCCGTGATCCCGGAAGCCACCGCCATGGTCGCAGCCCAGGTCATCGGCAACGATGCGGCGATTACCATCGGCGGCCAGTCCGGCAACTTCCAGCTCAACGTGATGTTGCCGATGATCGCCTACAACCTGCTGCAGTCGATCGACATCCTGGGCAACGTCACCCGCCTGCTCGCCGACAAGGCCATTGCCGGCTTCAAGGTCAACCGCGAGCGGGTGAACCAGGCGCTGGCGATGAACCCGATCCTGGTCACCGCGCTCAACCCGGTGATCGGCTACGAGAAGGGCGCCGCCACCGCCAAACAGGCCTACAAGGAGAAGCGCCCGATCATGGACGTGGCGCTGGAAACCACCGGTCTTTCGAAGGACGAGCTCAAGAAGCTGCTCGATCCCACCGCGCTCACCCGCGGCGGCATCCACGGCGACTAGCTGCGCTCGAAGGTGAGCCGCTCAGCCAAGGACCAGCGCCGGCGGGCGGCCGCGGGGCACATGCGTCACCCCGGAGAAGGGGCGGCCGCGCGGCCGCCCCGTCGAACGGTTTCAAGGATGGAACCACGCGTGCTTGTCCGCGGTGCCGTTGGTGACGTTCCTCCGCGTGTTATTACGCAGGTCGATGATCTGCAGCCAGCGGTCGTCGCCCACCTGGTCCACCAGCAGTCGCGTGCTGTCCCACGACCAGTCCGCGATCGCCGTATAGGTGAGCACGTCCGGGCTCGCGTTGGTCAACACGCGCAGATGACTCCCGTCGGGGTGCACCACGTACACGTTCGTGTAGTACGGGGAGTGATTCGTTTCGGTCTTGAGGAAGGCGACCTTTCTGCCATCCGGTGAGTACAGCGGGTCGAAGCCGCTGCTTGGGAGTGGCGTGAGCGTATTGGTTGCGAAGTCCAGCACCTGCAAGGGATTGCCGCTGTACACCCCATGCTGGTTGTCCGGTGCGATGGTCAGGTCGCGTTCGTACGAGTTGTCGAACACGTGCGCGGCGAGCTTGACGGCGTATCCGGTGGAAACGTTGACCCGGTAGACCGTCGAAAACCACGTGATGGGTTCCAGCCCACCCTCATCGCCCGAGGCCTCGATCAGGACGCCGTTGCCGCTGGGAGTCCATCGGAACAGGTTGAGCGGGTAACTCCTTCCCTGTCCGGACTCCCTCGGTGGGCAGAAGACGATGTGCTCCTGCGTGCCATCGCCGTGGACGGTGCCGAGGCAATTCCCGCTGACAAAGGCGATGATGCCGTTCGGTCCCCACAAGGGTTTGGTGTGAGGGCGGTCGCCAGTGGTGAGCTTGCGCGGCGAGCTTCCTTGCCGATTGGCCACGTACAACTGTGAGCCGTAGTACGGGCTGGTCTGGGCGCCGGCCTCCACCTCGTACACGACCGACGATCCGGCGGGCGACCAACTGGCGCCATAGATGTCAGCGCCATAGGTCACCGGGACCAGCACGGCCAGATCTTGCCCGGAAGGCTTCACGCGATAGAGCTGGGTGCCATGGGCGCCATCGATCGCCCGGTTGATCGTGCGCGTGAAGAGGATCGAAGCGGTGGAGCTCTGCGCGAAGGCAGCAGACGCGCTCAGGGCAGTGAGCAGGAGTGCGCAGATGGAGCCGGCAAGCTTGTTGGTTTTCATGGAGTGATACTCCCTGACGGTAGTCCCCCTGATTCGGGATCGCGCGGTCGGGACCCACCTGCACACGCAGGCGCCCCTGATTCGGCTCGATCGTTACGGGTGTTCCGGCAAAGCGGTTTGGGGCGACCGCGGGGCCACCCCTTGGGGCGGCTTACGGATGGAACCAGGCGTGCTCGTCCGCGACGCCGTTGGTGACGTTCCTGGACGTCTTGTTGCGCAGGTCGATCATCCGCACCCACTGGTTGTTGCCGACCTGGTTGAACAACAGGCGCGTGCCATCGGGCGACCAGTCGGAAATCGAATTGTTGTAGACGTCGGGATTCGTGGTCTGGGCAGGCGCCCGGTGAACGTTGGTTCCATCGGCCCGCATGACGTAGATGCGCGACGTCTTGATATCGGTTTCGTAGCGGAGAAACGCGATCTTTGCGCCATCTGGTGAGTAGACCGGATTTGCGCCATCGGTCGAGAGCGGCGTCAGCGTGTTGGTCGTCAAGTTGATGGCTTGCATCGTCGGACCGCCGCCGTACACGCCATGTACCCCGTCAGGCGAGATCGCCAGGTCCCTTTCGCCTCCGTCGAACACCTGCGAGGTGAGCTTGACAGCCGCGCCGGTGGAAACGTTGACCCGGTAGATCTCCGAATACCACTTTTCCGGTTCGAGCCCCCCTTCGTTCGCTTCGGCGGTCAGCAGAACGCCGTTCCCGCTTGTTGTCCATCGCAACACCTTCACCCCGATGCTCCATGACTCGCCCGGCACGCCGACCGGGCAGAACACGATGTGCTGGTCGGTGCCATCGCCGCGGACGGTCGCGAGACACTGGCCATGGCCTTTGCGGGTGACGAAGGCAATGACGCCCTTGGGTCCCCACAAGGGGTGGGAGTGCTCGCCGTCCCCTGTGGTGAGCTGGCGCGGCGTTCCGCCCTGCCGATTGACCACGTAGAGCTGCCAGCCGCTGTAGCCTGCCTCGAACACGACGGAACTGCCGCCCGGCGACCAACTGGGGTTCAGGATGTCCACCCCGTAGGTGACGGGCACCAGTGTCGTCAGGTCCTGGCCCGACGGCTGCACGCGGTAGAGCTGGCTCCCATGGGCGCCATCGAAGCGGTAAATCGGCCGGGTGACGAGGATCGAGGCGGTGGAGGTCTGCGCAGCAGCGGTTGTCGCGCCCAGGGCAGTGAGCAGGAGTGCACAGATGGAGCCGGCAAGCTTGTTGTTTTTCATGGGTGATGCTCCCTTGCGGTAGTCCCCCTGATTTCGGCTCGTGCGGTCTGTCCGGCCCGCTCGGATGCGGGCTCCCCTGTTGGGCTCGATCGCCACGGGTGTTCTGGCGGCGCGGAATAATGCTTCAGTTTTCGTGAGCGTTTTGCGTACGTTCATGTTGAGTTCGCTGTCTCGACAGCTTTTCGCCACACGCAGGCCGGCCGGCGGGAGGCGTGGCCCCCGAACCGGATGGGCAAATCGTGGTGTGCCGGGAGATCTGCCGGCTCGCTGGCGCGCATCACGCGCGGCGGTAGACCGCCGTCACGCGAAGCTTTCGATGACAGCGATCGCCATGGCAGGAGCGGCCGACGGCCACCCGGGGGCGGCGCTCATCGACCCTGGGCGATCGTGCGATCACCCTTGCGCTCGCCCGGCGCCAACTGCCAGCCCGGTGCAAGCTTCATCGTCCAGCCCTGGCCGCGCAGCGTGTCGCTGGTCGTGTCGCTCGCGGGCGCCGCCACGGTCAGCAGCGTCCAGTCCGGGTCCATCAACGCGCCGCCATCGACCTCGATCGATCCCCAGTCATCGATCACCTGCATGGTCGGGTAGACCGTCCCCGCATCCCCGAGCGGCATCAGGTTGCTCGGGTTGAACTGCACCTTCATATGCTTGAGCGGCAGCTTCAGCACCGGCCCGGTCACCAGTTGCGCCGTGTACTTCGCTGCCTGCCGTGCCCGTGCCGCGGCCCGCGCGCGTTCGCTGGCGAGCAGGGCAGGGCCGTCGTAGCGCGCGGCCAGCTTCGCCACATCCGGCTTGGCCGCCATGTCGACATGCAATGCCTCGGCCAGCATGCCCGCGGGTGATCCGCCCTTGACGATCGCCTTGCGCCAGCCGGGCCGGTAGCGGTCCAGCAGCATCCCGTACGCCGGCCCGCTCGGGTACGCGAACGAGCGCGCGAAGGTCGCATCGTTCTTCGGATGCCAGGTGAGGTCCCAGTGCGCCATCGCGACCTGTTCGGCCGGCGTGCGATTGCCGACCATCACGCCGGTGTACTCGGCCAGGCCTTCGTTGCGTTCGAGCGCGGTCTCGGCCTGCTCGGCCTCGGGAAACTTCTGGTAGCGCGCGGCGCGGAAGGCCAGCGCATCGGCGGCCCGCGCCCGGCGTTCCGCATCGGTCTTGGCCGCCAGGGCGGCATCCAGCGCGCGCCACTCCAGTTGCACCGTGTAGCGGCCTTCCAGCGTGTCCATGTGCGGGCTGTCGCGACCGTCCAGGGGCAGCCCCAGGCTGGCCTGGATCCGGTGGAACGCTTCGTGCGCCATCACCGTGTGACGCTGCGCCGGGTCTTCCTTGAGCGGCCACAGCATCTCGGTCCAGCGCACGCCGGCCCACGGCACCGCGGTATTGGCGATGGCCTGGTCCGCCGGCAACTGGCCCACGTAGACGCCGCCTTCGGCGCGGAGCCGACCCTCGGCATCCGCCTGGTTGGCCACCACCCGGCGCGTGACCGGGTCCACCAGCAGCGTGGGGCCGCACAGCGACTTGCCCCACAGGCGGCCGGCGTCCGCGTGGCAAAGCTGCGCGGCTTCCTGGAGATAGCGGCCGGCGAGGGCGGGATCGATGGCCGGCGCATCGGCACCTATCGCAAAGGGCGCCAGCACCAGCACCAACGAGGGCAGAGCGGAACGAAGCAACATGCGCGTCTCCCGGGCAAAAACGATCGGCAGCCTGCCGGCCGAGTCTAGCGCCGCGCCCGCCTCGCACCCCCTGCCGGCGGTCACCCCTTCGACCGGAAAGCCAGCCGCCACCCGCTGGCTATACTCGACCATCTGCCTCAAGGAGCCGGCCATGAACGCCCCCACCCGCATCGACACCACCCGCACCATCCGCGCCCCGCGCGGCAGCGAGCTGACCTGCAAGAGCTGGCTCACCGAGGCGCCGTACCGGATGATCCAGAACAACCTCGACCCCGAGGTGGCGGAAAACCCGGCGGAGCTGGTGGTCTACGGCGGCATCGGTCGCGCCGCGCGCAACTGGGAATGCTTCGACGCCATCCTGCGCTCCCTGCGCGAGCTCAACGACGACGAAACCTTGCTGGTGCAGTCCGGCAAGCCGGTCGGCGTGTTCCCGACCCACCCGGACGCCCCGCGCGTGCTCATCGCCAACTCCAACCTGGTGCCGGCCTGGGCCAACTGGGAGCACTTCAACGAGCTCGATAAGAAGGGCCTGATGATGTACGGCCAGATGACGGCCGGCAGCTGGATCTACATCGGCTCGCAGGGCATCGTGCAGGGCACCTACGAGACCTTCGTGGAGATGGGCCGCCAGCACTACCACGGCAGCCTCAAGGGCAAGTGGATCCTCACCGCGGGCTTAGGGGGCATGGGCGGCGCGCAGCCGCTGGCCGCGAGCCTGGCCGGCGCCTGCTCGCTCACCATCGAATGCCAGCAGAGCCGCATCGACTTCCGCCTGAAGACCCGCTACGTCGACGAGCAGGCCACCGACCTGGACGACGCGCTGGCGCGCATCGAGAAGTACACGAAAGCCGGCGAAGCCAAATCCATCGCGCTGCTCGGCAACGCCGCCGAAGTGCTGCCCGAGCTGGTGCGCCGCGGCATGCGCCCCGACGCCGTCACCGACCAGACCAGCGCGCACGACCCAGTCAACGGCTACCTGCCGCTCGGCTGGACGGTGGAGGAGTGGTTCGAGCGCCGCAAGAGCGACCCCAACGGCACCCGCGACGCCGCCAAGCGCTCGATGAAGCAGCACGTGGAAGCCATGCTCGCTTTCCACGAGAAGGGCATCCCCACCTTCGACTACGGCAACAACATCCGGCAGATGGCCAAGGATGAGGGCTGCGAGAACGCCTTTGCCTTTCCGGGGTTCGTGCCTGCCTTCGTGCGGCCGCTGTTCTGCCGCGGCATCGGGCCGTTCCGCTGGGTGGCGCTCTCGGGGGATCCGGAGGACATCTACAAGACCGACCAGAAGGTCAAGGAACTGATCCCCGACGATGAGCACCTGCACAACTGGCTGGACATGGCCGAGCAGCGCATCAGCTTCCAGGGGTTACCGGCGCGGATCTGCTGGGTGGGGCTGGGGCAGCGGCACAAGCTGGGGTTGGCGTTCAATGAGATGGTGCGGAAGGGGGAGTTGAAGGCGCCGGTAGTTATTGGGCGGGATCATCTGGATTCGGGCTCGGTCGCCAGCCCGAATCGGGAGACCGAGGCGATGAAGGATGGGAGTGATGCGGTGTCGGATTGGCCGTTGCTCAATGCATTGTTGAACGTGGCGGGCGGGGCGACTTGGGTGTCGCTGCATCACGGCGGCGGCGTGGGGATGGGTTACAGCCAGCACTCGGGCGTGGTGATCGTGTGTGATGGCAGCGAGGCGGCGGATAAGCGAATTGCGCGGGTGCTTTGGAATGACCCGGGGACCGGGGTGATGCGGCATGCGGATGCGGGGTATGACATCGCGGTCGAGTGCGCGAGGGAACAGCACTTGAAGCTACCGATGATCTGAGGCCAAGAAGAAAGGGCGGGGCGAAGCACTTGCCTTTCTTTTTTTATGAGCATCGTGGTTGCGCGTGATCCAACCAACGGGGAGTAGCGAGGCGTATCGTGAGCTTCTGACCGGGTTTAATCGCTGGCCTTTTCGCGCTCATCGGATATATGCGCTATGGGGCATAAATAAGGACGGATATGGCTCGAGTGAACAAAGATGTTGTATTCGAGGCTCTGAACGAGTGGATTTGCGATAACTATTCTTGCGATATTCGCTATATGGCATTGGGGTCGCGTAGCTCGGCGCGCGTACTGTCGGCATCTATAACCTTCTACCCCGTCGCCCCGCAAAAGACGCATAAACACACGGCTAGTGTAGGCGAATTTCACTTTGGTTTCGTGCAGAGAAAACGGATGAAGAGAGAATTTTTAATACAGATTCTCTCGGACGCGTTAAACGGGGCAATTAACGTCCCCGGCGAGAGAGTCGTCGCCCGACTTCCCGGCATGATATATATTCACCCCCTCGCTCAGCGCAACGATCAGCTTTGGTTCCAAGAACTGCGGCACGTCGTGCAAGGAGCTATGAGCAATAATCGTCCGCGTTTTGGTCGGGCTTTGGACAACGGTCTACGAATTCTAAAGACGCCCTTTGATGGGCTGCAAGACGTGATTTCATGGCTAGGGCTCACTGATCCAAGAGAGCAGGATTGGAACCCCCGCATTTCTGTCGCCGTGCTACCGCCAGCCGATCTGTTGCTAGAGGAGTGTGTACTCGGAAGCGACAAGCTTTCGCTCTCGGTTATCGCTCACTCTTCTGTGGAAAGAGATGCACTCAGCGTGATGGTTCGCGTCTCGCCCGGCCTTGACTTAGTGGGCTCAAGAATACAGGTCGCCCCTGACCTTATCTGGAAAAAACACACGCACGGTGCCTGGAAAGGCAAAGCTACAATTGCAGTTCCGAACGCCGACGCCGCGCTTGTGGTGCTGATGACGGGGTCCGATTTTATACGGCGCCATTGGTTTGTGGATTCGGCCAAGTCGCGCAATACGCGCTTCGTTGGAATGCAGTTGTATGATCGTGAGCTCAAGCAGTTAAGGAGGTATCTGTCGACTCCGCTTGAGAAGGATAGTGCTAAGTTCGAGCAGGCGGTGGCGTGTGCGCTATTCCTGAAGGGCTATAGCTCTACTTTGCCAGTCGAGACGGATGCGCCAGATATTTTAGCTGTAACGCCCGGAGGGCAAATTATTATTGTTGAGTGCACCGTTCGGGTGTCCGATGTGCACGCAAAAATGGGTAAGCTGGTCGATCGCAGGCTTGCCTTAAAGCAGTCACTAGACGCCTCGGGTCATCCCCGAAATGTCATTAGTGTACTTGTTTGCTCGTTGCCTAGGGACAATATAGCCGCGACGGATGAAGAGTTTCGCGCTAAGGGTATTATGCTGGTCGCGCACGAAGATATTCTTAGGCAGTTAGATTCTCTTCACTTTTTAGCGGACCCAGACCAGGAGTTGAACGATGCGAAGGCAGCCATTTTTGGTCAACACTCGTCTGAGTCTTCCTAAGTAAAAACAGGGGTCAGAGTGCACGTTTAAAGTTGACTCTGACCCCAATTTTCGAGCCTCCAATCGGCCTGAGCCACGGTTGACCAGCTCAAGGCGATGGCAACTTGAACCTTGTATTGAAAGGATGCTGCATGGACTTGATTGCTCGGCCGATGCCTTTGCCAAAGCCACCCGATTTGCCAGAAGACTATACAGTTAAGAAGCTAATTAATTCACATTCGGCATGCATTGAAGATTGCTTGGAGGTTAAGGCCGCAATAGCTTACGGGTCCCGCGACAACATGGTCCTGTTAAAAGACTGCCTACGAATGGGAAAGGCGCTCGAGTTTTACGGGCGCTACGATGGAACTTGCCCAGTCGATCCAGTGATTCTCCGCTGGTTTCTAGATTGTAAATCCCCGAATATTCAATATAGAGCTGTGCCCAAATGGTTGCATTCAAAAGTCATTTGGTGGGTCGGAGAGGGTGCTTATATCGGCTCTGCGAATTTGACCGACAGGGCGTGGTTTGCCAATTTCGAGTCCGGCGTTTTTCTCACGGACACTGAGCTGGAACATTTTGGCTTAGTTGATGAGTTGACTGCGTTCTTTAGTGGCCTGCGCAGGAACTCACAGCCCCTTTCTGAGGAGCTCTATCGGGCCCAGCTTGTCCTTTTTAAGCGCCGGAGTGAAGGTGAAGAGCTACTTCGGAAGGTCCAAGAGGAATTTGAACTGGCGGACAGCTTTGTAAGAGGGGCGCCAAATCCGATCGCTGCGGTATCAATTAAGGATGACGCTGCGCGCTATGGGCGTTTTGCAGCCGAGTGGAACGAGACGCTGCAGCACATGCGTAATATTGCGGATAGGGTTTCCCTCGCCGAGAATCGGCCCGAATGGATAGATGAAGGCGTACCAAAGGGCGTTCAGGCGGACCAGTTCTTGCATGCATACTACTACCAGTGTGTACGTCCCGGATCTGAGAAGAACGCGCACGAGCGCTTTTTCGATCGCCATCGGAACGACCCGGAGCGCGCGCTCTCAGAGGCACTAATTTGGTGGCGAAAATCGGGCTTCCCGCATTCGCACGAGCAGCGAACCATTTACGATTGGGCCCCCACAATCTATAAGCTCTTCGCCGAGGACAAAATCCTCGCGCTTAATGAAGAAGAATGGGTGGCTGCAGCAACTCGAGTTCACGCGTTGGGCGATCACGCATCTAAGATGCCGAACCAATTGCTAGGCCTGCCGAACACCCAGCAGGACGCCGACTTTAAAACCCGCACGTTCGCCAAGTGGCTATGGAGCCAGCGCACAGCATCCGGAAGATCTCCTCTTGAAGTGCTGCACTATCTCGTATGGGGGTCAGGAGAGCTTACTCAAAGACTATGGGCGTGCTGCAATGATCCCGGCTGGAAACTGCCTCATGTTCGCGTGAGTACTCTTGGAGAGATTGTTGGCTGGGCTAATCCCTTGGTGTACCCCCCAAGAAACATGCGCACGAGCAAAGGCCTGCGGGCCCTGGGTATTGATGTAGACGTAAATTTATGAGCGAGAAAACTGGGGTCGAAAACTGGGGTCAGAGTGCACTTTTTAAAGTCGACTCTGACCGCCGTTTTTTTGAATAGGAGCTTGATCATGGCGCAGGGAAGACGTTGGCAGTCGAGGCTCGCTTGGGTAGGGGCGAGTCTGATTTGTCTGGTGAGCTGCGTCTGGGCGGACTCCTGGGAGCTACCCACGCCACACACGTATCTGTCGTCCGACAAGAGCTGGCGCTTCACGGTTACCCCGCGTCCGATCGTCAGTCAGCTGGCTTACTTCGAGGATCAGATCTCCCATCGTGCGCGTCCCGGCGCGCGGCCGGGAAACGTCCAGAAGCAGGCACAGGGTTATCTGGAACATCGAGATCACGGGCGGTGGCGCGCGGTTTGGAACGCGCCGCTTGTGAATGACGTTGCTCCCGCGAGTGCGATCGTGTCGTCGGCAGGTCGGGTAGTGACCTTCGACAATTGGGGCAGCATGGGGTATGGCGACGACGCCATAGTGATCTATGACGTTCGTGGCAAGCCGATGCGGGCGTTGGGGCTCGAGGATTTCCTGCCAAAGACGTACATCGAGGCCTTGCCTACCAGCGTCAGCTCCATCTGGTGGGGCGGCGTGCATCATTTTTCTGAAGACGGTCGCCGGCTGTTGCTGAGCGTCGTGGTGCCCACTATGGGTCAAGGGATCGCCAGCGATGATGCCCAGCATGTCGAGCTGCCTTTCGACATGGCCAGTGGCAAGGCGTTGCCTCCGGATCCACAGGCCTGGGCGCGAGCCCTGCGCAGCGCCCGCGAGGTCGCGGCCGGATTGCGGGCCTCGCGCGCCCGGTGGGAAGCCGCATTCCTCGCGCCGCTTCGCGCGCCGAACAGTGACGAGGATAAAGACTGGTCCGGTTATCTGGTGGAGGCATTTTTTCGTCTGGACCCAGGCTGGGAGGACGATTACCCGGGGACGACAGTCCTGCGGGTTCCGCAACGGAAGGACTATCAGGCGTCCGTTGGCTTTCTCCGGGAAGCGCTGCATGACGAGGCAAGTCAGACCGGCGTCCTGATGTTCGCCTCACCGTCGCAGGATAACCTTGTTCACGTACTCGGCAGAGAGGCCGCTACCGTGCCGCGCGGCTGGCTGAAGAACGCCCGGGTGTACGTCGTGGTTGACGATGCGCACACCGCTGCAGTGGCGAAAGCACTGGCGTCGACAGGTGCGACCTATATCCAGATTGATCCGGGCACGCCGATCCCGCAGCGAAAGGCCCGCCTTGATGCTTACATGAAAAATAAGGGGAGCAGGAACAACTGACTCTGCCGCGAAAAAGGGGACGGAGTGAGCCACCCCCGCTTTCTCGGACGGTCTAATTAAGCACCTTCAGCCAGTCTCTCGAAGGCCTCGGGTGAGCGATAGCCAAGGCTGCTGTGCAGCCTTTGGCGGTTATAGAAGCCCTCGATGTAGCG
>NZ_JBHZGI010000009.1:0-94984 GCF_051900535.1 Frateuria sp. GZRe12
TGACCATCGGCGCGAGGCCCGGCTCGTAGATCGGCACTTCGCCGCCCTTGAGCCGCGCGACCTTGGCCGCGTCCACGTCCACGCACAGGACGTGGTTGCCCATTTCCGCCAGGCAGGTCCCGGTGACAAGGCCGACGTAGCCCGTGCCGAACAGGGTGACATTCATCATCCGGGTGATCGCTCCAACAAAACGATCGCGGATTCTAACAGGCGCCACCCGTGACGACCGCAAAAAGAAAGGGCGCGGATCGCTCCGCGCCCTTCGATTTGCCGATGCCGGAGGGCTTATTTGCCCGCCGCGTCCTGGCCGCCGCCGGCCGGGGTCGGGCCAGTCTTCACCAGGGTCACGTCGAAGATGATCGTGGCGTTCGGCGGAAAGCCGTTCTGCGGCTGAGCGCCGTAGGCCAGGTTCGACGGGATGTAGAGCATGTAGTGCGCGCCGGTCTTCATCAGCTCCAGGCCTTCGCGGAAGCCCGGGATCACGCCCTGCAGCGGGATCGAAGCCGGCCCCTTCTCGTGATCGGCCGAGGCATCGAACTTCTCGCCGCTGACGAAGGTACCGACGTAGTTCACCTGCACGGTGTCGTTCGGACCCGGGCGGGCGCCGGTGCCTTCGCTGACGACCTTGTACTGCAGGCCCGAGGCGGTCGTCTTCACGCCCGGCTGGCTCTTGTTCTTGGCAAGGAAGGCTTCGCCCTTGGACTTGTTCTCCGAGGCGACCTTCTCGTACTGGGCCTTGGCCTTGGCCTGCAGCTTCGCGACGAAGGCGTCGCGCACGGTCTTGGCTTCGGCCTCGCTCATCGTCGGCTTCTGGCCCGACAGCGCCGACTGCACGGCGCGAGCGACCGTCGCCGGATCGACCTCCTCACGGACCAGCGGCGGCAACTGGCTGGCCAGGTCCCAACCGACGACATAGCTGGCCTTGGTCTTGTCGACCGTGCCAGCGGCGCCCGACTTGGCGGACTGGGCGTGGACCCCCGCGGTCATGCCCAGCGCAACGGCCAGGGTGGCCGCCGTCAGCGTGGGACGCAGAAAATGCTTCATCGAAGAAACTCCCTCGTGTATGGATTTGCCGGCAACGCGGCCGGGCCTCCCCGATGGAGGCAGGCGGAGCATTGTGAGGCGCGTCGAGCGGTCTTGGCAACGACACCGGCTGTCGACCGTCATGGTTTGGAAAGGTTCCCTTCAGTCGTCCGGCGACGGCCGGTCCAGCGTGTCGCGCAAGGCCGCCTGCAGTCTGGCGTGCATCTTCACCAGCGCACGCCACAGCACCGCCGACAGCAACACGCCCGCCACCAGCAGCAAAATTGCCACGCCGCGCGGTGGCAGGATCGCCGAGCCGAGCACGCTGACCAGCAATCCGAGTGCCAGCAGCGTGCCCAACGGAATCAGCCGTGCCAGCAGGCTGCGGATGGCGTGCGTGTAGCCGCCGGCAAATTGCTCGCGGATGCCCAGCTCCGCCAGCAGCATGCCCAGCGCCTCGGCCTTGCGGTAGATGGCGATCAGCATGGGCAACGACAGGAACAGCGCCGCGGCGAAGATCAGCGAATGCCGCGTCTCGCGCCCGGCGCCCAGCGTGGAGAACCACGCCCAGTTGTGCGCATTGACGTACGCACCAATGACGAACAGCGTGATCACGAGCACCACATTGACGCCGATGTGCCAGAGCAGCCGGCGCAGCATGGCGGCGATCATCGCGTTCTGCTCCACGGGCCGCAGGCTTCCCAGCCAGCCCGCATAGCTGGTCAGCAGCAGTCGCAGCGGGCCCGGCGTGACGCGCCGCATGCCATCGACGATGCCGTCGGCATGTCCGACCAGGTAGGGCGACGCGGCCATGCACACCACGGATACCGCGACAGCGGTCGGATAGACGAAATCGCTGACCACGCCAAGCGAGGCACCCAGCGTGGCGATCACGAACGAGAACTCGCCGATCTGCGCCATGCTAAGGCCCGTGCGGATGGAGGAACGCACCTCCTGCCCGACCGCGACCATTCCCATGCCGACCGTCAGCGTCTTGCCGACGATCACCACCACGGCGACGCCCAGGGCGGGCAGCGCGTACTGCCATAACAACACCGGATCGATCTTCAGGCCGATCGCCACGAAGAACAGCGCCGCGAACATGTCGCGCAGGGGCTCCACCAGCCGCATCACGCGATGCGCATTGCGCGCCTCGGCGATAACGGCGCCGGCGAGGAACGCGCCCAACGCCACGCTGAAGCCCAGCGATGCCGCGAACAGGCTCGCGCCGAAGCACACGCCCAACGCACACACCAGCAATGTTTCGTCGCGGCCGAAACCGGCTACGTAATCGATGAGCCGGGGCAACAGCAACAGGCCAAGGATCATGCCGGCCACCACGAACAGTCCCACCTGCCCCACGACCGTCAACGCGGTGCCCGCCTCCATGGCGCCGCCGATGGCCACTGCACTGAGCACCGTGAGGATCACGATCGCCAGCACGTCCTCGGCCACCAGGATGCCGACCACCCGTTGCGCGAATGGCAGGTGCCGCAGGCCACCTTCGGCCAGCGTGCGCGTGGCGACCATGGTCGAGGAAAGCGAGATCAGCGCGCCGAGGAACAGCGCATCCATCCGGTTCCACCCGAGCGCCTCGCCCAGGCCCGTGCCGATCCACAGCATCAGGCCCACCTCGATCACTGCGACCATCAGCACGCCCATGCCGACCTCGCGCAGCTTGCGCACGCTGAACTCCAGGCCCAGCGTGAACATCAGCAGCACGACACCAAGATTGGAAATGTCGTCGATGGCGCGCGGGTCGCCCACCAACACGCCCGGCGTGTGCGGGCCGATCAATATGCCGGCGAGGATGTAGCCGAGCAGCACGGGCTGGCGAAGGCGCTGGAAGAGCACCGTAGTGGCGCCCGCGACGATCATCACCATGGCGAGGTCGCGGATGAAACCGATCTCGTGCATGCGTGCTCCGGCGAGTGTGGCCGTCCAGCTTACGTCACAACGCGAGTGTGTCGATGCGGAACAAACACGCGTGACGACAAGCGCAAAATTCTCCAAAAAAAGCTTGACGGATTCGCGAACCCTGCCTATTCTTCCGGGCTTCCAGCGGCGGGGCCATAGCTCAGCTGGGAGAGCGCCTGCATGGCATGCAGGAGGTCGGCGGTTCGATCCCGCCTGGCTCCACCAACCTAATACGTCCCCATCGTCTAGAGGCCTAGGACATCACCCTTTCACGGTGGCGACCGGGGTTCGAATCCCCGTGGGGACGCCAAGGTTGGCCTCGCATTTTGTGAAGCTGGAAGACAACGCGGAGCGGTAGTTCAGTCGGTTAGAATGCTGGCCTGTCACGCCGGAGGTCGCGGGTTCGAGTCCCGTCCGCTCCGCCACTAATGAGAAACCCGCCTTGTGCGGGTTTTTTGTTGGGCATTTTTTGTGCGTTCGTCCCTGAGCGCTACAGCAAAAGCGGCCATCCATGCCGCACTCCTCGCAAGGGCTTCGCCCTTGAATGGACTCCGGTCAACCGTCCGTTTCGATTCGCTCGAGTGTCCCTGCCGAATGCCCCTGCTCGGCCAGGTACTCCAACCAGCGCGACAGAAACCCGTTCATGCGCAGCCGATGCTGCAGCACCGTGTGCGCTTCCGGGAACGGCCCCAGCACCTGCCACAGGTGGCGGCCTGGATGGCAATGCAACGCCTCGGCCACGTGCGCATCGGTGTACATCCGAAGCTGCGCCGACGGCGTCGGATGTCCCGTGTTCGCGTCGACGAATCCGTACGTCAGCTCCAGCTCCAGCGTGTAGGGATGCCGCTCCTGCACATGCATGTGCACGTCCAGGCCATCGTCCACGCTGGAACGATAGCGTCCCGGCGCAAGCGTCTGCGGCGCGAACAGGTGCGCCAGGCGGTGATAGTTCTCCGCATACAACCCCATCAGGAATTCGAAGCGTCCCGGGAGCAAGGCGGAGCGGTTGTCCAGTACGGCACTCATTGAGCCTGCATATACCTCAAAACATGGTTCGCTCGATACCGAAGCGCTCGAAGATCTTGCTGGCGATCTCTTCGATCGAGACGTGGGTGGTGTTGAGCGAGGATATCCCCGCCTGGCGCATGAGCCGGTCAGCCTGTTCCAGTTCCCAGCGACACTGCTGCACTGTGGCATAGCGACTGTCGGGCCGGCGTTGTTCACGGATCTGCGCCAGCCGCTGCGGGTCGATGGTGAGGCCGAACAGGCGATCCTTGTACGGCTTGAGCCGTTTGGGGAGTTCCAGCTTGTCCAGGTCGTCGTCGGTCAGGGGGTAGTTGGCGGCTTTGACGCCGTAATGCAAGGCCATGTAGAGGCAGGTGGGCGTCTTGCCCGATCGCGACACGCCGATGAGGATCAGGTCGGCCTGCTCGTAGTCCACGTCCACGCCATCGTCGTGCGCCAGCGCGTAGTTGGTGGCGTTGATGCGCGCCTCGTACTTGTCGAAGTCGACCAGGCCGTGCGAGCGGTTGACCATGCCCGAGCGCTTGGCGCCCAGTTCTTCCTCCAGCGGCCCGATGAACGGCGCGAACACGTCCAGCATCAGCGCACCGCTCGCTGCCACGACCTCGCACAGGCCCCGATCCGCCATCGTGTTGACGACAATCGGCCGCTCGCCGGTTTGCGCGTAACGGGTCTTGATGCGGAGCGCAGCGGCCTCGGCCTTATGCGCGTCGTCCACGAACGGCAGGCGATGCTTGTCGAACTGGATGCCCTCGAACTGCGCAAGGATGGAGTTGCCGATCGTCTCCGCCGTAATACCAGTGGAGTCGGAGATGAAGAAAACCGTACGTTGCATGCCTGTCTTCCATTTGTCCGCGGGGCCTGGTCCGGCACCTTAGCGCAAGCGCCAAAGCCTGTCCCTGCTTGACTCCGCGCTGACTGGTATGCAGTTGGCGCGGCATCGTGAACAAATGGTCTTCTTGTGCCGTGCACCATCGAAAGCGGACAATACCAGTCCTTTGCGGCCCGGTTTCGGCGCGGCGCAGCGTATTACCCAAGCTTTACTAAGGAGATTCCCTTGAACGACCTGGTGCTTTGGCTGGACAACCTGCGCATGACCGACCTGGGCAAGGTCGGCGGCAAGAATGCCTCGCTCGGCGAGATGATCGGCAACCTCGCCAAGCTCGGCGTCTCGGTGCCCGGCGGCTTCGCCACCACGGCCGACGCGTTCCAGCAGTACCTGGACAAGAGCGGCGTGGCCAAGCGCATCCGGGCGCGGCTGGATGGCCTGGACGTCGAAGACGTCGAGGCGCTGACCACCGCCGGCAAGGAGATCCGCAGCTGGGTCACCGAGACGCCGCTGCCGCAGGAACTGGACCAGGCGATCCGCGATGCCTACATCAAGCTGTGCAAGGACGCAGGCGCGGACAACATCGCCGTGGCCGTGCGCTCTTCGGCCACCGCCGAAGACCTGCCCGACGCATCCTTCGCCGGCCAGCAGGAAACCTTCTTGAACGTGGTCGGCATCGACGACGTGCTGCACAAGGTCAAGGAAGTCTTCGCCTCGCTCTACAACGACCGCGCGATCGCCTACCGCGTGCACCAGGGTTTCAAGCACGAGGACGTGTTCCTTTCCGCCGGCGTGCAGTTGATGGTGCGCTCGGACATCGGCGCCTCGGGCGTGCTGTTCACGCTGGATACCGAGTCGGGCTTCCGCGACGTGGTGTTCGTCACCGGCTCCTACGGCCTGGGCGAAATGGTCGTGCAGGGCGCGGTCAATCCGGATGAGTTCTACGTCTTCAAGCCCACGCTCAAGGCCGGCAAGCCCGCCCTGCTCCGCCGCAGTCTCGGTGCCAAGCAGCAGCGCATGGTCTATTCGGACAAGCCCGGTGAGCGCGTGCGCATCGAGGAAACGCCCGCCGCTCTGCGCAACAAGTTCTGCATCTCCGACGAGGACGTGCAGGAGCTGGCCAAGCAGGCCCTGGTGATCGAACAGCACTACGGCCGCCCGATGGACATCGAGTGGGCAAAGGATGGCAACACCGGCAAGCTCTACATCGTGCAGGCGCGCCCGGAGACGGTGAAGTCGCGCGCGCACGCCACGCAGCTGGAACGCTTCCAGCTCAACGAGAAGGGCAAGGTGCTGGCCGAGGGTCGCGCCATCGGCCAGAAGATAGGCTCGGGCAAGGCGCGCGTGGTCAAGTCGATCAGCCAGATGCACGAGTTCCAGAACGGCGACGTGCTGGTCGCCGACATGACCGACCCCGACTGGGAGCCGATCATGAAGCGCGCCGCCGCCATCGTGACCAATCGCGGCGGCCGCACCTGCCACGCCGCGATCATCGCGCGAGAGCTGGGCGTGCCGGCAGTGGTCGGTACCGGAAATGCGCTGCAGCTGATCCCCGATGGCGCGGAAGTCACCGTGTCCTGCGCCGAGGGCGACACCGGCATGATCTACGAAGGCAAGCTCGCCTTCGACCGCATCACCGCCGACCTCGGCGCCATGCCCGAGGCGCCGCTGAAGATCATGATGAACGTCGCCAACCCCGAGCGCGCGTTCGACTTCGGCATGCTGCCCAACGCCGGCATCGGCCTGGCGCGCCTGGAGATGATCATCGCCAGCCACATCGGCGTGCACCCGAAGGCATTGCTCGAATACAACCGCCAGGACGCCGAGACCAAGGCGAAGATCGACGAGCGCATGGCCGGCTATGCCGATCCGGTGAGCTTCTATGTCGACCGCCTGGCCGAAGGCATCGCCACGATCGCCGCCTCGGTGTACCCGAAGCCGGTGATCGTGCGCCTGTCCGATTTCAAATCCAACGAATACGCCGGCCTGATCGGCGGCTCGCGCTACGAGCCGCACGAGGAAAACCCGATGATCGGCTACCGCGGCGCCAGCCGCTACGTCGATGCGGGCTTCGCCGAATCCTTCGCGCTGGAATGCAAGGCGGTCAAGAAGGTCCGCGAGTCGATGGGCCTGTCCAACGTATGGGTGATGATCCCGTTCGTACGCACGTTGGGCGAAGGCCGCAAGGTGATCGAGGTGCTGGAGAAGAACGGCCTCAAGAAGGGCGAGGGCGACCTCAAGGTCATCATGATGTGCGAGGTGCCATCCAACGCCCTGCTCGCCGACGAGTTCCTGGATATCTTCGACGGCTTCTCGATCGGCTCCAACGACCTCACCCAGCTGACGCTCGGCCTGGACCGCGATTCGGGCATCGTCGCCAGCCTGTTCGACGAGCGCGACCCGGCGGTCAAGAAACTGCTCGCCATGGCGATCAAGACCGCCCGCGACAAGGGCAAGTACGTCGGCATCTGCGGCCAGGGCCCGAGCGACCACCCGGACCTGGCCGAATGGCTGATGGACCAGGGCATCGAATCGGTCTCGCTCAACCCCGACACCGTGGTCGATACCTGGCTGCGCCTGGCCAAGAAGAAAGCGGGCTGAGCCACGACCCGGTGCTTGTCACTGCCCGGGCTGCCGCGTACACTTCGCGGCTCGCGTCGACCCGCGGACCTTTTCGGAGAGGTGGCAGAGTGGTCGAATGTACCTGACTCGAAATCAGGCGTACGTGTAAGCGTACCGTGGGTTCGAATCCCACCCTCTCCGCCAGTAAAGACAAACGCCCCCTCGTGGGGCGTTTTGTTTTCCCGCCTTTTCTTTTGCGAAGCCCAACGCCATGGCATGCTGCGTGGCGCTCGCACCTTCAGGCACCCCATGATCGAGTTCGGACACGGTACCCACGTCGGCCTGCGCCGCGCGCGCAACGAGGACACCTATTACGCCGATCCGGCGCTGGGCCTGTTTCTCGTCGCCGATGGCATGGGCGGGCACCAGCATGGGGAGGTGGCCTCGGCGCTGGTACGCGATGCGATCGTCGAGCAGATCGCGCGAGGGCGCGGGTTGGTGGAGGCGGTGCGCAGCGCGGGCGAGCGGCTGTTCCGGCACTCCAGCGCCGCGGCGGACCGCTTGCCGATGGGCACCACGGTGGCTGCGCTGAAGCTGGCCGGCGACCGCTACGAGGTGGCCTGGGTAGGCGACAGCCGCATCTATCTTTGGCAGGGCGGCGCGCTGCGCCAGGTCAGCCACGACCATTCGCTGGTACAGGAACTGGTCGCCGCCGGCCAGCTCGACCCGGCGCTGGCCGATCGCCATCCGCAGCGCAACGTGCTGACCCAGGCGCTGGGCGTGACCTCGATCGAGCAGTTGCACATCGGCATGGCACGCGGGCGGGTCGAACCGGGCAGCCGTTTCGTGTTGTGCAGCGACGGCTTGACCGAGGGCCTGTCCGACGCCGCGATCGCGCGGATCGTCGGGCGTACGGACCTCGCCGCGCAGGAATGCGTCGATCACCTGCTGCTGGCCGCACTCGACGGCAGCGCGGACGACAACATCACGGTGATCCTGGCGCGCGTGAGTTAGCGCCCAACGATCCGTAAGTTGTGCATTCCACGCGCCCATGGGCGCGACCGCCATGCCGCATCGGAACCCTGCGGTCATGCCAAGGGTGTTCCTGCGAAAAAGGACCCCACCAGCGTCGCTCGTCGCTTCGTCAACCGTCCCCGCGAACCGGGGAGCCCGTTGCGAAGCCCGCTATGCCTAGGCTTCGGCCAACGCCGCTTCGGGCTGTTCCTGCCGACGCCAGACGCTACCGCCCTGGACGGCCTTGTCCAGCGCATCCAGTCGGCTTTCATGCGCAGCGATTTCATTGGCATCCGCCCGCAGCACGCGCGGGCGGCGCAGCAGCGTGACCGGGGCCAGCACGGCCGCGCCGGCTTCCTCGTGGGCGCCTTCGAAGGCCAGGTCCAACGCGACCTGGCCGGAGGTCATGTACAGATAGACGTCGGCCAGCAGTTGGGCGTCGATCAGGCCGCCGTGCAGGTCGCGCGCGGAGTTGTCCACGCCCAGACGCTTGCACAGGGCATCCAGGCTGTTGCGCTGGCCGGGGTAGCGCTCGCGCGCCATCGCCAGCGTGTCGATCACGCGGCAGCGGTCGGCGATGCGACCCATGTGCACGCCCACGCGCGCCAGCTCCGCGTCCAGGAACCCGACGTCGAAGCTCGCGTTGTGGATGATCAGCTCGGCATCGCCGATGAAAGCCAGGAAGTCCTCCACCACATCGGCAAAGAACGGCTTGTCGAGAAGGAATTCATCCTCGATGCCGGTGACCTGCCGCGCGCCCTCGTCGATTGCGCGCTCGGGGTTGAGATAGGTCTGCCAGTGCCGCCCGCTGGGACGTCGCTCGATGAGTTCCACGCAGGCGATTTCGATCAACCGGTGGCCCTGGCGGACTTCCAGACCCGTGGTCTCGGTGTCCAGAACGATCTGCCTCATGCCCTGCCCCTGTAACGCTCGGCCTGCTCGCGCGCGGCGGTATCGACGCGCTCGTTTTCCACGTGGCCCGTGTGGCCGCGCACCCACGCCCAGCGTACCTGATGTGGCGCCTTGGCCGCTGCCAACCGCTCCCACAGATCCTGGTTCTTGACCGGCTTCTTGTCGGACGTGCGCCAGCCGTTGGCGACCCACCTCGGCAACCACTGCTCAATGCCTTGCATGACATAGCGCGAGTCGGTGGTAAGCACGACCTTGCATGGGCGCGTCAGTGCCTCCAGCGCACCGATGGCGGCCATCAGTTCCATGCGGTTGTTGGTGGTGTCCGGCTCGCCGCCGGAGAACACGCGCTCGACGCCCTTGGCGCGCAGCAATGCAGCCCAGCCGCCGGGCCCGGGATTGCCCAGGCACGCGCCGTCGGTAAACGCTTCGACTTCGATCATCGTTCCTCGCGAAGAAATCAGGCGGCAGCGCTGCGGCGCGCGCCGGGCGCCAGGCCGGCGACCGGCGCCGCGGCGATCGCACGCGGACGCAGGCGGACTGGCGCGGCGGCCTGGCGGCGCTTGCGCGCGATCAGCAGGTAACCGCCGCCGAGCGGGCCGCCATGGTGCGGCACCGCGGCCGAGCTCGGCCACATGGGGCCGACCCGTTGCACGCGCTCGACATTGAGTTCGGCGCTCCGCAACCAATGGCCGATGCGCAGCGGGGATTCCAGGTTCACGCCGCGCCGGCCGCGCCACAGCAGCCAGGGCAACCAGCCGCTGGCCGGATGCATGCCGGTGAGCGCAAGCATCCCGCCGGGCATGAGGACGCGGGCGGACTCTCGCAGCAGGAATTGCGGATCGGGCGCCACTTCCAGCGCATGGCTCAGCAATGCCAGGCCGAAGGCGTCGTCCAGGAACGGCAGCGACTCATCCAGGCGCGTGTGCAGGTCGCCCGCGCCGTGGCTGCCATCCAGATGCAGGTGCACCCAGCGGTCGAGCATCGGCAACGCCGGGGGCACGGCCCGCGCGACAGCCGACACCTGCAACGCATACGCGCCGGCGCAGCGCTGCAACTCCGGGGCGAGCGCCTGCGCTTCTGCGGCGAGCAGGCCGCGCATCGGCTTGCTGGCGTAGATGTCTTGATCGCGCTCGGCCATGTCGCGCCCGTTTCGCCGCAAAAGTGAAGTGTAGCCGCTGGCGGTCGCAAGCGCGTCACAGGTCGCGGAACCGGCCGCCTGACTGAACACAAATCACACATTTAACGGCTCACTAACGAGCCACCCGGATACGGCACTTATAGTCGAACGGTTCGCGCAAGCCGGATGCCTGCGCCAGTCGATACGAAGACTGCGGAGACCGTTCTTGCACGTCGTACCGTTACCGGCGCTCGCCGACAATTACATCTGGCTGCTGCACGACGACGCCGGCCAGGCGATCGTGGTCGATCCCGGCGATGCCGCGCCCGTCGAGGCAGCCCTTGCCGGGCGAGCGCTGCAGTTGCGGGCGATCCTGCTGACCCATCACCACGGCGACCATGTCGCAGGCGCAAAGGCGTTGCGTGAGCGCCACGGCGCCACCGTCTACGCGCCGCGCGACGAGCGCATCGGCAGCGTCGACCAACGGGTGGGCGATGGCGATCTCGTCACCCTGGACCGGCCACAGGCGCGCTTCGAAGTGATCGAAGTTCCCGGCCACACCCGCAGCCATATCGCGTACGCAGGCGAAGGCCTGCTGTTCTGCGGCGACACCCTTTTCAGCCTCGGCTGCGGACGCCTGTTCGAAGGCACGCCGGCGCAGATGCTCGCCTCACTCGAACGATTGGCCGCACTGCCGGGGGACCTCGAGGTCTGCTGCGGGCACGAGTACACCCAGGCCAACGGCCGCTTCGCACGGGAAGTCGATCCGACCAATTCCTTGCTGGCGGCGCGCTGCGACCAGGTCGCCGAGGCACGCGCGTTGGGCCGCCCCACCCTTCCCGTGCCCTTGGCCAGCGAACTGGCCTGCAATCCCTTCCTGCGCATCGACAGCGAACCGCTGACCGAATGGGCAAGCCGGCAGCACGCCGCCGGCAGCCGGGTCGAACGCTTCGCCGCGCTGCGCGCCGCCAAGGATGTCTTCCAAGGATGAAACCCGTACTTCGCCCCTTGCCGCTCGTCGTGTCGCTGCTGCTCACCGCCTGCGCCATCGCGCCAGTTCCCCAGTCCACGACACCACGCGTGGAGGCGCCGCAGGCCCAGGTACCCGATGTGGCCGCCGCGCCGGCGACGCCCCAGGCGCCGGTGACCACCACCAACGTATGGGAGCGCCTGCGCGGCAGCTTCGCGATGACCGATTGCTCGGCCGATCCGGCGATCGACACCTGGGCCCGTCGCTACACGCGCTCGCCCAAGCGCTTCGAGGCACAGATGCAGCGCATCCTGCCGCGGCTGGTCTACGTCGAGGAAAGCGCCATGCGCCACGGCGTACCGGGCGAGTTCGCGCTGCTGCCGTGGGTGGAGAGTCACTTCAACCCGGTCGCGCCGAACCGGAACCGCCCCGCGGGCATGTGGCAGATCATGCCGGCCACGGCGCGCCACATGGGCCTGAGCGTCGGCTCCAGCTACGACGGCCGCCTCGATCTGACCGAGTCAACCGACAAGGTGATGGCGCTGCTGAGCCATTATCACGACTACTTCCAGGACTGGCGTCTGGCTGACTACGCCTACAACGCCGGTCGCTACGGCATCGACCGCCTGGTCAATCGCGAAGGCGCACCGCCGGCCGAGCCGGCGGTGCCCGCGTTGCCAGTACGCGCGGGCACCCGCGCGCACCTGGTCAAGCTGATGGCGATCGCCTGCGTCGTGCGCGAACCGGAGCGCTTCCACGTCACCCTGCCGACGCTGGACGAAGACGCGCAATTGGTTGCGCTCGAAGTGAACCGGCGGCTGCCCCTGAAAAGAGTGGCCCATCAGGCGGGCATGCCGCTGGAGGCCCTGAGCGTCATCAACGCCGGCTACCGCAACGGCATCATCGATACCCGCCACGGTGGCCGGGTGCTGCTACCGCGCCGGCACGCCGACCAGTTGCGCTCAGCGCTGCTGGCCCAGGCGGTCGCCGATCCGAACGAACGGGTCGCCAGCGTGAGCCCGGATCCCGTGCTGCCGGGCCTGGGCGACGACGATCCCCCGGCCACCCGCAAGGCCGAGCATATCCCGGGCTCGCCTGCCGCCGACGCCGCGGCCACGCCGGTCGTGCACGTGGTCCGCCGCGGCGACACGCTGTTCGACCTTGCTCGTCGCTACCACGTGCAGGTCGCGCAGTTGAAGCGCTGGAACCACCTGGGCGGAAGCGACATCCGCATCGGGCAGAAACTCACCGTCAGCGCGTCCGACTGACGGCGCCGGCCAGGACTATCGGCGCAGCGCGTCGCGGCTCTGCCGCCAGTAGTCCTGCCAAGCCTGGAACATCAACACGTTCCACAGGTGTGTGTGCCATTTGCGCTCGCCCCCACCAAAGCGTTGCCACACCTGACCGATCGCCGCCGCGTCGAACACCCCGTCGGCGGCCAAGCGCCCGGGAGACAGCAGGTCGCCCGCCCAAGGCTTCAGGTCGCCGCGCAGCCACTCCGTCACCGGCGCCCCGAAGCCGCGCTTGCCGCGATACACCATCGACGCGGGCAGGTAGCGCAGCAGCACCTTCTTGAGCAGGAACTTGCTCACGCCATCGCGCAACTTCATGTCCAGCGGCAGCGACCAGGCGAACTCCGCCACGCGCCAATCCAGCAGCGGCGCACGCGCCTCCAGGCTCACCGCCATGCTGGTGCGATCGACCTTGCACAGCAGATCGTCCGGCAGGTAGCTGACGAAGTCGGCCAGCATCATCGCGTCCGCCGGCGTGCCGGCGCCATCGAGCGGATCGGCCTGGTGATAGAACGAGTCGAGCGCCCGCGCACCCGGCACCACCGCGGCCGGATCGCGCCAGCGCGCCACGCGGTTGCGGTACACGTCACCGATACCACGGGCGCCCATCTCCGCCAGCAGCGCGGCCACGCCGCCGCTGCGCGAAGCTTCGCCTTGCCCGTGCGCGATGCGCGCCAGCGGACGGCGTAGCGCGGAAGGTATGCGCGAGAGCATCCCCCAGTTGCGCAAAGCACGCTGATAGCGGCTGTAGCCGAAGAACAGCTCGTCGCCGCCGTCACCCGACAGCGCCACAGTGACGCCGCCGCGCGCGAGCCTGGCGACCAGCGCGGTCGGCACCTGCGAGGCATCGGCGAACGGCTCGTCGAACATCGCCGGCAATTGCGGAACCACGCCCAGCGCGTCGGCGCCGCTGACGTAGAGCTCGGTGTGGTCGGTACGCAGGTGCTCGGCCACCTCGCGCGCCAGCGGCGCCTCGTCGTGGTGCGAGCCCTCGAAGCCGATGCTGAAGCTGTGCACCGGGCCAGTACTCTGCGCCTGCATCATCGCGGTGACGATCGAGGAATCGGTGCCGCCGGAAAGGAACACGCCTACCGGCACGTCCGCGACCATGCGAAGCCCGACCGCGTCGCGCAGCAGCGTGTCCAGCTGTTCCTCTGCCTCGGCGGCGCTGCCCACGAAAGGCGTCGCCAGCGCGGCGCGCATTTGCTCGCGGGCATCCCAGAACGGACGCTGCGCGACGGCCGGTTGGTGCGCGGCGGCGCCGGCGGCGACGGCTGCGGCGTCCAGGCGCAGCAGGCGGCCCGGCATCAGCTTGAACGCCCGCTCGTGGATGCAGTGCGGCGCGGGGATGTAGTCCAGCCGCAGCAGCAGCGTCAACGCGTCGCGGTCGACGCCATTGTCGAATTCCGGATGGCGCCAGAGCGACTTCAGCTCCGAGCCGAACACCAGCGTGTCGCCGGCCCAGCCGTAGTAAAGCGGCTTCTTTCCCACGCGGTCGCGCGCCAGCCACAGGCAGCGCTCGCTGCGGTCCCAAAGCGCCAGCGCGAACATGCCGTTGCAGCGGCGCAGGCTTTCCTCCACGCCCCAGGCGACGAACGCCGCAAGCAGCACCTCGGTGTCGGAGTGACCACGAAAGCTCGCCCCGCGGGACTCCAGTTCGCGGCGTAGCTCGCCGAAGTTGTAGATCTCGCCGTTGTAGGCCAGCACGTAGCGGCCATCGGCCGACGCCATCGGCTGGTGTCCCAGCGGCGACAGGTCGATGATGCTCAACCGCTGGTGGGCCAGCGCGATGCCGACCGGCGCGTCCACCCAGGTGCCGCTGTCGTCCGGCCCGCGGTGCTGCAATGCCCCGCCCATCGCCCCGGCCAGCGCCGCGAGTTCTTGTTCCTGCCGCGCCGGCGAAGGCAGCAGCAGGCCCGCCAATCCACACATGATTCCCGCTTCCCGACTGCAAACGGTTCTTATACCGCATCCATCCGCCAGCCCTGTAGCTGGCGATGCCCAACGTTCGAAAACCGGCGCGGGCAGTCCGAGTCTCCCTCGGAAAGCAGGCGGGTCGGTGATACAAAAGACGACCAGGCCCCACCGGAAGGAACACGCCCATGCCATTGCCGCGCCTTCATCGCGCCCTTGCCGCGCTGCTCGGCGGCCTGCTGCTCGCCGGCGCCGCGAGCGCCGCGACGCCCAAGCCCGCCGACCACCCCTGGCTGCTCAAGGCCGACCGCGTGTTCGATGCCCGCAGCGAGCAGGCGCACGCGGGCTGGGTGGTGCTGGTGCAAGGCGACAGGATCGCGGCAGTCGGCCCGGCCTCGCAGGTGCCGCTGCCGCCCGGCACGCAGACCATCGACCTGCCCGGCACCACCCTGCTGCCCGGCCTGATCGACGCGCACTCGCACATTTTCCTGCACCCGTACAACGAGACCCTGTGGAACGACCAGGTGCTCAAGGAAACCCTGTCCTACCGCACCATCGAAGCCGTGCAGCACGCGCACGACACGCTGATGGCCGGCTTCACCGCGCTCCGCGACCTGGGCACCGAGGGCGCCGGCTACGCGGACGTGGACGTCCAGCACGCCATCGACCAGGGCCTGATCCCCGGGCCGCATCTGTTCGTCGCCACGCGCGCCACCATCGCCAGCCACTGCTACGGTCCTGGCCCGTCGGGTTTCAGAAGCGACCTGGACCTGCCGCAGGGCGGCATCCCGGTCAGCGGCGTCCCGCAGATGATCGACGCGGTGCGCGACCAGGCCGGCCACGGCGCCGACTGGATCAAGATCTACGCCGACTACCACTGCGGCAAGAGCCACGGCTCGGTACCGACCTTCAGCGAACAGGAACTGAAGGCCGGCGTCGACACCGCCCACTCGCTCGGCCTGCCGGTCTCGGTGCACTCGACCACGCCCGAGGGCATGCGTCGTGCGGTGCTTGCCGGCGTCGATACCATCGAACACGGCTATGGCGGCACCCGCGAGGTGTTCGAGCTGATGAAGCAGCATGGCGTCGCCTACCTGCCCACGCTGGAAGCCGAGGCGGCCTACGCCCAGTACTTCCGCGGCTGGAAGCCCGGCCAGCCGCTAGACGCCGACATGCAGCAATCGGCCCGCGCCTTCAAGCTGGCCTTGGACGCCGGCGTCACCATCGGCAACGGCAGCGACGTGGGCGTATTCACCCACGGCGACAACTACAAGGAACTGGAATGGATGGTCCGCGACGGCATGCGCCCCGCCCAGGCCCTGCTCGCCGCCACCGCCGTGGACGCGAAGATCCTGCGCCAGCAGGACGAGTTCGGTCAGCTCAAGGCGGGCTTCCACGCCGACATCATCGCGGTGCGCGGTGACCCGACGGCGGACATCAGCGCCCTGGCGCATGTGCCGTTCGTGATGCAAGACGGGGTCCTCTACAAGCGACCGGACTGACGCTTCCGCGCGGTGCCACGAAAAAAGCCCCGGACATGCCGGGGCTTTTGGGCTTTTTCGCAACAGCGGACGGCTAGAACTCCTGGCTGAACCTCACGCCAATCGTCCTGGGCTGGTTGGTGACGGTGTACACCTGCCCGTTGGGGTATTGCGGCACCACGTCGTGGGCGGCGCAGGTCGCCTCCGCGCACTCGGCGTACTTGTAGATCTGCGCGCGCTTGTCGAACAGGTTGTTGACGTAGACGTCGAACGTCCAGCTGTCCTTGTGGAAACCGGCGGAGAGGTCGGCCGTGGTGTAGGCGGCGAGGTTGCCGAGCAGGCCGCCCTCGTACTGGCGCAGGTCCGCGCGGCGCTGGCCCACGTGCACGATGGCGGCCTGCAGGAAGGCTTCGTTCTCGCCCACGTCGAAGGTATAGCGGGCCTGCAGGTTGCCCTTGAATCGCGGCGTGACCGGCAGGCGCGAGCCTTCCGGAGCCTGCGGTCCATCCACCGCCTCGCCGGTGAGCGGGTTGATGGTGCCGGCGGGACAGTCGGTGATCGGATTGCCGGCCAGGTCGGTGAAGCCGCAGTAGTTCGCGGTGAGCTTGGCGTTGTAGAGCGCGAAGCCAGCGCTCAGCTCCAGGTTGTAGGTCGCCGCCCAGTTGAGCTCCGACTCCAGGCCGGTGATGCGCGCCTGGTTGGCGTTCTTGATCTCGGTGAGGCCGTTGGCGCCAAGGATGCTGAACTGGAAATCCTTCCAGTCCTGCCGGAACACCGAGCCGTTGAAGGACAGCCGGTTGTCGAACCAGGTGCTCTTCCAGCCGATCTCGTAGTTGGTGAGGTAGTCCGACATGTACGGCGGCAGCGTGCCGCGGCGGTTGATGCCGCCCGGACGGAAGCCCTCGGACTTGGTCACGTACACCATCTTGGTCGGCGTGATGTTCCAGGTCAGGTTGAACTTGAACAGCGAGCCGGTCTCCTTCACCCGCTTGTCGAAGTCCAGGCACGGCGCGCCATGGTAGGGCTCGGGCGAGATGCAACCGGCCTGGCCATAGCTCGATCCAGGGAAGAACCCCGAGCTGAAGCCGAAGTAGCCGCCCAGGCTGTTGTTGGTGCGGAAGTAGCGCCCGCCGACCGTGCCGGTGAGGGTGTCGGGGATGAAGTCGTAGGAGAGCTCGCCGAACACCGCCTCGTCCTGGTCGACGCGGGTCTGCTTGGTCAGCCACAGCGTGTCGGGCCAGCCGGGGGTGTCGAGCGCGTCGGACAGGTTGTCGATCTTGTACTGCTGCTGGATGTCGTGGTGCTGCTGTTCCCAGAACAGGCCGGCGACCAGGCGCAGCCGATCGTCTGAAGGCGAGGCGATGCGCAGCTCGTGGCTGTCCCGGTTGTAGCGATCGCGCGCGTTGATGTACTGCGACGGATTGATCAGCGCGCCGCTGTTGTCGTAGATGTAAGCGCCATAGCCGGCCAGCGTGTCGTACCAGAACGAGTAGTCGCTGTAGTCGCTTTCCTCCTCCTGGCTGCGCTTCAGGTACGCGTAGGAGTAGGTCAGGTCGAAGTTGCCGATCTTGCCCTGCACCGTGAGCGCGGCCTGCCACCAGCGGTCGTCCGTGCGCTCGGGATACCAGTGGCTGACCGCCAGGTCGCCGATCGCCGGGTCGTAGGCAAAGTTGCCGTGGGCGATGGTCTGCTGGCCCATGACGGTGGGACTGATCGACCAGTCATCGTCAAGGTCGACCTTGAGCGCCGCGCGGGCGCCGTTGGTCGTTGCATCGTTATAGGCATTTTCGGCGCCGTAGGTGCAGTCGAGCGTCGGCGAGGGCGTGCAGTCCTTCGCGTTGCTGACGCTGATGCCTGACACTGGATAGGTCCGCGTGCCCGTCCTGTTGTCGATGTAGCCGGCATCGTGCTCGTGCCAGCCGACCAGCCGGATGGCCGCGTTCTTCGCCAGCGGGATGTTGGCCATGCCTTCGCCGGTGTAACCGACGCCGCCGTTCTTTACCGTGCTCGTGCCCAGCGCGTAGCTGGCCGCGAAGCCACTGGGGTCGGGCTTGTTGGTGATGATGCGCAGGGCGCCCGCCTCGGCGCTGGCACCGTAGAGCGTGCCCTGTGGCCCGGCCAGCACCTCCACGCGCGCGATGTCGTACATGTGGATGTCGAGCGGGCCCTGGATGGTCGTGACCGGCTCCTCGTCCAGGTAGACGCCCACGCTGGGCAACGAACCGGAGTGGTTGCCGTCGCCGCCGCTCGCCACCCCTCGCATGTACACGTGCGCGAAGCCCGGCCCGAAGCTTTCGTACGAAACGCTGGGCAGGTATTTGACGTAGTCGTCGAAGTCGCGCACATGCAGTTGCTGCAGCTTTTCCTCGCCCAGCACCTGGATGCTGACGGGCACTTTCTGCAGGTCTTCGGTGCGCTTCTCGGCGGTGACGGTCACCTGCTTGAGCGTGGTGACCTTCCTGCTTTTCTGCGTGGCCGCGGGCGATGCCACGGGCTGAGCCGTGTCCTGGGCAAACGCCGGCACGGCGATGGCCAGGCAGATGGCCGCGGCCAGCGGCAGCCGTGCGGATGACGGGACGCCGGGCGATCTCCCCGGCTTCTTGCGGTTTGCTTGGCGGTACATCGACTCCCCTCCCTTGAAGATGACGATCAGGACTACAACGTGTTTTCCCCCTGCAAACCTCCAGGCACGGCCGGGTAGCTTTCGAGCACCGGCTCCAGCGCCCGCTCCAGCGGCCCCAGCCACCGTGCGTAATGGCGCCACTGGTCCATTCCCTCGCGATAGATGGGCCGGCGCACCTGTTCCGAGCTGGCCGTGCGGACGGGGCGCGCGTTCTCGAAGAAGCGCAGGCAGCTCTCCTCGAACGGCAGGCCGCAGTGCGCGAGCAGCCGGCGCACTTCCCCTTCGGTGTCCTCGACCATGCGCTCGTACACGACGCGGTGCACGCGCCCCGGCAGCACCGCATCGAAGTGCGCCATCAGCGCGACGTAGTCGCGGTAATACGCGCCCAGGTCCTCCAGGTCGTAGCTGAAACTCTGCCCCCGCGCGAAGTGCTGCTTGAACCCGGAAAAGCAGCAGGCGAGCGGATGCCGCCGCGCGTCGATGACGATGGCGTTGGGCAGGATCAGGTGGATCAGGCCAAGATGCATGAAGTTGTTCGGCATCTTGTCGATGAACAGCGGCGCGCCGGTCTTGCGGTGGATGCGCGTGCCGGCCAGGTAGCGTTCGCCCAGCCCGCGCAGGGCGTCGCCATCGAGCGTGGCCAACACGTCGTGGTACGGCATCGCACTCTCGGCGTCCGCCTGCTCCCGCAGCAGCCGCGTGAGCGAGGTGATCTCCGGCAGCTCCATCGTGCCTTCGACCTGGCTGTGGCTGGACAGGATCTGCTCGATCAGCGTGGAGCCCGAACGCGGCAGCCCGACGATGAAGATCGGATCGCGGGCCGGGCAACCGCCACCCCGGCGCGCCTCGAAGAAGCCGCGGGTGTAGCGCTCGCGGATGTGTGCGACGCGGGCGCTGGTGTCCTCGGCGCGATAGTGAAGTTGCGCGCGCCGGATCGCGTTGCCGCGGGCGTAGTGTTCGAACGAGGCCGGGTAGTCGGCCTCGTCCTCCAGCGCCTTGCCGAGCGCGAACTCCAGGTGCAGGCGGTCCTCTTCGGCAAGGTCGGCGCGCGCCAGCTGTGTGCGCATGGTCGCCACGTCGGCGGGCTCGAAGCGGAAGGTCTTGAGGTTGGCCAGGCTCCACCAGACTTCGCCGAAGGACGGTTCGATCGCCAGGCTTCGCCGGTAGGCGGCAATCGCCCGGTCAAGTTGTCCGTCGGTCTTGAGCGCGTGGCCGTAGCTCATCCATACCCTTGCCTGGTCGGGGTAACGCGCCAGCAGCTCGGCGTAGATCCCGATGGCCGGCGCGTAGTCGCCGACGCGGCACAGCACCACGGCCTTGAGGTTGCGGTAGCCGGGGTGATCCGGATCGGTGGCGAGCAGTTGCTCGATCTCCGCCAGCGCCCGTTCCGGTTGATTGCTGCGGTGGAGCACCAGTGCGTAATTGTGGCGCGCCGCGTCGAAGCCGGGCGCGAGCTCGAGGCAGCGCGAAAGCAGGTTCAGCGCGTCCTCGTTGCGCCCCAAGCGGGCGCCGACCTCCGCGAACATGCGGATCGCGGCGACGTCGGTCGGCGCGGCCTTCAGATGCGCCCGCAGCAAGACCTCGGCGTCCGGCAGCCGGTCCTCGGCCAGGGCTGCGGCGGCACCGAGCAGGCGCGGGTCACTGGTGGCATGGCGTACGTGCTGGGCATAGGCGGCGCCGGCCGCTTCGGTGTCGCCCACGGCCGCCAGGTGGTCGCCAAGCGCCCGCCAGGCCTGCGGCAGGTCGGGCTTGAGCGCGACCGCCCGCTGCAACGCGGCGATCGCCTCCTGTCCGCGACCGGCACGCCCCAGCCCCAGGCCCAGATCCAGGTGCACGATGGCCCAGTTCGGCTGGCCCTCGGCCAGCGGCGCGAGGATGGCGAGCGCGGCCGCCTCCTCACCCAATGCCCCGTGCGCGACCGCCAGCAACCGCAGCGCGCCGGGATGGCCGGGAACGGCCTTGAGGATTTCGCCCAACTGCTCCCTGGCCAGCGTGGCATCGTGCTCCAGCAGCCGCTGGGCGTGCGCCAGCGCCTGCTCCAGGGTGCCCGCGGCGGCTTCGGTCATGCAGCCGCGCCCCGGGGCGCGCTGACGGGGCGGGCTGCGGGCGAGGGCCGATACGCCGGCGGCAAGGTGCGGTACATGCGACAGCGCTCCACACGGGGTGTGCGCAGCCTACCGGCGAATCCGCGCGCCCGGTAGTGGATCGCCGCACAAGGCCGCTCACTTGATGCCGATCACCATCGAGTCGGGACCGACCAGGTGTTCCGTGCGGGTCTGGCGGAAGCCGGCATCGGCCATCCATCCCGCGCAGTCGGCCCCGGTGTAGTCGAACCCGCCAGGCGTCTCGATCAACATGTTGAGGCTCATCAGCAGGCCGAAGGCGTTTTCCTTGCGTTCGTCGTCGATGATCGACTCGTACACCACCAGCGCGCCACCCTCGGGCAGCGCGTCGCAGGCCTTGCCGATCAGCATGCGTTTGGTAGGCAGGTCCCAGTCGTGCAGGATGTGGCCCATCAGCACCACGTCGGCCTTGGGCAGCTCCTGTTCGAAGAAACTGCCCGCCGCGAAATCCACGCGGTCGTCCACGCCGACCGCACGCATGTAGTCCTCGAAGATCGGGCGCACCTGCGGCAGGTCGAAGCCGGTGCCGCGCAGGTGCGGGTTGGCGAGCGCGATCTGCGCGGCGAGGTCGCCCTGCGCGGTGCCGACGTCGACGAAGCTGCGGTAGTCCTTCCAGGGAAACTGACGGGCGATCGCCAGGTTGGCGCCGCGGCTGATGCCGGTCATCGCCGCCAGGAACTGTGCCAGCCGTGCCGGATCGGCGTGGAGCGTATCGAACAGGTTGTTGGGCCCGCCGTGCGCGACCTCGTTCTGCGGCAGGCCGGTGCGCAGCGCCAGGGTCAAACCGCGCCAGAACGGGTAGAGCCGCGCGTTGGCCATCTCCAGGATGCCGCCGACGTAGGACGGTTTGGCGCGGTCGAGAAACAGGTCGGTTTCAGCGGTATTGGCGTAAACGCCATCCGTACGCGCGAGGAAACCCAGCGCGACCAGCGCGTCGAAGAAGTCGCGGGCCGAGCGCGTGTGCAGGCCAAGGGCGTCGCGCAGCACCGGCAGCTCGGCCGGGCCACGGGCGAGGCGGGTGAACACGCCGAGCTCGATCGCGCTCAGCAGCGTCTTGGAGGCCCAGAAAGCCAGGCCGGTTTGCAGAATCGCATCGGGAGAAGGTTGCGCTTGCATGGGCTCGCTCCGTCCGTAACCGCGCTGGCGGTGGTGGGTGCGTCGGCCCGAGGGCATGCGTAACCGGAACCGGGGGGCCGGCGAAGCATCGTGTGTCCCCGGTCCGTACGCGGGTCGGGGCGGCACATCATGCCACCCGCTCCGTTGACTGGCCTTCACATGCGCCTCTGGCCGATCGCCCCATGGAGCGGCCGTGACCGGACAGAGCTTGGAACGCTTACGCGAGGCCTTATGTCGTTGTGACGCCCGGATCGTGGATTTCCGTCCGCGGTTCGGCACGGAGGCGCCCATCGCCAGCGAACCGGCGAAATACTGCACCTACAAGAGGTAGCCAATGCCGACCTACAGCAAGACGCCCGAGGCGCTCGCCCGCCTCACCCCCGAACAATTCCGCGTGACCCAGCAGAGTGGCACCGAGCGTCCGTTCGAGAACGCCTTCAACGATCACCACGAGCCGGGTTTGTACGTGGACGTGGTTTCCGGCGAGCCGCTGTTCACCTCGCTGGACAAGTTCGACGGCCATTGCGGCTGGCCCAGCTTCAGCCGGCCTGTCGAGCCCGCCCACGTCATCGAGAAGCGCGACGTGAGCCACGGCATGATCCGCACCGAGGTGCGCTCCAGCCACGGCGACAGCCACCTGGGCCACGTCTTCCCGGACGGCCCGCGCGAAACCGGGGGACTGCGCTATTGCATCAACTCGGCCTCGCTGCGCTTCATTCCGCTCGACGCGCTCGAAAGCGAGGGCTACGGCGAGTACCGCAAGCTGTTCGACACCACGAAGGAGGCCCACCGATGAACACCGAACGCGCCGTTCTCGCCGGCGGCTGCTTCTGGGGCATGCAGGAACTGCTACGCCAACAACCGGGCGTGATCTCCACCCGCGTGGGCTACGCCGGCGGCGACGTCGCCAATGCCACCTACCGCAACCACGGCAATCATGCCGAGGCGGTCGAGATCATCTTCGACCCGCAAAAAATCAGCTACCGCCGCCTGCTGGAGTTCTTCTTCCAGATCCACGATCCGAGCACGCCCAACCGCCAAGGCAACGACCGCGGCAGCAGCTATCGCTCGGCGATCTACTACACGACCGGGGAACAGAAACGGGTAGCCGAGGAGACCGTGGCCGACGTCGACGCCTCGGGCCTGTGGCCCGGCAAGGCGGTCACCGAGATCGAGCCTGCCGGCGACTTCTGGGAGGCCGAGCCGGAGCACCAGGACTACCTGCAGCATTACCCCACCGGCTACACCTGCCACTTCGTGCGGCCGGGATGGAAGCTGCCGCGGCGGGCCGAGGCCGGCTGACCGCACCTGGGGATGGCGGTCGCGCAGGCTCCGCGCGACCCGTCTTCCACCCCTGCACGAGCGCACCCGCGCGACCGCGACCGTCCAGCCGCGCTTTTTCACAACTCCTTGAGCTCGCGCCCGGTATGACGCGCAGGCCCTTCCCGCACGCAAGGGCAGCCAAGAACCCCGGAACGATCGGGTCCCGACAGACGATCGAGGAAGCTTCCACGCCCAGGACCGGTGCGTCACCAGCAAGCATCTGCCGCCTGCGCCCGCGCGCTCGGGCCACCTCCGGCCACGACCTTTTCCGACCCCGCTGCGGCCCTGCAGCGCCTTTCGTTGTTCCCCCGCAGAGGAATCGAACGTCGATGTCCCTGTCCGCCAAGTCACTGAAGAAGACCAGCCTGGCTGCCGCCAAGCGCCTCTACACCGGGCTGCAGCAGACGCAGCGCCAGGCGCACTACAACCAGCAGGCGCAGGCCGTGCTGCACGCGGTGGAAAGCCAGCGCGGACCGACCGATCGCGCCGCGGTCCGGCAGGCGGACGAGTACGCCCGCGAGGTGCTTGGCAGCGTTTGCTACGCGCCCTGGCTGCATGTCTACGCGGCAGTAAGCGGCGGCTTCCGGGAAGGCTGGATCCCCGACAACTACTACGGATTGGTGGTCGACCCGCACAAGAGCGGCGAGGTGGCCAAGGTCGCGCTGATCAAGTCCTTCACCAACCGCATCCTCAACACCGAGGCACTGCCGGACCTGGGGTACGTCATCGATGGGCTCTTCTACTCTCGCGACTACCGCCCCGTGTCCCAGCGCGAACTGGTCGACATCCTCTTCGCGCGCGAGGAGCGCGCCGTGTTCAAGGCCGACAACTCCTACCAGGGCCGCAGCGTGACCTTCATGACGCGCGGAGACTTTCCGACGGACGGCCGCCTGCCCTTGCCCGACGGCGTCTTCCAGGCGCCGATCCGCCAGCATGGCTTCTTCGCCGCACTGAGCCCGAGCGCCACCGCCACGCTGCGCATCACCACCGCTCGCGAGCTCGACGGCAGCATCGCGGTGAAAGCCGCCTACCTGCGCCTGGGCCGTGTCGATGACGACATCGTGCGCAGCCGCAGCCACGTGCGCGTGGCCGTCGATCCGTCCAACGGCGAGCTGGACGAAACCGCCTTCCTGCACGACTGGCGCACCATCGACGCGCATCCGGATACCGGCCTGGGCTTCGCCGGACGCGTCATCCCGCACTTCGCCGCGGCCACCCAGCTGTGCCGCTCGCTGCACCAGGGCTGCCCGCACATGCCGTGCCTGGGCTGGGACCTGTGCATCGATGAGGACGACCAGCCGCGGCTGATGGAATGGAACGCGCGCTACAACGACATCAAGTTCTCCGAGGCCACACGGGGCCCGTGCTTCCGCGGCCTGGGCTGGGAAAACCTCTGGCGGCAGGCGGCCGCCTGAGCGGCTCCGTCGCCGACCGGCAGGCGGATGCGCATCGTTTCGTGGAACGTCGAGAACCTGGCGCGCTGGCTGGAGGACGATGCCGCCGGCCTCCCCGCCCTGCATGCGCGGCTGGGTTCGCCCGACGTGCTGTGCCTGCAGGAGGTTCGCATCCGCCCGCAGGACCAGGCGCTTGTCGCGCGCATGCACTCCGCCCTGCCCGGCTTCAGCTGCCATGCCTCGCTCAACCATGATGCCCACAACGGCCGCTTTCGCGGCGGTCGCGCCTACGGCGTGTCGACCTGGCTGCGCGCCGACCTCGACGCCACGCCGCTGCGCTTCCCGTGGGACATCGAAGGTCGCGTGATCGTGTCCGGCCTGCCCTCGCTGGGCATCGCCGTTGCCAATGTCTACGCGGTCAACGGCACCGGCCGGCCGCATTGGGATGCCGAGCGCGGCGGTCCGCATGGGGACCGGCACCAGTTCAAGCAACGCTTCATCGAATCCCTCGGCGCGGAGGCGCGGACGTTGCAGGCCAGCGGCCTCGCCCTCGTGCTGATCGGCGACTGGAACGTCTCGCGCTCCCGCCAGGACACCACGCCGCGCCTGCGCACGGAAGAGCCGCATGCCACCGCGCGGCGCCGATTCAACGAAGAGTTCGTCGCAGGCCTGGGACTCACCGACGCCTTCCGTCACCTGCACCCGGACGCACGCGCGTACACCTGGTTCCATCCGCGCAGCCGCCATCGGCTGGACGCGGCACGGGTGGATTTCGCGCTGGTGGGCGAGGATCTGCTGCCGCGCCTTGCCGGGGCCGGCATCGAGGACGACCCTGCGATCCGCCCAGGCAGCGACCACGCGCCGCTATGGATCGAACTCTCGTAGGATCGGCACCAGTCCACCGCGCCCCCATCGGGGACGGTGGACCAAAAGCCCCGTACGTTCGCCGCCGTGTCGATTTTCCATTTCCTGGATCGTCGCCAACAGGCAACCCCGCCAAAGGAGCACATCCCATGTCCTACATCGACGGTTTCGTGATCGCCGTGCCCACGGCCAACCGGGAAAAGTTCATCGAGCACGCCAGCACGTTCGACGTCCTCTTCCAGGAATTCGGCGCCACGCGCGTGGTCGAGTGCTGGAGCGACGACGTCCCCGAAGGCAAGCTCACCGATTTCCGCCGCGCCGTGCAGGCCACGCCGGACGAAGCGGTGGTGTTCTCCTGGATCGAATGGCCCGACAAGGCCACGCGCGATGCCGGCATGGAAAAGATGATGAAGGACCCGCGCCTGAGCCCGGAGAAGACACCGATGCCGTTCGACGGCAAGCGGATGATCTTCGGCGGGTTCGCGCCGGTGGTGGAGGTGGGCCGGTAAATCAGGGCGCCCGCTCCGGACGCCCATTCCCCGCTTCGGCGCCATCCCCGCCGAGCGGGAGAAGGGGCCAGGGGCCGCCATGCCGATCCCTCCCCGTTTACAGAGCAGGCCCGCAGTGCGGATGGACGTGGCGCGCCCCGGCTGTCACCCCAGCCGGTAGTAATCCCGCTCCCGATACCGCCGCGCATACAGGCCAAACGCCAGCGCCGCCAGCAGCGCGAATGCGGCGAAGAAGAACATCTGGAACGCGATCGTGCCGAGCCCCGTGCGGGCGATCGAATCGGTCACCGCGTCGTTGCGCACTGCCGCGTTCGCCAGCAGCACCCACAGGTTGCCGATCGTGGTGGTGAGGTTCCAGAAACTCATCACCACCCCCTTCATCGACGCCGGCGCCTGGCTGTAGGCGAACTCCAGGCCGGTCGCCGACACCAGCACTTCGCCGAAAGTCAGCAAGGCGTACGGCAGCACCTGCCACACGATCGAGAGCGCGTCGCCGCCGTCGATGGCCAGCTGCAACGCACCCACGGCGATCCATGCCAGGCCACTGAAGGCGATGCCCGCGGTCATGCGGCGCAACGCCGTGGGCGCGTAGCCCAACCGCCGCAACAACGGGTAGAGCACCAGGTTGTTGAACGGAATCAGCAGCATGACCAGCAGCGGATTCAATGCCTGCATCTGCGCCGGGTGGAACCAGCCGGGCATGCTCATGTGCCCGCCCTGCACCACCCAGGTCGACGCCTTCTGGTCGAACAGCGAGAAGAACGGCGTGGTCAGCGCGAAGATCACCAGGACGCGCAACACGTTGCGCGCACCGTCCACCGCTGCGTCCGGATGCACGCCGCGGGCGCGGTCCATCTGCATCCAGGCGCCGCCGCCGATGCCGGCAATCACCGCCACCACGGACAGGCAGGCGGCGATCACGAAACCGAGGCTGGGGATCAACGCCGCCGATGCGAGGCCCACCACGATGCCGGCCACGGCCACCCACAGGCCCGGCCGCATTCGTCCCGGCCGGCGGCTGAGCAGCGCCGTGCGCACCACCCTCGAGAACGCGTCGCGGTCCGGGGGCGCCGGCGGCACCATCACGTACTGTCGCCGCCCCAACCAGAACACCACCGTGGCGACGAACATCAGCGCGCCCGGGATGCCGAACGCCACCGCCGCGCCGAACTGGCGCAGGAAGATCGGCATCAGCAGCGAGGCGAAGAACGAACCGAAGTTGATGATCCAGTAGAAGGCGTCGAACACCACCTTGGCCAGGTGCTTGTTGGACTGGTCGAACTGGTCGCCCACGAACGAAGCCACCAGCGGCTTGATGCCGCCGGCACCCAGCGCGATCAGCCCGAGCCCGAAGAAGAAGCCCAGGCGGTGGTCCTCGAACAGCGCCAGGCACGCGTGGCCTAGGCAATAGACCAGGCTCATCCACAACACCGTGTGGTACTTGCCGAAGAAGCGGTCCGCGATCCAGCCGCCCAGCAGCGGGAAGAAGTACACGCCGATGACGAAGCTGTGGAACACGTCCTTGGCTGCCAGCGTGCGCTCGGCCTCGGGCATGTAGGCCAGCAGGCTGCTGATCAGGAACGGCGTGAGGATGTTGCGCATCCCGTAGAACGAGAACCGCTCGCAGCCCTCGTTGCCGATGATGTAGCCGATCTGCCGCGGCAGGCGGCCGCCCTGGTCGTGGGTGGTGGTGCTCATCCGGACTCCCCCTGCATCGGGAGAACCAAAGCGCCTCCCCAGCGCCCGACTGTAGCAAGAAGCCCCGGTGACCCGGGCGCCGTTGTCGGGCCCCGCGCGGACTCCGCACAAGCGGGCGCGAGCCTTGCGCTACCCGTTCTGGTCGCTCCCGACGAGGCCCTCGATCCGCCGGTCGGGCACCAGCCACATCACGGCTACCGCCGCGTAGAGCGCCTGCGCAATCCAGGCCGCCCACACGGTGGACGCAATGCCCAGCGCGTACAGCACCGGGGAAAGCTTGCCCTTCCAGTCGCTGCCGATCGCCCGCATGAGCAGCGAGTCCTCGCCCTGCAGGCGCACGAGCATCCGCTGCAGCAGCCAGTACGCGACCGCCGCCATCAGCAGCACCACGCCGTAGGCGGCCGTGGGCGCGGCCGCAAAGTGGTTCTCGCCCATCCACGCGGTGGCGAAGGGGAACAACGACAGCCAGAACAGCAGGTGCAGGTTCGCCCAGAGCACGCCGCCGGAAACGCGCCGGCACACTGCGAGCATGTGGTGGTGGTTGTTCCAGTAGATGCCCACGTACACGAAGCTGAGCACGTAGCTGAGCAGCACCGGCAACAGCGGCGCCAGCGCGGCAGGCGAACTGCCGTGGGGCACCTTCAGTTCCAGCACCATGATCGTGATGATGATGGCGACTACGCCATCGCTGAAGGCCTCCAGCCGGCCCTTACCCATGCCGGGCCGGCGACCCTGGCGCTTGCTCGCATCCATCCGTTCCCCTCCGTAAGGCGGGACGACCGCAAGCGCGGCGCCCGGTGCGGGTGGACTCTATCAAGAGCCCGGCCGCCACAGCCCGGAAACGGACAGCGAACTCAACCTGCATCGGGCCCAATGGCAGCGCGGACCGGAATATCGCGCGGCAAAAACTCGCCGGAAAACGACGGCGGGACCCCGGCAACCCACGCACCGACGATTGCCCCCCCGTACCGATGCCGCTTCGAACGTGCCGCCCGTCGCCGCTGGCGCTTGCTTCAGTTCACCGCGAACCCGACGGGCCGGGCGTTCCCCGCGCCACGTCATCCGTTAGCACGACAGACGCCTGCCTGTCTGCCCCGCGCCTGCTTTCCTGCGGCGGGTGCTGCATCCGCCCGTGACGCAAGATGCAACCCATTTAGACGGGCCTGTCATCGCGCTTGTTCCATGCTGCGCTCCCGTCATGGCGCATGACGGAATAGACGGCCAAACCGCGGCGGCACCACGCCCCGCCATCGGCCTGGCGGCTGAGACCGCCACAGGCAACCCATGGACACCACCGACACCCGTGAATTGGGCAGGGACGCAAGGGGATTTGCGCGCGGGCGCCGCCGGTCCATACCGAGGAGTCGCAGATGAACACACCCCAGGACAGCAACTACCGCCCGTCCGCCGGCGGGAACGTTACCGACCCTGGCGTCGCCGAAGGCGCCGAAGACATGGCCGGGAAGGTGCGCGCCGAAGGCCAGGAGCAGGTTCAGCACTACCGCAATGTCGCGGCCGACAAGGTCGACACGCTCGCCGACAGCGTCAAGGCCGCCGCCGCAGAAATGCGCGACGACGACGTGGCACACCTGTCGCAACACGTCTCGGACATGGCCAGCGGCCTGGGCCGGATGGCCGACGGGCTGCGCGAGAAGAGCGCCGACGAGATCCTGCATGACGTCCGACGGATCGCGCGCGAGAACCCCACGCTGTTCGTCGCCGGCAGCATCGCGATCGGTTTCGGCCTGACCCGCTTCGCGCGCGCCTCGGCCGGCAGCAGCACGGATCGCGGGCGATCCTCGCGCCTGGGCACGAACGAACGCACGGGCCGTACCCGCTGGACCGATGCGGCCGTCACCGGGACCGCCGCCCACCCGGCGACCGGCAACGACACCATCGACACCACCGCGCCCGGCGGCCTGACCGGGTCCATTCCCGCGGCGCCCGCCCCCTCGGCTTCGACGGCCGATGCCATCTCGGCGCGCGCCGGCGCGGCTGTGAGCGACACGATGGACGACGGGCAAGACAGTCTGTCGTCCAACGACACCCTGCGCGGGAGGAACCAGCCATGAGCAAGTCTTTCGACCAACCCCAGTCCTTCGACACCCGGCCCGCGTTGCGCGCCGTTCCTTTGCGCGAGGAAGACGCCTCCATCGGCGGCCTGCTCAAGCAACTGGCGCGCGAAATCCCGATGCTGTTCACCAAGGAACTGGCGCTGGCCAAGGCCGAGATGCGCGAGAACCTGCGCGCGACCAAGGCGGGCGTGGCGGCGGTGGCTACCGGCGGCGCCGTGATGCTGGCGGGACTGATCATCCTGTTGATGGCCGGCGTGTACGGGCTGAGCACCGTGCTCGCACCATGGCTGTCCGCACTGATCGTCGGCGCGGCCGCCTTGATCGTCGGCTGGGTCATGATCAGCGCCGGCAAGAAGCAGTTCGAGCCCGGCTCGCTCAAGCCTGATCACACCATCCACTCGTTGCAGAAGGATGCCGATGCCATCCGCGGGAGGACGCCATGAGCACGGCCGAACGGATCGAAGCCGAATCGCACAAGGACCCGGCGCGCCTTGAGCAGGAGATCGACCAGCAGCGCGCGGACATCAACCACATCGTCGACGCGTTGGAGAACAAGCTTTCGCCGGGCCAGCTGTTCGACCGCATGGTGAACTTCGGCAAGGGCAACGGCCGCGAGTTCGCGCAGAACATCGGCAACGCGGTGAAGGCCAACCCGGTGCCGGCCCTGTTGACCTCCATCGGCCTGTTATGGCTCTACGCCAGCCGCGATGAGCCGGCGCCGGTGCGCAGCAGCTTCGCCGGCACCGGCACCGATGACGGCAGCGGCGTGATGGACCGGGCGCGTGAGGTGGGCAGCGAGGTGTCCGACACCGTCTCCAGCACCTGGAACCAGGCCAGGTCGCGCGTTGCCGAAACCACCTCGCGCATGGCCGACACGGCCCAGGGCGCGCGCGAGTCGCTGCTGCACCAGAAGGATCGGGCCGTGCAGGGCTACAACAACCTGCTGCGCGACAACCCGTTGGCGCTCGGCGCCATCGGCATCGCCGTCGGTGCCCTGCTCGGCGCTGCCCTGCCCACCACCGAACCCGAAAACCGGTTGATGGGCGAAGCCAGCGACGATCTTGCCGAGAAGGCGAAGGAAGCGGTCCGGACCGGCGCTGACAAGGCACGCGACGTCATGCACGACATGGGTGAGCCGCGGGACAACGTGCGTCATTGATTTGATGCGGGGCGGGGATCCGGAGTCGTCGACGCACCGGCTCCGCCCGACACCTCACCCACCTGTCGGCACCCACTGCCGGAAGGGAATCGTGGGCGGCTCAACGGAGGCGTTTCGACGTCGGCGCTCCGGAAGTGCATGGGAAGCCGCTGCGCCTTCGGCGCGTGCACTCAGCGCAAAGGTGGCCGGCCGGGCTCGTTACGCGCCGGCGCCTTCTCCCGGTTCGAAGGCGCATCCTGCAGCCCCCGCCAGATCGCACCGATCAGTTCGCCGTCGGGATCGTGCTCCTGCTCCCAATACATCAGGCCGCCAAGCCTGTGCGCTTTCACGTAGAGGGCCTTCGCCGAGATCGACTGCGCATCGTCGTAGGTAACGAAGGCATGCGTGCGCCGGTTCCACAACCAGGCAGCCCTGGCCTGCGGATCCCAGTAACGCGCGAAGCCGTTGCGGCCGATGTAGCTCTTCTTCAACTCCGGCCAGGGATGCTCGCCCTGGTAGTGGCCATAGGATCGGTAGAGGCCATCGTGGCCGGGCGCCACCTGAGCAAACTCGCGGCCGTAGAAGGCCACGCCCAGCAAGAGTTTCTCCGGCGGCGCACCGGCCGCCAGGAACTGGCGTACCGCGCCGTCGCCAGTGCGTGCATCGGCCGGCGCCAGGCGCGAGCGATAGAGTCCCGTGTGATGCCCGGTGGTGGGCGTCATGCGATTGACGAAGTCGTAGGTCATCAGGTTGAACCAGTCGACCAACGGGGCGACCGCCGCGATATCGACGCCATCGACGAACGGCCCATCCGCCACCGCAATGCTGAGCACGTAGTGCCGGCCCTTGCCCTGCCGGTCCAGCGCCTGGCGCAGCGCCTTCAGCAGCAAGGTGAAATGGGCCCGGTCGGTCGGGCTCCAAGCGATGCCCGATTCGCCATGCCCCGGATATTCCCAGTCCACGTCCAGCCCATCGGCGCCCAGCGCCGCGACGAGACTCGCCGCGCTCCGGGCGAAGACCCGCCGCCCTTGAGCCGTCGCGGCTGCCTCGGAGAAACCACCGGCGCCCCAGCCGCCCACCGCGATCGTCACCCTGAGCGACGGCTTCATGCGCTTGAGCGCCAGCAGCCGGCGCAGTCGCGCAGCCGCGCCGTCATCCAGCACCACCCGGCCCCGCTCGACATGGGCGAAGGCGAAGATCAGCGTATCGATGCGATCGACCGTGCGCGCCTGCGTGTCGTTCCAGTCGGTGGCATAGCCCACCACGCGATAACGAGCCGCTTGCGCCACGCCAGCGACCACGGCCAGCGCGCCGGCAAGCAGGATGAGGACAAGCCTCGGCGGGCGTAGCGGCATGGCGCGGATTCCTCTGCGGGAGGCCATCGAGCATGCCATGCCTGCGCAGCTCCCGCAGAGCTCCCGGGGGTGTCTGCTTGCCCCCTTGCAAGCGGGCGGGGCGCTGGTACCTTCAATGCGTTCCCCTCTTGGCGGCAGGCCGCGCGGCGGGGCAAAGGCCGCAACGCATACACCTGAGGTCGTCCATGAAGAATCCCGATGCCAGCCCGGTCCCGACGCGCGACGCACTACCGGAGCGGCATGCCACCTGGCGCGAGCTGGAAGCGGAGCGACGCCTGCAGGAGATCAGCTCGCGCCTGATTTCGCACGAGCACGAGGATTCGCTGTACGAAGAGATCTTGGATGCGGCCATGGTGATCATGGATTCGGACGCGGCCAGCGTGCAGCGACTGGAGAACAACGGTCGCCTGCGGCTGCTTGGCAGTCGCGGCTTCCATCCGGATTCGGCCGCTTACTGGGAGTGGGTGTCCGTCGACCACTCCAGTGCCTGCGGCATCGCCCTGCGTACCGGCGAGCGTGTCATCGCCGAAGATGTGGAGGCGCCCTCGCTCGCGGTCGGCGAGGGCGACCTGGACAGCTATCGGCGATCGGGCATTCGCGCCGCGCAGAGCACGCTGTTGCGCTCGCGCTCCGGGCAACCGCTCGGCATGATCTCCAGCCACTGGTACCGGCCGCACCGGCCTGGCGAGCGCGAACTGCGCATGCTCGACATCCTCGCCCGCCAGGCAGCCGACCTGATCGAACGCATGCAGTCGCGCGAAGCGCTGGAGCGCGAGAGCGCCGCCGCACGCGCGGCCGAGGCGCATGGTCGCCTGCTCGTGCACGAACTCAGCCACCGGGTGAAGAACACGCTGGCGACCGTGCAGTCCGTGGCCATCCAGACACTCAGGAACGCCGGTTCGCTCGAGGCCTTCGGCCAGGACTTCCTGGCCCGTCTCGCGGCCCTGGCGCAGACCCACGATCTGCTGATCCGCAACCAGTGGCAGGGGGCCGAGCTGCGCGAGATGCTCGATCAGGAACTCAAACCCTACGGCCGACCCGAGGGCCCGTGCCTGTTGTTGCAGGGCGAGTCGGTACGGCTGGATCCGAAGGTCGCGCTCGCGCTGGGCATGGCGCTGCACGAGCTGGCGACGAACGCGGCCAAGTACGGCGCCTTGTCCTGCCCGCAGGGCCAGCTCCAGGTGAACTGGCATCGCCACCCCGACGAGACGCTGCACATCAGCTGGACCGAGCGTGGCGGCCCATCGGTGCAACCGCCCACCCGCCGGGGCTTCGGCTCGCGCGTGATCGAACAGGGCCTTGCCTACGAGCTGCAGGCGGAGGTCCAGCTTGGCTTCCCGCCGTCGGGTGTGTCGTGCCTGTTCCGGATCCCGCTGACGGCACAGCCCGGCGGGATGGAAATCGCGCCGCTCCAGGACAACGCCTGCCGCGGCCTCAGCTGGAATGATCCAGGATGATCTTCCAGCCCTTTGCCGTCTTCTCCCACAACAGCGAATAGACGCCGTCGTCCTGGGCGGCTTCGCCGTGTTCGCTGCGATCCAGGTGGAAGCGTCCGGTGACCACCGCGTAACGCACCTCACCCTGCGCGCAAGGCAGCATCCGCACGTCCACGTCCGAGAACGTCAGCCGGCCCATCTGCGCGTCGTTCGCGTAATGCTTGCGGTAGCTGGCCAGGATCGCCTGGTAGCCCTTGCGCACGGAACTGCCTACGAAGGTGGTATCCGGCGCGTCCTTGTAGCCGTGCATGAAGGTTTCCACGTCGCCACGGTTCCACGCGGCCTGCTGGTCGGCCAGCACCTGGCGGATGGCGGCTGCATCGTCGGTCGCGGCCGTGGCGGGCAAGGCGGCGACCAGCATCAGCAGCGATCCGAACACGAACACCCAGCGTGACAGTTTCATCGCTTGACTCCTCGGTTGGGCCAACGGGGGCCGGTCGAGCTTAGCCGCTTCCCTGCCCCACGCACCGGAACACGGCCACCCGGTCCGCCGTCGTCGGCCCATCCGTGTGCAGCCACGCCTCGTCGCCGACGATGCGGGTGCAGGGGCCGAAGGTGCAGACCCGGATCGGCCGCCGCATCCCTTCGCGCCGCAGCGCATCCAGCACGTCGCGCAGCACCGTCCCAAGGAATGGGGTGTAGAGGAAGAACACGGTGCCGCGGGACAGGTCCGCATCGCGCGCATCCTGCACCAGGAACTCCACGCGCTCCAGCTTGAGTCGACGGGCCGCGCGCCGCGCGGCATCGGCATGGGATGGCTGCCACTCCACGCCGATGGCGCGCGCGCCGGTACAGAGCGAGGCCAGCATCGGCACGTGCCCGAGTCCGGAGCCGAGGTCGACCAGCACGTCGCGTGGACCCACGCCGCTGCGCACGAGCATGTCCAGCGCGTGGCGCGCCGGCGTCGGCTGGTAGAACACCATCTCCGGTTCCAGTGGGCGAGAGTCCGGACCCGGGTCCGCCAGTCGCAGCACGCCGGCGAGCAGTTCGTCGAGTGCGTCGTAGCCCTCGCCGTCGATAAGGCCCGCCTCCTGTTGCCAGCGCCGGAACACTGCCGGCCCGTGATTGGCCCGGACCGCCGCACGCAAGCGCCGGTGCAGCATGGCATCGGCAAGTTCCAGCCGCTGGCGCAGTGCCTGCGCGCGTGCAGCGGCACCAGCCTCGGCGTCATGCGCCAGGACGGGCCACACGCGGTCGATCCAGTCCAGCGCTTCGGCGCGCGCGTGCCAGCGCTCCGCGGCCTCGAGCGTCGCGTCGCGGGCCAGTTGATCGAGCCTGTCGAGAATGCGGTCGGCAGTCATCGGCCAAGCATGGCAGCGGACGCCGCGACGCGGGAGATGCGCGCGGCGCTCAGTCGGGGATCTCCGCCTCGACCAGCTTTGCCAGCAGCACCAGCGATTCCTGCCAGCCGAGGTAGCAGGCTTCGGTCGGGATCGCGTCGGGAATGCCTTCCTGTACCACCGTCAGCTCGGTGCCGCAGGAAACCCGGCCGAGCGAAACGGTGGTGACCATCTCGCCCGCAAGGTTCGGATCGTCGAAGCGGTCGGTGTAGCGCAGCCGCTCGCCCGGCTGCAGTTCGAGGTACGTGCCGCCGAACGTGTGGCTGCTGCCCGTCGAGAAGTTGGTGAACGACATGCGGTAGCTGCCGCCGACCCGGGCGTCCATGTGATGGACCTTGCCGGTGAAACCGTTGGGTGGCAGCCACTTGGCCATGGCGTCGGGATCGACGAACGCGCGGTAGAGGCGCTCGGGCGTGGTGCGAAGGACACGATGCAGCCGGACGGTACCCATGGTTGGCCTCCTGACATAAGGGCGTTCGCTACCACGACGCGCGCTGGCGCCCGGTTTCGACAGGCCGGCAGGTTACGGGCGGGCCCGCATCTGCGCTAGTTCGCCAGTCGGACCAGCAACGCCCATCCCTCGCCCGCCAGGTACAGGCCCAGGCCGAACACCAAATGGGTGACCAGGCTGCGCCGTCGCGCCGCGCCGGGGCGCGGCGTCCGCGAAGCGGCCAGGCCTGCCCCTAGCGCCGGCTGCAGCACCAGGAAGGGCGCGGCCACGCTGGCCAGTCCCACCGCCAGCGCGGGACCGGGCGACGGTGCGTGTGCCCACTCGATGCCGGCGGCGCCGAGCAGCGTCGCGGCGATACCGACGCCGATCGCGTAGTGCGCTGTCCAGCCGATCGCGCCTTCCCCAGCCACCCGCGGCGCGTCCTTGATCGCATCATGGCGCAGGCACCCATGTACCAGATGACCGAGCCAGCGCCCGACCATCGCATAGTCGAGCACCGGCACGCCGAAGACATGCTTTTGGCACAGCCACCAGGCATCCATGACGAGCGTGCCGCCGATACCGACCACGGCGGCGTGGAAAAGAAAGTGCGCAAGCTCAGCCATGGACGTGCTCCCGTGGTTGCTGTTCTGCAGTCATCGGCTTGCCTGCCGATCGCGATTGGGAGAGCCTACGAACTCAAGTCCACTTGAGGTCAAGCATGAAATTGCTCGATATCGCCAAAGTGGCCAGCCGCTCCGGCCTGCCGCCTTCCACGCTGCGCTTCTACGAGCAAAAGGGATTGATCGCCTCGGTGGGCCGGCATGGCCTGCGGCGCCTGTTCGGGCCCGAGGTGCTGGAGCGCCTGGCGCTGATCACGCTGGGACGCATCGCCGGTTTCGCGCTGGACGACCTGGCGGCGCTGTTCAAGGCCGGCGACAAGCCGCGCATCGACCGCCGCCAGCTGGCGGCCAGGGCCGACGAGCTGGACCGGACCATCCGCCAACTGGCCGCGGTGCGCGACGGCCTGCGCCACGCGGCCAGCTGTCCTGCCCCAAGCCATCTGGAATGCCCGAAGTTCCAGCGCCTGATGCGGGCTGCGACCGCCAGCCAGGCACGCCCCGCCGGCAAGCGGCCGCCACGTCGCAGCGCGCCGGCATGAAGACGGCGGGCCAGCATTGCTGACGCGCGCTTGATCGGCCGGTAACACGCCCGGGCACAGGATGCCGCCGGGAAATCCGGGCTGGCCTCGCTGTCCTGCGGGAGGCCTCTCATGCCTGCCTCGATCGCTCCCCTCGTCCTCGCCACCGCGCTGCTCGCCATGCCCGTGGCGCATGCCGACAATCCCAAGCAGCCATCCGACGCCCAGCTCATCGCCAGCGCCATGCGTGCGGCGCCGGCCGGCGTGGGTCGCCATGCCACCATCATGACCATGCAGTCGGACGGCACCATGCGCACGCTGCGCCAGGGCAACAACGGCTTCACCTGCATCCCCGACGCCCCCGCCACGCCGGGTCCGGATCCGATGTGCGCGGACAAGGCCGCGATGGGCTGGGTGCACGCCTGGCTGACACACGCCACGCCGCCGGCCGGCAAGGTCGGGCTGATGTACATGCTCGAAGGCGGCACCGACGCCAGCAACACCGATCCCTACGCGAGCAAGCCGCAAGGCAATCACTGGGTCAAGACCGGACCGCACGTGATGGTGGTCGGCGCCGATGCGGCGTTCTACGACCAGTACCCGAAGGCGGCCGATCCGGTCACGGATGCGCCGTACGTGATGTGGGCGGACACGCCCTACCGGCACCTGATGGCGCCGATCCGCTGAGGTGCGTCGATCTCGCAAGGTGGGCTTGAGCCCACCCCGCGGGCGCGGTTACAGCTGGGAAGCAAATTCGGCCCAGAACCGGTCGGTGACCTGCTGCGTCCACGGCCGTGCACGCAGCCGCGCCATCGTGACCGGCTGCGACGCGGCCAGGTCCCGGTCGAACACATCGGTCATGCGACCCGCGAAGGGGCCGTCGTAGATCGCGATATTGGCCTCGTCGTTGAGGTGCAACGAACGACTGTCGAAATTGGCCGAGCCGGCAAGCGTCAGGTAGCCATCGACCACCATCAGCTTGCTGTGGAACAGCGACGGCGTGTAGCGGGCGATCTGGGCACCCGCGTCGAGGAATGGGGCCCAGTAGGTGCGCGAGGCGTCGCCGACCATGTGGCCATCGACGTGGTCGCCCTCGACGATGATGCGCACGCGCACGCCGCGCGCCAGCGCGTCCATCAGGGCCTGTCGCACCGGCTCGTCCGGCACGAAGTAGGACGCTTCCAGGTCGATCGACCGCCGCGCGCCGGCGATGGCCAGCAGGAACATGCGCTGGGAGTTGTACTCGCCCACGCGGTCGGTGCTGGCGATCACCTGCACGGGCAACCGGCCCGCCGCCGAAGAGGTCGCCACGTCAGCCGGCGGCAGCGGTTGGCCACCGGTGGCCAGCCAGTGTTCCTCGAATACGCCGCGCATCTGCGTCACCGCGGGGCCCCGCATGCGGAACATCATGTCGCGCTTCTGCTTGCCGTTGCTGGCGTTGCCCAGCCATGCATCGTCGATGCCCATGCCGCCGGTCCAGGCCACGCGATCGTCCACCACCATCAGCTTGCGGTGGGTGCGTTTATTGAGACTTGCCAACTGGTCCAGCCGCACCGGCCGGTAGAAATGGAAATCCACGCCCGCCGCGCGCAGCCGCTCGGCGTCGGCCACGTTGCCGCGCGAGCCCATCCAGTCGACCACCACGCGCACCTTCACGCCGGCGCGCGCGCGTTCGGACAGCGCTGCGACGAAGACATCGGCGATATGCCCGCGCCGCAGGATGTAGCTCTCCAGTTCGATGCTTTTCCGCGCCGAGCGGATGTCGGCAAGCATGGCCGGAAAGTAGGCATCGCCGTTCTGCAGGTCGACCACGGCGTCGCCCTGGGTGACCGGACTGCCGAGCAGGGCTTCGGCCTGCTGCCGGAACGCCGGACTGTCGACCGGCGCCACGTTGGCCGGCGCCCGCGACAGCCCCGGGCCCGCAGGCAAGACATTCGCCGCGGTCAGTCCCGCCAGGCCGACCGAGAACACACCGGCGAGCACGAGGCCAACCGTGCGCCAGGTCCTGCGCAAACCCGCGCCGACCCGCCGCACTCCCCACCGGCCGGGCGGGTTGCCGGTCGGATCGAGTACGCCGGGATGGCCGAAGCCATGGCACGTGCGCGACTTGCGCACGTCGGAGGGTGCACCCACGGTGGACCGGCTTGCGGCTTCCGGCGTGCGAAGGAATGGCTGCATGGGCTCTATCTGGTCAAACTGTTATCAAATCATGGGGTTGCGCTACTGAACCCCAAGCAAGCACGACGATGGCATCGCTCGCCCCGTGCCGCCCTGTCGGAGACAAGACATGCATGGCATACCCACGCGCTCCTCGCTCGTCTCGGTGATTCCCGTCCGCGGCCAGGGCAAGGATGCCCGCACGCTGCTCCTGCACCGCGCCAACGCCCACCTCCATGGCCTGTGGACCTACGCCGCCGGGCACCTTGAGCCGGGCGAGACGGCCTGGCAGGCGGCCATGCGCGAACTGGCCGAAGAGACGGGCCTGCGACCGACGGCGCTTTATTCGGCCGACCAATGCGAGACCTACTACGACGTGCGCGAGGAATGCATCGCGGTGGTGCCGGCTTTCGTCGCCTTCGTCGCGTCCACTGCCGAGGTGCACCTTGACGCCGAACACGACGATCACGCCTGGCTGTCCTTCCCTGACGCCATCGCGCGCCTGCCGTTCGGTGGCCAGCGCACGCTCTACGCGCACGTGCAGCGCGAGTTCCTCCTGCGGCCGCCGGCGCCGGCGCTGCGAATGCCGATCTAGGTTCCGGCGGGGTCAGATTCCCTGAGGTCGCGATCGAGATCGGAGGCACGTTTCGATGGTGCCGCCCAAAAAAAGCGGGCTGCAGTCCGGGGCGCTTTTCTTTTGCAGCGCGTACTGAGGCGATGCCCTGTCCGGTCGCAAGAAAGACGTCGTCTACAAGCCGGCTGCGCACGGACAACGCCGTTGCGCTCGCGAGCGCCCCAGTCCTCCCTGATGTCAGTGCCGGCTCTCGCTTGCCGGCGGCAGCTGCGCCGCATCCAGCCGGTTGTCCACGCGCGCCACGCCCAGCATGTCCGACACTGCCGCGACCAGCTCGTCCACTTCCGCGAGCCGGGCCGAGCCGCTCAATGTCACCAGGCCGTCCTCCACGTGGACCTCGACCTTGCCCGGCTGCGCCACAAGGTGGCCGAGCCTCGAGCGGATGCGGTCGTGCAATTGCCGGTCGTCCGAGGGCGCGTGCCCGTGCAGATGGGCCGATGCGCCGTGCAGGCGGTCGGCCGCGTGCCGGGCCGTGTCCTGGGCGAAATCCTGGATGTCCTGTCCCGCCGCGAGCACCTTGTCCCGCGCCATGGCTCGCCGGCGGCGCCCGGCCACCGGGTCGAGCAGATACATCGCCGCCGCGCCCGCCGCAAACGCGGCAGCAAGCTTCGCTAACTGTCCCACGGTCGCCTCCCGTCATTGCCGATCCGAGGCGACCGATGCTGCGCGATGTCGCGGCAACGGCGCGCGAAAGTGCCGTTGCCGCAGCGGGTGCGCGTGCCGATATTCAGGCCCCGGCGCCCGCACCCGCCGGTTTGTCCACGCCGAAAGGCCCGCGCATGAGCAGTGCGCCATAGACCACCGCCATCACCGCGAACAGGACGGCCAGGAAACCCATCACGGGCGATGCGACGCCGGCCATGACCGGATGGCCAAGGCTGCACGCGCTGACCAGATAGAGCATGAGATTGGCCAGCACCGTCGGGCGCCCATAGATGCCGCCGACGATCATCCGGCGCTGGTTCCAGTTGAGCGAGGCCAGCGCCAGCCATCCGGCCGAAATCAGCTGACCGAGCACCGTGGCGTTGGCGGGCATCCCCGGCATCAGCCGCGGCAACAGCTCGTCGGACCCGAACAGCAGGGCCAGCCCGCCGATGCCGAGGACGGCGGCATTGAACGTGGTGATGAGAGATGAGATGCGGGTAGCGTTCATTCCGTGACTCCACTTCGCCGGATGGGTGGTTTGCCGCTGCCCGAAACCGCGGCCCAGGCTGGCCCTGGCTCGCCCCGGCGCAGCGCAAAAGGAAGGTTGGCATAGATTCGCGCGCGTGCCAGCAACCGGTCCAGCAGGTACACCCTGCCGGCCCGATAGCGCGGCGGGCATGACGGTACTCGCATCGAGCGGCCAGTTTGAAGAGGTCTCACACCCCCCCGGATCGACCGCGGCGCGGCCGCCTTCCGGAAGGCCCGCCAAGCCATGTGTCCCGCGGGGAGCTGAGCCCCGCGAGGACGGTTCGCGCAAAGCCGGCGCGGCGTGCATGCCTTCAGACGCAACCGGGCCGGCGCCGCCCGTATCTCTGCCAGGCACCAGTTGCCAGCGGAACATGCTCATGAAACTGTTTGGCCCCCTCCTCGTGGCCATCGCCGTGGCACTCGCCCAGCCAGCGCACGCCGACGATCCCCGCGCCGACTTCGGCCCGCTCGCGAAGCTCGTGGCGAAAACCAACGCGGCGATCGGCCACCCGACCGGCATGGCGATCGCGGTCGTGCACGACGGCAAGATCGTCTACCAGGATTACTTCGGGCTGGCCGACATCGCTCGCCGTACGCCAGTCACCGCGCGCACCGACTTCTATATCGCCTCGGCCACCAAGCCATTCACTGCATTGGAGGTGTTGGTAAAGGTGCAGCAGGGACAGGCGGACCTGGCGATGCCGATGCAGGCGATGTTCCCCGGCCTGCATTTCGCGGGCATCGACGCGGGCGCCGTCACCCTGCGCGACCTGCTCGTCCACACGTCCGGCATCGACAACGAGCCGCTGGTCTGGGCCACGGCGTTCAGCGGATTGCATGATCCGGACACGCTGCGCGCGCTGGTGGCGCGCTCAGGCACCAACGCCGAGGCCGCGCACGGCACGTTCGAGTACACGAACGTGGGCTACAACATCGCCAGTGTGTGGCTGGATGCGCGGTTCAAACGCCCTTGGCAGGCACAGTTGCAGCACGATGTCTTCGAGCCGCTGGGCATGCGCCAGACCTCCGCCTACATAAGCCAGGCCCGGGCGCGGGGTTGGCCGATGGCCCTGCCCTATTCGCTGGCCTCCGGCGACCCGCAGGCGCCGCTGTACCTCACCAAGTCCGACGACACCATGCAGGCTGCCGGCGGCATGGTGTCCACCGCGCCGGACCTGGCGCGGTTTCTGATCGCGCAACTGGAACCGCCCGTTGGGAACCATCCCTTGCTGGCCCGCGCCATCGGGCGATCGCACGCGACCCAGGTAAACCTGAAAGCCCGGTACCTCGACTTCGTGCGCACCGGCTACACGTCGGGCTGGTACACGGGCGATTACAAAGGCCACCGCATGCTTCATCACTTCGGCGGCTTCGCCGGTTTCCACGCGCACCTGTCGCTCATGCCGGACGAGAACGCGGGCCTGGTGGTCCTGTGCAACGAAGACATGCTCTGTCCGCGCATGACCAACCTGGTCGCCGATTACGTGTATGGCGCGCTGCTCGGTCAGACCGGCAACGAAGCGGCGGTGGCAAAGCGCTTCGCCGCGTTACCGGCTCAAGCCACCGAGTTGCGCCGGCAAGTGCGCAGGCAGCGTGCCGCGATCCGCGCCCGTCCCTGGCGCCTCACGCTGCCACGCGAGGCTTACGCCGGGACCTACGCGAACCCCCTGCTCGGCGCGATGCGGATCGACGTCGACCGCCACGGCGACATGGCCATCCATTGGGGCCGCCTGCACGCCATCGCCACCGGTTATCCCAGCGACAACCAGGTCCGCGTGGAACTGGTGCCCAACAGCGGCAACGTGCTGGCCTTCCAGCTGGACCACGGCAAGGTGGTCGCGGTCCGGCTCGAGGACATGGTTTTCGCGAGAGCGGCCGACACCGCGGATCGACGCTGATCAGCGGGCTTTGCGACCCATCGCATGGCGCCGCCGCGTCCGCTTCTGGCGACGCCGCGGTGAGGGAGCAAGCACCGGCTGCTGGTCTAGAAGTCCGACAAACCGAAACGTGCAACGCCCTTGTTGCGTCCAGGCGGATCGAGCGTATCCAGGTCCAGCGCCAACGGCGTGCCGATCCATTCGGCCAGTCGCGTGTGATCGGCGATGTCGTCGTCGGTCAGCGGGTGGATCAACGCGGTGAGCCCGGATGCCCGGATGATCTCGCGCACCACCGCCAGCCCATCGGCGGTGAAATGGATCTCGAACTGCGGCAAGGGATGCGGTCCGGCCTTGCCGTCCCTCAGGCTGCCTACGAAGCGCAACGGCGCAAGTTCGCCGGCGGCCATGCGCTCGCTGAGCACGCAACGCATGGTCTCGGCGAGCGGCCGGCTGGCCGCTTCGTAATAGATGTGCGCGTGGTACGGCGCATGCGCTTCGCTCATGGTGTCCGTCGGCCCGGAAGAATCCACCGACACGATGGGATGCATCCGCAATGCGTCGATCGGTGTCTCCCTTATATCCGCATCGCCATTGCGCCATCTCATGCCATGGCGCCGGCGGGCCGGCCGGGCGGCAGGATCGGCTGGCGGGCGTCACGCCCTGACCGGTCGCGCGGTTCTGCCGGCCTCGCTGGCATCCGGTCGCTTTCTGCGGGGCGATCCTTGCCGCCACCGGGTTTTTCGCCGCGCGCGGGACGCGCGATCCAATCGATGCTGGGTATGTCCAGATGAAGGCTCGGCATGGCGACGCTGCTCGCTGAGGAAAGGGTGCGAGGCATGTTGAGGCCACACCAGGGCGTGATAAACGTGCCAGACTTTGCTTCATAACCAACCCCATGGTTTTGAATCATGAACAAGCTCGCTGGCATGGAAATGTTCGTGCGCGTGGTGGACTGCGGCAGCTTCGCGGCTGCCGCCGAAGCGAGCGGCGTGTCCGCGACCATGGTCGCCAAGCACGTCGCGGCGATCGAACAACGGCTGGGCGCCCGCCTGCTCCACCGCACCACGCGCAAACAGCAGCTTTCCGATGTGGGGCGGCTTTACTACGAGCGGTGCAAGCAGGCCCTTGCCGAGGTGGCACTCGCCGACGCGAGCGCGCTGGAACTGCAGGCCGCACCGAGGGGACGGTTGCGGCTGGTGGCGCCGGTCGGCTTCGGCAGTTACATGGTGACCGCGCTGGCCGAGTACATGGCGTGCCATCACGAGGTCAGCGTCGAACTCACGCTGGACAACCGTTCGCCGAACCTTGCCGATGGCGGCTTCGAACTCGGCATCCTGGTAGGCGACGTCACCGAACCGGGCGTGGTCGCGCGGCCGCTGCGCCACTACCGGCGCATCCTGGCCGCCTCGCCCGGGTACCTGGCCCGCCACGGTCATCCCGCGCGACCGGACGACCTGGCCCATCACGAGTGCCTGGGCATGTCGTACTGGCGGCGATCCGACGTGTGGCGACTGGTCGGGCCGGATGGCACCACGTCTGCCGTCACCGTGGGGGGACGCTTCACCGCCAACCAGGGCAACGCGCTTCGCATTGCAGCGCTCAGCGGCATCGGCATCGCGCTGCAGCCCGAGCCGCTGCTGTCCGACGACCTCGCCGCGGGCCGCCTGCTGCGCGTCCTGCCCGACTGGTCGCTCACGCCCTCGCCGATGCATCTGATCTACGCGCAGGACCGCCATCCCACGGCCAAGCTGCGCAGCGCGATCGACTTCCTGCTCGCGCGCTACGGGCAAGATCCTGCGACCCGATCGCAGGGCACCATCGTCCAGCCCGCGTCGAACGCAAGAACCACACGCTGACTCTCGTCGCGAAAAGCCGATTGCCTGAACTGGTTGCAACAGGCGTCTTAACCGGCGCTGTCGTTTGGCGTGGGTTAGCCATAATCAGCCGCTCCGGAACGGCGTTTTGACGACTGCTGGACCGGCTCGCAGGACTAATGACCCACTGTCTGAAAGCTCACGGGACACACCATGCTGGATAGCGCGGAACAACTCGGCCAGGCCCTGGGCGATTGGTCGGGTCACCCCAACAAGGCATACGTCGGGAAGATCGATCGGGTGCAGGCATCCTCCACGCAAGCGTGGACGCCCGAGTACTACATCGACCACTACCTGCAATCGCACAACCGGCCGGTCACCCATTGGAATCGGGACGTCGTGTCCGCGGCCCTTGGCAAGTTCAAGGGACGGGCGCCGTTCAAGCGATGGGAGCTGGACGAGTTTCTCGATGGCACCTGGCGCTTCGCGCCGGATTGAACCTGCGGCCCGCGAACACGACACGGTGCGGCGTCACGTCCCTGCGCCGCGCTCCGTGTCTCGCGCCCCTCGCTGCTGCCAGTCGAACTTCCCCTATCCAACGGCGGCAGGCCCAGCGCCTGGTCGCCTGTCGACGGCGGCAGGACGTTTCCTGGACGCGCGTGTCGATCTGGAGCCCCTTCGACCGTCGACAGATTGAGGCGGCCTCCCCGCCCGAACCTGGAGAAGGGAAATGACCAGCAAGAACACCATCTGCCTCTGGTACGACGGCACCGCCCTGGACGCCGCGAAGTTCTACGCCCAGACCTTCCCCGACAGCTCGGTGGGGCTCGTCCACCGCGCGCCCGGCGACTACCCCTCCGGCAAGCAGGGCGACGTGCTGACGGTGGAGTTCACGGTCATGGGCATCCCCTGCCTGGGCTTGAACGGAGGACCGGCGTTCCCCCAGACCGAGGCCTTCTCGTTCCAGGTCGCGACGGACGACCAGGCCGAGACCGATCGCCTGTGGAACGCGATCATCGACAACGGCGGCAGCCCGAGCGCCTGCGGATGGTGCAGGGACAGGTGGGGGTTGTCCTGGCAGATCACCCCGCGAGTCCTGACAGCCGCGGTCACCGATGCGGATCCCGCCGTGGCCAAGCGCGCATTCGACGCCATGATGACGATGACGAAGATCGACATCTCCGCGATCGAGGCAGCCCGACGAGGATGAGGGTGCAACCGGCGGCACGCGCCGCCGGGTCGGGATGCTGCCCGACCGGAATGGGCCGAATCCGGATTCAGCGGATTCCATTCCCGGCCCGTGCCAACGCTTCGCACATGTGCCTCAGCGATGCCTGCTGTTCCGGCCGATCGCCGAAGCGGTCGGCGAACGAACGCACGGTGTCGGCCAGGCCCGGCCTCGGCTGCTCGGCCTGGACATACGCGCGCAGCCGCCATCCTTCCGGGTCGTCGGGCTGCTGCCGGATCATCTGGTCGGCCGCCGCCCAGGCCTTGTCCCACTGCCGATGGTTGGCATACAGCGTGCCCAGCTCGTCCCAGGACCAGGTGTCGGTGTAGTCCAGCCGTACGGCCTGTTCCAGCTCGGTCATGGCCAGGGCGTCTTCCTCGAGCTGGATGTCCGCATAGCCCAGCCCGCGATATACCGAGGCGCGCCCGGGCAACGCCGGGGCGATGGCCATGATTTCCGCGCGCGCCCAACTTGGATAGCCGAGCGTCACCAGGTGGAACGCGCGGCTGAGGCGGTCATCGGGCCGGGACGCCAGGCGGATGGCCTCGGAGTAGTACACCGCGGCGAGCCCGTGTTGTCCCGCCATCTCCGCGCTGTCGCCCGCCGAGGAAAGCATTCCGAAGCTCGGCAGATCGTTCACCGCATCCATCACCATCGCCAGCTGGCGGGGCGTGGTGCAGTTGCAGCTGGAAAAATCGAAGGTGTCCAGGTGGATGTCGGCGGCGGTCAGGTAGAGCAGCGGATTCTGCCTCGCATGCGCAAGCACCTCTCCCGCGAGCGCATGCAGTTCGCTCGGCGATCCGCCCCACTTGGGCTCGGCCACGATGGCCGCCGCACCATAGACAAGATAGTCGGCAGGCGCCGCGTGCACACCGGCGGCGCGGGCTTCCAGTGCGTAGCGGTGTCCGAGCGCCAATCGCCCGATGTCCATCATCGCGGCGTAGGCAGGGCTCAGGCGTGGTTCGAGCTGCACGGCGCGGCGCAGGTCCGTATCGGCCTCGTCGACGAGCCGGTCCATGGCACGGATGTTTTCGACAGGCGTGTCGCGGATGTAATCGCCACCGCGCGCCTTTTGGGCCATCGCGGCGTAAGCCATGCCGCTCGCTGCAAGTGCGAACGCGCTGTCAGGCAAGGCGCGTTTCCAGGCATCGAGCGTGGGACGGATGTCGAACGAGCCGTTGTCGAACGCGTGCAGATAAATCCGGTCGAGCGCTCCCTGCGCTTGAGGATCGCCAAGCTGTGCCTGCAGCGCCACGCCCAGCCGCCGGTCCAGTTCGGCGGCCTTGCCCTGCTCGATCAGCTCCCGCATCCGCGTGAACGTAAGCGTTGGAAGACTCCGATAACGGCAGTAAGCCTCCACCGCCTCGGGCCTCCAGTGGCTGCGCGGCGGATCCGGATAGGCCAGGCAGCGCTGCAACGGATCGGTCAGCTTTTCGGCCTCGCGTGCCTTCGCCAGGAAGCGGTCTACCTCAACCGGGGAAAACGGCTCGAACCGCAGCGGACGGCCCGTCGACGCGGCCGAAGCGGGACCCGATGGAAGCGCAGTCACCGAAGCCTGCGCGGTTGCGGGAGCGTCATGCGCGCTGAGCCACCAGAGCGAAACCCAGTCCACGGCAGCCAGCAACAGCACCACCGCGACGGTGAAGACCGTCCGTTTTCTGCGCGACATGGATCACCCCGCCCCTGTTTTCCCGACCACCGTATACCGTTCCCGCGCCCGGCTGTTCCGCGCGACGCGAACCGCAACCCGAACCGCGACAGTGGCCGGCTTCGCGGAATCGCGTTTGCCGAAGCGAGCGATTAACGCCCTGGACGCCTGCCTCAGTCGCCCTGCGTCGATAGCCCCGCCGCGCGAAGCCGCGCACGCAGGGGATCGAGCTTGCTGCCGTAGCGCGCACTGCGCGCGGTATCCCGCTGCAACGGCTGGCGAACCTGCGCGGCGCTGATCGTCAGTACCGTGCGCGAGGTCCGGTGGAAATCCAGGCAGGCCGCATCGAACGACAGACCGCAGAAGTCCAGCAAGCGGCGGATCTGCGCTTCCGGATCGGCCTGCAGCGCTTCGTACTCGTGGTCGAAATACTGCCGGGAGTAGCGCTGCCGCCAAAGGCTGCTCAGGCGCGCGTAACCGGCGAAGTAGTCGACGATCTCATCCAGGTCATAACTGTAGTTGACCGTACGGTTGCCGAAGAGCTGGCGATAGCAGGCGAAACTGGTTTCCAGCAGGTCGCGGCGGGAATTGACCACGCGGGCGCCGGGGAGCATCGCCAGTGCCGCACCCACGAAGGCCCAGTTGCTTGGATTCTTGTCGGTGAAGCGAACGCTCGACCGGCGCCAGCGTTGCGTACGCGCCAGGTAGTCCTCGCCCAGGCGCCGCCAGTCCGCTGCCGTAGCCGAGGGGACCCACGCGGGAAACGGCTGTCCGCGCCGCCTCGATTCCTCTTCGAGGATCTGCGGAAGCACCTCGATCTCATCGGCGCCCTCGACCTGCGGATGCGAGGCCAGGATCTGTTCGGTCAGCGTGGAACCGGATCGCGGCAGGCACACCACGAAAATCACTTCCTTGCCGAGCGACGGGTCTTGGGCCTCGGGCATCGGCTGGGCGAAGGCGCGCGCGATGGACTCCACGCGATCGCGTTCCTCATTGCGATTCCAGTGAACGTAGCGCCGCTTCAGGGCATTGGCGTCGCGCAGGACGTCGAAAGCCCTTTCGTAGTCCGCCTGGTCTTCCATCGCCTTGGCGAGCGTGAAACCGAGCAGGATGCGCGCATCATCCGACAGATCCGGCTGGCTGAGCAGACGCTGCAGCGTCGCGGCATCCTCCTGGCCGAACGGCTCGATCTTCAGGTTGGCCAGCGCGAACCACGCCTCCGCGCAATCGGGCTGCTGTCGCAGGGTCTGGCGATGGATCGCCACGGCGCCGGAGGGGTCGCCGAGGCTGGACATCACCGCCGCCAGGGCATTGCGCGCCTTCGCGTATCCCGGGTCCACCGCCACGGCCTGACCGAATGCTTCGCGCGCGCGTTCCATGTGGGAGGCGAACTGCAGCGCCTTGCCGAAGTTGTACCAGGTCGAGGCGGAGCCTGGGGCGAGTTCGCAGGCACGTTGCAGATGGCCAAGGCCAGCATCGATTTCGCCGATTTCGAACAGCGCGCTGCCGAGATTCATGCAAAGCGTCGAATCGTCCGGTTTGGCTGCCAGCGCGCGCTGCAGATAATCGATGGCATCGCGATGGTGGTCGCCGATGAGCGCGGCAATACCCATCAGCCGGAGCGCTTCAACGCAGTCCGGTTCCGCCGCCAGCACCTTGGCCAGCAACTGTTGTGCGAGGCCGACCTGACTGCGGCTCAAAGCCTTGGTGGCCTCCAGCAGCCATTGGGCTACCGCTGGCGGCAGGCTGGACGCGTGCGTGGAGGTCGAGTTTGCTGTCATGTCCAACGAATCCTTGTCAGCCGGCTCCGAAGGAGGTCTCCACGCCTGCAGCGGTCGAGCCCGCCATGCGTGACGCATCGACAATCGACGATCGCCTGGCGCCTCCCTTCACCGGCCAGCATGATATCCGCGTTAAGTCGTGCCAGAGCACGTCGTGCTTCCCCCGACTGGCGGGGTGCACGGGCGATGATCGTCCGCTGGCTGTTGAACCTGTGTTCACAAAAACATTTGCTTCGGAACGCAACAGACACTACTGTGCCCGGGCTGGGTTTCAAGGGTCACGCGAACTGTGGCCCGATGCTGTAGAGAGCAGTTCCACTACACCGTTGCACCCGTTTCCTCCTTGTAACCAGCTACCCCGCCGCACTTTGCGGCTATTCCATCCGTTCCAAGGAGATACAACGATGTCGCAGACCGAAACCGGTACCGTCAAGTGGTTCAACGATGCCAAGGGCTTTGGCTTCATCAGCCGCGCCAGCGGCGATGACGTGTTCGTGCACTTCCGCTCGATCACGTCCTCGGGCTTCAAGAGCCTGCAGGAAGGCCAGAAGGTGTCCTTCGTCGTGACCCAGGGCCCGAAGGGCCTGCAGGCCGACCAGGTGCAGCCGCTCTAAGGTTTTCACCCCGTTCCAGGAAAAGCCCGGCCTCGCGCCGGGCTTTTTTTTTGCGTCTCTGCGGGGGCGCTTTCAGGCCGCCCCGCTCACTTGGGGGAACCGTTGTCCGACCGGTCGTCCGGCTTGTCGCCCTCGCGTACGGGACGCTTCTTCGACTGCTTGGCGTCCTGCTGCTTCTTCTTGGCGAGTTCGCGCTGACGCTTTTCGAATGCATAGTTGATCTTGGCCAATCGGGGAGTCCTCTGGGTGCTGGGATGGAAATGACCGCCACCGTCGCAACGCGTGTGTCGCGGGAGATGTGCGCCGAGCGCTGGGCTGACGCGGAACGGTCGTTTTGCGGATAAGTGGGTGGCGCTTCGGCCAACATTCCACAGCCACGAGGCGGAAGGGAACGCGGCGGATGGGCCGCCGGGCGGCCAGGACGAACGCACACGGGTGCAGATGGCGAACAGCCATCCTACACCCTCACGCCTGCCGCGATGTCCGGGGCGGCCCGGCCCCGTCCCGTCCGCATCGCCAATTGATGCGATCATGGCGAATGACCGACTTCACCACGCTCCCCCTCAAGCCCGCCCTGCTCGCCAGCCTGGAAACGCATGGCTACGCCGCGATGACCCCGGTGCAGGCGCAGAGCCTTCCGCCGATCCTCGCCGGACGCGACGTGATCGCCCAGGCGCGCACCGGCAGCGGCAAGACCGCCGCGTTCGGCTTGGGCCTGCTGCAGGCGCTGGACGTGGACACCATCCGGCTGCAGGCGCTGGTGTTGTGCCCGACCCGCGAACTTGCCGACCAGGTAAGCAAGGCGATCCGCCGGCTCGCCGCCAGCCTGCCCAACGTCAAACTGCTGACCCTTTGCGGCGGCATGCCGCTCGGGCCCCAGCTGGCCTCGCTCACCCACGATCCGCACATCGTGGTGGGCACGCCCGGCCGCGTGCAGGAACACCTCAAGCGCGGCAGCCTGCACGGTGGCGGCATCAGGATGCTTGTGCTGGACGAGGGTGACCGCATGCTCGACATGGGCTTCGGGGAAGCCATCGACGACATCGTCGGCCGCATCGCCAAGCACCATCAGACCCTGCTGTTCTCAGCCACGTACCCGGAAGCGATCCGCGCCGCCAGCCGGCGGCTGCAGAAGGAGCCGGTGGAAGTCACCGTGGAGACGCCGATCGAGGCCACCCCGGCCATCGAACAGCAGTTCGTCGAAGTCGATCCCGCGCAGAAACCCGACGCGCTGGCCCAACTGCTCAGCCGCGACCGCGACCAGCACGCGCTGGTGTTTTGCAACATGCGCCGCGACGTGGACACCGTGGCGCAGGAGCTGGACCGCCGCGGTTTCTCCGCGCTCGCCCTGCATGGCGACATGGAGCAGCGCGACCGCGACGAAGTGCTCGTGCGCTTCGCCAACCGCAGTTGCAGCGTGCTGGTCGCCACCGACGTCGCGGCGCGCGGCCTGGACATTGCCGCGCTGCCGCTGGTGGTCAGTTACGACATCGCGCACGACCCGGACACGCATACCCACCGCATCGGGCGCACCGGCCGCGCCGGCCAGTCCGGCGTGGCGATCACCCTGTGCACGCCGCGCGAGCGGCCCAAGGCCCAGAACATCGAACAGGCACTGGGCGAGCCCCTGCCCTGGCGAGCGCTCAAGGTGGCCCCGCCACGCGGCAAGACCTTGCATCTTGCGCCGATGAAGACCCTGGTCATCGATGCCGGTCGCCAGGACAAGCTGCGTCCCGGCGACATCCTCGGCGCGCTCACCGGCGACGCCGGCCTCAAGGCCGACGACATCGGCAAGATCGACGTCTTTGCCACCCGCGCGTACGTCGCCATCTCCCGGGCGCTGGCCAACAAGGCGCTCGAGCGCCTGCGCGCCGGCAAGATCAAGGGGCGCAACTTCCGCGTGCGCCCGCTGGGGTGAGAAACGTGGCAACGCCTACGCACGGCGCGCCCGGCTCGCGGGCCTCCCGCGGTCGCGGGCCCTGCCTGGCGGTGACCGTTCACGGCCGTGCGCGGCGACGCAGCTCGCGGTCATACCCGACCATTCATAATGGACAGTTCCAAGTGACCGCCCGCCCCTACGCATGAAAACTCCCACCGGCCTGCAGGAGCTGATCGACGACGGCGTCATCGACGAGGTCCTGCGCCCGCTCAAGAGCGGCAAGGAAGCCTCCGTCTATGTCGTGCGCTCGGGCGACCAGGTGCGTTGCGCCAAGGTCTACAAGGACATGGCCCAGCGCAGCTTCCAGCAGCGCGTGCAATACCAGGAAGGCCGCAAGGTGCGCGGCAGCCGGCAGGCGCGCGCGATCGGCAAGGCCAGCAAGTTCGGCCGCAAGGAAGCCGAAGCCGCCTGGAAGAACGCGGAAGTGGACGCGCTCTATATGCTGGCCGACGCCGGCGTGCGCGTGCCGCAACCCTACGGCTACTTCAACGGCGTGCTGGTGATGGAACTGGTCACCGACGCCGACGGCCAGTCGGCCCCGCGACTGGGCGAGGTCGAGCTCTCCGCCGAAACCGCCCGCGACTACCACCGCATCCTGATCCGCCAGGTCGTGCGCATGCTCTGCGTCGGCCTTATCCATGGCGATCTCTCGCCGTACAACGTGCTGGTGGCGCCCGACGGCCCGGTCATCATCGACCTGCCCCAGGTGGTCAGCGCATCCGGCAACAACGCCGCGCGCACGATGCTGCGGCGGGACGTCAGCAACCTCACCATCAACCTTTCGCGCTCCGCGCCGGAACTGCTCGACACGTACTACGCCGAGGAAATGTGGGCGCTGTTCGAACAGGGTGAACTGCAGCCGGACAGCGAGTTGACCGGCCGCTTCGCGTTCGACGAAAGCGCGGTCGACGTGGACAGCGTGATGCAGTCCATCATCGACGCCCGCCAGGAAGCACTCATCCGCCAGCAAGGTCGGGAAGCGGCGATGGCCGAAGAGTGATTCGGCTTGCAGCAGGCATCGCGAACGTCGCTTGACCGGCTCCTCACCGCAACGTAAGGCCCGTTAGGGGATGGTGGCTCAGCACGGTGAGCAGCCGTGCCGTCCCATGTATTCCCGGAGATCGAAAATGCCCAATAGCAATGACAACCGTGGCGGCTCGCACGAGCAGCACGTCAAGGCAGGCGAACAGAGCCACAAGAACGACGACCGGTCGAAGTCAGCCAGCAGCTCATCCGGCAACCGCGGCAGCAGCCAGAGCGGCAGCCAGGGCGGCAGCCACGAGCAGCACATGAAAGCGGGCGAGCAGAGCCACAAGAACAGCTGATCCCACCACAACCATGACGCAGGGAGGGGCGCTACGGCGCCCCTCAGCGTGACTGCGTTAGTCAACGGAGCATCGCCGCATCGGGCTGCCCACGTCGGGCAGAGGATTGATCGACGTCAACACCCGCACCCGGGGGGCGCGTAGAAGTCGTGCCCCGTCCCGAAAGGGCGTCCTCACCTCTGGAGGTGAAGACCATGCGCGCCGTCGTGCCCCCCGCATTCCACAGGTTGGCTCTCATACTCGCCCTGCCCTGGGCGCTGGTCAGCCATGCGCAGTCGCCCGCCCCGACACAGGTAGTCACGCCGGACCCCCGGGTGCCACCCGCCGCAGGTACGCCCTGCGTTGTGCACCTGCTGGACAACCAGCTCTTCCCGGACGAGAACGGCACCGTCGGGAAGCAATTCCCGTACATGCCGCCGCCGACCTGCCCGCCACCATGGGCAAAAGTGGTGTTGAAGGTGGACCTCACCAGCTTCCGTCACACGGTCGTGGACAACATCGGCATCTCGCTTGCCGGCATCCAACTGTTCCATCAGGCCGCGCCCCGCTACGACGCTCCTGCCCGCTGGCACGTCGAGCGCGACCTGACCGACTACAGCGCCTGGCTCGCTGTCCCGCACACAGGCTCCTACTGGATCAACGAGGGCGAGGATGTCTTCGACCCGAGCGGCGAAGGCCCCGTATTCAGCGGCGACGTCCGCCTTCTTTTCTATCCGCCGACGGCGAGGACGCCCGCGCCGGAGGTCCCCGATGCGGTCGTTCATCTGAACGGCGGCACGCCAGTGATGTTGCCGCACAACATCGTGCGCGCCTACGTCGACGTGGATAACGCACAGACCGGGTGGTACTTCTGCCTGCCTGGCCAGGAACAGGAGAGGCATCCCGCGCTGTTCGACTATTTCGCCCCCGGCAATTCGCTCAAGGATTCCATCTTCCCGCATGAGACCTGGTGCGGCGGCGGCAGCTTCCGCGAAATCCCCGTAGCGGTGGATGGCACGCCCGCCGGCATTGCGCCGGTGTTCCCGCAATTGGCGGCCGACCCCAACATCAATTACCTGCACAATCCGCTGAACCAGCCGACGCCAACGCTGCAGATGATGGGTAGCGTGCCCTACCGGGTCGACCTCACGCCTTTCGCCGGACAGCTCAGTGCCGCCGGGCGCCACCTGGTTTCCACTTCCGGTGCCTTGCTGCTGTACCTGGACCCTGACCGCACGCTGGTTACGGGTGGCGTCACGATGAACACGCTGGCCGGCTCCCAGGCCGCGCCGACCTACACGAGCACGCTCACCGATGTGGGCGAAGGTGTGCAGGGAACGATCAGGACGCGCCAGTCACGGCAGTTCGAGATCCGCGGATTCGTCAATACGTCCAAGGGACGCGTCGATTCCTCGGTCCGACAGTCGAGCGCATTCGACAACACCCAGGACTTCGATATCCGCGGACCTCACCGGCCCTTCCCCGGCGAGACGGTGAACAAGCTCTACGAGCAGGTCGTTACGCTCGACAGCAGCACCGACCGCACAAGCCGCCGCACGCGCGGCACCACCGTGCTCGGCATCGACGTGGAACACGTCAGCTATCCGCTCGCCTACACCTACCACATGGCGACGACCGTAGAGGACGAGGGGGACGCCTGGTACGTCACCGTGCGCAACGGCACGGCAAACGCCACGCAGCGCTGGCTGCGGGATGCCGATGCCTATCGGCCCCACCGTGGGCATTACGTGACCCATCTGCGCGAGTACTTCGCGGGCAGCCGCACGCAGGCATACGCCTACAGCCCGTGGCGAGTCACTCCCAGCAGCAGCAACTGGCAGAGCCTGTCGACCCATCGCTTCACGGACAGCTTCGGCAGTTGCTTCCAGGCCGCGGTGCGTGCCGCCGACGGCGCAGTGACATCCACGACCCGGGGCAACCACTGCCCGGATGGCCGCAACCAGGTGCGCTGGTACGCGCGTCCGGACGGCTCGCCGGACAGCCTGGGATGGTGGCATTGAGGCCAGTCAGAATCCGTTACCCCGTGCAAGCGCCAGCCAGTGGGGACTCCCCGCGGCTGGCCGCGGCGAACCCGACGGGACCCCGATCCGGTGACAGGACGAGCGCGGCGCTCCGCAGGTGAAGGCAACCGGCACGCGGCAGTCGCATCGGGCACGCCCGGTACGCACTACCCTGGCGGCAACACGAGTGGAGGCGGCCCATGCGGATACTCATCACCGGTGCAACCGGGCTGGTTGGCCAAGGTGTCCTGCGCGAATGCCTGCGGGCACCGGACGTGGAGCGGGTGGTCGCGCTTGGGCGCCGCCCGACCGGCATCGAGACGCCGCGGCTCGAGGAACTGCTGTGCCCGGACTTCGCCTCGGTAGACACGCTCGGCGATCGGCTGGCGCCATTCGATTCGTGCCTGTACTGCGCCGGCGCGCCTCTGGTTGGGATCTCCGCCGAGGCCTATCGCCACGTCACCCTGACCTTGACCCTGAAGGTGGCCGAGGCTTTCGCCAGGCACAACCCGGACGGCCGTTTCCTGTACATCTCGGGCGCCTATTCGGACCCGGGCAGCCGGATGATGGTCGCCAGAGCCAAGGGGGAAACCGAGCGTGCCCTGGCCGCCCTGCCGATCACCACGGTGATGCTGCGCCCCGGTGGCATCCGGCCGGTGGAGGGCGTCCGTTCCTCGCACAAGCCGCTGGACCTGTTGTACCGGCTGGGATCGCCCGCGCTGGCCCTGGGGGTGCGCCTGCTGCCGGGACAGATGACCACGACCGCCCGGGTGGGGCGGGCCATGCTCGCGCTGGCGCGTGATCCATCGCCTCCCGCAGTGGTGGAGAACGATGTCATCAACCGCCTGGGGCGCGAGCCCTCGCCAACGGGAACGGCCCCGAAGCCCGTTTCCTGAGCACGGCCAGGTGTTCGGTCACCAGATCCGCACGCGATCCTGCGGCGCGCGCCACATCGGCTGGCCGGGCTTCACGTCGAATGCCTTGTAGAACGCCGGAATGTTGGACATCGGCCCGAGCACGCGCCATTTGGCCGGCGCATGCACATCCGACAGCAGGCGCTGGCGCAGGCGCTGCTCGCGCTGCTGGCTCATCCAGCCCAGTGCGTAGCCCAGAAAGTAGCGCTGGGTCGGCGTCAGTCCGCCGATCTCCTTGCCTTGCTTGAACTGCGCCGTCTTCTCGAACGCTTCCAGCCCGAGCAGCACGCCGCCGTAGTCGGCGATGTTCTCGCCAAGGCTCGCCTTGCCGTTGATGTGCAGGCCGGGCAGCGGTTCGTAGGCATCGAACTGCTTGACCATCACTTCGGCCGCGGCGTTGAAGCGCGCCGCATCCTGCGCCGTCCACCAGCCGGACAGGTTGCCCTGCGCGTCGTACTGGCGACCCTGGTCGTCGAAGCCGTGGGTGATTTCGTGACCGATGGTGCTGGCGGCGACATAGCCGTAGGCGACCGCATCGTCCACCTGGTCATCGGGCACGCCCGGCACCATGAAGATCGCCGCGGGCAGCACGATCTCGTTGTTCGACGGGTTGTAGTAGGCGTTGTAGGTCTGCGGGGTCATGTCCCATTCGGTGCGGTCGACCGGCTTGCCGAACTTCGCCAGGTTGTCCTGGAACTGCCAGCGGCGCGCGGCCATGACGTTCGCCGCATAGGACTCACGTTTCACGACCAGCGCCGAATAGTCCTTCCACTTGTCCGGATAGCCGACCTTGGGCGTGACCGCGGCGAGCTTGGCCAGCGCCTTGGCCCGGGTTTCCGGACTCATCCAGTCGAGCCGCTCGATGCGGTCATGGAAGGTGCCGCGGATCGCCTCGACCATCGCCGTGTAGCGCTGCTTGGACGCCACCGGGAAGTACTGCGTGACGAAGATGCGCCCGAGCACCATGCCCATGGCGTCGTTCTCTTCGTCCAGCGCCCGCTTCCAGCGCGGGCGCTGTTCCTGCTGGCCCGACATTGCACGGCCGTGGAAATCGAAGTGCTCTTCGTCCAATGCGGTGGACAGGAACGGCGCGTAGCCGTCGACCAGGTGATAGCGCAGGTAGTCCTTGAGCACCGGCAACGGCGTCTCGCGCAGCAGGCGATCCTCGGCGGCGAAGAACTCCGGCTGACCGACGATCACGTAGTCCGGGCGGATGCCCCAGGCCGCGAGCCGCTCGCTCCAGTCGATGGACGGCGTGAGCCTGGCGGTAAATTCCGCCGGCGCCATCTTGTGATAGTTCTTCTCCGGATCGCGCAGGTCCTCCAGCTTGCGCGAGGCCCTGGCCAGCGCCGTCTCGAACGCCATCACCCGCGTCGCCGCTTCCCTGGCCGCGGCCGGCTCGCGGCCGAGCAGCGTGAACGTGCGCGCGAGGTGTTCGACGTAGGCGGCGCGGATCTTCGCCACGCCCGCTTCGGGGTTGAAGTAGAAGTCGCGTTCGGGCAGGCCCAGCCCGCCCTGGTGGATCTGCACCGCCATCGTCGCGCTGTCCTTGTCGTCCTGCGCGATGCCGATGCGGAACAGCGCGCCGGCGCCGATCGGCTTGGACGCGAACACCGCATCGAGCACACCGGCGGGCGAAGAAATCGCGTCGATGCGCGCCAGCTCGGCATCCAGCGGATGCAGGCCCAGGCGATCGGCCTTCGCCACATCCATGGCGGTGGCCCAGAAATCACCGATCTTCTGCGTGTCGCTGCCGGGCGCGGCTGGCTGCTTCGCTGCCGATTCGCTGATGCCGCGCAGGCGAGCATACAGCTCGTCATCCACCTCGTTGCCGATCCCCCACGTCGCCTCGGAGGCCGGGATCGGATGCGCCTTCAACCAGGCACCGTTCGCGTACTGGAAGAAATCCACGCCCGGATCGACCGAAGTGTCGATATGCGCGGCAAGGAAATCTTTGGACGGCGTGACATCCGCCGCCAGGGCGCCGGCCGAGGCGACGGCCAGCGCGGCCGACAGCAGCGTGGTGCGGAGGGAGGTTGCCAAGCGGGTCATCGGACGTTTCCGGAAAAGAGGTCGCGCGACTCTGCACGCAGCCAGGCCCTTTGGGAAGCGTCGGAGGTCATGCCGGACCGCCGGAACAGCATCGGATCGCCCTCAGGACGGGAACAACACAGGTCCGGCTTCACGCATGAAGATGCCGACGGTCACCGGTCCGATGCCCTTGAACTGGCGCAGGCGGCGCTCGAAATCCTCGCGATCTCCGGCGGCTTGGAAGATGCCGAGCACACAGCCGTGGTACTGCTCCAGCAGCATCCGGCACAGCGACGACAGGCGCTCGGCGGTGGAATGGTCATAGCGCGCATAACCGCCTTCGCCGAGCATCCTGACCAGCCGGCCGTGCGTGCAGCCGCACAGCTTGCGTGGCGTATCCAGCCCATGGATTTCCACCAGCTCCCGCCACGTGGCGGCGGCCACCTTCTGGCCGATCCGCTTGCCGAACAGGAAGCTCGCCAGCAGCCACTTGAAGAGGCTTTGCTCGTCATCCGCCGTTACACGGATACCCAGGTCGGCGGCACAGATGTACGAGCTCATGGACACCCCGGGCGGCACCGGACCGGCCGGTCCGTTGCCGGTCATTGGAGCTGGTCCCGTATCCGGATCTCGTCAAAGCCTGGCCCTGGCCTTCGAGGCTCGAAAAAAGGCCGGCATCGCCGGCCTTTTCCAATCACCGATCAATGGAGCTCTTTCAGGCGTCGGTTCAGCGCATCGCGCATTTCAGGATCCTTCTCGGTCGCCAGGAAGCCGGCCAGCAGCCGACGCTGCGCGACGGCGAGCGCGTCGTCCGCCGGTACCGCCAGGTCCGGGACGACACCGGTGCCTTCCCAGTCGGTATGGGTGACCGGACTGATGGAGCGACCGAATGGGATGAATACCGCGAAATGCCGGTCGAGCATGTGCGGCATGCCCGGATGCGCTCCGCCCCCGGTGGTTTCGCCAACCAGCGTGGCGCGCTTGAGATTCTTCAACGCGTAGCTGAAATCCTCGCCGCCTGAAAACGTCTTGCCGCTGGTCAGCACGTAGACCTCGCGCGCGGCGCCGTAGCGTGGCCCATCGAGCCGGGTGCGGGTCCACATCTCATGGTTGCGGTTGTCGGTGCGCGTGTAGATGTCGTTGAGATGCGTGCGTTTGTCGAACAGGTAGCTGGCGAGCAGCGCCACGGCCTCGGGTTCGCCGCCGTCGTTCTTGCGCAGGTCGATGATGAGGGCTCGCGTATCGCCAAGCAGGGTCATCATGGCTGCATACCGGCTTCCCACCTGATCGGGTGGCATGAAGGCGCGCAGATCGACGTAGCCGATGTTGAAGGGCAGCCGCCCCACCGTCTCGATGCCGAAATTGAGCCTGCGACCGATGGCCAGCATTTCGGCTTTTTCCCGGGCCGAGGGCTCGGCGCTCGTGCTTTCCGGAGGCAGCGGTTCCGCGCTGTACTGAACCTCCAGATGGCGGTCCTGGCTGACGGCCTGCAAGTCCGCGGTCAGCAGCCGGGCGAAGCCTTCCGCGCTCGACACCGCATCGTAGGCGCCCTGTTGCTGCTTGGCGTTCAGCATCGCGGCGTACTGCTTCGCCTTGTCGGGAAACACGTAATAGCGATCCAGGTCGGCGATGAGCTTGTCGACCACCTGCTGACGCGTGGCGGCGTCGATGACCATGTCCGGCTGCGGGGGCAGCCCAGGAGGCGATTGTGCGTTTGCGACCGACGAAACGCCCCACAGGGACGCGGCGCATGCCGCCAATGACAGGAACCTTTTCATTCGATGATCCTCGTGACTACTAATTGATTAGTACTTTCGCGTAAAAAAAAGCCACGAACGCTCTCAGTCGTGGCGCGCCACATCCACCGCATCGCCATGCTCCGGGAGCACTTCCAGTCGCGAGTACTGCCACTGGCCGGCGCGGCGCGTGCCGTTCGCCTGCAACCTCGCGAGGCCCCGCGGGCCGCTGAGCATGATCGAGCAGTCGAACGAATCGCCGTTGAGCGCACACGGACCGGTGACCGCGCCGATAGGCGTCCCCACCATGGCGCTCACGCGTGCATCCCGTTGCACCATGGCGATGGCTGTCGTGTAGGCCTGCGTGGTCTCGATCCGGGGCGGAAGCGGCGGCGCCGGGGGCGCGGGCGGAGGCGGTGCCACGGGAGGCGGTGGAGGCGCTGGCGGCACCGGGGGTGCCGGCGGCTTCATCGCGACCGCCAGCCACTCGCGCACCTTGGCGTCGATGCGCGAGGGACGATCGTCGACGGTGTAGGACTCGTGCGGGCGGCCGCCGACATCGCTCCACTGGCGGTACTCGCGCAGGTGCCCGTCGACCGTCGCGACGATGTGGACCGAATGGCCGACGGTGTTCCACCAGTGCGGAACCTCCTGCGCAGCAAGGTCGCCCGCGGCGGTCGAACGGTTCGCCTGTGCGGCGTACAGCGCGCCGGAACATGCGACGGCGAGCAGGGCCAGGGGGACACCCAGGCGCAGCCGGTGCGGCGGTGAATCGGGGAACAACAGACGCTTGATGCGTTGCATAATCACTCCTCCTTTGGCTGACAAGGCGAACATCGGGGCGGCGACACGCAAGCGCTCGAGGTTGTTGAGCGCTTCGGCAAGCACGATGGCGTCGCCACAGGCCGCCACCGCAAGATCGTCACAGGCGTTCTCGCGCTCCTGCCGGATGCGGCGGCTCAACCACCACATGCCCGGGTGGTAGAACAGCAACGCTTCGGCCATGCACTGCAGGCCGTTCCAGATCCAGTCCAGGCGGCGGATATGCGCCAGTTCGTGCGCGATCAGCGCCTCGATCTGGTCGGGCGACAGCCCCGTGAGCATCGAAAGCGGCAACCAGATCACCGGTCGCCACGCATACGCCGAACACGGCAATCCAGTGTCGCGCAGCAGCCGGATGGCTACCTGGCGGCGGATGCCCAGCGACTGGCGCAAGGCATCGGCGCGCGCGTGCCAGTGCGCGGGCAACCGATCGCAGACTTTCCGATCCAGCCTGCGTACCATCCACCAGCCGCCACACAGGCGCATCAACATCGTCGCCACGCCAAACGTCCACACCCACGGCAACCACAGCGGTGCCAGGTTGGCGGGCGCATAGGCGATCGACGCGACCACGACCGGAACGCGCGCCAGTGGCCCCTGGACGACCGTCATGGCGTCGGCGACCTTGGCGTGGGTGGCGAGCAGGTTCACCAGCGTCAGCAGCGGCAGCAGGACCATCGCCAGCATGAACGTCATTCCCGTCGCGTGCCGCGCCTGCGCGCTCGCGGTGGACTGGATCGCCAGGACCAAAGCTGCGAGCAGCGCGAGCGCCGCGACCTGCCACACCGAATGCAGCAGGGTCAGCGCGAGCGCCGCCTTGAGCGCGTCTGGAAGGATGTTCATGGCTGCGGCGTCAGCGGTCGCGCTGCTTGCGGGCGCGCGCGATCAGCTGCGCGATGTCGTCGAGTTCCTCGCGGCTGGCGCCCTCCACGTCCAGCGCCCGCTGCACGAGCTGCAGCGCCGAACCGGAGAACGCACGCTGCACCAGGTCCTTCACCAGCGCAGACTGCACCTTCGCCTGCGGATGCGCAGCGGCATAGCGATGGCTGCGCTCGGACTCGTCGCGGCGGACCAGGCCCTTCTCGGCCATGATCGTCATCATCTTCAGCACCGTCGTATAGGCGGTGTCCTTGTGGCGCGAGAGCGTCTCGTGGACCTCGCGCACCGTGCACGATTCGCCGCGGTCCCACAGTACCTGCAGGATGGCCAGTTCACCTTCGGTGGGGCGTACGTTCGTCATGCGATCCTCCTTACTAAGCAGATAGTACTATCTGATTAGTAGATGTCAACGACGCCCTGAAGACGCCCTGTGCCACTCGCTGGTGCCCTCTGGAAAGGGGTTGCAGAAAACGGGCCTCGGCCGAACCGGAACTCCGCGAGCCGGCCGGGTTGCCCCCGGACGTTGCGAACCCGACGTGGGCAGCCGCATCCCACGGAAGCGCCTTGACCACGTCAGCAAACTCGGCCGCCGAAACACACAATCCGTCTACATACCGTGGAGCAACTTCCGCCGCGAGTGAGGGGTGCTTGAGGCAACGGCGTTCGTTTCTCGATCCGCTGGACATCGAGCCATGGAGACAGACCCATGTTTTCTGTCCCGTCGACAACGCACGCCGTTCTCCAATCCGCAGCGATCGCGCATCCCTTCGGCGCTGCCTGTCGAATGCCCCCCCGCCGGCATGGCAGCCCCTTTTACAAATGGACGACCGACCGGTCCGGCAAATACCGGTAAGGAGTTCGAGATGGCATCGATAGGCGCCCTGCTTGCCATCGCAGCACTGCTGCTGATCCCCCTGGTTCCGGCCGCAGTGCTCTACAAGGCACTTACCCCCAAGCGCCCGGCGGACGCGACCGGCAACGCCACGCCCGAGGAAGGAGAAGCCCAGGGGGGCTGGAGCGCCGACGGGCGCATGTTCGGAAAGGCGAATCTTACGTTCAAGGTCGTCGGCTCCACCGCCACCTACGTCGTGCTGCTGGCGGTGTCGATATTCACCTACCTGTTCCTGATGAACGAAGCGGACAAGGACGCCCAGCGCATCGCCGATTCCCTGAAAGACAACCAGGCATGGACGGTACGGGTACCCATCCGGCTTCGCGACGCGAGCGGCAACGTACTGCCCGTCGATGGCGGAACGTTGCCCCAGGTTCGCGTCGAAACCCAGCCCGCGCTGATCCAGGCATCCGCCAGCGACATCACCTTCCGCGTCATCCTCTCGGACGGCAAGTTTCCCACGGCGCGCTTCCAGCTCCCCGCGCTGGATCCGGTCGTACTGGATCTCAACGATTCGGAAAAGGTCCGGTTCGACTATCCGTCACGCCAGATCATCGGGACCCAGCCGGTGTGGATCGTATTGAGGAACGCCTATGGCGCAACCAACGGGAGCCAGCTGGCGACCTATCCGGATCCGGCGGATGAGGCGCGCCCGCCATCCCCGACAACGTCGCCGGTGTCCCGGTCCCAGGGGAACGCCCAATGAAAAAGTGGCTTCTGTTGTTGCTGGTCTTCGCTTGCACGGATGCGGCCGCGGTCACCGTCGTTCGCGGCCGAGTCGACATCACGCTCCAGTACGGGGTCGTGCCGATGGCTGGTGCGACCGTCAGCCTGTGTGACAGCGGTGGCGGCTGCATGAGCTATGTGACCGGATCCGACGGCATGTACTACTTCAATGCCGTGCCGGGCAACCAGGTCATCATGATCAACGGCGTCCAGCGCCTGCAGCTGGTAGTGCCCGACCAGCAGTATCTGGACGTTGCGCCGATCAAGGCCAACTGACATGCACCCGCTCCCCGCGCTTGCGGTGCTCCTGTCGTTCGCCATGTCCGCCGCAGCGGGATCGCCGGCAGGGAAAACGGAAAGGACATGCAAGGTCCAGTTCGGTGGCGACGCATTCCTTGCGGCGGCGTCCCAGCGAGGGCTCGAGCCGGAGCGCAGGACGGCGTGCGACAGGGTGTCGATTTCGGACAACGCGTTCTACGCGATGCCGCTATCCGCGTGCGACATCGTCTTCGAAAACGCCACCTGGCTCATCAAGAGCGCAAGATTCCAGAACCTGCGGGGCAACGGCGGCTTTACCGCACGCGCCACTAAAGACGGACTCGAAGTCCGGATAAAGCCGGCCGGCGGGTTCTATCTCAACCAGGTGACCGTGACCGTCACCGGCGCCTTCGCATCGTGCAAGGACGTGACGATCGAGGACGTGCTCGGTGACGGATAGCGGTGCTGGCGAACGTCCGCCATTCATCCGCTGATTGGATTCCCGGTAACGCTGCGAAGGCATCGGTATTGCCACCTACCTGCAGAAAGCGAGCGATCCGGCGTCACCACAGGTGGTCGGGGGAGCGTCGGTACCCCGGCTGCGGCGGGCGACCAGCTCGACCTGGCCCCACCGATCCGTTTCACCCATCGACCTGACCGGGATCAAGACGACAAGCGCGTCGATCGGAAAGCATGCGGTGCAGCAAAACGACATGCCTGTAACGAGGCCGCACGATGGAATTCCATATCGCAGTCACCGATGCCAGCCCTCGCCTCGAGGTGGTCCAGGACGCCATGTTCGACATCGACCCGAGCGCGCTGGTCGATCTCGACATGAGCGGCCTGGTCATGCGGATATCGTCCTGGGTGCCCGTAAAGGACCTGATCGGGGTCCTGCAGCGAACCGGCTGGACGGTGCAGACGGAGCAGGTGGTGCAGTTGCCAAGCATATGTTGTGGCGGCTGCTCCGGCTGAAGGCGACCCAGGGTGTCGACGCTCTCAGCGGACGCCCTCGATCACCACCAGCTCGGAAGATTCCGGCGTCGGCAAGCTTACCGCCAGGCCGGCACCCATCAGTTCCCTCCCGTCGACCACGCGATCGGGCGAGGTGTGGTCGCGGAAGAGCACGCGGTACCGATGACCGGCGCGCAATCCGCGTAGCTTGAAGCGGAACACGCCGGGCGCCGGATCGCTGCCGTGGAACGCGAGAACCACGCCCTGGTCGCGTACGCCATCGAAATACTCGGTGCCATCCCAGCCCTTGCCGTCCGGGCGCGGCCCCACGTGATAGAGATCTGCGGTACGGATGAGCGGCCGCAGCGTCGACTGGTAGAAGGCGATCTCCCTGGCCGTGGCGGCGTGCTGCGCGGGCGTCCAGCGGTTCGTGTCGATCATCACGGTGAACCAGCCCATCATGCCGCTGCGAAGCATGTAGCGGAAATTCTCGATCCGCGGCGTCGGCCACGCCTTGACATAGGTTTCGAGCATGGCCGGCGGCAACACGTGGCTGGCGTCGTAGAACGCCTGCCGGTTCGACAGCGGGTCGTAGGAATCGACGATGGAGAAGTAGTCGCCGTGCGCGGCACTGCCGAAATCGACCATGCGCCCGCCGTCGTTGCAGACCTCGAGCAGCAGGCCGGGATGCCGGCGCTTGAGCGCCTGCTGGATGGCGTAGTACGCGCGCGTGGCGTGCAGGCTGACGTCGGTCGCGTTGCTTCCGTCGACCCAGAGAAAGTCGTCATCGCGGTAACGCCGGATGCGGGCGGGGTCGGCCGGCGCGTGCGGATGATCGTCGCGGTCGCAACCCTGCGCGACGACGTAGCCATCGTGTTCGAGCATGTCGAGGTGGTAGTCGCGCACGAGGCGATCGGTCTCCCCGGTCGCCCAGGCCTGTGCCGCCGGCACGCCCAGGTCGATCGTCATGCCCTTGAACTCGGTGGGTTTCCAGCCAGGCGGCGGGTCGGTGGTCAACCAGTCGCGTACCTTCGGATCGGCAACGTCGAGCGCACCCTTCGCCGAGCTGGTACCCGCCTGGGCCCAGTCCGCCCAGAGCCCGAACTTCAGGCCACGACGGTGCGCGTAATCGGACAACGCTGCCACGCCGTGCGGGAATTTGGCTGGGTCCGCGTGCCAGTCGCCGACGGACCGGAACCAGCCCGCGTCCAGGTGGAACATCTCGAAGCCCAACCGCTTTGCATCGTCGATCATGCGCCGCGCCTGCGCCTCGTCGATCGCCATCGCGCTGCCCCAGCTGTTGTTCGTCACCAGCGGATAGGCCGGATCGGCCAGCGTCGACGGATCACCCAGCACCTCGCGCACCCAGCGCCGCACCGCGTTGCCGGTATCGTCGACATCACCGTCGGTGGCGCCGACGAAGACCGTCGGGGTGGTGAAGGTTTCGCCGGGTGCGAGGCGGGTGCGGAACGGACCGGGCTCGGGATCGAGCCCGACCGTGCCTTGAAGCTTCGCGCCCTTTCGCGCCAGCGTCATCGCAACACGACCACTGAATTCCACGCCCACGTACCAACCGCCGATGCCTGCGTCATCGCTGCGGACGAGGAACCAGGGAATGATCTCGCGCGCCTCGCCCGGGCGCGGATGCGCGAACGTGCTGGAGGTGCCTCGCCAGTCGTGGCCATCGGCGATCGGCAACCGGTGGGTCCCCACCGGCGGCGGCTCGCCGGCGCCCTTGTCGATCCACACCAGCTGCAGCGGCTGGCCCGCCGCGATCTTCCAGGCGACCTGCAGACTGGCTTGCAGCGGAAGCCGGACGGGATGCCCGCTGCGGTTCTCGATGCGGATGACGTGCTCGAGCGGACCGTGCGAAGCCCGCGCGCGCCAGTCCCAACGCAACCGCAGTCCGGCGGCGCGATCCTCGTAGACCAGGCTTGCGGCGTCCGCCCCGTGACGGCTGGCGTCGGGATCGAAGCGCCAGTGCAGCGCTACCTCCCTGCCCTCGACATCGGCGTGCCCGATCAGGGCCGCGGCCGCGGCGCCCTGCCAGGCGACGCCACCAGGGCGCGCCAGTTCCAGCAGCTCCGGCGCCGATTCCCCGTCCCGCACGGCGATCCGGTTGTCCAGGTTGCCGATACGGATCGGCGACGACTGGGCCCAGGTCGCCGGCGGCCACGCCGCCAGAAGGCCGAGTAGGAGGCAGGCCCATGCAGGACGAAGGGTCATGAGCGTTCCGGATAACGCGATCGCGATTCACCGGATGGTCGCTCTTGTCGACAGGCGATGCCAGCGCATGGCCGGCCGCAAGGATCGCGCTCGCCCGCGTCCGCACTGAGCGGAACGCTTCATGTCGTGCCCAGACTCCCGATCGAACCGCACCCGGTCTTTCTCGCGCCGTCCGCAAACCAGGCGCCGGACCGCTATTCCAAGCCGACGACAAACAGCGTGCTCCGAACCGGGCACGCGAACCACGCCATCGCACTGGAAGCCGAGCTTTTCCAGCAGCCGGAGGCACGCGGCGTTGTCCTCGTCCACGATCGCCAACATGCGCCTTGCGTCGAGCACGCCGCGCGCGTGGGCCTTCGTCGAGACGACGCATCGCCTCACGCTTGCAACTGCGCAGGGACTTGCTGCCGCAGACCCTGATGCTTGCCGCGGAAGGCTCGCTCGCGGTGTCCGTCAACAGGACTATCTCGACTGGCTCCCGCTTCGCCGGTTCGTGCTACGCGTGACCACTTCCGCCTGAACGGTCGCCGGCTTTTGTGTGATGCGGTTCTCAGCCGCCCCGCCAGACCCACGGGTCGAGCGGGCCCTTTTTGCCAACGTGGTCATAAATCTGCCATTCAGGTTCCGCTGTCGAGCTTGCTCAGCCTTGTGAAGGCTGTGCATTTTTGTCGTGAGCTTCGCGTGACGAAGTTTGACCCGACAAAAGACTTGAGACCTGCCTAACCATGAACGTTTTCGTTAAAAACCAAAAGCTTGCGACCGTTTCTCGTACGTCCGTCACCGCGAAGCGCTCTGTGAAGAAGCCGTTGATGCTGGCATTCACCGCACTGGCCCTTTCCGCGGTCGCCGCGCCCTCGGTTGCAGCCAACTGGTGGAACCCCAAGCCGCATACCGTCATCGGCAGCGCCTATGTGGATGTGCACAAGTTCGGAGCCCTGGGCAATGGCGTGCATGACGACACCGCCGCCATCCAGGCCGCCGTCGACTCGCTGCCGACCAGCGGCGGCACCGTTTTCGTGCCGGCTGGCCACTACATGGTCAACGCCACCAAGCCGATCAAGCTGCGTTCGCACACCCGCCTGAAGATGGACCCGGCCGCCACCCTGGAAGTCATCCCGACCAGCGCCGGCCGCTACATGCTGATCCAGGTCTACAACGCGACCGACGTGCGCGTGGTCGGCGGCAACCTGATCGGTGACCGCGTCAAGCACAAGGGCACCAAGGGCGAGTGGGGCTACGGCGTCAACGTCACCGCCTCGACCAACGTCGTGCTGAAGAACATCAAGATCTCCAACTTCTGGGGCGACGGCATCTGGATCGGCGCCAAGGACGTCAAGCGCGTGCACGTGCGTTCGGACTACGTCACCGTCAACGGCGTCGTATCGAGCAACAACCGCCGCCAGGGCCTGTCGATCGGTCCGGCCCAGCACGTCTACATCGTCAACAGCACCTTCCAGAACACCAACGGCACGGCGCCGGAAGCGGGTATCGACATCGAGCCGATGACCGAAGGCAACACCAACACCATCCGCCTGGAGAACAACACCTTCGCCGGCAACAACGGCAACGGTATCGAAATGCACGCCCACATTTCCGACATCGCCATCGTCGGCAACACGATGAAGGGCAACCGCGGTTTCGGCGTTCTCGGTGTATCCGCCCCCTACGTGACCGTCACCGGCAACACCATGACCGGGAACGGCCTGGCGGGCGTGCGCCCCAGCGGCAAGTCGCACGACTGGTCGATCACCGGCAACACGCTCAAGTACAACAGCACCCGCTACATGTCCGCGACCAAGGACGGCGGTTCGCTGAGCCGTGACCTGCAGTTCGGCGCGAACGTGTACAACATCAAGGTGTCGAACAACATCTTCTCCAACGCCAAGTACAACACCTATATCCGCTAAGCATCACCAGCGTGTACTCCACGGGGCAGCCTTGGCTGCCCTTTTTTTTCTTCGCTTTCCTTCGCGACCTATGGCGCCAATCCGGCCAGCCAGGCAAGCACGGTCTTCGACAGTTCGGTGCGCATATCCGAATAGGCGTGATCGGTGGCCAGGTGCGTGGCGGTGACGTGACCGTCGCCCGCCTTGCGGAGCGCGTCGGCGAAGGCATCGTTGTAGTTGGCCAGGCCGTCGTCGGAGGTGACCACGAGCACGTTGCGGTCCTTCAGCGAGTGCGCCTTGGCGGTGAACATCCAATCGGCGGCGTGCGCGGCCACCTGCTGCGCCAGACCATCGGGTGTGCAGCCATGCAGCGGGGCCATGCCTTCGTCGGCCAGGGCGGCGGCCATTTTCCCGGTCGCGTTCGCGCTGGCGTTTTCGCGCCGCAAATGCAGAAACTCCCCACCGAGATCGCCGCCGGAAATCACGCCGATGGCTCGGATGCGGGGGTCGGCCGCGGCTGCCTGGACCGCCATGAAGCCGCCCATGCTGTGGCCAATCAGCACGATGCGCGCGGGATCCAGTCGCAGCTTCCTCGCCACGGCTGGCTGCCGCAGGTAGGCCAATGCCGAGGCGACATCCTCGATGCCGTGGCTGAAGGAGAAATCGCCCGGCGTACCCCATGACCCGCGGTAGTTGAAATAGAGCACGTCCCAACCGGCGCGACGGATGTCCTGCGCAAGGTCCAGGTTGCGTTCGTTGCCGGGGAAACCGTGCAGCAGGATCACCGCCGGGTGCGGGCCGGCACCTGCTGCGACGTACACCAGCGCATTCATCCGTTTGCCGTGGCTGGGGATTCCCATCGTCTGCATCGACGCGCGTTTGTCAGCAGATTGGCTGTGTTCGGCGGCGGAAGCCGGACGTGCCTGCGGGCTGGCGATGCAGTTCAAACCAAGAAGGAAACCGACGGCCAGAAGGCCTTGTCGCGCGTGCTTGTTCATGCGTCCTCCCGTGCGGAGCGGGCCGTCGGAAGCGGCGCGTTAGCCGCGTCGGCCTGCCGTTCGGGCGAAAGACTACAGGTTTCGGCCGCAGCGGATACCGGCACACGATGCGCGATCGAAGGCGGCGCTGGCATCACGCAGCCTGGCCGCTATCAATTGATGATCTCTCCCATGCCGCTTTCGACGCGACGCCTCAGGTCCCGGATGAACTGCGCGTCATACGGCTCCCAGCTTTCGAGCTCCCCCACGATCCGCAGCGGCGAGGCGGTTCGATACGACCGCGTCGGGTTGCCGCGGAACTTCTTGTTCGTGACGTTCGGGTCGTCTTCAAACGCTGCGGTCGGCTCCACGACATAGACCCGTGGCCTGCCCTTGCCCCGCGCCATCTCCGCGGCCAGACCGGCTCCCTTGGGCACGGCCGTGAAATACACATGGTTCATCACGATCCGATCGTCGTAATTGGAAACGAACCCGGCAGTCAGCAGGTCGCCGACCGAAAGGTCCGCCCTGGTGCCGTGATAGAACGGCCCTTCCACCCGCATGCAGTTGTCATGCGAAACCGGAATCCACGCGTCGTCATGCATCGTCCGGCGCCCGCCACGCTTGCTGCCCAATCGGCAGGGCGGCGATCCTAGGCCAGGCGGCGAGCCTTGCCGCAAGCCCCGGTGGCTGATATAAATTCTTGGTGGGAGGCGCAGGTGCGCCTCCTTTTTTTTTCGCGTCGGCGGCGCCACGCGACTCGCAGGCTCGAGCGACAGCCGCGACTGTGGCTGGTCAGTCCCGCTGGAACATGACGCGCTCGGGCTGGTGCAGCGAAAAGCCCTGCGCCATGTCGACGCCTAGATCGCGCAACGACGCCATGACCGCCTCGTCGGTCACCCACTCGGCGACCACCACCAGGCCCAGCCGGTGTGCGATGTCGCTTACCGCCCGCACCATCGCATGGCTGATCGGATCACTGAGCATGTCGCGGATGAAGCTGCCATCGATCTTGAGGATGTCCACCGGCAGATGCTTGAGGTAGGAGAACGACGACATGCCCACGCCGAAGTCGTCCAGGGCGACGCGGCAACCGGCATCCCGCAGCCGGGTCACGAAGCGGATGACGTCCGCCAGCTTGCGTACCGCCACCGTCTCGGTGATCTCGAAACACACGCGCCCGGGCGCCACGTCGTGCAAGCGCAGCAGCTCGACGATCCGCTCGGCCAGCGTTTCGTCGTCGATGCTGGCGCCGGACAGGTTGATCGCCACCATGCGTAGCGCCGCGCCCGCCGGATGCAACCGGTTGACGTTGGCCAGCGCGGTCTCGATCACCCAGCGATCGATCAGCGGCATCAGGCCATAACGTTCGGCCGCGGGAATGAATGCCCCGGGGGACACCAGCTCGCCGTGTTCGTCGCGAAAGCGAAGAAGGAGCTCGACGTGGATCCCCGACGGCTCGGCGCCGAGCGCACGAACCTCCTGGTAGGTCAGCACGAAGCGCTGCTCCTGCACCGCCCAGCGCAGACGGTTGGCCCACTCCATCTCGCCACGCCGCAACGCGCTCTGCTCGTCCCGTTCGGAGTAGAAGTGCACGCGGTTGCGCCCCTGCTCCTTGGCCATGTAGCAGGCGGTATCGGCGGCGGCGAGCAACTCCGCCAACGGCGCGCCGGGACGATCGATCATGACGGCCCCCACGCTGATGCTCGCCATGTAGCTCTTGGTTTCCCAGACGAAGACGAAGCCGTCCAGGCCGCGGCGCAGGTGCTCGGCCAGCTCCGCGGCGTGCGCGGGCGTATCCAGTCCCGCCAGGATCACGCCGAATTCGTCGCCTCCCAGCCGCGCGAGAACATGCTCTTCGCCCAGCCGCGCGCGCATCACCGTGGCCAGTTGCAGCAGGAGCTGGTCACCTGCCACGTGCCCGGAGGTGTCGTTGACCAGCTTGAACTGGTCCAGGTCGATGAAAAGCACGGCGGCATACGGTGGCGACTCGCGAACGTCCCGGGTCACCCGCTGCAGGCGACGCTCGAATTCGCGCCGGTTGATCAGGCCGGTGAGCTCGTCATGCGTCGCCTGGTAACCGAGCAGCTCGGTGAGCGCGCGCTGCTCGGTCACGTCGCTGGCGACCATGGCCCATTGCGGACGTCCATCGAGCATCAGCCAGGACATCGACACGCTGGCCCAGAAGCGTCCGCCGGCTGCATCGTGAAGGGCCAGCTCGACCGCGCCGGTCTCCGGACTGGCAAGACGCCGTTCCACCTCGACCTCGTCCACCTCCAGTACCGAGGCCAACGAACTGCCTGCGAGGCTCTCCCCCAGGCGCCCTCGCGCGGCCTGGTTGGCGTAGACGATGCGCCCGTCCGCGGCGTCGGCAAGCACCACGAGCGCGGGAAGCAGCTCGTTGAGGGTACGGAAGCGCTCTTCGCTTTCCTGGTAGCGCTCACCCAGGCGCCGCCCCAGTTCCACGGCGCGACGCCGCGTGTCGGTCAGCGACCAGACCAGCAGGCCGAGCAACACGCTGGCGATTATCCCGGCGGGCGCCACCGATTGCGGCCAGGGCGGACTGCTGTCCGCCTCCGTCGGAAAAACTGCCAGTTCCCAGGTGCGTCCCCCAAATGGCAAGCGATGGACGATCGCCGGCGCCGCTCCTGGCGCGCCGGCGCGCGACTCGAAAAGCGAAACGTGCGGCAACCGGGTGATATCCGTCACCGAAATGCGCGCCGCGTTCAGTAGTGGTGCCGGCAGGCCGGTCCGGATCAGGTCGGCGATCCGAAAGGAGATCGCGATGGAGCCACGCAGCCGTTGCCGGCGCGCCGCCGGCGAGTCGAGCAAAGCGCCGGGCCCGAAGTCCGGCAACCGCATCGTGATGCCCTGCCTATGCCCGCCGGCGCCCAGGTCCTGTATGAGCGGAAACGGCTCCGACACGGCCAGCCGGTCCGTGTCGCGCGAGTCGAGCAAGGCCTGCATGTTGGCCGGCTGGTCGACGACGTCCAGCCCCAGCAAGTTGCGATTGCCGTCCAGTGGCGCGACCAGCGTGGTCGGGAAATGGTCGCCGTCGGGCCGCGGCACGCGGGCGACGTACGCCACGGCGAGCAGGCTGGGAAATTCACGACGCGGATCGAGGTTGGCATACACGCGCGCGAACTGATCCGCATCCATCTTCCCGGAGACCAGGAACATCGTCTGCAGGGATCGCAGCAGCAGCTCGGCCGAGCGCAGCTTCGCCCGCAACTGGACCGTCCCCTTTTCCGCTTCGGCCACTACGGCATCACGCTGCGCCGCCTGCCACTGCCGCGCCTGGATCCGGTACAGCCACAACGTCAGCAGAAGCCCGCAGCCGACCGCAATCAGTCCCCAGAGCACACCCGGCACCCGGCTGGCCAGTGGCAGGGCATCCTGTTCGACGACTTGCGGCGCAAGGAGACGTCGGTCGGTCGATTTCGGTGGCACGGATTCCCCTCGGCAAGCCCCGGTCCGCCAGGCTATGGCGGGCACCGCGATCATATCCCGGGAAAGTGAGGCTTCCGGGAATACGGTCCACAGAAGGAAGGGCTGCGCGATACCTTCCACGGCTGCAAACGCCACGACAGGATTTGCCCATCGGCAGGGATGGATTGGACTGCGGGCAGACCAGGGCCGTCGCGGGCTGAGCGATTGCCGAGGGGCACCTCGCCTTGCCCCTGTTTTGCCATCCAATGGTTCGCCCGCGACAAGGCCGAGGCTGCTTTCATCGGAGTTCAGCGCGTGACTCACGCGGCCCAGACCGGGGGTTACGCAGTCTTGGCATACACGCGACGAATGAGAAGGCGGTGCCCGATGGAAATGCCAACGAACTGGGACAGAGACCGCCCTCCACTCCCCGTAAGCGCCGTGGTCACCGGTGCCGTAGCGAGCCTCGCTTCGGTGGCCGCCCTGGCGCTGCTGGCCCGAGCCGAGGGCAAAGGCCCCTTGCAACCCATCAACGCGACGAGCCACTGGCTGCATGGCGAGAAAGCGGCCGGGTGTGACGCGCTCGATGCCAGCCACACGCTGCTCGGCTTCGCGACCCACTACGCGTCGGCCGTTTTCTGGGCGCTGCCTTTCGAGTTCTGGCGCGCCAGGCACCGGCCATCGACCGCAGGCACGCTCTTGCGTGGCGCCTGCGTGACGTCCGCGGTCGCCGCAGCCATCGACTACGGTGTCACCCCGAAAAGGTTCACGCCCGGGTGGGAGCTGGTGCTCAGCAAGCGCTCGATGGTGGTGACCTACGCCGCGCTGGCGTTCGGCCTGGCCGCGGGTGCGAAGCTTGCGCAAGCGGTGGGTGGCCATCGTTGAACGAATAAAACCGCCCAGCAATCAACACGCTCGTTCATTCGGGCTTCTCTGGCTTCGAAAGCTGGCCACGAGATCGGATACGGCACGTCATCGCAAGCGCGTTCGTAGAGCTTCAGCTCCGACGTTGCGATCTCGTACGCCTCAACGAGGTTTCGTTGTAACCGACCCGTTCCACTGCAGCTGCCGGCTCTCGATCACGCGCGCTTTGTTCCGCCCTCACTCCCCACAACCGAGAGACGACCCTCCCGCCGTCGGGTGTTCCGCGCGGGGACCACGCACGCGTTCGAGGTGCGCCAGGCCCCATACCCTTGCTTGCTCGACCAGCGGGAGCACCGACTCACCGTAACGGCTCAAGCGGTACCTCACCGGCGCTGGCACCGGTCCGATCACCTGCCGCTCGACCAGGCCATCGGCTTCCAGTTCACGCAGTTGTTCGGTCAATACCTTGTGCGAAATGGGAGCGACGCGGCGTAGCAGTCCGGAAAAGTGATTGGGTTCGCGCGCCAGCCAATACAGGATCGTGAGCTTCCATTTGCCGCCGACCGCGACGAACGCGGCATGCAGTGGGCAACCGGCGAGCGGATGTGGTTTCGCCAACAGATACGCACCTCGGGGTGCCGTCTTGTCGCTGTGCATGGCTGCCTCTAGCGTTCAGTCACCGACCGCGTTGGAGCATGCCATGCCGAGCCTTTCCCGTGCTTTCCTGCCGTGGCTGGCCGCCTTCGGGCTGCTTTGCCTGCCGGCCCTGCCCCTCTTCGCGCGACCGGAAGCGCAACCCACCCGCATGCCGGCGCAGACACCGCGCGACGGCCCGCACGATTTCGATTTCGAGATCGGCACATGGAAGACCCACCTCAAGCGGCTGGTGCATCCCCTGTCGGGGTCCGACGAATGGGTGGAATACGAGGGCGTGACCACCGTGCGCAAGGTCTGGAACGGCCGTGCGAACCTGGTCGAGCTGACCGCCGATGGTCCCACTGGCCACTTCGAGGGGTTGAACCTGCGCCTCTACAACCCGCAGTCGCGCCAGTGGAGTCTCAACTTCGCCAGCAGCCGCAGCGGAACACTGGGCCAGCCGACGATCGGCGGATTCGCCAACGGCCGTGGCGAGTTCTACGACCAGGAAGACTTCGACGGACGCGCCGTCTTCGTCCGCTTCGTGATCACGCCGATCGACGCGGACACGGTCCGCTTCGAGCAGTCGTTCTCCGACGACGGTGGCAAGACCTGGGAACTCAATTGGGTCGCGACGGATGTGCGGATGAAAAAACCAGGGTCGGGGTCGCCATCGGAAGGCGCTGGCTCGTGATGTGGTCGGCAAGGCGTTCGGCTTCTGCGAGCGACCGCAGGGCCGACCGAAAAGCGCGCGTCGGAACGGGCGTCGAGGTCCAACCAACGCAGCTCCACCACGCGGATCCGGTCGCAGGCTCGGGGCCGAACAACACGGTCGTCCAGCGCTTTCACAGACGCCGGACATGGGCTGGACCCCTTTCCCTCATGGTTGTTCAAGCACGAACGACCCAGATGCCAACGAGCGCCGCGAGTGCCACCAAGACCAGAAATCCGTTGACGCTGACCAAGAGCCAAGGCGGTAGCCGGCGGATGTCGGGACGGGGCGGTGGTGCACCCGGATCAAGCTCCCGCCATACCCCTGCAAGGAAACAGAAGCCGCTGAAAAGGATCAGCACCGAACCCGTCGCGCTGGCCAGCCACGGATCCACGACGTCTTTCAGCAGGGCCTTGGCGCCGACACCCGCAGCCAGTGCCGAGAGTCCGGTCCGGACCCACGCCGCGTAGGCCCTCTCGGCGGCGAATATCGTGCGGTCCGCTGCGAGTTCCGTCCGGCGATCCGCACTGTCGGTCTGCTGGACCGCACTGTCCTTCAACTTGATCGCGCTCTCGGCGAGCCTGGCAGGCGCGCTGTCTTTTTCCCGGGTGCCTCTCATGTCACGTTCCTCGCCTGATGCACTGACCGGGAATGCGTTTCCCGGGACCAGGAAGGGGACCCTATGCCGTCATGGCGCTTGGTCATGTGAGACCGCAAGAGGGTGCCCCTCCACCGCTCCGAACAGAAGATTCCGATTCCGCTAATCGTCGGTTGGCAGAAAGGGCCCTGAACCTCTTGCTCGAAAGGCGCGCCTATCGGCGCGGACCGCTCAGCGACCTGCTCCGGAACGAATGCAAGACGCTCACAAAAGCTGAAGCACCATTTCGCGCCGCAAGAACTTGCGTGGCGATCGAGCCCAGCAGAAGAGCCGCATTCAGGGGGCCGGACCCAGACCGCACGAACCGAATCAGGGGACTACCGTCTGGGAGGTTCACCCATGAAAACCCACAAGCTTGCCGGTTCGGTGTTCGCCCTCCTGCTCACTGCCCTGGGCGCCTCATCCGCTGTCGCACAGACCAACACCGCCGCGATCCTTTTCACGCGGGTCTTCTATGAACCCGTCACCGACACCTTCCGCATGGAACTGGGCCGCGTGAAGCCATCCGGGGAAGACGTGGTACGGCTCGCCCCGTTCACCTATGGAGTCGAGAACTTTGACCCCGCATGGTCGCCCGCCGGCGCCGCCGTCGTGTACACGGCGACCGAACCCAACGTCGGCCGTCCGGCACAGTTGTATGTGGTCAACCGGCAGGGCGGCAACCTGCGCAAGATCACCACCGGGCCCGGCAGGCACAGAGGCGCCTCCTGGGGTCCCAACGGGATCATCGCCTTCATCACGGACGACAACCGGCCATCCCATTACTGCCTGGGCACCGTCCGCCCCGATGGCACGCAGCAGCGCATCCTGTTCTGTCCGCCGCGTCCGACGGGCGCGACCGACGATTACATGTTGCTGTCGCGGCCCCAATGGTCGCCGAGCGGCAATAGCGTCTACGTCGTGGCCGACACTGACGAGGGCGTGGACGGTAGCAGGTCGTTTTCGAATACCTACCGGGTCAACGTTTCCACCGGCGCAGTAGTGAAGATCGCCGGACGGGTGATCCCTGGGAGCATTCGGCATCTGACGATCGCTCCGGATGGCAAGCATGGCGTTTACGAAGGCGACCCGTTGCAGGTGATCGACTTCGCCACCGGCACTTTGCGACCGCTGCCGACCTACGGTTTCTCGCCGCTGTATTCCAGGGACGGCCGCAAGATTGCCTTCTCCAGATCGGATGATGGTTACCTTCACGTCTACGTGGTGCACACCGACGGAAGCCACCTGCACCCGATCCAGGTCAACCCGGACCCCGAAGCCGACTACGAACCATTCGACTGGTCTTTCGATGGCACCCGCGTGCTGGTGACCAAGCAGAAAGCGGGAGAAGCGCATGTGCAGATCATTGACCTGCGCAACTACACGGTGACGCGCGTCATCCACGGCGGGGCGGGCCTCGGCGCGTGGTTCCATCCGTAAGAGTGCAAAAAAATTTCGAGTCAGAGTGGACTTTCAAAGTCCACTCTGGTGCCGGTTTTTCACATCGGCGTCGCCGATGCCCTTGTGGCTTCGCAAGTTTCGGCAGGGAGAGACCTACCACCTTGCATCAGCGACCATTCCGCGCGCAGGCAGCGCGCCTTCACACGCATCGGAATCGGGCCGGGATCTTCGCGCGCCAGCCCCTTGTCGAGGACGCGGAATAACTCATCACCGGCCGCGCGGTCGCCCAGCGCCATCGCGACGCGGATCCAGCGCAAGGTGCGCTCCGCGATGCGGTCGCGCGGGTGGTCGAACACGACCGCGCGGTCGCGCAGCGCCGCTTTCAGCCGGGCGTGCGCCTGTTCGCGCATGCCGTCCCCCGCCTCGGCCCAGGCCAGGTTCGCCTCCGCCAGCAGGCGCAGCGGATGATTCGGCCTGAGCGTGTCGCGCCAGGCGTCGAGGAGCGCCTGTTGCATCGCCCTGGCCTCATGCCAGCGGCCCTGGCGCAGGCGGATCTCGGCGCGCCAGATATTGGGCATCTGCGCCTCCACCCCGCCCTCGCCCTGCGTGTGGGCGAACGCCTCGCGTGCGGCGAGCAGGGTCGTCTCCGCGCGTGCATAGTCGCCGGTTTCCACCATCACGCTGCCGAGCGAGTTGTAGGCCCATCCCAACCACGTGCTCTCCGACCCGGCCTTCCGGTACAGCGCCAGCAGCGCCTCGAAATGCTGGCGCGCCTCGTCGAATCGCCCGCTGTTGCGCGCGCCGAGCCCGAGTGCCCAGCGCAGTTCGCCAAGGTATTTGTTGTTTCCGGCGAACGCCGATTGGGCCAGCAGCGGCTGCAGCAGCGCGTGCGCGTCGGCGTAGTGGCCTTGCTCGGTGCGCAGCTGGCCCAGCTTGAGCGAGGCGAGCGGCAGGTCCGACCCCGTGCGGCGGGCGCGCTTCCACGCCGCCATGCACGCCTCCTCGGCGCGCGCGAAATCGCTGGCGATGCGGTGGACGTCGCACAGCGCCGTCTCCACGCGGATCAGCGCCTCCTCGTCGTTGCCGGCGTCCCGATAGAGCGCACGCGCGCGTTCCAGTTCGTCGATGGCCGCGGCGTGCTGGTCGCGCGCGAACAGCACCGTCCCGACCATCGCATGGACCGCCGCCGCTGACGCCGGATCGTCGCCCAGGCGCTGGTCGACGTGGCTCGCTGCGCGTTGCACGGCCGCCAGCAGCGTGATGTCGGGCGCCGCGTCATCGCCGCCGTAGGCATCGCCCTGCCCCAGGATGTCGTGGTTGACGAAGGCGAGCACGGCCCGGTGCTGGCGGGCCTGGTTCTCCGCTTCGCGCAGTGCGCTCTCGGCCCGGAAGTACATCGCCAAGGCGCCCACCAGCCCGATGCCGGCGGCGACCGCCGCGGTCAGCCACAGCCGCCGCCGGCTGCGTTCGTGCTGCAGTGCCTGCTCGCGGCGAGCCGCCATCGCGCGTGCGTGGTCTTCCTGGTCGCGCAGCCCGCGTCGCGATTCCAGCGTGCGAAGGCGCTCCGCCAGCGCGCGCGCATCGAGTTGCCGCCGTTCCGGGTTCGACGCGGCGGCCAGCGCGATGTCCTCGTGCAGCAGCGAATTCTCGACGTCGCTTTCCCAGCCCGGCGCCAGCGGCCGCCGCAGGTTTCCCACGACCATCTGGTACAGCAGCACGCCCAGCGCGAACACGTCGCTGCGCACCGTGGGTTCCTCGCCCGCGATGACTTCGGGCGCCAGATACATGAGGCTGCCGGCGCGCGCCTCGCCGCTGCCCAGAAGCGTAAGGGTCAGTCCAAGTTCGGCCAGGCGCGGCGACAGTGCCGCTTCGCCCGCGCCCAGGTCGGACAGCACCATGCGATGGCGGCCGTCCGCGTCGCGGCACGGATAGAGGTTTTCGGGCTTGAGGTCCTTGTGGATCACGCCGATCTCGTGCAGCCCGGCCACGGTCTCGCAAAGGCTGGCGCACAGCTCCAGGCGCGTGGCCATGTCCAGTTGCGCCAGGCCACCCTGCGCAGCCGCCCAGTCGGCCAGGTTGCCGTGGGGGAAGTACGGCAACTCGACGAAGAACGGCGGCTGGCGAAGGTTCCAGTCCACCACCAGCGCGACGTCGGGCAGGTCCGCCTTGACCGCGCGGATATAGCGGGTCAGCGTGATTTCGCGCTTGAGGCCGTGCACGCCGGCTTCGCCGTTGGCGAACTTGAACGCGTGCGCATCGCCCGAGGGCGAGCGGGCGAGAAAGGTCACGCCGGAACTCCCCACGCCCAGCCGGTGCTCGAGCCGCCAGCCGGACCGGTGCGGCACCGGGTCGCCCTCGCGCAGCCGCATCGCCTCGTCCGGATGCGCCACGAGCGGAGCGCTGGACGGTTGCAATCGCACCGTTGCCGCCAGGCGATAGCCATAACCGTGGACGACGCGGATCGCCTCGCCGTCTGCGGCCAGTGCCTGGCGCAGCCGGCTGACCGCCTTGGCCAGCGAGTTTTCCGAGACGACGCGGCCCGGCCAGCCGACCTCCAGCAACTCGTCCTTGGTGACGATCTCGCCGGCATGGCGAAGCAGGGCCAGCAGCACGTCATAGCTGCTGCGGTCCAGCGGGACCGGCTCGCCGGCGACGTGGAGCTGCGCCGTCGCCTCGTCCAGCACGACCCGGCCGAACCGCCAGGTGCCGGTCCGCAGTCGCCCGTCCGGCGCACCCGCCGCCTCTTCCATCCCCGCTTCCCCCGATGCCCCCGATCGGCCGCCAGCTTCAGGCAGTAACCGCCGACCGGCAAGCGGTTTTCAGAAGGTTTCAGAACTTTTCCCTGCCGAGGAAAGACCCGCAGCGGACAGGAATGGCCCACTTCGGCCCACGTGGCGGGTCCTGCTCGCGGCGAACTGCGCGACGTAAGGGGGGCGCTGGTGTTCCAGGAGATCGACGGGCAAGGCAACAACCCACCGCCGCGTTTGCCGGAACTGCTCCGGCGGGCGCAACGGGACCAGGCCGAGCGCATGGAGCAGATCGCCGCGAAAGCCGGGTTCGGGCGCCAGGCCTATCGGGACTGGCTGGCCCTGGAGGCCGATCTCGACAGCCTTTGCGCGGAAGCGATGGATGCGCTGGCCGGCTGGCACGCCAGCGAACCTGGCCTCCTCGCCACCGCGCAGGCATGGGCGGTCGAATTGCGCGGGATGGCCTGGCTGGCCGCCGTCGACCTGCGCGCGATCGGTGAAGCGCCCTCGCCACCGCCGCCGCTGCTGGAGAAATGGCGCCGTTTCCTCGCCGTCGCCAGCGGATCGCAGCGCGCAGGCGAAGCCCTCGGCGCCATCGCCCTGCATTCGCGCTTGTTCTCCGGAGTGACGGACACGGCGCTGGCGGCCTGGCTCGCCCTGCCGTTTGCACGACCCGCTTCGCACTATCTCACGCGTCGCCGGCAGCCCGAGGCAGCCGCCGTGCAAGCCGCCCGCGACCGCCTGCTCGACGCCTATGCCAGCGCCGCTCTGGCCGCCGGCGCGCAACGCGCGGCGGTCTGGGCGCTCGACGCATTCGCCGCCACCCGATCACAGCCCCGCGGCTGAGCCGCCGCGGCGTTCTTCATGCAATACCAACCGCAGGGGAAGCACATGAAACACTCGAACCGAAACCGCGATCGCAACCGGATGCTGTCGCCGCTGGCGCTGGCCCTGCTCGCCGCGATGTCGGCGCCCGCCTGGGCTGCCGATCCCTCCTGCGTGGACGCCAGCGGCAACGTGATCTCGCCCGCGCCGTCCACCAACCAGGGCGTGGAGGAAAACGAAACCGCCTCCGGCGGCGTCCTGGGACAGAACGCGACCTGCAATCCGCAGGCGTCCGCCTACGGAATGTTCAACAACGCCAGCGCCGCCTACAGCAGCGCATTCGGTTACGGCAACGTGGCGAGGAACAGCTACGGCAGCGCGTTCGGCTATGGGAACACGTCCGCCGGCCAGTACAGCAGCGCGTTCGGGTTCAACAACAACGCTCTGGGCATGTTCAGCAGCGCGCACGGCAACAACAGCCTCGCCAGCGCCGACTACAGCAGTGCGTTCGGCTTCAACAATACCGCCGGCGGCCAGCACGCCAACGCGTTCGGGGAAAACAACAACGCCGCCGGCGGGAACAGCGTCGCCTTCGGCCGCAATAACACCGCGACCAACGGCAGCGACACGGCATTCGGCTTCAACAACACCGCCACCGGGTCGTTTAGCGGCGCGTTCGGCCTGGGCAATACCGCGAGCGGCCTGAACGGTACGGCTTTCGGCGGCGGCAACACGGCCAGCGGCGCGCAAGCCAGCGCGTTCGGTTACGCGAACACCGCCAGTGGCGCCAGCAGCGCCAGCGCGTTCGGTTATGCAAACACCGCCGGCGGCCTGCAAAGCAGCGCCTTCGGCTTCAACAACACGTCGAGCGCGGAGGGCGCCCAGACGTTCGGTTGGCGCAATACCGCCTCGGCGGTCGGCAGCGTCGCCGTCGGCGTGCGCGCGGTCGCTTCGGGCCAGAACAGTCAGGCGATCGGCAACTGGGTCGACGCGGACGGCAACGGCGTGGTCACCATCGACCTGGACCTCGATGGAGACGGCACGAACGAGAGCAGCTCCGAGGTCACGACCGCCTCCGCCAGCTTCGCCACCGCGATCGGCGTCGCGTCGCGCGCCTCGGGGCTGGGCTCCCTCGCGGCGGGCTACGCGAACGTCGCAAGCGGAAAGCAGGCGACCGCAGTCGGCTTGCTCAACACCGCTTCCGGCGACTACAGCAGCGTCTTCGGCAACAGCAATACCGCGTCGACGACCAACTCCGCGGCGATGGGCACGGGCAACGTCGCCAGCGGCACCGAGTCGTTCGCGATCGGCGGCTTCAACGAGGCGTCCAATGCCGGCGCCACTGCCGTGGGCAGCATCAACGTCGCCAGCGGAAGCCGCAGTGTGTCGATCGGTCGCCTGAACATCGCCACGGGCGCGCGCAGCGTCGCGCTGGGAGAACTGGGTCTGGCCGGCGGGGATGGTGCCTTGGTGGTCGGCGGCTGGTACGACCGCGACGGCGACGGTGCGGTGACCCTGGACCTCGACCTGGACGGCGACGGCACGAACGAAGCCAGCAGCGAGGCCAGCGGCGCGACCGGCAAGTATTCCGTGGCGGTCGGCGGCGGCAACCTGGCCGCGGGCGACAGCAGCACCGCGATCGGCGTCGACAGCCGCGCGTTCAACATCGGCAGCACCGCGATCGGGTTCGGCGCCGTGGCCGACCGCGACTACGCGGTCTCCGTCGGCCAGGCCGGCGCAGAGCACCAGATCATCCACCTTGCCGCGGGCACGGCGGATACCGATGCGGTCAACCTGTCGCAGTTGTTGCCGATGATGTCCGCGCTGGGCGGCGGCGCCAGCTATGCGGGCGGAACGTTCACCGCACCGACCTACGCCATCCAGGGAACCAGCTACAACAGCGTGGGCGCGGCGTTCGCGGCGGTCGATTCATGGATGACCACGTCCGGTGCAGGCATCGCCGGCGACAGCGCCTACCAGGTCGCCGTCAACAACGGCTTCGCCGGTACCGAAACCGAATGGCTGGCGTCGCTGGTCGGGCCGCAGGGACCGGCGGGTCCGACCGGCACAACGGGCGCCACCGGCGCACAAGGGCCCGCGGGTGGTACCGGTGCCACGGGAGCGACTGGCGCTACCGGCGCCGAGGGACCGCAGGGCCCGGCGGGCGCCAGCGCCTACCAGGTCGCCGTCGCGGGCGGCTACACCGGTACCGAGGAGGAATGGCTGGCCAGCCTCGGCGGCAGCGGTGGATGCGGGACCCAGGCGATCGCCTGCGGCGACGGCGCGCAGGCATTGGCCGAGGGCGGCGTGGCGGTGGGTCGCAACGCGCAGGCGCAGAGCGAAGGCAGCGTAGCGATCGGCGACGGCGCGATCGCGGCATCGTCGGTGGCGGTCGGTGCAGGCGCGCAGGCGCTGGGAACCAACACCACGGCGGTGGGCGACAACGCACTGGCTTCGGGCAACTTCTCGGCGGCCTACGGCAACAACGCGCAGGCCACCGCCGACAACAGCGTCGCGCTGGGCAATGGCTCGGTGGCGGACGAAGCGAACACCGTGTCCGTCGGCGGATCCGGCAACGAGCGTCGCGTCACCCACGTGGCGGCCGGTACCGCGACCACCGACGCGGCGAACGTCGGACAGGTGGAGGCTGGCGACGCGGCCACGCTGACCGCCTCCAAGGCCTATACCGACACCCGCTTCGCGGGCTGGACCGACGGCCTCGCGCAGTTCGAGCAGCAGATCCAGCGTCGCTTCGCGCAGACCGATGCACGCATCGACCGCACGGGCGCGATGAATGGTGCGATGGCCGCGGCGGCGATGAATACCGCCGGCCTTTCCGGAAGGAACCGGGTTGGCGTGGGTGTCGGCTCGCAGGGCGGCAGGCCCGCGCTCGCGGTGGGCTACCAGCACCTTGTCTCACCGAATGCCAGCGTGTCGCTCGGCGGCGCCTTCTCCGGCAGCGAGCGCAGCGTTTCCGCGGGCGCGGGCTTCAGCTGGTAGCAGCGAGCGTGATCGCCTGCCTCCGGGCAGGCGATCGACTGCCTCACGCGAGGGCCGATGATCGGCGCTTCGACTTAAGCGTTCCTCACGTCCAATCTCCTTCGGACGGGGAATTGGATTCCAACCCTCGGGGCTACTCAAAAGCGCGAGGACGTCGTGCGAGAAAGGGGCCAGACCGGCTCCACTTGCGCAATGCGGATAAGTCCACCGCTGCTTCTTTTCTGCAGCGAGTCACGCGCTGTTTACGTGAAGCACGTTGCCATCCGGATCCTTGAACCAGATGGCAGCGAAGCCGCCCGACGTGTGGACGCCACGGTCGATTCGCATGCCCAACGCGGGATATTCCTCGAGCGTGACGCCCTTGGTACGAAGTGCCTCGGCGATGGCCTCCACATCGCCACCGCCGTTCCACGCAACGGCGTTGCCCGAACCTGGCCGCACGTTCTCGGAACGGTAGACCACAAGCCAGCTGTCGCCCGTGCGGTACCTCAGCACGCCCTCCATGCCCTCGTCGCCCAGTTCGAGGCCGAGGGTGCCGGTATAGAACGCGCGAGCGCGTTCCAGGTCGCTGACCGCCACGATAGCGTTCGACGTCTTGTGCCGGAGCATGGTGCACTCCTCTCATCGCTGGGATGCCACAGCTCCCATAACGTTGCGCGCGTGCCTGTTACAGGGGTGTCACAACCGGACGGGGCAGGCTCACTCCGCTCGGTACGCAGCATCGAAATGGCCGCTATCGAGCGATGCCTGCGGGCAGCTTCCGCACGGCGTTTTTCACAGGCCACACGCAGATACGGGCCTAGGCTCCTATGTCCGGCGCAGGTGTAGGGGGCGCCGCGGTGCGCCGGTCGCCCGAACGAATGACATGACGGCCGCAATGGCCCAGGAGAGTGTCATGAAAGCTGTGTCCCGGAACCGCGCGCTCGCCGCGCTTGCCTGCCTGTTTACCACTGCATTGGCCGCACAACCGTTGGTCGCGGCCGCGCAGAGTTCGCCTGGCACGGTGCTCTTGACGCGCCACAAGTCCGGCATGATCAACGGCAGCAAGTGGCCCATCAGCAGCGCGATCTTCAGCATCCGCGACGATGGCACCGGCCAGCGTCAACTGACCCCCTGGAAACCAGGCATATTCAATCTCCCCAGCCCTACCCCGCGGCCTATCAATGCGTTCTCGCCGAGTGGGCGCTACAGCCTCTACCTCAAGCAGTACTCCGATCTGGCCTACCCGAATCCGACGATCCGGGGCAAATACTTCCTCATGAACGCACAGGGCGAGCGCATCAAGGCCCTGTTCCCCGGCAACGACGATCTGCAACCACCGAGCGAGGGCCCCAGCTACGGTTCGGTCACCTGGGGACCGGCCGGCACCAACGAGATCGCCTATGCCAATTCCGCCGACGATCAACCGCACAAGCATCCGGCCTGCATCCGGCTCATGCATCCGGACGGCAGCGCCGATCACAAGCTTTGGTGCGCGCCCCGCTGGAACTACCGCGCCATCGAGGGCATCCGTTGGTCGGGCGATGGCAGAAGCATGCTGGCCTACGCCGTACTGTCCGATGGCACACACCACTTCGCTGCCGACCTGTTCCTGATCGATACCGCCACCGGCACGGCCACCCTGGTGCAGAAGTACGTCGAGGCGCCCTATAACCAGGGAGGCGTCGGCGACCTGTCCTACGACGGCCACAAGGTGCTCTATCCGGTGCTGGCGAACACGGATGCGCCCGGCCCGTGCGCCGCCGCGACAAACCCGGAGACACCGGTCGTCTGGTGCGTCAAGAACATGCTCACCGGGCAGGTCTCTCCGCTTGTCGATCCCACCAATGTCACGCGGGAGTGGCTGAACCACGCAGCGATCTCGCCGGACGGCTCGCTGGCAATCCTGATGGGTGGAAACATCTCGGATTTCGAGCTCTACGCCTTCAACGCCGACGGCACCGGGATGCACAAGATCACCAGCGCTTGCGTCGACAACTACCGGGTAGGGTCGGAGATGTTCTGGAACCCGGTCCGCTTCTCGCCCGACAGCAAGCTGTTGCTCGCCAATTGCGACTTCGATGCGTTCCAGTACCCGCCCCCGCCCGGGACGGGAACGCACAAGGTCTACGTGATCGACCCTGTCACTGGCAACGCCCGCTTCGTGAGCTACGGCGATGCGTATGACTGGCACGTTCCCTCGATGTGATCGGAAGTGACGTGGGTTGGCGTCGGCTTTCAGAGTCCACCGCCGACCCACGGTTTTCGGTTCCCTCAAAGAAGCGGCAGCGTCATTACTGTCCCGAATCGTCTGGAAGGCGATCAGCCGCCGAACTCTTTCGGAATCGGCAGGCCCGGGCGCTCGCCCTGCCAGTAGATGGTCACGATCCACCAGCGATGGCCGTCGAACAGCAGCTGGATGCTGTTGATGCCGCGCTGGAACGGCTTGTCGGCCGCCGCATGGCGCGTTTCGTAAGTGCTGAACACCTGTGCGATGTTGCCGAAGCGCTGCACCGTGCGGTGCACCTCGTCTTCGAAAAAGCCGATCTCCTTGAGCTTCGGATCGCCCAGGCGGATGTACTCATCGACGCCCAGCACCCGCGTCGTGGTGACGCCGCCGTCGCTGGTGTGCGTGGGAATCATCCGCGCGCCTGGCGCGAACAACGAACGCAGGCGATTCCAGTCGCGTTGGTGGCCCCTTGGCCCCGAAATCGTGTCGTAGGCCGCCTTCAATATCGCGTCGATCGAGGCCACGTCCGCCGGTCGCGCGGCCGGCGTGGCCTGTGTCCCGGCAGTGGTGGTGCCGGATGCCGGGGCGCTGGATGCCGCGGCGTTTTGGGCGGCGGCCCCCAGAGGGAACGACACGGCAAGCGCCAGCGCGCACGGCAGAAACAACTTGCGGGACGAGACCAGGTTCATACGCGTTCTCCAGTGGGAGTCGGGGTGGGTGGATCAGCAAAGTTCCAGCGGCGCACGACCTCTTCGCGGGCAATGGGAAGCGAGGTCGCAGTCGAGTTCCCACGTTGGCTGCGACCTCGATCACTCGCCTCCCTAAGACAGTGGCCAGCCTGATTCCTGCCTCGGAACGAGCTCTACGGTAAATCGTGCGGCGCTGGCTGACACCCCCCTGCCTGGGTGCTCTCCGGCCCGTGCGTGATGCGGTTCCCAACCGCTCGGGCGTGCCTGCAGGGCCAACCGGCACTTTCTGCCAACGGCGTCAAGGATTCGTCACAGCTGCCTTCTGTCGAGCTTGCTCAGGCATGTGACGATCGCGCATTTTTGTCGTGAGCTTCGCGTGACGAAGTCTTTTCCCGACAAAGACCCGAGACCTGCCTAAAAATGAACGTTTCCCTTAAGAACCATAAGCTTGCGGCGGCTGCTCGCACCTCCGTCACCTCGAAGCGCCTCGTGAAGAAGCCGTTGATGCTGGCGTTCGCCGCACTGGCCCTCTCCGCGGTCGCCGCGCCCTCGTTCGCCGCCGACTGGTGGACTGCCATGCCCAAGCCGGTCATCGGGCAGACCGCGACCGTCGACGTGCGCACCACCGGCGCCCTGGGCAACGGCGTGCATGACGACACTGCCGCCATCCAGGCCGCGATCAACGCACTGCCGACCAGCGGCGGCACCGTCACCATCCCGGCCGGCCACTACATGGTCAACGCCACCAAGCCCATCAAGCTGCGCTCGCACACCAGCGTGGTGATGGATCCGCTGGCGACCCTGGAAGTGATCCCGACCAGCAACAGCCGCTACATGGTTTTCCAGGTCTACAACGTGACCGACGTGAGCATCTCCGGCGGCAACCTGGTCGGTGACCGCGCCAAGCACATCGGCGACACCGGCGAGTGGGGCTACGGCATCAACATCACGGCCGCGACCAACGTGCTCGTGCAGAAGGTCAACCTCTCCAACTTCTGGGGCGACGGCGTGTGGATCGGCGCCAAGGACGTCAACAAGGTCCACGTGCGCTCCGACTACGTGACCGTCGACGGCGTCGTGTCGAGCAACAACCGCCGCCAGGGCCTGTCGATCGGCCCGTCGCAGCACGTCTACATCGTCAACAGCACCTTCCAGGGCACCAACGGCACGCTGCCGGAAGCGGGCATCGACATCGAGCCGATGACCGAAGGCCAGACCAATGCCGTCCGTCTGGAGAACAACACGTTCGCCAACAATCACGGCAACGGCATCGAGCTGCACACCAACATTTCCGACATCGCGATCGTCGGCAACACGCTGAAGGGCAACTACGGCTTCGGCGCGATGGGCATCGGCGCCGGCTACGTGACGTTCACCGGCAACTACGCGACCCAGAACGGCCTGGCGGGCGTGCGTCCGAGCGGCAAGTCGCACGACTGGCTGATCACCGGCAACACGCTCAAGTACAACAGCACCCGCTACATGTCCGCGACCAAGGAAGGCGGTTCGCTCAGCCGCGACATCCAGTTCAGCAAGGGCTGCTACAACATCACCGTGTACAGCAACTTCTACTCGAACACGAAGTACAACACCTACACCCGTTAAGCCTCACCGACTGGGTCCTCCCCGGGGCAGCCTCATGGCTGCCCTTTTTTTTGCGCTCGGGGATAACGCGCATACTTGCTTGACCAGGCATCTGCATCGTCTTGCGCGCCTGGAACCCACGGGAAAGCCACTGCACGCCAGGGCTTAGGGAGGCATACCACCATGCTTGACCCAAATTCGACGATCCTGCGGACCGCCATGGGCATCGCTATCGCTCCCGTCGTTGCCATCGTCCTGTATGGAACCGCTCGGCTTATTGCCATGGCGGTGGCCAAGTGGATGCCGGAGTCGGCCTTGAAGCGCCGGCTGCTCACGGACACGGAAACCGGACGGCTGGCCTACAAGGCCCGGCCCCGGAATCCGCAGCACCGCGACAAGACCTTGGACAGATAAACGAACCGACCAGCGCGAAGCTCACCTTCGCACACAAGGGAAGTGGACCTGATCCACGTGTCGGTTTGTTTGTCTCGCCCCGTTGTTGTTTCTTCGTCCAGCCGCGGCCTTGCATCGGGAGCAGCTACATCGGAGGCATCGCTGCAGGCGTCCCATCCGACCAGGTGGCGACGCCGACCAGCAGGACCGACAGCGGCGGCAGGCTGGCAGCATCGGCCTGGTGATCGGGCGTGTAGTACCAGTAGTTCCCGCCGAAAACAGGCGAGCCCGACGCGTTGGCACCCCAGTCAGCGCCGTCCTTCGATGGCACGTAGAACATGACGTGCGCCATGTCGTGGCCGCCGTCGTCGGAAAGATAGGACGACTTCGACATCATGTAGCACATGGCCCCTGCCCCCAGCGGCGGGATTTCCCGGGTGCGAAGGGCGACCTTGATGCGCTCGGCAATGTCGGCGTCGGAACGACCGGCGAGCGTCATCGCCGTGCGAAGCCGGGCGATCGGCGTCACGCTGCGGGCGGCCTGGGGGTTGTCGCATCCCGCGGCGCGGATCTTCGGGTTCCATCGCTCGGGCCAGTCCGGAGCACCGCTGAAACCGCGGGCGACCCAGCAGACGAATCCGTTGGTGCCAGTGACCGCCGCTTCATAGCCGGTGGGCGTCAGCACCAGGACCGTCGCGTCTTTGGAGATGGAAACGGGTGCGGCGCTCCTGGCAAGCGCGATTTCATCGCCACGCTCCATCAGGTAGGCCTTGACGGGCGCCATGCGGGGGTAGGACCCGGCCGCCTGCGCACCGGCGCCGACCAGCGCGAAGGCGACCAGCGCGACGCAAGCGATGCGCCTGGCAGCAACCCCTCCCGTGGCCGCCCGGCCCTCGAGCCTCCGAACGGTCGGGCGGGAGCCGCATGCCCCGCTTGTAGACATCCTTGCGATCGTCGTCATGAACATTGCGTTGCTCTCTAGGTGGCGCCGGTGGCGGGCTTGAAATCGCGGTCATGGTCGCGCGGCATCTCGACCATGCATCGGAACGACGAAGCGGATCGTCCGAAATCGACATCCACCGGAATGGTTGGATGCAGGAACACAAAAAGCGGCGCGCTGCACCCGCTCTGTCCCGTTTTGCATCCGGTCGGGCCGTCACGCCACCACGGCATCCCGACACTAAGATGTTTTTCTGGTGATCCGGATAAGGGAACGTACCGATGATGAAGCTCGCAACCGGGGTGTTTCTGGCCGCCCTGCTGACAAGCGCCGTCCATGCGCAGACCAACGCGGGGGAGCAGAAAGCCGATCCCGGCCTGCCCTTCACCATGACGAAGGTGGCGAGCTTCGACCTGCCCTGGCGCATCGCGTTCCTGCCCGATGGCCGCATGCTGGTGACCGAGAAGGTCGGCCGCGTCGACCTGGTTACCCCGCAAGGCGCCAAGACCGAAATCGCCGGCGTCCCGCCGAGCTACGTCGAAGGCCAGAACGGCATGCTGGGCGTCTTCCTCTCGCCCCATTACGCCACCGACCACAACGTCTACCTCACCTATGTCGCCCCGGGCGAGTATGGCGGCGGACTGACGCTGGGCCGCGGGCAGCTCGTGCTGGATGGCAAGCAACCACGGCTCGACGGCTACAAGGTGCTGTGGCGCCAGATGCCGACCGGCAAGGGCGGCCAGGCTGGCGCCCAGATTGCCTTCTCGCCTGACGGCAAATATCTCTTCCTCACGGTGGGCGACCGCCAGCGCTTCACACCCGCGCAGGATCCCAACCAGCCGGAAGGCAAGATCCTCCGGCTGACGCTGGACGGCAAACCTGCGCCGGGCAATCCGTGGGCAGGCAAGGTCGGCGCCCGCACCATTGCGCTGATCGACCCGGCAGAGGACACCGAGAAAGCCAAGACCGCGCCGGTCGTCAGCACCTATACGTTCCCCGGGCCCAACCTGACGCCGGCCGAAACCTGGGCCACCGGCGTGCGCACACCGTATGGCCTCGCCTTCGCACCCGACGGCCGACTGTGGGAAGTCGAACATGGCCCGCGCGGCGGCGACGAGTTGAACCTGATCCAACGTGGCAAGAACTACGGCTGGCCGCTGGTCTCCTATGGCGTCAACTACAACGGCGTGCCCATCCCCAGCCCCGGTACGCGCCCCGACCTCGCCAAGCCGGTGATCTACTGGGTGCCGGTGATCGCACCGGGCAATCTGATGTTCTACAAGGGCAGCGCTTTTCCGCACTGGAAGGGCAGCGCCCTGATCAGCGGCCTTGCCGCCGAAACCATCGTCCGGGTCACGTTCGACGGCAAGGGCGGCGCGACCGCGGTCCAGCGCTGGGACATCGGCAAACGCGTCCGCGATATCGAAGAAGCCCCGGACGGTTCGCTCTGGATGCTGGAAGATGCCGCGCCGGGCGGCCTGTACCACCTCATGCCCAAATAGGATCCCGCAAATCGGTCGTTTGGAAGGACTGGGTCAACGTCCACTCCAGACAAAAAGGTCTCGCGAAAAAAAGCAAAAAGCGAGCAGGTTCATTCACCCCCACGGGAAAAATGGACCCGCCCCTCTTATGGCTGTGCCGTGAGGCTCAGGCCCGCCGACGACGCCCGGCTGAACCCGTTTCTCTTCGATCGGCTTGGCCGTCAAACCTGCGCCTGGCCTCCATCGACGAACAGCTCCACGCCGGTGATGTAGCTGGCCTCGTCCGAGGCGAGGAAGGACACGGCACTGGCCACCTCCTCCGGCTTTCCACTACGCCCCAGCGGCGTGACGGACGCGGTGTGCACCTCGAACTGCGCGATCTGTTCGTCGCTCATGCCCAGCTCGTTCTTGTAACCCGGCGTGACCACGACGCCGGGCGCCACGATGTTCACGCGGATGCCGCTGCCCTTGAGGTCCGAGGCCCAGGTGCGGGTGAACGAGCGCAAGGCCGCCTTGGTGGCGGCGTACACGCCAAACGCCGGCACGCCCTGCGTCGACACCATCGACCCGGTGATGACGATCGCCGCGCCGGGCTTCATCAGCGGCAGCGCCTTCTGCACGGTGAACAGCGTGCCCTTGACGTTGATGTTGAAGTACTTGTCGAACTGCGCCTCGGTGATCGCGCCCAGCGGGGCGAATTCGCCGCCGCCGGCGTTGGCGAACAGGATGTCCAGCCGGCCGTGGCGCTCGCCGATGGTGGCGAAGATGCGATCCAGGTCCGCGGCCACGGCAATGTCGCCGCGGATCGGAATGGCCTTCTCGCCGATGGTCGTCGCCGCGGCATCCAGTTCGGCCTGACGGCGGCCGGTGATGTACACGGCCTCTGCGCCTTCCTGCACCAGCCGCCGAGCGGTGGCCAGGCCCAGGCCCGAGCTACCGCCGGTGACCAGGGCGATCTTGCCGGCGTGGCGCGTGCTGTGGATGGAGGTCGGGGTATTCATGGGCTGTCTCCGAGGGCGACCAGGTGTCGCCGTTAGGGGAGCAGCCTATTCCCTCATGATCGAGGGATAAATCCATCTTCCGTGGTTTCTTTATTTCCACCGGTGGATAATCAAATCGTCTCCTCGGAGCCGCGTCGATGGACCACCTGCAAGCCATCCGGGCCTTCGCCCGCGTCGTGGAAACCGGCAGCTTCGTGCGCGCGGCGCAGACCTTGCAGATGCCAACCGCCACGGTCAGCAAGGCGATCCAGTCACTCGAGCGGCACCTCAAGATCAAACTGCTTGAGCGCACGACCCGGCGTGTCAGCGTGACCGAGGATGGCGCCGCCTACTACGAGCGCATCCGGCTGGTACTGGAAGAGCTGGCCGACGTCGAGGCGACGCTGGGGCGCGCCCGCAGCAATCCGCGCGGCCGCCTGCGGGTGGACACCGGCGGCTCGGTCGCCAGCGGCATCCTGATCCCTGCCCTGCCGCGTTTCCGCTCCGCCTACCCCGACATCGAACTGCAACTGGGCGTCACCGATCGCACGGTCGACCTGATCGGCGAGAACATCGATTGCGCCATCCGCAACAGCGCCACCGACCCCGCGCTGATCGCCCGCCGCATTGGCGCCCTGCCTTGGACCACCTGCGCCAGCCCCGCCTATCTCGCCCGCCATGGCACCCCCGAGCGGCCCGAGCAGTTGGCGGAGGGCGGCCACGTCGTTGCCGGTTATTTCTCCGCACGCACCGGCCGCAACCAGCCGCTGCATTTCCTGGATAAGGGCAAGCCGTTGCAGATCGAGCCGCCGACGCCGATCAGTGTCAACGAGAGCAACGCGCACGTCACCGTCGCTCTGGCCGGGCTGGGCGTGATCCACACGCTGGACTTCATGGTTCGCCCGGCGATCGAGCGCGGCATGCTCGTCCCGGTTCTCGAACGGTGGCGGCCGGCGCCGCAGGAGGTCTACATCGTCTACCCGCCCAGCCGCCAGCTCAGCACCAAGGTGCGGGTGTTCGTCGAGTGGACGATGGAACTGTTCGCTGAGCTCGACCGGAGCGCGACAGCCGCTTCCCAGTGGGCTGGCGGGCCCCGGAGCAGCCCGGAAATGCGGGGCCAGGTTCACTTCCGAGCGCTAGATACGAGAACCTGAGCCCGTTGTTGTTTCACCCCGTTTTGTTTCGTGGCTACCGGTGAGCCAGCCCCGCTTTTGGTGCAGCTGTCGGCACGGTGGCTGGCTTGGCCGGTTGTATGTCCCCGGAAGCGTACTGCCCAACCTGCAGGGTGAACCGTGCTTTTTGTCCGGACGGCATCGCCGCAGGATCGGCGTACACCTGGATCGCATAATTCGTCGCTTCCGCAACCGATTCGGACCAGGTGTTCGCCCCGGTCGCGCTCGTGTCGACCAGCTTTTTGTCATGGGTCTGGTCGCTCACGCGGAAGTGCAATTCGGGATTGCTCGAGACGAGATTGACCTTGATTGTCATGCCGGCCGCGATGGCAACGGTGAAGTTGTAAACAGGAGCCCCGGCATCCAGGACCCCATCCCGTTGCGCCCACGGCTCGCCAGGCTCGAACGTCACTGCGGTCGCCGGCGACTGCAAGTCTTCGGCGCCGTACTGCCCGATCTGCAACGCGAATTTCGCAGTGTTGTCGAACTTCAACGCGGCAGAATCGATATAGACCCGAATCGCATAGGTGGTGGCCGTCGCGTTCGGTGTAGACCAGGTGGACTCACCTGTCTTGCGCGTATCCAGCACCACCTTGCCGTCGCTCTGATCCGTCACCTTGAAAAACACGTTGGGATTGCGGCTCAGGAGGTTGAGCTGCAACGTCTTGCCCGCCGCGACCGCCACCGTGTAATCCAGCGAGTCGTCCGAACGGGTGAGGTTGCCGACTTCCTGCGCCCAGACACTGTTTGCCGGAAAGGTGACTGCAATCGGCATATCGGCGAACGTGGGCAGCGACATGCAGGCAGCGGCCAGGCCGACACTCACGGAAAGGACGCGGTGGAGAAAGTAGGGACGTGGCATGTGGGAATTTCCCGTGGTTTGATTTCGCATTTTGAACGTTTAGACGATCCCGCCCTGCATCGGCGCAGCCGCGCCGACGCTACCTTCCCTGTGCATGACCATCCTAATCCCTGATCAGCGCCGTGTGCGGACCATACGCCTACTTCGCGCAACTCGCCATATCCATCAAAGAAGTCGGGCTATTTGCCGGATCCCGGGTCAGAGTCGACTTGAAAAGTGCGCTCTGACCACTGTTTTGTGTGAAATCGATTCGGTTGCCACAAGAAACGGCTCCGACCCACTTATTCCTTATTCGGATCTGGTCCAGTTAACGGGCTCTGACCCCCATATTTCGGTTTTGTTATTGCCTAAAGTAAATAGCACCTGACCTCTTTCATCAATTGGGACGGAGGCAATTATTGCGATTTAATTGCCTCCGTCCCCTTTTTTCGTCGGCATCACTGGATTGCTGCTGCTCTTGCTGGTGCTGTACGGCGCCGTCAGCATGGTCGGGGCTTCCAGATCGATGAGACAGGTGCCAGACGGCAAGGCCACCATTGGGCGGCTTGACCGGCCGGATCAGCATGAGGTTGCACTGAAACTGGGTCGCTTCGCAGCGATCCCGGGCACGTCCATGCTTTATGCGCAACTGGGCAGCGAAGGGCCGCAGGTGGGCTCGCTCAGCTCGAGCTATACGCCTCCGGACCTGCGCAATCTGCTCTTCTTCGACACCGCTTCCCGCCGGGCACACTGGCTGCTCGACGACAATGCGCAATCCCTCGCCGCCCTGTCGGTTGTCGGCGAACCCGATCCCCTTCGAACTCACGGTTCGTCGTCGGACTCTCGAGCGCTGGGCCTGCTTTTCCTCTCTCGCCCGGCTGAAACGGACAACAAGGGCGACGCTACCTGGGACATTCGCCTCGCCTCTGTCGACGGCCACCAGCTCAAGACGCTCGCCAACGGCGTCAACACCTTGCTCGACCATCAGCTGACGAACGACCACGCCTTGCTCGTGTTCTATGCCAAGCGGGGCGTGGTCCATGTGCTGGACGTCGACCCGGTAACCCGCGAGCTGCGATCGGACCAGACGCTGCCGGCGCATAACTGAGAATAGAAAAAACGGCTCCAACAAAAAAAAGGGGACGGAGTGGGCTGGTCCCGCTCTCTCGGACACCACAAAGCGAGGACAATCCTCGCACGGAGGTGTTCGATGGAGAAACGGCAGCGATTTACTGCTCAGTTCAAGCGTGAGGCGATCCAGTTGATGCGCCGGT